>NZ_JBPZHB010000015.1:0-136986 GCF_051857545.1 Larkinella fluvii | reverse complement strand
AAGAACTACAAGCCAACGTCATTCTGGAAGTGCTCGACTTACCCAACGGTGTTGAGCTACTCAGAAAATACTTAGCACACCAAGCCCGAAGGAGTTAAAACAATCCTTCGTACAGTACTGATTCTACATTTATTATTTTTTTACAAAATCATCGATCAACCGGCAAGGTGATAATAAACTCCGATCCGATTCCTGGCTGGCTTTCGACGGTTAGCGTTCCGCCGTGGCCTTTGGTAATGATGTCGTAACTCAGTGAAAGCCCCAAACCGGTGCCTTCGCCGGTGGGTTTGGTGGTAAAGAAGGGTTGAAAGAGTTTTTCTTTGACGGAATCGTCCATCCCCAGCCCATTGTCGATGATTCGGATTTCAATTTGCTTCAAACCGGCTTTTGTCGACACTGTAACCGTTGGCTTATACGGTGACAGCGTTGTTTTCTGCTTTTTCTGGACGACGTAAAATGCATTGTTGAATAGATTCAGCAATACCCGCCCGATTTCCTGCGGGACGAGGTTGACCGAACCGGCCGTCGGGTCCAAATCGGTTACCAGTTCACAATTGAACGTGTTGTCTTTGGCCCGGAGGCCGTGGTAGGCCAGCCGCAGGTATTCGTCACAGAGCGCGTTGAGGTTGGTGGCCTGGCGGTCGCCGGTCGTGGTGCGCGAGTGGGCCAGCATATTTTTGACGATCTGACTGGCCCGGCTGCCGTGGTGATTGATTTTCTGGAGGTTCTGCTTCAAATCGCCCAACAATTCTTTTTCCAGTTCGGCGTCGCGATCCGTTTTTTGCTGTTCCTCTTCGAGTTCAGTCACCAGTTCGGTGCTTACTTCCGAGAAGTTATTGACGAAGTTGAGCGGGTTCTGAATTTCGTGGGCAATCCCAGCCGTCAGCTCACCCAGCGAGGCTAGTTTTTCTTTCTGAATGAGTTGATTCTGCGTGGCTTTCAGTTCCTCAAGTGAGGTCTGTAGCTGGGTGGTGCGTTCTTTCACCTGTTGTTCCAGCCGCTCGTTCTGGCTGGCGATGATGCGGTTTCGTTCGATTTCGCGTTCTTTCTCAAGTTGTTCCTTTTCAATCGCCTGCTGCGCCACCCGCTTGCGAGCCAGGTTGTAGCGGTTGAGCAGGGCTCCCGAAAAGAAGATAATGAGCCAGGCAAAGCAGAAACTTTCGCTGTACTCAAGCATACCCCGAAACCCTTTGGGGAGCTTCAGATTCAGGTACCGTCCTACAATTTGTGTGCTAAGGGTAAAGAGCCAATACGTAAACAAAGGCAGCGTTGCCAACAGGGCAAACCGGGCGTCGAGCGACCCGCGCCGGACCATTTTCACCATTCCGATACCCAGCAAAACATACACGACCCGAATCAGGATTTCGATAAGAAGCATGATTTCGAAGGTCGGCATCCCCGAAAACCGGTACATGAAAAACTGAAGTATATTGACGGCCGCCGTCAAAGCCAGAAAATAGGAGATGGCGCGGTTTAAGCGACCCAACTCCGGAGTGGGTTGAATAAATTTTCGGATTGATTGAATGAAAAAGCTGAAGAAGATAATGAAAAAGAAATTGGCCAGCAGTTTGAACAGATGGGGCTGGTTTTCAAAAAAAGCAAGCTGAATGTTGTAGGCGTTGCGGTCTAAGGTGAAGAAAAAGAGACAGATAGCGAAATAGAGATAGACGACGTCTTTGATCGAAATGAAGATGAACAGGTTGTAGGCAATGGCCAGAAAAAGGACCCCGATCATGATCCCGTCAAAAAAGTAGTTTTCCCAGAAGTTCTCAACCCGGATCGACTTGTAAACCGATTGGATGCGGTTTTCTTCGGTTTCGAACTGAGGCTCCAGGTAGGTCAGGGGTGGGTGCCAATAGGCGCTTTCCAAACGTTGGTAGAGCGTTGTTTGTTCGCCGGGGCGCAGATGAATGAACAACCGGCTTCGTTCTTTATTGCCGTTTCGATCCGGAATCTGGTTTTCCGGAACCAGATCACCGGTTCGCTGGTGCTGCCAACGCTGACTGGCATCCAGCCGGTACAGATCCAGGTAGCTGGCGTAGAAATCGCCGTAATAGAGATTCAGATCGTGGGGCAACGTGTTTTTGACCCGCATGCGAATCCAGTAAACATGCGAACTTCGGTTGGGATTGTAGTAAGAATCGTACCGGAACGAATCGCTGCGTCGGACCTGTTCGAAGGTGTAATTTCCCGCCGGGTCTGCCAGCACCTGGAAATGGGCCGTATCGACTTCCACCCGACCGGAATCCGTTTTGATTTCGAAAACCGGTGGCCAGGGCTGCTGCGCAAACCCAAAAGATCGAAACCCGAGCCAGAAAACCAGCAATAAGGCACCATTTACCATAGAGGATGACCATCGCATCGGTCCGCCATTTTTGATTAACAGTGCATTATGCTGTGGTTTCATGCCTTGGTATCCCGTAAGAGTTTATTGGCGTAAATAAACTCATTCAGTTCCGCCACTTTCGATTGTGTAATGGTTGAACTGGAGCCTTCCCACATTTTTTTTCCCTGGTAGAGAAACATGATTTTCTCGCCGATTTCCATCATCGAGTTCATGTCGTGGGTAATCACAACGGTGGTAATTTTAAATTCGTCGGTAATTTCCCGGATCAGCTCGTCAATTTTGATGGACGTCAGCGGGTCAAGGCCGGAGTTGGGTTCGTCGCAAAAGAGGTATTTGGGGTTCATCACAATGGCGCGGGCAATGCCGACGCGCTTTTTCATCCCCCCGCTGATTTCGGACGGCATCCGATCGGCCGCATTTTCGAGCCCGACCCGCTGCAAACAGAACTGCGCCCGTTCCATTTTTTCTGATGTTGGCATGTCGGTCAGCATGTCGAGCGGAAACCGGACGTTTTCCAGGACGGTTTTTGAATCGAACAACGCGCCACCCTGAAACAAAACGCCCATTTCGCGCCGGATGGCTTTCTGGGTATCTTCGTCGCCGGTCAGGAAATCGCGGCCGTCATACAGCACCTGGCCTTCTTCGGGTTTGATGAGGCCAATCATGCACTTCAGCAAAACGCTTTTGCCGGTACCGCTGCCGCCAATGATCAAACTCGTGTCGCCGGGCAAAAACTTCCCCGAAATCCCGGACAGAATCGTCCGTTCTCCGAAAGTTTTCTGAATGTTTTTTATTTCAATCATGATTTCGAGTTGTTTCGCGGAGTTGAGCGGAGGAAAGGCGAGTTAAGCGGAGTTGTTTATTAATTCTCTGCTTAACTCCTTTTCCTCCGCTCAAGTCCGCGAAACAGTTTTACAACAACAACTGCGCTAACAGAAAGTCGGCGGCTAAGACCGCAATACAGCTATTCGTGACGGCAGCCGTTGAGGCCTGTCCTACTTCCAGTGCGCCCCCCGCCGTATAGTATCCCTTGAAAGACGAAATGGTCGAAATCAGAAAGGCAAATACCACCGATTTGATTAGGGCAAAGGTGATGCTGAACGGTTTAAAGTCGGAGCGGAGTCCACTGATGTAGTCTTCCGGCGTAATGATATCGGCTGCTGTTCCGGCAATATAACCGCCGTAGATTGACAGAAAACCCGCCAGGATGACCAGCATCGGAAACGTAATCATGGAGGCCAGCACTTTGGGCAACACGAGATACGAACTCGAATTGATCCCCATCACTTCCAGCGCATCGATTTGTTCGGTGATTCGCATGGTTCCCAAACCACCGGCAATGTTGGAGCCGACTTTGCCCGACAAAACGACGCAGGTGATGGTGGGAGCCAGTTCCAGAATGGTGCTGTCGCGCACAATAACGGCGATAATTGTCAGTGGAACCAGCGGGCTAACCAGGTTATAAGCCGTCTGGACGCAGGTTACGGCCCCAATGAACGTCGAGACGATAGAAACGATGAAAACGGAGTTGATGCCGATTTGGATGCATTCGTCCAGAACCAGTTTGGAATAAACCCCCATTTTTTCCCGGTTCCGGAACAGGGAACCTAAGAAGATAAAATAACGTCCAAGGTGATGCATGAGCACAAATAACAACAAAACTACGGTAAAGATAGAACGCTTTTGTGCGTATCTTGCCAAAAAACATGAAAGAGTCGATAGTCATTAACAAACAATCTTTCGTATTTAGGTAGATTGGATGGTGGCTAATGACCATTGGCTGATTCTATGAATCCACTATTGGTAGTTACCGGCGGTACGAAAGGCATTGGCCGGGCCGTTGTTGAACGTTTTGCGGAAGGCGGTTTTGATGTGGCAGTTTGTGCCCGTAGCGAAGAAGATTTAAGGCAATTGAAGCACGAAATCGAGGAGTCGGTGGCGGAGGTTCTGGAAGGATTCGACGATGCCGTGATTCCAACCATCTTTCCGTTTGCCGCTGATCTGGCTCAGCGTGAGGATGTTAATCAATTTGTTGACTTCATTCGTTCACTGGCTCGTCCGGTTAGTGCGCTGGTCAACAACGCCGGTGTTTTTCTGCCGGGGCAGATCCACAACGAGCCGGAAGGAACGTTTGAACTGACGATGAATCTCAACGTGGCCAGCATTTATCACCTGACCCGCGGGCTGATTGGCGATATGATGAAGCAGCGGAAAGGCCACATCTTTATGATGGGGTCAACAGCCAGTACAACGGCCTATCCGAACGGCGGTTCGTATTGCATTTCCAAGTTTGCCTTGCTGGGAATGGCCAAAGAATTGCGGGAGGAGATGAAACCGTATGGTGTTAAAGTGACAACCTTGCTGCCGGGGGCTACGTATACCGACAGTTGGGCGGCTTCCGGTCTGCCCCAAGCCCGGTTTATGCAAGCCTCCGATGTTGCCGAAGTTATCTGGTCAGCGTATAATTTATCGGCGGGAGCCGTGGTTGAAGAGATTTTGCTCAGACCGCAATTGGGAGATATTAAATGAGAAAATAATGAATATCGAATAATGAATAACGAACACCGAAAGAGACGCATCTCGTCGTTATTCGGCGTTCAATATTCATTATTCGATATTCATTAAAATCTTCCTTCGTATCTTGCGCCCTCATCGACTAAAAATGGGTAAAAAGTATATTTTTAACATAAAGCTCCAGTAATGGAATCTGTTCAATATTTGGGTATTGACGTCGGCGGTACGAATGTCAAAATGGGTATTGTCGACGCACAAAGTGGCAATATTTCCAACTTTTACAGTCATGATACGGCTAGCTGGCGCGAATCAGGGCATTTTGTCGAACAATTTGCTGACGCCATTGCGCTTCAACTGTATGAACACAAGGAAATTAAGAAAGTGGGAATTGGCTTGCCGGGTATGATCAACCGGGAGCGAACCGTCCCGCTCGAAATTACGGCCATCCCCGAATTGAACGGCGTTCCCCTGGTCGAATCCCTGAACAAACGGTTTCCGGACGTCCAGTTTTTTCTGGAAAACGACGCCAACGCGGCTGCGCTGGGCGAATTTTATTTTGCTGACGATAACATCGACGAAAATTATATTTTCATTACCCTGGGAACGGGTGTTGGCGGAGCGGCTATTATCAACAAAAAGGTATTTGTCGGTGGCGACGGCAACGCGATGGAACCCGGTCATCTGCCTTCGCGCAACAACCGTGTTCTCGAACGGAACATCGGTAAAAAAGAACTGCTGGATCTAGCCAACGAACGGCGTCAGGAGTTTGAAGGAACCACCCAACTGGCGGCAGACGGAAGCATTTCGACGACCAGTCTGGTGGCTGCGGCCGCCATTGGCGACGAACTGGCGCTGCAAATCTGGACGGAAGTGGGCGAGATGCTCGGCGACGGGCTCGTATCACTCATTCGGGTGTTGGACATCAAGCAGATTCTGATTGGTGGCGGCCTGTCGGCTTCCTACGACTATATTCTGCCCGCTGTTCAAAAACAACTGGACTTCTGGCTCACGCCCTATTATCAGAACGGTTTGTCGCTCAAACGCGCCACCCTCGGCAACGACGCGGGCCTGCTGGGCGCGGCATCGCTTTGTTTTGAATAGATGGTTTTTGATGGTTAAAAATGGTTGGATGGTTTGAATGGCTGATTCATGCAACTTTCCATCCATTTTTAACCATTCAATTCAAACCATTTAACCATCCAGCCATTTCAATCCATTCAAACAATATTCACTTCCGGATTCAGCCGAATCCCGAACCGGTCTTGCACCGACTGCTGCACCTGAGAGGCTACGTTCAGAATTTCGGCACCCGTGGCTCCCCCGTGGTTGACCAGCACAAGCGCCTGTTTGGAATGCACCCCGGCATGGCCGATGTGTTTGCCTTTCCAGCCGCACTGCTCGATGAGCCAGCCCGCCGGAACTTTCATCGTTAGGTCGCCGGTCGGATAGCCCGGGAGGGTAGGATACTCGGCTTTCAGCCGGGCAAAGTCGTCTTTTGAGATTTCCGGATTTTTAAAGAAGCTCCCGGCATTGCCAATTTCGGCGGGATTGGGGAGTTTGCTGCGCCGGATTCGGATCACCGCTTCACTGATTGCCTTGATGCTGAGATTGTCCTCTGAAACGCCCATGGTCGCCAGTGTTTCCCGAATGGCACCGTACTCGATGTGAAAAACGGGCTGTTTGTTCAGGCGAAACGTGACGCTGCTGATGATGTATTTTCCTCTGGCTTCGTGTTTAAAAATGCTTTCCCGATATCCAAACCGGCATTCGGCATGATTGAAAATCCGGGTTTCGCCCGTTTGGATGTCAACCGCTTCCAGGTGATCGAACACTTGCTCGATTTCAACGCCGTAGGCTCCGATGTTCTGCATGGGGGCCGCACCCGTGGTGCCCGGAATCAGCGACAGATTTTCAATACCGGCATAGCCATTTTGTACACAAAATAGAACCAACTGGTGCCAGTTGACTCCCGCTCCCGCTTTTACGAAGACGTGTGACTCGTCTTCCCGCACCACTTTGATTCCCTGGATGGACATTTTAACAACCAGTCCCTCAAAGTCACGTGTGAAAAGCAGGTTGCTGCCTCCCCCCAGAATTAGTTTGGGAGCAGCCAAAAACTCGGATACCTGGAAAAGCGTTCTCAGTTGTTCTTCGGTATCGATTTCGACCCAATAGCGGGCTTTTGCGTCGATTCCGAATGTGTTATAGGATTTCAGCGATACGTGGCTCTGAATATCTAGCATGGGTTAGCGTAAGAATGCTACCTCAAAGTAAGTAAAAAGAAGGGAAAACGTTGGTATGTTGACGGTATTGCTCAACAAGATAGCGTTCGGATTGTTGCATAACCAGATAGTTGCTAAATTTGCAAACAAGGGATGAAAGCACAGATGTATAAAATTGGGTCGGATAGCGCGTTTATCCTGGTAGTTTTGGTCGGACTGTCGGGCTGGATCAGCTCGTGTGCGTCATCGAAAAAGACGGCTTCCCGGTCGTCGTCAACTTCCTCGACAGATTACAATACATACAATTACGACTTGTCGGCTACCCGTCCGAAGTACAACACCACAGTGACCGCAACCCCCTCCAAACCGTTACCTTCCACCCCGCCCGCCCGCCCGGCTTCCGAAACCCGCCGGACCCTGCCCATGGCCGAGCCTTTGCACATCAACAAAAAACTGGATGCCATTCTTGACACTATTTCAGTTAAAAACCGCTCCATCCGGTACGCGCAAGGGTATCGAATCCAGGTGTATGTTGGTGACCAGCGGGCCGAGGTGGACCGCGTCAAACGGTTTACCTACCAGAATTTTCCGGAATTGAACCCCTATACGACGTACCGACAGCCAACCTACCGGCTGAAAGTGGGCGATTTCATGCGTCGGCTCGATGCCGAGCGGTATCTGGCCCAACTGCGTCAGCAGTTTTCCTCGGCAACGCTTTTGCCTGACCGAATCGAGATTAGAAGGAGTTTGTCCATTAAATAGCGATAACCTATATTTTTTCTAGTTAGTCTTTATCAATACTCTATGAAAAAAGCACTTATTACCGGAATTACCGGCCAGGACGGCGCTTACTTAGCAGAACTACTCCTGTCGAAGGGATACGAAGTTCATGGCATCAAACGCCGGAGTTCGCTGTTCAACACCCAGCGGATCGATCATATTTACGAAGATCCGCACGAGAAACACGTGCGGTTTGTATTACACTACGGTGATTTGTCCGATTCGACTAACATCATCCGGATCATTCAGGAAGTTCAGCCGGATGAAATCTATAACCTGGGGGCTATGTCGCACGTTCGGGTGAGTTTTGATGAGCCTGAATACACGGCACACGTCGACGGAATTGGCACATTGCGGATTCTGGAAGCCGTTCGATTGCTGGGGTTGAGCAACAAAACCCGCATCTATCAGGCGTCAACTTCGGAATTATATGGTGGGGTTCAGGGGCACGCTCAATCCGAAGCGACCCCTTTCTATCCCCGTTCTCCCTACGCCGTCGCCAAACTCTACGGCTACTGGATTACGGTCAACTACCGGGAAGCCTACGGCATGTATGCTTGTAACGGAATTCTGTTCAACCACGAATCACCTCTGCGTGGGGAGACGTTTGTAACCCGGAAAATCACGCGTGCCGTGGCCCGGATTGCGCTGGGTTTGCAGGATAAAGTATTCATGGGGAACCTGGACGCGCAACGCGACTGGGGCCACGCCAAGGATTACGTCGAAGCAATGTGGCTCATGTTGCAGCAGGAAACACCGGAAGACTTCGTGATTGCTACCGGAAAAACCACCCACATCCGCGATTTTATCCGGATGGCTTTTTCCGAAATCGGTGTCGAACTGGAGTTCAAAGGCGAAGGCGTCAACGAAACCGGTGTGGTGGTCAATTCGACCAACCTCAGCTATCCTATTGAAGTGGGCCGCGAACTGGTTTGCATCGATGAACGGTATTTCCGCCCGACGGAAGTGGACCTGCTCCTCGGTGATCCGACCAAAGCCATGACCAAACTGGGCTGGAAACCGAAATACGACCTGGCCGCTTTGGTGAAAGAAATGGTTGCCGCCGACATCGAACTGTTCCAACGTGACCAGTTGCTTGAGAAAAGCGGTCACCGGGTGATGAATTATTTCGAGTAAATTAAGAGCGAAAACCACCATAAAAAAGCCGCCGGTTCTGAGAACCGGCGGCTTTTTTATGAACCCGAAAACACACTTGATACTTTATACAGGCACGGCGTAGTAGTACATCCGGGAACTGTTCGGATACATACCGATCAGCATCAGGCCTTCACCTTCTTTGGTGGTGTTCAGTGCCGTTTGCAGATCTTTCACCGTGCGGACGACTTTTCCGTTGGCTTTCACAATGATGAAGCCTTCTTCGATGTCCGTTTCGGACATTTTGCCCTCACGAATCCGTTTCACCCGAACACCGCCATCAACGCCCAGCCGTTTGGCATCGGTTGCAGCCAGTTCTTCAAAGTCGGCTCCCAGCGAACCCAGGGTAGCGGCTGAATTAGAAGCAGAAACGTTGTCGCTTTTCTTGATGATGTCGCGACCTCCGTTGCGGTTGCGCAGCTCGACGCGGAAATCGCGCAGATCGCCATTCCGGTTAACCGTCATCGCAATGACGTCACCCGGGCGACGACGGCCGATGATTTCGCGCATTTGAGCGTCGGAATCCACATTCTGACCTTCCATTTTCACGATCACATCACCTTTCTTCAAACCAGCCGACGCTGAGGCACCGCCTTCCACAACTTCGTTGATGTAGATCCCACGACCAATTTTAGAACCCAGCTCCTGTGCTCTCAGGCTGTTCAGTTCAACCGGAATGATGCCAAGATAACCGCGTTGTACGTTGCCGTATTTAACCAGATCAGCCGAAACTTTTTTCACCAGAGAAACCGGGACGGCAAAACCGTATCCACTATAATACCCCGTAGCCGAAGCGATGGCCGAGTTGATCCCGACCAGTTCACCGCGCAGGTTGACCAGTGCCCCACCGGAATTACCGGGGTTGATGGCGGCATCCGTCTGGATGAAGGCTTCGACCGGCGAATCCGGTTTGGCGTCGTTGCGGTCGATATTCTGATCCAGGATACCAATCCGGCGGCTTTTGGCACTCACAATACCGGCTGTAACCGTCGATTCCAGATCCAGCGGATAACCCACGGCCAACACCCATTCACCAAGTTTCAGCGCATCCGAATCACCCAGCGTAATGGAAGGGAGATTTTTGGCATTCACCTGAATCACAGCCAAATCGGTCAGCGGGTCGGTGCCAATCACTTTCGCCTTGAAACTGCGCTTGTCGGTCAGAATTACTTCCACTTCGTCGGCACCCTGTACCACGTGGTTGTTCGTAACAATGTAGCCATCCTGGCTGATGATGACACCGGAGCCGGATGCCTGACCGCGTTGCCGTTGCGGGGCACCGCCGTTGCCACCCCGGCCAAATTCGTCCCCAAAGAAGTCACGGAAAATATCCGGAATCTGCTGTTGGCGAACCGTACGGGTCATAGTCGTTTTGATGTGTACCACCGCCGGTGTAGTGGCTTCGGCAGCGTAAGTAAAATCACCCGGAGCGCCCTGAGGCCCGGTCAGTGCCGCCAACCGGCCCGTCGGGGTGGGAGTTGGTGACGATTCGTTAAAAATTACATCCTGCTTATTAAATCCTAAGAAGTTATAAGCGGCCAATGTAACAAAGCTTGACAGCAGAGCGATGATCGCTAACGTTTTCCAGTTGTTTTTCATGACTTGATTCTAAAAATGGGTCGTTTACTGTTTTCGTACCAGTTCCCCATGATAACGAAATCTGCTTTTCCAAAAATTCGCTTTTTTAACGCAATTAACAAATTTTAACAGGCGAATGTTGGCTGGCTGTGCCGTCGCACACAAGAGATGGAGAGCCAGTGAAAATCATAATTTTCAATTATTGGGTTGTTGGTCAGAAATCAGCGGTATAGCACCCTAGTTACAACATCCATACCAGTCCAATGTTTAGAGAAATTTATGTCATTATGACGGGAATGATTGTTTATTTTAGGTGACAACCAGGTCAGTTTGACAGGCGTTTTTTAGCGACAAGGGGTGACATTTGATAAAATGACACCAAATACCGAAGGTTGGTGCAGAAATGAATTGTCCGGAAACCTGATCAGGAAGGGGGAAGATTCCGGTTTTTAATTGGAAACCGGTTTCATCTGCAGTTGCTCACAGGCTTTTTCAGCGGCCGACTGTTCGGCTTTTTTCTTGCTGTAGCCACTGCCCTGGGCAAACGGTTCGTCATTGACCGTTACCTGAGAGATGAATTCGCGGAAGTGGTTGTTTCCGCGTTCAGAAATAATGATAAATTCTACTTTTTTGCCTTCCCGTTGCGCCCACTCGATCAGGCGGCTTTTGAAGTTGGCGTTGTTACTGATCAGGGCTTCGAGGTCATAATGACCCAGTAACTCCTTGAGAATGAACCGACGCGTAAATCGGAATCCCTTGTCGAGGTAAATGGCACCGACCAGCGCTTCGAGCGCATCGCCGTACATGGAGGTGCGGGAGGGCACAATACCCCGGTTGCGGCTTCCGTCGTATTCGATCAGGTTTTCCAGACCGATTTTCCGGGCAATGCCGTTGAGGGTTTCCCGGTTGACGATCCGGGAGCGGATTTCGGTCAGGAAGCCTTCGTCTTTATACGGAAATTTTTTGAAGAGAAACTCGGCAATCACCATGCCTAAAACCGCATCGCCCAGGTATTCCAGCCGTTCGTTGGATTCTTTGAAGCCCTTGATCGCCGTTTCTTTCGAGGCCGAGGTGTGCCGGAAGGCGAGTTGATACAGGCCAACGTTGGAAGGCGCTTCGCCAATGATGTGTTCAACGGAGCGCTTAAATTTTTTGCGTTCGCTGTTGCCCAGCCGAAACCGGAAAAAACTGCGAATAGGCTCGAAGAAGGTGTTGGCTGAAGCGGCTGGCACGCGGCTGTTTATGACTCAAGTTTGCGAAATATCACGGAAAAATTATGACCCCCGAACCCAAACGTATTACTCAAAGCGACGTCGATGGTTCGTTTCTGGGCTTCGTTGAACGTAAAGTTCAGCTTCGGATTAAATTGTTCGTCGTCGGTAAAATGGTTGATCGTCGGTGGAACAATACCGTATTTCATCGCCATCAGACAGGCAATGGCTTCAATGGCCCCAGCCGCCCCCAGCAGGTGACCCGTCATCGACTTGGTGCTGCTGATATTAACTTTATAGGCATGATCGCCAAACACTTTTTCAATCGCTGTCGCTTCGCTGACGTCGCCCAAAGGCGTCGACGTTCCGTGTACGTTGATATAGTCGATGTCTTCCGGACGAATCTGGGCGTCGTCGAGCGCATCTTTCATCACATTCAGTGCGCCTAGCCCTTCGGGGTGCGGTGCCGTAATGTGGTAGGCATCGGACGACATGCCTCCGCCGATCAGTTCGGCGTAAATCTTGGCACCCCGCGCTTTCGCGTGTTCATACTCTTCCAAAATCAGTGCCCCGGCACCTTCGCCCAGCACAAAACCGTCGCGGTCTTTGTCAAACGGCCGTGAAGCCGTTTCCGGCGATTCGTTTCGTTCCGACAACGCCCGGAGCGCATTAAACCCGCCGACACCCGCTTCGGTTACGGCGGCTTCTGAACCGCCGGAAATGGCGATGTTCAGTCGTCCCAGCCGAATGAAGTTGAAGGCGTCGATCATGGCGTTGGTCGCCGAAGCGCAGGCCGAAACCGTCACGTAATTGACACCGTGAAAACCGTAGCGAATCGAGAGCATGCCCGATGCACTGTCGGCAATCATTTTCGGAATGAAGAATGGATTGTAACGGGGAGTGCCATCGCCGGTGGCGTAATTCTTTACTTCGTCTTCGAAGGTTTTTAGCCCTCCGATTCCTGAACCCCAGATGACACCGGCTTTGTTCAGATCGAGCTTGGTGAGGTCAAGCCCGGCGTCTTTCACCGCTTCGTCGCCCACAATGAGGGCGTATTGGGCGAAAGGGTCCATCTTACGAGCGTCCTGACGAGGGATGAACTGGTTGATGTCCAGGTTCTTAATTTCGCAGGCGAATTTTGTCCGAAATTTTTCGGCATTGAATTTAGTAATCGGACCGGCGCCACTTACACCGGCAGATAAGCCGTTCCAGAACTCTTGTACTGTATTACCAATCGGCGTAAGAGCGCCCAGGCCGGTGATTACTACTCGTTTAAAAGGCATAGAATGAACTACAAAAAGAAAAGCTTATTTCACATTCTCTTCCAGGTACGTAATGGCCTGGCCTACTGTACCAATGTTTTCCGCCTGATCGTCCGGAATAGAGATGTTAAACTCTTTTTCAAATTCCATAATCAGTTCAACGGTGTCGAGCGAATCAGCGCCCAGATCATTAGTGAAGCTGGCTTCCGGCGTTACCTCCGATTCTTCAACACCCAGTTTTTCAACAATGATTGCTTTTACTTTGTCTGCAATTTCTGACATTTCTGTATGCGTTTGGGGTTCTAAAAACTGTGCAAAGAAAGAGATTAAAAACAGTATTGTCAAATAATTTTTTCTATCGAAAATCGTTTAAAAGTGCTTGGTTTTTTTTGTAAAAAGACAGATTAACAGCTTATTACAAAATAAAATTGTATTTACCAACTGAACTACCGTCCCGGTAGCAACTCGATCACCAGACGGCCAAATGAAGTAGCTCCGGTTTCGTCGAATGGCCCAACAATCTATCAAAATGGCAATAAACGACTTAAATTTCAGATTAGTCGCTCCCAAAGTGGCAAGAACCGGCAAAAGTTAGCGAAAGTGCGATTTTGACAGAGCTGAACCGTTCAAAGTGGTCTAATTGTGTAGTTTTGTACGAAAACGTCAAAACCACCTGTGAAGATTGCCAAACTAAAACATACCGATTCGGGCAACTTTTTCCTGATTGCGGGACCCTGCGCCATCGAAAGCCGCGAAATGGCCCTGGAAATTGCCGAAAAACTGGTCGCCATAACGGATCGACTCCGGATCCCATTTCTGTTCAAAGGCTCCTATCGCAAAGCAAACCGGACGAAACTGGATTCTTTTACCGGGATCGGTGATCGTTTAGCCCTCGAAATTCTCAGAGAAGTGGGCGAGCGCTTCCAGGTTCCGACCGTCACGGATTTCCACGAATCGCACGAGGCCGCGATGGCGGCAGAGTACGTGGATGTGCTGCAAATTCCGGCCTTTCTGTGTCGGCAAACCGATATGCTCACTGCGGCCGCCCAAACCGGAAAGGTGGTCAACATCAAAAAAGGACAATTTATGTCGGGCGATTCGATGGCTTTTGCCGTTGAAAAAGTGAAGTCGGTTTATCCGGATGCGGAGGTGTTGCTGACCGACCGGGGCAACTCTTTCGGCTACGGCGATCTGGTGGTCGATTACCGCAACCTGCCGATGATGCAGGCCCACGGCGTTCCGGTGGTAATGGACTGTACGCACTCGCTGCAACAGCCCAACCAGTCGTCGGGCGTCACGGGCGGAAAACCGGCTCTGATTGCTACCATCGCCAAAGCCGCCATTGCCGTAGGGGCCGACGGTCTGTTCATCGAAACTCACCCCAACCCGTCGGAAGCTAAATCGGATGGGGCCAATATGTTGCCACTGAGTCAGTTGGAAGGTTTGCTGGAGAAACTGGTCCGGATTCGGCAAGCCCTATCCTGACCGATAACAGTAGAAAAAACCGCTTCAGCCCTCTCTTCATAAACTGATCTTATTCATCCATGCAGACCCGTTATACGACCAATCCCAGCGATTTCAAGCAGTATGATACCGACCGGATTCGCCGGGAATTTCTCATCGAAAGCCTGTTTACACCCAATATATTCGAGTTCGTTTATTCCCATTACGACCGGATGATCGTGGGGGGCGTCATGCCCGTCGATGGGCCGCAGACGTTACCGGCGTATGACGAGCTGAAAGCGGATTTCTTTCTGCAACGGCGTGAACTGGGCATTATCAATCTGGCTGGAGACGGAACCGTAACAGTTGACGGACAGGTGATTGACTTGTCAAAAAAAGAGTGTTTATACGTGGGGATGGGAAGCCGGGAAGTGACCTTCAGGAGCAATCAGGCTGACAAACCGGCCAAATTTGCCTTGATTTCGACCCCCGCCCACCGAACCTGCCCAACGGCAAAACTGACGTCGGCAGAGGCTTCGCCGGTAGATCTGGGTGCCCAGGAAACCGCCAATCAGCGAACCATCTACAAATACATTCATGCCGACGGTTTGCAAAGCTGTCAGTTGGTGATGGGGCTGACAACCCTGAAATCCGGCAACATCTGGAATACCATGCCGCCCCACGTTCACGACCGCCGGATGGAAGCCTATATTTATTTTGATATTCCTGAAAACCAGCGGGTTTTTCATTTTATGGGACATCCCCAGGAAACGCGTCACCTGCTGGTGGCTACCGATCAGGCCATTCTGTCTCCGCCCTGGTCCATTCATGCCGGCGCCGGAACCGCCAGTTACTCCTTCATCTGGGCCATGGCGGGCGAAAATTATTCGTTCACCGACATGGATTTTGTTCAATTGAGCGACATCCGGTAGTGAAAATCCGCCGTCTCTGACTGGAAATCTTACGCGCTCCTTACACTTATTTTTGAATAAATTTTAAAAGTCGATTGAACGGGAATGCCTGATTATCAGGGAACTAGATTTTTTGAAAAATCTAGTTCCCTGATTTTTAGCGGGTTATGTTAAAAATTTAAAAAGAATAATACTAGATTTAGGAGCAACATTGCTACCTGAAACTATGTCCATCGTAAACAAAGCGCGGCAGGCTTACAAAAGGCTGTTTCCTGCCCCGGTTCTCCATGATTTTCCGGCTGAGAACCTGCCCTGGATTGACAGGCAGAATCCGGACATCGAGGGCTTCGTCAAACAATTTCCCAAAGCCAGCCAGTTACCCTATGATTTGACCGAAAAGCTTCATTTTTGGCGCAAGAACGGGTATGTCATTCTTGAACAAGTCATTTCGGACGAACTGATCGATGCCTATCTGGCCGATGTGCAGGAATTGATCGAGAAGCACAAACAGTATGACATCAACATTCGCATCGACCGGCCCGAATACCGCAAACACCCGGTGATGAAAGTCCGGGATGTTCCGCGCGAAATTATTGAAGGCCAGTATATTAAAGTAATGGACTTCCACAATGCCTCGGTGGCCGGTAAGAAACTGATGCTTCACAAAGCCATTGTTTCGTTTCTGGAGGCCATTTTCAACGAAAAGGTGGTGGCCATGCAGAGCCTGACCTTTTTGTATGGTTCACAGCAGGAAACCCACCAGGATTTTCCGTATGTCGTCCCCCAGGTTCCGAGTCATCTGGCCGCAGCCTGGATCGCGCTGGAAGATGTGAAACCCGGATCGGGTGAACTGCATTACTTTGTTGGTTCGCACAAGATTCCGAAATTCAACTGGGGAAACGGTATTTTCTTCACGGGTGAATCGACCAAAAATCCCACGGATTTCGGCCGTTATCTGATCGCCGAGTGTGAGGGGCTGGAGCGGAAGACGCTGTTGCTCAAAAAGGGCGACGTTCTGATCTGGCATGCGGCTCTGGCCCACGGTGGCGAACCGATTCTGGATGAGAACCTGACCCGCAAATCGTACGTCTGTCATTATTCTTCGGCCCTGGGGTATTTCCGGCACCGGCACGACCTCGTAAACGAGCCCGTCCGCTACAACCTGAACGGGGCTGACGTCTTTGCGGACCCCACGCTGAAAGAATACGAAAATACCTTTCAACGCGGTGAGACGATCCAGGAATAGTAGTTACCCGTTTTTTCCATAAAAAAATCGCCCTCCAAGTCGGAGGGCGATTTTTGATTCTACCAATCTCAATTAACTATCAGTTAGAGGAAAGAAGGTAGACAAGAGATGAAAGAGGGGCCTAATACCGTGTGGTATGATCGTTTTTACCCTCTTTTTTCTCATGTCTATGCGCTTTCTTCGCATATAAAACGCCTTTACCGATCAACACTCTTGATCGAGCTGGCACCGGAAGTATTGGAGCGAATGGAGGCCGAGCCACGGTAGGTTAGGCTGCTGGCTCCGCTGGCGTCGGCATCGAGCCGGTCGCTGACGTTCATCCGGGCACTGCTGGCTCCCGACAGCTCTACTTTGGCACTCGAAACCTTCAGGTCATAGGCTTTCAACGTCGTTGCCCCTGAAACGTCGCCGTCGAGCCGCTTGGCCTGGCCGGTTAACGTCACATTCGAGGCACCCGACAGATCGACCATCACGCGTTCGGCATCTACTTCGATGGTCGACGTCGATGCGCCCGAAATATCGACCCCCAGGTCCTTGAGGTTGCGGAAACCGGTCACATCGGACTTGGAAGCGCCCGAGAAGGAAACACTTTTCAGATCCGGCATCGTAATCGTGACGGTTACCCGCTGGCGGTTCCGGTTCCAGCCGAGTTTATCCTTGTAACGCACCTGGAGTTTATTGTTGATCACTTTCGCTTCCAGATCGTCCAGGTCATCGCCCCGCCCCGAAGCTGTCACTTTGTAGCCACTGCCGCGCGTCACGTGAATGGTAAAGGCACTGCCCAGGTCGAGTTTGTCGAAGTTGCTGACGTTGAAGGTCCGGGTTTCGTCCTGAACGGGCAGGGCGCTCATGATTTCGACCAGTTGGCTTCCCGAAGGACTGATGGCGGCTATCGATAAAACCGTTGTCGAGAGCAGAAAGGGGGTGAATAAGGAAAACGCAAGTGACCTTTTCATAGCAGATTTTAGTTGAATAATTCAGGCTAAAGATGCAAAACCGTATTAAAACGTTGCATCTATTGCGGCTGATTCGTATTTCCGTGTACGCTGCTGGCTCCGCTGGTTTTCGACTTCAGATCGTCTACCGTGCCGAATTCCGCGTTGCTGGCCCCGACGGCTTCGACGTCGGCCCGGCCAACTGTCATTGCCGTCGCATCGAGCTTACAGGCCCCGGACAGGTGCGCGTTCACATTGTTGGAGCGTCCCCTCAGGGTCGCCTTCGAAGCGCCGGTCAGGTCGATGTCCAGTTTGTTGGTTTTGACGTCAATGAGGGCTTTGCAGGCTCCGGTCAGGTCGATGTCCAGGTTGTCGAGCGAGTCGAAACCGGTAATGATCGACTGCGTGGCTCCCGAATAATGGATGGATTGCACATCCGGCATCGTTACCGTGATGCCGATCCGACGGCGGTTGCGCCATTTGAAAATACCCTCGTTCCGGAAATCGACGTGGAGTTCGCCGTTTTCAACCTGAACCCGTAGATCGTCGATGTCTTCTTCACGGCCATCGGCCACCACCTTGAAGGTTTCGCCCCGTTTTACCCGGACGGCAAAGGCACCCCCCATGTCGATTTTTGAGAAATTTGTCGCTTCAAACTGGCGGGTGTATTCACCTTTCTGGTGGAAATCATCTCCCAACTCGTTGCGCAGCGCTTCGTCGATGGCGTCGTTGGTATCGAAGTCTTCCTCGTAGCGGTTGTCGTTCAGTTCACGCGGGTGGGTCAGGGAAACCAGACCATCGGTTTTGCTGAATTTCCAGATACTGGTTTTCATGCGCTCCAGTTCTTCGTTTCCAAACTCGTTGCGAATATGACGGGCAAAGGCTTCGGTCATTCGGAACGGGCGTTCGTAAGGAATGTAGATCGTGAGGTCGATATCCTGCCCCCGAAACCGTGATCCCGGTTTGATTTCGTAGCTGTCGTCAAACCGAATCAGCGAGTCTTTTACCGACCAGTTATACAGGATAGTCCGCGCATTTTGCTGGGCTTGCTGGCGGGTAGGCCCCTGGGCTTCCTGACGCTTGAGCAAGCTCCAGGCTGTGCCCTCGACGCCTTCCAGTTCAATGGCTGTATGAAAATCGTTGTCATTGTCGTCCTCGTCATTGATGTCGAGCGTCGGGATGGCTGCCGGAACCGGCAACGTCACCGTCTCCTCGATGTGACCGCTGCGGCTGAATTCATTGACCACCTGCGGAACCGTAGCGGCCAGACCAATCAAGCCTAAAAACCAGACACTCAACAGCGTTAAGGAAATGGCGGTGGTCACCAGGGCCCGTTGCGAAATGATCATGATTCCGAGAATTGCAATGGCCAGACCGGGCAGAAAAACCGCAACGAAGGCCGACAGAATCATCGGGGGGGTGATTTCCCGCTGGATCATATAGGGAATGTCGCTATTCCCGAAGTGAATTCCTTTCAGGCCAAAAACCGTACCCAGAACGCCCAGCGCGCCCACCATAATGGCAAACCCGACCACGACCAGAAACACCCCGGCTAGAACCCGCACGATGGAGACCGTGCCGCGTGCCAATGGTCCCAGAATACTGGCCAGCCCGTTGAAAATGGTGGCAATTAGTCGAAACGGAAACAGCAGAACTTTGGCCAGCGTACTTTCTTCGGCGGTTTCGTTGATATCAAGGCTGCGCTTGATATTGCTCTCGATATTCGAGAGCGTAATGGGCTCCCCCTGCATTTCCATCTTTTCGGTTAACGTATTGGCCGTCGGCGAGATGATCCAGAGAACGATGTAGGCCAGCAAACCGGTACCGAACAGGAAGATGGTCAGAACAAACAGCAGACGAACCACCCCGGCATCGATGCCAAAGTAAGCGGCAATCCCCGAAGCAACCCCACCCAGGACTTTATCGTCGGGATTTCGGTAAAACTTCTTGACACTTTTGTCGTCTTCCAGCGTCATGGAACCCGGAAAGGCCACCCACATGGCGATGTACAGAATCACGGTAAACCCGGAAATGCCGCCAAAGAATTCATCACTGCCATGGCCGAAAATCCCGCTGAAAGGCGGCAGGGCCAGAATGAGCGTCACAAAAATCAACCGCACCCAAACCGGGTCGATATTGAAATAATTGGCAATCCCGGAGGCAACGCCACCGGCAATTTTCCGGCGCAGGTCACGGTATAGTTTGCGGGGGGGCAAACCACTCGGGCGGGGCGGAGGCACCGAACCCGTTCCGGGGGCTGGGCCGGCTTTGGGTTCCGGATTGGCACCTGTCGTTGCGGCCGATTCGTAGGCTGCCTGCGAACGGCTGCTGGCGGCAACACCGATGCTGTCTTCTTCTTCGATGGCTTCGAAATCGGCCACCGTTCCCATCGACAGAATCAATTCGTTGACATCTTCCAGCGTGACTACCTGGCGCGGACTGGCCTGTTTTTCTGCCGCCTTGAGTTTGTTGAGCAGTTTTTCGGCAATCCGGTTTTCGATGTCGGTAATGATTTCCTGGCTGTCTTCGTACGTCGAAAAGTAGTGTTGAATCGACGTGAGATACCCTTTTAATTTATCGTAGCCATCTTCCTCGATGTGGAAGATCACTCCGCTTATATTAATACTGATGGTCTTTTTCATGGCAACAAAGCGTGTGAAAGAGTCGAGATGTGTTTAGGTCAGTTTTCCGGATTGGGCTTTTCGGGATTGTTTTCGACGGACAGAACCGAGGTTTCCACGGCCGTCAATCCATTGATCGCAGCCTTGTGTTTTTCGGTTTTACTGACAATCGAGTTCACCGAATCGGATAATTCCTGCCACGTATCGTTCATTCCTTTCAGAGACGCCTGGCCGGTTTCGGTCAGCAGGTAATATTTCCGCGGGGGGCCGGAGGTTGATTCCACCCATTTATAATCGAGCAACCCGGCATTCTTGAGCCGGGTCAGAAGCGGATAAAGCGTGCCTTCTACGACCATGATGCGGGCGGACGTGAGTTCCTCCAGCATGTCGGAAGCATATACTTCGCCCCGCGAGATGATGTGCAGAATGCAGAATTCCAGAATTCCCTTCCGCATTTGCACTTGAGCATTTTCAATATTCATATCACTGCATGACGTTTAACTAGTTGACGGGGGTAGGAGCTGATCGGGTTATTCATGGTCGTAATCGGTTGTTCATCAGTTGTTGTTCACGTAGTAATTGGTGTCCAACCAGCTCCTGACCTTTCCAGTTTTGATAGTTCAAAGGTACACAAAGGTACTATGCAATGCAAGGTACTTTATAAAATACTCTTTGCTGAAATGATGAGCGGAAAAAATAATGAGATGAATGGCGGATTTGGCGTAAGCGCATATTAATTTGTAAGTTTAGCTGCCGGATTTTAGACACCCACGCCATGAGACTCATCCTGTTAAGCTTTTTGTTCTGTTTGTTATCGTTAAAATTGATTGCTCAAACAACTGAATTTGGTAACGAATGGATCGAATTTGGGCAAACCTACTACCGGATCCCCATCACCCAGCCCGGCGTGTACCGACTCACCACGGCCGACTTGCAGAAAGCCGGTGTTTCGGTGGCCTCCATCAACCCCACCAGCTTGCAGGTATTTCGGCGGGGTATCGAACTGGCGATTTACATAGCCGGCGAGTCGGACAACAAACTGGATGCGGACGATTATCTGGAGTTTATCGGCGAACGAAACGACGGTCGGCAGGACTCACTGCTCTACCGCCCCCGGAATGCCCAGCCGCATCCGTACTACAGCATGTATTCAGATACGGCTGCCTACTTTCTGACCTGGCGGCTCGACGGCCGGAAGGGCAAACGCATGGATGTTAGTTTCGAAACCGACGCGCAGGGCCTGACACCGGAGCCGTATCATCTGGCCGAGCAACTCACGGTTTTGACCAACGAAATCTCTATCAACCAGTCGAACGGCGGGCCTTCGCCTTTTCCGTCGGCCTACGAACTTTTTTTTGAAGAAGGTGAAGGCTATACCGGCCCGATGTTGAAAAAAGACAGCCTGGTTAGCCGAACCTTTCTGCTCGACGGCTGGGTGCGAACGGCACCCGAAAAACCGCACATGGAACTGTTGCTGAACGGACGCGATAACACCACCCACCTGGTCAATGTATTTTCGGGAAAAACCGCTCCGGGGTCGTCTCCGCTGGCAAACACGCGGTTCGAGTGGTTCAATGCGGGCCGTCTGGCGTTCGATGTACCGCCAGCAGATGTCTCGTCGTCGAATGAATTAACGCTTTCAACCCAATCATATGGTCCGTTTGAAACCGACCGCTATTCGGTGAGCTACTACCGGCTTCGGTTCCCGCAGACGTTCAGTTTGAGTAACCTGACCCGGAAGACCATCAACCTTTTGCCCAATCCCCAAGGCCGGTCGTATGTAGAGTTGACGGATGCTCCGGCCAATCCGTTGCTGTATGACCTGACCGATCCGGTTCACCCGCGCCGTCTGACCGCCGTCCGCGACCAGACCCTTCTGAAACTGATCGTACCCAATACCGAAACCCCGCGCCAGCTTCTGATCACGGCCGGAACGCTGACGCCTTCGCGATTAGAGCGGACGGTTTTTCGGAAGATCGATCCGGCGAAACACAATTATCTGGTGGTCAGCCACGAGTCGTTGATGAAACCGGTGGGCAACGTGGCGAATCCGGTCAAAGCCTACGCGGGCTACCGGGCGTCGGCAGCGGGGGGAAGCCACGATACGCTGGTGGTCACGATGAAGCAATTGCTCAATCAGTTTAGCTACGGCGAACGGACGCCCCTGGCCATCCGCCGGTTTGCTGATTACATGCTGACGGGAAAACCTTTGTCCGCCGATACGACCAAATACATGCTGTTGATCGGGCGCGGCAATGCGTATTATCCCATGCGGACGAGCGCGGATCAGTACTACCGCGACCTCGTGCTGACCATCGGCAATGTGCCGGGTTCCGACCTGTTATTGACGGAAGGGCTGGCCGGTTATCCGGCGAATGTGCCGGCGATTCCGACGGGGCGGATCAACACGCTGAATCCGCAGGAGGTGTTGGCGTACCTCGAAAAAGTGAAGGAGTTTGAACGCACACCCGTCAACGAGCCCTGGCGGAAGGAGGTACTGCACCTGAGCGGAGGGAGTTCGGTCTTTGAAGTGACCACGTTCCGGCGCATTCTGGATCGGGTGAGCGAAACCGCCCGCAGGCAGTATGTGGGGGCTAATATTACCGTCAAAGCCAAACAGACCGACGAACCGGTGGAACGCGTCGATGTCAGCGGGATTGTCAATGCCGGCGTTGCCCTGATGACGTTTTTCGGCCACTCGTCGCCCATCGTGACCGATCTGGATTTCGGCTATGCCTCCAAACCGTCTTACGGTTATCACAACAAGGGTCGGTATCCACTGATGTTTTTTAACGGCTGCGGAGTCGGAAATATCTTTTTCGGGTCGGTCGGTAATTTGTCCACCGACTGGCTGCTAACGCCCGACAAAGGAGCGATTGCGATTCTGGCGCACAGCGGTTCGGGCTATTCCGGGCCGCTCGAAACCTACACCCAGCAGTTCTACCAGACGTTATTTGCCGACACGGCTTTTCTCAACAAACCGATTGGGCTGATTCAGCAAGAAACCACCCGGCGCGTGCTGGCGCAATACAGCGGAGCCTACGACATTTCCAATGCTCACCAAATGGTGTTGCAGGGCGACCCGGTTTTGCGTTTGTTTCCCATTCAGAAACCGGATTTCAGCGTCAATTCGTCGGGCGTTTTCCAGCGGGGTTCGCAAAAAGATTCCGTGCGATTCGGCGTGGTGGTGACCAACGCGGGGCGTTTCGAGGCCGGGCAACGGGTGGGGCTGGCGGTTCGGCAACGGCTGGCCGACGGGCAGATGCGCTCGTATGGTACGAAGATGAACAACGCCATTGCCTACCGCGATACCCTCTTTTATGCCTTCAAACCGGAATCACTACCCAATGCCGATACGCCCAACCGGTTTGAAATTGCGGTTGATCCGGATAACCAGATTGCGGAGTCGGAAGAAAAAAACAATGTGCTGGTGTTCGACCTGAAAGCCGGGGCGGATGGCTACACGGTGGTCTTACCGGATTCGGGCCAGCGGTTTCCGCCCGACCGCCTGAACCCGCTGCTGAGTGTGACATTTGACGGTATTCAACTAAAAAATGAAGCCCTGGTGTCGGCCAATCCGCTGATTCGTCTGATTTTGCAGGATGAAGACCCGTACCGAATCCGTCAGGATACCGTCGGCATTGAGGTGTTCCTGAAAAAAACGTGTGCAACCTGCGATTTTGAACGCGTAACCCTGTCGGGTGTTGACGTTAGTTGGAAACCGGCCGGACCAGACAACCGGTTTGTCCTGGATTATCAGCCCCGGAATCTGGCGGATGGCCTGTATGCATTGCAGATTTATGCGGCCGATGTCAGCGGCAACCGGGCCGGGCCGGGGCCGTACGAGATCCAGTTTCGGGTCCAGAATGAGGATAGTTTATCCGCCGTGCAGGCAACGCCCAATCCGTTTTCGACGCACACCCGGTTACGGTTTACGGTTTCGGGACCGGAGTCGCCGGGGGAGGGGCAGATTCTGATTCGGAACCTGAACGGCCATCTCGTTCGCACCCTTTGGCAACCGGTGCGGGTGGGCGAGAATCTGGTTTTCTGGGACGGCACCGACCAGGGAGGGGTGCCACTGCCCAACGGTTTGTATGTCTTTCGGTTGTTGTTGACTGATGGGCGGCAGAAAAGTGGCAAGGCGGTGTTACATCGCTAAGCCGGTTTAATCCCAGCATTCCATCAACAGCAAATCGCCGGTTCGGTACTGAATCTTCACAAAACCGTCTTCGGCGGCTTCGTTACTGCTGCCGGTTCGGTAGCCCAAGGTCAGGGTTTCGTCGGCCAGGTTGTACTTAAGCCCTTCGGTAATGATGCCATCCACCGCGCCGACCGGAATCAGCGAAATGGGCGTGCCTTTGGCGTACCATTTTTCGAAAGAACCGGTCAAAGGCGTAATTTTTGAATGATCATCGACCATAACGACCTTAATCCGGTCTTTGTACCGAATGATATTGGTCATGTTCGTCATGGTGTGATCGGCCCGGCGGCCCGTGGCCCAGACGATGTTGACGGCCGGAAAACCGCGTTCGATCAGAAATTCGATGCCTTTGTCGAGGTCGGTTTTGTTCTGGTCGGGTGTATGAATGATTTCGATGGGGTATTGCCGTTCGCGAATCAGGTCGAAATCGGGCTGGTCATCGAAATCGCCGAGCAGGGCGTCCACCTTGATGTCCAGATCCAGCACGCGCCAGATGGCATTGTCCAGCACAACGACGAACGGATTCCATTCAAGCAGTTGGCCCAGCAGGTCCGGGTCGCAGCTTTCGCCGTTGGCAATCAGCAAAGCCGGTTCCTGTTTATCGCGTACAATGTGGTGAGAAGACATTGGGGAATGATGAGTTATGAATGATAAACCTGAATAGGTTGATTTACAAGCCCTTGTAGGTCAATGCGCTGGGGTAGATTTACAACCGCTGTTTTCCTCTTTGCAATAGCTGACGGAATTCAGATATGTCGTCCGGGGTGTTCACGTTCGTCAGCTCGTTCACGTCCTCGATTTCCAGTAACTCGATCGCATTGTTCATCAGAATGGTTCGCGGATAGGGTGTGCCTTCGTCGATGCCCCGAAGGATGGCCGGATAGGCGGCTGGCTCCCAAATGCAGACGGACGGTTCCGGGAAACGATGGTCGCTGTCCCAGAAAGCCGTCGCGATGGTTTCGCTCTTTCGATTGAAGACCAGTTTCTGGATCGATTGTTCGGATAAAAACGGCAAATCGCACACCACCACCAGCCAGGCGTGGTGGGCCGACTGCTTTTGGAAAGCTGTCAAAATACCGGCTAAAGGGCCCTTCACCGTCGAATCGTCCGGAATGAGCTTAAACCGGCTGTTGGCTAATTGAAGGGCCTGCTCCACATTGACCGACAAAAAAACGTCGTCGCAATACTTGGCTAACAAATCATGGAGGTGTTCGTACTGCGGTTTTCCGTGGTAGGCAATGGTGCTTTTGTCCACACCCATCCGGGTGCTGCGCCCACCGGCCAGCACCAGACCCAGCAGGGGAGAGCTTGGTTCAGGTGCTTTGGTGAAAGTCATTTTTTCCGCCGGTTTTGTCCAGCAACCGGGTTTCTTTGATCACAATATCGTGCGAAAACGCTTTGCACATGTCATACACCGTCAGGGCTGCCACCGACGCGCCCACAAGTGCTTCCATTTCAACGCCGGTTTTGGCTTCGAGGGCCGTGGTGCATTCGATGATCACCTCGTTTCCTTCGGTGGTAATCGTCAGTTTGCAACTGTCCAAACCAAGCGGATGACAAAGTGGAATCAGGTCGGACGTCCGTTTGGCGGCCATGGTGCCGGCGATGATGGCGGTTTGAAAAACCGGCCCTTTTTTTGTCTGAATATCCTGCCCTTGCAGGTGCTGCATGATGTCGTCGTTCAGCACCACAATGCTCCGGGCGCGGGCCACGCGCCGGGTGATGGCTTTGTCGCTGACGTCAACCATCGACGGATTGCCTTTGGGATCGATATGGGTAAACATAGATGAGTTGAGAGTTAAGAGTTATGAATTAAGAGTTAAAAGTAAATGCGTCAGCCAACCGCCGGGCGGCCCCGTCTTAATTCTTAACTCTTAACTCATAACTCTTAAGAGCTTGATAAACCCGGTGAACCGGTAATCCCATTACCGTATAAAAGGAACCTTCGATGCGCTGGATGCCGATCATGCCGATGGGTTCCTGAACCCCGTAGGCTCCGGCTTTGTCGAAGGGGCGGTATTTTTCGACGTAGGAGTTGATTTCATAGTCGTCCAGCGGATTGAAAACCACCGTAACCACGTCGGTGAACGAAACGGTTTCTTCGGCCGACAGCAGACAAACGCCCGTCATGACCTGGTGCGGCCGGCCCGACAGCCGCCGGAGCATCTGCACGGCTTCGTCGGCATCGGCGGGTTTGTTCAGAATATCGGAATCGACAACGACGATGGTGTCGGCGCACAAAACCAGTTGGTCGCCCAGATCAGCCCGAAACCGGTCGGCTTTCTGACGCGCCAGAAACGCCGGAACATCGGCAATGGGCATGTCTGCCGGGAAGCTTTCGTCGGTCGGTCGAACGTCTACGCGGAACGTACACCCCATTTCACGCATCAGTTGTTGTCGGCGGGGCGAATTGGATGCCAACACCAGGGGACGGGTTAATTGCATGGATTTCTGAAATATTATTCGTATACTTTAAACGGTTAACGGGGCAAAAGCATCTATTCCCTGCAAACATAACAACTAAACTTGTCTTGAAAACACCTTTTCAGATTCGAACCGCCACCCTGGATGACGCCGTGGCGCTGACCGATCTGGCGATCCGGACGATGCGGGAAGCTTTCGGGCCTCCACACAATCCGGCAGAACTGGTTGAAGCGTATATAGAAGAAACTTTTTCCGTTGAACAAACCCGTCAGGAACTGTTGGACCCCAAAGCAACTTTTTTAGTAACCGTTGGTTCCGATCAGGAAGTGGTGGGCTATGCGAAATTACGAAGAAACCGCCCGCCCCGTCAGCTCAAAGGCCAACAGGCCATCGAAATTCAGCGTTTATATGTATTGGATAGTCAAATCGGGAACGGATTGGGGAGACAACTCATGGAGAACTGCTTCGATCGGGCCCGTCAGGAAGGCTATCAAGCGCTGTGGCTGGGGGTGTGGGAACGGAACAAACGGGCCATTGGCTTTTATGAGCGGATGGGTTTTCAGAAATGTGGGTGGCATTATTTTCAGTTTGGCCACGAACGGCAGCGGGATTACTGGATGAAAAAAGAGGTACAGTAGCGTGAAACCAGTCAGAGGTCGTCAGATCAATTCCAGTAGGTTCTGGCTCATTCGCATGGGCTGGCTGACGATCGTGTGGTTGCTGATGACCGTTTCGGTTGCGGTGGCGCAGGAAATTAAAATCCCCGTTCCCGACACCCAAGGCGATTCGCTCACCCGGGCAGATTCGATTACGAAAGGCATTCGGGATGCCAAACAGGTGGTACGGGACAGTTTGTTTTACACGAACCTGAAAAACCGGATGTTCAAACGCAAGCTTACGCGCGAACTCCATAAACTGCTTTTTCACGACATGTACAACAGCCGGATCAAAACCGGGGATGTCAATGAGATTGAAGTCAATCCTTTTATAAAATACCAGGGCCGGGTGATCAATAAAATCTTCATCCGGCGGCTGGGCGTTTTTGGCTCCAGCGTATACGATACGCTACGCCGACCCCGAAGCTGGCTCGAACGAACGGCAAACCAGCTTCATGCTGACACCCGCGAGGGGGTGATCCGGCGCTCGTTTCTGCTATTCGAAGAGGGCGACCGCGTTAGCCCGGACACACTCCGCGACAACGAGCGGCTGCTCCGAAACTCCAATGTGTTTCACGATGCGCGGATCATCGTGGTGCCGCACGAGGGAAGCCGGGGTTTTGTCGATGTCTACGTCATCACGCAGGACGTCTGGTCTTTGTTGCCGTCGGGTAGCGTAGGCGGTTTCAACCGGTTCGATCTGCGGCTGGAGCAGCGAAACTTCCGGGGACTGGCCCACACCTTTTCCAACCAGATTGCATACAACGCCGATGATCCCTTTCAAAAACTCGAATACCGGGGGCGGTATATTGTTCCGTACATTGGCAAAACGTTTTTTACGGGACAAGCCGATCTGGTAGAAACCCGCGATTTAAAACAATATGCGGTTCGCTTCTACCGTCCGTTTCTGACACCGGATACCAAGTGGGCGGGTTCGGCCGAACTGAGTTACAACCGGTTTCCCCGGTATATCGTCTTTTCCGAAGACAGCGCTCAACTCACCAAACTCGGCTATTATTATAATGACGTTTGGGCCGGTTATGCCTTCAAACCGTTCTTCAGTTTTCTGGGGGAAGGGGACGACCGGACGCGGCTGGTGGTGGCCGCCCGGTTTACGCGACTGGCTTTCACCAACCGGCCGGAAGTGCGGCAGGATACCAATCAGTTGTTTCAGAATACGAATGCCACGCTGTTCAGCATTGGTTTGTCGCGTCGGCGCTATGTGCGGGATGTGCTGATCTACGGTTTTGGCCGGACAGAGGACGTTCCGTTCGGGAGTCTGGCGTCCATTGTGGCGGGGTACGATAATGCCGAGCTGGGTCAGCGCAAGTACCTGGGTTTCAAATACTCCAAAGCGCATTACCTCGAATCGTTTGGTTATCTGTACGGCGCGTTGAGTATCGGTAGTTTTCTGCGCAGCAAGACCACCGTCGAGCAGGGTGTTTTTTCGCTGGAGTCGAGTTACTTCACCCCCCTTCGAACGACCAACTGGGGCAACTGGCGTCATTTTATCAACTTCCGCTATACGATGGGCTCCCAGCGGTTCGACAGTGAATTCCTGACGCTGAGTGGCCGCGACCGACTCGGGATCAACAACAACGAACTGCGCGGCACGAAATTATTATTGACCAATCTCGAAAACATTTTATTCTCCCGCCTGAACATCGTCGGTTTTCGGGTGGCCATTGTCACCTTTGCCAACCTCGGGCTGGTCACCTACCAGACCCGGAAACTGTTTCAGGGGCCTCTCTATCAGGGCTATGGCGTGGCTTTCCGGTTGCGGAACGAAAACCTGACCTTCAACAGTTTCCAGATCAGGATTGCCTGGTATCCCAATATTCCAAACAACCCGGCACCCTTCCGCCCGGCCTTCGAAGGAATACCAACGGCCCGTTTCCGCGACTTCGACACCTCGGCACCAGAAATTATTCCATACCGCTGAAACTTTTTTTGAATATAATGTTGTTACATTAAATGTATAGACAGTATATTTGTAACGTTAACGGGGACTGGTAATTAAAGGTGAAATAGTTATTTTGCAACTGAACCGAAGAAGCCGTTCCTCACTTAGCAAAAATGACAATGCCAATCGAGAATGACATCAAACAGACAACATCGTTCCGGTCTCCGTATCACCGGATGACGGTGAACCTGATGTATACCAACGGGTGGGTATGCGATGAACAGATGTATTTACTAAAACCGTATGGGTTAACCATTCAGCAATACAACGTTCTCCGGATTTTGCGCGGACAGTACCCTAACCCGGTCAAAGTAGCGGATATTACCGAGCGGATGCTGGATAAAATGTCGAATGCGTCCCGTTTGGTCGATAAATTGCTTGCAAAAGAATTAGCCCAGCGCACCGAATGCCCCAACGATCGTCGGGCGGTCGACGTCGTGATCACGGAAAAAGGGCTGGATCTGTTGAAAATCATGGATCAGCACCAGAATCAGTGGGAAAAGCGGTTTCATAACCTGACCGAAGAAGAAGCCAATGAGTTAAACCGCCTGCTCGACAAACTGCGCGGATCGTCCGAATAGCAATCCTTTTTTACCAATCAATCAAATTACAACCAACCAATTTCCCTAAATTAAAATTTAATCTCATGTACAAGCAAGTATTAGTAGGATTTGTAGCCCTGGCAGTGGCAATCAGCAATCCCGTAGCAGCTAACAATGGTGTTTCCGGCAACGACAAAAACGCCAAAAAGAGTGTCGCCAAAACGACAACCTACAACATCGACGTCGATAAAAGCGTATTGACCTGGAATGGTAAAAAAGTGACCGGCGAACACACCGGCCCCGTGAAAGCTGAAAAAGGCTATTTGACCCTTAATGGCAACCAGTTGAAAGGTGGTGTCGTATCGATCGACCTTCGGACAATGACCAGCACCGATCTGAAAGACAACAAGGAATACCACGACAAACTGATCAACCACCTGAAATCGGACGATTTCTTCTCGGTTGCCAAACACCCGGTTGCTACGTTCAAAATCACGAAAGTGAAAGCCACCGCCGGTAATGTTGCTGATGTAACCGGTGATCTGACGATCAAAGGCATCACGAATCCCGTCACGTTCCCGGTAACGTATTCCGTTTCGGGTAACACGCTGACGGCTAATGGTAAAGCTACCATCAACCGCGCTAAATTCGAGATTAAATACGGCTCGAAGTCGTTCTTCGATAACCTGGGCGACAAAGTGATCTACGATGATTTCACCGTCGATATGAACATTGTGGCAACGGCCGACAATGCAGCCTCCGGTGTAAAAACGAAATAAGTTTTTAGCGTACCCCCGTAACGAACCGCGTTCCTGATCATCAGGACGCGGTTTTTTTGTGTCCATAGGTTGAGATTCTTTGGGGATGCTTCAGGGATTGAATGGTGGTTTTTTGAGAGAATCTGAGAATAATAAAAAAAAATCTACGAATAGACTAGGGGATAAGCCCGGTTTCGCGGACTTAGTAGTAAACCCGATCCGTTTGTCTTCCTTTGTCGATGGCCGAAAATCTACCCGATAATCCTGTTCCCTCCAATCCGTTCCGGCAGCCACCTGCGGAACCGGTGGTGATCGATACCGAATTTCTGATTCGGCAGACGTTCGAGAGCGACGCTCGGCGGGGCTATGAACTGCTTTTTCGGCGGTATTACCGGACGCTGTGCAGCCAGGCGGTTCGGTTTGTCCACTCGCGTACCATCGCTGAAGACCTGGTGAGCGAAGTGTTTTTCAGCTTCTGGAAAAACCAGGTTCACCAGCACATTACCACGTCCTATCAGGCGTATTTGTATGCTGCCGTCCGGAAACGGGCTTACACGCACCTGCGGCTGGAATTTCGGCAGGAAGCGATGCCTGCGGAGACCGAAGCCGATGGAATGGACGCCGATTTTGCGCTCGATCCCGAGCAACTGCTCCAGTATACGGAACTCTACCAGCGCATCGAAGAAACCGTTCGGCTGCTTCCCCCGCAATGCCAGCGCGTGTTTGTGATGAGCCGGTTTGAAGGCAAAAAGCACCGCGAGATTGCCGACGAACTCCAGATTTCTCCGAAAACGATCGAAGCCCATTTAAGCCGTGCGCTTTCGCAACTCCGCCAGTCGCTCCAATTGGGCCTTTTTTGCTGGCTAACGGCATTTGCCTTTGTTCATCCTGCCACGCAACCGGGCTCCCCTGCATCGGCGCAAACCTCCGTCATCGTATGAAACCGGTTATCACGAAAGAAAAATTGTTCGAACATTTTGCGGGTCGTTCCACGGCTTTGCAACGGACGATGATCGCCGAGTGGTTGCAGCAACCGGCCAACCAATTGCACTACGTCGCCTGGCTCGACGAATGGGAACGCCAGCATCTCCAGTACATCGCCGATGAAGATGCAGCCCTGCAAACCCTTACGGATCGCATCGAAAGCTGGGAACAACAACACCCGACAGTTCCGGCAAACCAGCCGACCCGCATTCATCCGTTGCCGGTTCAGCCACGCTGGCTGGTGGCGGCTGTGGTGGTGCTTTCGCTGCTGGCGGGACTTTACGCGGGTCGGCAACGGCTGCTTTACCAGACCATAGCGACCGGCTTTGGCGAAACCCGACCGGTAACGCTGTCCGATGGTTCGCAGGTAACCCTCAATGCCAATTCGACGCTGCGCGTGCCGCGTTTTGGCTTCGGCACACAAACCCGGGCCGTGTGGCTGACGGGCGAAGCGGCTTTTTCCATCCGGCATACGCCAACGCACCAGCGGTTTGTCGTTCATACGAAGCGGGGCGTTGAGGTGGAGGTATTGGGTACCGAATTTAACGTATATGACCGACCGCAGGAAACCAAAATTGTGCTGAGTCGCGGAGCCATCCAGCTCAACTACACCAGTCCGACCCAGCCCGTTCGTCGTCTGCGTCTGAAACCGGGCGATGCCGTCCGGGTCAATCCCGCCGGTCAGTTAACCCAAAGTCATACGGCTCAACCTGAGGTTAGTACGGCCTGGCGCGATCACCGGTTTGTGTTCAAAAGCACCCCCGTTCGGGAAATTGCCGATCTCCTCCGCGATACCTACGACCTGCGTTTGGAACTAAAAAATCCGGCGTTGGCCAACCGCACCATTACGGGTTCTTTCCAGGCCCACGATGCCGACGAGTTTCTGCAGGTGGTGGCTGAATTGCTGGAAATCAATTACAAACAGAAAGAAAATACCGTCACTTTTTTCGAATAGCCTTTCTACCCTTACCAACCTTCCCGTTCTATGTGTTCACCCTTGAACTCTACTCCGCTGCCCGTTTTGCTGGTTGCCTGGTTACTGAGCAGTCCGCAACCGGCCAGCAGCCAGACCCTGGCGATGGTTCGGCAGCAGGACCGCACGACGATGGCTCCATCGGCCGTGGTGACGCGCCGACTGGCCGACGTGCTGAATGACCTGAAAACCCGGTATCGGACCGATATTCTGTTTGAAGACCGTACCATCGCCAATCTGACCGTTCCGGCGGATGCGTTGGCCGGCAGTGCAACGCTCGAAGACGCGCTAAGACGCTTGCTGAAACCGTTCAATCTGCGCTACAAACAGGTAAAACCGGGTACGTGGGTCGTTCTGAACCGAAAACCGCCGGTCGGTGATGCGCGATTTCCGGTTGCACCTATAACCGGTTCGGAGCAGGCCGGTAACCCGGAAATCAGCGGGTTGCCGTCTTCCCTGACCGCGTCGACAACCGCCGTTCCGGTGGATATTTCCGTTGGAGGTACGGTGACGGGGGCCGACAATGGCGGTTCGCTGCCCGGCGTCAGCGTAGTTTTGAAAGGCACCAACCGGGGTACGACGACCGATGCCAACGGGCGGTATCAGTTGAGCGTTCCGGAACCAGCAACGGGCCTGACGCTGGTTTTTTCGTACGTGGGGTACCTGGCGCAGGAAGAGGTGATCAATAACCGCTCGGAAATTAATGTAGAGTTGAAAGTAAACAGTCAAGCGCTGAACGAAGTGGTTGTCGTGGGATATGGAACGGTGCGAAAAAGCGATCTGACCGGTTCTGTGACCTCATTGAAAGCGCAGGATCTGACGCGGGGAGCCAACATGAACCTACAGCAAACGCTGGCGGGTCGGGCACCGGGCGTGCAGATTTACCAGAAAAGCGGGGAACCGGGCGCTACCATGAGCGTGCAAATTCGGGGCATTACGTCCATTACGGGCAACAACGACCCTTTGTACGTGGTGGATGGTTTGCCGGTGAATGATGGCACGGCCATTGGCTCGGCGAGCGCGGGCGGCACGACCAGCAATCCCAACAACCGGACGCCTTTGAACAGCCTGAATCCTGCCGATATTGAATCGATTGAAATCTTGAAAGATGCCTCCGCTACGGCCATTTATGGGTCACGCGGGGCGAATGGGGTAGTGATCATTACCACCAAAAAAGGCAAAGAAGGCAAGCTGAAGGTGGAATACAACGGAACCTACGGGGTTCAGACGGTGGCGCATACCCAGCAGTTTATGACGGGGGATGAATACACGAAAGTAATTAATGAAATCATTGACCTCGGCAAACTCAGCACGCCCAAAGTCACCGGTCCGAACGCTAACACCGACTGGCAGAGGCTGTTGTTACGCAATGCCCCCATCCAGTCACACGATCTGTCGTTCAGTGGCGCCGGTGGAAATACCAAATATTATGTATCGGTTGGGTATTTTAACCAGGACGGTATTATGCTGAAATCCGGCACCAACCGCTACAACGCCCGGGTAAATCTGGAAAACGGCATTGCTTCCAAATACAATGTTGGGGTGAGTTTGACGACGGCCTACAGCCGCGATTACTACAACGCAACCGGCGTCGGCCTGAACGACAACGCCAGTGCGCTCTACATGGCCCAAAACTACGATCCGACGGCAGCACCCTACAACCCCGACGGTTCGTTTTACCGCTCGCCGTTGATGGCACCGATGGACAATCCGCTGGCCGTCATCAATGGGCAGTATGGCATGGGCGACACCTACCGCACCTTTGGGAACGTGTACGCGGAATATTTCCTGATGCCGTCGTTGTCTGCCAAGGTTCGGGTCGGCGTGGATTTGAACAACAACCAGCGGTATTTCTGGATCGATCCCACTACGCTAACCGGTTTGTCGTACAATGGGTATGCCGACGTGCGCGACGGAAAACGGGGGTATTACCTGACCGAAGGGACGCTGAACTACAACAAGGAGTTGAAAGATCACCGGATTTCGGCGGTGGCCGGGGCGACCTATGAGCGCTATACATCGAGCAACCTGATCGCCAATTCCCGGTCGTTTGCCCTGCCAGATCTGACGTTCGATGCCCTGGGTACCGGCGATAATACGCTGAACGGGGTGGGCAGTGGGCGTCAGGAAAACAAACTTGTCTCGTTTCTGGGGCGCGCCAGTTATGCCTACAAAGGGAAATATCTGCTGACGGCGTCGATTCGCGCCGATGGTTCGGCACGGTTTGGCCCCAACAAACGGTTCGGGTATTTTCCGTCGGCAGCCGTGGCCTGGCGGATTTATGACGAGGATTTTCTGAAAAATAACCGGGTGCTGAGTGAACTGAAACTGCGGGCGAGCTACGGCGTCACCGGGAACCAGCCGACGGTTAATTACCTTTACTTTTCGACTTATTCTGCCGGACGCAATGCGGTTTTTAACGGCAACAAAGTAAGCTCGCTCCAGCCCAGCCGCAGTGCCAATCCGGATCTGCAATGGGAAGCCGCCGTGCAGGCCGACATCGGGGTGGATTTTGGGTTCTTCAACTCGCGTCTGACGGGGAGCATCGACTACTATAACCGGAAGACTTCCAATCTGTTGTATGACATTCCACAACCGGCCAGCACCGGTTTTGGCAGCCGGACCGAGAACGTGGGCAGTATGCGCAACACCGGTCTGGAACTGGCGCTGAAAGCCGTCATTGTGAACCAGAAAGACGTTCGGTTCGATGCCGGTTTCAACATCACGACGCTGAAAAACCGGGTGTTGAGTCTGGGAAATGTGAGTCAAGCCATCGGCACCGGGCCGGGCAGCATCGGTCAGGTGAGCATTCTGAAACCCGGCGAATCCATCGGTTCTTTTTATGGGTATCTGGTCGATGGGGTCTGGCAAACGGGCGACGATTTCGGTCAGGCCCAAACCGGCGTCCGGCCCGGCGACCTGAAATACCGCGATCTGGATGGCAATAAAATCATCAATGCCAACGACCGGGTAGTGCTGGGCAAATCGCTGCCTGATTTCTACTACGGTTTTAACACCAGCGTTTCGTATAAAACCCTCGTTCTGGATGTGTTTCTGGAAGGATCGCAGGGCGCTAAAATGCTGAACAGCAGTCTGGTCGATTCGTATTACCCGGTGGATTATCGCCGGAACAAACTGGCCGAACCGTATCTGAACCGTTGGACGCCCACCAACCCCACCAACGACTATCCGTCGTTTCTGCCGAACGATGTGCAGGGGCAACGGCAGGTGACCAACAAAACCGTTGAAGATGCGTCGTACCTGCGGCTTCAGTCGATTCGGTTGTCGTACAAAATTCCCCTGAAAACGCGGTTCATCAGTGGCGCGTCGGTTTTCGTAACCGGGCAGAATCTGTACACCTTTACCAACTACTCCGGCTCCGACCCGGCAGCCAATGCCCTCGGCGACAATATTTTACGCATCGACTACAACACCTATCCCTTAACCAGAACCTTTACGACGGGGCTAAACCTCCAGTTCTGACAGTGAAACGAGACTTTATACGTCCTAACAGTGGATCACCCATGAAAAAGATCGTCAACTATATCCTCCTCGTTGGTGCGGTTCTGGCGTTGCCAGCCTGCGAAGAAACCCTGGAAGTAACTCCCAAATCCGAATTTTCGCCGGGCAACGTGCTGACGTCCGAAAGCGGGATCAAGTCGCTGCTGTTTTCGGCCTATGCCCAGGCGCAAACCCAATCCAACTCCCGCTACGTCATCAATGATTCGGAAGTCTGCACCGACCTGGCGTTCAATACCGGCGGGGCCGAAAACGGGCAGCTCATCACGATCATCAATTTCACTTGGGACCCGTCGCTGGGAACATTTAACGATGATATGTGGGCTCCGAATTACCGGGCCATTCGCGATGCCAACGGCGTTATTGAGAACATCGACAACGTGAACACGACCGATGCCATCAAGAAACTGTTCAAGGCGGAAGCGCGCGTGCTGCGGGCGCAGGCCTACGCGATCCTGTACAATTTCTTTGGTACGGTTCCGCTCAGGACTTCAACGAGTCAGCTTGGCGGACTGGCGCGGGCTGCGGAGGCTGATCTTAAAACGTTTATCGAAACCGAAATCAGTCAATCCGTTGCCGATTTGCCCGATCCGGGGAAAGAAGAAGCGTATGGCCGGTTGAACAAAGGCAATGCGAACGGGATTCTGGCCAAGTTTTACCTCAATACCAAACAGTGGCAGAAAGCCGCCGATGCCGCAAAAGCCGTCATCGACTTGAACTATTACGCCCTGAATCCTGCTTTTTCGGACCTGTTTCGGGTCGAGAATGAAGGCATGAACAACCGCGAAATGCTGCTGGTATTGCCGTGCCGCACCGAAGATCCGTTCGGGAACTGGTTTCAGGCCGGGACCTTGCCGCCATCGTACAAAAGCAGTCCGCAGTTTCCTAATTACGTTTACAAGACCACCATGTCGAATTTTGCGACGCAATACCGCCTGCGAACCGCCTTCACCAGCACGTTTGCCCCGACCGATAAACGCCTGCAACTGATCTGCACCAGCTACGTCAACACCAGCAACCAGACCGTCGATTTGTCGACCGGCGACAACGCCCGGAGTTTCAAATACTGGGACAACAATACGGTGGGCAACAACAGCGGAACCGACGTGCCGGTGATTCGGTATGCCGACATCCTGCTGACCCGCGCCGAAGCCCTGAATGAACTGAATGGCCCGACCGCCGAGTGTTTTACGCTGATCAATCAGGTGCGGAGCCGGGCCGGGATTGCCAATCTGACAGCCGCTGATGCCGCCACCAAAGAAGCCTTCCGGACGGCTATTTTCCGGGAGCGGGGCTGGGAGTTTGTCTCCGAAGGCAAGCGCCGGGAAGATCTGATTCGTCAGGGAACATTCATTTCGCTGGCTCAGGCCCGGGGCATAACGAACGCCAAACCGGAGCGGGTGCTGTTCCCGATTCCGCAGTCCGAAATTGATGCCAACAAGTTGTGTGTCCAGAATCCGGGCTATTGACTCCAAGACTTACGTCTGATAATTCTGATGCACTTGCTTTTTGCCCCTAAATCCCCTAAAGGGGACTTTTAGCATCCAGATTAACCCGCGTCCAAGTCCCCTTTAGGGGATTTAGGGGCAAAAAGCGAAAGTCTTAAACTCTTTACTTTATTACAAGTAAGTATGAAACGATTATTGACCATTGTGGGGGTACTGATGCTGGTTGCGACCGGATTAAACGCCCAAAACAAGATCTGGACGCCCGAAAAGGCGAATGCCTGGTATCAGAAACAAGGCTGGATCCGGGGCTGTAACTTCCAGCCCAGTTCGGCCATCAACCAACTGGAAATGTTTCAGGCGGCAACCTTCGATCCCCAAACGCTCGACCGCGAACTTGGTTGGGCCGAAGGGCTGGGACTCAATGCGATGCGGGTGTATCTGCACCATGTGGCCTGGACGTCGGATCAGGCGGGGTTCAAAAAGCGGCTCGACCAATACCTCGGAATCTCCCAAAAACACGGTATTAAAACCATTCTGGTGTTTTTTGACGACTGCTGGAACGACGAATACCACCCCGGAAAGCAGCCGGAACCCAAACCGGGTATTCATAACAGCGGCTGGGTGCGCGACCCCGGCACCATGATCCACACCCATCCCGACAGTTTGGCGATGCTGGAACGGTATGTGAAAGATGTGATGACCACCTTTAAAAACGACGAGCGGATTCTGCTCTGGGATCTGTATAACGAACCGGGCAACAACCAGTATTTCAGCAAAAGTTTGCCATTGCTGAAAGCGGTTTTTAGCTGGGCGCGGGCCGTTGATCCTTCGCAGCCGGTGAGTGCCGGTTTGTGGAACTGGGACGAAAAGTTTAACGAGCTAAACCAGTTTCAGCTCGAAAATTCGGATGTGATCACCTACCACCATTACAAGTATATCGATGATCATAAAAAGCGGATTGCGGACCTCCGGCAACACAAACGGCCGCTGATCTGCACCGAATACATGGCCCGGTCCAACGGCAGTCTTTTTCAGACCATCATGCCGCTGCTGAAACAGGAAAACATCGGTGCGGTCAACTGGGGATTTGTGGCGGGTAAAACCAATACCATCTACGCCTGGCGAATGCCCATGCCCGACGGCAAGGAGCCGGAATTGTGGTTTCACGACATTTTGCGGAAAGACGGAACACCTTTCAGCGCAGAGGAGGTGAAGACGATCAAGACATTGACCGGTAAAAAATAAAAGTGTCGATCCATCCGGCGTGGATTATCTGTAGGTTGCATTCATATTGGTTCAAATTCACTGGTTACGTTATGAAGAAGGGGCTTTTGGTTCTGTCGATCCCTTTGCTGGCCGTTTTTGCCATCCTGTTTCTGGGCAGTTTTGAGAAAAAACCGCTCGTTGCCCCGTCACCCAAAGCGCCCGCCCGGCCCAACATCATTGTGATCATGGCGGACGACCTCGGCTTTTCGGATGTTGGCTGCTACGGCGGTGAAATTCATACCCCGAACATCGATTATCTAGCCAAAAACGGTATTCGGTACACCCAGTTTTACAACACCTCGCGCTGCTGCCCGACGCGAGCCAGCCTGCTGACCGGTTTATACAACCAGCAGGCCGGTATTGGCAAAATGACCGAAGCGGAAGACCAACCCGGCTACCGTGGACACCTGACCGAAAATACCGTAACGCTGGCGGAAGTGCTCAAAACCGCTGGTTACCAGACAGCGATGACCGGTAAATGGCACGTGTCGAATACCAACGTGCAGAAAGATCCGAAAGAGCAACTGGCGTGGCTGAACCACCAGAAAGACTACGGCGATTTTGCCCCCATCGACCAATACCCTACCAGCCGGGGGTTTGACCGGTACTTTGGCAACATCTGGGGCGTCGTCGATTTTTTCGACCCGTTTAGTCTGGTGAACGGCACCAAACCGGTCAAGGCCGTTCCGAAGAACTACTACCACACAGATGCCATCAGCGATACGACGGTGGCTTATATTCAATCTTTTGCGAAGGGATCGGCACCGTTTTTTCTGTATGTGGCTCACACGGCCCCGCACTGGCCGCTCATGGCGCTGCCCGAAGACATTGCGAAATACAAGGATACCTATAGAGTGGGCTGGGATGTGATTCGCAAAAACCGGTATGAGAAAATGGTCAAACTGGGCCTGATCGATCCGAAGAAAACCAAACTCTCCGACCGCTGGCAGAATGATCTGACGTGGGAAAACAACCCGGATAAAGAATGGGATGCCCGCGCGATGGCCGTTCATGCCGCCATGATCGACCGGATGGATCAGGGCATTGGCCGGATGCTGAAAGCCCTGCGCGAAACCGGCCAACTGGACAATACGCTGATTCTGTTTTTGTCGGACAACGGAGCCAGTCCCGAAAACTGTGCAGCTTACGGTCCCGGTTTCGACCGGCCCAACCAGACGCGCGATGGCCGACCGATTGCCTACGATCTCAAAAAGCAGGTCATGCCGGGCGCGCAAACGTCCTATGCCTCGATTGGACAGCGTTGGGCCAACGTCGCCAACACGCCGTATCAATTCTGGAAAGCCGAATCTTCAGAAGGGGGCGTTCATACGCCTTTGGTGGCGTTCTGGCCCAACGGGATGACGGCTAAAAAAGGCGGTTTTAGCGCTCAGACGGGGCATGTGATGGATTTCATGAGCACGTTTGTCGAACTGGCCGGTGCGACGTACCCCAAAACCCACCAGGGCCACGCGATCACGCCCACCACGGGTGTCAGCCTGGTGCCTTCTTTTCAGGGAAAACCGGTGGTGGGTCATTCAACCTTGTTTAACGAACATTTTGGCGCGCGGTATGCCCGGTCCGGCAACTGGAAACTGGTTTCGGCCAGCCGCGATACCACCTGGCGGTTGTTCGATCTGGCAACGGATCAAACCGAGATGAACGATTTGGCGGCCCGGTATCCCGATAAAGTGCGTGAACTGGAAGGTCTATGGCGTCAGTGGGCGAATACCCATCAGGTGTTTCCAAAACCGGGGAAGAAAACGAATTGATTATTCAAACCGGGGTAGATCGTCCAGAAAATCAACGGTTTGGAGTTGGTAATCGACGCAGCAGCAGAAGTGCGTCAGGCCATTGGTTACTACGATGTACGGTGCCTGATGGATGTGGTTGTAGCGGCCAATCTGGTCGAAAACCTGCTGCGTGACGGTCACCTGGGGGGCTTTGCACTCCACGAGCAAAAACGGTTTCCCAAGCCGGTCGAACACCAGAATGTCCGTTCGTTTCCGCAACTGATTGAGCTTCAAACCGCCCTCCGTCCGAATCAATGATTTCGGATAGCCATACTGATTCAGCAGCAGATGCACGACGTGTTGCCGCACCCATTCTTCCGGGGTAATGAGCACATACTTCTTCCGCAACACGTCGAAAATATACGGTTTCCCCTCGATCTGCTTCGTATTGTAATCAAAAACCGGTAGGTTTAACGATTCCATCCGTCAAAAATACGGAATCTGACGGAGTAATTGATCCGTTGATCACTGCTACGCTTCAAACCATGAAAACCAAAGATGAAATTGTCCAAAACTGGCTTCCCCGGTATACCGGAACGCCCATCGAGCAATTCGGAGAGTACATTCTGCTGACGAATTTTATCAACTACGTCGAGCTGTTTGCGAAAAAATACGATACCGAAATCTACGGGCTGGGCCGGGCCATGCAAACGGCAACTGCCGACAACATCACGATCATCAACTTCGGAATGGGCAGTGCCATGGCCGCAACGGTCATGGATTTGCTGACGGCGGTGAGTCCCAAGGCGGTGTTGTTTCTGGGAAAATGCGGTGGTTTGAAAAAAACGCTGGTCGGTGACCTGGTTTTGCCCATTGCGGCCATTCGGGGCGACGGCACCAGCAACGATTACATGCGGCCCGAAATCCCGGCATTGCCGTCGTTTCGGTTGCAGCGGGCGGTGTCGTCCATGATCAAAAAACATGAACTGGATTACTGGACCGGTACGGTCTATACGACGAACCGGCGCATCTGGGAACACGACGAAGTGTTCAAGGAATATTTGCGCGAGATTCGGGCGATGGCGATCGATATGGAAACCGCCACGATCTTCATCGTCGGTTTTGCCAACGCCATTCCGCACGGCGCCCTGCTGCTGGTTTCCGACAATCCGATGGTGCCGGAAGGCGTCAAAACCGAAGAAAGCGACAAACGCGTCACCAGCTCGTACGTCGAAAAACACCTCCAGATCGGCATCGACTCCCTCCGCGAACTAGCCAACTCAGGCGAATCGGTCAAGCACCTGCGGTTTGAGTAAAGAGTTAGGAATTAAGAGTTATGAGTGAAGAGTTGGCTGACGCATTTAACTCTTCACTCATAACTCTTAATTCCTAACTCAATTGCAATAATCACTAATTGCCTTATACGACGGGGTATAGCCGAGTTCGCCGGATTTGCTGAGGTCGAGGCAGCCGCCGTTTTCGTCGCCCAGACTGTGGCGGATGATGCCGCGCACGTAGTAGACTTCTGCGTATTTCGGATCAAGTTGAAGTGCGCTGTTGCAGTCCAGAATCGCCCCTTTCTGGTCGCCCTGCTGTGAGCGGATGAGGCCGCGGGTGAAGTAGGCTTCGGAGTAGGTCGGGTTCAGTTCGATGGCTTTGTTCAGATCGGCCGTGGCTCCTTTGATGTCGTTGACTTTGCTTTTGCTGATGGCCCGGTTAAAATACGCTTCCGAGCGTTCGGTCGACAGGGCGTCGATGATGTTTTTCTGCTGCACGGCGTTCCGCAAATTGTCCAGAACCGCCCTTGAAATTTTGCCGTTATAGACCACTTTCGTTTCCACGTTGGCATTGTTGATTTCAATGGCCGTATTGTAATCCTGAATCGCACCTTTCTGGTCGCCCAGTTTGCCACGGCAGAAGGCCCGGCCATAAAAAGCCCGGTAGTTGGTTGCTTCCAGAACAATCGCCCGGTCATAGTCATTCAACGCACTTTTGTAATCTTCCAGTTTGCTTTTGGCAAAGCCCCGGTTGTAGAACGATTCGCCGTCTTCGGGCGCCAGTTCGATGGCTTTATTGAGGTCTTCAGCGGCTTTTTGATACTGACCCAGTTGGATCAGCGATGCCCCCCGACCGGCGTAAGCCTGCGCCCGTTTGGGATTCAGTTCGATCACCTTCGAAAAATCGGCCAGACTGCCCGCATAGTCGTCCAGTTTCTGTTTGGTAATGCCGCGGGCATACAGCGTCTGGACGTTGTTGGGGTCCAGCTCGATGGTTTTGGAGAAATCCTGCAAGGCACCCCGGTATTGTTCCAGGCGGCTGCGGCTCACGCCCCGGTAATAATACGCCTGGGCATCGTCGGGCGCTAGTTCGATGGCCCGGCTGAAGTCCATGAGGGCCGCGCGGTGGTCGTCCTGTTTGCTTTTGCTGACCCCGCGACTGAGGTAAGCCAGGGCATCTTTTCCGTTCAGTTCAATGGCCCGGTCGTAGTCCAGAATAGCGCCGCGGTGGTCTTTCAGATTGGCTTTGGCCAGTCCGCGGTTGTAGTAGCTGGGTGCGTTTTCGGGGTTAGCTCCAATGGCCATACTGAATGCCTGCAAAGCACCCATGAAATCGCCCGATTTACTTTTCACAATGCCGGCTTCAAAAAACGTGGCCGCGGTCTGCTGCGCCTGTAGGATCGTGGTACTTAGGAAGACGCAAAAAATGAAGGATAGAAGACGGTAATACTGGAACATAAGTAATAGTACGGTTGAGAGGAAGGTACAGAAGGCTAAAAATAAGGTTTGATTGTCGATGCATCAACAATCAGTTGTATTAAATTTCTTGCTTACTCATACTGAAAAGCCATGCTAACCTTTTTGTGTCCGTATTTCCGCTCCATATCCCGCACTTTTAATCCGTAATTGTAGGGCCTGAATAGGTGATTAGGGAACAACACAGGCGAAAGTCCGCGGTGTTGAGCAGTCCTTCAGACAAAAATGCTGATTAGATAAGACAAAATGTCATTATTTCTTTTAATACACATAATTTTAGTGACAAAATGGCTGATTTGCGTTCTGTTTTTGGATTGGTACACAAGTTGAATAAAGGGAGTTGTAGTTCAGAAATTAAAAAGATAACCAACATAAAGCCATGAGAACCTTAGTTCAATACAACCAGTTACCCTCGTTTTTTAACAATCTGGTAAACCACGAATTCAACCGTCATTTTCACACACCAGCGGTTGCCAAAGCGGCTAGCCCGGTCGTTCCGGCGGTGAATGTGAAAGAAGATGAAACCGCCTATCATATTGAACTGGCGGCCCCCGGTTTGAAGAAAGAAGATTTCGCGATCAACCTGACCAACAACCAGTTGACCATCTCCGCCAAACTGGAAGAAGCGAAGGAAGAAACAACCGAAAAGTACACCCGGAAAGAGTTCAGCTACAGTTCCTTCGAACGGAGTTTCCGCTTACCGAAAAACGTGAACAACGAACAAATTCAGGCCGCCTACACGGACGGTATTTTGAAGATCGATCTGCCGAAAGTTGAAAAACCGGTGATCGAACCCAAGCAAATTGCAGTAGCGTAAGGTGAGTCGACGCATAGAAAGAAAACCCCGGCCGGTTTGGTCGGGGTTTTTTAGTGTTTAGCTTCGGTGGATTTGGGTGAAAAACCGCGTCAGTTTATCCGGATCCAGCTTTCCGTTGGTTCGAACACCGCTGCAAATATCCAGACCGAACGGCTGCACGGTGTCGATGGCCTGCCGGACGTTCTCCGGATTCAGGCCACCAGCCAGAAAAACCGGCACCCGGCTTTGCTCCACAATCCGGCGGCTCAGTGTCCAATCGTGTCGGCGACCCGTTCCGCCCAACTCCTTCACGGCCAGTTTCGGATTGCCCGAATCCAGCAGCAACGCATCCACTTCCTCCGCCGACGCCAGGGCTTCGTCGATGCTGAGCTCATCCAAAACGTGAATCACTTGTACGAGTTTTATGCCCGGTAAAGCCGCTTGCAGGGTCCGGTAACTCCCCGGTGGCAGAGCGTCGACCAACTGAATGGTGTTGGTAAAAACCCGGCGGTGGTGTTCGATCACGGCTTCGGCCGTAGGCTCGCTCGTCAGCAGAAACGTGGCGATGGGGGGAGGCACGGTTTGCGCAATGGTTCGGATGAGGTCATCCCCGATCACACCCGGTCCGCTGGGCATCCGCCCAACCAGGCCCACCGCCGACGCCCCGGCTCCAACGGCAAGCCGGGCCTCTTCCGCACTGCTGATGCAACAAATTTTGACACGCATAACCGAATTTTTGAAAGACGTTAAAAAGGACGACGGGTAGCCCGGTCGTGGGTTGGGGCGGCTCGGCGGCTCATTTACAAAAACAAAGAAATGACAGTTCCACTTAATAAGCAGCAGAATCCTGATCGAACCGTTATTTTTGCCGTATGAATAAAAAGGTTGACACCTACGCAGCCCTTCGTTATCCCGAATTTCGCTTTTTTGCTGCCAATAGCTTTCTGTTTACGGCCACGCTTCTGATTCAGGAGGTTTTGTTGGGGTATGAATTGTATAAGATGACGCACGATCCGCTGGCGCTGGGCCTCGTTGGCCTGGCCGAAGCGCTGCCGTTCATCGCTATGTCGCTGTTTGGCGGGCACCTGGCCGACCGGCGGGAAAAGCGTTCCATTTTACAGATCAGCCTGTCGGTGATTATTCTGGGTTCCGTCATTCTCTATCTGGTGTTCCAACCTTCCGTAGTCGGACATCTGTCCAAATCCACGCAGTTGGTGGTGATTTACAGCGCGTTCGTTTTGATCGGGACGGCCAAAGGATTTTATTCACCTACCAGTTCGTCGTTGAAACCGTTTCTGGTTCCGCGGGAACTGTACGCCAATTCGTCCACCTGGAGCGGTTCGTTCTGGCAGGCCGGTGCCATTGCCGGGCCGGGCATTGCCGGTTTTCTCTACGTCTGGCTGGGGTTGGATTATTCGTTGCTGGTGGTCATCGGTTTGCTGCTGGTTTGTCTGGTATTGATTTCGATGATCAAGAGAAAACCGGTTCCGGTGACCGAAGGCCCGAAAGACAGCCTGTGGAACAGCCTGCGCGAAGGCTTCCGGTTTGTATTCAAAACCAAGATTATTCTCTATTCCATTTCGCTGGATCTGTTTTCGGTTCTGTTCGGTGGCGTGGTGGCTATGCTGCCCGTTTTTGCCGAAGACATTCTGAAGGTAGGCGCTCAGGGGCTGGGAATTCTGCGGGCGGCACCGGCCATCGGCGCCATCGGAACCATGCTGCTCCTGACGCGGTTTCCGCCCACCCACAACGCTTGGCGGAACATGCTCATTGCGGTGTTGGGCTTCGGGGTTTTCACGTTGGTATTCGCTTTCTCGACCCACTTCTGGCTGTCGGTTTTTGCCTTGCTGGTGACGGGCGCGTTCGATAGTGTGAGTGTGGTGATCCGAAACACGGTTTTGCAGATTTTTCCACCCGATCACATGCGGGGTCGGGTGGCGGCTGTCAACGGTATTTTTGTTAGTTCTTCCAACGAGATCGGGGCTTTCGAGTCGGGGGTAGCGGCCCGGCTGCTGGGCGTGGTGCCTTCGGTGGCGCTGGGCGGGGTGGTCACGCTGTTCGTGGTGGCGTATGTTTACTATAATTCCAAAGAGCTGTTTGCGGTTCGCTTAAGTTAGCGCGCTGTACGGTAACAAACTGGCCAAACCGTTGGAATAACGGCAACCGTGTCGTTAATTACAAGGTAATACTTACAAAACCATCTGCTCCCGAACTATGCGTCTGCTAAATCTACTGTTAAGCGGCAGTATTCTACTGACTGTTACCTTGTCGGCGTTTGAGTCGCCGAAAAAAGAAAAGAAACTCGTGAAAGTCTGGGAAACCGACTCCACATTGCGGGTGCCGGAATCGGTGCTGTATGATCCGAAAGGGAAAGTTTTTTATGTGGCCAACATCGTCGGCAAATCCGATTCGCTCGATGGGGACGGTTTTATTTCCAAAGTCTCGCTCGACGGCAAAATCGAAAACCTCAAATGGACGACGGGCCTGAACGCACCCAAAGGCATGGGCATCTACAAAAACCGTCTGTATGTCACGGATGTCTACCGGCTGATTGCCATTAACCTGTCGAACGGACAAGCTGAGCAAACCTGGGATGCCACGGACAAAAAGGCATTTTTGAACGACGTGACGATTGATAAAGACGGAACGGTTTATGTGTCAGACAGCCGCAACAGCAAGATTTACCGCCTGAAAGACAGCAAATGGGAAATCTGGATGGACGGGGGCGAACTGAATAATCCAAACGGTTTGCTGGCAGTCGGCACGAAGAAAATGATGATTGGCAGCACCAAAATCGGGGCTTTACAATCCATCGACGTCGAAACCAAAGCCATTACGAAACTGGCCGACGGCATGGGAAACACCGACGGTATTGTGGCCGTCGGGAAAGATTTCATCGTTTCGGACTGGAGTGGCCGGTTGTTTTACATCACTGCCGACGGACAAAAACAGTTGATGCTCGATTCGCGGCCTGAAAAAATGAATACCGCTGATATTGAATACGTTCCGGGCAAGAAAATGATCGTTGTGCCGACGTTTTTCAAGAACAAGCTGGTTGCCTACCGGGTTGAATAATACAAAATGCAGCGGACGGTGTCAGGTTGGAAAGCCTGACACCGTCCGCTGCTGCTTAGCGCGTAAATTGGCCCCGCTGTAGAAGAAGGCCCATAGCCTTAATCCCGAAAAAAACGTATTGCAGTTGACGCGATTTATCCCATCGGCTACTATGCCTTTTTAAACGGCTGTAAAAATGTTCCTCTACCGGTTCCTCCTGCTATCCGTGCTGCTGCTGCCCGTCTGGTCAGCTTTTGCCCAGTCTGATATTTTCTACAAACAGGATATCAAAACGGGAATATCACTTCCCGCAGAGGCTAATCAGAATGTGCGCAAACTCTTTCTGTCTGAGGGAAGTATCGTTGCGGTTACATCCAACGGTGTCTTTCGATATCGGGATGGCCTATGGAAGGGAAAAAAACAGGGGACTGATTGGATAACCGCGGCACAGGATTCAAAGGGTACAATATGGCTCGCCAGTCAACGGTTGGTGTTGGCAGAAAAAGAAACGAAAGGGTTCGTACAACCGCCCGTTTCAGAAAAAGACTCCATTTCCTGTCTATTCTGGGATGAAAAGAAACTATTTGTAGGTACCACTACCGGACTGCTGATCTGGGATGGAAACTGGAACGTTTTTCCGGGAATGGAAGGCGCATGGGTTACCGCCATTACCAAAGACAGTCGCGGCTGTCTGTATGTGGCGACGAACAAAGGACTGTGGCGTCGGGACACCGAGAAATGGATCAACCTGGATAAAACCCTGATGGCGGTGGGGAATCAGGAAAAATACTTTGCGCTGGCGACCACAAATGGGGGGCGGGATCTACTTTACAGTAGCCCGTGGTCAGTAGGCTGTATCGCAGCCGATGGCGACCATTGGGTAATCACCGGGGCGGATGGGCTACCCTATGGCCCGGTAACGGCTATACGCCCCGGTAATGGGTCTACCTGGATGGGGACCAGGAAGGGAGCGATCAAAAAAGACAAGGGCTGGCACTATTACCTGGGAAAGCGCTGGCTGCCTGATGATCAGGTCAATGACATCCTAATCATTGATTCATTGACGGTATGGATTGCCACACCAAAAGGAATTGTTCAGATCAGGCAGCAGGAGATGACCTTGGCACAGAAGGCTGACTCGATAGAAAAAGTCATCGCGTTACGCCACAACCGGCGCGGGCTGATCAATCAATCGATGTTGAAGCTGCCGGGAGATTTGACGAGCAGCTACATGCAAAACGAAGACAATGACGGATTATGGACCGCCTGTTATCTGGCTGCGGAATGCTTTCGTTACGGTGTTACCAAAGATTCCGCGGCCAAGGCAAATGCCATCCGAACCTTCGAAGCCCTTGAAAGACTGGAAACCGTGAGCGGCATTCCGGGTTATCCGGCACGTTCCTATGCGGCATCTACCGACCCGATCACGCAGTCCCGATCACCGCATCCCAAGGTATGGCATCTATCGGCTGACGGGAAATGGTATTGGCTGGACGACACGAGTTCGGACGAAATTACGGGGCACTTGTTTGTCCTTCCCCTGTTTTTCGATCTTGTTGCCGATGCTGCGCAACAGGAAAGGGTGCGACAACTGATTCGACGCATTGCCACTCATATTATAGACAACCAGTATCATCTGATCGATTTTGACGGGAAGCCGACGCGCTGGGGCATCTGGCATCCCGATTCATTGAACCACTCTCCAAACTGGATGTACGAGCGGGGTTTGAATTCACTGCAGATTCTTTCTTTTATGAAGACCGCCTACCAATTCACAGGTGATCCGAAATTTGAAAAGCACTATCAGGATCTGGTCAGCAAGCACGGATATGCGCAGAACGCACTGGAAGCCAAAAAGTACGGCCCCTTTGAAACCAGCCACTCCGATGACATTCTTAATTTTTTCCCGTACTACAATTTACTCCGGTACACGAAGAATGACCCGAATCAGGAGATCTATCTCAAAAGTCTCGTCAGAAGTTGGCACGCGGTACGCAATGACCGGATGCCGGTCTGGAATGTGTTTGCCAGCGCATTGTTAAACCGGGATTGTGACTTGTCCATCGCTTTGGAGGAAATTCAGCAATATCCGGTTGATCTGATCAACTGGACCATGGAAAACAGCCATCGGTGGGATCTTCCCAAAGACCCATTGCTGAGTCGATCGGGAATGCTTCAGTCCACCCGGCCTATTCCCACTCCGGAAAACAATATTTCTCGATGGAACACCAATCCGAAACATTTTCTGGCAGGAAATGGTGGTAAAACGGAGGACAGTGGCACCTATTTCCTTTTCGCCTATTGGATGGGCCGATTTAATGGATTCTGGAAATAAGGATACAAAACGGGTAATCTGGTTGCCCAGTTGCTACCATAAGACTTTCGCTTTTGCCCCGTTACCCTAAAGGGGACTTTTAGCATCCGGATTAAGCTGCGTCCAAGTCCCCTTTAGGGTAACGGGGCAAAAAGCGAAAGTGCGATGAATTATCAGACGTAAGTTCTATGCCATAATCGTTAAGCAGATTTGATAAAAAATGTAGGCAAATTTTTAGAAAAACTAAAGCGCTTATGCCAGAAGTCGTTCCACGGCTTCGGCCACATTTTCCGCGCCAAATCCCTGCATGTTTGCATCCATGTGCTTCACAATCTGGTCGTTTCCCAGATTGCCAAGGCTGCCTTCGTGCGTGTGGTGCAGTTCGCGTGACGCTTTATAAGTCCCTTCTTCCACTTCGGTTTTGACCATCAGATACGCTTCCCGAAACGGAACGCCTTCCAGCACCAGCGCGTTGACCCGCTCGACGCTGAACATCAGATCGTATTTCGGATCGTCCATCAAATTGGGTTTCACCTGAATGTTTTCGAGCATGAAATCCGTGATTTCCAGACAATCCAGGATTTCTTCAAAAGCCGGCATCAGGATTTCCTTCAAAATCTGCATGTCGCGGTGGTAGCCCGACGGTAGGTTGCTCATCACCAGCGTCACCTCCATCGGCAGGGCTTTCAGGCGGTTGGTTTTGGCGCGGAGGAGTTCGGCCACGTCGGGGTTCTTCTTGTGCGGCATAATGCTCGAACCGGTCGTCAGGGCGTCGGGCAGCGTTAAGAAACCGAAGTTCTGGCTGTTATAGAGGCAAATGTCCATCGCCATCCGCGAGAGCGTAGCGGCCACGGCAGCCAAGGCCGTCAGGGCGGTTTGTTCGGTTTTTCCGCGACTCATCTGCGCATACACGACGTTGACGTGCATGCCTTCAAAGCCCAGCAATTCAGTGGTTAACGTGCGGTTGAGCGGAAACGAGGAGCCGTAGCCCGCACCAGAACCGAGCGGATTTCGGTTGGCAAACCGGTAGGCGGCTTGGAGCAGCAATATATCATCGGCCAGGGCTTCGGCGTAGGCACCAAACCACAGTCCGAACGACGACGGCATGGCAATCTGCAAGTGCGTGTAACCCGGCAGCAAATCGGCCTTGTGTTGCTCCGAACGGGCAATCAGCCGGTCGAACACCTGCCGAACGGCTTCGGTCACTTTCCAGAGCCGGTCGCGGGTAAACAGTTTGAGGTCGACCAGCACCTGGTCGTTGCGCGACCGTCCGCTGTGAATTTTCTTGCCCACATCGCCCAGTTTGCGGGTCAGCATCAGTTCCACCTGCGAGTGAACATCTTCCACACCGTCCTCAATCACAAACTCGCCAGCTTCTATTTGGCGATGTATATATTTTAACTCTTCACTCAATACTCTTAACTCATCACTCGACAAAAGGCCGATGGTTTCGAGCATGGTGGCATGAGAGAGGTTGCCGAGAACGTCGAAAGGAGCGAGGTACAGATCCATCTCGCGGTCGCGTCCAACCGTAAACCGTTCGATTTTTTCAGATGCTGCGTTGGAATGAGGGTCGGTCGTTGCTTTTTGCCAGAGTTTCAAGCGCGTAAGGAGTCAGTTGGAAAGCCGCAAAATTAAGCGGTTCTTCCCGGACTATTTAGTAAATTTGTTAAAAGAGCGGTTTTCTTCACCTGAGCGGCTATCCACCAGAATACGAAGGCCGAGGCCAGGCAAAATCCCATCACCACCACCCAAAGCGTCGGAAAACCCGCCCAGGCGACAATCTGCGACCCGAAAGCGGGTGCCGTAATCTGGGCGACGGCATAGGCCATCGAATACAACGCCAGGTATTGCCCACGGTTTTGCGGATTGGCCCGTTCCACCGTAAACGCCTGCATGAACGGCATCGCCAGCATTTCCCCAAAGGTGTTGATAAAAACCGCAACAATGGCTAAAACCGGCCACAAGCCGGTATTGAGAAGCAGGTATGACAAGCCGACCAGCAACGCGCCAAACCCAATGATGCCGACTTTCAGGTGGGCATACCGCTTTTCTACCGCATAAACCAGCGCCATTTCGATGAAGACGATCATCAGGCCGTTCATTGTCATCAGCAGCCCGATCTGGCTTTCTTTCAGGTGCAGCACCTGTTTGAAATAGAGCGGAATCATGCCGAACAACTGCCAGAAGCCGATCGCAAAAAGAATCGTAGCCCCGACAAAAATCAGAAACAACCGGTCACGGTAGGCTGATCGGATGCCTGCTGCAGGTGCGTCGGTTTTGTCAACCGTTGGACCAGGCCGGACGGGAACGGGCAGGTACGCCCGCAGCACGATCGCGGCCACGATGCAGGTGAGGCCATCGACCCAGAACAGAAGCCGGTAGTCGATTCCGGCCAGATAGCCGCCCAAACCGCCCCCGAGCGACCAGCCTAGGTTGATCGCCAGCCGGTTGAGCGAATAGGCGCGGGTGCGGTTTTCGGGAACGCTGTAATAGGCCACTGCCGACGAAACCGCCGGACGAAAGGCATCCCCCAGCAGCGTGTAGATGAAAACCACCCCACACATGGTGTAGAAATCCTGCGCGAATTGCAGGAAAATCAGGAAGAAGCCCGAAACCAGAAGACTCAGAAACTGAACCGGATAGAAACCGAACTGGTCGGAGAGCCGCCCGCCCAGGAACGTCCCGACCAGCGCCCCCGCCCCGTAAACGGCCATCACCAGGCCCGCTTCCGTCACGCTGTAATGGAGGTGTTGCGTCAGATACAGCGTCAGATACGGCAGCACCATGGTGCCGCTGCGGTTGATGAGCATCACGCCCCCCAACAGCCACACGGGCGCGGGCAAACCCCGGTACGCATCCCGATACAGACGTAAACTGCGGCCAATCATAGCCGCAAAGGTCACCGGTTAGCGGGGAATAAAAAAGAAGGATTTCGGGTATGGACGCAGTTTGCCGTTATTTCTTCTCTAGTTCCTGCAAGCGGATGTTGCGCCAGCGGACTTCCATGGGCCGTTGCACTTTGGTACCGTGAACCTGGAGGGCAATAAACCCTTTCGTCGCCAGCGTATCGGTGTAGTCGGTGGTTTTGACGCCATTCAGATAGATCTTGACGGTTTTGCCAATGGCTTCGATCCGGTATTTGTTCCAGTCGAATTTTTTGAAAGCCTGCCGACCTTCGGGGTTGTTTTTCAGATCCACCAGCCAGCCGCGCCGGGCTTCGTCGTATAAACCGCCACTCCAGGCGCGGGCCGCCGGATCGATTTCGGCCTGGTAGCCGTGAACGCGGCCATTTTTGAAATCCGGGCGGCTTTCACTGCGAAACTGAATGCCAGAATTCATGCCCGTATCGACCTTCACTTCCAGTTCCAGAATGAAATCGTCGTAATTTTTATTCGTACAAAGGAAGGTGTTCTGGGAATTGGGTTTCGAAATTCCGACGATTTCGTCGTTCTCGATGCGGTAATCATTCTTGACCTGTTCCCCGCGAATGGTCCAGCCGGTGAAGTCTTTCCCGTTGAAGAGTTTAACCCATTTTTCTTTCTGGAAGGCGCAGAAAGTGAGGGTGAAAGAAATGGCGATGATGAGTTTTTTCATGGAAATTCAAAAGTTGTTTCGCAGAGTTTATCAGAGAAAAAAGGAGTTTATCAGAGATTTCTCCGCTTACCTCTGATTTTCTCTGATAAACTCTGCGAAACAACCCTTTCTACTCACTCCGGATTCACAAAAATCTTCGGATCGGAGATTAACTCCCGGTGTTCTTCCAGAAACTGCTTGAAAAGCCGGATTTCTTCGAGCTGTTTATCAATCGGATGCGTGAGGGAATAACTCTCGACGTACACCTCCTTAAAATCCGTGATCAGGTATTCCATCAGCCGGATGCCGCGTTTTTTCAGCGCGTGGAGATACAGATTCTGGTGGTTGAAAGTGAATCGGGGATGTTGATAGGACGCCGTGGTTTTGATATCGACGGCTTTGTATTTTCCGATCAGATCGACGTAGCCGTAAAACAGCACATCGTCGATCTCGTACTGGCAATAGACCTGGGTTTCGATGATGGGGCGGGGCAAGTGCCGGCGGAATTTTTCCAGAATGTCGGCGTTAAACCGCTCTTCGTCTTCACCCTTGATCACGGCATCTTCAAACCGGCTGCCGCGCTCCTGCGCCACCGTTGTTGGGGCCGGAACCCGGTTGATGGTATCGAGCAACTGCTGCATCGTGAAATTACCCCCGGAAAGATACCGGGAAAAGGTGTTGAGCAGCGTCGGATAAAAACGGTATTTGACCATGCCTACTGAACACGGATTCGATCCCGAATTGTTCGTTTTTCCTCAATTCTTTACCACCAGCACAACCCCCAGCACGATCAGCAGAACGCCTACCAGTCGCCAGAGCGTCAGCCCGTGTTCTTTAAACCCGAGCAGGCCGTAATGATCCAGCACAACGGCCGCCAGCAATTGACCGGCTACGCTCAGACTGAGCAGGTTTCCCGCCCCAATCCGCGGAACGGTTATGATGACGGTTGTTACATAAATCGCTCCCAGCAGTCCGCCCGTCCATTTCCACCAACTGATGCCCCGCATCGTTTCGAGAGCCGGTATGGGCGTCCGGAACGCCAGGCACATCAACGCCAGCACCACAAAACCGGAGCCAAACGAAATGAGAGCAGCCAGAACCGGATGGGCAATGCTCTGCCGCAACTGGGAGTTTACGCCCGATTGAATGCTCGTAGCCGTTCCAACCAGAAAGGCAAAAATGAAGTAGATGAAGTTCATAAAAAGAGTTATAAGTTAAGAGTTATGAGTTAAGAATGAAGAGTTGGCTGACGCCTTACTTTTCTGCTTGCGTCAGCCAACTCTTCATTCTTAACTCATAACTCTTAACTCCTTTAAGGAACGTAGGATTCCAGAACCGTCATGTTGCCGTTCGGCACCAGCGTTACCTGCGTGGTTGAAGCGGGCAGCAGCGCACATTGGCCCGTTTTCAGCGGGATGCGGTAACCATCGCCGGTTTCGACCGTCAGCGAACCGTCGACGCACACCAGGATGACGAATGAATCCAGATGCGTATAGTCATGCAACACTTCCTGATCGAATTTCAGCACATTGGTGACGAAATAGTCGCTGGTGACGGCATTGACGCTCTGATTTGGCTGGGAATCATACGGCGTTTTATACTGATCGTAATGCGTGTAATCGATGGCATCGACGGCCAGCTCCGTGTGGAGTTCGCGTTTCTGCCCTTTGTCGTCGGTGCGGTCGAAATCGTAAATCCGGTAGGTGATGTCGGAGGTTTGCTGGATTTCGGCCAGCAGAATGCCTTTTCCGATGTAGTGAACCCGACCGGCGGGCAAAAAGAAGACATCTCCGGCACTGACCGGCTCGATGTTTAGAATGTCCATCAGGGTGTTATCCGCGACGGCTTTTACGTACTCGTCTTTGGTCACTTCCCGGTTAAAACCGGAGTTCAGCGTGGCTCCTTCGTCGGCTGCGAGGATGTACCACATCTCGGTTTTTCCAAAACTGTTGTGCCGTTTTTTGGCGAGTTCGTCGTTCGGATGGACCTGAATCGAGAGGTCGTCGTTGGCGTCGATGAATTTAACCAGCAGCGGAAATTCGTTACCAAACCGCTCGTAAACGTGTTTGCCAACCAGTTCGTCTTTGTAATGTTCCAGTAAGTCCTGCAAACTTTGGCCTTTCAGCGGTCCTTCGGCCACCACGGAGATGTTGCCCGTAACGCCGGAAATTTCCCAGGTTTCTCCGCAGTTGGGCAGGGGCGAAAAGTCTTTGCCCAGAACGGTTTTGATCTTCTGGCCGCCCCAGATTTTGTCTTTGAAAATCGTTTCAAACGTGAGTGGGTGCAACATGATTTACAGGATTTGTTCTAACATTCGGATATATAACTCAATTCCCTGTTCAATTTCCCGCAAATAAATAAATTCGTCGGCGGTGTGCGACCGCTCGGAGTGGCCGGGACCGCATTTCAGCGACGGGCAATCGAGCAGGGCCTGGTCGGAAGTGGTTGGCGAACCGTAGGTTTCGCGTTTCAGGGCCATACCGGCCTGCACAATCGGGTGATCCAGCGGAATGCTCGACGGTTTGAGTCGAATTGAACGCGGCTGAACCGTCGAGCGGATGTTCTGGCGAATCGTCTCGATGATTTCTTCCAGCGTGTACTGTTCCGTAGCGCGGACATCGACCGTAAACGTGCAGGTGTCGGGAACGACGTTGTGCTGCGAGCCCGCGTTGATGATCGTCACCGACAATTTGACCGGCCCCAGCGTCGGCGACACTTTCGGAAACGGATTACTGGTCAGCCACGCGATGTCTTTAATGGCGTAATAAATGGCGTTGTCGCCTTCGTCGCGGGCAGCATGGCCAGATTTGCCTTTGGCCGTGCAGTCCAGCACCAGCAGCCCTTTTTCAGCAATGGCGAGGTGCATTTGCGTGGGTTCGCCCACAATGGCAAAATCGATGGGCGGCAATTCGGGCAGAATCATCTCCAGCCCTTCACGACCGGATATTTCCTCTTCGGCCGTGGCCGCCATCACGATGTTATAGGCCAGGTCTTTTTTGTCGTAAAAATGGCAAAAGGTGGCGATGAGCGACACCAGACAGCCCCCGGCGTCGTTGCTGCCCAAACCGTAGAGTTTGCCTTCGCGTTCGATGGGCTGAAAGGGATCGAGGGTCCACGACGCATTCGGTTTGACGGTATCGTGGTGTGAATTGAGCAACAACGTGGGTTTGGCGGGATCGAAAAACCGGTTGTGGGTCCAGACGTTGTTTTTGGTCCGCTTGTAAGGAATGCTGCGCTGGCGGAAAAACTGCTCGATGAGAGCCGCCGTACGGTCTTCCTCCCGGCTAAGCGAAGGGGTTGCAATGAGCCGCTTCAAGAGGTCGATGGCGGCTTCCGTTTGCGTCTCCAGCGAATAGGCCGTGAGTGGTTTCGTTTTTGTGCCTACAGACCGGTCTTTGGGGGCGTTATTCTTCATAATATTTAATTCTCAAATCTCGCAGGAACTTCTTGATGATGTCAACGTGGACGCACTGGCCAACGTTCAGAAACGGGTAATTGGACACGCGGGTCTGGCGGCCGTTGACAATCACATCCCGGTCTTCGATGTCGAAACCGAGGTGGAGGTGGCGCGTCGAGCTTTGCATGCCATAAATAATCCCGCTGGTATCGAAAAGCGGGCCACCGCTTTGTCCCCGCAAACCGGGTGTGCTCATCTCAACGCCGACGATTTCGCCGTTTTCGGCCCGCAGCCGGGTCACGATGCCGTCGATGGGAAAACGCGGGGTGTTGCTGCGTCCATCGGCAGTCCATTCGATGTCGTCGAGATCCGGGTTGAAGCGGTAGTTGGTGAATTCGGGGAAGGGATACCCCAGGCGGCACAGGCTCCGGCCCTGCTTGATTTTGCTGCTATCGCGCAGAAAAACCGCACAGGCGTTGTACTTAATCTGGCTGTATCCTTTAAACTGAATAACGGCCAGATCCTGCGTGGGGTGGAGGTGGTAGGTGATTTCCGAAAACTGATCGACCGAGTTAACAAACTGGTTCTTGATCCGGATGATGCTTTCCCGGCGCAGGTTGTATTTATTTTCCAGGTCTTCCTGCCGCCGGGTCTGGTTTTTGTCCCGCGGAATGGAACGGCGCTCGCCCTGAAACTGGATGTAATTTTGGTGGATCGTATCCGAACTAATCAGCTGTTCGGCCACATGCTTGCAGGTGACGGCGCAGGCCTGCTCATTGACGAAAAACATGGTCGAACAGGCCGGAATCACTTCGCTGCTGCCATACCGCCGGACAATCGATAAAATAGGACGTACAAAAGGGTCGACCCGCTCAATGGCTTCAACAAACATAAATTGGGAGGTAAAACGGTCGCGCAAGTTAGCAAATCCGCTGATTTTACGGTTCTGATTTTTTATCGAGCAGATTCAGGAATCCTTCGAACTTATCCCGGTAGGAAGCACCCAGCGGAATCTTGGCCGTACCCACAAAGATTGTCCGATAATTATAGCTGTTGATTTTGGATAAATTCAATAAGTAGGATTTGTGAATCCGGAGAAATTTATGCCGGGGAAGCAGATTTTCCAGATTGGAAATTATTTCATTCACCACCACCACTTTTTGGTTGATAACCACCTTGCAGTACGTGCCAAAAGCCTGTATGTACTCAATGGCGTCGTAATCGAAGCGCTGCATGGCGTGGCCCACTTTTAAAAAAATGAAACGATCTTCGGTCAGGCTGTTTTGAGCCAGTTGAACCCCCAGGGCGCGGTTAACGGCCCGGATAAACCGGTTGAATGAAAAGGGTTTGAGCAGGTAATCGGCTACATCGAGATCATAGCTTTCAACGGCGAAATCGGGGTTGGCAGTGGTAACAATCACCGTTAAGGGTTTGGAAAACGAGCGTAACAAATCCAGTCCTGTTTGGTCTGGAAGGCTGATATCCAGCAAGATAAGGTCAAAATGCTGCTGCTGTAGCAGACTTGTTGCATCCCGTACGGTTCCGCTGACCTGAGGAGGCATAAAAAAGGGGAGTCGTGCCAGGTACTCCTGCAGGATGGCTACCGCCGAATCGGAGTCGTCTACAATCAGACATTGACGATATTTCATGGAACTGAGCTATGGTGAGTAGAGGACTGGTGTTACTGAGTGACGAAAAGATAGTAAATATAAGTAAACAAGTTTTTTGAGCAAACAACCTATTGGATATTAACAGAGATGTTACACTCATTGTACTTAGAGGAATATTCATGCCCTAAAAAGTCCTATTCGACCACTATTTAGTGACGTAGATACTCAATAGATGGGTCAAAAAGCCTTTACAGCAAGTTGATAAGCCCAAATATAAGTATTTATACTCTACAAGATTCGGTTTGTAACGTTAATCTATACGTTCATGGTGTTATCCCCGCCACAAAGCCCGGCTGGCGGGGTAATTGTATTTAACAATCATGTAAAATCAGTAACATCACTGTTGATTTTAGACTCAAAAATCAACGCCATTTCCGGAGTTGCCGGTTTGGGAAGACCTGTTTCTGTCGGACCTAAACGTAACAGTTCATTATTGAATATTAATTTCTCTGTCTTATGAAACGTGTATTGAAAGACGAAGAACTCATCGGTTCGTATCTGAACACCCGCCGGGCGGATTGTTTGGAGACTTTGTACAAACGCTATGTACATAAAGTGTATGGTAGTTGTCTGACATTTACCCGCGATCCGGTCAAGGCGGAAGATTATACGCACGACATTTTTCTTCAGGTTTTCATCAAGATCGATCAGTTTCAGGGGCGTTCCGCTTTTTCGACCTGGCTGTTTTCCATTTCACAAAATTATTGCCGTCAAAAAAGCCGGGTGGCAAACCGCATGGTGGTGGTGGCCATGGACGAAGTCGATATCGACAACATCCCCGATTCGGAAGGCAGTGATACGGCCCATGCCATGCTGAGCCAAATGGCGGTGGTGATGGAAAAAATTTCGCCGGACCGTATGGCGTTGCTACACCTCAAATACGTGGATAACGTTGACGTAACCGAAATTGCCCGGCAGTACAATATTAACCACAGCGCCGTCAAAATGCGGTTGAAACGAACGCGTGAACAGGTAGTCGATGCGTACCAAAAGCAATTTATGATGGACTGATTGGGGAGCTACCGGGCGGTTTTAAGGCAAGGCTTGTTCAAACCGCTTGTATACCGCCTGATACCGCCGGTGACGTTCGGCATCCGGCTCGAATGTCTGGCCGAAACCGACATGGCGGGTGGCTTCGGCCAGCGACGAAACCCGCCCGGTGGCCTTCATCGTCAGCAGGATAGCGCCAATGGCACCACTTTCGTTGCTCTCGTTGAGCCGAACCGGAACGCCAAAAATATCGGCCATCATCTGCACCCAGAACGCGGACTGGGCAAAACCGCCGTTGGCGTGAATCACTCGTGTGGGCCCGGTGTGCCGCGACAAAATGCGCTCGATGCGGAGCAAGTTGAACAACACGCCTTCCAGCGCGGCCCGCACAAAGTGCGCCCGTCCGTGGTGCCAGTCGACATTCAGGTAGGAGCCCCGCACGCCCGCGTCCCAAAGCGGAGCGCGCTCACCCTGCAAATAAGGCAAAAACAGCAGATCGTCGGAACCTGCTTCCACGGTGGCCGCTTCGGCCAGAACGTCGGTGGTTTCGGATTGTGTCAGCTTTTCGGAGACCCATTGCAGGACATTCGCCCCGTTATTGGTTGGGCCGCCGACCACGTAGTAATTTTTATCCGTCGGATCGCTGACATTCAGGATATAACTGAACAAGCGTCCTTTTTCATCGCGCAGTGGCCGTTGAACCGTCCGGCGGATGGCTCCACTCGTGCCAATGGTGATGGTAGTGATCCCGGATTCAATGGCTCCGGCTCCCAGATTTGCCAGACATCCGTCCGACGCCCCGATGTATAGGGCCGCTTCTGCTAGCCCGTCGGTAACGGAGCCGGGTAGCGCGGAGTTCGTGAGCTTGCCAGCGTAGGTGGTAGGCACCGGTTCCGACAACTGCTCGATCCGGATCCCGGCAAATTCGAGCGCGGGCGCATACCATTCTTTCCGATGGCTGTCGAATAAACCGGTAGCGGTGGCAATCGAATAATCAATCTGGTACGTCCCCGTCAGCTTATACCAGATGTATTCCTTGATCGAAATCCAGCCCGTGGCCCGGCGCAGCAGCCGCAGATTGTGTTCGCGAAACCAGGCCAGTTTGCAGAGCGGAATCATCGGGTGCAGGGGCGTGCCGGTTCGCTCATAAATGTCTTTGCCGAGAGCGGCCTGGTCTTGCCGAAGGGAAGCTGCCTGTTTTTCGGCCCGGTTATCAGACCACAAAATGGCGTTGGTGAGCGGTTTTCCGGCGTCGTCGACCCCCATGCTGCTGTGCATGGCCGAACTGAATCCAACGGCTTCGATGCGTCCGTTCTGTTGCTTCACTTCCCGGCAAACCTCGTCCAGCACATCGACCAGGTTCGTCCAGACTTCCTCCGGGTTCTGTTCCGCATAACCGGGTTGGGGGTGGAGCGTTGTCAGGGGGGCGGAAGCGTGGGCAACAATATCGCCGGTTTCCGGCTGAAAAGCGAGGGCCTTAACGTTAGTCGTGCCGATGTCGACGCCGAGAATGCAATTCATCATAGAAGTAAAGGGCGGCTAATGCGGTGCAAAGAAATGGGAAAAAGTAATAGCGATTTCGGAAAAGGTCAAACGACAGTCGGCCACCAGTTGAAAAACAGGCGGTTTTGTGATAAGTTTGTTCTGTTTTTTATCATACGATGTCTTTCAATAGATCAATTTCGTTTTTCGTCTTTTTGTTTTTTGTTTTTTGGGTAGTGGCGTGTAATCAAAGCCCTAAGTCGACCACGCCAACCGAACCGTCAGGCTTAAGCGGAGAGGAACTGGCCCGGCAGTATTGCGCAGGTTGCCACGCGTTTCCGTCGCCGGAATTGCTGGAAAAAGACATCTGGAAGCGGAAAGTGTTGCCGCAAATGGCGCTTCGGATGGGCTTTTCGGCCGATTCCCTCTCGCCGTTTCGGCAGTTGAGCGACCCGGACGAAATTCAGCGGGTGCTACAATCGACAGCCTTTGCCAACGCGCCGATGGTGCATCCCGACGATTGGCAGAAAATCACCGACTATTACGTAAAAAACGCGCCGGAAAAACCGTTGCCACAAGCCCCCCGCCCCGCGATTTCATACGATTTGCCGCTTTTCAAAATCCGCAAACCTGCCCAGCCCGTCGACAACCTGGTGACCTTACTGGCCTATCAGCCGGCGAGTCAGCGGATCGCGGTGGGGAGTCGGCGCGGAAGGCTGTATTTTCTGGATAATGGCCTGCAAAAGGTCGATTCGGTGGTGACGTTTTCGCCCCCTTCCAGCCTGCGGACCCGTCCTGACGGTAGCCTCGATGTGCTGGCGATGGGAACGATGGACCCCAACGACCTCCTGAATGGCGAACTGCTGCACATCGACCGAAATCCGGCGATGCAAAAGATTGATCGGACTGTCTTGTTGAAACGGCTGCAACGCCCAGTCGATGCCACGTATGCCGATCTGAACGGCGACGGAAAAGAAGATATTCTCGTGAGTCAGTTCGGGTTTTATACCGGACAACTGACCTGGTTTGAAAATACCGGGTCGACCTACACTGAACACGTTCTGGAACCGGTGCCGGGCGCAATCCGAACCGTGGTGACCGACATGAACGGCGATGGCAAGGCGGACATTGTCGTTTTACTGTCGCAAAGCGACGAGCAGGTTGCGATTTTCAACAACGAAGGCGGGGGGCGGTTCTGGAAGAAAACTGTGCTGCGTTTTCCGCCGGTATTCGGGTCCAGTTATTTGGATGTGGTTGATTTTGATAAGGATGGCGACATGGATCTGTTGTATACCAACGGCGATAATGCGGATTATTCCAACACGCTGAAGCGGTATCACGGCGTCCGGCTGTTCCGCAACGACGGCAATTTTAAATTCCGGCAGGTCTGGTTTTATCCCCTGCACGGGGCCACGAAAGCCCTCGCCCGCGACTTCGACGGTGACGGTGATCTGGATGTTGCCGCCATTGCGTTCTTCCCAGATGTGTCGCGCAAACGGCTGGAGAACTTTGTGTTTCTGGAAAACCGGGGGAATAACCGGTTTCGGCCGAAATCATTTCCCGATGCGGATCAGGGCGCGTGGCTGACGATGGATGCCGCCGACGTCGATCAAGACGGCGACGAAGACCTTCTGCTGGGGTCGTTTGCCTTCCGGGTGACGCCCACGCCGAAGACGTTGCTAGACCGCTGGCGGCAGTCGAAAGCCGGGGTGATTCTGCTGGAAAATCAGTCGAAAGCGAAGCAACAGATCGACTGATTGCCTTCAAAAAGCCATCCAGCCGATCTGTTTTGATGTCGGTTAACTCACCACGTAACGGCTTTCAGTCGCACGCCCTGCGGATTTTCAGCATCCGAGAGTTTGAGGGCGGTTTTGCCACTTTCGACCTGGTAATTCATGGTTTCCTGCTTCAATTCTTCCTTTCTTGCATCGCGGTTGATGTTGCTCTTGGGCGCACAGCCGTAAAAGCCCCGGTAATTGCCGCTGGTGGGCGTAATCACAAACGAACGGTTTGCTTCGTTAACCTTGACGGTTCCTTTGAAAAATGTGTAGGCTTCCGTCCGGCAATTGTAGCTCGTGGTGGAGTTGATGACGTACTCTTCGTAGGTGCCATTGGCGTGAAATTCGAACACCAGGGCCTGCTCATAGGCGTTGCCGGTGTATTTGCCATTATAATCCCAGAAATTGGTCGGCGAAAACGTTCCATACGACCATTTGCCGACGAGCTCCGCCGGTATTTTTCCGGTTGCCGGGGGCGGATTACCGGAATTCGGATTTTGGCCGCTTCCGTCGCCGGATGAATGATCGGTCGGATCAACGGATTCATTGCCACCTTTTTTACAGGCAACCGAAAGGAGTACCAGCGCCAGCAGCGCGAGAAAACGCATTTTCATGGTTCAGTCGTTTTTGTTGTTTGGTACAAAACAAGGCAAGCGCGTGGCAGTATTCAAAAACCGGGTGACTCAAAAGGCGGAACCAGTGATTGAATTGCTGAAAAAGGGAACTGAATTGTACGTTGGCTGAGACGATGCTGGTCGAGACCGGGGGGGCGACGCCGTTGCAATCGACGGGCGGTCCTGTTACAATCCGCCTGTCTAAACGGTTCGCCAATGCCGTTAGGCATGATCATTTTGTAGAAGACGGGAATGAGGGGCCAGGTGCCAGTTCCGTAGGAACGACTTATTTAGTTATTGCATCCAATAGGCTGAATAGGTCTTTCCTACGGAACTCGTCTTCTTTTTGTCCGGGCATCTGCTACAAAAAGGTCATGCCTACGGCATTCGTGAGCCGTTCAAACAACTGATTCCTATTCAAGGTTTAAAGGCATTGGCGGACAGGTTAGACAACGGATCCCCCTTTTCGGCAAGAAGGTCAGATCCAAATGAAGCGAAAGAACTGTTTACCGATCCGTTTTTAGTTCAGAAGTTAACCTGCTTGCACGGTAATCCGGTACGGGCTGGTATTGTTGATTATCCGGAGGAATACCGCTATAGTTCTGCCCGGAATTATGTGGGGAAGCAAGGGTTGCTGGAGGTGATTGTGATTTGAAAACTATTTGTGGTGAAGGAGCGCTGATTGCAACGGCGCCGGCCGCCCGGTCTCGACCCGCAGTCAAAAAAAAGTCAACTTTTTTCAAAAACCACTAAGGGTAAAATAGTGCAATAAAGTCTTTAATTCGTTTTAGAGATCTTGCGCTAATGGCTACCTTTACCCTGTTGAACCCTTCGATATCGCCCGAAAACCGCCCTACGCCTTCTATCGCCGGAGAAAAGCCGGTGACCACGGTGTATGATTCCGAGCTTTTTTTGCGGAAAGCCTTTGAACAGGAGCCGCGGAAAGGGTTTGAACTGCTGTTCCGGCAATATTATACCCCGCTCTGTAGCCATGCCGTTCGGTTCGTCTATTCCCGGCAACTGGCGGAAGACCTGGTGAGTGAGGTTTTCTACCAGTTCTACCGCACGGAAGCGTACCAGAAAGTGCACTCGTCTTTCATCAGCTACCTGTTCACGGCGGTTCGGAATGAAGCCTATACGCACCTGCGCAAGGAGTTTAGCAAAACGGACTCTATCGATGCTACTACCGAAAACCACCTGACGGGCCAGCAGCCGCAGCCCGATTCGGAAGTCCATTTCAACAACCTGTTTCTGGCCGTCAACGACGCCATCAGCCAGTTGCCCGCGCAGTGTCGGCGGGTGTTTCTGCTGAGCCGGTTCGAGAATAAAAAGTACGAAGAGATTGCCACCGAATTGCAGATTTCCCCACGAACCGTCGAGGTGCATATCTCCAAAGCCCTCAAACACCTGCGCCAGACCCTGCGGGAAGAATGGGCGGTGCTCGTCTGCCTCATCAATCTATTTTTCTGCTGAACTAAGGGGAAAAGTAGCTTTTCAAGTCTCTCGTTCAAATGCCACAAACATGAATCATTCGGTATCGAAACATACCCTGTTTACCTATCTGGCCGGACAGGCAACCCCGATCGAGCGTCAAACCGTGGAGGAATGGCTGAAAAATCCGGCCAATACCCCGACGTTCCACGAATGGCTGCTCGAATGGGAGATGCGCTCCCTGCAATTTGTGCCGGATCAGGAAGCGGCTTTTGAAAAAATGGTTCAGCGGCTGGATCAGACCGAAAAGCCGGAAGCCGACGAAGAACCGATGCCCGTTCGCAAACCGCTGTTCTTTTGGGGCGGCTGGAAACCGTATCTGGTGGCAGCAACGGTTTTGCTGGCGCTGCTCATTCCACTACGGAATAAACTGTTTTATCAGACACATTATACGACCTACGGGGAAACGAAAACCCTCCGGCTGGAAGACGGAACCGGCGTGGTGCTGAAATCCAATTCATCCTTGCAGGTGCCCCGGTTTGGCTTTTACACGAACATCCGGGAGGTACTTTTGACGGGCGAGGGCCGGTTTTCGGTGACGCACAAGCCTAACCACCAGCGGTTTGTGGTCAAAACGTCCGACCAGTTTCAGATTGAAGTGCTGGGGACCGAATTCACGGTTTATGCCCGGAAACAAAGCACCAACGTGGCGCTGGGCCGGGGTAAAATCCGGGTTGATTACAGCCGGGGAGCCGACAAACACCACCTGACGATGAAACCGGGCGATCTGCTGACACTCAGCCAGCAGGGCAATCTGCATCTGCGCCAGCTTCCGACGGTTCCACCGGCTGAAGCCCGGAGCAAAACCGGCCTGACCTTCAAGGAAACGTCCGTGTGGGAAGTTTGCTATCTGCTCCGCGAAAAATTTGGCCTGAAAGTGGAAATCGTTGACGACTCACTGGCGCAACGAACCATTTCCGGGAATTACCACGCCGACAATGCCGACGAACTGCTTGATGTTCTGATCGAAACCCTTGAAATCAAGACCGAGAAAACCGGCACCGGCCTCCTGTTAAAAAACAACTGATTATCCCTATTCCTTCTTATTTCAGATCAAATGAAGAAAACTGTACACCACCTGGGTCTGTTAGCAGTGCTATTGATCGGCTATCCGGTTACCGGTTTTTGCCAGACGCTGGCGTCTGCCCAACACCTGCAACGCTCCGCCGGACGAAGCGCGCAAGTGCAACTCAAGAACGTTTTGCTCGATTTGCAGCGCCATTACCGCGTTGAAATTGTGTTTGAAGACCGGATCATGGCCGGGAAAAACGGGCCTTCCGAACCGGTCAACCTGAACGTTTCTGTCGAGAAAAACCTGCACAATTTGCTCAAAAATACGGGTTTGCGGGTGAAAAAAATCCGGAAAGACACGTTTGTGATTACCGAAGAGCGGAAAACGAAAAACGATTTGTCGAACCGGACCCCGGAAACGCAGTCGGAAGCTTCAATGCCCGCTACTACGCCGGTTGACGAGCGCACCGATGGCAATGCGACCGAACCCGTTGCCAACCACCAGCCCGTTGTGGCCGACCTCAGCATCAGTGGCACGGTTATCGACGAATCCGGGGCGGGATTGCCGGGCGTTAGCGTCGTGTTGAAAGGCACGACCCGCGGTACGACCACCGACAGCAAAGGGTTCTACCAGGTGAATGTTCCCGATGAAAAGGCGGTGTTGGTCTTTAGCTTTGTCGGCTACATCTCTCAGGAAGTGACCGTCGGAAACCGCTCCACGGTGGGCGTTAAACTGGAAAATGATACGAAGTCGCTCTCGGAAGTAGTCGTGGTGGGCTATGGCACGCAGAAAAAAGTGAACCTGACGGGGGCCGTATCGTCCATCTCGAACGAGGAGCTGGTGCGACGCCCCGTGGGCCAAACCTCAGCCGCTTTGCAGGGCATGATGCCGGGCGTAACGGTGACGCAACGCTCCGGCCGACCGGGTGCCGACGGCGGTTCCATCCGGATTCGCGGGGTTGGAACGTTGGGAAATTCGGACCCGCTCGTGCTCATCGACGGCATTGAAGGGTCGATGAACAGCATCGATCCCAACCTGATCGAGACGGTTTCGGTTTTGAAAGATGCGGCTTCGTCCTCCATTTACGGGTCGCGGGCGGCCAACGGCGTGATTCTGATCACCACCAAACGGGCCAAAGGAAACCGGATTTCGGTCAACTACAACAACTACATCGGCTGGCAAACACCAACGAACTTGCCCAAAATGGCCAACGCCATCGACCACATGCTGCTCACCAACGAAGCGTATGTGAACGTTGGCCGTTCCCCGCTGTACTCCGATGATTTAATCCAGAAATACCGTACGGAAGGCGCTTCCAACCGCGATTTGTATCCCGATACGGACTGGCAGAAAGAAGTGTTAACGGGTTCCGGTCTGCAACAGAGCCACTTTGTGAGCATCAACGGTGGGAGTGATAAAATCCGCTTTCTGACGTCGGTAGGCTACTTTGACCAGAAAGGCGTCATCGAGAATTCGACGTTCAGACGCTACACACTCCGGAACAACGCTGATATTCAGCTTTCTAAAAAATTCAGCGCGCGGGTCGATCTCCAACTTGTGGCAGCCACGACCCTCGAACCGGGCAGGGGTTCCGAGGAAGTATTCCATTGGATGAACCGGATTCCGGCCAATCAGATCGGCATCAATTCCAACGGAACCTGGGGCGACGGCTGGAACGGCGACAACCCGATTGCGATGTCGCGCGACGGAGGAACCCGGAAGAACAACAGCCCCTACGCTTTTCTGAATGCGGCCCTGGTGTACAAACCCACCTCGTATTTGACGGCGGAAATCGCGTATGCCCCGAAATATGCCCTGTCGATCGATAAAAACTTCAACAAAGCCATTCAGGCGTATAAACCCAATGGTGCGCTGAGCTTTCTGGCACCGGCCCGAAGCACGCTGACAGAAGGAGAAAACCGATCGCTCTATACGACCCTGCGCGGAACGTTGACGTTCGACAAAGCGTACGGTGATCACGGATTGAAAGTATTAGCCGGTTTTTCCCGGGAAGATTTTCGCAATGACAACATCTCCGCTTACCGGGAGGGTTTTCTGCTGCCCGATTATCAGGTGCTGAACGCCGGAGCCTCGGACATCCAGCGGGCTTCGGGAGGAGCGTCGGAATGGGCGTTGCAATCCGCTTTCGGACGGGTTAACTACGATTACAAACAGAAGTATCTGCTGGAGGCCAATGCTCGCTACGACGGATCTTCCCGGTTTGCGACGGGGCGTAAATACGGTTTTTTTCCTTCGGTATCGGGCGGCTGGCGGATTTCACAGGAACCGTTCATGCTGCCGGTTTCCAACGTGGTCAATGAACTGAAACTAAGGGCTTCGTGGGGGCAACTGGGTAACCAACTTATTGGCAACTATCCGTTTATGTCGTCGCTGCAATTCGGCCCTTATACGTTCAATAAACAGATTGTCAACGTCGTAGCGCTCAATACGCTGGCGAACGCGGATATTTCCTGGGAAACGACCGAAATGACGGATATTGGTCTGGACATGACGCTGTTTTCCAACCTGTCGATCACCGCTGATTATTTTTCGAAACGTACCAAAGATATTCTGTTGGAACTGGATATTCCGGCCATCATCGGCTTAGGAAAGCCTTCACAAAATGCCGGTGTGGTGGAAAACAAAGGCTGGGAACTTGGCATAAATTACAAAGGAGCCGTCCGGAATTTTCGCTACGATGTCGGATTCAATATATCGGATGTTAAAAACAAGGTGATCGACATGCGGGGTGTCAACCTGACGGGTTTGACTGCCAACCGGGAAGGTTATCCCATCAATTCCCTCTTCGGTCTGGAGTCGGAAGGGTTTTTCCAGACGGCCGACGAAGTGGCCGCCCATGCCCAGCAATTTGGGGTGATCAAACCGGGGGATATCAAATACAAGGACCAGAACGGCGACGGGCTCATCAACAACGACGATAACGTGGTTTTTGGAAATACCATTCCCCGCTTCACCTACGGCAGCACGCTCAACGCGTATTACAAAGGGTTTAGCTTAAATATTGTTCTTCAGGGCGTTGGCAAAGCCGACGGCTACCTGAATGAGCAGGGCATCATGCCGTTCTTTCTGGGTGGAACCGTGCAGGAGCAACACAAAGACCACTGGACGCCGGAAACGCCCAATGCCACTTTCCCCCGGCTGGCGTTCAGCGAAGCCAACAACGAAAAGAACTCCAGCTTCTGGATGCGGAATGCCGCTTATATGCGTCTGAAAAATATTCAGATTGGCTACACGCTACCGACGAATCTGACCCAGCGCGCGGGCATCAACAACGTGCGGGTTTTTGCCAACGGCCAGAATCTGCTGACCTGGGACAAGTTCTGGGACGGCTACGATGTCGAATCGCCGGTTGGTTCGGGCCGAAGCTACCCGCAGGTCAAAATGGTCAGCTTCGGACTTGATGTCAGCTTCTGAAAACTTTGCCCCCAACCCCCTAAAGGGGACTTTGCTCTGCCAGTTTTAAAAGTCCCCTTTAGGGGGTTGGGGGCAAAAACACTTGTTACCAATGTTTTAACGAACCTCACTCGAATGAAAAAGATACACTACTGGTTTTTGTCCGTCTGCCTGATCCTGAGTACCACCTCCTGCGAGGATTACCTGGAACGCTTTCCGCTGGAAGGCCCCGCCGACCAATCGTATTTTGCTAACGCCAGCGAACTGGAGCTGGCCGTCAACGGCTGTTACAAAGGCATGAATTTTCACCCCAGCGATGGGATGCCGACCCAGCTTTTGCTGGATGTTTGCACCGATATCAACTGGGACCGGAACAACAGTGCTATGCAGCAAATCGGCAAAGGAAGCCACGACAGCAACAACGGTTTTGTGCGTTCGGTCTGGAATGAGTCCTACAAGATCATTGGCCGCTGTAATTTTATCCTGGACAACATGAACAAGCTGGACGGCAAAATGGATGCGACGCTGTATGCCCGCTACCAGGCCGAAGCCCGTTTCATCCGCGCTTACCAATACGGTTATCTGATCGAATTGTTTGGTGGCGTTCCGCTGGTGACCAAAACGCTGGGGCTGGCCGATGCACAGGTTCCGAAAGGCACCAAAGACGAGTGCGCCACCTTCGTGATGAATGAACTGGACGAAGCGGCCAAGGCGTTGCCAACCAGTTATGACGCCCGAAATACCGGTCGGGCCACCCGGCAGGCGGCTCTGGCTACCAAAGCCCGGACAGCCTTATACAACGAGAAATGGGACGTTGCGGCCACCGCTGCCAAAGCTGTCATGGATTTGAATATCAACAAACTGCATCCAAATTTTGGAGAGTTGTTTTCGTATAAAGGCCAGAATTCCAGTGAAATTATGTTCTCGTTGCAATACCTGAAAGGAACGTTGACACACAGCACCCCGCAGAATTTTCTGTCGCGCAACGCGCAGGGCGCTTCCAACAAGGTGCCGGGGCAAATGCTGGTGGATTCCTACGAATGTACGGACGGTTTGTCGATCGATAAGTCGCCCTTGTATAACCCGAAAGATCCGTTTAAAAACCGCGACCCGCGCCTGGACTTCACGGTGGCCGTGCCGGGTTCCAACTACTTCAACTTCAAGTTTGAAACCCACAAGGACAGCGTCAAAACGATCAATTATGCCACAGGTGCAAGGGTTGACAACCAGGACGCCATTCACGCCTTTGCGACGTACACCGGCTACTGCTGGCGGAAATACACTGACCTGACGGACAAAGACGACCGGAGCAATTCGGAACTCAACATCATCCTGATCCGCTACGCCGAAGTGTTACTGATTTACGCGGAAGCTAAAATTGAAGCTAACCAGATCGACCAATCGGTTTACGACGCCATTAACGCCGTGCGGCAGCGGGTCAACATGCCGGCCATCAAAACGGGCAAAACGCAGGCCGAACTTCGCTCGATTATTCGCAAGGAACGGAAGTATGAATTGGCCAATGAAGGCTTTCGTTTGTTTGACATCCGTCGCTGGAAAATCGCTGAAAAGCTGATGAACGGGAATTTCCTGGGCCGCATTCCGAAAGGGTTGCTGGCGACAGCCCCAGCGATCGACGCCAACGGAACGCCGGATTACAGCAACGTGCCTAACAAAGCCGACATGCGGGTGGTCGAACTCCGGATTTTTAATCCGAATCGCGATTACCTGTGGCCGATTCCGTACATCGAAACCGTTACGAATAAAGTGCTGACTCAAAACGCTGGTTATTAAATAATAAAACGGATGTCTGATCATCTCTAAATTCCTGTTAGAGCAGCTTAAAGGAGATTTAGGAGTAATAAACCTACCTGAAACTAAAACTAATGCCTGCAACCCGACGTCACTTTCTGAAAGTATCCGGCCTGAGCGGTTTAGCCCTCACCGCCGGACTCCCCGAACTTTACGCCAGCACAAACGCTGCGCTGGCGGAGACTGAGTATGATCTGATCATTGTTGGGGCCACGCCCGGCGGAATCATGGCCGCCGTTTCGGCTTCCCGGATGGGCAAAAAATCATTGATTCTGGAGCGGACGGCCTACATTGGCGGTTTGCCCGCCAACGGACTTGGTGCCACCGACATCGCCACCCGCGGAGCCACGGGCGGGTTATTCCTGGAGTTTGTGCAGCGCATCAAGGCCTATTACGTCGAAAAATACGGCGCGGATTCGCAGCAGGCCACCGACTGTGCCAATGGCTACCATTTCGAGCCGTCGGTAGCCGCCAAAATCTTCGATGGCTTTTTGAAAGACAGCCCGAATGCGACGGTGTTGACCCTGCGGCAGTTCGATTTTGAACCGGAAAATCTGACGATTGAGAAAAACCGGATTCGGGGCATTCGCGTCATCAACCGAACGACGAAAAAAACGGAAACCTATCAGGGGCGGTTTTTTATCGACGCGACTTACGAAGGTGATTTGATTGCGGCTGCCGGAGTACCCTTTTTTCTGGGCCGGGAAGGCAAATCGGAATACAACGAAGTGGGAGCCGGTCGGGTGTATAAATACTGGGCCGGACCGGAAGGCGAAGGCTCGACGTTTCAGGGCGACAACGCCGTGCAGTCGTACAATTACCGTTTGTGCGTGACCAACGATCCGAAAATCCGGGTCAAAATCCAGAAACCGGCGCGTTATAACCGCGAAGAATATGCCTCGCTGATCAATGACGTCAAAACCGGCACGTATACCGGCGTCGCCATGACGAAACTGACGGATGCCCAGAAGGCTGAAATTCAGCGCAAGACAAAAGCGGGCGTGTCGCCGGACGTTCCCGGTATGCCGAAAGGCATCGCCTGGCTGACGAATATGGTCAAACTGCCGAACGGGAAAAATGACGGGAATAACCAGCACCACGCCTTTATTTCCACCGATTTGCCGGAAGAAAACTGGCCGTATCCGACCTCGGGCTGGGAGTGGCGCGACCGCTTTGCCCAACGGCTGCGGGAATATACCGAAGGACTTTTTTACTTCGCCCAGAACGACCCCGAACTGCCCGAGTGGTTTCGGAAGGAGTGCGCAGAATGGGGCTGGGCCAAAGACGAATACACCGACAACGGAAATTTTCCCCGGCAGTTGTATGTTCGGGAAGGCCGCCGGATGAAGGGGAAATACATCTTCAAAGCCCAGGATGCACAGCCGGTCAAACCGGGCGGACGACCTCCGCTCCACGCCGACAGCATCACGGCCAGCCACTACGCCCTCGACTCGCACGCGGTTCGGAAACGGGAAGCGGGCAAAATTCACCTGGACGGTTTTATCAGTTATCCGTCGGCGGTCTATACGGTTCCGTTCCGGGTCATTGTGCCGGATTCGCCTTTGGAAAACCTGCTGGCGCCGGTTCCGGCTTCGGCTACGCACATCGGTTTTTCGACGCTCCGGATGGAACCGTGCTGGATGGCCCTCGGGCAAGCCGCCGGAACCGCTGCGGCCCTGTGCGTCCAGAAATCGCAGTCGGTGCATGACCTGTCGGTGCCGGACTTGCAGAAATCGCTGCTTCAGCAAAAGGCCATTCTGGTGTATGAGAAGGGACTTTCAACATCCGACCCGAATTTCGAAGCCAATCAGTTGGGGGCCTTGCAGGGAAAATGAGTTTTAAAAAGAGTTGTATCGCGGAGTTTAGCAGAGGAAAAGGAGTTGAGCAGAGTTTTTTGTAAGTTCTCCGCTTAACTCTCTTTTACTCCGCTCAACTCCGCGAAATAATAATCCAAAAAACATGCGATACATACTACTTTGCCTCAATCTACTTCTCATCACCTCCGCCATTGCCCAGCAACAGGTGGATGTCTGCGTCTACGGCGGCACATCCGGGGGCGTCATTGCGGCTTACACGGCCCGGAAACTGGGAAAAACCGTGTTGCTGATCGAACCCGGCAAGCACCTCGGCGGCATGACCTCCGGTGGCTTGGGCCTCACCGACATTGGCAATAAATACGCCATCACGGGCATCTCCCGCGATTATTACCGGCGCATCGGACAACACTATGGCAAATTCGAGCAGTGGATTTTTGAACCGCACGTGGCCGAAAATCTTTTCAACGACTACGTCAAGCGCGGTCAGGTCGATGTGCTGTTGTCGCACCGGCTTTCGAGCGTGAAAAAGACGAACGGAACCATTCAGGAAATCGTTTTGGAAGACTCAGGAAAACCGGCTGCCAAACGCACCGTTCGGGCCAAAATGTTCATCGACTGCTCGTATGAGGGCGATTTGATGGCGAAAGCCGGGGTTTCGTACACCGTTGGGCGGGAGGATAATTCAAAGTACAACGAAACCATCAGTGGAGTGCAACTCATGAAAGGACACCAGCTTCCCGATGGCATCGACCCGTTCAAAACCCCCGGCAAACCGGAATCCGGCTTGCTCTGGGGCGTTAGTCCGGCGAAACTGGAACCGGATGGAACCGGCGACAATAAAGTCCAGGCGTATAATTACCGCATTTGCCTGTCGTCCGATCCAGCCAATCAGGTGCCCATTACACGCCCGGTGGGCTACGATTCCACCCGGTTTGACCTGCTCGCCCGGCTAATTGAGGCCCAGCCGCAGAAGCGCACGCTCAACGACTATTTCATCTGGAGCGGAATGCCCAACAAGAAAACCGACATCAACAACCGGAACGGTTTTTCGACGGATATGATTGGCATGAATTACGAGTATCCGGACGGAAGCTACGAGAAACGGGCGCAGATTATTCGCGATCACGAGCTGTATACCAAGGGATTACTGTATTTCTTCGGCCACGATTCACGGGTTCCGCAGGAACTTCAACAGCAGATGCTGAAATGGGGGTATCCCAAAGATGAGTATACCGACACCGGCAACTGGTCACCGCAACTCTACGTCCGGGAAGCGCGTCGGATGGTCGGTGCCTACGTGATGACGCAGGCCAATTGCCAGGGAAAAGAGGTCGTGACCGATGGCGTTGGCATGGCGGCTTACACGATGGATTCGCATAACATTCAGCGGATTGTGATCGAAAAAGACGGCAAGAAAATGGCGAAGAACGAGGGTAACGTCGAGGTGGGTGGTTTTGGGCCGTACCCGATTGCGTACCGCGCCCTCATTCCGAAAGAAACCGAGTGCCGGAATCTGCTGGTGCCGGTTTGCCTGTCGGCGTCGCACATTGCCTACGGGTCGATTCGGATGGAGCCGGTTTTTATGGTGCTGGGCCAATCGACCGCGCTGGCGGCTTCGATGGCGATTGATGCGAAAACAAGTGTACAGAAAGTGGATGTCGCTAAATTGCAGCAGGAACTGAAAATGAATCCGTTATCGGATAAAAGTACACCCGAAATCCTGGTCGATAATGACGACCAGGCGTCGACAACGGCAACCGGCCCCTGGCGGTTGGAAAGCAAGAGCAAGGGCGGTTATGGCCCTTCGTATCTGATCCACGAAGGACAGGGCACCGAAGCTGCGTCGGTACGGTTTACGCCGAACATTGTCAAAGCGGGCAAATACCGGATCTATACCTATTTTCCGCGCCTGGCCAAAAGTGCTTCCGAGTTGGGGGTAACGGTTTCGGACGGAAAAAGCCAGAAGTCTATTCCGATCAAACCCGCTGATATTGTGGTGGTTGGGCAAACGTCCGGCGAGTGGGTGTCGCTTGGGGAATACGACCTGCCGAAAGGGAAAACGGCCTCGGTTGAAATTGCGGTCAAGCAAACCGACGGTCCGGTGGTGGCCGATGCGGTTTTGTTCGTACCGGCGTTTTAACATCCGTGGGTACGTTTAATTTCAATTTGGTGGCTGGTTGACAGTAGAGGAAAGCCTGATCGGAGCTTTACACGGTTAGCAATCTTCATTTTATTCCTTCATGATTCTTGATCTTTTCTCCCTTCAGGGCAAAACGGCGCTGGTAACCGGCGCCAAACGCGGGATTGGTAAAGCCATGGCCATTGCGCTGGCCGAAGCCGGTGCCGACATCATCGGGGTGTCGGCCACGCTCGAACCGGGTAGCGAGGTGGAAACCGCCGTAACCGCACTGGGCCGCAAGTTTTATCCGTTTCCGGTCGATTTTACGGATCGCTCCGCGCTGTATACGTTTCTCGAAACCGTCCGCGACGAGTGTCCGCCCATCGATATTCTGGTTAACAATGCCGGGAACATTCGCCGAAAACCAGCGGCCGAACATCCGGACGAATACTGGGACGAAATCATCGACATCAACCTCAATGCCCAGTTCATCATCAGCCGGGAAATCGGTCGCGAGATGCTGGCCCGGGAGGTGGACTACAACCGAAAAATCATTTTTACGGCTTCTCTGCTGACGTTTCAGGGCGGAATGACGGTGCCGGGCTATGCGGCCAGCAAAGGTGCCATTGGGTCGCTGACCAAAGCACTGGCGAATGAATGGGCGTCGAAAGGCATCAACGTCAACGCCATTGCGCCGGGCTACATCGCCACCGACAACACGGCCGCGCTCCGGGCCGATGCCGACCGCAATCCGGCCATTCTGGCGCGCATTCCCGCCGGACGCTGGGGCGAAGCCGATGACTTGCAGGGTGCCGTCGTTTATCTGGCCTCGCAGGCTTCCAACTACGTGCAGGGAACGATTCTGACCGTCGACGGCGGGTGGATGGGGCGATAGGTTGACCGAAAACCGTAAACATTCGGATCCGTTTCGCAGTTATGGAAGGAAACAACCCTCACCATGATGGACACGAACGAAAACGAAAATCAGGAAACCTTCGACCCGCAGGCCCGGGACGAATCATATTATTCTAAAAACCCGTATCAACACGGAACGTCCGATTACGGGAAACCGAGTGAGGGCGTAGGAACCGGCGAAATGGTGGTTCCGTCGGCTGATGGGGGCGAAGTTGCCCACGACATCAGTGCCGACCGGGAAGATAACCGGGGTAATTTTGAACATGAAGCCCGCCCGGACAGCCACGGATCGACACAGGAATGGGATGTAGATCCCAAGGTGATTGCTGAAAACCGGCGGGATGCGGCCCATGCGCCGGATAGCGTTGAAAGCGGTTTGCCAAGCAGCATCGAAGGGTTACCGGATAATCCGTCGGACGAAGCGCTGTTTGTCCGCAAAGGCGCTACCTACCTGGAAGAAGGCGATAAACCGTCGGAAAGCTACGACCCGCACCATATGGGGTATGGCGATGGAGACGATGATGAGAAAAAAGATAAGTCGTAAAATAAAGTTGAATCTTTGCGAAAACGGCCTGCTGATCTTAGCAGGCCGTTTTTTTTCATAATTCGGATGGCGAACGCTGCGTCAACTGACGGGCGTCTTTCGAAAAATGGGAGAAATCGGTGTAGCCGACCTCTTCAAACGGATACCGGCTTCCATAGCGTTGATACAACTGAAGCGCGTTCTTAAACCGAACAAGTTTCTGGCAATATTTGGGCGAATAGCTGAGGGTGTCGTTAAAATACCGGTGAAGTGAAGGATACGAAACGCCTAATTCGTGGCAGATCTTGCTCAAGTGCTGATCCCGGTTTTCAGTTTTTGGCTCAAATTTCTGCAAAACCGCCTGCACGATTTTTAACTTGTAATTCACTTCTACCCGCTGAATTCGCTTCAGCAACAGAGTCTCCATCAGGAGGACGCGTTCGTGAAAAACGGGAGCGGTTTGTAATTGGTCTTCCAGTTCGTCCGGGCGGATCAAAATACTGATGTCCGCATGGGTATTTTCTATTTCCTGTGTCTGGAAATGAAACAGTTTACCCAGCATTCCCGGTTTGAATTTGACGTAAAATTCGTGAACGCCAGCGGGGTAGATGGACGTGTGCAAATCCGTCAGATTTCCGAGCAACCGGGAGCCGTGTCCGGTTTTAACCGCGCCGGTTTTCTGGTTGATCGACAGCCATTTTTGCGGATTCAGGCTGATGCACAGTAAATTTGAAAGGTTCGGTAAGCCATTCAAATACAGTGGATTCGATAAGGTGGCAGGTTGGTTTACTTCAAAATAATAGTCGACAAAATCCGTCAGTGCCGGGCTGGGATAGGCCAGCCGGAAATGCGGTTCAGCTTCGTCTTCATAAATAACCCGTCCTTTGTTCATGACACCAGCCGGAACAGCAGTTCGACCCCCAGGCCGGTGATCAGAAACCGCTCTTTTTTGTTTTGTAACAATTGCTGCGTCCAGTCGACAAAACCGCCGTCGCCAATTTCGTAGTTCTGACCGCGAACCGTAATCAATACCTTGTATTGCAGTCCTTTATAATATTGGTTTTCCCGATTGGGCGTGGTTTCGGTTTCGATGATCAGGTCGGGTCGCAGTTGCAGGATATGGTCTTTTACCTGTTCCAGCAACCGTCCATCTTCGTTGCGCTGAATCAGTTTGAACCGCAGCGCATCGACCCGCAGGGTGTCGCGCAAAACGGCCGTCATCACCGAGATGTGTTCGGCCAGACTTTCGCGCTCAAACTGAAAACTGCCGGTATCGCGTCCCGACGAGACCAGACAGCCGATTTTAAAGTGTTGGGTATGTCCCGCAACGGCGACTTTGGGCGTCCGAACGTGCCGCTGAATGGTGCTGAACCGGAGTTGATCGGTGGCGAAAACCGGTTTCCATTGTCCACTTTTTTTCAAGTCGCTAACGTGCAGTGCGAGTGCGTTGGTGGCGTCGGCCAGCACTTCGGTGCCACGCAAAGCCGACAAAATTTTCTTTTGATCAGCCGTGGCCACTACAGAGCAAGACCCCAAAGGTGCCACCGGTGACAGTTCGATGGGTTTGAACTGAAACGTTTCAAATAGCTGTAAAAGCTTGGTTTCCAGCCCGCGCAAAGCCAGGAAATTGGTGTCGGCCGGTTTAACGAAGCGGTTCTTCTGGTAATTTTGCAGCAATTCCGTCGGTGCCAGTCGCCCGGTTTGCCGATTGAATACCTCCAGCAGCAGCGAATTCAGTTCCGAGGGCGTCAGTTCGTCCGCCAGAATCTGCACCAGATCCGGTCGGTTGATTCGGTTCAGGATTTTCTCGACAATGGTCATGACAGCAGCGCGGTTAATTTCTCCTCGTTGACGAGGCTATACCGGTATTCATCCACGACTTTTCCGTCCTTGTAGACAGCCGCTTTCTGAATGACATCCAGCACAAATCCATTTTTTTCCAACACCCGCATCGACGGTTTGTTATAGGCCATGATGCCCGCAAAAAGCCGGATCAGCCGGGTGGTTTCAAACGTATACTGAACGAGGTGACGAATGGCGACCGTTGCAATTCCCCGACCCCAATAGGGTTCGCCGAGCCAGTAGCCAATTTCGCCCGACAATTGATGAATGTCCGTTTGCGGAATCACGCCGGTAACCCCCGCCAGCTTTCCGTCCAGATAGATTCCTAAAACCAGGCCCATGGCTCCGTCCTGAGCGGCTTCGATGAAATACACCGCGTCGTTGAGCGAATACGGATGCGGAAAAGAATCCCGCAAATTGAGCCAGATGGCGCGGTTGTTGGCCAGTTGGGCAATGGTTTCGGCATCCCCGGCTTTCAGGCTGGCCAGTGTGATGCCATTTTTGCAGTCAAGTTCGATTCGCGTCGTCATACCTGCAAAGTTGGCAGCAATTGAAGTGAATTCAGGTGTAAAAATCTATCATCTTGTAAAAAACGCATTTTATGGAAGCTTTTTACCAAAAAAGTTGCCGCATCGGTCCCGGTTTTCTAATATTGTTGCGTTGTAGCTTTACAGCAAACCAATCGTGAACTCAAATTACATTTTTATGAAGATTACGCTCAACGCGCTGGCCCGGGTGGTCTTGTTGGCTCTGGTTTTAAACGTCGTCAATTCGTCTCAAACCGACGCATCAGGCCCCAAAAAAGGAAAATGGGTCAAACTTTTTGATGGAAAAACATTAACCGGTTGGCACAGCTACCTGAAAAAGGAAGCGTCTGACAAATGGCAGGTGGAAGATGGGGCCATTGTGTTGGCCGGCCGGGGTGGGGGTGATCTCGTAACGGACAAAGAATACGAAAACTACGAACTGGAACTGGAATGGAAGATTTCGGAAGGTGGCAACAGCGGAATCATCTACCGGGTTCACGAAGATCCGAAATACAAGAGTACGTATAACTCCGGTCCGGAAATGCAGGTGCTTGATAACGAGCGGCATAAGGACGCCAAGGCGGGTAAAAACGGAAACCGGACCTCCGGATCGCTCTACGATATGCTGCCACCCTCGGATTTTTCGGCCCAGAAAGTAGCCGGCGAATGGAATAAGGTTAAATTGGTGGTCAACAACGGAAAAGTCGAGCATTACCTGAACGGCAAGAAAGTGGTTGAATACCGCACCAGCGGCCCGGAATGGGATAAAATGGTGAGCGAAAGCAAGTTCAAAGGCTGGGAGGGTTTCAACCAGTTCAGCAAAGGCCACATCGCCCTCCAGGATCACGGCGACAAAGTATGGTATCGGAATATCCGAATCAGAGAACTCTAATTGCGAATGAGTGATTGAGCGATTGAGTGAAAGAAATGAGATTGCTCAAATTTTCACTCAATCACTTAATCACTCAATCACTCAATCAAAAACTATGAAAACTCCTTCCCGCCGTTCCGCCATCAAAACTTTGGCCGGTACTGCCCTGACCTTTTCTGTTATCGACTCCTTAGCCGCTCAAATGGAAGAAACCCGGAAAACTGCTTTCCCGGCCTTGAAAGGCCGGATCAATCACTCCGCCTGCAAATGGTGCTACGGAAAAATTCCGCTGGAGGACTTTGCCAAGGCTGCTAAGGAAATCGGCCTGACCGGCATCGATCTGCTGGGACCTAACGAATGGCCGATCGTTAAAAAGTACGGTCTGACCTGCTCGATGGCGCAGGGAGCCGGGAAGGGCATCAACGACGGTTTCAATGATCCGAAACTGCACGACGAACTGGTGGCCAGTTACGAGGCCATTTTCCCGAAACTGAAGGAAGCGGGGCTGAAAAACGTCATCTGTTTTTCGGGAAACCGACGCGGTATGGATGATCAGAAGGGGATGGAAAACTGCGCGGTGGGTCTGAAACGACTCATGAGCAGTGCCGAAAAGCACGGCGTGGTGATGGTGATGGAGTTGCTCAACAGCCGGGTCGATCACAAGGATTACATGTGTGACAAATCCGCCTGGGGTGTGGAACTGTGCAAAATGGTCGGCTCCGAAAACTTCAAGATGCTGTATGACATCTACCATATGCAGATCATGGAGGGCGATATCATCCGCACCATCCGGCGGGATCACCAGTATTTTGCTCACTACCATACCGGCGGGAATCCGGGTCGCAACGAGATCGACAACGGGCAGGAGCTGTATTACCCGGCCATTATGCAGGCCATCGTCGACACGGGCTACAAAGGCTTTGTGGCGCAGGAGTTTATTCCGAAGCGTGATCCGCTGACGTCGTTGCGGGAGAGTATTGCGATTTGTGACGTGTAGATTTAGTGTTTCGGACTAAAATCCGTGAATAAAATGATTTAGAAAGGCTTCTCTGTGACCGGGGAAGCCTTTTTGCGTCTAGGTAGGATTAGGGTACAGTATCGAAGACCGTATCCTGAAAATCCACTACCTATGAACACCGAAATGCCAGACCAGTACAGCAAGCTGCTGGGCGACATCAGCCATCAGATTTTGCAAAGCCGATACCGGGCGGCTAAGCTCGTCAATCGCGAATTATTGCTGCTTTACTATGCTGTTGGAAAACGCTTATCTGAGAAGATTGCTGCCGAGAAATGGGGCGCAAAGGTTTTAGAGCAGCTTGCGGATGATTTGCAGAAAAAACTGCCGGGGCTGCGGGGATTCTCGCATCGGAACTTAAAAAATATGCGGCAGTTTGCCGAAGAATATGTCGAGCTAATTGGGCAGATGCCGTCTGCCCAATTAGAAAATATAGAAATTAATGCCTTCTTCAGTTTAGGTTTCTCGCATCATATTCTGCTTCTAAATCGGTGCAAAGATATTCCAGAAAGGGCATTTTACATGCAAAAAGCCGTTGATAACCAATGGACGCACGAAATGCTCGATTGGCAAATCAAAGCCAAAGCATATCAGAAACGCGATCAAAAATTAAGCAGCAACTTTGCCCGGACATTACCCGAAACGTTGCGTGATACGGCACTGCAAGCCTTCAAGGACGAATATCTGCTGGATTTCATCAACGTCGAAACCGACGATGAACGAGTCGTTGAGAAAGGCATCGTACAAAATATCAAGGATTTTATACTCAAAGCGGGCAAAGGTTTTGCCTTTATCGGAAACCAGCATCGCCTTTTAGTCGATGACGAGGAGTTTTTCGTAGACCTGCTTTTTTATAACCGCCACCTAAAGTGTTTAATTGCCATTGAACTGAAGAAAGGGAAGTTCAGACCCGCTTATGCCGGACAATTAAACTTTTACCTGAACGTACTCAACGACCAGGAGCGGTTGGTCGGCGAAAACCCGGCTGTTGGCATTGTGCTCTGCTCGGCTAAAAATGATAAGACGGTTGAGTATGCTTTTCAGGCTATTCACAATCCGATGGGCGTAGCAACCTACCAACTCAGTTCGGACTTACCGGCGCATTTGCGTGATGTCTTGCCTGATCCGGAAGCTCTAAAAAAATTACTTGGCTGACACTCTCGGCATAAGCTAATAAACAAAACACCGGCTTCCCCACGCATGAGGAAGCCGGTGTTATAAAAGTAGAATTGTTGTTTACTGCGCATACGTGATAAACCGCTGCGACTGCACCGCTGGCAATGAACCAATTTCAATCTGGCGAACGATTTTCTGGTTGCCGTCGGTGATTTCCAGGTAGTAAACGCCGGTTTTCATGCCTTCAAAATCAAATTTGCGCCAGTGGCTGGCGGGTGTTTTGCTCAGGGCTTCCCGGTAAAGAACCGTGCTGTTGGCATCTTTCAACCGGATGGTCACTTTTCGGGGCTCCCGAACGGCCAGCATCACATTAATCTTCTCCTGGGTGCCCAGAAACAGGTTCACTTCAAAGGCCGACTGGCTGGCCTTTGGATCGTTGGCTGCGGCTACCTGGGCATTCGATACCGTTACGAGTAAACCGACTAAAAGGGTCATCAGTACGTGTTGTGCAATCGTTTTCATGAGTTTGTGTTGTTTCGTTTCTGTGACAAAGGTGCAGTGTTTTGGAATATTAGCAAAACGAATTATTTTTGTCGAAATCATGAAAATTATTCATCATGGAAATCCGGCATCTGCAAATGGTGAAAGAGGTGGCAACCTGCGGCAACCTCACCAAAGCCGCCGATCGGCTGTACCTGACCCAGTCGGCACTGAGCCATCAGTTGAAAGAAATTGAGGGCTTTTTTAATACCCAGTTGTTCATCCGCGACAAAAAGCAGATGCGGCTGACGGATGCCGGAACCGTAGTTTTGGAAGCTGCCGAGAAAATTCTGCGGGAAGTGGCCGAAACCAAAGCCAGAGTGAAGTGCCTGACCGACAAGGAGTCCGGTGAGGTGCGGCTCTGCACGGAATGCTACACTTCGTACCATTGGCTGTCGGGATTTCTGCGGGCCTACCGGGATATTTACCCGAAAGTGGATGTAAAAATCGACATCGAAGCGACCCACTACGCCGAGCAGCACCTGCTTGAAAACAAGATTGACGTCGCGATCCTCGAAGATTCTGAAAACCCAAAATTGACCTACACACCACTTTTTCAGGACGAATTCATGGTGATCGTAGCCCCTGACCACGAATGGGCGGGGCGCGAGTGGGTGGATCTGGACGAATTTGCCGGTCAGAATTACGTCATGTACAACATCCCGGAAGAGGAAAGCTCCAATTTTCAGATGATCTTCAAAAACTGCCGACCCCAGCGGCTCTATAAAATGACGTTGACCGAAGCCATTCTGGAAATGGTGAAAGCCGGCATGGGCGTGGCGCTGTTGCCCAACTGGATTGTCAAACCGTACCTGAAATCCGGCGAATTATCTGCCGTCTCGCTCACCCGGAAACGGTTCCTGCGGACGTGGTATGCCGCGACGCTGAAAAACAAACTACACGCCCCGTATACCGATGCGTTCATCGAGAAACTGGCGTCGTATATGAAAGAACTTGATGGTTATGCCGTTCTTTGCCCGGCCTGAAGCCAGCCGGTTTTTGCCCGATCCGGGTTATTTTATCAGACAACCGATTTCTTACTCAACCTGATTGTGTCTACTTCTACTGATTCGACTCCCTTGCCCCGACGGCTGGGATTGTGGCAAGCTACGGCCTTAAATATGATCGACATGGTCGGTATCGGCCCGTTCGTGGTGCTGCCCCTGGTTATTCACATCATCGGCGGGCCGCATTTCCTCTGGGCGTGGATTCTGGGAGCGGTTATTTCGCTGATCGACGCCCTGGTCTGGGCCGAACTGGGAGCCGCATATCCGCAGGCCGGGGGGAGTTATAATTTTCTGAAAATCGCTTACGGTGAACAACGCTGGGGCAAGATGCTGTCGTTTCTGTATGTCTGGCAAACCATGATTCAGGCCCCGCTGGTGGTGGCTTCGGGAGCCATCGGTTTCGCGCAGTATGCCTCGTATCTGATCCCGCTCGAAGGCTGGGAACGAAAAGCCGTTTCCGGGGGTGTAGTGATCCTGATTACGATGCTGTTATACCGCAAAATCGAATCCATTGGCCGCATCAGCATCTTGCTGTGGGTCTGCGTACTGGCCACACTCGGCTGGATTATCTGGGGTGGGCTGACGGGCGGACAGCAGACGGTTTCGTTCGCGTTGCCGTCGGGTGAATCCCTGTCCGGATTGTTTGGTGCTGGTCTGGGAATTGCATCCGTGAAAACGATTTATTGCTACCTGGGCTACTACAACGTGTGCCACCTGGGGGGCGAAATCCGCAATCCGTCGCGCAACATTCCGTTGAGTATGTTGATTTCGGTGGTCGGCATTGCGGTTTTGTATCTATCCATGAACTGGAGCGTCGTCAGTGTCATTCCCTGGCAGGAGGCCCAGCACAGCGAGTTTATCATCAGTGCCGTGATCGAGCGGCTTTACGGCTCGCAGGCGGGTACGATCGCGACGTTTATGGTGTTAATCGTGGCCTTTTCGTCCTTATTTGCGGTTTTGCTGGGGTATTCGCGGGTTCCCTACGCGGCTGCCGCCGACGGTCAGTTTTTCCGGATCTTCGCCAAACTGCACCCCACCCGGCATTTTCCATACGTCTCGCTGTTGTTTCTGGGTGGGCTGGGTTTCGGTTTTAGTTTGCTGTTCCGCCTGTCCGACGTCATCACGGCCATTCTGGCGATGCGGATTGTGGTGCAGTTTATCGGACAGGCCGTCGGCTTGCTGCTGTTGCACAAACGCAAGCAAACCAGCGCGTTTCCGTTCAGAATGCCGCTTTATCCGTTGCCGGTTTTACTGGCCATCGCCATCTGGACCTTCATCTTCATTTCCACCGGCTGGACGTTTATGCTGTCGGGTCTGACGGTGATTGCGCTGGGGATTATCGTCTTCCTGATTACGGCCCGCATTCGCAAGCAATGGCCGTTCGGGGCGGTGGATCAACCCGCTACGCCTTTGGGGGATCCGACGGAATCGTAATCCGCCCACGCCAGAATTCACGGCTATACACCCGCTGGAATGGCCAGTTTTTCATTTGTAAGGCAAACGGCGTGTATGCGTGAGCGTCTTTGAGCGTGCTTTCATAGTACAAATCATCGTCGGTCAATACCAGCCCTTCGTACAAATCGGTGGTTTTACGGGTCAGGTCGGCAAAGGGCAGTTCTTCCACCAGACCGGTTTTGGTGTCTTTCAGCTCATCTTTCAGCAAACGCGCACCCGGAACGCGGTCGGTTCGGCGGGGTTGCGGGGCATACGAACCGTCGGCCACGGAGAGCGCATATTCGAGGTATTGCTTCAACACTTTCGGCCCTTCGTTGGCGGTGTTTTCAACGGAAAGCTGTTGTGGATATAGGCTAGTGACTACGTAAATCCGTTCCCTAGCCCGCGTCACGGCCACATTCAGGCGGTTTTCGCCCCCTTTGGCGTTCAGACTGCCGAATTGCGCCGATAACTTTCCGCGAACATCGGGCGCGTAACCAATGGAAAAAATAATCACATCGCGCTCGTCACCCTGCACATTTTCGATGTTTTTGACGAAAGTGGGTTCGGTGGAAGTAGGGGATGCTGATGTAGATTTGGGGGCAGCGCTTGTTGATGCAGATTTAAAATCCGCATTTTTACTTACTTCGGCTTGCAACGGGGTCGCCCGACGATCCGAAACAGATGAAATTCCAGCGGGGTCGTCCGGCGATTGCAAATCTGGAACAGCCAGCGCGCCCAGCCCAGCCAGCGCGTGTTCCTCCAGCAACTCCTGAATCAACTGCTGTTGCTGGAAGTTGAACGTCACCACGCCGATGGAACGCCCCGGTAACTCGTTCGCCAGTTGATCGATCAGGGCAACCACGGCGCGGGCTTCGGTTTCGTTGGTGTTATTTTCCCAGATTCCTTTCACGTTCGAATACCGGATGGCAGGCTCCCGGCGGTTGAGCTGGTGGAAATCGGGGAGCAGGTGCAGCGAATTCTTATAAAAAAGGCGGTTTGAGAAATCAATCAGATCAATCGAGCGACTGCGGTAGTGGCCGCGCAACTGCGTTTGCGGAAAATAATGCGTGGCCAGATCGAGCAATGATTCCACTTCCAGCGCAGCGGGCGTTTCTTCGCCGGGTTCGGTTTCAAACCGGATGCGGTACAAATCGCTCGGTTGAAGCTGCTTGCTGTCGCCGGTGATGACCACCTGCCTGGCGCGGTACATCGCCGGAATGCCGTTTTCGGCAAAACACTGCGACGCTTCATCGAAAATCACCAGATCGAAAAGCCCCGGTTTCATCGGAAAAATGGCCGAAACCGATTCCGGCGATGCCATCCAGCACGGAACCAGTTGAAAAACTTCATCCGAGTGCTGCTCCATCAGTTTCCGAACCGGCCAGATGTTGCGTTTTTTGGTCACCTGATGGCTCAATTCCCGGTACGTAACGAGGTTGTTCAGGCGGTTGAAAGCCAGATTCTGGTAGGCCTTTTCACGAAGTTTAACCAGCAAAATCTGGCGGCTCAGCGTCTGCTTTTTCCGGACACTCTCCTGCAAAGCGGTTTCTAACTGGCTGATTTTTAAAGAAGAAACACCACGAAGAATGGGGTAGATACCTTCAAGATGTTCAATCCAGGCCAGGTGCAGACTATTTAAAAAGAGCCTAACCGTTCCCGTATCGCCCAGCCGTTGCACAATTTCCCGTTCCGCAACCGTGAAGTTTTCGGTCAGACGATCGGTTTCAATCAGCAGGTCGATGTCTTGTTCGAGGGTGCGAATCAGCGCATCGGTTTGGGCCGGTTCCTGCCATAATCTTTGGATTTGCGATTCGCTCAAAAACAATTGCCACCGGCTGCGTTGAGCCGCCACACCACGACCGGTTTCCAGCAATTGCGCTACGGTTTTTGAAAAAACACCGACGGTTTCCAGCCGGGATTCGGGCAGGGCATTCAACCAGGAAATGGCGTTCAGTCGCCGGATCGCTTCGAGCGCCTGGCGGGCCAGACGAACGGTCAGAACGGCATTTTCGGCGGTAACGTCCTGATCGACATTCTTTTCGATTTGCTGACGAAGGATCTCAAAACGGATTCGACGCTGTACTTTTTCGAGCAAAACCGGCAGCGTTTCGTCGGAAAGGGCCAAGCCGTTGGCGGCTGCGAGTTGCTGTAACCCGGTTTTGTCCTTGCTGAACCAGCCCCAAACTGTACGTCCGACGAACGACGAATGGCTTTGAATCGCTTCCTGCAACCGCTGGGCCATGTTGGGCAGGTCGGTCACCGGGAGGCTTTTTTCGATGCCGGTTCCGCTCAGGCAGTCTGTTAACTCGGTTTCCAGTCGTTCCAGTCCCTCCGGTTCTATCCGGAACAGCGGATGGCCGGGCTGTTGTTGCAATCGCCGAACCCACTGCCAGCGTGGGGCCGAAGGGTCGGCATTCAGCAAGGTCAGCAAGGCGGTGGTTTCCCATTCGTCCTCCTGCACGGTTTCCCAGTCGGCGAGCGAAAAAGTGTGATGGGCGAGCGTTTGCGCCTGTTCGGTTACGGTTTTAACGAAAACTGGGAACTCTCTCAGCAGTTTTTTGAGTGCCGGGAGCTGGCCAAACGAGAAGGGAGCGAAGGAAATCCGGTTGGCCCACGGATGATGGGGACCCAGCCGGGTTAGGTAAGCGCCGTATTCCCGGAGTTTTTCTACAAAACCAGCCACCGAATCGGGCCGAAACTGGGTATACACATCGGCAAGTGGAATGGTTTCGGCAGTGGGATCGCTGCTCAGGTACAACTGTTTGACGGAAATTCCCGCTTCTGTTTCGTCGAATAGGGCTTCTTTGAAGGCTTGTAATTCGGCCAATGTTTGATCGATCCGGCGGCTTTCCTGATCGAAATTGCGTTCGAGCAAAATCGCATCCAGGCCGTAATTCTGTTTGCGGTATTCTTCCACCCGCTCAATCTGACCGGCGATCTGGTCGTAAAGTGCCTTGCGGTCGTTCTTGAAATCGTGAATCAGGGCCGAAAAGGGCTGCATACCGACCTGACGCAGTCGTTCATAGACCACGTCCAAAGCCGCCCGTTTCTGACAAACCAGCAAAACCCGCTTGCCCTGTGCGGCAAAATCGGCCATCAAATTTCCAATCAACTGCGACTTGCCGGTTCCCGGAGGGCCCTGCACCACCATCGACTCCCCGGCTTTGATGCGCCGGATGGCCTCCTCCTGCGACGCGTCGAGGGCCAGGGGCGTGTGCAGGGTTTCTTCCCGGACGGAAACCGGTTTCTGAGACGTATTGAAATCGGGGAGCAAACCGGCCATCGACGCTTCGGAGGGCGGCTCCGGCAGCTCGTCCGTTTGCAGAAACTGCACGGCTTCGCCTTCCAGCAACACCTCATAATCCGGGACCAGATACGAACCCGCCTGCGGAAAAATGCCCAGCACGGCTTCGGGATACAGCTTTAATTCGCCGTTGCGCTCCAGTTTATCCAGATCGGTTTTCTTGACCGGATCGAACCACTGGAGTTGATCCGTAAAAAGATTCTGATTGAAATTGATTTCCAGTGGACTGGCTTTCAGCCACTCGTAGAGCTGGGTGCGAAAAACCGTAGCGTCTTTGTCGTACTCATCCAGCGTATGTTCCAAAACCGCATCGGGCAGAATGAACTGGTTGTAGTAGGCATAGGCCATCAGAAAACTGCGGTTGAGCATGATGGACTCATCCGCCCGGCGAACGAGCATCCATTTATTGCCCTGGGATTCGAGGTGAACCGGAAAGAAAACCAGCGGCCCGTGAATCACCGTTCCGTCGGCCAGCTTGCCGCGCACAAAGGGATATCCCACGTACAAATCTTCCGAACCGCGTTCTTCTTCGATGAACCGGTCGGTCCGGGCAATTTTTCGGAGTTTTTTACTGACCTCATTGCCTTTTTCCAGCCGGCTGTCCATCACATCGCAGAGCGGGATGGCCGGACGACGCGCGATTAACTGGCGGACGAGATCGAACGACGGTTTGTTGTCCAGAAAATCAAGCTCGTGCAGATCCAGAAACTGCTCGGCGGGCAGGCTGGTCAGCAGCAGCGACCGGTTGCGGCTGCTGAGGTTGGTCAGGCGTTTGAGGTAAGCTTTAAGAACCGTCGGGGATAGCATACGTACCCACGGATTTGAATCCGTGTTTTGTCCGGGAAACTGTCAAAAAATAGGGCGCGAATGAAAACGCCAACGAAGAGTGAATGCACCTGATCGTGCAAAAAAAACGAAGCACCTTTCTCCCCGCTGCCCCCACAAAACTACCCAAAAAGCCGTAAAAACACAGGGGCCTCAAAAGGGTTGCCCGGCTTGAATGATCAGGGTTGAGGTTCGCCCTGATTCGTCAGGTATTCTCCGGTGCTTCATTGTGGTAAAATCGTACATCAAATGGCTATAAATGTATACTAAAACAATAAAATATTAGTATAATATTGCAATATAGTTATATAAGTAGCATTTGTTATCACAGATACTGTACGCTTAAATTCATTTAACGTCCCTAAAAATGGGTCTTTTTGACGTGTAGACGCACCGATAACGCAATGGCTTCGACTCATAAGCATATGTCTGGTGGAATGATCCGGCGGTCGCCGAAGGCCGACGAGGCTCTCTATGTACAGTATCGACCGGCTTCCCTCAAATTTTGCGAGTCCCTGATTAAAAACAAGGCGGAAGCCGAGAAGATGGTTTGTGCCGTTTTCAGCGAGCTTCGGGACAACGGATCAGAGCCCCAGTCTGACCCGGAATTTAAATCCTGGTTATTCCTGAAGCTGCGGAATCAGGTTGTTACTTACCTGAAAACCCGCGCTAAAACCGAGTTGTCCGGCTGCCCGTCGGATTCCCAATTCAATGGCAACCGGACCAATCAGTCATTGATCCGGTTGTGAACCTTCTCATCGGGTCGAAATCTTCCTGAAAATTTGCTCGAAACCTAGACCTGGACTTCCTCCGGTTCCTTCTTTTTTTCCGGAATCAGCCAGGAGGCCAGAATACTAACGCTCAGAATGGTCAGAATGACATAGAGCGAGTAAACCGTCTCAAAACCGTGATCTTCAAGCCAACTGTGGAAGATCATTTTCAATCCGATAAATGTCAGCAGGGCCGCCAGACCGGTTTTCAGGAAACGGAACTGACTCATGATGCTGGAGAGGAAGAAGAACATCGACCGCAGCCCCATGATGGCAAAAACGTTGGAGAAAAAGACGATGTAGGGGTCTTTGGTAATCGAGAAAATGGCCGGAATCGAGTCGACGGCAAACACCAGATCGGTGAAAGCAACCACGATGACGACAATGAACAGGGGCGTCACAAATAGCTTGCGGTCGGATTTCCGGCGGACAAAAAAGTGGTCGATGACGTTCCGGCGGTAGACATTCAGGTATTTGGCGGTCAGCTTCACGACCGGGTGGTTTTTCGGTTCCATCTGCTGATCTTCGTCCTTTTCGAAGAAGAGTTTAATCCCGGTGTAGACCAGGAAAGCCCCAAAAATGTAGATGATCCATTCGAACCGCTGTAAAAGGGCCGAGCCGACGAAAATGAAGATAAACCGCAGAATGATGGCCCCCAGAATGCCCCAGACCAGAATCTTTTTGTAGAACTTCTGACGTACGCCGAACGACGCGAAAATCATGATGAAGACGAAAATATTATCGGCCGACAGGGAATACTCGACCAGATAGCCGGTGATGTATTCCAGCGCCATGTTATTCTGGAAAATGGCCAGACTCTGCTCGAAATTGCCCGGAATCAATTTGAGGTGATCGGCGTACAGGCTGCGGACTTCTTCCAGCCGCGCCATGTCGGTAATGCCGTGAACGAGGTACCCGAAATTTTTAATGAAAAAGTAGAAGCCAATCGACAACGCCACCCAAACCGCACTCCAGGTACCGGCTTCTTTAAAACTGACAATATGGCTTTTCTGCTTCGTAAATGCCCCCAAATCGAAGGCCATTACCAACAGAACGAAGAGCGCAAAGCAGATGAAAAATATGGTTTCGTAACTCATGAGTCGAAAAACAATGAAATTTAGCGTATAACGAGTGTTTAAATAGAACTGTTTAATTGGATTTTGGCACAAAATTCGCCGGAAGATCGGAGAGTTGTAGAACCAAACAAATTGAATTGTGAAACTGATTGCAATATAGCTCTATTAAGTAACAGGTTATGATTTCGGTTGATTCCTTATTTTTGCAAATATGTATCATGATAAGAAAGTCGTAGTAGTATTACCGGCCTACCGGGCCGCCCTGACGCTGGAACGTACCTACCGTGAAATCCCGTTCGATATCGTTGATGAGGTCATTCTGGTCGATGACGCCAGCCCGGACAATACCGTCGATGAAGCAAAGCGCCTGGGCATCCGGTATGTGATCCGGCACGAAAAAAACAAAGGCTACGGCGGCAATCAGAAATCCTGCTACCGCAAGGCGATGGAACTGAAGGCCGACATTGTTGTGATGCTACACCCTGATTATCAGTATACGCCCAAGCTGATTGTGGCGATGGTCAGCCTGATTGGCAACGATTTGTATCCGGTGGTGTTTGGCTCCCGGATTCTGGGCAAGGGGGCGTTGAAAGGGGGAATGCCGCTGTATAAATACGTGGCCAACCGCTTCCTGACACTGACGCAAAATGTGCTGATGAACCAGAAACTGTCGGAATACCATACCGGTTACCGGGCGTTTTCGGGCGAAGTGCTGCGCAGTCTGGATTTTACGCACAACTCCGACGATTTCATTTTTGATAATGAAATGATCGCCCAGATCTTTCACAAAGGCTTCGAAATTGCCGAGGTGACCTGCCCGACGAAATACTTCGAGGAAGCATCGTCGATCAATTTCCGGCGAAGCAGCATCTACGGTTTGGGCGTTTTGGCAGTGTCGATGCGCTACCGGCTGCACCGCTGGGGGCTTATGCGTTGGAAGGTATTGCAGTAGATTCGGGCACGGCCTGATTGGTGACCGGCAAAACCGCCGGTATAATTTCCAGAATCATCGACTCCAGGGTCAGTCCCGGCCCAAAAGCGCAACTCAGGATGTTGCCCGCCCCCGACTCCGGGCGCAGGTGGTTCCGGATTTCTTTCAGCACAAACAGAACCGTGGCCGACGACATGTTGCCGTACTTTCGCAGCACCTCGTAGGCAAAGCGGTTTTCGTGCGGTTCGATGCCCAACTGCTGCTCAATCACTTCCAGAATTTTGCGTCCGCCGGGGTGCAGGGCATACTGCGTGATGTCTTCAATGGCCAGTCCACTGCGTTCCAGTAGGCGGGAAAGCGCCTGGCCGATGCCCTGCCGGATCACCGTCGGCACGTCCGACGTCAGCGTCATTTCAAAACCGTGGTCGTTGATGATCCAGCCCATGTCGTTTTTTCCATCGGGCAACAAATCGCAGAAGAAGGTCCGCATCCGGAAGGAGGGAGCCGGTTTTTCCCGGTTGGGTCGACCTTCCACCAACACCGCAGCGGCTCCGTCGGCGAAGAGGGCGTTGGACAGCAGATGATCTTCGTCAGTTTTCTTCTGAAAATGAATGGTACACAATTCCAGGCAAACGATCAGCACGCAGGCCGACGGATCAGCGCGGACGAAGGCGTCGGCGGTTTTCAGCGCGTTGAAAGCACCGTAGCAACCCATAAAGTTGATGGCGGTGCGTTGCGTGGTGGTGGGCAGCCCGAGGGCTTCGATCAGGTCGATGTCCAGCCCCGGCGCATACATGCCCGTGCAACTCACCGTGATCAGGTGCGTGGGCTGAACGGTTCGTTTTTCGTCGCAATATAAATCCTGAATAGCGGCCACCGCCAGCGGGAGGGCTTCGTTGCGGTACAATTCCATCCGGGTTCCGACGGTCGGAAACGGTTCAAGATCAGGCGTATTCGGAAAAAATGTATATTCACCCGGCGAAGCACCGTAGTCGGGTAGCACCGAATGCCGCTGGTCGATGCGGGTCAGCCGGTACAGGGCCTGTAATTTTCGCCGGTTGTGTTCATCGAGCTGGAGAGCCTGCGCCATAAACGAAGCAATTTGCAACTGCGAGAAGCCGTATGCCGGAACGGCCGTGCCGATGGCGGTAATGTAGCTATCCATTTAGTCCTATTCAGGGTTGCCGGAGCGATCCGGACTTTTCTATAACCAAAGGTTCACTTGAATGTTAGACTTTGCATGATGAAATCTGTACCCTCTATCCTTCCTCTCCTGGTATGACCTTTCGGACCGTCTGGCTCCATTTGCGGGTGCCGTTTTCGTTTTTCCTGTTGCCGGTTTTTCTCTTTGCGCTGAGTCAGTCGGAAAGTCTTCGTCAGGGTACGCTGGATTGGGGGCGGGTGGCCGTGATCGGGGCGGTTATTCACCTCCTGCTCTATCCGGCCAGCAATGCCTACAACAGTTATTTCGACAAAGACGAAGGCAGTATCGGTATTCTGGAAACGCCCCCGCCGGTCGATAAAACCCTGTTTTACGTCGCCTGGGCGCTGGACCTGCTGGCGTTGGTGATTGGCTTCTGGATCGGGTGGCCATTCGTGGTCTATTTACTCATTTACGGATTGATTTCCAAGGCGTATAGTCATCCAATTATTCGCTTAAAAAAGTACCCCATTGCCAGTTGGCTCGTGATCGGGTTGTTTCAGGGCGGTTTTACCTACCTGATGTCCCTGCAAGCCATCGATGCACTACCGGTTTTTGACCTGCTAACCTTCCGGCCCCTGCTGGCGGCTCTCCTCTGTACGCTGAATCTGCTGGCCATTTACCCGATCACGCAGGTGTATCAGCACGAGGAAGATGGTCGTCGGGGCGATTTGACCATGAGCCGTTTGCTGGGGGTTCGCGGTACCTTTCTGAATACGCTGATCTGGTTTACGCTGTCGCTGGCCGGTTTTTACGCCTATTTCCGGGGCGAGACGGTATTCTGGCTGTTGCCCGTCTGTTTGTTGCCGGGGGTATTGTATTTTTTATTCTGGGCTAACCGGGTTTTTCGGGACGAACGGCAGGCTGATTTTCGGTCGGCGATGACGATGACGCTGCTGGCGGGCACGGGGTTGAATGTTTTCTTTCTTTTTTTGTTGGTTTTAACCGATTCATAATCAGAATCTAAGTGGCGTTATTGACGATCATGCTAATTTTTTTTCGGGAAAGTACTTGCCAAACGGCGCAGACCCCTTATATTTGCATCCACAAAACGCCAACGTTCTGGCATAGAACGCGAAAGTAGCTCAGCTGGTAGAGCGCGACCTTGCCAAGGTCGAGGTCGCGGGTTCGAACCCCGTCTTTCGCTCAAAAGCACCCACCGCGGTGCTTTTTTTGTAGAATGTGGTTGCTACCACGCCGGGATGGCGGAATAGGTAGACGCGCAGGACTTAAAATCCTGTGAGCAGTAATGTTCGTGCGGGTTCGATTCCCGCTCCCGGTACGTTGAATGCCTTATAAGTTGCTTCCACTAAGCTATCTTATAAGGCATTTTTGATTTTCCCCTGCGACATAATCAACAATGCCTCCGCCATACGGAAACATAACCCCGACTCCTTTGACACGGGCAAGCGGACCCGTAAAAACAGAGAAAGGGCCATCTCAGATCATCTGAGACGGCCCTTTCAGGACAGTCGGGCAATCGGTGATCAGGCTAGATCAAACCGGTCCAGGTTCATCACTTTATTCCAGGCCGCCACAAAGTCCCGGACAAATTTGCCCTGCGCATCGGCGCTGCCGTACACTTCGGCGATGGCTCTCAGTTCGGAGTTGGAGCCAAACACCAGATCGGCACGGGTGGCAGTCCATTTGGGTTGACCGCTACTCCGATCGCTGCCCAAATACAATTCCCGGTCTTCGGAAATGGCTTTCCAGGCGGTGTTCATGTCGAGCAGGTTCACAAAGAAATCGGTGGTAAGCTTGCCCGGAGACTGCGTAAACACACCGTTTTTGGAACCGTCGAAATTGGTGTTCAGGACCCGCATCCCGCCCACCAGTACGGTTAACTCTGGAGCCGTCAGGGTGAGCAATTGCGCCTTGTCGATCAGCAACTCTTCCGTAGAAGCCGAGAATTTCGATGTCCTATAGTTGCGGAAACCGTCCGCAATCGGTTCCAGATACCCCACCGATTCGACGTCGGTTTGTTCCTGCGAAGCGTCCATACGACCCGCGGTGAAAGGAACGCTGATGGGGTGTCCGGCATCGTTCGCTGCCTTTTCAACGCCCGCACAACCCGCCAGCACGATCAGATCGGCCAGTGAAACTTTTTTGCCGTCCGACTGTATCCCGTTAAATTCCTGCTGAATGCTTTCCAGAATGCCCAGCACTTTTTGCAACTGCACGGGGTTATTGACTTTCCAGTCTTTTTGGGGAGCCAGACGAATGCGGGCGCCATTGGCACCTCCGCGTTTGTCGGACCCCCGGAAGGTAGAAGCCGAAGCCCAGGCGGTGGAAACCAGTTCCGAAACGCTCAGACCGGAGGCTAATATATTCGCTTTCAAAGCCGCTATGTCATTTTCGTCGATCAGGGCATGATCCACCGCCGGGATGGGGTCTTGCCAGATCAATACTTCGGCCGGAACATCAGGACCCAAATACCGGGCGCGGGGGCCCATATCGCGGTGCGTCAATTTGAACCACGCCCGGGCAAAAGCATCGGCAAAGGCGTCGGGATTTTCCAGAAACCGACGGGAGATTTTTTCGTAAGCCGGATCGAACTTCAGTGCGAGGTCGGTCGTCAGCATGGTTGGTGCATGCTTTTTGGAGGGATCATACGCATCGGGGATAATGCTCCCGGCGTCTTTTGCCACCCATTGGTGCGCACCACCGGGGCTTTTCGTCAATTCCCATTCAAAGCCCAGCAGGTTTTCAAAGAAATTATTGCTCCACTGGGTCGGCGTTTTCGTCCAGATGACTTCCAGCCCGCTGGTAATCGTGTCGGCCCCTTTGCCGGAACCATAGCTGTTGCTCCAGCCAAATCCCTGTGATTCCAGATCGGCAGCTTCCGGCTCTTTGCCTACGTGCTCGGAAGTGGCAGCGCCGTGGGTTTTACCGAAGCTGTGCCCGCCGGCGATCAGCGCAACGGTTTCTTCGTCATTCATGGCCATGCGGCCAAAGGTTTCGCGAATGTCTCTTGCGGCCGCTACGGGATCCGGATTGCCATCGGGACCTTCCGGATTGACGTAGATCAGGCCCATGTGGGCGGCACCGAGCGGTTTTTCCAGGTTGCGGGAATGAATGTTGCGCCCCGGATCTTCGTCCGATGAAACGACACCATGGTCTGCAACCCCGGGCGAACCATCGGCGTAGCGGTGGTCGTTGCCCAGCCAGGTGGTTTCGGCACCCCAGTAGACGTCTTCATCCGGCTCCCAGACATCGGCCCGTCCACCGGCAAAGCCAAAGGTTTTGAAACCCATCGATTCGAGGGCCACATTACCGGTAAGAATCATCAAATCGGCCCAGGAAAGGCTGCGGCCATATTTCTGTTTGATGGGCCAAAGCAACCGGCGCGCTTTATCGAGGCTCACGTTGTCGGGCCAGCTATTCAATGGAGCAAAACGTTGTTGTCCGGCACCGGCACCACCCCGGCCATCGCCCACGCGGTAGGTTCCGGCGCTGTGCCAGGCCATGCGGATGAACAAAGGGCCATAGTGTCCGAAGTCGGCCGGCCACCAGTCCTGTGAATCGGTCATGAGGGCGTGAAGGTCGCTTTTTACGGCTTCCAGGTCGAGACTTTTGAAGGCTTCGGCGTAGTTGAAATCTTCACCCATCGGGTCGGATAAGGACGAGTGCTGACGCAGGATGTTGAGCTTCAACTGGTTGGGCCACCAATCACGGTTTCGTGTGCCACCACCGCCCACGTTGTGTTTCAGACTGCCATTGTGAACCGGGCACTTGCTGATGTCGTTTGATCCTTTTTCCATTTCGATACATTCTGTGTTAAATCGATAGATGCCTGCACCGGATTGGGTGCAGCGGGATAAAATTATGTTATTGGGAGAAATAATACCAATCGATAAATTCTATATTTACATAGGTAAAATCTATTACGGCATTTGTCCTGTCGATTCTAGAGAAGCAGCTAGCGGAGGTGAGGATTTTTTTACGGCAAAATGGAGGACGAAATGCATCACCAGCCTGCTGCTGCCGGTTGAACGGTATTCCCAATTCGTTGCATAGCCACCAGGGAAAACTTGGTATAATTCTATTATTCGTGCCAATAAGAAAATTTTTTTTCAAAAACATTAATTGTCTTATTGACAATTAAAAAATAAACGTCAACTTTACAGTTATTAAATTGCGTTCGTACGACACCTTTTACTCATGCTAAATTTTCCGCTTCAACAGGATGGGGCTGCTCACCATCGGATGATTTACCGGAGTGCCCGGATCGACTGGAAATCTCCTGTGGGAAATTTGACACGTGATACGGGTGAGGTCGCCACAGTACGATTCAGCTAACCCGTTTTTTGCTTTATCAGTCTTTATTCCAGTAAGCTCCATGACTTCTCAAGCCCAGGATCAAGCGTTATGGCAATCCTTTCGTGAGGGAGAAAAACAGGCCTTGGGCCGGTTGGTCGAGTGCTATTATGGCGCGCTGAAACACTATGGGCTGAAATTTATGGTGGATGAATCCGTGGTTGAAGACTGTATTCAGGAGCTTTTTCTGCAACTCTGGCAAAACCGCTTACAGATCAATGAGACGGGCTGTATCAGGCATTATCTGTTAAAGGCCCTCCGGAACCACATCCTTCAGTATTTACGGGTCCAAAAACGCTGGAAATTCGAAGAGTTGGATTGGGACAACTCCGGAATTGACGAAGTAGATTCCGAAACCTTACTGATTCGTCAGGAATCACTGGCTGGTATGACAAAGACCATTCAGGATCAACTGGCTACCTTACCCGCCCGTGAACGGGAGGCCCTGTATCTGCGATATTACGAGAATTTATCCATCCCCGAGATTGCCGAAGTGATGCACGTAAACCGGCAATCGGTCTCCAATTTTTTGCAAAAAGCACTCGGCAAACTTCGCAATCGGTGGTTTGTCCAGCTATGGCCGTGAGATTTTGTATTTTTTCTCAAAAAAATTCGCTTTGAGGAGGGTATCAGCGCGCCAAGTCTTCATACTATCAATAAAAACAGCCGAATAGTACCAATGCACTTTCCTTTCGAACGTTTTTCGACCGTTGAGGATTTCCTGGAAAGCGACGCTTTCCGGCGCTGGATGCTGGAAAAACGCCCGGAAGATCAGGCTTTTTGGCGGGTGTGGCTGGCTCAGAATCCGGATAAACGGGAACTCTACGAGCAGGCCGTAGCTACTTTTCTGGCCATTCAGGGCAAAACCGCTGTGCCTTCGCGGAAACAGGCGAAAGAGAAAGCCGACGAAATTCTGGATCAATTGCCGGACGCTTCCCCGGCTATCAAACCGCTCTTTCGCGGACGCTGGGGGCCCTGGGCAACCGCAGCGGCCGTGGTGATTTTGCTGGTCTGGTGGCAATTGGATCAACCCGTCTTCCAGACAGGCCGTATGATTGGCAGGCAGGAAGAACAGCCGACGCGCGGGGATGACTGGAAACTGGTGAAGAATGGTACGGACCAGTCGCTGGTGGTTGTGTTGCCTGATAATTCCTCGGTTCTGCTGTCGCCCGACAGCCAGATCCGGTTTCGCAAACAGTCGCATCCGTCGGTTCGGGAAGTGTATCTTCAAGGTGAAGGCTTTTTTGAAGTGGCCAAAAATCCGGCGAAACCGTTCATCGTTTATACCTCCAACCTAACGACCAAAGTGCTGGGAACCTGTTTTCAGGTACGGTCTTTTGAGAAGGAGTCCACGGCGTTTGTCAAAGTGAAAACGGGTAAAGTTGCGGTTTCTTCCGTTAAATCGCCGGGCAAAACCGTCCTGCTGACGGTAAACGAAGAACTTCGGCTAAATGCCAGTGCGGAGAAACTGGTCAGGCACGAACACTTTTTGGAGAAAGAACCGCCATCTGCCCCGCTGGCTCAACCATTTGCGTTCAATTACACGCCCGTTACGGAGATCTTTGACCAGTTGGAAGCGAGTTACCACATGCCCATTCACTATGACCGGAGCCTGCTGAAAAACTGCACCTTTACCGGACAACTCAATGATGTGCCTTTCCTTGAAAAAGTCCGGCTCATCTGCTTAACGACGGCTTCTACCTTTGAACTGGTAGACAATCAGGTGGTCATTCACAGCCAGGGTTGTAATTGATTTTTTAACTCTTAACCAAAGCCAGGTAACATGAACTAGAAACCCATCTCTTTCCTGCCAGAAATAGGCGATAGTGCTTCCAACACCATCGCCTGTACGCTTCCCAAATCATGTGCGTTCCACCACACATTATCCCTTTAGGTGAGGGGTCGGGAACACTTTTGCCATTCCTAACTAATTGAAGAACAACAAAGCACGCAAACTTATGCATTCCTATTCTATAAACCGCAATGCTTGGGTCAGGATTATGAAATTTTCAAGCCTACAACTATTGCTTGCGCTCGCCTTCATTCACATCAGCGTAGCGTTCGATGTGCGGGGCCAGGAAATCCTGAACCGACGAATCAGTCTCTCCGCCAAAAATCAGGACGTCGAGACCGTGATCAAACGCATCGAAGAACAGGCTGATGTGCAGTTTCTGTTCAGCCGGGAGATTATCCAATCCAAACGAAAAATCTCTTACCAGGCTAAGAATGAGCAGCTTCATGTGGTTCTAAACCAGATCCTGACGCCACTGAATGTCAGCTACGAGATCGTCAATCAACAGATTGTACTCAAAAGAATGTCGACACCACCCGGACCGCTCCAGGGCAAACTTTCCGATGAGAACGCCGTTGAGAACGTCCAGGATGTGCAAATCACGGGGAAGGTCACGGCTGAAAATGGGGAAGGGCTGCCGGGTGTAACGATTCAAATCAAGTCGGCTACCCGGGGCACCACCACCGACGGCAATGGTGATTACCGGCTTTCGGTGCCGTCGGCCAATGGGACGGTTCTCATTTTTTCCTACATCGGTTATACCAACAGGGAAGTAACTGTGGGGAGCCAAACGGTTGTCAATGTCGTTTTGGCTGCAGATGATAAAACGCTGGATGAGGTGGTGGTGGTGGGCTATGGCGTTCAGCGGAAACGCGATGTGACGGGTTCGGTGGTTTCGGTCAATGAAACCACGCTGAAAGAGGTTCCGGCTCCCAACCTGGTGAACCAGTTGAAAGGCCGGGCTGCCGGGGTTTCCATTATTAGCAACGGTTCTACGCCGGGTGCTCAGGGGCAAATCCGGATTCGGGGAAACCGGACGCTGACGACGAGTTCCGGGTCAAGCGACGGGCTCGATGGCCCGCTGGTGGTTGTCGATGGAATCCCCTTCGGCGGACTCAATGACATCAACCCCGACGACATCGCCAGTCTCGAAATTCTGAAAGATGCTTCGGCAACGGCCATTTACGGGTCGCGGGGATCAGGGGGCGTCATTCTGATTACCACCAAACGGGGTAAAGTCGGAAAACCGGTATTCAGCTACGATGGCTATCATGGGGTGACCAACATCATGGGCAAATTTAACGTCATGAATGGCCCGGAGTATGCCCGGTTTAAAGACGATGCGACCAAATATAACCGCACCAGCCCCGGCACAACCGCCTATCCGCTGACCCAGAAAGAAAAAGATGCCCTGGCCGCCGGTGTTTCCACCGACTGGCAGGATTTAATTTACCGACCCGGTTTCAACACCAACCACCAGTTGAGTATGGTCGGCGGGGTTGAAAATACGCAGTATTCGCTGGGTCTGGGATATTTCAATGAAACCGGCATCATTCCCAGCCAAAAGTTTGAACGTTACACCATCCGGGCAACGGTCGACCAGCGCATTGGCAAGCGGATCAAGATTGGGTTGAACACCCTGAATACGCTGACCTACACCAACACACCGGGTGGTGGTGGTATTCCGGGTGGTTTGGTACGGCAAACGCCACTGGCAGCGCCTTATAATGCCGACGGTTCGGTCAACCTGTTCCCGGCCGAAGGCTCCATCGATGCCGCTGGGGTTAGCCCATTAACGATTCTGACCAAGAAAGATTCGTATCTGGGCCGTACGCGGGCCTTGCGAACTTTTAACAGCTTATACGCCGAGGTAAATATTCTGCCCGGCCTGCGCTACCGGATGAATGCCGGGTTGAACTTCAGCCAGTCGAACTACAATGGCTACAATGGCCCGCTGACGTATTTTAACAGCGCCACGGTTCAGTCGTCTTCCAATGCCGAAATCAGCAATACCGAGTACTGGGACATCAATCTTCAGCACCTGTTGTACTATGACAAGACGTTTGGGAAACATAAAGTAGGCGTCACCGGGCTGTATGAAATTACGAAAAACCACTCCCTGGGCAGCAGGTTTACGATCACCGGGGTTCCGGCCGATTACATCAAGACGTCTAATTTCTCGCTGGCTTCCGGAACGCCGGTTGCCAACTCGGACTTCGGTAACTCGTTTTCCGAAACCGGTCTTCTTTCCTACATGGGTCGGGTGAATTACAGCTACAATGACCGCTATCTGTTGACCCTGACGTTGAGACGGGATGGTTCTTCTACCTTATCTCCTGGTAACCAGTATTTTAATTATCCGGCAATTGGTGCTGGCTGGAATATTATCGAGGAAGGTTTTATGAAAGGAGCCCCGTTCATCTCGAACCTGAAACTACGGGGAAGCTGGGGTTTGTCCGGAAATCGAAACGTGGGAGCCTATGCAACGTTGGGTGCGTTGTCGGCCGGGTATTACAATTTCGGTACGGGAACCGCCGGCCAGCAGTTGGCCTACACGGTTACCAGTCTGCCGGCGACCGGTCTGGGTTGGCAGTCGACCTCGCAGGTGGATATCGGTGTTGACTTTGGCTTCCTGAATAACCGCATTACGGGTTCGGTGGATTGGTATCACCAGCAAACGAAAGACATTCTGCTGTCTGTTCCGCTGCCACCGAGCAACGGAGCCGGTTCAACCTTGAAAAACCTGGGCCGCACGGAAGGCAAGGGACTGGAAACCGCGCTGACGTTCGAGATTTTCAGAAACCCGAAAGGCTTCAACTGGAGCGCCGATGTGACATATTTCTTCAACCGGGAGAAAATTACGCAGCTTACGACGCCGACCGAACTTGCCAATTTGGGGGCAGGGTGGTTTGTGGGACAACCGCTTTCGGTCATTTTCGACTACAAAAAAACCGGCATTTGGCAGACCTCGGACAAAGAAAACGGCACGCTGGCCAAACAGACCTCTCCCACGCAGTTTCCGGGCCAGATCCGGGTGGAAGATCTGAATGGTGATGGGAAGATTGATGCGGCTGACCGGCAGATTCTGGGCAATTTCCAGCCGGCCTGGGAAGGCGGCATCACCAACCGGTTCAGCTTCAAAAACTTTGATATGTCTATCGTAACCTTTGCCCGGATGGGCATGAAAGTGATCGTACCGTATCTGACAGGTAACTCTACGGGTTCGGGTGGTTTTGCTTTCTTCAACCAGGGCCGGGTCAATCAGGTGAAAACCGATTACTGGACCGAAACCAACCCGACCAATGCCTTCCCCGCACCGGATGCCGGTAGTGCGGTCGCCTATTTCGGCTCCACGCTGGGCTACTACGACGGTTCGTTCATTAAAGTCAGAAGCATCAACCTGGGCTATACCTTTTCCAGTCAGTTGATCCGGAAAATCGGCATGAACTCCGCCCGGGTTTATTTCAACGCTACCAATCCGCTGATCCTGTATTCGCCCCTGGTGAGCGATAATCTGGCCGTCGATCCGGAAGGAAACAGTTATGCCAGCGGTCAGTCGACCCTGAACCCGCAGGGTGCCAGCGAACGCGGTACGCCGGAGCGTCAGATTTCTGTCAACCTGAACAACCCGCCCGTACGGCAATTCACGCTGGGGGTAAATTTTAAATTCTAATCCTGGATAGAACCATGAAAACGATAAAATTCTGGTCCATCATTGGCCTAACAGCGTTGCTCAACACGGGTTGCGAAAAAATATTAGAAGAGAACCCACAATCACAGATCGTTCCTTCCTACTTCAATACGCCGTCGGGTGTATTGGGCGGTATTGCCGGGGTCTACAACGACATCCGGGGCCAGTGGGGAACCGAAGGGTTCACGGTCGAAATGCAGGCCGGAACCGATGAGTTTTTGCAGGGAGCCAGCAGCGGTGGTGTTCCGCCCTATACCTACAATGGACTGAACAGCAGCAACTTCGGTTCCGCCTGGGGCGTTGCTTTTCAGGACATCAACACGCTGAACGGTGTACTTAAATACGGCCAGACGATCGATCTGCCGGAGGCTACCCGCAAGCAGTACCTGGCACAGGCGAAGTTTCTGCGGGCGTTCTGGTACTTTTATCTGGTGCAAACCTGGGGCGATGTTCCGCTCAGTACCGAATTTATTACGGTACCCTCACAGGCTGCTTCCCGCCAACCGGTTGCTCAGGTGTATGAGTTGATTATCAAGGATCTAACCGAAGCAGCCACTGATCTGCCCAACCAGCCAACCGCCCCATTTCTGGGGAAAGCCGCTACGAAACCGGTGGCGCAGCTCCTGTTGGCCAAGGCATATCTAACCCGGGGCTGGCTCAACAATACGGCGGCTGATTTTACGCAGGCGGCCACCATTTGTGCAGACATCATTGCCAATAAAGCAACGTATGGTCTCGATCTATGGCAGGATTATGGCGATGCGTTTGTCCCGGCCAACGACTATGGGAAAGAAACCATGTTTGTCAGCGATCACGTACTCGACCCGAAATTTGGCTACTATCAGGTTGGAGGAGCCGCTGGTGGTGGTGCCGCTCAAAATCTGACGCCCTGGTTTACCAATTGGAATTACCCGAACAACACCGGTATCAATTCCTACAAAAGCGCTGCGGGGGCCTACGTGAACAGTGGAACCTCGTTGATGATCCGGGATTCGCAGTATGGCCGGCCTTATACCCGGATGCGCCCGAACAGCTACAAATGGCCGTCAGGCCCCAATGCCGGCAAGAACTACTTTCTGGATCAGGCGTTTACGAATCGGAATGTCGATTCACGGTTTATCAATTCCTTCTATACGGTTTATATTTCCAATACTGCCGTTACGAACACCGCTACGGCCGCCAACAACAAACGGGGCATCAGCTATACCACCGTGGTGGGGGCAGATACCGCGGTTTGGTTGCCCGACTTTGAGGTAGAAGGTGCGCCACAGTTCATCGGTACACGGCCTTTTAAAGGGCTGGTCGTACCGCCCAGCTTGTGGGATAACGGCATTTTTCCGGCGCTGAAAAAATTCATGGACCCCAGCCGGGGTGCCAACTTCAACGATCCGTCGACCCGGCCCTGCGTGCTCTACCGTTTTGCGGATGTGTACCTGACCGGGGCCGAAGCCTACCTGAAAGCGGGCGATGCGACGAAGGCGGCTGCAATGCTGAATACGGTTCGGCAACGCGCGGCTTTCCGGAAAACCAACACGGCGGCTCAGAACGCGGCTGCCGCAACGGCCATGACCATTACGCCGGCCGACGTAACGGTTGACTTTATCCTGGACGAACGAACCCGCGAACTCTTCGGCGAATGGCAACGGTGGCATGACCTGGTCCGGACCCGTTCGCTGGTGCGACGCGTGAAAGCCTGGAATCCGGAAGCGGCTGCCAATATTCAGGATTTTCACATGCTGAGACCCATTCCCCAATCGCAAATCGACCGGGTGGTGGAAGGGCCGAAGTTCCCGCAAAATCCGGGTTATTGAGTAAGAAAAGTTGGTAGATAAATTGCGTAGACGTAAGAGGCTTTTGACCTCTTACGTCTCTTTAGCGTTACGATGAACCACCCACGCCGGAAGAACACACTGCTTTTGTGGCCCACCACCTGGCTATTGATTTTAAGATTGCTATGAAAAAGATGAAAAACGTTCTGCCGGGTGCTTTGCTGGCACTTGGTATTTTTTTGAGTCACTTCCTTTTCGCCCAGACCACCACCCTGGTCAACCCCATCCTGACCGGTTTTTACCCGGACCCGAGCATCGTGCAGGTTGGCACCGACTACTATCTGGTCCACTCGACGTTTTCCTATTTTCCCGGCATTCCGGTTTTTCACAGCAAGGATTTAAAAAACTGGAAGCAAATCGGGAATGTCATCGACCGGCCCACTCAGATGGATTTCATGGGCGAACGGCTGACGCGGGGCTTGTTTGCGCCAGCCATCAGTTATTACAAAGGCACCTACTACCTCACCTGCACCGACATCGACCACGATGGCAATTTCGTGGTGACGGCCAAAAATCCGGCTGGCCCCTGGAGCGATCCGGTTAAAATCCCGCAGGTAAGAGGCATCGACCCCTCCATTTACTTTGACGAAGCGGCTGACAAAGCCTACATTTTATACAACAGCGATGCGCCCAACAACAAACCGCTGTATTCGGGACACCGGACCATCCGCATGTATGAATTTGATTACCAGAATTTAAAAGTTGTCGGGGAAGAAAAACAACTGGTCAACGGTGGTGTGGATCTGTCTAAAAAACCGGTCTGGATCGAAGCCCCCCACATTATGAAGCGGAACGGCTGGTATTACCTCTACGCGGCCGAGGGCGGAACGTCAGTCAATCACTCCGAAGTGATCTTGCGGAGCAAAGAGGTCTGGGGGCCGTATGTGCCTTTTGAAGGCAATCCGATCCTGACACAGCGGGAGTTGCCGGCCGACCGGAAAGACGCCATTACATCGGCGGGTCACGCGCAGTTCGTGGATGGGCCAGACGGCAAGATGTATTGCATTTTTCTGGCGGTAAGGCCCTACGAAGGCGATTATTACAACACAGGGCGTGAAACGTTCATTGCGCCCGTCATCTGGACAAACGACTGGCCCATGATCGAGCATGGCGAGAAGGCAATTTCGTATAGCTATCCGGTTAATTTCAAAGAAGTGAAACAAAAGGGCGCGTTACCGCAATCGGGTAACTTTGCCTATACGCTGACCTTTGACAAGGAACTGGACCCGGCGCTGCTGTTTATGCGAACCCTCGACAAAAGCTGGTATTCGCTGTCGAAGAAACAGGGACTGACGCTGAAACTCAAGCCCGAAACCGTCATGGATTTGAGCAATCCAGCGTTCATCGGGAAACGCCAGCAGCACCTGTTCAGTACGGCGGAAACCGAGCTGGATTTCGCCCCAGCATCCGATAAAGAAAAAGCCGGGCTGATCATTCTTCAGGATGAGGGCCATTTCTACTTTCTGTGTAAATCCAAATCGCAGGACAAGGATGTGATGCAACTCTACAAAAGCAAACCGCGATCCAAAGAGATGGAACTGCTGACCGAAGTGCCGCTGACCGGAAAAACCGGGAAAGTGGGTCTGCGGATCGCGTCGCAGGGGGATACTTATACTTTTCATTATTCCACCGATGCTAAAAACTGGAAGCTTCTTCAGGACAAGGTGGATGCTAAATTCCTGAGTACCAAAGTAGCGGGCAGCTTTATCGGCTGTTTGTACGGTCTGTACGCGACGTCGTCGGGGGACGCCAGCACGAATACCGCTTCGTTCCAGTACCTGAAATATGCGGGGGATGATCCGATGTTCAAGTAATTGATTGAATACTAGGACTTTCGCTTTTGTCACTAAAGGGGATTTAGGGGCAAAAGCGAAAAGAATTATCAGACGTAAGTCTTAAATACATTAAGATGAAAAGGACGGTTTTTCAGGCGGTTTTATGGGTGGTTACCCTGTTTTGCGCGGTATTCGCTTCGGAAGCCCAAACCGCCCAAAACCCGATCATTTTTGCCGATGTACCCGACCTGTCCATGATCCGGGTGGGCAATACCTATTACATGAGCAGCACCACGATGCACCTGAGTCCGGGTTTGCCGATTATGAAATCGAAAGACCTGGTGAATTGGCAATTGGTTGGTTATGGGTATGATACGCTGGCGAATGTGGATGCCTTGAACCTGGCCAACGGCAAAAGCACCTACGGACGAGGGTCGTGGGCCAGCAGCCTGCGCTACCACAACGGCACGTACTACGTAACCACTTTTGCCCAAACCACCGGTAAAACCCATGTTTTTACGACCAACAGTATCGAAAAAGGGCCGTGGAAACAGACGTCATTTAAACCGTCCTACCACGATAATACCCTGTTTTTCGATGACGACGGTCGGGTGTACCTCATTTACGGCGCGGGCAAACTCCGGTTGGTTGAACTGACTGCCGATGCCTCCGGCGTGAAGCCCGGCACCACCGAACAGGTCCTTATTGAGAACGCCAGCACGCCATCCAGCACCGGCGGAGGGTTGCCCGCCGAAGGTTCGCAATTGTTCAAGGTAAAGGACAAATACTACTTGTTCAACATTACCTGGCCGCGGGGCGGCATGAGAACCGTGGTGATTCACCGCGCCGACAGGATGACGGGTCCATGGGAAGGCCGAGTCGGTTTGCAGGATTTGGGTGTGGCGCAGGGCGGTTTGATCGACACGCCGGATGGGAAATGGTACGCTTATCTTTTCCGGGATTCTGGTGGAGTCGGGCGCATTCCGTATCTGGTTCCGGTGACCTGGGAAGACGGCTGGCCGGTTTTGGGCGTTAATGGAAAAGTACCCGAAACGCTCGATTTGCCTGCCAGCAAAGGCCTGATTCCAGGCATTGTGGCTTCGGACGAATTCACGCGGAAGAAAGGAGATTCTGCGCTGCCACTAGTCTGGCAATGGAACCACAACCCGGACAACCAGCTCTGGTCGGTTACGGAACGGAAAGGGTATCTGCGGCTGAAAAGCGGTCGCATCGACACCTCGTTTGTGCTGGCCCGAAACACACTGACGCAGCGGACCGTCGGCCCGGCATGTACCGGATCAACGTTGCTCGACGTGACCAACCTGAAGGACGGAGATTTTGCCGGGCTGAGTCTATTACAGAAAAACTACGGTCTGGTGGGTGTCAAACGGGAAAATGGGCAAAATTTTATCGTCATGCTGAGCGCGGCTTCCGGGAAACCAATTGACATTCAGCGGGTTCCGCTGACGCAAAAAACCGTCTATTTAAAAGCCGAATGCAATTTTAAAGAACGGGCCAACAGCGCTCAGTTCTTTTATAGTCTGGACGGAAAGTCGTGGCAATCCATTGGTGAGCGGCTGAAAATGCCCTACACCATCCCGCATTTTATGGGGTACCGGTTTGGTTTGTTCAATTACGCCACGCAGCAGACGGGCGGTTTTGCCGACTTCGATTATTTCCGGATTGATGATAAGATTTCGCCATCCTCCCGAAACTAAACCCGTTATGAAAAAGACGTATTCTGCCATTACGCTTCTTCTTGGCTTCCTGCTGTGGAGCTTCAACGCTTCGGCGCAGGACCCCAACTTCCATATGTACCTCTGTTTTGGGCAATCCAATATGGAGGGCAATGCCAAAATCGAACCGCAGGATACGGTTCCTATAAACAGCCGTTTTCGTGTACCTTCGGTGGATTGATAACTTACCAACTACACCGATGCGCCCAGGCTGTTCAAAATCGGATGCTTTCATCCACTTTAAAAAAATGATGCAAAAACTTTTTGCGATAGGGTTAATTCTGCTGTTCCATCAGACGGGATTTGCCCAACCAACACCGCCCCAACCTGTTGGCCCGCTCCCCAGCGAAAACCAGTTGCGCTGGCAAAAAATGGAATACTATGCGTTCATCCATTTTTCGATCAACACCTATACCGATATGGCCTGGGGCCTCGGCAGCGAAGACCCCAAGTTGTTTAACCCGACCAAAATGGATTGCCGCCAGTGGGCCCGAATTTGTAAGGAGGCTGGTATGAAAGGCATCATTTTTACGGCCAAACACCACAGCGGTTTCTGCCTCTGGCCTTCCAAATACACCGACTATTCCGTAAAAAATGTGCCCTGGCGAAACGGGAAAGCCGACATCGTTCGGGAACTGGCCGATGCCTGCAAAGAATACGGTTTGAAATTCGGGGTGTATCTGTCGCCCTGGGACCGGAACCATGCTGATTATGGCAAGCCTGAATACATCACCTATTTCCGCAACCAGTTGCAGGAACTGCTGACCAATTACGGTGACATTTTTGAAGTCTGGTTCGACGGCGCCAACGGCGGTTCCGGTTATTACGGCGGGGCGAATGAAACCCGTAAAATCGATTCCAAAACGTATTACGATTGGCCGAACACGTACAAACTGGTGCGCAAACTCCAGCCCAAGCTGGTGATCTGGAACGACGGGGGCGACCGGGCCGACCTGCGCTGGGTGGGCACCGAAGCCGGGTATGTGGGCGAAACCAACTGGAGCTTACTGAATGCCACCGGCGATGTACCGGAGCAAATGCTGCGCCACGGTGTCGAAAATGGCGATACCTGGGTGCCCGGCGAAGTAAACACCTCCATCCGTCCCGAATGGTTTTACCACGAGCGCGAAGACAGAAAGGTAAAAACCTTACCCCAACTGATGGATCTTTATTACAACTCCATTGGTCGAAACGGGACGTTACTGCTCAATTTTCCGATCATGCCCAACGGCTTGATTCACGAGAAGGACGAGAAAGCCGTACAGGAATTTACCAAAGCCACCAAAGAAGCCTTTTCTGTCAATCTGGCTAAAAATGCCCGGGCCACGGCTTCAAACGAACGGGGGAAAAATGCGGCTTACGACGCCGGTAAGGCCATCGATGCCGATCCGGAAAGCTATTGGGCCACGGACGATGCCGTTCGGAACGCATCGTTGACGCTCCGGTTTACGAAACCCACGGCTTTTAACCGGTTTCTGGTGCAGGAACCCATTCGGTTGGGGCAACGGGTCAAATCGTTTACCGTCGAAGCGATGGTCAATGGGAACTGGAAAGAGATTGCCAAAGAGACGACCATCGGGTATAAACGCATTCTGCGGTTTCCGACCGTCGAAGCCACGCAACTGCGGCTGACGATTCTGGATGCCAAAGGTTGTCCGTTGATTTCAAATCTGGAGGTCTACAAAGCCCCGCTGATTCTAACGCCCCCCATCGTCATGCGCGATCAGGCGGGTGAGATCCATATCAAACCGGGCGATACGGAATCGGAATTGTATTACACCCTCGACGGCAGCACGCCAACCGCCAACACGAATAAGTATACGGTTCCCGTAAAAACCGGTAACGGCAAAGTAGACCTGAAGGCGATTGCCTACAATCCGTTTACGAAACAAAGCAGCATCGTCAGCGAAGAGAAATTCGACATCGCCCGCAACGGCTGGAAAATTCTGAGTACGGAGGCCAAGTCGGCGCATCAGGTGTTGGATGGCAATCCGAATACGTCCTGGCAACAACCCAAAAACCAGCCAGTGCCGTCGGACCTGGTCATTGATCTGGGCAAGGACGAAAATCTGACCGGTTTCCGGTATCTGCCTGCCCAGAATTGGTGGGAAGAGGCCAGCATCATCACTCAGTATCAGTTTGAGGTTTCGACCGATAATACCAACTGGAAAACCGTCAGCGAAGGGGAGTTTTCAAACATTAAAAACAGCCCGGTCTGGCAAACCAAACCGTTCGAACCCACCAAAGCCCGGTATATCAAATTGCGGGCCTTGAAAAATACGCAGGAAGGTTCGGCATCGGGTTATGCCGAAATTGACATCATTACCCAATGATAGAAGTAAAATCGATTCCTAAATCTTAATAAACCATGAAGCAGGTAATAATCAGTCGTTTGTGGCTTCTGTGGGTCGTGCTCGGCCTCTGCAATTTGGCAATCGCCCAGCCACCACGCGGCCCGCTGGTGGTGTCACCCCAGGTGAACGCCGACAAAACCGTTACGTTTCGGTACTTATCTCCGACGGCCAAAGAGGTTAAGTTGAGTGGGCAGTTTTTGAAAGCGCCCATCGAAATGAGCAAAGATGCGCAAGGCATCTGGAGCGTAACAACGGAGCCCATCAAACCGGATATTTACCCGTACAGCTTTCAGGTCGATGGCGTTACCGTCATGGACCCCGCCAACGTTGCCTTTTTTCCGAACGAGCGGTTTAAAGCCAGTCTGGTCGATGTGCCCGGTGACACGCCGTTAGTGCATGCGATGAAAGACGTTCCCCACGGTTCGATCAATTACGAATACTATCCGTCGCTGGAAGGGACCACCGGTTCGCTGGTGGTGTATACGCCACCGGGTTACGACCAGAATCCATCGAAAAAATACCCGGTTTTCTATCTCATCAGCGGCACGACGGATACGGAAGAAACCTTCTTTAAAGTCGGGAAAACGAATCTGATTCTGGACAACCTGATTGCGGAAGGCAAAGCCAAACCGATGATCATTGTCATGCCGTACGGCAATATGGCGGCCCGGGTCGCTGAGCAGAAAGGGGGCGCCAAACCCGCCGATCCGACGGTTCGGGACGGGGCCGATGCCATCAAACGGGCCAACGACTTTGCGACGGACCTGGTGAGCAAGGTCATTCCGTACATCGAGAAAAACTACCGGACGGTGGCGAATCGGGAAAGCCGGGCCATCGGCGGTTTTTCGCGTGGAGGTGGGCAAACGCTCCGCACGGCGTTCAGCAATATGGACAAATTTGCGTGGGTGTGCAGCTACAGCTCGTACCTGTCGCCCGCCGAAATGGATCAGAATTTTCCGCAAATCGGAGGCAATTCCGCAAACACGAACAAGCAATTGAAACTGTTCTGGGTAAGTGTGGGCAGCGACGATTTTCTGTACAAAGGCACTGTCGAATTTATGGATTACCTGAAGGCGAAAAACGTGGCTTTCAAAAGCCTGATCACGGACGGCGGTCATACCTGGATGAATGTCAAAAAGTACGTTGCCGAAACCACGCCTTTACTCTTCCAATAAGACCCGACCGACCCCATGAAACGTAGTATCTACCTCTTCCAGGCTTTTCTTTTGTCGGCTATTGCGGTAATCGCCCAGCGGCCGCCGTCCATCAGTTCGCCCGACGTGCATCCCGACCACAGCATTACGTTCCGGTATTTTTCCAGAAAAGCACAGAATGTGACCCTGAACGGCGAGTTTCTGAAAGCACCGGTCGACCTGACGAAAGATACGTCGGGCATCTGGAGCGTGACGGTGCCGCCCGTGAAACCGGACATTTATCCGTACAGCTTTTCGGTGGACGGCGTTCAACTTGCCGATCCGAATAATACGTACATCTTTGCCAATGAGCGCTTTAAGCGCAGTATTGTCGATGTGCCGGGCGATCAGCCGCTGATTCATTCGCTCCAGAATGTGCCGCATGGCAAAGTCAGCTACCGCTACTACAAATCCGGTACGTTGGGGACGACCCGGCAGGTACTGGTCTACACCCCGCCCGGTTTCAATCCGAACGGCAAAACCAGATACCCGGTTTTGTACCTGATTCACGGCGGCTCCGATACCGAAGAAACATGGACCAAAGTGGGCCGCGCCAACCTGATTGCCGACAACCTGATTGCGCAGGGAAAAGCCAAACCGATGCTGATCGTCATGCCGTACGGCAATGTCCGCCCGGCACCGATGCCCGACTTTACCAAGGATATGGTCAATGACATTGTGCCGTTTATCGAAGCGAATTATCCCGTCGGCAAAGACAGCAAAAGCCGGGCGGTGGCTGGTTTTTCGGTGGGCGGGGGCCAGACTTTGAACATCGGACTGACCCATCCCGACAAGTTTGCCTACGTGTGTTCGTATGCGCCGTACACCGCCACGGAAGAATTTAAAAAGAACTTCACCGACTGGTCGCCCAACGCCGGGCAGATGAACGGGCAATTGAAGCTGTTCACGATCAGTATAGGCACCGAGGATTTCCTGTATGAACCGGTGAAACAAAACATTGCGATGTTCAAGGAAAAGGGCCTGAAAGTAGAACCGCTGATCGTGCCGGGCGGCCATACCTGGATGAACTGCAAGCTTTATCTGGCTACGACCTTGCCTCAACTTTTTAAATAAATTTTATTGGCTATTGCCCCTACATCCCCTAAAGGGGACTTGGACACTTACTGATCCGGATGCAAAAGTCCCCTTTAGGGGATGTAGGGGCAATAGCGAAAGTCTTGAATACATTTCCAATAAACCTTGTAATTTCCCTTAAACCAGTAACCATATGATGATCAGGATTCTTACTGTATTACTCGCAGCCACTTTATCGAGCGTCGACTGTTTTTCGCAGGCCACCCAACCGGCAGTGGCCGAGGATTTTAAACCCTCCACCCTGAACCAGCCGGGGCAGGACTATCCGCAGGTAAACTCCCAGGGGTACGCCCGGTTTCGGATCAAGGCCCCCAAGGCCGATAGCGTTCGGGTGAGCCTGGGGCTGGGCGGACGCGGAGGCACGCGACTCGCCAAAGGAGACGACGGTTTCTGGACCGGCACCACGGAAGGGCCGATGGACGAGGGCTTCCACTACTACCACCTGACCGTCGACGGCGGTACGTTCAACGATCCCGGCGCTTTGAATTATTACGGTTCCGTCCGGTGGGAGAGTGGGATTGAAATTCCGGCGCACGATCAGGACTTTTACGCCCTGAAAGACGTCCCCCACGGCAACGTGCAGCAGATTCTTTTTCCGTCCAAAAGCACCAGTACCTCGCGCCGGGCGTTTGTGTATACGCCACCGGGTTACGAGAAAGAGAAATCGAAAAAATATCCGGTGCTCTACCTGCAACACGGCTGGGGCGAAGACGAAACCGCCTGGAGCAACCAGGGACGCGCCAATCTGATCATGGACAACCTGATGGCGGAAGGCAAAATCAAGCCCTTCATCATTGTGATGACCTACGGCATGACCAACGAGGTGAAGTGGGGCCGAATGAAGGATTTTAGCATTGTGCCATTCCAGACGGTGCTGGTCGACGAACTGATTCCGTACGTGGATGCCAACTTCCGCACCCTAGCCAACAAGGACAACCGGGCCATGGCCGGGCTATCGATGGGCGGCATGGAAACCCACACGATTACGCTTAATAAACCGGACGTTTTTGGTGCTTACGCCTTGCTGAGCGGTGGTGTCTACAATCCGGAAGAACTCAAGGACAAACCAAAAGCCAAACTGATCTTCCTGAGCTGCGGCAGCAAGGAAAACCCGGATCGGGTGAACAAGGCGACCGCCGATTTGAAAGCGGCCGGTTACAACGCGGTTGCGTACGTCTCCGAAAAAACCGCCCACGAATTTCTGACCTGGCGTCGCAGTTTGCACGAACTGGCTCCGCTGCTGTTTAAATAAAACGTGTTTAAACTTTTGGATAGGAACGCGGATTAGACGGATTGAACGGATTCGCGCAGATTAAAATCCGTTTTGATCGGTTCAATCCGTGTTCCTGTCCAAAAGTAAAGGGTTCTTAAAAACGCATCGAAGACATGAAAAATAGCTTATTCCGGAAAGTGGCGTATTTCGCCGTAACCATTGCGGTTGCCACGGCGGCAGGCTCAAAGGCCCATTCGCAAACCATCGAAAAAGAAATGCCCAAAGGCTTCGATCAGGTGCGCGAGGGCATTGCTACCGGCAAAATGGATTCGGTACAATACGAATCCAAAACCGTCGGCACCACTCGCAAGGCCCTGATTTACACCCCGCCAGGGTATTCGAAAAAGAAAAAATATCCGGTGCTGTATCTGCTGCACGGCATCGGGGGCGATGAGAAAGAGTGGCTCCGGGGGGGCAAACCGCAGGTGATTCTGGATAATCTGTATGCCGAAAACAAACTGGAGCCGATGATTGTGGTCATGCCCAACGGCCGCGCCATGAAAGACGACCGCGCCGTAGGCAACGTCTTCGACAAAGACAAAGTGGAAGCGTTTGCGACGTTTGAAAAGGATTTGTTGACCGATCTGATTCCGTTTGTAGAGAAAAAGTATTCTGTCCTGAAAGACCGCGAACACCGGGCCATTGCCGGACTGTCGATGGGCGGAGGGCAATCGTTGAACTTTGGTCTGGGTAATCTGGACCGGTTTGCCTGGGTGGGCGGTTTTTCGTCGGCCCCCAATACGAAAAAACCGGAAGAACTGGTGCCTAACCCGGAGGAAGCCAAAAAACAGTTGAAACTGCTCTGGATTTCGTGCGGGGATGCCGATGGACTGATCACATTCAGCAAACGCACCCACGATTACCTCTACGAAAACAAGGTTCCGCACGTGTATTACATCGAACCGGGCGTGCACGACTTCAAAGTCTGGAAAAACGGGTTGTACATGTTTTCCCAGTTTCTTTTCAAACCCGTCGATGTGGCGTCTTTGACAAAATTTACGATTCTGGGTACCCCCGCTTCGACCAACATCCGGTCCGCGAAATACCCGCAGATTCTGCCCGATAACCGGGTTGTTTTTCGGGTCAAAGCGCCGGAAGCTCAGAAGGTGCAGATCGATTTGGGTAAAAAGTACGCGATGGTAAAAGACACGAGCGGTTTCTGGACCGTCACAACGGATTCCATCAGCCGGGGTTTTCATTATTATTCCCTGCTGATTGATGGCGTTGCGGTGGTCGATCCGGCCAGTGAAACCTTTTACGGCATGGGACGGATGGCGAGCGGCATCGAAATTCCGGATCGGGACGGCGGGTATTACGCCCTGAAAGACGTGCCACATGGCGAAATCCGGATCAAACGCTACCTGTCAAAAGCGTCGAATGCCTGGCGTGAAATGTACGTTTACACCCCACCGGGTTATGATCAGTCGGCGGAGAAATACCCGGTTTTGTATTTGTTGCACGGCGGGGGCGAAGACCAGCGCGGCTGGGCCACGCAGGGCCGAACGGGTATGATTCTGGACAACCTGATTGCTGACAAGAAGGCAAAACCGATGGTGGTGGTGATGCTGGACGGCAACATGCCCAACGCGGGCGGTCTGGCCGGTTTCAACGAAAACGTCCTGCGCATGTTTGAAAATGAGTTAAAAGTAGGCGCCATTCCGTTTGTCGAAAGCAACTTCCGGGTGGCCACCGACGCCAAAAACCGGGCGTTGGCCGGACTCTCGATGGGCGGTTTGCAGACGTTGTACGCGGGCATCAAGAACACCGATCTGTTTTCGTCGCTGGGCGTGTTCAGTTCGGGCTGGTTTGCCAACAATCCCAAGCTGTCGGATCCGCAGTACGAATTCATGAAAGCCAATGCCGCAACGATCAACGGCAATCTCAAAAACCTCTGGATTTCGATGGGCGGCAAGGAAGATATTGCGCATCAGAACAGCCAGGTCATGCTGAAAAAGTTTGATGATCTGGGCATCAAATACCAGTACAGCGAGTACGCGGGCGGACACACCTGGCCCGTCTGGCGGCACGATCTGTTTGGCTTTTCGCAGGTGCTGTTCAAGTAAAAGGGCGTTTCAGAACCGAGATGCCGCAGTTTATTTTTTAACCTTATATGACTATGATGAAACGAGCCTACACAACGCTAGTGCTGACAGCCCTGATGGGCTGTTCACTAACCACCTTTGCCCAAACCAGCGGGGGCAAAAATCCAATTTCGCAGCCATTGGTATCGCATATTTACACGGCTGACCCTTCGGCGCACGTTTTCAACGGCAAAATTTACATCTATCCCTCCCACGACATCGATGCGAAAGACGTTAAAGAAGATGACGAAGGGGGCCACTTTGCGATGCGTGACTACCATGTGCTGTCGATGGATAAGATTGGCGGGGCCGTCAAGGACAATGGCGTCGCTCTCGACCTGAAAGGTGTCCCCTGGGCCGGTCGCCAGCTCTGGGCACCCGATGCGACGTACAAAAATGGAACGTATTACCTGTATTTTCCAGCCAAAGACAAACAGGATGTTTTTCGCATCGGGGTTGCCACCAGCAAAAGCCCGACCGGGCCGTTCAAGGCCGAACCGGAGCCTATCAAGGGGAGCTACAGCATCGATCCAACGGTATTTCAGGACTCCGATGGCAAAGCGTATCTGTACTTTGGAGGCATCTGGGGTGGGCAGTTGCAACGCTGGGACAACAACCAGTATAACCCGAAAGGGGCATTGAAACAGAAAAACGAGGTAGCTTACCTGCCCCGCGTTGCCCGGCTGAGTGATGACATGAAGTCCTTTGCCGAGCCGGTTCGGGAAGTGCAGATTCTGGATGAAAACGGCAAACCATTTCTGGAACAAGACAACGACAAGCGGTTTTTCGAAGCGGCCTGGCTCCATAAATACAACGGCAAATATTACTTCTCGTATTCGACCGGCGATTCGCATAATCTCTGCTACGCCATCGGCGACAATCCGTATGGGCCGTTTACGTACAAAGGTCTGGTGCTGAAACCCGTTCTGGGCTGGACCAATCACCATTCCATCGTGCAGGTTGATAAAAAATGGTACCTATTCTACCACGACGTGCAGCTCTCCGGCAAGACCCACCTTCGGAATGTGAAAGTAACCGAACTGACCCATAATCCGGACGGAACGATTAAAACCATCGACGCTTATAAGTAAGATACTTGAAACAAAACCTGCAAGGTCTTAAAGACCTTGCAGGTTTCATTCATCGTACAGGTTTCATCATCAGCCACTAACCTATTTTGACCATGCGTAAACTAAGCTCCTGTGTGTTGATTGCCTTGGCGGTCGGCTTCGTGGCCCCCGAAAAAGGGCTAAAGGATTATTACAAAGACTATTTTCCGATTGGCGTGGCCGTGAACCCGCGCATGGTGCAGCCCGGCCCGGATGCGGAGTTGATCAAAGCCCAGTTCAACAGCATGACGCCCGAAAACGCCATGAAGATGGGGCCGATTCATCCCGAAGAAAACCGCTACAACTGGAAGGACGCCGACGCCATCGCCGACTTTGCCCAACAAAATAGCATCAAACTGCGGGGGCATACGCTCTGCTGGCACAACCAGACACCCCGCTGGTTTTTCACCGACTCAACGGGTAAAACCGTGAGCCGGGAAGTGTTGCTGGCTCGTCTGAAACGGCACATTACCGACGTCATGGGCCGGTATAAAGGGAAAATCTATGCCTGGGATGTGGTGAATGAAGCCGTTCCTGATACCGGAAAAAGCCTTTACCGCCCATCGAAATTCTACGAGATCATCGGCGAGGATTACATCGAGAAGGCATTTCAGTTCGCCCACGAAGCCGACCCCGCTGCGCAACTCTTCTACAACGACTACAACACCGAAAATGCCTCGAAGCGGGAGCGGATTTACCAGTTGCTGAAGAAACTCAAAGCGAAAGGTGTTCCCATCGATGGGGTGGGTTTACAGGCGCATTGGTCTATTTATGAGCCTACCAAACAGGAGTTGGAGGAGTCCATTACCAAATTTGCCAGCCTGGGGCTCAAAATCCAGTTCACGGAGGTCGACGTGTCGGTGTACCCCAAAGAACACGAGCGTCGTGCCAGAAAAGAGACGGACAAAAGCGAATTTACACCGGAGATGAACGACAAACAGGCTGCACATTATAAAATGCTGTTCGAGGTATTCCGCAAGCACCGCGACAAGATCACGGGTGTTACATTCTGGAACCTGAGCGATAAGTATTCCTGGCTGGATAACTTCCCGGTTCCGGGCCGCAAAGATTATCCGTTGCTGTTCGATCAGAACGGCCAGCCGAAGAAAGCGTATGAGCGCGTTGTACAATTCTAGACGATTATCAACGATCCTGTACGTAGTTGTGAGGGCTTTACTTGTCTTTAGGCAGTCGAATGCTTCCTTTGACAAGTAAAGCCTTTGCTCCATTCACTTCACTCCGTTTGTAGACGAATCGCTGTCTGCTCCTGACGGGGCGCTGCGCCTGGCACCCCGGTACATCCACGGCCCACGCACTCCGAATTAATGGTTCAAAGGGATCACAGAAGCAAGTAAAAAAGCCACGGCCGTTTCTTCCCTACAAATGAAGACTACACGCAGAACATTTATACAAACCGCCGTCGGGATCGCCGGGGCGGCCACGTTGGGATTGACGGTCAAAAAAGCCAAACCGCGCCTGGCATTTTCTACCTTGGGTTGCCCGGCCTGGCCGTTGTCGAAAATCGTCAAAACCGCCGTTGCCGAAAAGTACGAAGCCATTGAAATCCGGGGATTGGAGAAGGAGATGTTCCTGCCCAAATGCCCGGAGTTCAGTACGGCCATTGCCGAAACACGCCGGTTGTTTGCAGATAACAATCTTAAAATCTGTAATTTAGGCTCGTCGGCCAATCTGCATTGGATGGATGCGACCAAACGGCAGAAAAACATGGACGAAGCCAAACGCTTCATCGACCTGGCCCGGCAACTCGCCTGCCCGTACGTCCGGGTTTTTCCCAACGATTTACCCAAGGATCAGGATCGGCAGCAAACCATCAACCTCATTAGCGAAAACCTGCTGGAGCTGGGAACGTACGCCAAAGATGCCAACGTAACGGTGCTGCTGGAGTCGCACGGCGAGGTGATTTGGAAAGGCGTTTTGCTTGAGATTATGCAAAAGGCCGCGCATCCAAACGTTGGGCTGATCTGGGATATTTTCAATATGTGGTCCATTACCAAAGAGCCACCGGCGGAAGTGTATCAGACGCTCAAAAAATACATCCGTCATACCCACATCAAAGATGGTCGTATGGTGGCCGGAAAACCCGCCTATACGTTTATTGGCAAAGGCGAAGCCCCGCTTCAGGAAGCGATCGATGCGTTGAAAGCGGGCGGTTATTCTGGCTATTACAGTCTGGAATGGGAAAAAATGTGGCATCCCGAAATTGCGGAGCCGGAACTGGCCTTTGCTGATTATCCGAAAGCCATCCAGCACTATTTTTAGCCATGAAACACCCCGTAGCCACCGCCACGAATAAACCGGGAAACCGTCGTTCAGCCCGTCGGTATGCGCTGCTGGGGCTGTGGTTACTCAGTTGCTGCGTAGCCTCTGCCCAAAGCCGCGATACCCTGCAACTGGCCCAACGCATATTGCCCCACGCCCAGGTTGAAATCTATAAACAGACCGGACCAACCGATTTGCGGGCGAGCATCGTTTATCCACCGGATTACCAGCCGGGGAAAACATGCCCGGCCCTCGTTTTCTTTTTTGGGGGTGGCTGGGTCCGCGGGCGTGTCACCCAGTTTGAAAAGGCCTGTCATTATTTTGCCGACCGGGGCATGATCACGATTGCGTTCGACTACCGGGTTTCGAGTCGGCAAAAAACCACGCCGTTTGAAGCCGTGCAGGATGCCCGATCGGCCATGCGCTGGGTGCGCAAAAATGCCAGCCGATTGGGGATTCAACCGGATCGGATTGTGGCGGCTGGCGGGTCGGCAGGTGGTCATCTGGCCCTGGCGACGGCGGTTTTGGACCAGATCGACGAACCGGGTGAAGATCAGTCGGTCAGCACCAGACCCAGTGCCCTGGTTTTGATGAATCCGGTTACCAAAACAACCGTGGGGGGCTATGGCTACGAACGATTGGGCGACCGGGCAGAATCCCTTTCGCCCGTGGCGCACATACGGCCCGGAATACCGCCCGCTATTCTTTTTCATGGCGAGGCCGATACGACGGTGCCGATTCAGAACGCAGAAGAATTTTGTGAACGAATGCAGGCCGCTGGCAACCGTTGCGAATTGCACCGCTTTGCCGGACAGAAACACGGTTTCTTTAATGCCAATCAGGAACTCAATCAACAGATTATCGACTTGACGGACCAGTTTTTAACCCGACTCGGCTATCTGCTCCCCAAAACCAACACGAAATAGCCCTATTTCCTGAACCATCCTATGCAGAAAAGACTACTGGCCCTGGGAGGCTGTCTGGCGTTTAGTGCCGCGCTGGCTTTTCAACTGGCAGCCGTTACGACCGACTGGTCCGAATACAATGGCGATGGCGCCCGGAGCCATTATTCTCCACTCGACCAGATCAATAAAACCAACGTCAAGCGGTTAAAAGTAGCCTGGACGTATGCGTCGGGTGGGGCCGATACGTTGCGCAATCGCACCCAGATGCAATGCAATCCACTCATTATCAATGGTGTTATGTACGGCGTGTCGGCGAATACCCAGGCATTTGCGGTGGAAGCCGCTACGGGCAAATCCCTCTGGAAAACGACCCTGACCGATAACGGCGGCACCACCAGCCGGGGGGTTACGTACTGGGCCGATGGAACCGACCAACGGATTTTCTTTGGAGCCGGGTCGTGGCTGCACGCGCTGGATGCCCGAACGGGCAAACTCATCGATGGTTTCGGCGATCACGGACGGATCGACCTGAAAACCGGCATCGAGCGACCCGGCGCCGATCACTACGTGGTGTCCAATACGCCCAATACGATCTACAAAAACCGCATCATCGTCGGCGCCCGGTTTTCGGAAAGCGAAACGGCTTTGCTGGGCGATATTCGGGCGTTCGACACCCGGACGGGCCAACTGGTCTGGACGTTCCACACGATTCCGATGAAAGGCGAACCCGGTTACGAAACCTGGTTGCCGGCCAATCCGCGCCAGCGGATTGGGGCGGCTAACCCCTGGATGGGGATGGCGATCGACCGCGAGCGGGGCATTCTTTATGCACCGACCGGCTCGGCGGCTCACGATTTTTACGGAGGTAATCGGAAAGGCAATAACCTGTATGCCAATTGTTTACTGGCACTCGATGCCGCTACGGGCAAGAAGCTCTGGCACTATCAGCTCGTTCATCACGACATCTGGGACCGTGATCCGCCCGCTCCTCCCAATCTGCTCACCATCACGCAAAAAGGCTCCGACGGGCGGCCCCGAAAAATCGACGTGGTGGCCCTGGTAACGAAGCAGGGCTTTACGTTTGTGTTCGACCGCGTCACGGGCAAACCTATTTTCCCGATCAAGGAAACGCCTTTTCCCCAGGAAGCGGTTTCGGGTGAGCGGGCGAGCCCAACCCAGCCCATTCCGCAGCGACCCGCCCCGTTTGCCCGTCAGTCTTTTACCGAAAAAGAAATCAATTCATTTGCCGCCAACCGCGATTCGCTGGTGGACGTGCTGCGGAAAGCCAATACGGGTCCGTATGTTCCGCTGACGGGTAAGATGACGGTTTTTTTTCCGGGAACCGACGGCGGGGCGCAGTGGGGCGGGGCGGCAACCGATCCCGAAGGTATTCTGTACGTACCGTCGAAAGAAGTGCCGGTTTATACGTCGCTCATTCCCCGTCAGCAGCCGTCGCCAAACGCGGGTCAGCAAGCCGTGGCGGGTAACGCGCAGTATCAGTTGTATTGCTCGGCCTGCCACGGAACGGACCGCAAAGGCAACCACGATGGCTCATACCCGTCGCTGGTGCAGGTGAGCAACCGGCTTTCGCGCGATCAGGTGGTGCAGGTGTTGTTGAAAGGGCGGGGCATGATGCCTTCGTTCTCGCATATCTTGCCAGCCGAGCGCGACGCTGTTGTCGATTTTCTCTTCAACAAAACCGTAGAGAAACCGGTCGCTTCAACGCAAAAAGCGGTGATTCCCTATCAGCATACGGGCTATAATCGCTGGTACGACCGCAACGGCTATCCGGTTAGCAGTCCGCCCTGGGGTACGTTGACGGCGATCGACCTGAACACGGGCGAACATCGCTGGCAGGTGCCGCTGGGCGAATACCCCGAACTCAGGAAAAAAGGCGTACCGATAACCGGAACCGACAACTACGGTGGTCCCCTGGTTACGGCGGGCGGGCTGGTGTTCATTGCGGCCAGCCGGGATGAGAAATTTCGGGCGTTCGACAAACAGACCGGTCAGGTGGTTTGGGAAATGAAACTACCAGCCGCCGGGTATGCCACGCCCAGTACCTACGTGGTCAATGGCAAACAGTACATCGTGATTGCCTGTGGCGGGGGCAAACTCAACACGCGCTCCGGTGATCGATACGTGGCGTTTTGCCTGAGCGACTAGGAGATGATCGACTAAAAAGCCGTTAAAAAACCATTTCGTACTAAAAAATAATAAAATTTTTCAATAGCCTGTAAGTAGTCGGTTGCGTCTAACTTGTCTTGTAGGTGAAACGGGAAAGTATTTTTCCCGGAAGCACTTTTACATTTTTTAGTTATGGTGCAAACCTCTTCTGCTTTTCAACAGCCCGACGAACCCAATCGAATCGAACCCAACGTGGATCAGGACTCCCATTCCCCGCGTTCGCCGTCCAATGATGACGAGTTGTTTATTCGAAAGACGTTGCTGGAGAACCCTCAATTGGGCGTAGAACTTTTATACAAGCGATATTACCAGCCGCTTTGTACCCATACCGTACGGTTTGTGGGGTCGCGTCAGGTAGCAGAAGACCTGGTTTCCGAAATTTTTTATCAGTTTTATTCGGAGGGCCTATTCGATCATATCACGACATCGTACCGGGCTTATCTCTTCAGAACCGCCCGAAACCGGGCTTACAATTACCTGCGCTGGGACCTGAGCCGGAAATCACCGCTGGAGGAAGCAACGCCCTTACCCATCCAGGAATTTCGGCAGCCTGACGCCATCACCCAATACGAGGAATTGTGTCAGGATGTCGAAAAAGCCATCAACACCTTGCCGCTGGAACGCCGAAAAATCTACCTGCTTTATCAGTTTGAGGGCCGGAAGCTGCGTGAGATTGCAGATGACCTGCAAATTTCGGTACGAACGGTAGAAGTTCAGGTGTATCGCGCCAGTCAGGCCATCCGAAAGCTCCTGAAAGACAAATGGTTATTGATAACGGCCGTCGCTTTGTTTTGGCCGGTCTAATGGTGGGGCTGCGTATCGTTTCTGTCAACTTAGAAATATGACCTATCATGAATATCCCCATTACGAAAACGCTCCTGTTCGATTACTTTAACGGGAATGCGTCGGCACTTCAAAAACAGACCATTGACGAATGGGCGAAGCAACCCGAAAACGAAGAGTTTTTTTACAAAACGCTGGCTGAATGGGAGCTTACGCATCCTCAGTACCTGGTGGATGTTTCGTCAGCCATTGAGCGGTATCACGACTACCTGGCCCAGAAACAGGACGAGCCGTCCGTGAAAGCGATGCCTACTGAGCCAACCCCCTTTCTGATCCGGTTTTCGGGCTGGTACCTAGCCGCTTCCGTTTCGATTTTACTGCTCATGGGCTGGTGGTTTCGGTCAGAACTGGTTAATCAAACCTATGCCACCGAACCGGGTCAAATCCGGAGCTGGGTGCTGGACGACGGGAGTCGGGTAACGCTCAATGCCAACTCCGTGCTGAAAGTCCCCCGGTTTGGGTTGAAATGGGTTCTTCCGGGTCAGGAAAACCGGGAAGTATACCTGACCGGCGAAGCGCAGTTTTCGGTAACACATACGCAGGATAACCGACGCTTCATTGTCAAAACGCCCAACGGACTGGATGTGGTGGTATTGGGCACGGAGTTTACCGTGTCGAGCCGGCAGAATCGGATGCAGGTGGTTTTGAATCAGGGAAAAGTGGTGCTGCAACGGGAGACCAACCAGACGATGGCTCCCATTGTTTTGACGCCCGGTGACGTTGTAACCTTGGTCGATGAAAAAATCCAGCGGAAACACGTAGCCGATCCGGAGCGGTTTTCGGCCTGGAAAGACGAGCTGTTTGTGTTTGACTCCATGCCGCTGAGTCAGGTTGCTCAACTCCTGCGCGACAATTATGGTCTGCACGTTTCCATTCCTGATCCGGCGCTGGCGCACGAAACGGTTTCGGGTTCGTTCAAAGCGAAGAATGCGGATGAACTGCTGATTTCCTTATCAAAAGCATTGGACATTCAGGCCGTACGTCGGGGTAAGAAAGTGACTTTCTCGGCCCGGGCCAACGATTAAATCTGCCTCCTTGTACATCCTAATACCCTTTTTCAATGAGAACATTGATATACCTTAAATCGCTGCTGGTATTGGCGAACCTGTCCTTTTCCGTTTGCCCGGCCCAGACATTAGCAACCTCCCGTATTCAGCAACGTACTCATGAACAGAAAACCGCTCCGGTAAAGCTCAGTCAGTTGCTTCGGGATATAAAGAGCCACTACAGTGTCGATGTGCTCTACGCCGACCGGGTAGTACGGCACATTCAGGTGCTGCCCTCCACTGTTAACTGGAGCCTGAGTCTGGAACAAAATCTGACGAAACTCTTACAACCGCACAACCTGGCATTCTCCAAACAGGGAAGCGGGTCTTACGTCATTTTCGCTCTGCCGAAAGAAGCCAAAACCGCTCCCGCTCTGAAGCTGCTACCCGAAATGCCGGAGGCTGGTCGGCTGGAAATGCTTTCCGTACCCGCCAGCGATAACCACCCGGCGATTCACCGACCGCTGGTTGCTGAAACTGCCCCGAAAGACGTACCGATTTCGGGCAACGTCACGGATGAAAAAGGCGAAGGCTTGCCGGGCGTGAGTGTCGTCGTGAAGGGTACCCAACGTGGGGCAACGACCGATGTAAGCGGGAAATACAGCCTCAGCGTGCCCAATGTGCAGGCTACACTGGTGTTTTCGTTCGTCGGGTACGTATCCAAAGAAATAACCGTAGGGAATCAAACCCAGATCAATGTTTCGCTGCAAACCGACACCAAAGCATTGGAAGAAGTGGTCGTGGTGGGCTACGGCACCCAGAAAAAAGTAAATATGACCGGAGCCGTTTCAACGATCGATCTGGCAAAAGTGGCCGAAAGCCGGCCCATCACCTCTGTTTCGTCCAGTCTGTATGGCCTGGCCCCCGGCCTGTCGGTCAACCAGGGAAATGGCCGACCGGGTGGCGATGGTGCTTCGCTGCTGATCCGGGGTTCGGGTACGCTGAACAACGCCAGCCCCCTGGTGATTGTCGATGGGGTCGAGTCGAACATGAATAACCTCAACCCGCAGGATATTGAAACGGTTTCCATTCTGAAAGACGCGGCATCGGCGGCTATTTACGGGTCGCGGGCGGCCAATGGCGTGATTCTGATTACGACCAAGAAGGGCAAGGAGGGAACGATGAAGATCAACTACAATGGCTATGTAGCGGCTCAAAAAGCCACCCGTCTGGTTGAAACCGTCAGTGATTATGTCCGGCACATGGAACTCTACAACGAGTCTCAGCAGAACACGACGCCCGGTGTTAGCCCCATTTTCCCGCAGTCGTCGATCGATCTGTGGAAAAACGACGCCGGAAAAAATCCGTTGATGTATCCCAATACCGACTGGCGTGACCTGTTTGACCAAAATGTGATCTCACAAAACCACAATGTGTCGATCAACGGGGGCACCGAAAAGATCAAGTTTTTCAGTTCGTTCGGATATTTGAACAACCCCGGTATCATCGAAAATACGGGCTTTCGGCGGTATTCGGGTCGGGTGAATCTGGAAGCCAAAGTAAAACCGTACCTAACGCTTGGTTTGCTGGCCAGCGGCACCAACTCCAGCACCGATATTGGCACCGATGCGCTCGACAACAACAGTGCCTTCCGCTGGAGTGCGTCTACGTCGCCCGCGATGGTCTACCGCTCCCCCGACGGACGCTACGGTGCTTCCAACAGCCCCGATGGGAGTGGGGTCACGAACAACGCCCTGGCAACGGTCAACGCCCGCAAAGGCGATATCAACCAGAATCGGTTGGCTACCCGCTTCTTCGGTGTTTTCAATCCCGTGAAAGGTCTGACGCTGGAAGGCTCGTTCAATTACGAACAGACGGGTTATCTCAAAGAACAGCAACCGGTTTTTTTAGATCGCTGGAGTTTCCGCACCAACAGCATTGTGGTGGCCGGAACGGGTCGTACATATGCACTGAACCGCAGCGAACAGACGGCCCGGAAGTATATGGATGGGATTATCCGCTACCAAACCACGTTTGGCAACGGACTGAATCTTCATGCGATGGTTGGCGCAAGCCAGGAGTACTACAAATCGTCGTGGTTTGAGGCCCAAAAATATGACCTGACCGATCCGTCACTGACCGTATTGAATGCCGCTACGATTGATGCCGATGCATCGGGTACGGCCAGTGACTGGGGAATGAACTCCTATTTCGGTCGGCTGAATCTGGGCTGGAAAGAGAAATATTTGCTCGAAGCCAATGTCCGTTACGATGGCTCATCGCGCTTTAGAGCCGGGGATACCCGCTGGGGGATGTTCCCTTCGATTTCGGCCGGTTGGCGGATTTCGGAAGAACCTTTCCTGAAAGGCATCGATTGGCTGGATAACCTCAAGTTGCGGGCCTCCTACGGCGCCCTGGGCAATAACAGCATCGGGAACTACGATTACCAGGCGCTGTATGCGTCGTCGAACTACGTCCTGAACGGTACATTGCAAACGGGCTTTGCCCAAACGGCCATTGCCAATTCCATCATCACCTGGGAGAGTACCTACGTGACCAACCTCGGTTTCGACTTTGGTTTCTTCCGAAACCGGCTGTCAGGCTCGCTGGAACTTTTCGACAAGGACACCCGCAACATTCTGATCAACCTACCAGCCCCTAATGTGCGTGGTACAGCCTCGCTGCCGCAGCAGAATGCGGCCCGCGTGCGGAACCGGGGCGTCGAGCTGGCCCTCAACTGGAATGACCGGATTGGAGAGGTCAGGTACCAGATTGGCGGGAACATGGCCTTTATCAACAACGAAGTAACGAAGTTCAAGGGCGATGAACGGACCATTTCGAACGAAAACCTCTTGCAGGAAGGACTGCCGGCCAACGTCCTGTTCGTACTGGCTACGGACCGGATTCTACAGACGGAGTCGGATATGGCACTGGTTCAGCAACTGATCGACAAGGCACCCGTCAACGCTTCGGGGCAGAAAGTGAATCCGTTTGCGGCATTCGGTACCCCCAAACTGGGCGATTTGCTCTACAAGGACCTGAATGGCGATGGCATCATCAATAACGACGACAAATACGTGGTGGGATACGGTACATCCCCCCGGTTTACGTACGGGCTAAACTTCGGACTTCAGTGGAAAGGCTTCGATTTCTCCTGCCTGTTGCAGGGCATCGGCGGTTTTAAGGATTACTGGCTCGACGACTGGCGGACACCCACCCCGGCTAACCTGTATTTAATCAACAAAGAGGTGGCCGACGGGCGGTGGACACCGGGACGTACCGATGCCAGCTATCCGCGGTTACTGTTGTCTACCAATACGATTAACCGGGTTATCAGTGATTTCTGGGTTGTCGATAAATCGTATCTGCGGGTGAAAAACCTCCAGTTCGGCTATCGATTACCAAAGTCAATTACACAAAAAATGGCGCTTGAAGGGCTTCGGGTCTATTGCAGCCTGGAAAACTTCCTGACATTGACCAATTATAAAGGTTTCGATCCGGAGATTCAGGGCGGTAATTCGGGCATTGATAGCTTTAACTACCCGACCATGAAACAGTCTACCCTAGGCTTAAGCATTGATTTCTAAACCAGAACCAACCATGAAACGATCGATACAATTCCTCCTCTTCATCGTACCGCTGGCTCTCCTGACCGGTTGTGTTCAGTTGGATACCGTACCCTACGACCGCATCAGTTCCGAGACCTTCTGGCAAACGCCCGAACACGCCAAACAGGCCATCATGGGCGTGTATGGCGGCCTTCGTCGCGATGATTTGTACGGCAAAAAGTACATGCACGATAACATGGGTGGCCTGGCCTTCGGATGGCAGGAAAACGGCTACCTGAGCTTCATGCTGGGTACGGCTACCGAACAAACGACGTATATCGGCAATTTCTGGCGGCATCAGTACGATGAAATTCAACGGTCCAATCAGGTAATTCGCCGGGTGCCGGACATGCCGGTGGATGATGCGGTTAAGAAACCGGTTGTGGCCGAAGCGAAATTCCTGCGGGCGCTCCACTATGCCGAACTCCTCAGCTATTTTGGTGGGGTACCGCTCTACGACGAGTCGGTGGATCTGAACGCAGATTTCAATAATCTGAAAAAACCGCGTAGTTCGGTGGAGGAAGTGCGTGCTTTTATTGTGAAAGACCTGACCGAAGCCATCGTGGACTTGCCGGTTGCCTGGCCGCAAGCCGAATACGGACGGGTGACTAAAGGCGCGGCTTATGCCTTACGGGGTAAAGTATATCTATATGCCAAAGACTGGAAAAACGCCATTGCCGATTTTGAGGAAATCGTTTCTAACAAGTCGAACAATTATGGCTATGCGCTTTACCCCAGCTATGCCGACCTCTTCAAGCTGGCGGGTCATAAAAGCAATGAGATCATTTTTGCCGTCCAGACACTCGGTGGGGTTGGTCTGGAGTATGGCATCCCCTATGCCTACAATACCGGTTTCAGAGGCTCGTTTGGCGGGGGGAACTTTGGTATACCGACCACGGAACTGGCCGACAGTTACGAAAACAAAGACGGTTCCCGGTTTAACTGGAATGACGTTATTCCCAAATTCAATGAAGACAATGCCGTCAAACGGAAAGCCTTTTGGGCGACGCATACCAATGGCAAGCTGACCTCCATACCTGATACGGCTTTGCTGGGCAAAATCTACCGGGGTCGTGATCCGCGCATGAATGCGGCCCTGATTGTCCCGTATTCCCATCACCTTGGTTTTGTAGCCAATCAGGTCCGGATGTTGCAATTTGTGGTGGCGGCCGGGGTGAGCGAAAACTTCGGGCAGTGCCGCAATAATTCGGGCTGGTTCACCTACCTGTGGCGCAAGTTTACGCCGGAAGGGAACGAAAATGGAGCCATGAGCGTCCGCGAACACACGCCGTTTAACTTCCCCATTATCCGGTATGCCGACGTCCTGCTGATGTTGTCGGAAGCCTACAACGAAGACGGGCAACTGGCGAAAGCCATTATCGAACTCAACAAAGTCCGGACCCGCGTCAAAATGCCGGGTCTGAACAGTGGCCCTGCCGTGCTGGCAGTCACCACCAAAGCGCAGCTATTCGACCGGATCGTACACGAACGAAAAGTGGAACTGGCGGGTGAAGGCCATCAGTTCAGCGATGTTCGGCGGTGGGGAATTGCGAAGGCGCAACTCGATGGTACGGTGATCCGAAACCTGTTTGGTGAACCGCATTTCGTCCGCAAATTCACCGATCGCGATAACCTGTGGCCCATTCCCCGTACCGAAATCGAAATGAACGCGGCCCTGACCCAGAATCCGGGCTGGTAAGCAAGCCAGAAGCGGAACGGCGGCCCTGAACCAGCTTCTGGCCGACTTCAACTATGATGCGCATTTCCAGAAACCGATTCGGGTAGAACACCTGCCGCCGGATGCTTATCTGTTACGGGTGATGCCGGACCAGGATGTCCGGCACCTGAAACTTCTGAAACAGTAACCGCCAATGATGCGCTACACGATTGTTTTTTTGTTGGTATTCGCCTGGGAAACCGGGTTTTGTCAGGCAAAGCGAAATCTGCTTACCGGGAATTTTTCGCGCAAACAGATCAGTACATCGGTCGTGAAGGGGGCTGAATGGGTAGACTTTCCGGCCTATCGTGACCGGCAGGGCTGGGCCAGCCTTTCCGACGCGGTGAAAACCCAGGCCATCCGGGAAGGTGAAAAATACCTTGGCTATGGCTGGCCCCTCACGAAGGCATCGCTTTACCTGACCTACAGCCGAACCGGCAACCGCGAGGCCGCCGATACGGTGAATCGGGCTAAGCTCGATGCGTTGCGGTCGCTGGCGTTGGCCGAACTGGTCGAAGGCAAAGGGCGGTTTCTGGACGATCTGATCAACGGCGTGTTTGCCTACTGTGAACAAACCGTCTGGAGTTCGCCCGCCCATTTTTACATGTACGGGTACGAAGGCCAGATTGCCAACATCACCACGCTGTTGCCCGACAAAAACAACCCGATCATTGACCTGGTGACGGGCGATACGGCCGCTGATCTGGCCTGGATCTGGTACTATTTTCACGAGGCATTCGATAAGGTTAGCCCCATCATTGCGCAACGACTTGAGCAGGAATTACGCGCCAAAGTGCTCGAACCGTTTTACCAGCGCAACGATTACTGGTGGATTACAGGCTGGGGCGAGGGCCGGGTCAATAACTGGACGCCCTGGTGCAGCTACAACGTGCTGACCTGCGTGCTGCTGCTGGAAACCGACCCGCAGAAACGCGAAGACGGTATCTACAAAACCATGCAGGCCGTCGATCTTTTCATCAATTCGTATCCCGAAGACGGCGGGTGTAGCGAAGGACCGGGCTACTGGGGAGCGGCCGGGGGACGCATGTTCGATTACCTGTCGCTGTTGCAAAAAGCCAGCCGGGGCAAAATTGACATTTACGAGAACGAACTCGTTCGAAATATGGGGCGGTACATCTACCGGGTCTACGTCAGCCAGGGCGAATACTACGTTAATTTTGCCGATGCCCAGGCAAAACTCCGTCACGATGGCGGACGGATCTACCGGATTGGTAAAGCCATTCAGGACCCGGTCATGCAGGGGTTTGGGGCGTATGTACTGAACAAAACCAGTCCGGTCGAAGCAATGTTGGGTGGCCGGTTGGGGAGTAATCTGGTGAATCTGTTCAGTCCCACCGACTGGCGTACGGTTTCTCCGGCGGAACCGTTGTTGAAGGAATACTATTTGCCGAACCTGGACGTAGCGATTGCCCGCGAACGCGAAGGTTCCGCGCAGGGATTTTATTTCGCGGCCAAAGGCGGCCACAACGGCGAACAGCACAACCACAACGACGTGGGTTCGTTCATCCTGTTTTATAACGGCAACCCGGTTCTGATCGATGCGGGCGTAGGCACATACACCCGCGAAACGTTCAGCAAAGACCGCTATAAAATCTGGACGATGCAGTCCGACTACCACAACGTCCCGCACATCAACGGTTTTGCCCAGCACGAGGGGCGAAACTTTACGGCCCGGCACTCGATTTTCTCCCCCACAAAAACCGGTGTTCGCTTTTCAACTGACATCGGCGGAGCCTATCCGAAAGAGGCCGGGGTAAAAAGCTGGGAACGCGCCTATGAACTGGAACGCGGTAAAAAGTTTGTCGTCAGCGATGCCTACCAATTAACGGCCCGAACGGGCGAAACCCGGCTCCATTTTCTGACCACTTTGCCCAGCGAGCAACCCGAACCCGGCGAACTGGTGCTGAAGGGCAACGGGTTTGACCTGCTCATGCACTACGACCCGAAAACCCTGTCGGCCACGGTCGAAAAAAAGGAGATCGACGATCCAAAATTGAATCGGTCGCTGGGTAATGTCGTGTACCGCATCGTGCTGGAAATGAAATCAACGGCTTTGGCGGGGAAAAACACGTTGGAAATCGTAGCCAGGGAGAAATAAATGAGAGCCATGAAACCAGTCATTCTCCCGATTTTGCTGTGCATCAGCCTTGGTCTGACCACGTTCGTACGGGCGCAGGACGACCTGGCCGTATTGCCATACTGGAAATACTACAATGGTCAGCCGGGCGCGCTCTACCGGCATCTGTGTGAACAGGCCTTCGGGCAACTGGAACAGCGCAAAAAGGCGGTTCAGGCGTTGAGAACGCAGCAGGACTGGCAGAAGCGGCAAACCGTGGTCCGGCAAAAATTGCAGGAAGCTTTTGGTGCCTTTCCCGAAAAAACACCCCTCAATCCGGTCGTTACCGGTAAACTCGAACGGGATGGCATCACGGTCGAAAAACTCTACTTCGAGTCCCTGCCAAAGTATTACGTAACGGCGGCCTTGTTCATGCCTGCGGGAAAACGCGAAAACCTGCCAGCCATCGTATTTTGCAGTGGGCACGGTGCGCCAGCCTTTCGGAGCGGGGTCTATCAGCAGATGATTCTCAATTACGTCAAAAAAGGCTTTGCGGTTTTGGCCTTCGACCCGATCGGGCAGGGTGAACGAATTCAATACGAAAAAACGGAAGGAAGACGATTTGCCGGACTTAAACCCACGCTGGAACACTCGTATCCCGGCGCGCAATCCTTTGTGGTCGGCGTAACACCGGCGATGTATTTCGTCTGGGATGGCATCCGGGCTGTGGATTACCTGCTGACCCGCCCCGAAATTGATGCTACGCGGATTGGCGTAACGGGCCGGTCGGGGGGAGGCACGCAAAGTGCGTATCTGGCCGCGATGGATCCCCGGATTCGGGCGGCTGCGCCGGAGTGTTATCTGACGACCTACGATAAACTGTTGCGTTCCAACGGGCCGCAGGACGCCGAACAAATCCTGACCGGGATGCTGGCGAAAGGGCTGGATTTGGGCGATCTGGTCGAAGTGCGCGCTCCGCGTCCGACGCTGATGGTGACGACCACCCGCGATATGTTCAGCATGGACGGTGCCCGCGAACTGTTCGACGAAGCCAAAAAGGCGTATAAAGCCCTCGGTGCGGAGTCGAATCTGGGCATGGTCGAAGACGATGCTCCCCATGCTTCCACGCAAAAAAACCGGGAAGCGACGTACGCTTTTTTTCAGAAACACCTCAACAATCCCGGCTCCAGTGCCGATGAAAACATTCCGGCGTTTCGGGCTGAAGAACTCAATGTGACGCCGACCGGCAACGTATTGACCGCGCTGAAAGGCGAAACCCTGTTTTCGTTGACCCAAAAGCGGGCGTCGGCAGTTGCTCCCCAAAGTATTGCTGGTAACTCATCGCAAACTCTTGTCAAACACGTAATTGCGTTGACAGGGTACACACCGCCGACCTTGGGCGAAGTGATTTTTTCGGGTAAGTTTCCGCGTGATGGATACAATCTGGAGCGGTATTTAGTGAAAGGGCCGGGAGCCTATTACCTGCCGGTTCTGTGGTTTAAACCGGAAAAAAGTACCGGTAAAACCGTGCTTTACATCGACTCGAAAGGCAAAGCCGGAGCCGCACAAAAAGGGAATGTGGCCGAGCAATTGGTACAGGCCGGTTACGACGTGGTGCTGCCCGACCTGAGCGGAGCGGGTGAACAGGCCCAGGCGGATCTGCCCGGTGGTGATTCGGAGCTTGACAGCACATCGCTGAACCTGTGGTTTGCGGGTATCCTGACCCGCAAAAGTCTGGTCGCCGTTCGGATGGAAGAGATTCAGTTGCTCACCGAATTTATTAAAAGGAAAACCGGCACTACGACGGTTTCGGCGGTGGGTGTCGGCACGTTTGTGCCTGATGTTCTGCACGCTACCCTGCTGACACCGGCCATCGGTCGGCTGGCGCTGCTCAACGGGTTGGGCACGTATCGTTCCCTGATCGGGCAGGAGCAGTATCTGCCCCGGTATGTACCGTCGGTTGTGGCCGGAGCCATCAACACCTATGATCTCCCCGATCTGGTAGCGGCCCTCACGCCCCGTTCCGTCTGGCTGGCCGGTGTCGTGAATGGAGCCGGGCAGCCGGTTTCTACATCGGAATTGGAGCGATTATATCCGTCGAAGGGAAAACACATGATCCTGTCGTCAACGGCTGAACGTGCTGCGTTGCTGGCGTGGTTGGGACAGGAAAAGTAAGCCTGTAAAGCGGGCACGGATGGTATCATTCAGAAGTCTCTTTTAACGGCGATCGACCGGAGTGGCAAAGGAAACAAGAGCGGGTTAACCAATTTACATACAGAATACTAACTTTTTTCGATATGCAACGCAGAGACTTCTTAGCAACAACCCTGGCTGCTGCTTCGGCCTCGTCACCCCTTTTCGGTTTGTCGCAGACCGTCCATGCCCCGGCAGCGAATACACTCAGCGAACCCGCCCGCGATATTCCCGTGGTCGATGCATTTGACGTCATTGTTTGCGGTGCCGGGCCCGCCGGGGTGGCAGCCGCCATTGAAGCCGGACGTACCGGAGCGAAAACCCTGTTGCTGGAGGTACACGGTTGTCTGGGTGGCGTCTGGACATCGGGTTGCCTGACGTGGATTATCGATAATAAGAACAAGAAAGGACTGGTGGCCGAAATCAAGGACGGGCTTCGGCTGAAGAAAGGAGCCGCCACCGTTCCGACTGGTAATACGTTCTCGTTCGACGTCGAACAGATGAAAATACTGTTGGAAGAATTATGCCTGAAAGCCAACGTTACCGTCCGGCTTTTTACCCGGCTGGTATCCGCATCCACCCAGAATGGCCGGCTAACCCACATCATTACCGAGTCGAAGTCGGGACGGGAAGCCTGGGGGGGCAAAGTGTTCATCGATTGCACGGGCGATGGCGATCTGGCCGCTCGGGCAGGTTGCCAGTTCGACTATGGCGACAGCGCCAGGCAGGGGCAACCGATGAGCATGCTTTGCCTGATTTCGGGCGTTCGGTATAACGAAATTAAAGCGTTTATCCGCGACGAAGCCGATAGCAAAATTGGCTCTCCCTCCAAAAAACGGCTGGAAGAAGCCATTATCAAGGGCGGTCACAAACCTTCCTATGCCCGGCCCAGCCTGCACCCGATCTACGACGATTTGCACATGCTGATGGCCAATCATGAATACGGTTTTAATGGAACCGATGCCCGCCAGGTGACCGAAGCAACACTGAAAGGGCGGGCCGAGGTGCATCAGATTATTCAGAGTCTTCAATCGCTGGGTGGGCCGTGGGAGAATCTGCGGCTGATGGCCACGGGTGAGCAGATTGGCGTACGGGAAAGCCGCCGGATTCATGGGTTATACACGGTTTCCCGTCTGGATTTGATCAAAGGATCGCGGTTTGAGGATGCCGTTTGCCGGGTTACGTTTGGGGTGGATGTGCATTCGGTCAAAAAGGAGGATGAATCCACGACGGCCTACAACCGGGGTACCGCCAGCAAACCGTACGATATTCCGGTGCGGGCGTTGATCGCCAAAGATGTGCAGGGGCTGATGATGGCGGGTCGTTGCATCAGTGGCGATTTTGTGGCCCATTCGAGCTACCGGGTCACGGGTAATGCCGCCTATATGGGCCAGGCTGCCGGTCGGGTGGCGGCACTGGCGGCCAAAAAGAACCTATTGCCGCAGGATGTAAACTGGTCGGAGGTCAAGTGGTCGGTAGAGTAGAGAGGTTTTTGAGACATTACGAGCCTGTTCTTCGTGCATTCACGGTCTTTATTTCCAGATAATTAGCCGAATAATCATGGATGCGGCTGTGATGATAACAATGCCTGCAACGTCGAGCAGCAACCCGGCATTGCGCATATCAGCCGCACGGATCCGCCCACTTCCAAACACGATCGTATTGGGCGGGGTGGCTACGGGAAGCATAAACCCGAGCGACGCAGCCAGCGCGGCAGGCACCATCAGCATCAATGGGGGCAGGTGGGTTACTTTTTGAATGGCTATCAAAATGGGTAGCACCAATTGGATGCAGGCAACATTGGAAGCCAGTTCGCTAATGACACAAACGATAACGCAAATGCCGGCGATAACAACAAGGGGGGACGCATCCTTTAAAAAAAGCAGTTCCTGTGCCAGCCAGGAGCTTAGCCCCGACTGATCGCAGCCTTTTGCCAAAGCAAAACCACTGCCCAACAAGAGGATGATGCCGATCGGAAGTTTCTTCGCTTCTTCCCAGCTCATCAGCATTTTTCCTTTCTCATTTTTCGAGGGGATTAGAAATAGCAACAATGCCATTCCGATAGCCACCGTGCTATCCGTAATGAACGATGCCTGTGTCCCTAAAAGACGGCTCCAGCCGGTTATATGAAAAGAACCAAAATCAATATCCTTTCGGCCAAACCACAAGTAGGCGGTCATCACAAAAACCGTAAAGACGATCTTTTCTTCAAAAGCCATTTTGCCCAATTGCCGCAGGGAGGCAACGAAGTAACTGCGGTCAAAAACCACTTTTTTTGCATGGCGTAGAAAGGAGAACTTAAGAATAAAAAACGCTGCGGTCAACAAGATTACGGCAATAGGAAAAGCCAGCACAAACCAACTGACAAAGTTCATGTCATGGGCATCCTGGTAAGCATCTACATATATTTTGTAGAAAGCGAGATTTGTGGCCGTTCCCACCAAAGTCGCCATGCCACCAATGGATGCCGCGTAAGCAAGCCCCAGCAGCATGGCTTTGGCGATCGCATTTTTTTGAAAAGGAGATAGGTTGTGTTTTTCCACCTGAATGATAATGCCCAGCACCGCAGAGAGCATCATCATGACGGTAGCCGTATTGGACACCCACATCGAAATAAAAAAAGTAGCGCCCATCACGCCTGCCAGCATGGTGGCCGGGTTGGTGCCCAGTTTCGATAAAATGGACAAGGCAATCCGCTGGTGCAGGTTCCACCGTTCAATGGCAAAAGCGAGCAGCACGCCCCCAATAAATAAAAAAATGGTTTGATCCATATACTGGGCCGCCACCGTTTGCGAATCGGCTATGCCCAGGATCGGAATCAGGATGAAAGGGAGTAAGGCCGTCACGGCCAGGTCGGTTGCTTCGGTGAGCCACCAAATGGCCACCCATACGGTCACCGCAGCCATTCTGGTAACCTCGGGATGACCCGGGTTTAAGTCAGCAAAAAATAAAACCAGAAAAAACGCAATGGGTCCGGCTAGTAGCGCACTAAGATGGGCAGGTTTCACGGAATTTCGGTTCAGACCGTAAAGCACGTCAATAATTCGGTAATAAAGCGCTATTGTTTTGAACTTAAACTGAAAGAAGGAATGGGTGAAAACCTGATGAAGAGAATGATCTCAAAATCACCCTTTACGTATAAAATGGATCAATACCAAAAGTTGTGGATCATCTTGGTTTAAGCATATAACTGAGTTAGTCTGTAAAGGAAAAATTCCACATTTCTTACCCCTCTGAACTGGGCCCGGAACGCTTTGATTTTGGCAT
>NZ_JBPZHB010000014.1:0-146771 GCF_051857545.1 Larkinella fluvii | reverse complement strand
CCCGGCCCTAAAGGGGACTTGGACAATGCTTAGGACGAAGCGTATTACTCCCGCTCGGTGTCCAAGTCCCCTTTAGGGCCGGGCCGTCGATACGGATGTAGGGGCAAAGCGACGGCAACAAAAGCCCGTGCATGATTCGGGAATTAATAAGAACGTGTTGCCTTCGTACCCGTTGGAAGGCGTTGGTTGCGGGCGGTTTTGGGATAAAACCCGCCCGCAACGGAAAACGACTAGTTTGACAATTTGGTGATTTCCAGAATGGCCGTTCCAAACCGCCAGCCACCAGCTCCTCCTCCGGCGGCATCCCCTGCGGTAATCCAGACCGTATCACCCGCATTTAATTTTAACAACGCCGGGGTAGTCCGGGCGAAACCGGCACCGGCACCGACCGCATCGTTGAACAGAATTCGATCACTGGTACCATTCACGACCAGGTGTGCATACCGGCCCGTGGCATAACCCAGCAGTTCCGGAATACCGCAATTGATATTGAAATTCACCAGGTAAAATCCTGCTGAAGGTGCTGTAAACTTGTCTGTAGCCAAGCTAAAATGCGCCCCTTTATCAAATTTTGTACTGTTAAAATTTACCGTAACACCAGTCGTCACGGTCTGAGAACCGGCAAACTCCACCCGCAGCACAACATCGGCACTTTGTGAGCCACCCAATGCTACCCAGCCCGTTCCATCCCAATAGTATTCACCAATAAAAGCCTCTAGTGTGGGGTATTTGGCATTCGTCGAGGTAATTCCCACGTTCGTATTGTACACATGCATCCCCGCAGCCGGGGTTCCGGCCAAGCCCCAGGTGGTGGTGTTGGTCAGGCTGATGCGGGGCATCAGGAGGGCTTTGTCCGTGCCTTCCAGTTCCAGCAGGGAGCCGCCGTTGATGGAGGTGGGATTGTTGCCAATTTTCACCTGCGCCTGCGCGGTCAGGGTACAGATCAGGAGGGCCAGAACGGCCAGCATTTGGTTGATAGAGGTCTTCATGGTGTTGTTCAATGGTGGTTATGATTCGTTTTTCGGGGGTTGTTTTCAACTGACCCGGTTTTTGGTTTCGGCCCGGTTTGCCCCCAACCCGGATTCGCCCCCAACCCCCTAAAGGGGGCTTAAAAAATCCGGATGCAGAAGCCCGGCACCGGCCGCCCGGCCTTTAGGGGGTTGGGGGCGAAACCCGATTGAGGGCAAAACCGGAACCTACCACGGCGGTGGCATGGCGCCTTGCAGGTCCGGCGAATCGTACCGAATGGCCAGCGTGGCTATGGCGCTTTTATGGCTGCTTTTACAAACCCGGCGTCCCTCTTGCCCTGCTGTGCTTTCCGACACCTCACAGACCAGGTGAAACGGTTTTGCGGTTTGGGACACGGCCTCTTTCCTGGTTTTCAACTGCTCATCGACCCGAATCAGGTGGCAACCCGCACTCAGGGTTACGGTGGTGCCGGGTAAAACCGTCAGTTGGGCTTGTGGCAGCACCGCCAGATTCCCCTGCCCGATGGTCAGCGATTTCCGGACGGTCAGGTTGCCTTTTACCTTCACCCCCTTCGCATTCCGAACGACGAGGTGATCGACGGCCTTTGATTTGGCATCGATGGTTTGGCTCTCCTGACCTGCCATGATCAATTCTCCATCGCCGTTCACATCGGCCTCCAGCGTTAGTTTTTCCACAAACACACTCATCGACGCCTTCTCCTGCACGTAACAATCCCCAAAGACCGTCATGCCCGATTGGGCAAAACCGGCCCTTCCGGCGAGCAGAAGAAGGAGTATGAGGAGTGAAGGTTTCAAGTGAACTATTTGCTTTTACAAGCAATTTTAATATACAGTCGTAAATTTTTTATCCTTGATTTTCCATAGGCTTTCCCTACCGGATGATGCGTTATTCAGCAACAATCTGACTTTCCAGATAGAGCGTATCGGGATCGAAGTCGATGTGTCCATCTTTTCCCCAGCAAACGGTCCCATTTGAGACCATTACCTGCTTAAAGATTTCCCACTGTGCCAGCGATCGATAAACGGTATAGTTTAGATACGGCTTGACCGCAAATTGTCTTTTTTCTCCGTTCGTAAAAGATAGTGACAACCTGTAATCAGACATTGGCTCCACCTGTTTCACTCTTGGCAACATTTCCGTATTCATTTAAGAGGTTCTATTGGATAAATGCGTTCGCCTTTTACGGCTAAAGACCAATCTGTCATCAAATCTTCCTTCCGTAACTCAATCCAGGCTAGTACGAGACGTTCTTTCGACCGGGGCAATTCGCCCTGAAGCAAATCCCCCTCCGGAATTGAATAAACAGCTTCGCTTTCAGCATACCTCACATGAATATGAGGCAGCATTAGTTCTGCACCGTCAGCGGCACCGTTACTACCGGACTCGTACACCCATTCTGCGTTGCCGTGAAATTGTAGGTGTAGTTGCCTGCCGGTAAGGCTTCGTTCACCGTGACACTGCCGGTTCCGGTACCACTGGCCGGGGTCGGCACCGCCGGGGTGCGCGTCCAGTTGATGGTAGCGGTCGCCGGATTCGTTGTGGCGACGATGTTGGTCATTTCCAGGGCGCAAATCACCGCGTTCTGGGGAACCACCTGCAAGGCCGGGGCCGGGTTGATGGTCAGCGTCACGATTTTGCTATCCGAACAATCGCCCGCTTTCGCCGAGAACACGTAGGTGACGGTTTCGGGCTGGCCACTCACGTTGCCAATGCCGGCAAAGACGATCGAGGTGCCGGTGCCGCTTTGTCCCAGGCTGTTCACCCAGGTGACTGCCGCTCCGCCGTCGCCCGAAACCGCCAGCGTGGTGCTTTGGCCCGAGCAGATCGTCAGACCTGAACCGGCGGTAATGCTGAGACTGGGTTGCGTCGCAATGGTCACCGTGGTCGATGCCAGTGCCGTACAACCGGCGGCATTTGTCGCCGTGACACTGTAGGTACCACTGGTGATCGTGGTTGCGTTCGGAATGGTCGGGTTCTGCTGGTTGCTCACAAAACCGTTGGGGCCGCTCCAGGCGTATGTCGTAAACCCGCCGGTGGCCGCCAGCGCGATGGTGCTTCCGGCGCAGAGCGGACTGTTGCTCGTGGCCTGTACCGTCGGCAGAACCGGGCTGTTGACCGTGGCCGTCAGCGACTGCATACAGCTTGGGTCACCCACCGCCTGAACGACTATCGTATACGTTCCGGCGGCCAGGTTCGGCACCGTGAACGGACTGGCTCCCAGACTCTGGAACGCACCGCCATTCACACTGTATTGGTAGGTCTGCGAACCGGTGTAGGTCAGGACCACGGCCCCGCTGTTGGGCGTGACGCAACTCGTGACGGCTGTCGGAACCGCCGTAGCCGCCAGATCGCAACAGACCGAGAGGCTCACCACCGACGTAACGGCTGTCGTTGCGCAATTGGTGGCATCCGTCACCACGACGGTGTAGCTACCCGCAAGCGTCACATTCGAAACCGTCGGATTTTGCAGGTTGCTGGTGAAACCGCCGGGGCCGCTCCACGCGAAGGTGTAGGAACCGGCCGGTGTCACCGTAGACGAGAGTGCCAGCGAACCGCCTGCACAAACAGCCGCCGGGGTTGCTCCCGCGACCACCGTCAGGTTCGAGCCGTTGGTCAGGGTCACCACGTCGCTCAGCGTACAGCTTCGACCGTCGCCCATCGTTACCGTGTAGCTGCCCGGTGCCAGATTGGCCGCCGTGCCGCCACTGCCCACCACGCCCGTTGGACCGGTGATGGTGTAGGAATACGCAGTTCCCGTTCCGCCCGATGGCTGCACCACCGTCAGACTTCCCGAGGTGGGCGACAGACAAGTCGGGTTTTTGTATTGAATATTGAAATCCATGCCCGTCGGCTGGTTCACCGTGATGGTGGTGACCGATACGCAGGACGTGGAGGTGGTTCTCGTAATCACGTAGGTACCGCCCGGAACCGTCAGCGACAGGGGCGTTCCGGCCGTCGCCTGACCCATGATGGTGGCCGTGTTGGCAATCGTTACGACGTAGGTAGCACCGGCATCCGTTCCCGGATTGGTGTACTGGATCGTGCCGTTTTCGTCCGGACAGTTGGCGTCCGTTTTGGTCCAGCCCGCGATGGCCGGTTGGCCCACGGGGTTGATGATGACGTTGGTTTTCGTCACCGAACATCCGTTGGCATCCGTCACCGTAATCTGGTAGGTTCCAGCGGGCAGACCCGTGCGGGTAAATGTCCGGACGTTGCTCACGCCTTCGATGTAGCCGTTCAGGCTGTAGGTGAACGGCCCTACCCCACCGGTTACGGTGATGACGATGCGACCGTCGTTGGCTCCGCAACTCGTAGCGTTGGTCGCTACCGCCGTGGCGTTGATCACCGTGGTGCTGTTGCTCGGAATTGTGACGTCCAGCACGGACTTACAGGTACCGTTGCCGGTCAGTGTAAAGACGTAATTGCCGGATTTCAAACCGGAGATCGTCACCGGGGCCGCACTCGGCTGGGTCTGGTTCCCGGTGGTTGGGCCGGTCCACGAAATCGTGAAGGGTCCCGTACCGCTCAGGTTCAGTACCGCGCTGCCGTTGGCGGCCGTACAACTGGCGGCTGTGGCCAGTTGCAGCGACAGGATGGGGCCACCGATGTCGTTTACATTGACGGTTTCGATGTATTTACAGGCATTGTAGACATTGTCGGCGGAAGAAACCGTGGCCGTAACCGAGTAGGTGCCAGCCGCCAGTCCCGAAGCCACCGGGCCGTTGGCGCCGTTGCTCCACAAATACGTTGCCGTGGCACCGGCCGGTACCACCAGCAGATTCGCCGTGGCCTGACCGTTGACTTTGCCGCATTCGTTGTCGATCACCGTCGTTTCGAACGTCATAGCCGGACATTTGATCTGACAGGGCGGTACGGTCACGAGGGCGTCTTCATTGCCCGGACAGCCGTTGGCGTCGGTCACGCTGACTTTGTAATCGCCCCCACCCAGGTTTTGCAGGTTCGAAGCCACCAGCCCGGTCGTTATGTCAGTAACGGTCACCGTATAACCCGGTGTTCCGCCGTTGATCTGAACCACTTGCAGCGTACCGTCGCCATTGCCCGTACCACCGGGTCCGCAGGATTCCGGCGTGTACTGAACGTTGAAGTCGATGCCGTTCGGTACGTTGATTGTGAAGCTCTGGAAAGAGGTACAGACACTGCCGCCGACCGTTTCTTTCCGTTCGACCACGTACACGCCTTTCGGTACGTTCACGGTGGCGGAGGTATTCCCCGGAACCGTCGTGATCACCGTTCCACCCGAACCGAGCAGCACCCGGTAGGTTACGTTGGCCGCTTGCCCACCGGCGAAAATCAGCGTTCCGTCATCGGTGGGGCAGGTCGCGCTCTGCGACGTCCAGCCCGACACCACCGGTGCCCCGGTTTCGCCGATGGTTACCGTCCGTTCGGTTTCGCAGCCGTTGGCTCCACTCACCACCCCGACGGTATAGACGCCCGCCGGTAACCCCGGAATGGTTAAGGTATTGATGGACACGGAAGTATAGGCCGTGCCGTTGAGGGAGAATGTATAATTAGGACCGCTGCCCGACGCCGTCAGGCTGATCGAACCGTCCTGTGATCCGCAACTCGATGCCGTGTTTGGCGTAGCCGCCAGCGTAATGGCGCTGCTCGACGAAACCGGGATCGTGACGTCCTGCGTACTCTTGCAGGACGAAGTGCTGCCGGTTAGCGTGAAGACGTAGTTGCCAGCCGCCAAACCGGTGCGGTTGAATGAGAAGCCGGAACCGGTGTTGCCAAGGTTGGCAGAACCGCTGCTCGGGCCGGTCCACGACACCACATACGGCCCCGTGCCGCTGGTGACGCTGAACGAAACCGAACCGGTGGCACCCGTACAGCTTGACGGGTTGATGATCCGGCTTTCAAATACCGGCCCGCCGATGTCGTTGACGTTGACCATTTCGACGTAGGGGCAACCCGCGAAGGTGCCGGTCAACACCGTGGCCGTGACCGAGTAGACCCCGGATGCTAAACCGTTGGTATTTTTGCCGGAGAAATTATTGCTCCACTGGTAATCGACGTCATTCTCACTGTAGGTACCGAGTTGCGCCACGGCCCGCCCATCGGAAGCTCCGCAATTGGCATCCACCACGAAGGTATTCATGGGAATAACCGGGCAAAGCTGCTCGCAGTTGGGTACGGTGACGAAGATGCTTTCAACACCCGAACACCCTTTCGAATCGAATACTTTGACGTTGTAGACGCCCGGTGCCAGGTTAGTATACACGCCCGGCGACGAGGGCGCAATCACCTGATTCTGCGCGTTGGTCAGCGTGGTCGAATACGGGCTGGTGCCGCCCATGATTTGAACGACCGAAACCGTGCCGTCGTTGTTGGCTACGCCACCCGGCGCGCAGGTCACTTTCGTGTATTCGACGTTGAATTTCAATCCTTCCGGCACAACGATGGTCACCGTCGTAAAGGACGTACAGGTCGATGAGGTTGCCGTGCTTTCGATGCTGTAGGTTCCTGCCGGTAAGGTCAGGGTGGTTGACGTGGCTCCACTGATGCCCGCTACCGGGCTGACAATGGCACCCGTCGTGACTTCCCGAACCAGGAAGGTGGCGGTGGCCTGACCACCCGCAAAGACCAACTGGCCTTTGTCGGCGGGGCAAACCGGATTGACCACCGTCCAGCCGGTGATGGCTGGCGCACCGGTTTCGAGGATCGTTACCGGAATTTCGGCCGAAGAACAACCACCCGCCGAGCTAACGCCCACGGTATATACCCCGGCTTTCAAACCCGTAACGGTGAAGCTCGTGTTGGCCGAAACGCCCATCTCCACGCCGTTGAGGGAATACGAGAAGGGTCCCGTTACGCCCACCGCCGGAATGGCCGTCATGACGATGCTGCCCGAGAACGAACCGCAGGCCGTGGCATTGGTGGGGGTGGCCGTCACGCTAATGCGGTCGCTGTCGTCTTTCGGAATCGTGATCGGCAGGTAGGAAGAACAGGCGGTATTGGTGCTGCTACTGGTAATTTTAAAGATGTAGGAACCGGGGGCCAGATTCGGAATCGTGGTCACACCCAGGGTGGCACCGGGCAGCGAGCCGGTGGCGGCTCCCGTCCAGGAAATCGTGAAAGGTCCGGTGCCGGTGGTGATGTCGATGGCGACGGCACCGTTGTTGCCCAGACAGTCGGCGGAAGTGATCAGGTCGATTTCGCCGATGGGCGCACCGATGTCATTCACCTGCACGCTGTCGATCACCGTACAGGCCCCGTTGGCGGTGGTGATGGTGGCCGTCACGCTGTAGACGCCAGCCGCCAGACCGGTGATGTTCGGGCCGGTTTTTCCGTTGCTCCAGGCAAAACCGGTGGTGGCTCCCGCCGGAAGTCCACCGATGGAAACCGACGCGGTTCCGTCGCTGTTGCCGCAGGTCGCATCGATTTTACCCGCACTGATTGGGTAATTACAGGGTGGCGGGGTACAATCCCGCACGACGATGACCGCCAGCGCGGGAGCCGAACACACATCACCCGGCGTGTAGGCCACCGTGTAGGAACCGACGCCGGAGGCAATGCCACTGAAGATGGTGCCGGTCAGCGACCCGCTGAGGGCCGAGAAGGACCCTCCGGCGGGGAAATAGGTGGCCAGATCGACGGTGACGTTGTTGCAGATGGCGAGGGTTTTGTTCTCGGAAAGCGAAGTCGGATTGACCACAATCGTACAGGTGATGGTGGTGGACGACGGACACGTTGCCGGGGGCGAACTGACGCCCCAGATTTTGTAGGTGTAGGTTCCGGCAGTGGTGAAAAGCTGGCTGATGTCGCCGGTTCCGGTGGCTCCGTCTTCGACCCGCAGCCAGTTGACCGTCGTGCCGGTAACACTGCTCACAAAGGTGATGGCCCCCGTTTGCCCGACGCAAATGGTTTGCGAACAGACCGAGGGCGTGATGACCGGTACGGGATTCACCAGCACCACGGTGGTGGCAATGTTGCTCGGGCAACCGTAGATGCTCGGGATCACGGCGGTATAGGTATAGCTGACCGGGGTAGAACCCGTGGCCGTGGGGTAATCCGTGAAATCACCGGCACCCGTGAGGCCACCCGGCATCCGCACCCACTGCACCACCTGTCCGGTCGGGGCGGTGGTGTAGGAAACCGAAACCGGTGCGCCCGAACAGACGGTCAGGGCGGTGGGGTTGGCCGTGATGGTGCCGCCACCGGGGTTGATCACAATCTGGTAATCTTCCACTTCGCCGTCAGCCGCCGAACCGCCGGGCGTGTTGACCGTGATGCTCGGGTCGCTCGTGAGCCGCACGCGGGCGTAGGTCGTACCCGGCACCAAACCGCTGATGCCCGTCCAGGTCAGGGTATAATTACCTGCCGTCCCCGCAGGGATCGACACGCCTTCCGAGGCTTCGAACGTGCCGTTCTGGTTGAAGTCGATCCAGCCGATGAGACGGGCGGAGGGCGAACCGGTGTTGTTGACATCGACTACCAGGGCGGTCAGGCTGGTGGTGGCCGTACACAGAACGCCAAACGTTACGGCGTCTTCGTCATTAATGTTGTCGAGGTTGTCGCCGTTGGCGGTGCTGGGAAAACCGTCGGTTTCAATGTCGAGCAGTGTTCCCATGCGGAGGTTGGCCGATCCTTTGTGGGAAGGGCCACCGCTGGCGAGGCTGGTTTTATAGGTATCGGGCGCATCGCCGAAATCGCAGCCGACACCGATGGTGATGTCGTCGATGGCGATGTCGTTGCCGCTGGTACCGGGTAACTGTTGATTATTTCGAACAATAAAATCAATGGTTCCCGATGCATCGGCGGTAAACTCCAATTGATATTTACGCCATTGAAATCCATCAAACGGAATGTCACCAGAAGTGCTGGAAGCTAACAGCGTTCCGTCCGTTTTTCGGGCGTCTAACAATAAATTAGGTTTAACCGGCAAGTCACTCCAGCTTAGAGCCCATAAAGAGAGAAAATAGGTCGCTCCGGGAACCAAACCTGAGAACCGGCGTCGGAAAAATTCGTCCTGCCCATATCCAGCATTAATGACCATCATATGCCCTCCTACATCGCCCGGAGTATGATCAATAATGGGATAATTTAAATAAGGGATAGTGCTAAAATCATTTATAATCGTGTAATTACCAGCACTAATAACCTGCGTACCTGGATTAATGTAATGGTAATTTGTATAGCCATTGGGCAACTGGGTGCCAACAGTAGGCGTGGTCGTACCAGCGGCCCCAAATGTCTCAACATAGGGAGCTCCACAGGCGTTGGAAACTACATTGGAAAGTACATTCGCATTATTAAATTCAACATAACCTGCTTGCCCCGCTGTTACTGTAATGGTCACCGTTCGTCCAGCGAGGTCAGGAACGGCTGTTCCTCCGGCAGTGACAATACTAGTCAACTGCCAGGGAGAAGGAGGACTGTTTTCAGTAATGGTATAGGTACCGGGGGGGACATTATACGAAACCGTATTATCGTTAGTAGTATTAATGGTATGATCATCAATGAATGTACCGTTTTCATTACGTTGGAATAACCGCCCTGACCACTGAATTATGTAAGGTGTGTCGCCATCCGAGCCCGCAGAAATACCACCGACGATTTCACCACCGTTAGGATCTGCAACAAATGACCCACCGGTGAAACGGTAAAGTTTTCCATCAGGAGATACTTTGGATGCCCACACTGCTCCATCAGCCGCGACGGTAACATCTGAAAAATCGGCCGGATAAGTACCCAGAGTAGTTATTGCCGTACCAGATACAGAAATATGATAAATCCGATTATCACCACCAACTATCCACAGTGAACCGTCAGGATCTACATCCAGGTGATAACCGCATATGCCTGGAATTACGGTAAAACTACTTCCTCCGTTGTGCTTATATAAATTACCACAGCCTGAAAAACCAGGAACACCGCCTGCTAATACCCAAAGAGGTTGAACGGCACCTGCCGATACGCCAACATCAACAATACCCGTGACACCTGTGATTGCCGTGAATGCTGACCCGCTCCATTGAAAAAGATCTCCATTCACAGTCACTACATAGCCAGTCCCAAATTGGTTAGCGTCCACGCGCACTGCCGTTCCGGGGGCCGCAGTCCAAACAGTATTACCGGGTGTTCGATAATAAACTTGTCCATTAATCCCGGGAGTGATTCCATTTCCCCCAACCACACTTGCAATGGCCCAAACCGTATTGCTTTGCCCCACCCCCACATCCTGCAATGCGACAAAAGCCGCATTATCCGTCAAATTGAAAGAACTCCCACCGGGAATATCGGACGTAAAGCCAAACTGCTGCCCCGTTTCGGACTGAGACTTCTTGGCAATGGTAATGGTAGCCTGGGCCTGCACTTGCTGCGCCCCGATCAGGGTGAACAAAAACCCGATGAGTACGACCCACTCCCGCCAGCGACCGGCGGAAGACCCGTGTACTTTCGGCAGGATTGGGTCGGTTAAACCCCGGCCACTACCGGTTGAGGGTATAGCTGGATGAGAGATCGTTGTAGAAGGTAACCACATGGTCGTACTGATTATTTGATTGTTCACGCAATATTCTGATACCGAACCCATACTCGTATCGTTTGATCTGTCTGCTGCTATTCTTGCCCCGGTTTTGCTTCAGGTTTGCCCCCAATCTTGGTTTCGCCCCGGTTTCGCCCCCAACCCCCTAAAGGGGGCTTCTGCATCCGGATTCTTAAAGCCCGGCACCGGCCGCCCGGCCTTCAGGGGGTTGGGGGCAACGCTTATGCCCGGTTTTATTTCCAATCTTCGTTTCGCCCCGGATTCGCCCCCAACCCCCTAAAGGGGGCTTTGGACAACGCTTATGTCCGGTTTTACTCCATGTCCAAAGCCCCCTTTAGGGGGTTGGGGGCGAATCCGGCGCAAGGAGCAAATCCGGGCTTGGGGCCAAATCCGGAGACAAATCCGGTTGCCTTACCCGTAAAAAACTTCTAATTCGATCCAGCACCGAGGGCAGATGGTGAAATACATCTTCGTTGCTAAACCGTAGCACGGTGATTCCCAACTCTTCCATCAATCGGGTGCGCCCTTTATCGTATTCCATCTGCTCTCTTTCCTGGTGTATGCCCCCATCGATTTCGACAACCAACCGGGCCTTATGACTATAAAAATCAGCAATAAAATGGCTCAACGGATGCTGTGATTTAAACCGAAAGCCCTCCAGTTGATTGGCTCTCAAAGCCTTCCAAACTATTTTTTCGGCCGGTGTCAACATTCTCCTTAGTTCATCCGCTTTCCGAAATAGCTCAGGTGTTGCTCCATAAAACATGTCGGTCGCCATGGGCTTCTTCTTTTTAGTTTACGTCTGCTCTTTCGACTGGTTTCTGCCCCCAAGCCCGGTTTGGCCCCAACCTTCGTTTGCTCTGGTCTGCCCTTGCCCCGGTTTTGCCCCCAACACCCTAAAGGCCGGGCGGCCGGTGCCGGGCTGACGACGCTTATGTCCGGTTCTACTCCCAACCTTCGTTTCGCCCCGGATTCGCCCCCAACCCCCTAAAGGGGGCTTCTGCATCCGGATTTTGAAAGCCCCCTTTAGGGGGTTGGGGGCAAATCCGGGGCAAGGGGCGAAAACTACTGCTGCACCGTAATCGCGACGGAGGCTGGCAGCGTGCTGCTGCAACCGCCGTTGGTCGCGGTGAAGGTGTAGGTATACGTCGCCGGGGGCAACACCTGGTTGATCGTTACACTGCCCGTGCCACTACCCGACGCTGCGGGTGGGTTGGGCGTGTTGGGCGTTCGGGTCCAGGTGATGCTCGCCGTGGCCGGATTGGCCGTGGCGGTTATGTTGGTTTGTTCCAGGTTACAGATGATCGACGCGTTCGGGACCACCTGCAAACGCGGTTCCGGGTTGACCACCACCTGTACGATTTCTTCATCCGAACATGATCCGGTGCTGGCCCGAATCCGGTAGGTCACCACCATCGGCACTGTCCCGGCATTCACCAGCGTGCCCGACGTAATGGTTGTTCCCGTGCCGGTTTGCCCCAGGCTGTTGGTCCACGAAACCGGCGCACCGTTCGAACCCGCGACAATCAGCGTCGTGGATTGTCCCGAGCAGATCGTCTGGCTGGGTGAACCAGTCACGCTGAGTGTCGGCTGGGTTGCCACCACCACGGCGGTGGTCGCCGTTCCCGAACAACCCTGGGTATCGGTCACCAGCAGGTTGTAATTCCCGCTCTGGGCCGTGGTCGACAGCGCGACGGTGGGGTTCTGAACCGCACTCACGAAACCGTTTGGTCCTGTCCAGGCGTAGGTGTAGGAGCCTGATCCTCCGGCGGCTATGCCCGTCAGCGACAGGCTTCCCGTCGTACAAACCGGGCTGTTACTGGTCGCGGCTACATAAAGCGACCCGACTGTCAGGTTGACCGAAGCGGTTTTGACGCAGGACGTACTGGCCGTGGGGTCGGAGACGGTCACGGTATAGATGCCCGCCGTGGCCGAGGTGGCGGCTGGCAGGGTCGGGTTGGCAACATTGCTGGTGAACCCGTTGGGGCCGCTCCAGGCGTAGGTGACCGTACCGGCATTGCCCGAAATGGAAGTCGCCAGCGTGACGGCCTGCCCCACGCAAACGGCGGTTTGGCTGGCCGACGCCGTAACCGTCAGGCTACAGCAGTTGTTGACCACAATCGTACAGGTAATAGTCGTGGACGACGGACAGGAAGCCGGGGCCGCACTGACGCCCCAGATCTTGTAGGTGTTGGTGCCGGCGGTGGCAAAGAGTTGGCTGATGTCACCGGTTCCGGTGGCCCCATCTTCCACGCGCAGCCAGTTGATGGTGCTGCCGGGAATGCTGCTGACAAAGGTGATGGCCCCGGTTTCGCCCGAACAGATGGTTTGGGAACAGACTGAGGGCGTGATTTCAGGAACGGGGTTGACCGTGACGACGGTGGTGGCTACATTGCTCGGGCAACCGAACACGCTGGGAATAACCGCCGTGTAGGTGTAGCTGACGGGCGTGGAGCCGGTGGCTGTGGGGAAGTTGATGAAGTCTCCGGCCCCGGTGATGTTTCCGGGCATCCGCACCCATTGAACGGTTTGTCCAGCCGGTGCGGTGGTGTAGGAAACCGACACGGGCTGCCCCGAGCAAATGGTCAGGGCGGTGGGGTTGGCCGTGATGGTGCCGCCACCGGGGTTGATCACGATCTGGTAATCTTCCACTTCGCCGTCGCTCGCCGAACCGCCTGGCGTGGCAACCGTAATGGTCGGGTCACTCGTAAGCCGGACACGGGCATAGGTGGTTCCCGGCACCAAACCGGTAATACCCGTCCAGGTCAGGGTGTAACTGCCCGAGCTACCAGCGGCTATGGTGGCCCCTTCCGAGGTTTCAAAAATACCGTTTTGGTTGAAGTCGATCCAGCCGATAATCCGTGCCGTGGGGGCACCGGGGTTGTTCACGTTGACCACTAAAGCCGTCAGGCTGGTGGTAGCGGTACAGAGAACACCAAACGTTACGGCATCTTCGTCGTTAATGTTGTCGAGGTTGTCGCCGTTAGCGGTGCTGGGAAAACCGTCGGTTTCAATGTCGAGCAGTGTTCCCATGCGGAGATTCGCCGATCCTTTGTGGGAAGGGCCACCATTCGCCAGGGTGGTTTTGTAGGTATCGGGGGCATCGCCGAAGTCACAGCCGACGCCGATGGTGATGTCATCGATGGCGATGTCGTTGCCATCTGTTCCCGGTAATTGTTGATTATTTCGAACGATAAAATCAATAGTCCCAGAACCGTCTGCGGTAAACTCTAATTGGTATTTTTGCCAGACGACGCCATTGTAGGGTATATCACCGGTTGTCTCAGAAGCCAGTAAAGTTCCATCTGTTTTGCGTGTCTCAAGGATGAGGTTGGGCGATATTACCGTGTTGGTGATACTTGTGGCATACAAAGACAGATAATAGGTTGCACCAGGAACCAAGCCAGAAAACCGGCGACGAAAAAATTCATCCTGTCCATAGCCCCCGTTGATCACCATCATGTAGCCACCTGTATCACCAGGGGTATGGTCAATTTTGGTGGCGTCAAGTCCAAAAATACCATTTAAAGTATTATACAGAGCATAGTATCCCGCACCTATTTGAGAACTGTTGTGGTAGGACGTATACCCATTTGGCAAAACAGGCCCAAAGGCGGTACCCCCTGCCCCAAATGTCTCGACGTAGGGAGTTCCACACGAGTTGGCTACAGGAGTTGGTGTATCAATAAAGGCATTATCGAACTCTACATACGCCGTTTGCCCTGCGGTTACAGTGATAGTTACTGTGCGGGCTGACAAATTAATCGAAGGTATACCTCCAGCCGTACTGATGCTAGTTAGCTGCCAAGGCGATGGCGGAACATTTTCGGTAATAGTATATGTACCGGGCGCAACGTTATAAGATACCGTATTGTCGTTAACGATATTTACGGTGTGATCGTTAATATACGTATCATTTTCATTCCGCTGAAATAAACGCCCCTGATATTGAACAGTATAAGGTGTATCACCGTCTGAACCGGCTGATAAAGCAAACACTATAAATTCCGCACCATTTTCTGATTTTGTGAGTGTGCTACCTACTAAGCGATAGAGTAAGCCATTTGATTGTAATACCCAAACGGTTCCATCTGCAGCTACCGTAACATCAGAATAATTACCTGGAAAATTAGCAATAACTGTAGCGGTTGTTCCTGAGATTGAAAGATGGTACAGACCACCGGCATTTATAATCCAAATGGTTCCATCCGGTGCTACATCCAGGCTATTTCCGCATGCTCCTGAAATTGGTTGGAAAACACCGCCACTATATCTTTGTAAAGACCCACAACCAGTTCCAGCTAACACATAAACCGGCTGAGTAGCCCCTGCGGAAACACCAACATCCACAAATCCACCATTTCCTAAGGCAAAAAACGGACTATTTCCTCCAAACAGAGTCCCAAAGGAATTGACAAAGAAAGCTTGGCCATTTTGGTCTGCATCTATCCTGGTTGCTAAACCGGCGGCCGCTGTCCAGACGGTACTACCCGCTGTTCGGTAATAAATTTGTCCGTTCGTACCAGCGGTGCCGGTACTGACCCAAACGGTATTGTTATTGCCCACTCCCACATCTTGCACCGGAATAAATCCCGCATTATCCGTCAGGTTAAAAGAACTCCCCCCCGGAATGTCAGACGTAAAGCCAAACTGCTGCCCCGTTTCCGACTGAGATTTCTTGGCAATGGTTATCGTCGCTTGCGCCTGCACCCGCTGCGACCAGACCGTCGTAACCAGTAGTCCCAGGAATACGATCCAGACCCGCCAGCGACCGGCGGAAGGGCCGTGGGCTTTCGGTAAAGTCGGGTCGGTCAGCCCCCGCCCGCTGCCGGTTGGGGATGTGCCTGGATGGGAGATCGTTGTAGAAGGTAACCACATGGTCGTACTGATTATTTGATTGTTCACGCAATATGCTAATACCGAACCCATACTCGTATCGTTTGATCTGTCTGCTGTCTTTGGTACCCGGTTGCCCCTCGTTTCGCCCCGGATTCGCCCCCAACCCCGGTTTTATTCCCAACCTACGTTTCGCCCCGGATTCGCCCCCAACCCCCTAAAGGGGGCTTTGGACAACGTTTATGTCCGATTCACTCCATGTCCAAAGCCCCCTTTAGGGGGTTGGGGGCGAATCCATTGGCTTCTCTACGGCTGCACCGTAATCGCCACCGTCGCGGGCAGCGTGCTGCTGCAACCGCCGTTGGTCGCGGTGAAGGTGTAGGTATACGTTGCCGGGGGCAACACCTGGTTGATCGTTACACTGCCCGTGCCACTGCCCGACGCTGCGGGCGGATTCGGCGTGGTGGGCGTTCGCGTCCAGGTGATGCTCGCCGTGGCCGGATAAGCCGTGGCGGTTACATTGGTTTGCTCCAGGTTACAGATGATCGACGCATTCGGGACCACTTGCAAAACCGGTTCCGGATTGACCACCACCTGCACGATTTCTACATCCGAACACGAAGCCGTACTGGCCGAAATGACGTAGGTCACCACCATCGGAGCCGTCCCGGCATTGACCAGTGTTCCCGACGTAATGGTCGTTCCCGTTCCGGTTTGTCCCAGGCTGTTGGTCCACGAAACCGGCGCGCCGTTCGAACCCGCCACATTCAGCGTTGTACTTTGACCCGAGCAGATCGTCAAACCAGAACCGGCTGTAATACTTAGACTGGGTTGCGTGGCAACGGTCACAGTTGTTGTCGCAGTTCCTGAACATCCCTGGGTATCGGTCACCAGCAAGTTGTAGTTCCCGCTCTGGGCCGTGGTCGACAGCGCGAGCGTCGGATTCTGAACCGCACTCACAAATCCGTTCGGTCCCGTCCAGGAGAAGGTGTAAGAACCATTCCCACCGGCGGCAATACCCGTCAATGACAGGCTACCCGTCGTACAGACCGGGCTGTTGCTGCTGGCGGCTACATAAAGCGACCCCACATTGAGCGTAACTGTAGCGGTTTTGACACAGGAGGTGCTGGCCGTGGGATCAGTGACAAAAACCGTGTACATGCCCGCCGTGGCCGTGGTGGCCGCTGGCAGGGTCGGGTTGGCGGCATTGCTGGTGAAACCGTTCGGCCCCGTCCAGAAGTAGGTCACCGCCCCGGCATTGCCCGAAATGGAAGTCGCCAGGGTGACGGCCTGCCCCACGCAAACGGCGGTTTGGCTGGCCGAAGCCGTGACTGTCAGGCTACAGCAGTTGTTGACCACAATCGTACAGGTGATGGTGGTGGACGACGGACAAGAAGCGGGGGCCGCACTGACACCCCAGATTTTATAGGTAAATGTTCCGGCGGTGGCAAAGAGTTGGCTGATGTCGCCGGTGCCGGTGGCCCCGTCTTCGACCCGCAGCCAGTTGATGGTGGCCGACACGGAAGAAGTAAAGGTGATGGCCCCGGTTTGGCCCGAACAGATGGTTTGGGAACAGACCGAGGGCGTGATGACGGGGACGGGGTTGACGGTGACAATGGTAGTGGCCACGTTGCTCGGACAACCGTAGATGTCGGCAATAATGGCCGTATAGGTGTAGCTGACAGGGGTGGTACCAGTGGCGGTTGGGCTGTCAACGACTCCCATCCCACCGGTGATGTTTCCGGGCATCCGCACCCATTGGACATTTTGTCCGACCGGGGAGGTCGTGTAGTTAATGGAAACCGGATCTCCCGAACAGGTCGTCAGGGCGGTCGGGCTGGCTGTGATGGTGCCCCCACCGGGATTGATCACAATCTGATAGTCTTCCACTTCCCCGTCATTGGCCGAACCGCCGGGCGTATTGACGGTGATGGCCGGGTCACTCGTCAGTCGAATCCGGGCGTAGGTCGTTCCGGCTACCAAACCAGTGATGCCGGTCCAGGTCAGGGTATAATTTCCGCCACTGCCCGCGGCCACGGTCGTGCCTTCGGAGGGATCGAAAACCCCGTTCTGGTTAAAGTCGATCCAGCCAATAATCCGGGCTGTTGGGGCTCCAGTATTATTCACATTGACCACCAGCGCCGTCAGGCTGGTGGTGGCGGTACATAGAACTCCGAACGACACGGCGTCTTCGTCGTCGGTATTGTCCAGGTTATCGCCGTTGGCTGTACTGGGAAAACCGTCGGTTTCAATATCGATCAAGGAGCCCATTCGCAGGCTGGCCGATCCTTTGTGAGACGGACCACCGTTGGCAATGGTGGTTTTATAGGTATCCGGCGCGTCGCCAAAATCACAGCCCACCCCGATGGTAATGTCGTCGATGGCCAGATCATTGCCGTAAATACCGGCTAGTTGTTGGTTATTCCGAACAATAAAGTCGGCAATGCCGGACGCATCCGCCGTAAACTGCAATTGAAATTTTTGCCAGGCTCCTCTCCCATTGATGAGTGGGATGTCGCCCGTGGTGGTGGATCCGATCAGCGTTCCATCGGTTTTACGGGCTTCCAGCAGCAGATTTGGCAATACCGTGTTGGCATTGAAACCCATTGCATAAATTGAAAGAAAATAGGTAACGCCGGGTGCCAAACCGGAAAACCGGCGTCGAAAAAACTCATCTTTTGCAAAACCACCATTGATGAACATGAAATTTCCCCCGATATCGCCGGGAGTATGATCCTCATAGCTGGCATCTGCGATAAAAATTTTTCCAGCGTTATTCACAATGGAATATTGTCCGGCACCATAGGCCGCACTGGTTCCTGAACCATCGTAGTGATAAGAGGTATAGCCATTGGGCAGGGCTGCGCCGAAGGTGCTGACCGTCGTACCGGCAGCCCCAAACGTCTCGACATAGGGAGCACCACAAGAATTGGAAACCACCGAGTTGATGATGTTCGCATTATCAAATTCAATGTAGCTGGTTTGGCCGGCCGACACCGTAACGGTGGCCGTTCGTGTGGATATATCAGCAGAAACCGTTCCACCGGAAGTCGTGATATTGGTCAATTGCCAGGGAGAGGGCGGACTATTTTCGGTAATGGTGTAGGTGCCGGGAGCGACATTATAAATAACCGTATTTCCATTGGTGACATTCACCGCATGGTCGTCAAGCCAGGTTCCGTTTTCGGTTCGCTGCACCAACCTTCCCGATTCGGAGGTATAGGTCGGAATATAACCGGCATTGTAGGTTAAGAACGGGGCATCACCGTCCGAACCGGCGGAAATGCCGCCAAACATGGTGCCCGTTCCCCCGCTGTTGGGGTCCAGGACAAACGAGCTTCCCGTTTTTCGATACGACTGCGTTAGCGTAGATGCCCAGACGGTTCCATCAGCCGCTACGGTAATATCGGCGTAGGTTCCCGGATAGGTTCCGGCAATGGTAGCCGTGGTACCCGATATGGCAATCTGATAAATCACTGTTCCGCCCTGTCCAAGCATCCAGACGGTTCCATCGCTGGACACATCAAGACGCGAACCGCAGATTCCCGTAAAGGCGGTATAGGTTCCACCCCCGTTATAGCGGTATAAGGTATAACAGGGACCGGCTCCGGCCAGCACATAGACCGGCTGCGTCGCTCCGGCAGATACGCCGACATCGACGATGGACGTTCCACCGTGACTGGTCAGCGCACCACCGCTCGAAGAAAACAACTGACCACTGCTTGCCAGGTAGACGGTACCCGAGGCATCCGCATCCAACCGATTGGCGTTGGCACCGGCCAATGCTGTCCAGGCCGTGGTACCGGCCACCCGTGAGTAAACTGCCCCGGTAGCACCCGGTGTTGCGGGCCGTTGTACCACCCAGACTTTATTATTGTTGCCCACGCCCACATCCTGCAAGGGAATGTAGGCGGCATTGTCCGTCAGGTTGAAGGTGGTAACACCAGGAATGTTGGACGTAAACCCAAAAGTCTGTCCTGCGGTTTCCGACTGCGCTTTCTTGGCGATAATAATGGTCGACTGTGCAGTGACCCGCTCAGTCCAGGCCATCGCCATCAAAAGCCCCAGTGCCAACCACCAAGCCCGCCAGCGAGACGCTGCAAGCCCGTATACTTCCTGTTCGGTTGGATCAGTCAGCCCCGATCCGTTGCCGGTTGAGGGTGTACCTGAATGGGAGATCGTTGTAGAAGGTAACCACATGGTCGTACTAGTTATTTGATTGTTCACGCAATATGCTGATACCGAACCCATACTCGTATCGTTTGATCTGTCTGCTGTCTTTGCCTCCGGTTTTGCTTCCAACTCCGGTTTCGCCCCCAACCCCCTAAAGGGGGCTTTAAAAATCCGGATGCCGAAGCCCGGCACCGGCCGCCCGGCCTTTAGGGGGTTGGGGGCGAAACCGGGGCGAAAACTACTGTTGCACCGTAATCGCGACGGTGGCGGGCAGTGTGCTGCTGCAACCGCCGTTGGTCGCGGTGAAGGTGTAGATATACGTCGCCGGGGGCAACACCTGGTTGATCGTTACACTGCCCGTGCCACTGCCCGACGCTGCGGGTGGGTTCGGCGTGTTGGGCGTTCGCGTCCAGGTGATGCTCGCCGTGGCCGGATAGGCCGTGGCCGTTACATTGGTTTGTTCCAGGTTACAAATGACCGACGCATTGGGAACCACCCGCAAATGCGGTTCCGGATTGACCACCACCTGTACGATTTCTTCATCCGAACACGATCCGGTTTGGGCTAAAATCCGGTACGTCACCACAAGAGGCCCCGTTCCGGCATTGACCAGCGTTCCCGACGTAATGGTCGTTCCCGTTCCGGTTTGCCCCAGGCTGTTGGTCCACGAAACCGGCGCACCGTTGGAGCCGCCCACATTCAGCGTCGTGGATTGGCCCGAGCAGATGGTCAGGCTCGGTGAACCCGTAATGGCTAAGGTTGGCTGAGCCGCTACCACCACGGCGGTCGTCGTTACACCTGAGCAACCCTGGGTGTCGAGCGCTACCAGGGTATACGAGCCGCTTTGCGCCGTCGTAGACAAAGCAACCGTCGGATTCTGAACCGCACTCACAAATCCGTTTGGTCCGCTCCAGGCATAGGTATAGGGCCCGGTTCCTCCAGAAGCCAGGCCGGTCAGTGACAGGCTCCCCGTCGTACAAACCGGGCTGTTGCTGCTGGCATATACCGACAACGAACCGACACTAATGTTGACCGAAGCCGTTTGGACGCAGGAGGTGCTGGCCGTTGGGTCACTGACAAAAACCGAGTACGTTCCGGCAGTGGCGGAGGTCGCGGCTGGCAGGGTCGGATTGGCGGCATTGCTGGTGAAGCCGTTCGGTCCAATCCAAGCGTAGGTGACTGCGCCCAGATTCCCCGTTACGGTCGACGCCAGGGTTACAACCTGCCCCACGCAAACCGCCGTCGAACTGGCCGACGCAGTAACCGTCAGGCTACAGGGATCGGTACACTGATTGACCACAATCACACACGTAATGGTGGTAGACGACGGACACGAAGCCGGGGCCGCACTGACACCCCAGATTTTGTAGGTGTTGGTTCCGGCGGTGGCAAAGAGCTGGCTGATGTTGCCGGTGCCGGTGGCCCCGTCTTCGACCCGCAGCCAGTTGATGGTGGCCGAAACACTGCTCACGAAGGTGATGGCCCCGGTTTCGCCCGAACAGATGGTTTGGGAGCAGACCGAGGGCGTGATGACGGGAACGGGGTTGACGGTGACAATGGTGGTGGCCACGTTGCTCAGACAACCGTAGATGTCGGCAATAATGGCGGAATAGGTATAGGAGGTTGGCGTCGTGCCGGTGGCACTGAGGGCTTCGCTCACGCTGCCGAGGGCGGTGACATTGCCCGGCATCCGCACCCAGCGAACGGTTTGCCCCGCGGGGCTGGTGGTGTAGTTGATGGAAACCAGATCTCCCGAGCAGGTGGTCAGGCTGGTGGCACTGGCGGTTATCGTACCGCCACCGGGGTTGATAATGATCTGGTAGTCTTCGACTTCGCCGTCATTGGCCGCCCCCCCGGGGGTGTTAACCGAAACGGCGGCATCGCTCGTCAGCCGAATCCGGGCGTAGGTCGTTCCCGCCACCAGACCGCTCAGGCCCGTCCACGTCAGCGTATAACTGCCCGAACTGCCCGCGGCTATGGTGGCTCCTTCCGAGGGTTCGAACGTGCCGTTGCGGTTGAAGTCGACCCAGCCGATCAGCCGGGCCGAGGGCGCTACGGTGTTGGTGACATTGGCGATGATGGCACTAAAGGAGGTGTTGCCCGTACAAAGCGTACCGAATGCCACCCCGTCTTCATCGTCGGTATTGTCTGCATCATCCCCCGTACCGGTTCCGGCAATACCATCGGTTTCAATGTCCAGCAAAGCGCCCATTTTCAGGTTGGCGGTTGCTTTGTGAGAGGCCCCGTTGCTGGCAACGGTAGTGAGATAAGTGTTTGGTGCATCGCCGAAATCGCAGCCGACGCCGACGGTGATGTCGTCCAGAGCGATGTCGTTGCCGCCCGTACCGATCACCTGTTGATTGTTACGAACGATAAAATCGACCGTTCCTGACGCATCCGCCACCAATTCCAGTTGGTATTTATGCCACAGGAAATCAAACGTAATATCACCGGAAGTGAAAGACGTTAACAGCGTACCATCGGTTCTTCGGGCTTCCAGAATAATGTTTGGCTTTATTGGTGCATTACTTATACTTTTTGCATACAGAGAAAGGTAATAGGTAGCCCCAGGCACCAAGCCGGAAAATCGGCGTCTAAAAAATTCATCCGGCCCAAAACCGCCGTTGATTGTCATCATATAGCCGTTTGGATCACCCGGCGTATGGTTTTCTTGATTTACGAGACCATAATGTCCCGCCGGGAGTCCTGAGGCCAGGTAGTGGTAAGAAGTGTAGCCATTGGGCAAGGCTGGACCAAACGTATAGGCTGTGGTACCGGAAGTGCCAAACGTTTCGATAAAGGGAGATCCGCAACTGTTCGAGATCGGGGTCGCATTGGTAAATACATTATCAAATTCAACGTAGGCCGTTTGACCGGCCAAAACGGTAACGGTGGCGGTCCGGCTTGGCAGATCTTTAGTGGATGACCCACCGGCGGTTACGATATTGCTTAATTGCCAGGACGAGGGAGGAGAATTTTCCGTAACGGTGTAGGTACCCGGTGCTACATTGAAAGAAACCGTATTGGCATTCACCGTATTAACGGTGTGATCGTCAATAAAGGTTATATCTTCATTTCGCTGGAATAATCGGTCGACGTGAATGGTAAAGGGTGCATCACCATCTGAACCGGCCGAAATACCGCCATTAAATTCCGCATTGGGGTCCGTGACAAATACGCCACCAACCAGCCGGTGCAGGGTTTGCGCCAGGGATAGTGCCCAAACCGTCCCATCAGCCGCCACCGTCACATCACCGTAGTTACCCGCATAATCGGCTATGATGGTGAAGGATGTCCCCGATATAGACAAATGGTAAATTGTACCGTTATAAACGACCCACACCGTTCCATCGGGGGCAACATCCAAGCGGGTCCCGCAAGCTCCGGGGACTTGCACAAAACCAGCCCCATTGTAAAAATACAAATCTTTACAGGCTCCACTGCCCCCCAAAGCATAGACAAACTGAGACGCGCCCGCTGAAGCCCCGACATCAACAAAATTAGGCCCTCCTAACCGGGTCAAATTAACGCCATCCGGAGTGCTATAGATATCGCCGATGGAGTTAACGATGTAAGCCGTTCCGTTTTGATCCGCATCCAACCGGTTGGCGAAGATCGTCGTACCTGTCCAATTGGTATTTCCCTGAGTACGGAAGTATACAAATCCATCGATTCCCGAAGCCGGTTTTGAAGTAACCCAAACGCGGTTGTTGTTCCCAACGCCCACATCCTGAACCGGAATGTACGTACCATTATCGGTCAGGTTAAAGTTAAGACCGCCGGGAATGGTAGAGGTAAAGCCAAACTGCTGCCCTGCCGTTTCCGACTGCGCTTTTTTATGAATCGTGATGGTGGCCTGGGCCTGCACCCGTTGCGACCAGGCCATTGTCAACAACAACCCTACGACCCAGGTCCACACCCGCCAGCGACTGGTGGCAAGCGGAACAACCGTCATTCTGGTGGGGTCGGCATACCCCCGCCCGTGAGCGGTGGCGGGTAAACCGGGATGGTGAATCGGTGTAGAAGGTAACCACATGGTCGTACTGATTATTTGTTTGTTCACGCAATCTATTAATACCTGACTCATACGCGTTTTTCTCTTTTCGGTCCCGGCATCACACCCATTTACTGATGGACAATAATAGCCTCTCTGGTAATTTCAAGGAGTGTGGCCGTCTCAAACGATTTTTCTATCTGAGCCAGACAGATTCCAAACAGCGACACTAATGCATCATTATTCATATTCCCGGTCTTCAGCAAAAGCAATTTTCGGGGTGTCTTCTTCAACAAATGGCTTTCCCAAAAATCAGTATCTTTCGTCACCACAATCCGTTGCTGTTCGTCGGCAATCTGACAAATCAACGGGTCTCTCGTTCGATTTTGATGCAATAAATCCAGCGTGTGAAGCGCATCATGCCCTTGTTCTTTCAGCCAGTAAGCTAATCGCCGGGGTAATTGAGCATCAACCAGCCAACGCATCAGGATGCAATTCGATAAATGTCCTTCGTCTTTACCATACTGGTGGCATACGCCAGACACGCCAGCAAATCATCCCGTTCCAGGTCTTCGTAATCGGCCAGAATCTGCTCAATCGTCATACCGGATGTGAGCAATTCCAACATCGTTTCTACCGGATAACGCAATCCCCGAATAACGGGTTTTCCGTGGCAGATTTCCGGGTCTATCGTAATTCGTTCCATTAGTTCCATGCTAACCGCCAATTTGTGTCAATAGCCAAAGATACACAAACCAGCCGGTTTCTAGTTCGTGTCCTACTGCTGCACCGTCACCGGCACGCTGGCGGTTTGGCTGCTACACCCGTTGGTACCGACTGCCGTGAATTGATAGGTGTAGGCACCGACCGGCAAGGTCTGCTGAACGGTTACCGAACCCGTGCCACTGCCACTCGAAACCGGCGGATTGGGCGTGTTAGGCGTTCGCGTCCAGTTGATGGTGGCCGTGTTCGGCAGCGCCGTGGCCGAAACCGTGATCTGCTCCAGATTACAGTAGACGGCCGCGTTGGGCGTCACCCGCAAAACCGGTTCCGGATTAACCGTCACCACCACAATTTCCTGATCGGTACAAGCGGCTGACATCGCCGTCACCACGAAGGTGACCGACTGGGGCTGGCTGCTCAGGTTGCGAATGCCGGTAAAATTGATGGCTGTGCCGGTGCCGCTCTGGCCGATGCTGTTGGTCCAGGTCACGGTTGAACCGCTGTCACCCGTCACGTTCAGGGTAGAGGTCGCACCCGAACAAACCGTTAGGCCCGGTGCCCCGCTGATCGTCAGATTGGGCTGGACACCCACAGCGACGTAGGTGGTGGCCGTTCCCGAGCAGCCCCCCGCGTCGGTGATCACAACCGTGTAAGAGCCGCTTTGGGCCGTGGTCGACAGCGCCAGGGTTGGATTCTGAACCGCGCTCACAAAACCGTTCGGCCCCGTCCACGCATAGGTGTAGGAACCGCTGCCCCCGGCGCTCAGGCTGGACAGCGACAGCGTACCCGTCGTACAGACCGGGCTGTTGCTGCTGGCGGCTACATAGAGCGAACCGACCGTGATATTGACCGAAGCCGTTCGGCTACAGGTGGTGCCGGACGTTGGATCATTCACCGTCAGGAAGTAGGTTCCCGCCGTGGCCGAGGTCGCGGACGGAACCGTGGGGTTGGCGGCATTGCTCGTAAACCCGTTGGGGCCGGTCCAGGCGTAGATGACCGCCCCGGCATTGCCCGACACCGAAGACGCCAGGTTGATGGCTTGCCCGGTGCAGACCGCTGTCGAACTGGCCGACGCCGTCAGCGTCAGGTTACAGGGCGTGGTACATTGGTTGACTACAATCACACACGTAATCGTCGTAGACGACGGACACGAAGCGGGTGCAGCCGAAACACCCCAGATTTTGTAGGTGTTCGTTCCGGCGGTATTGAATAAGGTGCTGATGTTACCGGTTCCGGTGGCCCCGTCTTCGACCCGTAGCCAGTTGATGGTGGCCGAAACGCTGCTCACGAAGGTGATGGCTCCGGTTTCGCCCGAACAGATGGTTTGGGAGCAGACCGAGGGCGTGATGACGGGAACGGGGTTGACGGTGACGACGGTGGTGACCACATTGCTCGGGCAACCAAACGCATTTGAAATCGAAGCCGTGTACGTATAGTTCACGGGCGTAGTACCGGTCGCCGTGGGATAGTCGATGATGTCACCTAACCCCGACAGGTTGCCCGGCATCCGGGTCCACTGGGTTTGCTGGCCCGTTGGGGCGGTGGTGTAGCTGATAGAAACCGGTGAACCCGAGCAGGTGGTCAGGCTGGTGGCACTGGCGGTGATGGTGCCGCCACCGGGGTTGATCACGATCTGGTAATCTTCGACTTCGCCGTCAGCAGCAGAACCGCCGGGGGTGTTGGTCGAGATGCTGCCGTCGCTCGTTAGTCGAATCCGGGCGTAGGTCGTTCCCGCCACCAGACCGCTCAGGCCCGTCCACGTCAGCGTGTAACTGCCGGAATTGCTAGCGGCCACGGTTGTCCCTTCCGACGCTTCGAACGTGCCGTTGCGGTTGAAGTCGACCCAGCCGATCAGCCGGGCCGAGGGAATTACAGTATTTGTGATATTTACTGTAACCGAATAGCTACTGTTGCCTGTGCAAAGTGTGTTGAAGACAACGCCATCTTCGTCATCTGTATTGTCCAGATCATCACCGATTGCATTAGACCCGGCGGTGGCCGGAATACCATTTAACTCAGAATCTATTAAAGACCCTATTTTGAGGCCCTGAACTGTTATATGACAAGCACCACTGTTGCCCAATGTAGTGAGATAACTATCTGGTGCATCGCCTAGATCTGTTGCTATGCCAAAGCTTATGTCATCAATGCCTAAATCATTACCATTCCCACCCGGATTGATGTTCCGCAAAACCAGGAAAATATCAGTCGTTGTTGCCGTAAACGTCAAGCTTTTTTTAATCCAAACATTGGGCAGAGTTATATCTCCTGTACTGGTACTAGCAATTAAAGCCCCGGTTAACGCATCCCAAACTTCGTATTGCACATTGGGTTTAACAGCACAGGCTGGGCAAGCTGAAAACGTCCAGGCTGAAAAATCATAGGTGGCGCCCACGATGACATTTGTGAATTTACGGCGAAAAAATTCTCCTTTTTCAACACTGGCATTTACATACATCATTCTACCCGTCCCATTACCCGTAGTATGATCGTACATCTGTGGCCAAATTCCTGTACCGAGTGCATTAGCAGGGTCAACATCAGGTTGCACTCTCCCTACGATTTTATAATCACCATCGGGCGTATACGCATTATCAGCCGCCCATCGATAGGTAGTTTGCCCCTGCAACGGGAGTCCAAATGTACCTACGGATCCTGATCCAAAGTTTTCTATATAGGGTGTCCCACAGGAACTGACGATTGGGGTGGGTACAGACGTACTATTATAAAAACCGGCAAAACCAGCCTGTCCGGCAGCTACTGTAATGGTAGCAGTTCGTGTACTGACATTACCGGTACCATGCGCCAATTGAAAGCCCTGAAAATTCCAGGGGGCGGGCGGTGTGGTTTCCGTAATGGTATACGTTCCTGGTGCTACATTAAAAGTTACTGAATTATCATTGCTAACACTGACGGTATGATCATTCCATGTACCGTTTTCATTTCGCTGTATTAATTTGTCATAATTATATGGTGAGCCATTGATAAAACCGCTGATATTCTGAATACTGTAGGGTGTATCACCGTCAGAACCTGCTGAGATTGCATTGCGTAACTCACTAATTCCGGGATCTTTCACCATGACTCCCCCTACCAATCGATAAGCAAAACCATCGGTTTTGGTTGCCCAAACCGTTCCATCTGCCGCCACTGCAACATCATTATAGGTATTACCTCCAAAGAAACTGGTTTGAGTCCAAACCGTACCTGCCACAGTGCCTCCGTATAAATTATTGTCCGTACCTACCAACCAGACTGAATTGCCCGGGCCGGCATCAATCCGATAACTGGCAGGAGCACCTGTAATAGCCGTGAAGTTATTAAAAGTACCATCCCATCTAAATAAAGCAGGGTTATTGACATACAAAGTTGTGCCGCTTACATCTGCTCCTACATCCACGATACCAGTCCCCGCTGGAGCTATATTAACGTAAGGGGCTCCATTAATTGAATAAAACAGGGTGCTACCTAGGGTCGTCACGATGAATGCCCTTCCATTTCCATCTACGTCTACTCTGTAAGCATCTGTACCAAATTGAGTCCAGTTGGTGCTTCCCGGCAAGCGATAATACACAAGGTTCGTTTGGTCAATTGCCCAGACCGCATTATTACCCCCTACCCCTACATCCCTCATGGGTATAAAGGGGGCATTATCCGTCAGACTAAAGGCCGGAATTGTCGTGCTACCAGAGCCACTGTTGCTAGTAGTGAAGTTAAAGATTTGCCCTGTCTCACTTAATGCATTCTTATGAATCGTGATCGTAGCCTGGGCCTGCACCCGCTGCGTCCAGGCCATTGTCAACAACAACCCTACGACCCAGGTCCACACCCGCCAGCGACTGGTGGCAAGCGGAACAACCGTCATTCTGGTGGGGTCGGCATACCCCCGCCCGTGAGCGGTGGCGGGTAAACCGGGATGGTGAATCGGTGTAGAAGGTAACCACATGGTCGTACTGATTATTTGTTTGTTCACGCAATCTATTAATACCTGACTCATACGCGTTTTTCTCTTTTCGGTCCCGGCATCACACCGCTGTCCAATCTTCCAGTCGAATTCTGATCCAGTTGTTCTTATCAGGCTGCCTGCCGGGCTTCAACCTGAAGATGATACCCTAACTGCTGCATCAAATTTTCACAATCTTCCCAGGTAAGACCAAATTGCCGGACGTCTGCCAGACCAATTTGGGCCAGAACCGTCGTCAATACATCGGTATCGGACTCCGGGAAGGACGCTTCCATGACCATCTCTTCCGCCCAGTTTACCAGCGATGCCAGCGACATTCGGTGTTGTAAATAGGCCAGCAACTGGTTCGCTACTAATTCTTTTGTCACCTTCATAGTTTGATGTGCCCTTTATCTTCCGGATACTTTACGTGAATTTCGCGAAGATTTCCCGATTCATCGTAAATCTCCTGTCGAAAAGATAGCGTTTGCTCATCAGCATCTACATCTTTTATATAATGGGCTATCCAACCGTATTTGCCGGGGACAATGAACCGATAAGTCCGTCCTCCATCCGCTGTTGTTTCCCACTTTTTAAACTTTTTCTCGTTTTCTTTTCGCTTTGCACCAGCCATTTCCATAATCCCTCTTTACTGCTGCACCGTCACCGGCACGCTGGCGGTTTGGCTGCTACACCCGTTGGTACCGACTGCCGTGAATTGATAGGTGTAGGCCCCGACCGGCAAGGTCTGCTGAACGGTTACCGCGCCCGTGCCACTGCCGCTCGGAACCGGCGGATTGGGCGTGTTGGGCGTTCGCGTCCAGTTGATCGTGGCCGCCGTTATGGATGCCGTAGCGGTCACGGTTACCTGCTCCAGATTACAGTAGACCGCCGAGATCGGCGTCACCTGCAGGGCGGGTGCCGGGTTGACCGTTACGACCACAAACTCCTGATCGACACAGGCTCCGGTAGCCGCCGTCACGACGAAGGTGACCGACTGGGGGAGGCCACTCACGTTGATCAGTCCGGTAAAATTAATAGCCGTTCCGGTTCCGCTCTGGCCTACACTGTTGGTCCAGGTCACGGTTGCCCCGCTGTCGCCCGTCACATTCAGCGTCGTGGACACGCCCGAACAAACCGTCAGACCAGGCGCTCCGCTTACGCTCAGGTTGGGCTGCGTTGCCACCACCACCGACGTGGTGGCGGTTCCCGAGCAACCCTGCGTATCCGTCACCAGGAGGTTGTAGTTCCCGCTTTGGGCCGTGGTCGACAGCGCCAGTGTCGGATTTTGAACCGCGCTCACAAAACCGTTTGGGCCGCTCCAGGCGTAGGTAAAACTTCCATTCCCTCCGGCGGCTATACCCGTCAGCGACAGCGACCCCGTTGTACAGACTGGGCTGTTGCTACTGGCCGCGACATAGAGCGAACCGACATTGACCGCCACCGAAGCCGTTCGAATACAGGAGGTCGAGGAGGTTGGGTCAGAAACGGTAACGGTATAAATTCCCGTCATGGCGGTGGTAGCCGCAGGCAGGGTCGGATTGGCGGCATTGCTCGTAAACCCGTTGGGGCCGCTCCAGGCATAGGTCACTGCGCCCAGATTCCCCGTTACCGTCGACGCCAGGGTTACGACCTGCCCCACGCAAACCGCCGTCTGGCTGGCCGACGCAGTAACCGTCAGGCTACAGGGATCGGTACACTGATTGACCACAATCACACACGTAATGGTGGTCGACGACGGACACGAAGCCGGGGCTGCACTGACGCCCCAGATTTTGTAGGTGTTGGTTCCGGTGGTGGCAAAGAGTTGGCTGATGTTGCCGGTTCCGGTGGCCCCGTCTTCCACCCGCAGCCAGTTGACGGTGGCCGACACCGAAGACGTAAAGGTGATGGCTCCGGTTTGGCCCGAACAGATGGTTTGGGAACAAACCGAGGGCGTGATGACGGGGACGGGGTTGACGGTGACCGTCACCACCGTGGAGGACGTACAGCCAAATTCGCCGGTCACGGCGGTGTAGCTGACGAGAATGGGCGTTAAACCATTGTTCACGGGTGCCGTTACCATGGTCGATGAGAATCCGGCGGTGCCATCACTGCCTGTCCAGCGTACTGGAGAACCCACAGGCGTCGTCGTAAAGGTTACATTAGCCTGCTGTCCCGAACAAATGGTCAGGCTGTTTTGACTGGCGGTAATGGATGCGGGTGTACAAACAATGGTCAACTGATAATCTTCTACCTCTCCATTATTTAAAGGACCACAACTAGATGCTGCTGTGAAAGCAGGATCAGATGACAGGCGGAAACGCGCATAAACCGGGTCTGCGTTCAGGCCTGAAAGACCACTCCATGACACATTGACGGTTCCGTTGGTTCCAGTTGGAACATTGGTAATTGCTGAAGCTTCGCCGGTATCGAACGTGCCGTTTCGATTAAAATCAATCCAGCCAATTAAGTTTGCTGGCCCACCGGTTGTATTCTGAACCGTTACCGGCACCGTATAATTTACTGTGGATGTCGTCAATGTCGGGAAGGAGGCCACACCATCTTCATCATCCGGCGCAACGGACGATAATACAGAAGAAGGAATCAGTTGTTTGGTAATATTAGGCCCTGCATAGGAAACGGTCAGTAAAGCACTAAAATCGTTCCCCTGCCAGTAAAGTACTTCAATCTGATGATTGCCGGGCGACAGCGTGATCGTGCCGGATCGTTCGGTCGGTATCTGCGCAAAATCGTTGTTGACAACCGTTATCCCATCAATCTTCAAAATTGATCCGTCATCCGAGTTTGTGTAAAAAGTATACGTTCCAGCATCCTTGATGGTAATGTACCCGCTAAAACGGATACCGTACATATTCGGATCGCCCTGATTAGCCGGAACAACGCCAAAGCTGGAAACTAGACCGGTTGCAGTAGCCCCAGAAGCCGGAATATTCGCAGTACTACCAACAATACCATTATAGTACTCATAGGCAACAAATCCATCCCCGTTGGTATCATCCCCATCCGGGATTGCCCCTGTTGCTGCGGGGATGCCGTCCGTATTCCCATCGATCAGCGCTCCCATTTTCAGTCCGGCAGTAATCAGGTGACTGGCTCCATTTGAGGTTTGCTCGGTACAATAGATAGCTGGCAAATCGCCATAGTCACGCGTTAAATTCAGGGTAAATGCCGGTCCAAATTCCGAGGTATTGTTTAAGGCATCGGTAGCGGTGGCGGCTATTTTCAGGGTGTTATTGACAAAAGCCGGAAGCGCATTCTGAGGGATAATTACCTGAAAACGGCTGGCATTGGCATCGGTATTACCATCGGCGACTGAATATGACCCCGTCGTGGCATCCAGGTCAATACCGGCAGACCCCTCCTGAAACGAATAGAAAAAGTGCTCGCCTTCACCGTATTTGAAGCTCAAGCTTCCGCCATCCGCAGTATTGTCGGCAGCAAACAGCTCGATTTTAGCTGCGGGTCGCGCAAAGCCCGTCACCACCAGATCCCCATTCGAATTGATCGTAGCACTGCTAATGATCGGAAAATCATAGCCAATATTTCCCAAGCCGGTAGTGGTGACGCCATTGTTGATCGTTACCCCATTTCCCTGATCCCGGGTATTGGCCGTTGTTTCATCGGTCAGGTCAATCCCCAGCGTTCCATTGTTGAAGGTGGAATTTTGGGAGATCAGGTTTCCGTTTCCGTTTGCAACCAGGATGGCCGGGCCACCACTGGCGGTAATGACGTTTTTGGTAATCTGATTGTTAAAGGTTGCGGGACCACCAAAACTAACAAATTGATTTACTGCTATCCCGGCCGTCTCCTGAACCAGTTGCCCAGCCCCGATTATGGTGTTATTGCGGATGGTATTATTACTGGCTCCCTGCAACAAGTGCATACCGTTAGCTCCTGGTTTGAATATATAATTCCCCTCAATTAAATTGTAATTGGGGTGATTTACCAGTGTGATGGCATCACCAACCGTCGAAGTGATCCCCGCTTGTATAATTTTATTTTGCTTAATCGTATTATTATTGACACCCAAACCGTTCAGAATGATGCCTCCGCCATTTAAATTATAGCCCACGATATTATGGCTTACCTCAACATTACTTCCCAGAATTTGCAAAATACTCCCGGTTGTAGCCAGGCTGTTTCCTGAAAAAATCCCCGTCGCGGTTGGTCCCAGGAAACAGTTCGTTATTTTAATGTTACTTACGCCCGGTTCAACTTCAGCCAAAGTTCCGTTTGTAGGTGATGAATTGGGACCTACTACGGCAATGTTATCCATTACGGTTCCATCCGCTCCGGTGTTGATGAAAAAGCCTAACGTAGTAACACTGGGGAACGTGACTTCTACCTCAGGGCAATCGAAAGCCGGGATGGCGACATTATCAACGCCTACCGTAATGGCTTCGCTGTTTAGACACGCGGTATTAGAACGTCCCGAGTTAATGGCCTGCGATTTCCCGTCAATGAAGACCGATCCCGAGATCAGAATTCCAGTCGGCATGGTAATTTTTGCGACATTATTGGCATCCAACAATGCCGGTGGAATATTAAACTGAACGACATCTGCACCCGGATTCGCATTCGCATCCAGCAGGGCCTGATGAAACGACCCCGCACCCGTGGCATTGGTATTGGTAACCACATAGGTATTGGCAACAGCCGGTGCGACCATGCCCAGAATAACCAGAATCGTTCCGAATAAATGATAGAACAGAGGTCGGGTTCTTCCCTTCTCCTTTTCTTCTCCAGCAATAATCTTAAGATTCATAGCATTCATGCAGTTAAAAAGTCTTCGATAATAATCCGGCCCGGTCATCATTGCTGTACAGTTACGGTGACTGATTGGGGTGAACTGGTGCAGCCATCATACGTTGTCGTAAAATTGTACGTATACGTGGCTGGTGGCAAAGTTTGCGTCAGCAATACGCTGGTTGTACCGGTGCCACTGGCTGGTGGCGGATTGGGCGTGTTGGGTGTTCGGGTCCAATCGATCGTTGCTCCCGTTAGGAGGGCCGTGGCCTGGACAGTCACCATTTCCAAATCACAGACACTGGAAACCGTTGGGGAAAGCTGGAGAATCGGTATGGGTTTTACTTTGATATAGACAATCGCATTATCCTGACATCCATTGGCCTGCGCATTCACGAGGATTTTAATGATCCCCGCTTCGCTGGCGTTATTGATTATGGTTCCCAGATCAATGGTCGTACCCGTCCCGGTTTGTCCGGTCGATGCCTGCCAGGTTACCGTTGCCCCGTTCGAACCGGAAACCGTTAACTGCGCGGGTGATCCGGAACAAATGGTGTAAGTGTCGTTGGGCAATCCAAAACTTAAATCAGGCGCATCGGTGATGACGACCGCGGTGGTGGCTGATCCCGAACAACCGTTGGTAGCAGTGACCACTAAAACGTAATTGCCACTCGCATTGGCTGTCGGATTGACGATGGTGGGATTGGGCTGATTGCTTGCAAACGAATTCGGGCCGGTCCAGGCGTAGGTAAAGGGAGCGTACGTCAAGTCGGGTACGGTGGCATACAACGCCAGGGTTCCGCCCGAACAAACCGGGCTGTTGCTGCTCGCCAGTACACCCAGCGAACCGACATTGACCGCCACCGAAGCCGTTCGAATACAGGAGGTTGAAGAGGTTGGATCAGAAACAGTAACGGTATACAAACCGGAGGTGGCGGAGGTAGCCGCAGGCAGGGTCGGATTGGCGGCATTGCCCGTAAACCCGTTGGGGCCGCTCCAGGCGTAGGTCACTGCGCCCAGATTCCCCGTTACCGTCGACGCCAGGGTCACGACCTGCCCCACGCAAACCGCCGTTGAACTGGCCGACGCCGTAACCGTCAGGCTACAGATGGTTTCGATTCCCGCCAGCGTATACACGATGAAAGAACCCGGCACCACATCGGCATCCGTCGTAATGGAACCGGCCGAAACCTGAGGACCCAGACCCGTGAAGGCACTCGCGCTGGTGGTCTGCACCAGGGAAGCCGGATCGACCGTCGAAGGAATCGTAACCCACTTCGCTCCGTCCCAGCCGACAATGGTCAGTTTACTGAAATCAGTGCCGATCATCGCGCTGATGGGTGTGTTGGCATCCCAGGTGAGGGTGATGCGCGCAGGCGTGGTGCCGTCGATGTCCCAGTATTCGACATTGTCGACCACGCCGACGGTGGGGGCTTTGGAAGTGGTGGGAAACTCGGGGCCTCCTCCCGGCAGAATACCGTAGGTCCCTCCTTTTAAATCGCTGGTGGTGGCCAGACCCGGATCGACGCCGAAATAGGCCGCCGTGGTCGGATTGGCACTGGACGAAGCCGACACGGCCGCCGGACGGTAGGCATTGTTGTCGCCAATCGGAAAGGTGAAGGGGCCGCTTTGAAGGGTCCGCACGTAACCGTCGACAAAGGCCGAACTGCTGGCCCCGACCCAGCTTGCGTTCGGGTTGACGAAGGTGTACATGCCGATGGCGGGTTGCCGCTCGGAGCCAATGATACCGGCATTGATGGTACCACTCCCGTTCTGGAAGTCGTGTTGTCCAAAAATACCCATCTGCCCACCGGTATGGACAAACGTACTGCCCGTACTCCCGGATTGAGCCTCTGCCCAGCGGGCCATGACGGTCAACACAAATGTCAAGAGAACTCCCCATCTGTGCTTTCTGGTATACTGTCCCATCATCTTCGTTGCGATTTAAATCCTTTTATCTTTTTGTACTGATTGTACTGATTTTCAATCTTTAATTGATTGAGCAAGCAAACTAATTATTTGTTATTTTTAACAATCAGGGTTACTGAGGCCGCTTGCCTTTCTTACTGATACTGCAATCAATATTGACTTTATTTGTTCTGTAACTTCTCATGACAACAGAACTTTAATTCTTGGTATTCATGGTTTCAGTAATCAAGATTTTTAATTCTTTATCACTAATTGTTGCCGTTTCCGACTTGTCATATATTGAAATCAAATTTACAATAACAAGCTCCTCAGCTTGTTATTGCTTCCTGATTTCAACTTCTACAATCTGTTCCAAATAGGTAATCACTCTGGCTCCGCCACTTTTACCTTTGCCTTTCGACCGTATTGCCAATCGAATTTTATAAGCATTGTGACCAATCGGGGTACCAGTTTTTGGATTTTCAGCGAGCTTTCGTTGCAAATCCATCAATTCTGCCTGTAATGAAGGAAACTTTTTCAGCAAGCGTCTGGCTTCCCGCTTAAAGTTTTCGCTAACCCGGATTTCGACCTTTATTCTTTCTGCAACTCAGACAGAAAATCGTCTAATTTCTGCAAAGGTTTCCCCAGTGCGATGGAGTCGTGGACTTCTTTTAATCCCTGCTGAATACCCGTCATCACACGGACTTTTTGATGTAACTTTTTATAGCGCATCTGCATATTTTTCCAATCCTCAAGCGGAATTTGAACCATGCCCTGTTCATTGACGATATACTGCATATGTACTACCGGTTTTTGTTCACTATGCACCAAAATTACACAAATTCGCCCATTTCTGTTTCTTAACCCGGCTGTTGTCACTTTTCACATACAAGTGACATCGCGACCAATCCTCAAGCCGCTTCGTCCTACTTCCTGACCTGGGTCAATCGCTTCGGCGATCCGATCGCCACGCATCAGGCCCAATTCCGGCAGATCATCCGTTAAAACCACCCTTTCAAATTCGTTATACATGGTCTTTTATTTGTTAATCGGTACCAATGTCACGAATTTGAGGTCTCGGATTTAACAAATACTCCGTCAATTATTTGTCCGATACAATTGCTTTTCCCCGATCCGGTATTTCCATTCGACCATTCTTAACCCATTGACATCAAACCGCCGACATCGCCCACCTGCCGCGCCAGCCCCCGATCCCAAGAACCGCCGACCCGGTTTGCACCGTTTTGCAACAACGCCCTTGCCGGGATTATCTTTCGAGACTGAAAACGTTTCAATAGAAGTCACTCGCGATGGGCGAGCAACAACGGAAGTGATGATCTATTAACCAAAATTTATTAATTTGAGATTTTTGTAATGGTCATATAAGCAGGAGCGCATGTTCCTGTCCAAATCGGGTTCACCGGGGGTTGACCGTCAGTCTGCATGGTGTATCCTTCAAGGGAAATTCCATCACCGGGAGCTAACTGACCTGTATAAACAACCGATTGCCAGTCACCGGCAGGTGCTCCCATTGCAGTTACTCCTTTAAATAACGGGCCACCATTTTCGGAGGTAATCCAGATCCGGGTCCAAAGTGCAACGGCTGCCCCTGTCGTACTGTTACAGGATAGGCCAACTTGCACTGAATACGTACCAGCCGTTGAGGCAACCCATCGTTTGGTAGTAGCATTCCAACCAGAAGCGCCAATACTTGGAACCAAAGGGATGCGTTGATCGAGCTGATCATGTGCTGTCCAGGCTGGTACAACGTAACTGGATGTTAGTTTTCCGCTAAATGCAGTTACAGGGATATTTAACGTCGCTGGTTCCTGCCAACTCGCCCCTCCAACGGCATCCGACGTCAACACTTTCCCCGTTCCTTCCGTGCCATCCTGAATGGTCAACTGACCGGAGGTTTTGTCTACTTTCACCTTGCGATTGGGGGTGGAAGCTTCTACTTCCAGATTGGATTGTGCCTCGATAACCGTCGGGTTGGAGCCAATTTTCACCTGGGCCTGGGTGGTTAATGCACTGAAAAGAAGGGCGGTGATCGCCAACGTATGTTTGATAGCGGTTTTCATGTGTGGTTCAAATAAAAAGATGACAGACTATGTACAGGAACGGGCGGGGCTGATTAGGCCCAGGGGGGCGTCGCCGTTCGGGGTAAAGAGGGAGCCTGGTAACTTCCGGCCGCACGGTAAATCACGGCGGATCCGGCGGATGTCGATGTTCCCACCACCAGTCGGCCATCGGTCGGCAGGCTATAAACATCCGGATGCTGGTTTTGGGCCGTCGGGGCGGTAGTTCGATCGGGTTTGAAACCGTCCGCCAGCGGACTGAACCGGCTTCCCGGCAACACCAGCAGCCTTGACTGCGGGGCCAGCACCAGACTGGACTGCGGCAGCACGTCAAGACGTCCGCGCTCAACCACCAGGGATTGGCGGACGGTTAGTTTCCCCCGCACTTTCACGACAGTAGGATTGACAATCACCAGTCGGCTGACGGTTTTGTCGGCGGCTTCGATGATCTGGATTTGGTTCCCGGCCATCACCACGCTGCCTTCTCCCCCGAGGTCGGCATTCAGGGTCAGGTGATCGCCAAAAAAACCGATGGATGCGTCGGCTGCTACGGAACAATCCCCAAACACCGTCAGGCCCGTCTGGGCCTGCACGACGCTCCCCAGCAAGGGAAACAGGATGGTTAGTATCAGTGAAAATGGTTTCATCCCGGTTTTGCAGATGGGTATTCATCCGCATTGATCGTTGGCAATGGCATTTGTGTTGAAATAGTTGCTTACTCAAGCAATTATACTTAATCCGCTTCGTTTTACTTGAGACCGAAGTCCTTCCAATTTGTCACTTTTCAATCTGAATTTATGCACACTTTTTTCCTTATTTAGGTATATTCCAAACACTTAGCGACTGGTTGGGCAAAAGCCGGGACATCGTCCCGGCAAAAAAAAATTACGTTTTTTCAAATTTCGTGATTCTACCCTGTTGCCGAAGTTTCGGCAACAGGGCGAACTACCAGAACGGGAAAATATGGTGTGTGTATAGTGAAATAATTGCTTGTAAAAACAATTATTGAAAACCCTTTTTAACGCTTCATCCTACCCAAACTGTGACTACAGGTCTTCAAAAACCGTACCCCATTCAATTGAAAAGTCCGCCAATGTGCGAACGGGAATCAAACCGGGCTGGTAAAAATCGGCAACCAGTTGATACCGATCACCTTCCAGCACAAACACCGAGATATTTTTTTCACCCGGTGCCACAATCCAGTACTCCTTTACCCCATTTTCCTCATACAAATCGAATTTCTCCTTCGTGTCGCGGGCCATTGAGCCCGGTGACAGAATTTCGATAATCCAATCGGGAGCGCCAATACACCCTTGTTCATCCAATTTGGCCGGATCACAAATAACGCTTATATCCGGCTGAACGACGGTTTCGATGGCTTCGTTGGTTACAACGTCCATCGTGGTCAACCGCACATCGAATGGCGCAGCATAAGCCCTACAGGTGTTCCCTTTTAGTCGCTGACCCAGAATTCTGGACAGATTAAATGAGATCGCCTGATGAATCCGTTTTGGTGCTGGGCTCATCCGGGCCACTTTTCCTTTTATCAACTCGACCCATTCATCCAACTGCCAGGTCAAATAATCGGCGTAGGTGTATTTTTTAGTCAGATCAAGCTGCGAAAAGTCGGTGATGGTTGCCATAGGTTTCTGATAAACCGTTTTTAACAAATTTAAACATGATTTACCATAAATACCGTATCAGTAACGTATCATTCCGCTTTTTGGATTTCCTGCTCCTCATCCGGTGGTCGTCGTTTCGTTCGTTTTCGTCGTTTCGCCGACTGGGATTGAGGCCCTTCCTCGAAGACGGTGTGAATGAGTTTCGCAACCAATTCATCCCGTTGACGACCGGTGGCATGGTGTAATTGGATGACATCGATGGCAAATTTCCGGTTTGGCGATGATTTTGATCCCATTAGTGTGCAGATTACGATGAGGACTAAAAGCATAAGCAAAGCCGGGCCAACGGGTTGGCCCGGCTTTGCTTATAATCGTCCTTTTTTCGTTTGCGTAATGGTGATGGGAATACAGGCGGTTGGTTTGCAGCAATCTCCATTGACAAAAATAGCGGGGCAACAGCCTTGAATGGGGCATTGGGCATTCGAGGCTGTGAAGCTGTAACTGCCAGCGGCAGACACCTGCAGGGTCAATCCGGTAGCACCCTGAATAATTTGACCGTCTTTGTACCATTGAATGCCCGTATACCCGCTGGGCAAGCCAATCTGGTAGGTATCGCCATCGCAAATATTGACCGGGATGGCGATGCAGGCCACGCCGATGTCATCTTCCAGCAGATTATCGTTGTTGGGTGTCGAGTCGGTATCGGGCTGGTCGGCTTTGCTGACTTCGGCTTTGTTAAACCAGGTGCCAACCGTGGTTACCTTAGCGGTAATGACCAACTGAACGGTAGCCCCCGCGTTGACGGTGCCAACGGTCCAGATTCCGGTATTGGCGTTGTAGGTTCCATTGCTGCTCTGGTACATCAATCCCGCTGGTAGCAAATCTTTTACTTCGACGCCGGTGGCATTGCCTCCCCCGCTGTTCAACAAGGCTAGTGTATACGTAATTACCTCATTCATTGCCGGTTGTGATTTACTAACGGTTTTGGTGAGGGAGAGATCGATGGATTGAACGGTGGATTGGGTCACGGTGATCCGCAGCCAGGCGAGGTCGCAAACCGTTGGATTGTTTTGTTTACAGACCTGATACTGAACGCTGTCTTTACCGACGTAGCCATTGGTGGGCGTGTAAATGTAGGAACCATCGGGGTTGATGGTAATCGAACCGTGCTTGGGAGCGGTGACGGGCGTCGTGGTCACGACCAGGGTCAGCGGGTCGGTGAGGTCGTTGGTGCGAACATTGCCGTTGACGGGCGTATTGACGGGCGTGGTGGCGATGTCGTCGATGGCATTGATGGAACAATAGTCGGGAATACAAACCTGCAGATTACCGAAAATGCCACCGGCCGCCACGTTTTTGAGTTCGTACCCACCGGTTGCCTGCGCATTGGTGATGTACTCATTCATCCCGGTAACCGGAAAAATGGTATCGGTATGCCAGACGATGGCAAAGCAGTTGTTTTGAATCAGTTGCGTATTGACAATATCGAACTGAATGGTCGAAACGGTGATCCAGTTGATGCCAACGGAAGCCGCTCCGGTTCCTGAACCACCGTAGGTGGTGTTGAGCGAAACGGTTCCCATGGTGGGGCCGAACGAACTGCCGTTTAGGTTCTGGATTCCATACCGGACATCGCTCGCCGGAGCCTGGCTGGAAAAATTTTCCTGCGTCAGAATGACGGGATTGTTGATGATTCGGGGGTCATAATCGAATCGGTAGTTCGCATCGCCCATCAGAAACGTACCCTGGCCATTGCTGGCCTTCACCTGCACGTTGATAACGGCTTTGCCGGTAGTACAGTCGATGGTTTTAACCAAAAATCGGACGTCGAATTTTCCATTCTGAGCGAATGAGGCACTCACCGCTAACAGAAAAAGACCCGCAAGGAGGTAGATTTTTTTTTTCATATTCATCAACGACTAACTACGACAAGTGCTATGACTCCAACTGGTTTTTTAAATGCATTTCATCAAAAACCGGCTCAGGCCACGTTTCCGGCCCTTTCGGGAATAACATTCGTTAATGTAGACTTCCCACTGCGAAAAAAGTCACACTAATATTTTTGTGTGTACAAAATATTATTCGAACAAAAACCGTCATATCTGTCAAGCTTAAAATTAGACACACAACGGCTTTCCGGCTTACGGCGTTTTCAAAATCCGCTCCAGCATCTGCTTTCCGCTCTGGTTATCGGCATTCAGCTCAATTGATTTCCGGTACATCGCAATGGCTTCTTCTTTCCGGCCATTCCTGAACAGCGCTTCGCCGTAGCTGTCATACACATTCCAGCTTGCCGGAAACAAGGTCACATTGAGTTTAAAAATGGCAAGGGCTTGGGTCAGTTGTCCCCGACTCATCATCCGATACGCCCAGTCGTTCAGATCGGCTTCGGATGGCTGGAAAGCCGCGTTCTTTGCTTTTTCTTCCTGAAATACCGCATGGGCCTGCTCAAAACCGCGTTTCCGCAACTGCATGTGGAGTGTCGTGATGGGATCGGATTTCGGGATTTCCGGGTCGTAAAAACCCGCCAGTTCGTCAATGAATTCTTCCGGAAAAGAACCAGCCAGATTGGTTAAAACGATGATGGCCAGGTCGTCTTCAGGGTAAACAAACAAAGCCGAACGACCACCGCCGGTGGTAATCATGGCCCGGTGGCGGGGTCGTGGTTTGGTTACCCAGCCCATCGCCCACTGCGTCGGCGTTCCGTCATTGTAGTTTCCCGGCGTCCAGAGGGTTGCGAGGGCGGTTTTGGTTCGAAAAAGTTTGCCCTGTTGCAGCGCAATCACCCACTGGGCCAGATCCTCCGCCGTGCTGTTCATGCCCGAAGCCGTCCGGCGAAAGGCCGGAAAAATTTCGTACGAAGGGGTGACTTTGCCCTCCGGAAATGCCTGCCCATCCATTCGGGTCACATACCCGTAGGATTGGGTTTTGTTGGGAATCACATCGCGGGAGTCGCCAAAACCGGTGTTGGGCATCCCTGCCACCTGAAACTGTCGCTCCCGGAAAACCTCCGCGAACGGTTTCTCCCGGAATTGATCGATGATCTTCCCCAGTAAGGCGTAGTTCGTCTGGTTATACAGAAATTGTGTTCCGGTCGGAAAATCCATGGGCATGGCTTTCGTTTTCGCCCAGGCCGTTTCCTCATCCATCACCCGACCCATCGGCGCAGAATCGATCACCCGGAGAATGTCCGGCAAACCGGAAACGTGCGTCAGCAGTTGCCGGATCGTGACGGGTTGCCAGCTTGCTGGCAGGTCGGCGAGGTAGCGGGATACTGGTGCCGCCAGGTCCACTTTCCCTTCTTCCACCAACTGCATGATGGCAACACCGGTAAAGGCTTTCGTGCAGGAATTGATCGAAAAAACGCTCTGGCTGGTCACCGGTGTCCCATACTGGAGATTGCCGATCCCGTACGATTTGAGCAGAACGAGTTTACCCCGCTGAACCACCGCCACCTGAAGGCCGGGAATCCGGCGTTCCTGCATTTCGCGCCGGATCAGGGTTTCCACCTGGTCGGTTTGGGCCAGCGAGGCCGTGTTGATGAACAGGCCGATAAGTAGTAAGGTCATGATTGCCATCCGCAGAAGCCAGGGATCAAGTTTGTCGTTCATTGTTTTTGTTGTCTTTTCTTGGGGCGTATCGTTTAACGGTGTAAAGACCAGGGATCCGTCACCACGTTGCGCGGGAAACTCCCGGAACAACCAAAGGTTACACGCAGACGCCAGTTTTGACGCGAACGATGCGATGATGCCCTTGCTGCGAGTGCCAGCGTATTCGGAGCTGCCTTCAAAAAAGTGAAATAAAGGAGCCAACGCAGGTGTCAGGCAAACGAGTTTTTCCTAACTTCCCGGCTCGTGCTTTTCAAGACCCTATTCACATGGAAGACCAACTCTTAGGCCTGCACCACATCACCGCCATCGCCGGAAATGCCCAGCGGAATTTCAATTTTTATACGAAAATACTCGGACTCCGGTTTATCAAAAAAACCGTCAATTTCGACGATCCGAACACCTATCATTTCTACTTTGGCGACGAAGGTGGTTCGCCGGGAACCATCCTGACGTTTTTTCCGTGGGGAACCGTTCAGCCGGGCCGCAGAGGCACCGGAATGGCGACCGAAATCGGCTATTCCGTTCCAGAAGGAAGCCTGGAATTCTGGCAAAAACGCTTCGTGGATCACAACGTGATTTACAACAAACCGACGCAGCGATTCGGCGAAACTTACCTCCCCTTTCTCGACCCGGACGGCTTGAAACTCGAACTGATCGTTTCCAAAACCGCCGATGACCGGACGCCCTGGAAGACGAACGACGTTAGCGCAGCCGTCGCCACGAAAGGATTTCACAACGTGACGCTGACGCTGGAAAACATCAAAGGCACCGCGGATATCTTAACCGATGTCTTTGGTTATCAACTCATCGACCAGCACGTTAATCGCTACCGGTTTGCCACCAGTGCGGTCGACAATGCCAATCTGGTGGACCTGGTGGAGGTTCCGGGCGAAGCGCGCGGGCATGTGGCCGGTGGCACCATTCACCACGTCGCTTTCCGGGTTAAAGATGAAGCTGTTGAGAAACACTTTCAGGAAAAAATTGCCGCCAAAGGCTTGCAGGTTACCGATCAGATCGACCGGAATTATTTCCATTCCGTCTATTTCCGCGAACCGGGCGGTGTGCTGTTTGAAATCGCAACCGACAACCCCGGTTTTACGGTAGACGAACCGCTGAACGAATTGGGTACGCACCTCAAACTACCCGCCCAGTATGAACCCCGCCGGGCGCAAATCGAGGGGCAGTTGCCGGTTTTGCTATAAATACACCCTCACCATCTGCTGCCAGTATTCGGCCCGGTGTGCCCGGCCTTCCCAGACGTACAGATCGTGCGGAATTTGCTTTTCGCCCAATGAAAAACTCAAGGCCCGGTTGTTGTCGAAGAAGGGATCTTGCTGACCGATGGCGATCAGGAAATGCATCCGGCGCAGCAACGCCAGCGTGTCTTCGTCGTGGAGGTTGGGCAGAAAATGCGTGGGGGTGTTGAAGTAAATGGTTTCGTCGTAATAGGAATCGAACAATCCGCGAAAGCTCTCCACCGGTGCCGACAAGTCATACCGCCCGCTCAGGGCGACCACTTTCCCGAACCAGGCAGGATGCCGGAGGGCAATGTTCACCGCGTGAAAAGCGCCAAAGCTACAGCCCAGGGCGATCATGAACGGCTGGGGATTTTTCATCCGGGTGAAGGGCAACACTTCTTCCAGAATGTAATTTTCGTAGTGCAGATGGCGTTGTACACGCTCGTGCGGAGGAATCCATTTGCTGTATAAACTCTCGGCATCGATGCTATCGACGCAAAACAGTTGCAGATTCCCACTTTCGAGTTTGTCGGCCAGCGCGTCGACCAGACCAATGTTTTCAAACTCGTAAAACCGCCCCCGCCGGGTCGGAAACACCAGCACCCGCGCACCGGCATGACCAAACACTAAAAGCTCCATGTCGCGGTTCAGCCGGGGGCTAAACCATTTTTGGTATTCGCGATGCATACAACTCCTTTATTCGGCAGGCAAGATGCATCCTTTTTTATTTACCGAACAGCTTTTTAGTTAAACAATTTGTTAAAAAATCTCAGGATGCTGCAACAACGTCTGTTGCCACAATGTATAGCCTGTCCGGTTCAGGTGCAGGCCATCGCTATCGAACAGTTCCCAGCGCGGGCGCCCTCCCCCATCGAGCATCGGCGTGAAGACGTCCACAAAGTGATAACCGGGCAGGGTTTCGATTTTCTGCTGAATGAGGTGATTGGCAAACCGGATGCGGTCGATGATGTGCCAACGGGCGGGGCTGGGCTTGATGGCCACAAAGGTAAACGGCGTTTCCGGCATGTATTGCTGCATTTTACTGGTCAGCGCGCAGAAGAACAGATACACTTCTTCCGGATGACGTCCATCGCCCAAGTCGTTGTCGCCGGCATAAAACACGATGGAACGCGGTTGGACCGGTAGTACCAGCCGTTCAAAAAACCAGCCACAGGCCGCCAGCGTCGAGCCACCAAAACCGATATTCAACACCTGTTCTTCGGAAAAATCGTGGTCCAGCGTTTTCCACAGGCGAATGGAGGAACTGCCGTAAAAAACCGTGCGGTTGGTAACTTCTGCGGTGGATCGAACCTTTTTTTCAAGTTGATGGACTTCGTCTTCGTACCAGAACATAGGGGTTTGGGAAATAGATACACAAAAATACAGCTTTGAGCTGAACGTACCTACGGACTTCAGGCAATAGCCAGCCGAAAGTAAAAAGCCGCCCCCGGTTCAATCCCGTCCTTCAACCCGATTTCCCCTCCCATTGTCTGAATAAATTCCCGGGATATGGCCAGGCCCAGGCCCGTGCCGCTCACCGAACCGTTCTGGCCGGGAGCGCGAAAATACCGGTCGAAAACCCGCGCCCGGTGTTCGGGGCGCAAACCGGGGCCGTAATCCCGAACCACAAATTCCACCTGATTGCCAATCTGTTGAGCCGAAATATGAACCACATTTTCTTCGGGACTGTGCCGGATGGCATTCGACAACAGGTTGACCAACACCCAGGTGGCTTTGTCGGGATCGGCTTTGATCGCGGGCAAATCCGAAAAACCCGACACCTCAAACCGCACCTGCCGCTGCTGGGCCGCCACTTCCAGCGCGCGGGTCGCATACTGAACCAGATCCGACGGATTGACGGCCTTGATGGTCAGTTGAATCTGACCCGATTCCACTTGCGCCAGATTCAACAGCTCACCGGTGATGTTCAACAACCGGTCGGCGTCGTTGCGGACGTGATCGACCAGTTGTTTTTGTTCTTCGTTCAACGCACCCACCCGCTGATCATCCAGCAGTTTCAAACTCATCTTGATGGCCGAAATCGGCGTTTTCAACTCGTGGGAAACCGTTGCGATGAAGTTGGTTTTGGCCAGATCGCGCTCCTGATAAGCGGTTATGTTTTCCAGCACAATCACCCAACCGGCGGCCACCGGCTGGTCTTCGCCGGTACGCGTCAGGGTAACAACGTGCGTCTGTCGGTTAAAATAGCTTTCTTTTCCTTCATCGACAATTTTGAGTAAACCACCCCCAACCTGGGGCTCCTTCGCCGGTTCCACCAGATTCTGGAGCAGGGTCCGCAGCAAATCGTTGGTCAGGGCCGCATCTGGCGCGTATTTCCCGATTAGGTCGGCTTCCTGAACGCCCAGCAACCGGCAGGCAACGGGGTTCACAAACCGGATTGTCTTTTTCTCGTCCAGTCCGATAATCCCGTTATCCATCAATTGAATGAGCGTATCGATGCGCTTCTTTTCAAACAGTACGTCGGCCAGTTTGGTGTGTTCGTATTCGTCGAGCTTGTGTGCCATCGAATTAAACGCCCGCGCCAGATCACCAAATTCGTCGTTGGATTTAAAATGCAGTCGTTCCTCAAAATTTCGACTGGCCACTTCCTGAATACCGCGCGTCAGTTCGCGCAGTGGATTGGCGATGTAGCCGGGAAAATTGATGATGAACGAAAACAGAATCAGGAAGCTGAAGGTGCCGGTGACAGCCAGCCAGATCAGCGCATCTTTGGCGGTTTGCTCGGCCACGGTATTTTTCCGAAACATGGCCTGCTGGTTGATGGCTCCCAGTTGAAGCAGGTTCTGTTGAATCCGGGCCGCCGTCAGGGAGTCATTCCGACTTCCCGATTTCAACCGGTCGAAGTCCACGCGCACAGCTTCCACCAGTTCTTTTTCGCCTTCTTCCGTCAGATTGTTTTCCTGCCGACGCAAAGACGCTTCGAACGCCTTCATGGAATTGGGGTCGGAATTGCGGGTCAGCAATGCTTTCTGCATGCCGCCAACGAATTGAAGGGACGTGTAATTATCCTTCAGAATAGCCCGGGCGTCGTCCGATAATTGGTTCAGGTAATACATTCCCAGCCCGCCCAGCAACAGCATGACGGCAAACAAAAATCCGAGGGCCAGCGATAGTTTTAGTTTAATCGTCATGACAGAATGACTAAATCAATGTCCGATTCCGATAACATAGTGAGCAACCGATTGAACGCATGGGTCCGCAGAATCACCTGAAACAGGTTGAAATGCGGTTTGCCGATGCAGACCGTGGTAATCTTGCGCTTTTCGCACTCCTCGACCAGCGCATTAAAGATACTCGTGTTTTTTACCCGGATCACCTCGGCCCCCAATTCCGTCGCCAGTTTTAAATTATTGATCAAATGCCGTTGCACATCCAGCTTGATGCGGTTGGGATCTTCGGCAGGCGTCTGCACATACAATACACACCACCGGGCCTGATAATAAGCCGCCAGCCGGGCGGTTTTGCGGATCACCCGACGGGCCACGACGTGGTTGGTGCTAATGGACGCCATCAGCCGTTCGTGCCGAAACTGGGTGTTGACGGGCAGCGTGGTTTCCACTTTCCGTTCCACCGCCGTCACCACTTCCTTGAGCGCCAGTTCGCGGAGTTGCAGGATTTTATCGGCCTGAAAGAAGTTGCGCAGGGCGGTTTCTACCTTGGCCGGATCGTAGATTTTCCCTTCTTTCAGGCGCGTAATCAGTTCGTCGGCCGGCAGATCGATGTTAACCACTTCGTCGGCTGCCTGCAAAACCCGGTCGGGAACGCGCTCGGCGACCTCGATTCCGGTGATGTCGTGAACCTCGTCATACAGACTTTCGATGTGCTGAATGTTCACGGCGCTGACCACGTTGATGCCCGCATCGAGAATGTCGAGCACATCCTGCCACCGCTTTTCATTTTTCGAACCTGGAATGTTGGTGTGCGCCAGTTCGTCCACGATGACCAGTTCGGGATGCCCGTTCAGAATCGTTTGCAGATCCATTTCTTCCAGCTCGCGGCCTTTGTAAAACACTTTCCGTCTTGGAATCATCGGCAAACCCGCGATCAGTGCCTGGGTTTCGGCCCGGTTATGCGTTTCCACGTACCCGATCTTCACGTCGATTCCTCCCCGCAGCAACGCGTGCGCTTCCTGCAACATGCGGTAGGTTTTGCCCACGCCCGCACTCATCCCGATGTAAATCTTGAATTTCCCCCGGCGCGACGCCTGGATGAGCCGGAGAAAGTGTTCGGCGGATTGATCGCGGTCGTTTTCCATTGTTTTCTGAGAGTAAAGAGATGAGACAAGAGAAAAAAGACGCCATTAGCTCGCTATAAACCTTTGTCTTTACTCTCTTGTCTAACCTCTCACTTCTAATTAAAAACTAATTGCCAGTGAGGTTGTCAGCGCGTTGTTGGTTCGCTTGGCCGGGCCGTTTGCGGTTTCGGCAAAAATGGCATCCTTGCTGTTGAAACCCCGGTATTCGATTCGCCAGACGGCATTTGGCAGAATAGTGTAGTCATAATTGACGGAATAGCCCCAGGTTTTAAAACCGTTGGGCCGTTCCGCCGATAGCGTATTGATAATCACCCCATTCGGATCATTATAATACTCAATTCGCCCGGCAACGTAGCTTTTTGAACTGGTGGCATATCGGGCAATGATCACCGGCGAATACCAGACGTATCGCTTCCGTATTCCCTCATCAACGATCGGTTTTCGCTCGGCCCCGATGTCGAAGCCCAGGATAAGTCCGAACTTGCCGGTTGGGTTGATAATGGCATAAAAGTTATTGAAAAACCGGGGCTGGTCCAATGAATCTGCATGATCGGCTCCCAGAAAACTACTCCAGTTTAGGGTCACTTTTGAACTGGGTTTAAACTGTACCTGTGTACTGAAAGCCGGTTTGGTATACCCCGGCAAGCGGTTGATGCGTTGCCAGCCATTGAGCACCGATCCCAGCAAGGTCCATTTTCCGTTCGGCGTGTTATACGTCAGCTTGGCGCCGGCCAGGTAATACGGCGAATTTTCGGCTAACATACTGCGGGTCAGCGTCCAGCAATCCTTGGAGATAGCACTTTCGAAACCGATGTGCGACGAAAAAACACCGGCATCGAGCCATAAATCGCGGTTTTTGCTGAGCTTCACCCCCGCGTTGGCTTCGTAAATATTGCGGAGAAGCGGCTGTTCGGCGGCATAATTATACTGGGCATACGTCCCGACCTGGAGGGCCAGATTAGCGCGAACCCGCTCGTTTGCATAAGCCGCCTTGAGAAACGCCAGGTTCACATTGACCTCCCGGTTTCGCTTGTGATTGTACAGAAAATCGGGTCGTTCCTGTCCCCTGGGCTGGTCCAGATCCTGAACGTAATACAGTTCGGCGTACCCGGAAAAAGTCAATGCCGAAACCGGTTTTGCCGTCGTATCTGCCGGTTGGATCAAATTCACTTTGGCGAACGACGGTCCGCTGCAAAAGACCATCGTTAAAACCGTGGTCGTTACTAACAACTTTTTCATGTCTGACGCGACTTTATGATGGAGCCGCCGTTTTGTTGTACTCACTTTGTTCCTTTTTACTTGAAAGCATTCAGCGCGACGTTTAACCGAAGCACATTCACTTTGGCCGGACCAAAAAGTCCCCAAAGCGGCCCTTCGATTTGGCTATCAACCAGTTGATTCAGTTTTTCAACGGAAATTCCGCGCACTTTGGCAATGCGGGCCACCTGAATTTTGGCCGCTGCGGGCGACAGATCCGGGTCAAGACCAGAGCCGGAAGCTGTCACCAGTTCGGCCGGAATGTCGGCTTTCTGAACACCCGGATTATGCACCAGAAACGTATCGATCCGCGCCTGAACGGTTGTCAGATAGTCCGGATTGCTGGGGCCTTTGTTGGAACCCGCCGACCCGGCTGCGTTATACTCCACTGCCGACGGACGGCTGTTGAAATACCGGTCTTCGGTAAACGCCTGACCAATCCGGGCGTACCCAACCACTTTTCCGTTGACAACAACGCTTTCACCCTGGCCACCGCCCGGGGCCAGGCGGGAGATTCCGGCTACCAACAAAGGATACATGACCGCTAACAAAACCAGCATAACGAGGGTCAGTCGAAGGGCCGGGGAGATGTGATTTTTCATGATTGTGTTTGATTAGACGAATAAACCGACTACTAAATCCAAAGCTTTGATGCCGATAAACGGCGCGACAAGGCCGCCAAAACCGTAGATAAACAGGTTCCGTCGGAGCAGCGCACTGGCCCCAATCGGTTTGTATTCGACGCCCCGCAGCGCGAGCGGAATCAGCATCGGAATGATGATGGCGTTGAAAATAACCGCCGACAGAATCGCCGATTCCGCGCTGTGCAACCGCATGATGTTCAGGCTTTGCAGGGCCGGTATCGAAACCGTAAACAAGGCCGGAACGATGGCGAAATATTTGGCGACGTCGTTGGCAATCGAAAACGTCGTCAGCGTTCCACGGGTGATGAGCAACTGTTTGCCAATCTCCACGACCTCGATCAGCTTCGTCGGGTCGTTGTCCAGATCGACCATATTGCCGGCTTCTTTGGCGGCTTGGGTGCCGCTGTTCATGGCCACGCCTACATCGGCCTGGGCCAGAGCCGGGGCATCGTTGGTACCGTCACCCATCATGGCCACCAGTTTGCCCCCGGTTTGCTCGTTGCGGATGTAGTTCATTTTATCTTCCGGTTTGGCTTCGGCGATGTAGTCATCGACCCCGGCTTTTTCGGCAATAAACTTGGCTGTCAATGGGTTATCACCCGTCACCATGACGGTTTTGACGCCCATCTTCCGTAGCCGGTCGAAGCGTTCGGCAATACCGAGTTTGATGATATCCTGCAACTCGATAACGCCCATGACGCTATCGTTTTGCGACACCACCAAAGGTGTTCCGCCATTTGCAGCAATCTTTTTGGCCTGTTCTTCAGTCTCTTCCGGGAACGCATGGCCTGCGCGTTTGACCATCGTCCGAATGGAATCCGTCGCGCCTTTGCGAATCCGAACCAGTCCATTGCGCTGATCCGGCAGGTCGATTCCCGACGAGCGGGTTTCGGCAGTAAACTTGATCAGCGTCGCGCCGGTCGTACTCAGGTTACGTGTGACATCGGCTCCGGCCAGTTCCACAATCGACTTGCCTTCCGGCGTTTCATCGGCCAGCGAACTGAGGGCACTTGAGCGAATCATATCGGTTTTGGAGACGCCCGGCGCGGGATAAAAGTGGGTGGCCCTCCGGTTTCCAATCGTGATCGTTCCGGTTTTGTCGAGCAGCAGTGTATCGATGTCGCCTGCCGTTTCGACGGCCCGGCCCGACTTGGCAATCACGTTGGCCCGTAGCGCCCGGTCCATCCCGGCAATGCCGATGGCCGACAGCAAACCGCCAATGGTGGTTGGAATCAGACAGACAAACAGCGAAATCAAGGCCGCAATCGTGATGGGTGTGTTGGCGTAATCGGCAAACGGTTTCAGAGCCACGCAGACGATGATGAAAATCAGCGTAAAACCGGCCAGCAGAATTGTCAGCGCAATTTCATTCGGTGTTTTCTGGCGACTGGCTCCTTCCACGAGTGCGATCATTTTATCCAGAAACGATTCGCCCGGCTGGGTTGTCACCTGCACTTTAATCCGGTCGGAAAGCACTTTCGTACCACCCGTTACGGATGATTTATCCCCACCGGCTTCTCGAATAACCGGGGCCGATTCACCCGTGATGGCCGACTCATCGATGGTGGCCAAGCCTTCGATGATCTCGCCGTCGGAGGGAATAATGTCGCCGGTTTCACAAACGAACACGTCGCCTTTCACCAGTTGTGACGACGGAATGGTCTGGAATTCATTGACCTTCATGTTCCCCACGGCGCGAATCACTTTGGCGGGGGTTTCCTGCCGGGTTTTCCGCAGCGATTCGGCCTGCGCTTTCCCCCGCGCTTCAGCAATGGCTTCGGCGAAGTTGGCAAAGAGGACGGTGATCAGCAGAATCAGGGTGATGACCAGGTTGTAGCCCAGTGTTCCCTGCGACGTATCGCCCGACAGGGCAATGTAAGCCGTGACCAGCACCATAATCAGCGTGCCGATTTCGACCGTGAACATGACCGGGTTCTTCACCAGAACCGCCGGATTTAATTTAATAAACGACTCCCGAATGGCTTTTCCAACGAGGTCGCGTTGAAAGAGGGAGGATTGTTTTGGCTGTGCCATAATGTTATCTTTGAAAAAAATAAAATGAGGTATGGTAGTCAATCATGATTTCCTGGAAGAAGTCGTTCAAAAAGAACTGGGGTTCTCCTCCCTTGACGACTTTGCAAGACAACAGGCTTACAGCATTTTTCAGCAAAAACTAACTGAATGTAAAGCCATTATTGGTCGTTACGAAGCAAAGTATGGGATGGATTTTCTCACATTCGAGCAACGCGTTGTTAACCATCAGGACGAAGCACTCAAACCATTCGGCATTATCGAAAAGGAGGATGATTTAATGGATTGGCGATTTGAGCAACATTCACTTCCTTATTTCCAACAGCGGCTCGAGCAATTGGCGAGATGAGGCAGGTTATTGAGCAGTTCCCATTCATTGTACTTTCCTATACTGACAAATTAGTTCTTATACCGGAACGCCAGAAGAAGCAACGAGCCGATATTCGTTTTACAAATGGCACCCAATTGATTGCTCATGAGTATACGTACTTTGACTCCGGCCGCACGAAATACAGTTACCAATGGATGACGACGGGCAATCAATTGATCCACCGTTGGGACAATGCCCACGAGTACCCTAATCTGGCAACGTCTCCTCACCATCAGCACGTTGGTTCTGAAGAAAATATTCACCCTTCGGAACCGATGACGCTGGAAAAGGTGCTTGCGTACATTGCCAGTCAACTGTCACCGCAGTGAAAAATACTCCGCCAGCGGCCCCAGCGCCAAGGCCGGGAAGAACGACAGCGCGGTGATGATGAAAATGACCGCAAAAATCATGAGTCCAAACGTAGCCGTATCGACCGGCAAGGTTCCCGACGATTCGGGGACGTACTTCTTCTTCGCCAGCAAACCGGCAATCGCGACGGGACCGATGATCGGTAAAAACCGGCCCAGCAACAGCACCATTCCCGTTGAATAATTCCAGAAGAAGTTGTTGTCGCCCAGTCCTTCAAAACCTGAACCGTTGTTGGCATTGGCCGAGGTGAATTCGTACAGCATTTCTGAAAAACCGTGAAAACCGGGGTTGTTTAGCCAGGCCGAGGGCTGAACGGCCCATTCAGCCGCGCCATACTTCATAAAAATCCAGGCTCCCAGCGCCGTTCCGCCTTTCACCAGCAGTGCGCTCATCAGGGCCACGATGGAGGCAATTTTAATTTCCCGCGCTTCGACCTTCCGGCCAAACAGTTCGGGCGTCCGGCCCACCATCAGTCCCGACACAAAAACCGCGATGATCAGGAAGTAGTAGAAGTTGAGCAAACCCGCACCAGCTCCACCGTAAAACGCATTCACCATCATGCCCAGCAGTTGCATCGCCCCCGAAAGCGCCATCGAACTGTCGTGCATCGAATTGACCGAACCGGTGGAAATGATCGTAGTCACGATGCTCCAGTAGCCTGACGCCAGAGCGCCAAATCGAACCTCCTTGCCTTCCATTGCGCCCGTCAGTTGCGAGATGCCCATCCGGGCAATGGCCGGGTTTCCGCCCAGCTCCGAGCTGATCGTGGGAATAAGCAGACAGAGCATCCCGATCGTCATGACGCTGTAGACGACCCAGGCGAATTTACGGCGGTTAATGTAGAACCCCATCGCAAAAATCATTGCAATCGGAATCAGCACCTGCGCGATCATTTCGACCATATTGGTCAGGTAGTTGGGGTTTTCCAGGGGGTGCGCCGAATTCGCGCCGAAATAACCGCCCCCGTTGGTTCCCAGGTGTTTAATGGCGATCATAGCCGCTGCCGGACCCCGCGAAACGCCCACGGTATCGCCCTGCAAGGTAACGATGGTGTCTTTACCGTCGAACGAAGCCGGGGTGCCATTGAACGCCAGAATCAGGGCAACAATCAGCGATCCCGGTAACAAAACCCGGGTAATGGCCTTGGTGAAAAGCACGTAAAAATTGCCGACGGTTTCAACGCTTTGGGGCATGAACGAACGAAACAGCAAAACCGCTGCGGCAATTCCGGTGGCCGCCGAAACAAACATCAGGAACATCATCACACCCAACTGCGTCAGATACGTCGCGCCCGTCTCGCCCGAATAGTGTTGCAAGTCGCAGTTCACCAGGAAACTAATGGCGGTATTGAACGCCAGATCCGGGGTTTGCGACGGGTTGCCGTCTGGATTGAGCGGGAGGCTCCCCTGAGTCAGCAACAGCATGAATGCGTATACCAGCCAGACGGCATTGATCGTCAGCAGGGCCACCAGATTTTCTTTCCAGTTCATATCCCGATGGGGGTCGATGCCACCTAACCGGTAAATCAATCGCTCCATCGGAGCCATAAAGTCGAGCCCAGTGGGTTCTCCTTTGAACACCTTGGCAAGGTATTTTCCAAGCGGAATTGCCAGCAGGACGGTCAGCCCGTACATGACAATTACACCGATCCATTCCGTTAACATGGTTGTATGGGTTAAAATTTTTCCGGTTTAATCAGCACATACAGCATGTACGCGAAAACCAGCAGTGCGACAATAAAAACAAGCGTGATCATGGGATACGATTAGATTTTCTCAAACCATTCGATGGTTTTGTAAAAAATAACAAAGCTCAGAAGTGCGGTAACAACGAGCAGAAGAAGCGTGGCCATACATTGATTAGTTAGTGTTGCTAATCAGTTGGCAAAAAGGAGTCCGGGGGTTCAATAACGAAATTACTGCACAACAACCATCTAACATTCAGATATTTACTATCCAAAATTAGTTTTGCAGCGAAGAATACAGAAAAGCAAACCCTACCAAAATGGTATGATTATTTTTCAGAACGGGAAGGATTAATGGGCTGCAGGATCAGGGAAGTTGTATGATCCGATGAACCTAAAATTGGCGAGAGGAATTGACAGTGGGTAGGAATCAATACTTGCTTTTATTCAGGTAAATCTTTCGACGAGAGAAAGATTACCTGAATAAAAGCAAGTGTCAACTGATGTGCTTATTTCTCAAACTGAAAAATCTGATCCATTAAAATCCACTTCTGGCCTTCTTTGGCCCAGGGCAGCGGCTCCTGAAATCTCCACATCAGTTCCTCCCACCGTTGAACGTGTGGGTTGACCGCATCCAGCGCGGCTTTCTTTTCGAAGGTAAAATCATCGTCTGTTTCCAGAATCATGACCATGCGGTTTCCGGTGCGGTAAATTTGCAGATCCAGAATTCCGGATGCCAGATCATTCGCCCGGACTTCCGCCCAGCCGCTGCCTTTGGCGTGCCACTGTTCGTATTCGGCGATCAATTCGGGGTCATCTTTCAGGTCGAGGGCGAGGCAAAATCGTTGCATGGTTCTATGGTTTTCAGTTTACGGTTTTTGGTAGCTGACGCATGCCGACTACCGTAAACCAAAAACCGTAAATCGTATACTAAGTAAAATACTGTTTAAAAGCCGTCATCGTTTGCCTTGCAGCTTCATCGGGATCGGGCCAGGGAAACGCTTCGGCGGAGATGTAGCCTTGATAATCAATCTCTTTTAAAACCGTTGCCACCTCGCTCATGTTGGTATGGCCAAATCCAATCGGTCGGCGGTTGCTGTCGGCAAAATGGACGTGGCCGATGTATGAACCGGCCGACCGGATGCTGTCCGCCAGCGACACTTCTTCGATGTTCATGTGGAAGAGATCGGCCAGCAGCACCACAGTCCGGGTTTCCAGCGATTTCAGGAAGGCAACACCGGTTTCAAGCTGGTTGATCAGGTTGGTTTCGTAGCGGTTTAGCGGTTCGTAAATCAACTTGACCCCTTGCTCCTCCGCTCGTTTCCCCAGCACGTTCAACCCTTCGGCCAGCCAGGCCAGTGCCTGTTCTTTTTCAACACCCGGAACCGCGTTGCCCTGCATCGATCCGATAATGGCCGGGGCGCCAAAGCGGGCGCCAAAGGTCATCATGTCCGAAATAAACGCAACCGCTTTTGATCGAATCGCTGGATCGGGGTTGGTCAGTGTCAGGCCGTGCAGCACTTTCCCGGCTCCGGTACCGACGGCGGCAATGTCCAGCCCGAATTGATTGCTCAGCGCCATCAGCCGGTCGATGCTGACAGCATCCGCCGAAGGTGTGAACAGTTCGACGGCATCGAATCCCAGATCTGCGGCTTTGGCCATGCTGGTCGATAAATCGTGCCAGTAAATCCAGGGGCCGGTTTGGATCGTCGGAACCAGGGCAATGGTGACGCAGGATTTCATCAATTCATACTGTTATCAAAATCAACCATAATTTTCGTAATCGGCCCCGGATTTTCCGACCAGTCGGCCAGGGCAGCACCGGCTTCGTCCAGCGACACCACCCGGCTGATGACGGCATCGACCGGAAATTTACCCGCTTCCAGGTACGCAATCACATCCGGAAAATCGCCGAGGCAGTTGCGGGAACCCAGAATCTCAATTTCTTTCCGGACAAACGTTCCGGTATTGTAATCAACCGGTTTTTTGGCGTAGCCGATGTACACGACTCGCCCGGTGTAGGCCACCTCTTCCACGGCCGCACGATACGTCGTGGCGTTGCCCACCGCTTCGATGATCACATCCGGGCCATCGCCGTCGGTGATGGCCATCAGAGCTTCGTGCAAATCGACTTTCGTGGTATTAATAGCATGAGCAGCACCCGCCAGTTTCGCAATCCGCATTTTGGAATCGTCGATGTCGATGGCAATTACCTCGGCCCCGCGGTGTACGGAGGCCGCAATGGCGCCCATCCCGACGATGCCGCAACCGATCACGGCGACTTTCTCACCCGCCGAAACCCGCCCCCGCGCGGCCGCATGAAAACCGACCGTCAGCGGCTCAACCAACGCCAGTTCCCTGACCGACAAGCTCGAAGACGAATGCAGCTTCTGATAGGGCACGCTGATAAAACGGGTCATGGCCCCCGGACGACGAACACCCATCGTCTTGTTATCCTGACAGGCATTCGGTCGGCCTTTCCGGCACGAAACACAATGGCCGCAGTTCAAATAAGGATTGAGCGTCACTTTCATGCCCGGTTTGAATGCGTCGGGAACCTGGTCGCCGGTTTCCAGAATGGTGGCTCCCACCTCGTGGCCCAGCACATTCGGGTATTCCTGCAACTCGAACAACCCGCGAAAACCGTTCAGGTCGCCCCCGCAAAAACCGACCATATTGACCTGTAGCAGAACGTCTTCCGGTCCAAAATCCGGTATTTCAATGGCCCGAACCTCGGTTTTTCCGGGTTCCACCAGCACCAGGGCGCGTTGATTAATCATGTTGAAAAGTGGGCTTTGGAAGGTTGTTTTCCGGTTTTCCCTCAAACCATAGCTGGTTTTTAACCGGGGCCACCAGCATTTCAATCCTGTGAAGAAGTTCATCGGGAATCGTTAACCCGAGTGCCCGGATGTTCTGTTCCAGTTGCCGCTGCTCCGACATGCCGACGATGGTCGTGGCAATGACCGGATGGCTGACCGCGTATTTCAAGGCCACATCGCTCAGTGCCAGCCCGTATTCCCGGCAGAGGGCCAGGAGTTTCGGCTGCAAATCTTTCACGGCTTGCGGAGAACTTTGCCAGACCGGAATCGGTGCATCCGACAGAATCCGCTGCATGAGCGGGGCCGCGTTCAGCAAACCAAACCCCTTTTCCTGCGAAAGCGGCACCAGTTCGTCGTTGATTTCGTCGGCGAGCAGCGTGTAATGGCCCCACGACAAGACCGTATCGACTTCGACCTCGCGGGCGACTTTCGCCAGGTACCGAACCGGCAGACCCGAAAAACCGACGTAGCGGGCTTTCCCGCTTTCCTTTATTTTCTGCACCGCCGGAAACGCTTCCCGGATCACCTGATCGTGGTCACCAAACTCGATGTCGTGAACGGTTAGCAAATCGACGTACTCCGTCTGCAATCGTTCCAGCGATTCATCGATGCTGCGCAGGATGCGGTCGTAGGAAAAATCGAACACGCCATTCCCGTAGCGACCGCATTTTGTGGCCAGAAAAACCGAATTCCGTTTCGTTTTCAGGGCTTTCCCCAGGCGGTTTTCGGCCAGGGTGTCGCCGTAAAATGGCGCGACATCGAAAAAATTAATGCCGTGGTCAATGGCCGCGTGAACGGCCCGAAACCCTTCCTCCTCGTTCGTTTCATCAAAAACATTGCCCAACGGCGACGCTCCGAAACTCAGAAGTGAGACGGTTAAATCAGTTTTACCCAGTTTACGATATTCCATAGTTACTTTTACGAACCACTCTTCCCAAAATGGGCGCTCGTTCTTAAAACCGTTCAAAACGATCCGAATCCAGCTTCTTTAAGTCCCGAAGGCCCTATTTCTACTTTTATATTCCCCGAAATAGCCCCTGGTCAGGCGGTTTTCATTCGAACACCCTTTTTTTAATCAATTGATTAAACTTTTTGATTAACGCATTTGTTTGTTAGTTTTACAGAGTCTACATTTGAACCACTAATCAACAGGACAATGAAGTGCATCTCAGAATCAACCGAAGAACGCATCAAGGAAGCGGCCAAAACCGTGTTTCTTGAAAAGGGCTTTGATGGTACGACGACGCGGGATATTGCCAAAGCGGCTGGGATCAACAGTGCGTTGATGAACTATTATTTCCGCAGCAAAGAGAAGCTGTTTCAGTCGATTTTCAATGACATGTGTACGCTGATGTTCGAGGGCATGCTCGATCTGGTCAATCGGCCCGTCAGTCTACGCGATAAAATATCGAAACTGATGGATCACCAGTTTCAGATGATGATGCAGAATCCAAATCTGACCATCTTCATCATGAATGAATTGCACCGGAATCCGGAACGGCTGTATGCCACCGTTGGCATGGCCAAAAAGCTACCGGAGTCGATTTTTCACCAGCAGATTGAAGATGCCATTGCGCAGGGGATCATTACCCCGATCGATTCGCACCACATCATGACGATGATCATTGCCAACATCCAGTTTCTGTTTGTGTCCAAACCGATGACGATGCTGGCCCAGGGACTGGACGAAGCGGGTTTTAACGCCTTCGCCACCCGCCACATGGAGTACGTCAAAGACATGATCTGCGATTATCTTTTCAAACCCGAACTGAGTTCGTAATTTTTTTGTTCGCGCCTTAATCAGATGATTAAACCGGTCGATTTAATCACTCATAAAACCTTCTTCAATCAATGGCTTAATTACCCAATGACATGACACAGGCCAACTCTCATCTACAGGCGTTCAGGCACGACACCGTTTTTAAAGAAGAAATTAGTAAAGTATCCGATTTTAAGTTTGGACAAACCGTAGCGAATGTTTTCGACGACATGGTCAATCGCTCGGTTCCGTTCTACGAAGAGATTCAGCGAATGATCGGTGAACTGGCGGTCGATTATACCCAACCCGGCACCGATGTCTACGACCTGGGCTGTTCGACCGGCACGACGCTCATCAACATGAACCGCCGGATTCCCAACGACATTCGCTTCATCGGCATCGATGATTCGGCGGAGATGCTGAAAAAATGTGAAGTAAAACTCCAGGAACTCGGCATCTCTCGGCCCTATAAGCTTTTGGCGGGCGATATTCAGCAGGATGTTGCCATCAGCAATGCCTCGGTGGTGGTGCTATGCCTGACGCTCCAGTTCATCCGGCCGATTCACCGACAGAAAGTTCTGAAGAAAATATTCGATGGTCTCGTGCCGGGGGGTGCGCTGATCCTGGTGGAAAAAATCCTCACGGAAGACCACCAGTTTAACCGCGACTACATCACCTATTACTACGATTACAAACGCCGGCAACACTACAGCGAGCTGGAAATTTCCCAGAAACGGGAAGCCCTGGAAAACGTTCTGATTCCTTATAAACTGTCGGAAAACCGCCTTCTGTTGCAGGAAACGGGCTTTTCACACGTCGAAACCTTTTTTCAATGGTATAATTTCGCCGGCATCATTGCGGTAAAAAACCAGGCAACGTCATGATCGGAATCGGAAACTTCTTCTTTAAATACCGGAATCTGATTTTCATTTTTCTGTATTTAGCCCTGTTTATTCCGTCACCCCCGATTTTTTCGCCGGCGGTTTTCGGCCCCTCGTTTTATATCTGGCCCATCGGTTTGGGTCTGTTGATTACGGTCAGTGGTCAGCTCATCCGGGGGGCCACCATCGGGCTGGCGTACATCGTCCGGGGTGGAAAGGACAAAAAGGTCTACGCCGAAACGCTGGTGACGCAGGGGATCTTCAACCACTGCCGGAATCCGCTGTATGTGGGCAATGTCCTGATGCTGCTGGGCGTCGGCATTCTGGCCAATTCGCTGCTGTTCACGGGCGTTTTCATGCCGCTTTTTCTGTTCATCTACCAGGCCATCGTCATCGCCGAAGAGACTTTTCTGAGAAATAAATTCGGCACGGCATTCGATCAGTATTCGCACCAGGTCAACCGCTGGATTCCGGACCTGCGCGGCATCGGGCGAACCTTTTCCAGTATGCAATTCAACTGGGTGCGGTGGGTGCTGAAAGAATACAATACCCAGTATGTCTGGCTCACCGGCATCACCCTCATTCTATTTCTGAGGTATCCCGTTTTATTCCAGACCGATCACCGGTACACCCTGCTGGGTCTTCTTCTGTCCTTTTGGCTGGTGTTGTACCTGCTTGTGCGGTATTTGAAAAAATCCGGCCGGATGCAGGCCTAGCCCGCTATGGGTACGATTCAAACCCGTTAAAAACCGCTTAAAGAGATCAAAAACCGCTAATCAATCGTTTTGATCAATTGATTAAATTTTTTGATTAAAATGTTTGCTTATCCGATTTCGCGACTTTACCTTTGACCCGTCATTCTACCAACACCATGAAATGCCTCACTGACACAACCGAAGAACGCATCAAGGAAGCGGCCAAAACCGTGTTTCTTGAAAAGGGCTTCGATGGTACGACGACGCGGGATATTGCGCAGGCAGCCGGCATTAACAGTGCGCTGATGAATTATTATTTCCGCAGCAAGGAGAAGCTGTTTCAGTCGATTTTTAATGATGTATGCACCCTGATGTTCAAGGGCATGCTCGAACTGATCAACCAGCCCATCAGTCTGCGCGATAAAATATCGAAACTGATGGATCACCAGTTTCAGATGATGATGCAGAATCCGAATCTGACCATTTTTATCATGAACGAGCTGCGCCTGAATCCGGAAAGGCTGTACGGAACGATCGGGATGGCCAAACAGGTTCCGGAGTCGATTTTTCACCAGCAAATTGAAGATGCCATTGCGCAGGGGATCATCACTCCGATCGATTCGCACCACATCCTGACGATGATAATTGCCAACATCCAGTTTCTGTTTGTGTCCAAACCGATGACGATGCTGGCCCAGGGACTGGACGAGGCCGGTTTTAATGCCTTCGCCACCCGCCACATGGAATACGTCAAAGACATGATTTGCGAGTATCTTTTTAAGCCTGAACCCGTTACCTGATATTTTTTTGCACCCCATTTAATCAATTGATTAAATCAAACAATTTAATCATCCGAAAATCCAGTTTTTAGTCCACCATCCGCTTTACTTACATTTTTTGATATGAAACGCACACCATGGTATCTCGGCCTGATACTCGCTTTCACCAGCACACTCACTCAGGCTCAGGATCTTACACTCCAGCAACTGATCGACAAGGCCCTCACCAGCAACCTAAGCGTGCAGTCGGCCCAATTTGACGAAACCAAAACGGAAGCCCGCATTGCCGAAGTAAAAGCCGGGGCAAGACCCTCCGTCAACCTGACCGGTGATTACAAACGGTATCTGAAAATTCCGGGCCAGGTTGTTCCCGCATCGGCCTTTGGTGGCCCCGAAGGTTCATACCAAACCCTGGCGTTCGGTCTTCCCTACAATCTTTCCACTTCGGTGCAGGCTTCCCAGGCGTTGTATAACCCGTCGGTCATGATCGGGTTGAAAGCCGCCAAAACCAGCCGCGAAGTGTCGGCACTACAAACCCGGCAGGTGAAAGAAGACGTCGCGTATAACGTGGCCGCTACCTACTACAACCTGCAAACGACGGCCCAGCAAATGGCTTTTCTGCGCCGGAACATCGTTTCATCCGATAAGATGATCCAGATTACGGATCTCCAGCGGCAGAATCAACTGGCGAAAGGCGTGGATGTCGACCGGCTGCGATTGAGCAAAACCGCATCGGAAACGCAGATCGAATCGTTGCAGGCGACCTACAACCAACTGCTGAACCTGCTGAAATACCTGACCGGAACCCCGCAAAGCGAGCCGCTGGCGGTGCTGACCCAGATCGATGAAACAACGCCGACGGTGGCTTTCGAAGCCCCCGCCATCAACCGCACCGATCTGCTGCTCCTCGACCGTCAGAAAGCCCTCAACGCGTTGGATCTCCAAAACATCAAAGCCGGTTTTTTACCCACGGTTTCGGCCTATGGCGTTGCCAACAGTACGGTGTATGCCATCGGCGGAGATAATTCCTACCTCAAAAATGTGCCGGGGTATTGGGTGGGTCTGCAACTGAACTGGAACGTGTTCGACGGGTTGGCCCGCAAATCCAGAGTGATCCAGAAAAAACTCGACAACCAGAAACTCGAAACCCAACTCCAGCAAACCCGCGAGTCGATTACGATGGACGTGACCAACGCCCAAAACAAACTGCTGGTGGAACAACGGAATCTCACCACCAACCGCGCTCAGGTAACGCTCGCCGAAAAAATCTACACCCAAACGCAACTTCAATTTAAGGAGGGCACGGTCGGCATCAGCGAAGTCATCCAGACGGAAGACGAGCTGCGCAACGCCCAGAACACCTACCTCAGCACCCTGGTCGCCTTTCGGTCGGCCGAACTGGACTGGAAAAAAGCCACCGGAAACCTCATTGTCAATCCATAACACACACAATCTGTTAATACCATGAAACGCATCATCATTGTACTGGTTCTCGTTGGCACCCTCGGCCTGACTGCCTGGACGCTCCTCGACAACAAAGAAAAAGTAGAAGCCAAAGTCTATAAACCCGACGCCGACCTGAAAGTGGGCGTGCGGACGGCCGTAGCCGAGCTCCGCAACCTGTCGGAAGAAACCCTGTTCCTGGGTTCGTTTTCGCCCAACCGCGAAGTCGAAATCCGGCCCCAGGCCGGTGGACAAATCACGCAGTTGCCGATTGAAGAAGGCCAACTGGTTGGCGCAAACCGCCTGATTGCCAAGCTAGACGACGAACAACTTCACTACCAGATCGAAGCCCTGCAAGTGACCCTGGAAGGCTACCAGAACGACGTTCGGCGGTATGAAGCGCTGGTGAAAGGCGATGCCACCCCGGCCATCAACCTCGAACGGGCGCAACTGAACATCCGGGCCACCGAAGCACAGATCAAGCAACTCAAAAAGCAGATTGCCAACACGACCGTCACCGCTCCTTTCTCGGGCATCGTAACCCAGAAAATGGTGGAAAAAGGTTCGGTCGTTTCCGTCGGTTCCCCGATTGCCAAAATTACCGATATTTCGTCGCTGAAACTGGTGGTCGATGTACCGGAAAAAGCCATCAATCAGTTCCGCGTTGGCCAGTCTCTGCCCATCGAAACCGAGGTGTATCCCAACGTCCGGTTTACGGGACGCGTGACGATGATCGGTGCTGAAGGCGATGCCGCCCACAACTACCCGGTTCAGATTACGGTGAACAACTCCGGTGCCAATCCGCTGAAAGCCGGTATGTACGGTTCCATTGCCAACCAGAACAAGCTAAAAACGCAAACACTGGCCATTCCCCGTCAGGCCATTCTGGGTTCCGCCAAAGCTCCGCAGGTATATGTGGTTGAAAACGGCAAAGCGGTTCTCAAAACGGTGGAAATCGGTGCCACGACCAACCAGTTTTACGAAATCACGAAGGGTCTGAAAGCGGGCGATCAAGTGGTCACCAGCGGTCAGATCAACTTACAGAACGGCACGTTAGTCAATGCACAATGAAATTATTGAGTGAATAAGTGATTGAGCGATTGAGTGACACCACGTATCAGCTCTTCACTCAATCGCTCATTGACTCAATCACTCAATAAAAAAGTCTATGAACTTCTTCGAAACCATCATCAAGCGCCCCTCGATGATTATCGTGCTCTTCGCGATATTGACCATCGGCGGCATATTTTCCTACCAGATGTTGAGTTATGAGTTGTTGCCGGAATTTTCGGTACCCACCATCACCATCACCACGGTTTATCCCGGAGCGGCTCCATCGGAAGTCGAAACGGAAGTCAGTAAAAAGCTGGAAGACGCCATTTCCGGCCTCGACAACCTCGACGACATAAAGGCCAATTCGTTCGAGAATGCCTCCGTTATTATCGTCGGTTTTAAACCGGGTACCGATGTCGATAAGGCGCTGGAAGATGCCCAGCGGGCCATCAACAAAATGGTGAGCGACTTGCCCGAGGATGTGGAAACCCCGTCGCTGTCGAAAATATCGCCCAGCGATCAGCCCATCATGCAATTACTGGCGACCTCTTCCCTGCCAAACGAAGTATTCTACCAACAGATGGAAGACAAGTACCTACCGGTGATGCAGCAGATCAAAGGGGTGGCTGAAATTACGATGGTGGGGGGCGAAAAACGGGAAATCCGCGTCAACGTCGACGACGACAAGCTGAACTACTACGGTTTATCGCTGCTTCAGGTCACGCAGGCCATCAACCAGGCCAACCTCGACTTTCCGACGGGAAAGGTTAAAAGCACCTCGGAAAACATGACGCTGCGGCTGGCGGGCAAATTCAATTCGCTGGACGACATCCGGAAACTGGTGGTTGTGACGCCGAAAGACGGCAGCCCGATTCGGGTGGGTGACGTCGCCAATGTAACCGACGGTTTAACCGAAACCTCCAGCATCAGCCGCTACAACGGACAGAACGGAATCGGGTTGTTCGTCAAGAAACAATCCGACGCCAACGCGGTCGAAATCAGCCGGTTGATGCAGGAAAAACTGGCGCAGATCGAAAAAGACAACGCCAAAGACAAGGTGCATTTTGCGATTGCCTACGACAGCAGCGTGTTCACGCTCGAATCCGTGGAAGCCGTAACGCACGATTTGATTCTGGCCGTTGGTTTGGTGGCTGTCGTGATGCTGCTCTTCCTGCACAGCTTCCGGAATGCCTTCATCGTCATGGTATCGGTTCCGGCCTCGCTGGTTTCGGCTTTCCTCTTCATGTTCGTGATGGGCTATTCGCTCAATTTGATGACGTTGCTGGCTCTGTCGCTGGTGATCGGGATTCTGGTCGATGACTCGATTGTGGTGTTGGAAAACATCCAGCGACACCTGGAAATGGGCAAAGACCGCTGGCAGGCAACGCTCGACGGCATGAAGGAAATCGGATTTGCCGCCGTTGCCATTACGCTGGTGATTGTGGTCGTGTTCGTGCCGATTACGTTCGTGGATTCGGTCATCGCCGACCTGCTCCGTCAGTTCTCGCTGACGGTTGCTTTTGCCACCATGACCAGTCTGATCGCCAGTTTCACGCTGACGCCCTGGATGACGTCCCGGATGGCGAAGCTGGAGCATCTGAACCCAAAGAACCCGTTCCAGGCGTTTCTGCTCTGGTTTGAACGCGGACTGACGGGTCTGACCAACTGGTACCACGGCAGCCTGAAATGGGTGCTGACCCACAAGCTGGCCTTCACCGGCATTCTGGTAGCACTCTTCGTGTTCACCGGCTGGGTGATGAGTCTGGGGATTATCGGTTCGCAGTTTGTGGCGGAGGGCGATCAGGGAAAATTCCTGCTGACGATGAAAGTCGACAAAAGCGCGTCGCTGCAACACAACAACCTGACCACCCGCCAGATTGAGGATTACCTGCGTAAAAAACCGGAAGTCCGCAGCATTTTCACAAACGTAGCCGGGGCCAGTACCGGTTTGAACAGCACCGGACAGGGCGAAACCAACCGGAGTGAATTGACGATTGAACTGGCCGAAGCCAGCGAACGGCCTGGTCACCAGCCCACGGAAGCGTATATGATTTCACTGCGGAAAGAACTGGAGCAGCGTTTTCCCGCTATCGAGTTCAAATCTTCGGTGGTCGGTATAGTCAATTCCGGTACGGCTCCCATCGAGATTTTCCTCAGTGGCGATAACATAGACCAACTGCTGGCTTCGGCCAATGACCTGGGAAACCGCATTCGGAAAACACCGGGAGCCAACGACGTCAACGTATCCATCGAATTGGGTAATCCCGAAGTGCGCGTGGAAATCGACCGCGAGAAGATGGCGAAACTTGGCCTGAACATTCAAACCGTTGGAGCCACCTTACAGAATGCCTTCGCCGGGAACGACGACTCCAAATTCCGCGACGGTGGTGAGGATTACGACATCCGCATCATGCTTGATGCGTTTGACCGGAAAAACCCGGACGATGTCAAGAACATCAACTTTGTCAGTCCACTGGCCGGTCGTACGGTTCGGTTAGCGGAATTCGCCAATGTGAGCCTGAGCAACGGTCCTTCGCTGCTGGAACGCAAAAACCGCCGGTCGTCCGTGACCGTAACGGCCAACGTGTTAGGCACCGGTTCGGGAACGCTGACGGCAATCATTCAGGCCGATCTGGCGAAAAATCCGCTGCCCGCTGGTGTAACCGTTAGCTGGGGTGGCGACGCCAAGAACCAGAGCGAAGGCTTCGGTTCGCTCGGAATCGCGATGCTGGCCGGTTTGATGCTGGTGTATTTTATCATGGTGCTGCTCTACGACAGTTTCATCTACCCGCTGGTGGTATTGACGTCGGTTCCGGTTGCGGTGGTGGGCGCCTTGCTGGCTCTGGCCCTGAGTTCGTCGGACATCGGGATTTTCGCCCTGCTGGGGATGCTGATGCTAATTGGTCTGGTGGTGAAGAACGCCATTCTGATCGTCGACTTTGCCAATCAGCAGAAAGCCCAGGGCGTTCCGTACCGGCAGGCGATTCTGCACGCGGGAGAAGAACGGCTGCGCCCGATTCTGATGACGACCATCGCCATGGTGATCGGGATGATTCCAATTGCGATCGCCAGCGGAGCCGGTTCGGAGTGGAAAAACTCCCTGGCCTGGGTGTTGATCGGTGGGCTGACCAGCTCGATGATCCTGACGGTTTTTCTGGTTCCGATGGTCTATTACCTCGTCGACCGGACGCAGGAGTGGTTTTCAAACCGCTTCAGCAAAACCAAAGCGACCAAAGAGGTGGCCGAAACCGCTGTTTACTAACCATAAACTGATTAGGACTTTCGCTTTCTGCCCCTAATCCCCTAAAGGGGACTTGGACACAGCTTAATCCAGATTCAAAAGTCCGGCAGCGGCCGACCGTCCTTTAGGGGATTAGGGGCAGAAAGCAAAAGCCATACTAACATCAACTACTTTTATTATGATCGCTGAACAAATTGACAACCGCCTGCACGACCTGCTCGTCGGCATGGGTATTAACCAAACCGCGCTGACGGATCACACCAACTTTAGTAAAGATCTGGGGCTGGATTCGCTGGACATTACCGACCTGTTGCTGCAGGTCGAAATCAATTTCGGCATTCGCATTCCGGACCAGGAATGGTGGAAGCTCGAAACGTTTGGGCAATTGAAAGAGTACCTGGCTCAGGAAACGCAATTTGACTAGACCCGGCTTGACCACACCGTTTTTGATTTACGTATAGACCTTACCGTCGTCTACTAGTATCGATGAAAACCCATGAACATTCTCTTAACCGGTGGAGCGGGTTTTATTGGAACCCATCTCACTAAAAAACTGCTCGATGAAGGGCACATCGTCCTGGCGGTCGACAACTTTGGTTCCAACTACGACCCGGCTTTGAAACGCCGGAACGTGGCCTCTTTCGAAGGCCGACCGGGCTATTACCTCTTTGAAGGCGATATTCGGGAGTCCAGTTTTCTGCATTTGTTGTTCGGTACCTACGCCATCGACGTGGTGGTGCATCTGGCCGGACTGGCCGGAGTGCGCCCATCGCTGCAGCAACCGGCTGCTTATTTTGACACCAACGTAACCGGGACGGTAACGCTGCTGCAAACGATGCGGGATTTCAAGGTCAACAAAATTGTGTTTGCCTCTTCGTCGTCGGTTTATGGGGAGCGCAACGAAATCCCGTTCCGGGAAACGGATCGGATCGAAGAACTGGCCTCTCCCTACGCCATTTCCAAGCGAACCGGCGAGATGCTTCTCCAGAACTACCACCAGCTTTTCGGCCTGAATGCCTATTGTCTGCGGTTTTTTACGGTCTATGGCCCCAACCAGCGGCCCGATATGGCGATTTCCCGTTTCATCCAGCGGTTGTTCGACGGCGAAAGGATTCAGCTTTATGGCAACGGACAAAGCCTGCGCGACTATACGTACGTGAACGACATCGTAGCGGGTATTGTCCGGGCCATCGAACGGGTCAACGGATTTGAAATCATCAACCTGGGCGGTGCCCACCCCGTTGCCCTGATCGATCTGGTTCGGAAACTCGAACAGTATACCGGCCGCAAAGCCCGGCTCGATTACCGGCCCGAGCAGCCCGGCGACGTCAGCCAAACCGCTGCCGATTTGACCAAAGCCGCGCATCTGCTGGGCTACCAGCCGCGTGTTTCACTCGAGGAAGGCTTGCAGCGCATGGTGAACTGGTTTCAGGCGGAACATACGTCGTTGCTGGAAGAAAAGTAAAGTACCACACCGTCTAGTCGATAGCCATGTCAACGGCGCACGTTTTTAATTCCAATCCCTTTCACGCGCTCTACAGTCGCTCGCTGGGCATCGCCCGGTTCTGGAGTCTGATGGGGATCATTACGCTGGTGAAAGGTGTCTATGTCTATTTCGGCCCCGATCTGTTCACGGAAGAAGCCCAATACTGGCTCTGGTCGCGGCACCTGGACTGGGCTTATTATTCTAAACCGCCCCTGATCGCCTACGTCAACTCCCTCAGTTCGGGGCTGTTCGGGATCTCGGCCCCGGTGGTCCGGCTGAATGCGGTTTTGTGCGGACTGGGAATTTCGTATTTCCTTTTCCGGCTGGGTGTCGAACATTTTCGCAGCCACCGGGTCGCGGTGCTGGGCGTGGTGTTGCTGAACGTCAGTCCGTTTTTTGTAACCGCAACGCTGTTTTTCACGACGGATTCGTTGCTGATGCTGGCCTGGGCCGGTGCCTTGCGGTATTTTCTGCGCTACGCCGATACGGGTCAGCCCGGCGACGGCTGGCGAACGGCCGCCTTCGTGGTTTTCGGAATGCTTGCCAAACCGACGATGGTGCTTTTCGGCTTCGTGGTACTGGCGGGTAGTGGCCGGGATATCGCCCTGATTATCCGTCGGTTGCTTGCATTCGCATTACCGGTTTTGGTGGGCTTGCTGCCTTCCCTGATCTGGAACTACCAGCACGACTGGGTGACGTTCCGGCATATTTTTACGCTGGCAGGCGGTTCGGGGTCTTCGTTCCTTCATCGCAACGCTCTCGGTCAACTGCTGGAATTTGTAGGTGGTCAACTGGCCTACGGTTCAATTTTTATCGTCGCCGGTCTGTTGCTGGCCCGCCCCTGGAAACTTCCGCTGGTCGACCACGCCCGGCTTTTGCCGTTGTGGCTGGCTCCGGCACTGATTCTGGCGGGATTTGCGGTTCTGTCAGTCCACAAACGCGTGGAAGTCAACTGGCCGTCGGCGACGCTGGTGGCCTGGCCGCTGGTGGTTTCGTACCTGTTGCACCTACGCTACCGCCGGTGGTCGGAAACGCCCCGGGTGGCCTGGCCCGTGGGGCTATCGGCGGCCACCCTCCTGCTGATTCTGCAACCCGGCTGGCTCGATGCCGTTGCCGGACGCCCGGTTTTACCGGTCAAAGCCGATCCCTTATACCGGCTGGCCGGTTGGCGGCAGATCGGACAAACCGTCGATGACTTCGTCAAGGATCTGCCGCCGGGTCATTTTGCGATTGTGAGCGACAGTTACCACACGGCGTCCGAGCTGGCGTTTTACGTCGACGGGCATCCGGATACGTACTGCCTGCCCAATGCAAACCGACGCATGAACCAGTTTGATTTCTGGCCACCGCCCCCCGCTTCGCAGCGACAGAACATCGTGTATGTCAGCGAAGATCCCTTGTCGCCGGACGCCCGGGCGCAGTTGGGGCCGGTGTTGCGGCAGGAGGTCTGGCCGGTGTATTACCGAAACGTGCGTGTCCGAACCATGTACCTGTACCACGCGCAGGGGTATTATCCCCAAACCGTCAAAAAGCCGGTACTGTATTGAGAATTAATACTGCCACGACGCAACTCACGGATTGGCTTCGTTGTTCAATAAACAAAAACATCCACCTTGCTTTTGCCCTTGGTGTCCATCCGAACTCAAGCGTTAAGCGTGCTATTTGCTGAAAATTATACAAAATCATGGAAACGACCCTTTCTGTTTCCCCATCTGTCTCTTTTCCGTTCGAAGTCAAGTTGTCGTTTCAGCCCTTCGTTGCTTTTTTAAAAGCGCAACAGGAAAAAAATGCTACCAATGCGGCTCTGTCTGGTCTCTACGACCACCTGCTGGAGCAGTTTGAAAACGTACCCACGGCGGACGAAACACCGCTCGAAGAGATTCTCGGGCCGGACCGGTTAGCGAACCTTTTTCAGTTGGCGTCACTGGCAGTTATGCCGTTGAGCGCCACCGGTCAGAACATTGCCTATACCTTCGGTTTGCCCGTGCCGATGAAGATTCTGTACCAGTCAGCCCGGTTTACGCACCTGATCGAACAATTTCCGGATTTGTTGTCGGAACTGCCCGAGGACATTTGCGCGGAAGACAAGCTGCGTTTTCTGTACCAGCTCGTTCTTGAAAAGTGCTATAAAGTACCACCCGGCAAAAATGCCAACCCCAGTTTTCGGTTTCAAAAACACAAAAACGGACTCACCCGGTATTTTCGGATCGACATCAACAACACGTTTATTGAGCCGCATTTGAACCGCTCTCTGCCCGAACTACAACCGTCCTGGATTGATTTTGCCAACGGAACCGGCCCCTTGCCGGAGGCTGAGGAGCAGTTGCCACTTGGCGAGTTTACGTCCGAAGGCTTTGCTTTTTTTGTGGTAGAAGACATTACGGAGGCCGAAACCGTTCAGCAGTTGCAGGCGGTTTTCACCCATTTGCATTCAGACGCCGAACCGGTTATTTACCGCCGTTTCGAAACCGCCCTGCGCAATCTGGTCGGCCAGACCGATCTCCAGATCAGCATCGTTCCGTTTTCGCAGGTCAACGGTTTTTACGTCCATCAACCAGAGGTGAGCGCGCGGAGTGTTTTCTTCCGGCATTCGAGCACGGTCATCGACGGTTACGATCCGGCCACGCAGGCCATCATTCACAACCTGATCCGGAATCCGGCCCCGCTCCTGTTTCCGGATCTGAAAGGGCTGCCCGGCAACGAGCAACAGCTCCTGACCAAGAAAGGAATTCGCAGTTTCGCTTTTTACCCGGTCGTGAATGGAAGTGAAATGCTGGGCGTGCTGGAAATGGCCAGCCCGCATTCGACAGCGTTCGGAGACGACGTGCTGGAGACGATTCAGCGGGTGATTCCGCTCGTGCAGGAATTGCTGCGGTATCAACTGCATCAGTTCAAACAAAATCTGGAGCGGCTGATCAAAACCAAGTTTACGCCCCTGCAACCCGCCGTCGAATGGAAGTTCAATGAGGTGGCTTGGGAATACCTGCGGCTCGACAACAAGGAGTCATTCAACAGCGAGGCTACGCAGGTGCGGTTTCCGCAGGTTTATCCGTTATACGGCGCGATCGACATCCGCAATTCGTCGAACGAACGCTACAAGGCCGTGCGCCAGGATTTCGCCGACCAGTTGGCAACCATCCAGACCCTGCTGGGTCAGGCCGATTTGCCGGACGAACTGGCGCTGCCGAATCAGCTCCTGGCCACGGCCTATTCCTGGCAAAACAAACTCACCACCGGGCTGAATCCGGAAGACGAACTCGGTATTTCGGACTTCCTGACGCTGGAAGTCAATCCGTATTTCCAACACTTGCAGTTACATTATCCGCAACTGGAAACGCCGGTTCAGCGGTATTTCAAGCGCACGAATGCCACCAACGGTCAATTCAATCAGGCGTTGCAGGTCTACGAACGAAGCGTCGAATGGCTCAATACCGCCGTCAATACCTTCATCGAAAAAGAGGAAAAACAGCTTCAGACCATTTATCCGCATTATTTCGAGCGCTACCGGACCGACGGAATGGAGTATACGATCTACGTCGGCCAGTCCATTGCGCCCCAAACGCCCTTCGAACCGGATTTCCTGCGGCATCTGTATGCGTGGCAATTGAAGTCGATGGTAGAACTGGCCTCCCTGACCCACCTGCTGTTGCCCCGCCTGCCGCTGGCGTTGCAAACCACCCAACTGATTCTGGCCCATTCGCAGCCGGTGGACATCAGTTTCCGGCAGGACGAACACCGGTTCGACGTGGAAGGCTCCTACAGCATCCGGTATGAAGTATTGAAAAAGCGGATCGACAAGGCCTACATCGCCGGAACCGATGAACGGCTGACGCAGCCCAATACCATTGCGCTCGTGTATTCCAACCGCCGGGAAGTAGCGGATTATCTCCCTTTTATCACGGCTTTACAGGAACAGAAGAAGCTGACACCCCACATCGAATACCTTGATCTCGAACCGTTGCAGGGTGTTGCCCGGCTGAAAGCCATCCGCCTGCACCTCAACTACCCGGAACCGGCCCGTTAACGCTACGAACGTGAAAGACAACCAACCGGTGCGGGGCATTGAAACCATGTTCCGCACCACCTCGACCAACCACGTCTACCTGAGCGACATTGCCGACAACAAAGCCAATATTCTGATTTCGGTCAATTCGATCATGGTTTCCGTTATCGTTTCGGTGCTGGCCCTCCAGATTGACGAAAACCCGACGCTGCTGGTGCCGATGGTGCTGATTCTGACCACCTCGCTGCTGACCATCGTTTTCGCCATTCTGGCCACCCGCCCCAACGTGACCAAAGGCACGTTCAAGCGGGAAGACATCAAAAAGAAGAAAGGCAACCTGCTCTTTTTCGGTAATTTTCACCGCATGAGCCTGGAAGACTTTGAGTGGGGAATGAGTGAACTGATGAAGGACAGTCCCTACCTGTACGGCACCATGACCCGCGACATTTATTACCTCGGGCGCGTGCTCGCTAAAAAATACCGCCGGCTGTGGATTGCCTACAACATCTTTATGTTTGGCTTCGGCATTTCAATTCTGGCGTTTCTGATCGTTTTTCTTCGCACCATGCTCATTGCCGCCCTGAGTTACTAGCCCCTTCTACCTCCCTTTCCCGCTCGTTGTTTTTCCCTCCGAAGCCCACCCTCGGTCGTCGCTTCCGTATTTTTTTGATCCCGCAAATCCGTTTTTAACTTCATTACGTATATCTGTTTGCTCAACCGAAAACTTTCCAGTTTTCCCTGGTAAGTATCTTATTCTTTTCATGATACAACCCGATCATACTTTCCGCTCCGGTGCCGAAATCCGGCGTTTGAGCGGCCTTTCGGATCGTCTGTATGAGCACAAAAACCGTCCGATAAATTAAGCAATCCTTACCCCAATAAAAGGTATAAAAATTATAAAAAAAAGTATATTTACCAGATTTCTTTCGTACCGTGCCCTCTGAAGCAGAACAGCCCGGTACCAGTGCAGAGTGTTTCCTTTCCAAAAGTTCAGTGTATTTGTCAGTGCCGATTACGAAAATACGCGCGTTTTTATGCGGATGTCCGTGCCTCCGTGTAAAATCAATTCATGCATCCCCAGCAACGAGAGTATAAAAACCGGTAAACCGGCGGGTCGTTTTTCTGAAGAAAACAGAAAGCGGCTGTTGTATTCGTCTCATTCTATCGACAACCTGCTCGTTAACGTTTCCATTTTTTTCACTTTCAACCATACTCACTATGGCCATCTTTCCTATGCTTTTGGGCCAACTCAGGCGTTCTATCCTGAGTTGTCTCCTGCTGCTGCTGACCATCGGCAGTTTTGCATCCAGCCACCGGGAAGCTCCCCTGATCTCGAGCGATCCGCTGGCCGACAACACGGACGTCTACGCGTTCAAGAGTCCAGATGATCCGAACACCATCACGATCATCGCCAATTACATTCCGTTTGAATTGCCGGAAGGAGGACCGAACTATTACAATTTTGGCCCCAACATCCGGTATGAGATTCACATCAAGAACAAAACAACCACGGCTGCCGACGACATTACGTACCGGTTTACGTTTACGAACAGCAACCAGGATGCGACCACGTTTTTCAACATCCGGCTGGGTCAGCAAAACCTGAAAACCGTCTACCGCTGCGAAAAAAGCACCAACGGCGGGACAACCTGGGTCACTATCGTCGCCAATGGCGTGGTGCCACCGGCCAACATCGGACCCCGTTCCATCGAGGGGGGTGTTGGCCTGGGAGCCAGCTCGTATAACACGCTGATCGAACAGGCGATTACCATGGCATCGTCGGGCGAAAAAGTGTTTTGCGGCCCCGCCGACGATCCCTTCTTCGTCGATTTGGCGGGGGCTTTCGACGTTGGCAATTTCCGGCCTGAAGGCAACAAAATCAATCCGCCCAAAGACGGTCTTGCCCGGTACAACGTTCACAGCATCGCCCTGAAAATACCGGTCAGTCTGTTGCAGAAGGACGGCAAAAGCGTTGCTCAGGCGTCTACCATTCTTGACCCGGATTTCGTCATCGGCGTTTGGGCATCGGCCAGTCGCCGGCAAATCAAAAGTTTGAATTCGGGGGGAGATGTAGGCTACGACGGCGGCTGGGTGCAGGTTTCGCGCCTGGGCATGCCGCTGACCAACGAAGCTGTGATTCCGATTGGCATGAAGGACAAATGGAACGCGATGACGCCCTACAACAGTAATGACCTGCAATTCGCCCCGTATTTCACCAATCCCGAACTGGCCCTCTACATGGACGATTCTAAGTTTGGCGGAGCGGTAGGGTCGTTGAAAGACCTCCGGATTCAGGCCAACTCGCTCGGAGCCTTCGACTTCCGCAACGGGAAACCGGGTTTATTTGGTCTGAAAGGAATGCCTGCGCTGGATGGGACGGCACTGGCGGAGAACGCGTTTGGAGGAGTATTGTTGCCCAACAACGCCAGCCCCCGCGCCGTCGATCTGCTGCCCATTTTCTACACCGGCGTGCCGAATCTGAGACCGTATCAACTCGCCACGGGAAAAGGTGGCAATCCGCTGGCGGCCGGAAAACCCTTCATTCACAACTTCCTGCCCACGCTGGGTGATATGCTCCGGCTCAACATGGCCGTTCCGGCAACGCCCCGTAACCACGCCAAATTCAGTACGCTGGGCCTGGTAGGAGCCGCCGTGCTGGGGCTGACCGATCCGATGTACACCAATTCCAACCTTCAGTTCATTCCGAACATGGACGGTTTTCCAAACGGCCGGCGGCTGGAGGATGACGTAACGACGATTGAATTGCAGGCCGTCGGTGGTGTCGTGCTGGCCGCCATCGGCCTGTGGTACGACGACTTTGTTCCGGGTGGCAGCCCGGTGACTCCACAACTGGGCAAAGTGCTGGGTTTTACCGCCGGTATCACCAAAAATGATACGACTCTCAAAGCCTCATTTCCCTACGTTCAGACGCCGTGGAGAGGGTTCAATTATACCAAAACGACCAAGTTTTAAGCCTGCCATTCTGATAAACCATGAAAAAGATACTTACCCTTCTTTTGGCGATACTGCTGTATCTGCCCTCTGGTCAGGTGATGGCGTCGAGTCACCGGGAAGCTCCGCTGATTTCGAACGATCCACTGGCGGATAATACCGACGTCTACGCGTTTAAAAGCCCGACCGATGCGGAAAAAATCGTCCTGATTGCCAATTACATCCCGTTCGAAGATCCGGCGGGTGGCCCTAACTGGTACACGTTCGGCGAGAATATCCGGTATGAAATTCACGTTGACAACAATACCGCAACGCCCGGCGATGACATCACATACCGGTTTACGTTCAAGATTGTCAACGAAGATCCGACCACATTTTTCAACATCCGGCTGGGCAAGCAAAACCAGAAAGCCACCTACACCTGCGAACGGAGTACGAACGGCGGTACAAGCTGGACGACCATTGTGAGCAACGGCGTGGTACCTCCGGCCAACATTGGGCCACGCTCCATCGAAAATGCAACCGTCGGTCTGGGTGCTCCATCCTACAACGCGCTGGCGAAACAGGCCATTACCGTAAGCTCGACGGGCGAGCGGATTTTCTGCGGCCCCATCGACGATCCGTTCTTTGTCGATCTGGGCGGAGCGTTTGACGTCGGGAATTTCCGGGCACCGGGCCGCGACGGTCTGGCGCGCTTCAACGTCCACACGATTGCCATTGAAGTACCGGTTTCGACCTTGCAGAAAGGCGGAAAAACCGTAGCGCAGGCTGCCACGATTCTTGACCCGGATTTCGTCATCGGCGTGTGGGCATCGTCCAGCCGCCGACAGATCAAAACCATCAATTCCGGTGGCGATGTAGGCTACGACGGCGGCTGGGTGCAGGTCTCGCGCCTGGGCATGCCACTGACCAACGAAGCCGTCATTCCGATTGGCATGAAGGACAAATGGAATGCCTATACGCCGTATAACAACAACGATCTGCAGTTTGCCGCCAACTTTACCAACCCCGAACTGGCGCTCTATATGGACGATTCCAAATTTGGCGGAGCGGTTCCAGGACTCAGTGCCCTCCGGATTCAGGCTAATTCACTGGGAGCGTTTGATTTCCGCAATGGCAGACCGGGTTTATTCAGTCTGAAAGGCAGCTCCGCGCTAACCGGCACGGCCCTCGACGATGCCATCTTCGGCACCATCCTGCTGCCCAACAACGCTAGCCCCCGCGCCGTCGATCTGCTGCCCATTTTCTACACCGGCGTGCCGAACCTGCGACCGTATCAACTCGCCACGGGCAAAGGCGGCAATCCGCTGGCGGCCGGAAAACCCTTCATTCACAACTTCCTGCCCACGCTGGGCGATATGCTCCGGCTCAACATGGCCGTTCCGGCAACGCCCCGCAACCACGCCAAATTCAGCACCCTGGGGCTGGTGGGAGCCGCCGTGCTGGGGCTGACCGATCCGATGTACACCAATCCCACCCTCCAGTTCATTCCCAACATGGACGGTTTTCCCAACGGACGGCGGCTGGAAGATGACGTGACAACGATTGAACTGCAGGCCGTCGGTGGGGTGGTACTGGCCGCCATTGGCCTGTGGTACGACGACTTCGTTCCGGGTGGCAGCCCGGTGACTCCTCAATTGGGCAAAGTGCTGGGTTTCAACGCGGGGGTTACCAAAAACGATACGACCTTCAAAAGTGCATTCCCGTTTGTACAGGACCCGTGGCGCGGCTTCATCGGCAGTAGCTATGAGCCGAATCAGAAGCTGGCCGTAACCGTACAGAATTACAACTGTACTACCGGCGACATCACCTTCGGACGCATCGGGGGCGACCCGAGCCGGACGGTCGAATACCGGGCTGCGGGGGTTGTCAACGGCGTTTACGGCACCAGCATCAACCGGCAGATCGAGTTTGGCGTGCGTAACGATTCCAACAACAGCACGATTATCCTCATGGGTCGGTATGTCGGGGATGCCGCTTCAGAGGTGAGTTATACCTTCAACTTCCGCACGCACTGTGCCTCGGCCCGCATCTCTGCGGAATCGGAACCTTTGTCCGTTCGCGTTCTGGGCAATCCCTCCTCCAAAACCGAGGTGACGGTGGAAGTAACCGGCGCCACCGGCCAGTCGCTGCATTTCTCGGTGATCAACAGCCAGGGGCAGCAGTTTGGCGAACACTCGGTGCCCGCAGCGGGCTCGGTCGAACGCCGGACACTGCGGCTGGGACAACAAACCGGCGTCTACTTCCTGGAAGTGAAAACGCCAACGGATCGCCAGATTATTAAAGTGCTGCGGCAATAAACCGTTGCGGCTCAGGCCGGGAGTTGGGTGGGTTTATTCCTCAATTCCCGGCTTTTTTAACGAAAATAAACGATTCCTCATTCCTCCGCATGAGCGGCTTCGATTCATGGCAACACCTATCCTTCCTTTCCGACAACTCGTTTCAACAGGCATTACGAGTCTTCTCTCCCTCCTCCTGCTGGTACAGATGAGTTGTACCGAACGCAAAAAAACGGGTACCGAAACGGCGGCTTCGCCCGGTTCGACCCTGGAAATACCGCCCCTGTTCGAGCGCCGGGGCGTTTTGGCCACCGCCGTCGAATGGCCGCGTACCAAAGAAAAAGTGGACGAGCTTCAAAAAAAGATCAAAAAAACACCCGGCGATGTCAAACCGCGTTTGCAGTTGGCCGTTATTTACCTGTCCGAAGCCCGCATCACCGGTGAACACCCGTATTATTACCCGGCGGTTTTGACCATTCTGGATGGCGTCCTGGCGATGGCTCCAAAAAACTTTGAGGCTACGACCTTTAAGTCGTCCGTCAAAATGTCGCAGCACCAGTTTGCCGAAGCCCGCGAACTGGCCGAAAAAGCCCGGCAGATCAACCCCGACAATGCCTACGTGTATGGTGTGCTGGTGGATGCCAACGTTGAACTGGGGCATTACGACGAAGCCGTGGCGATGTCGGACAAAATGCAGCAACTGAAACCGTCGCTGGAATCGTATTCGCGGGCGTCATACCTGCGCGAAATCTACGGCAATTACCCCGCTTCGATTGAAGCCATGAAGCTGGCTGTGCAGGCGGGTTTACCCGGTTCCGAACCGCATTGCTGGAGCAAAAATATTCTGGGTCACCTCTACGAAACCACCGGGCGGCTGGCCGACGCCGAGCAGCAATACGACGGAATTTTAGCCCTGCGGCCCAGTTACGCCTTCGCGCTGGCCGGAAAAGCCCGAATCCAGAAAGCCCGCAAGGAATACGAAAAAGCGTTGACCACACTCGAAAAAGCCGCCGGAATTATGCCCGAGTTTTCGTTCTACGAAGAAATGGCCGAGATTTATGCCCTGCAGGGTGAGAAGGAAAAAGCGAAGAAAAAGTTTGCCGAAGTAGCCACGATGCTCGACGAAGACGCCCGCTCCGGCCACGCCGTCGATCTCGAACGTTGCAAACTCTACACCAAAGCCGGGCAACTGGATTCGGCCCGGGTTTACGGGTTGAAAGAATACCGGAAACGGCCTGAGAACATCGACGTCAATCACGCGCTGGCGTGGGTCTATTTCAATCAGAATGACCTGAAAAAAGCGCAGGAGCACATGCAGGTCGCGCTGAAAACCGGAAGCAAAGACCCCGAACGGCTGCAACAGGCCGCGGCCATCGAAGTAGCGTTGGGTCACGTTGAAATGGGAAACCGGCTGGTTGCGCAGGCCCGGAAAATAAATCCTACATTCGCACTTTAATCCCGAATGGATGCGATCTGACGACTAACCCGGTTTTATGAAACGAACGCTTTACGCCCTTTTCCTGACCTTCCTCAGCCTTCAGGCCTTTGCCCACCTCGGCGGCATTTCCGGTACCGTCCTCGACCAGACAACCAAGCTTCCCCTGCCTGGGGTGGTCGTGCAACTCACGGGTTTGGGCAAAGCCACGATGACCAATGAGTTGGGGCAATACCGTTTCGCGGGACTGGTGGCGGCTCCCTATAAAGTCGAACTTTCGCACATCGGTTTTAAGTCACTGGTTCTCAACGTAACCATTAAAGATGATGAAACGATCGCGCTGAATACGGTTTTGAGCCGGTCGTCCATCGAATTGCGGGAGATCGTCGTTTCAGCGCAGCAGGCGCACGACCAGCAACTGATCAGCAGCCTCGATATCAAGATGCGGCCCATCACCAACTCGCAGGAAATTCTCAGAATGGTGCCGGGTTTGTTCATCGGCCAGCACGCGGGGGGTGGAAAAGCCGAACAGATTTTTTTGCGGGGATTCGATATCGACCACGGCACCGACATTAGCCTGACAGTCGACGGAATGCCGGTCAACCTGGTTTCGCACGCCCATGGACAGGGTTACGCGGATTTGCACTTCGTCATTCCGGAACTGATCGAAGGCGTCGATTTCAGAAAAGGCCCTTACAACGCAGAAAAAGGCAATTTTACGACGGCGGGCTGGGCCGATTTTCGCACACGCACCACACTCGACAAAAGTTTTGCCAAGCTGGAAGTCGGGCAGTTTAACACCTACCGGGCCGTGGCCGGTTTGGATTTAATAGGTAAAAAAGGGCGTACTAAAAAACAATCGGCCTATCTGGCGTCAGAATATTCGTATTCCGATTCCTACTTCGATCATCCGCAAAACTTCAAGCGCCTGAATGTCGTAGGCAAATACCACGGCCACCTGTCGGCCCAGACCAACCTGACGCTGACGGGATCCACGTTCTGGAGCCAATGGAACCACTCCGGCCAGATTCCCGACCGGGCCGTGGCGTCGGGCTTAGTCGGTTTTTTCGGCTCCGTTGACCCGACCGAAGGGGGCGAAACGAGCCGCACCAACGTCAATGCCGAGCTGGTGACGGTGACGCCCAGCCAGTACACCATCAAAAACCAGGTCTTCTATAGCAACTACCACTTCGAGCTGTATTCCAACTTCACTTTTTTCCGGGACGATTCGCTCAACGGCGACCAGATCCGGCAGAAAGAACGCCGGAATCTGTTTGGCTACAACGGCAGTGTTTCACGAACGGATTTTGCCGGCAAAACCCGGTTTGTGTCCACGGCGGGTCTTCACTACCGCCAGGATCTGACGCACCACACCGAACTTTCGCACACCCGAAATCGGAGCGAAACCCTCGAACGGCGGCAATTTGGCAACATCAATGAACGGAACGCCAGTGCCTACGTGGATGAACTCATTCAGTTTTCCGATCATTTCTCGCTCAATGCCGGGATTCGGTTTGATTATTTCCGAAGCCAATACGACGATTTGCTTCAGCCAGCGGACGGTTTGCAACGGGCGGATGCCGCTCTTGTTTCGCCCAAACTCAACCTGTATTACACGGTGAATCCCCGGTTTCAGGTGTATCTCAACACCGGAAAAGGCTTTCACTCCAACGACACCCGCGTGGTGGTTCCCCGGAACGGACGGGAGATTTTGCCACCCGCGTATGGCTCTGATTTAGGGGTGATTTTCAAACCGTTCCCCCGCTTGCTCATCAACGCAGCAGGCTGGTATTTGTGGCTGCAACAGGAATTCGTATATGTTGGGGACGAAGGCGTGGTGGAACCGAGCGGAAAGTCGCGCCGATACGGGGTCGATCTGTCGATCCGCTACCAGTTGACCCACCACCTGTATGCCGACCTGGATCTGAATACCGCCAAACCCCGCGCCATCGGCGCCGAAGCGGGGCAGAGCTACCTGCCCTTAGCACCGACGTTGACCTCAACCGGCGGACTGACGCTCCAGAATTTGGGCCGTTGGAGTGGTTCATTGCGGTATCGCTATCTGGGAAACCGACCGGCCAACGAAGACAATTCCATTGTGGCCCAATCGTATTTTGTGGCGGATTTGCAGGTCAATTACACGCAGCCCCGCTACCAGTTCGGGTTGTCGGTACAAAATCTGCTGAATACCCGCTGGAAAGAAACCCAGTTTGCCACCGAAAGCCGCCTGCGTGGCGAAACCGCTCCGGTCGACGAAATTCACTTCACGCCCGGAACACCTTTTTTCGCCCGCCTGAGCTGGACTTTTTTCTGGTAAAAAAATCACTCCGCTAAACCCCTTTATCTATGCCAACTGGCCTGATATTTGCTATTTTTTTGACATGCCCGCAAGGGTAGGACAGAATTAACATACAGCCCGACCAATCGAGTCGGGTTTTGTTTTGACTTTTAGTATACTTGCACAAACATATCAGTTCACTGTGGTTTTTTATAAAAAGTGAGATGTACCTTAAAATATAGCTGTGTGTATGACAAGCTTATTCAGTAAAACGAGAGAAACCGTAATTGCGGGTCAGTTCAAAAGCCAGACCACCCTCTTCTCAATGACGCCATCGACCCGGTTCGAGCGGAGATGCCACATCCTGTACGAATCGTACAGCCGCTTTATCGACGACGGTGAAAAACTCCTCGCGGCCGATATCCTGAGCATCATGAAGGACGTGCTTGATGATGAAATCAAGGCCCTGAATACCCCGGCGATTTCCAATAAATAATCCTTTCATCATACAGTACGGAATTTCATTGACCGTCCGGATCGACCGAATCACCAGGCAATCCGGACGGTTTACTTCGTTTTTTCAATAGACCAGTCCGGCAAACGGTTTCTTTGTTTCGTTCGACCAGATCTTCTGACGTCTGGCTCTTCATCCAATCAAAACGAAACCATGAAAACCGTCTTTCTGCTGAGTGCCATTCTGATCGCCTTTCTGGCCTGTAACGACGCCGTTACGCCCAACACCCCACCCAAAACCTACGATTTCTCGGCTGTAGACAAATACCTTGAGGAGAACCTCGGCGTCTATCAGGATAGCGTACTGGTGCTCGTTTCTCAAAACGGGCAGGTGATTTACCAAAAAGAAGTGAACCTGACCACGAAGACAAACCGGTTGATTGCATCGGCCTCCAAATGGCTGTCGGGCGCGGTGATCATGGCGCTGGTCGATGAAAAGAAGCTGGCGTTGACCGACACCGTTGGCAAATTCCTGCCCATTTTTACAAAATACGGCAAGGGTAACATCACCATCCGGCAGTTGTTTTCGCACACCGCCGGTTTTCCGGGCGACTCTCCCGAGAAGTTTGAATACCGGCGCGACCTGACCCTGGCGCAAGCCGTCGATTCGCTGGCGGTGTATACCAAACTGACCAACCCGCCCGGCAAAGCCTTCAATTACGGCAGTGCGAGCATGCATGTTGCCGGACGCATCGCCGAACTGGTCTCCGGCCAATCCTGGCAGGTGCTGTTCAATGAGAAAGTTGCGATTCCGTGCGGGATGCAGGCGACGTATCTGCTGACCAGCCTAAAAAATCCGCTGATCGCCGGTGGTGCCCGAACCTCCGCCCGCGATTACCTGAATTTTCTGGAAATGATCAACCAGAAGGGGGTGTTTAAAGGCAAGCGGGTTTTGAGCGAGCAAGCCATCACGGAGATGCTCAGTGACCAAACCGCTGGTGCGACGATTCAGGGAACGCCCTACCCCACCAACCCGTATTCACCCCATCCGACGGTCGGCGTTCGCTACGGCATCGGAAACTGGCGGGATGTGGTGGACGCGTCCGGGAAGGCTCTGGAAACCAGCAGCCCCGGTCTGTTTGGCGCGCACCCCTGGCAGGATTCCAAGAACAACGTGACCGGCATTATTTTCACGCGTACCACAACCCGGCAAAGTGCTACCGCCAGCTTGAAAATCAGGGAGATGATCCGGGCAATTGTTGAGAAATAAAGGAAAGTCCGGTTTTAAAACGGCAGCGCAGGCAAACGGACAGAAACCGTGGTTCCCTGATGAGGCACGGATTGAATCTGGAGAACGCCCTGGTGCAGACTGACGATCTTTTCCGCCAGCGTGAGCCCCAGGCCAAACCCCTGAATACTCCCCACGTTACCGGCCCGCATCATGGGCAGAAACACATCGGACAACTGCGCTTCGGGAATGCCGATGCCCTGATCGATGACATCGATAACGACCCACGAAGGCTGGTAGGTCACCTGAACCTGCACCGGCTGGTGGCTGGAATATTTACAGGCGTTGTCGATGATATTGATCAGGGCCGTGCGGAGCAGGCTGTTGTTGCCAACCACTTTGATCACCGAACTGCTCTCCGTAAAAACATCGGTCAGTTGGAGTTCAATGGCCTGTTCGGGGTATTTTTCCTGGAAATAGGTGACAGTATCTAAAATGGTGTCGACCAGATTGATGTCTTCCAGCAACCGCGACGGATTCAGCCCTTCCACTTCGGTCAAGCGTAGCAAGGAATTGGCCAGGTCGATGGCGCCATCCAACCGGAACAGGGCTTTCTCGATGCTCTGGTGGGTGGCTTCCAGCGTCTGATCGTAGGCCAGACTCGTTTCCAGCATGCCTTTGACCACCGTCAGGGGCGTCCGGATTTCGTGGGAAGCATAGCCGATAAAATGCTCGTGGCTCAGCGCCAGTTGCTGCAACTGGCTCAACAGGTCATTGAACGATCCGGCCAGGTAACTGGCTTCGTCGGGCTGGGGTTCGTGAATCAGCCGAAACGAGAAATCATTGACGGTAGCCGTGTTGATCTGGCGAATGAGCTGGTCGAACGGGTACATGGCCCGGCTGGCAAATAAAAAACCGGCCAGCACAATGACCACCAGTGAAAGAAAATTGCCGCCGATCAGGATGGCCACCAGATTCCGGCTGGTCTGTCGCCCACTCAGGTCATAAGCCGTCACAATGGCAACGTAAACCTGGTTTTGATGTCGGAATGAGAGCGCAACACCCTCCTTCGGAGCTTCCCATTCCGGACTCTGGTAGGTAAAATACACTTCTTCGCGACGGGCCTCCTCAAGCAGTTCGGGCGGTGGCGGATAATCGTCGGGGCCGGTCGAAGCATAGATCCGCTGGTTTTGGTCGTCAAAAAGCGTTTCATGCTGCTCGGGTAAAGTCAGGTAGGTCGATTGCTGAAATTCGCTGCGGTTCTGAAAATAGGTTTGAGCCGCCAGGGCCCGGCGCTGCAACCGGGTCTTCATCAGCGAACTCCGGTAGGATTCGTAGGCCTGAAAAATAAACACGGAGAACAGAATGAGCAAAGCCGCCACCAGCAGACCAAACGCAATGGTTATCTTCTGCTTGATGCTCATGGTTCGGCGCCGATCATATACCCGACTCCAAAGACCGTGTGCAACAACTTCGGTTCTACGGTATCAATTTTCCGGCGCAAGTAGTTGATGTACACATCCACAACGTTGGTGTTGGTGTTAAAATGCACATCCCAGACATTTTCCTGAATGCTCACCCGGCTCACCACCCGCCCCTGATTGGCGAGCAGATACTCCAACAGGGCGTATTCGCGGGCGGTCAGGCTAATGCGCTGCCCCGCCCGCCAGACCTGGTGCGACTGCGTATCGAGTTCCAGATCCAAAAGTTGAAGCCGCTGGGGCAGCAGCGGCCGGGGCGAATTCCGCCGGGCGAGGGCTTTCAGCCGAAAAAGGAGCTCTTTGAAAGCGAACGGTTTGGTCAGGTAATCGTCGGCACCGGATTCGAAGCCCAGCACTTTGTTGTCCAGACTCCCCAACGCTGTCAGCAGAATGACGGGAATGGCCGGCCAGTTCTGCTTGATATACCGGCACAGATCGTAGCCATTCATGCCGGGAATATTCACGTCCAGCACGACCACATCAAACCGGTGTTCGTTGACCAGACTCCGGCCAATGACGCCGTCGAATGCCATCGAAACCGAGATCCCTTCAGACTGCAATCCTTTCTGGATGAACTGCGCCAGTTCAACATCATCTTCTACAAGTAAGACATTCATAGGCTGTCTACCGTCTTTTTTAGGATAAATGTAGCAACAAAGTAACCAATTCGGGGGGTTGGCCCGGACTCTAACCAAATTCTAATAACTCACTAATCAGCCTTTAATGGAAGGGGTGGTTATTTTGAAAAGGAATGGTTGCGACCCGTAAAGCCTGATTCTTATTTTGAAACGCACTATGATTCAACGTCATCTGCTTGCCCTTGTATTTTTGCTTGGAAGCTCTCCTTATTTATATTCCCAGACGCTAACGCTGGAGGGAGCGGTTGAAGCCTCCTTTGCCCAATACCCCACGCTGGCGGCTCAGCGGTCGGCACTGGAAGCCATCCGCGCCAACGTCCGGGTGGTCCGCGACAACCGCCTGCCCAATGTCCGGCTGCACGATCAGATCAACATCGGAACGGCCAACGGGATTTCGGGATCTTATTTTTCCCTGGGTCTGATCGTGCCAACCTCGGGCGGACGCCGGGCCGAAAACCGCCCGGATCTGGCGTCGGGCAACGTAGCGCTGGCGACCGCCGACTGGGAAATCTACAACTTTGGCCGGTTTTCGGCGGAAGACAAGCTCGTTCGCAGCGATGTCGCCGTCAGCGAAGCGAGCCTCCAGCGCGAGCAGTTCGGATTGCGCCAGACGGTCATCAGCAGTTACCTCGATTTATACTGGACGGAACAGAATCTGCTCATCGAAGAGCAGAACCTGGCCCGGGTCGATACTGTGCGCCGGATCATCGTCAACCTGGTCCGAAACGGCGTCAAACCCGGCCTGGATTCTTCTCTCGCCAACGTCGCCCTTTCCCGCGCCCGGCTGGCCTACCTCCGGATGCAGGAAGAACGGCAACGCGCGCGGGTTCAACTGGCCACGCTGACGGGTCGCCCGGCCGAAGAGGTAAAAATCGATACGGCCTTCCGGGTGGGGCCTTTGCTGGTTCCGCTTTCGACATCGCTTACCCCACCGACGCATCCGCTCCTGCGGGTTCAGGAACGACTCGTCACCCGGCAAACCGCCGAGATTGACCTGATTCGAAAATCAGCCCTTCCGAGAATATCGCTGCTGGCGGCCACCTGGGCGCGGGGGTCCAGTCTGGATGTCGAAAACAACTTCGGCCCGGTGGCGAAAGGGCTGGCCTATAGCCGCACGAACTACCTGCTCGGCATTGCCGGAACGGTCAATCTGATGGATTTCCGACGGGCCTCTCACCGCATCAAGCTCCAGCAATTCCGGATTGAGGAAGCCCGCAACCAGTTGGCCGTTGCGAAGCTGCAACTCCAGAATGCGGTGGGGATTGCCGACGCCCAGCTTTCCGTCGTCCAGAGCGAACTGACCGAACTCCCCTACACGCTGCGCTCAGCCCAGGATGCGTACAACCAGCGGTTTTCGCTCTACAACAACGGACTGGAAACCATTTTGAGCCTGACCGACGCCCTGACGCTGCTCACGGCGGTGGAAAAAGAAGCCGTGCAGACCCGCGCTCAGGCCGTTCAACTCCGGTTGCAACGCGCTCAGGCAACCGACAATTTTGAGGAATTCTATTCGCTGTTCCGGCGCTAACCCAACCTAAATTTCCTGCTTATGTCTTTATTATCAACGTCGTTAAAACGCCCGATTGCGGTTTTGGTACTCGTTACCGGAGTCGTTGCGTTTTCGATCATGTCGGCAATGCGGATTCCCATCGACATTTTCCCGCGCCTGAACTCCCCGACCATTTACGTGATCGAACCCTATGGCGGGATGTCGCCAGCGCAGATGGAAGGGTTCTTTGCTACCCGGATGCAGGATCAGTTTCTGTACATCGGCGGTATTCGGGAAATTCAGAGCCGCAGTGTGCAGGGGCTTACCATCGTAAAGCTGGCTTTTTATGAAGGTTCCGACATGGCTCAGGCAGCCGCCGAAGTGGCCATTCAGGTAAACCGGGCCATGAAATTTTTCCCGCCGGGTGCGTTGCCCCCGCAGGTGGTGCGCTACGATGCCTCGTCGGTGCCGATCGGTGATCTGGTGTTTTCAAGTAAAACCCGTTCGCTCGCGGAAATTCACGAACTGGCCGTAACGCGCATCCGGCCCCTCTTTTCCACCGTGCCAGGCCTGACGGCTCCGCCCCCGATTGGAACCAACTCCCGCACGATTGTCATCAACCTGAACCCCGATAAAGTCCGGAGCCTGAACCTCTCGCCCGATGAAGTGGTGGAAGCCCTGGCGGCCAACAACGCCATGACGCCCTCCGGCAATATCCGGATCGACAACACCACCTACATCACCACTCTAAATTCGCTGGAAGACCAGGTGGCCGATTTTAGCCGGATTCCGGTCGTTACGCAGGGACACCGCACCGTGTTTCTGGGCGACGTGGCCACTGTCCTCGACGGTTCGGACGTAACGGCAGGCTATGCGCTCGTCAACGGAAGCCGCTCGTCATACATCCCGGTTGTTAAAACCGCCGATGCCTCGACCTGGGATGTGGTTACGCGGCTGAAAGCCAAACTGCCCGAGATGCGCGGTCTGCTCCCGGACGATATTGAGGTCAATTACGAATTCGATCAGTCCGTTTTCGTGATCAATGCCGTTGAAAGCCTGCTGTTTGAAGGCGGGCTTGGGGCTATTCTGACGGGTTTGATGGTGCTGCTCTTTCTGGGCGACTGGCGCTCGTCGGTCATCGTCATCATCACGATTCCGGTTTCCATTATTGCTGCCGTATTGGGATTGAGTCTGGCCGGACAAACGATCAACATCATGACGTTGTCGGGACTGGCGCTAGCCATTGGGGTCCTGGTGGATCAGGCTACGGTGACGATTGAAAATATTCACCAGCACCTGGAAATGGGCCGGGGCACGTCAGCCAAACCCCGCAAGCAGGCGATTTTCGATGCCTGTAAGGAAGTTGCCCTGCCGCTATTGCTGATTCTGCTGTGTATTCTGGCGGTTTTTGCGCCCTCGTTCATCATGACGGGCGTTCCCCGGGCCATGTTCCTGCCCCTGTCGCTGTCGATCGGTTTTGCCATGACGGTTTCCTATTTCCTGGCCCAGAGTCTGGTGCCGGTATTGGCCAACTGGCTCATGAAAGATCACGTTCACAAAGCGGATCACGAAGCGAAGAAACCCGGCTTTTTTGAGCGGGTTCGTGTCGGGTTTGTCGGTCAGACGGGGCGACTTCTCCAACGCAATGGGCTCATTCTCACGTTGTATTTCGTCGGCATTCTGGCCCTGGCTGGCGTCGGTTTTGTATTAATCGGGAAAGACATGCTGCCCGTGACCAACTCCGGCCAGATGGTGATTCGGATGAAAACGCCCGACGGCACCCGGCTCGAACGCACCGAAGAACGCGTGGGCGAACTCCTGGCGCTGGTCGATGAGGTGTCGGGGGGAAATCTGGCGGTTTCGTCGGCTTACGTCGGGGTTGTACCGACCAACTACGCCACCTCCAACCTCTACGTGAACACCAGCGGAACCAACGATGCGGTTATTAAAGTGGGACTGACCAAGGGGTTTCATACCAACATGCAGGACCTGAAAGAACGCATCCGGCTGGCGGTTCAGGACCAGCTTCCCGACCTCACACTCTCGTTCGAACCCGCCGATCTGACCGAAAAGCTCATGAGCGGAGGGGCCAGCACGCCTATTGAGGTGATGGTGGCCGGGCGTAACATGAAACAGATTGCGGGGTATGCCAACCGCCTGGTCGACAGCCTGGCCGAAGTGCCGTACCTGCGCGACGTCCGCATTCTTCAGCCGTTGAAATTTCCGGTTATCAACATCACACTCGACCGGCAGAAACTGGCCATGATGGGGTTGAATCTCCAGCAAGCCGCCCGATCCATTACCGCATCCACATCTTCGAGTCGGTATACCGAAAAAAACCAGTGGCTCGATAAACAGTCGGCGTACACGTACCAGGTGCAGGTTCAGATTCCGGAATATGACATGCGCAACATGACGCAATTGGAGTCGATTCCGCTGGTATCGGGTCAGACACGGCCCGTACTGGGCGATGTCGCCACGTTTTCCATCGACACCCTGCCCGGCGAATATGACCGCATCGGCCCCCGCCGGTTCGTAACGGTTTCGGCCAACGTACACCACCGCGATCTGGGCACGGCCACGCAGGCCGTGGAAGCCACCATTGCCAAACTGGGCGAAACCCCAAACGGACTCATCACGGAGGTGAAAGGGATGTCGTCGCTGCTCACCGAAACGCTCGACAGCCTGCAACTGGGGCTGGGCATTGCGGTGCTGGTCATCTTCCTGTTGCTGGCCGCCAACTACCAATCCTTCAAGCTCTCGTTTGTGGTCCTTAGCACCGTACCCGCCGTCATCGTGGGGTCCATTGGGCTGCTGCTATTGACGGGTAGTACGCTCAACCTGCAATCGTACATGGGGATCATTATGTCGACCGGTATTTCGGTCGCCAACGCCATTCTGATTGTCACCAATGCGGAGCGGTTGCGGTGGGAATACCGCAATGTGCCCCGGGCTGCCATCGACAGTGTGGGGCTGCGACTCCGACCGGTTCTGATGACCTCGTTTGCAATGGTGGCCGGTATGGTGCCCATGGCGATGGGTACGGGCGAGGCCGGGGAGCAGGTAGCTCCGCTGGGCCGGGCCGTGATTGGCGGACTGATTGCCTCTACCCTGGCCGCTCTTTACATCGTGCCACAGGTCTACGTCTGGTTGCAGCGAAACACGAATTACGTGGACCCATCCCTGTTGCCCGACGACACGACTGCCGATCATCCGGACGTTGAAACTCCTGATTTTGAACCCCAAACCGTTCATCCTTAAGCGTATGAAAATCATCGAATATAGTCGTTTGCTGGCCTTGCTGGGCCTTTGTACACTGAGTAGCTGTAACTCGTCGGACTCGGGGCAGACGGTTCTAAAAAAGAAGTCGACCACCAAACCGGTGGCCGAAACCCAATACCGCATTGGCGCCGTGTCGCGGCAACCGGTGGGGCAAACCGTGCAATTGCCGGGCGAATTTCACCCCTACCAGGAAGTTACTATCTATCCCCGGGCTACAGGTTTTGTGGATCGGGTGCTGGTAGACCGGGGTTCGGCGGTTCGCAAGGGTCAGGTGCTGATGACGATCGATGCGCCCGAAACCGAAGAGCGGCTGGCGGCTACCCGTTCCAATTCGCTCAAAGCCCAGGCCCTGCTGGTGGCCAGTCGCGAACATTACCGGCGGTTACTGGCCAGTAACAAGGTCCCCGGCTCCGTATCGGCTTTGGATCTCGAAACCGCCCTGGCGCGGGTGCAGGCCGACAGTGCGTCGTTGCTGGGCGAAGAAGCCAATTACCGCGCCATGGCCAAACTTAAATCGTACCTAACCGTTACGGCTCCGTTCGATGGATTCATCACCGAGCGGAACGTTCACCCGGGGGCATTGGTCGGAACCGGTGCGCGGCAGGATCGGCCCATGCTGGTGCTGCAACAGCAAAACCGCCTGCGGCTGGTTTTCGATGTTCCCGAGACCTACAGCAGCCAGCTCCGGAAAGGCGAAGCGTTGGCGTTTACCGTCAGTGCCATGCCGGGAAAGGTCTTCAAAGGGAAAATTAGCCGCCGGTCGGGCACGATGAATCAACAGTTCCGCTCCGAAACGGTGGAAATCGACGTAGATAACCAAAACCGCCAGCTTCAACCCGGCATGTTTGCCGACATCAGCCTGTCGGCCACCGGAACGCCCGGTGCGCTGGCGGTTCCCACATCGGCGGTTATTGCCTCCACGGAAGGTCAATACGTCATCAAAGTCGAGGACGGCCGGGCCAAGCGTGTGGCGATTCGGCGGGGCCAGAAATCCGGCGACATGATTGAAATTTTCGGCGATTTACGCGACAACGACAAAGTCATTTTCAACGCCCGGGAAACCATCAAAGAAGGAACGGCGATTCAGTAGAATGAGTGGTCCGGCAATTTGCCGGACCGACCTACGCCCGAGAATACGGTATTGGTAAACCTCTTCAGGCCATGATCCTTTTTATCCTTCTAACCGCACTGGCCGTAGGCATTTTTTGCTTTATGGTGGGGCAGTATTGGGAACAAAAAAAAGAGGAACGCCTGAAAAACAAAATCCACCTAGAAAATACCGGGATGGATGCCAGTTACCGCCGAATCAAGAAAGAGCTGGATCAATTGCTACAGCTTTATAAACAGGGCGCACTGTCCGAAGAAGCGTATTTTCTTCAGACGGATGCGTTGATCGATGAACTGGCCCGGTTACTGGACGCCGGTTCAACGTCCAGTCGTCCGTGAGACGGCGTTCAAAATCCAGTCGTTATGCGCAACACGCATTTTATCATTTTACTATGTTTAGCCGTTCTGCTTTCATATGTATTTGACTTGCTGAGCCGCCGATACCGGATTCCGTCGGTGCTGTTGCTGCTCGGCACCGGAATGCTGCTTCGCCAACTGGCCGACTACACCGGTTTTCAGATCCCGTTGCAAAATCGGCTCCTCCCGGTTTTGGGGACGCTAGGGTTAATCCTGATCGTGTTGGAAGGGGCGCTGGAATTGGAACTGTCGCCCGACCGGCTACCGCTTGTTCGGCGGGCATTTCGGGCCACCGTGCTCACCATCGTGGTTTCCACGCTCGCCATTGGCCTTTTCCTAAGCCACTGGCTTCAGCAACCGCTTGTCAACGGCATTCTGGCCGCCGTTCCCTTTTCGGTCATCAGCAGCGCGGTAGCCATTCCCAGCGTCCGGATATTCCCGGCATTCAGCCGCGAGTTCGTTATCTACGAATCCTCATTATCGGACATCATCGGGGTGATGGTTTTTAATTTTATCATCTACAACATTCCGGGAGGCTGGTGGTCGATGCTCGCTTTTGTGAAGGATACGGCCATCATGTGCGGATTGTCGGTTGCCTGCTGTTTTCTGCTGCTGTATCTCATCAGCAAGATCAACCACTCCGTCAAATATTTCCCCATCATTGCCTCGTTGGTACTTTTCTACGCCATCGGCAAACTCTACCACCTTTCGTCTCTCCTGCTGGTGCTGGTGTTCGGGCTGTTTATGAACAACACGGAGTTGTTCGTCCGCGGTCGGCTCAAGCGACTGCTCCACAACGAGTTGTTTGAACAGGAACTGACCCAGATCAAAAACCTGACCGGCGAAACCGCTTTTCTGGTCCGCACTTTTTTCTTCCTCCTGTTTGGCTACGTAACGGATTTGCCTTCGCTCTTTGACACAACGGCCCTCCTGGGCAGTCTGGGCCTGATTACGATCATTTTCAGTTTGCGGTTCTTTATTTTCAGAACCCTGGGCGATCGACGCCTTTTTGCGGTGATTCCGATTGCGCCCCGGGGTCTGATTACAGTGCTGCTATTTCTGAGCATTCCGGAGTCGCTGCGTCTCAACGGGCTTCCTTCCGGAATGCTCATGTTAACTGTTATTTTGTCGGTGCTGATGATGACCGGGGGCATGTTGCGCTACCACTGGCAGACCGGGAAACCGCTCGAACCGAAACTTTAAAGAACCCCTCCGGTTATACGAAGTACGATGGAACAACCCAATAAACTTCCCACCAAAACGCCGGGACCCGCCGATTATCTGGCCAACGAACGAACCTTTCTGGCCTGGATACGGACCAGCGTAGCCCTGATGGGCTTCGGGTTTGTCATTGTCAAATTTGCCCTTTTCATTCGCCAGCTCGGTGTCGCCCTTGGCGAAGGAACGGTTTTGCCCTCAAAAGGGTATTCGGCGGTTATCGGCGTGCTGATGGTGGCTTTAGGTGCTGTCCTGGCACTGCTGGCTTTCTTCCGATACCGATCGGTCGAAAAACAACTCAACGAAAACGTTTTCTTCCCCTCTCAACGGCTTTCGCTCCTGCTGACCCTGAGCATCGTGATCGGCGCTATTCTCCTGATTCTGTATCTTTTACCCGGTATTTAATCCCGGCTGACATTCAAAACCGGGCGGTGTCCAGCGACGAGAACAACAGGTGCCGCAGAAAGGTCAGCAAGGGATCTTTGCTTTCGACCCGGCCAGGCGGCTCAGCGCCGAAGTCGGTCAGCGCCGGCAGGTGTTGCATAAAAAACGCCTGGTAATGCGCGGTTTCAATCAGGGAGCTGGCGCGCGACCGGGCGTAGGGATAGCCGGGACGGTATTCCAGAATGATGCCGGCAATACGGCTGCATAAATCTTTGTACGGTTTGAAGAGTTGCTCCCGGTTGTCTTCCGTCACGTGGTGGGTCAGATACGCTTTGCTCGCTTCCTGAATCACGATGCTGTGCAAAGCCGGAATATCCATGTCGTCCACTGCTGTCGATATATGGAGTTGCGACAGGTCTTTCAGCAGCAGCAGCTTCAGAATCCGTTCCAGTTTCTCCCGCGAATCGGTCAGGTTATTGGTCTGAAACAACACCTGGTATTCCAGCCACTGCCAGTACCAGGCCACCAGATAAACCAGCAACCGGTGTTTGTTTTCAAAATACCGGTAAATACTGGACTCTTTGGTGCCGATCCTGTCCGCCAGTTTGCGGAAGGTCATCTCTTCAAACCCAATTTCGGCCATCAACTGAATGCCCTGCCGAATGATCCGGCGACCCAGTTCCGAGCCCTCCGGATCGCGCAGAAAAAGCTTCTCGTTCATCCGAACCACTACAGTATATTCCATTTAGCGCGTCTATTTACTGTGTAACAGAAAATAACTCCACAAAGAAACAAACTTTCAGGAATAAAAGTTATGTTTGCAAGAATGATAGTTTTACTATCAGTTAAGAAAGCAATTTTATGGCAACTATAAATTCATATCAACAACCTCCGCCAACCCCCACCCAACGGCTTCTCCGGCTGCTCGGAACTGAAAAAAAAGACATTGGGTACATCTATCTCTACGCGCTGATTACGGGCTTAATCAGCCTTTCCCTGCCGCTCGGTATTCAGGCGGTTTTCAATCTGGTGTCCAGCGGGCTGGTGTTCAGTTCGGTCTATGTCCTGATTGGTCTGGTGGTGGTGGGTGTGCTGGCAGCCGGGCTGCTGGTGGTGGGTCAAATGACGCTGGTGGAAGTGCTGCAACAACGCATTTTTGCCAAAGCAGCTTTTGAGTTTGCCTACCGGCTCCCCCGGATTCAGCCCGAAGCACTCTCGGCGTATTATCCCCCCGAGTTGATGAACCGGTTTTTCGACGTACTGACGATTCAGAAGGGATTACCCAAATTATTGATCGACCTGACGGCGGCCGCAGTACAAATTCTGTTTGGGCTCATCCTGCTCTCGTTCTACCACCCGGTTTTTCTCGGATTTGGTTTTTTTACCCTGCTGGTCATTTTTGGCGTTAGCTGGCTCTACGGGCCGCGGGGCATTCGTACGAGCCTGGATGAATCCAAATACAAATACAAGGTGGTCAGTTGCCTGGAAGAATTCGCCCATGATCTCCCCCGCTACCGACACCAGAACGACCCGGAGCCGATCGACCGGATCGACGAATTGGTAGCCAATTATGTATCGAATCGCAATTCGCACTTTAGCGTCCTGAAACGGTTTTTTTACAGCGCCATCGCCTTCCGGACCCTGATCACCGGTGGTTTGCTCATCCTGGGTACATCGCTGGTCATCAGCCGGGAAATGACGCTGGGCCAGTTTGTGGCGGCCGAATTGGTGATCGTCCTGATTTCCGGATCGGTGGAGAAACTGATTTCGGGCATCGACACGGTTTTCGATATGCTGACCGCCGTCGAAAAAATTGCCAACGTTACGGATTTACCACTCGAAACCGACTCCGCAACCCATGCTTAATATATCGAATCAACGGGTCGATGAGGCACTGCTCACCCATTACCCGCTCAAAACCCTCCGAACCCTGCCCCAGCCCGAGAGCGGTCGGCGGTTGGGTCGCTGGATGCTGGTCATGCTGCTCATCGGCCTGATTGTCATGTTTCTGCCGTGGCAGCAGAACCTCAACGGCGAAGGAACCGTCACAGCCCTGACGCCCCAGGATCGCCCGCAAACCATCCAGAACGCCATCGCCGGCCGGATTGAACGCTGGAAAATTCAGGAAGGCCAGTATGTCAAAAAAGGAGATACGATGCTGGTCATCTCCGAAATCAAAGACGAATATTTCGACCCCAGACTTCCCCAGCGGCTCGACGAACAACTCGACGCCAAACAAGGCAGCCTGGAAGCCACCGATGCCAAAATCTCGGCCCTCGACGGACAGATTGCCGCCCTCAAAACCGGGTTACAGGTCAAACTGGCGTCGGCCCGGAACAAGATTCGACAGAGCGCATTCAAAGTGACCAGCGACAGCACGGACCTGCTCGCCGAACGGAAGAATTACCAGATTGCCCTCGACCGGCTGGAGCGTTATGAGAAAGGCTATAAAAATGGGCTATTTTCACTCACCGACCTCGAATCCCGGCGGCTGAAAGTGCAGCAGGACTATGCCAAGGTGATTGCGTGGGAGAACAAGCTCAATGTCTCGCGGCAGGAACTGGTCAACGCCCGGCTTGATCTGAACACAATTCAAGCGGATTACCAGGAAAAAATTGCCAAAGCCCTCTCGGATCGCAGCTCGGCGGTTTCATACCGGGCCGAAGCCGACGGTGAGATTTCCAAAATCCGGAATAAAATCAGCAGTGTGGACGTTCGGCGGGGGCTCTATGTCGTGCGCGCTCCGCAGGATGGCTACGTGGTTCGCTCGTTGAAATTCGGAATTGGCGAAACCATCAAGGAAGGCGAATCCATCGCCAGTCTGCAACCCGCCAACCCCTCCATCGCCGTCGAACTCTACGTCCGGGCAATGGACGTGCCGCTGATTCAGCGCGGGCGCGAAGTCCGGATTCAGTTCGATGGCTGGCCGGCCATTCAGTTTTCGGGCTGGCCGACGGTAGCCGTCGGTACGTTCGGGGGCGAAGTGGCCGTTATCGATGCCGTCAGTAGTGTCAATGGCAAATACCGCCTGCTGGTGCGGCCCAAAGCCCGGCCCAGCGACCAGCCCTGGCCCAAACAGTTGCGCGTTGGCTCCGGTGTGTATGGTTGGGTGATGCTCGACGACGTACCGATCTGGTATGAGATCTGGCGACAGTTGAACGGTTTTCCGCCCAGTTTGAAAGAAGAACCTAAAGAGGAAAAGAAGGCATGAAACGTCTCATCCTACTCTGTGGGCTCCTGCTGCGTGGCGCGGTGTTCAGCACAACGTCCGGGCAAACTCCGACGCCCGCCCCGGATACGACGGTTTTTTCGGCGGCTGATTTCTATCGGGTCGTTTCGCAGCACCACCCGATTGTCCGGCAGGCGGCTTTGCTGAATGAAGAAGCCCGGCAGGAAATTCGCCAGGCGCAGGGCGCGTTCGACCCGAAGCTGTTTTCGGCTTATGACCGCAAGGAATTCGGCAATAATCTGTATTACGACAAGTGGCAGTCCGGGTTGGCAGTGCCGATTTTGCCGGGCGGCATCGACGTCAAGATGACCTACGACCGCAACCGGGGCGAGTACCTGAATCCGGAATACCGCGTGCCGTCTTCCGGTCTGGCGGCTGTGGGTCTGAGCGTCCCGATTGGGCAGGGCTTGCTGATCGACGCCCGGCGCAATGCCTTGCGTCAGGCGCAGTTGGCGGTCAATCTGGCGGATGCCGATCGGTTGAAACTGATTAACAAAACGCTGTTCGATGCGGCCAAAACCTACTGGGACTGGTATATGACCTATCAGCAGTATCAGTTGATCCGGCAGGGCTACCAACTGGCCGATACCCGGTTTCGGGCCATGCGGGAACGGGCCGCCCTGGGCGACGTGGCTCCCATCGATACCACCGAAGCCCTAATTACGGTGCAGGACCGGCTGGTGCAACTCCAACAGGCGGAAGTCGACTGGCAGAACGCCCGCTTGCGGCTGACGGCTTTTCTGTGGATCAGCGATGATGCGAATACACCGCCCAAACCGGTTGACCTGCCCCTGGCGGTGGTGCCGCAGACCGCTCCGCTTGATCGAACCACCGAAGCCCAACTGCAAAATCTGCTGAGTCGGGCGGCCGAACAGCACCCTGAATTGCTGAGTCTGGCGGCCAAAGGGCAGCAACTGGCGGTGGAAGAGCGGTTTCGGCGATCGTTGCTGCAACCCCAGATCACACTGAATGCGAGTCTGTTGAGTCGTACACCTTTGCCGGGACTGGGCTACGACGGCCCCAGCTACTATGCGTTTCGGCCCGAAAACCACAAAATTGGTCTGGATTTGACGTTTCCGCTTTTTCTGCGCAAAGAGCGCGGCAAACTTCGGCAGGTGCAGATCAAAAGCCAGCAGTTGAACCTGGAACGGCAGCAAACCGGCCGCGATATTGCCAACGACGTACAGGCTGCCTGGAACGAACTAAAAACGCTGGAGGGGCTGATTGCGGTTCAGCAACAGACGGTTGCCAACCAGCAAACGTTGGTACGGGCCGAGCAGCAGAAGTTCGACATCGGCGAAAGCTCGCTGTTTCTGATCAACAGCCGGGAAACCAAATTGATTGATTTACAAGTCAAACTGGAAGAATTGCGGGCAAAATATCAGAAAGCCGTTGCCGCTCTTTGGTACGCAGCCGGAACCAACTCGGGATCATTGTAACGATAGGTCATCCCTACGGGATTCATTGATTGTGGGTTTGATCGTTTCGGCGGGATTGCACCCTACAAAATGATTCATCCCTACGGGATTGTCCAATCCCGTAGGGATGAATCATTTTGTAGCACCCGGTTATCTACTCGAACCGTGAACCTACCGCACATACCGGTTGAAATGCAGCCCCTGCCCATAGACTGCCGTGACCAGCAATGGGTCCACGCCTTTGCCGGAAACCACCAGCGACTTCCGGGCGTCGCCGGTAATACACAAACCACTTTCGCGGGGCATGAGCGGGTTAAAATGGCCGTGTCCGTCGCCCAGCAACACCAGCCCGAACGAAGCATCCTGGCGCCCCATGTTGACTTCGTTCGGGTAAAAATTGCCGGTCAACACCGCATCCAGCTTGCCATCGTGATTCACATCCTGCGGAATAATCTCAAAAACCGGCGACTGCTGCGCCAGGCGCGGCAGGGGCGTTAATTTAAATTCACCATTGCCCAGGTTCTCAATGTAGGCACTTTCCAGATACGTGGCCTCAACCTGGTAGGCTCCGTCAAGGTCGTCTTTCGTCAATAGTTCGTCAAAAGTCACCTTCGCATAATCGGCATACCGCTGGTATTTGCGCCGGAATTGAATCACCTGCTGGTTGAGCGCGTCGCGGGGAATGGCCGGGTATTGAACACCCTTGATGAAATACCCCATCAGCGGATCGAACGTGCCGTCTTTGTTAAAGTCTTTCGCAATCACCTTGATCGGCTCTTTCTCCGACGCCCGGTAGAGCGTATTCAATCCTTCATTGCCCGCGATGTAGTCCAGATCACCGTCGTTGTCGAAATCGCCCTGCGCGAGGGAGTTCCACCAACCGGTACAATGACCGGGCCGCCGGAGCGGTGATGAGCGAATGAGTGAATGAGTGAATTGCCTACCGGATTCATTTTTTAAGAGGGTTAGGGGCATCCATTCGCCGGCGATTAGCAGGTCGGGCCACTGGTCGTTGTTGGTGTCGGTCCAGAGGGCGGTGCAGACCAAACCGGCTTTCAGTAAATCGGGGCAAAGCTGGGCGGTGACGTCCGTAAACTTGCCGGAACCGTTTTTGGTGTCGTTGCGGAGCAGATAACTGCGGGCCGGAAGCGGGTACTGACCGGGAATCTGCCGTCCTCCGACGAACAGATCGAGGTCTCCATCGCGGTCGTAATCAGCCGCCACCACGCAGGAACCGCTGCCCGACACGTCCGGCAAGGCATTCGCCGGGGCCGGGCTGAAACCGCCTTTCCCGTCGTTCACATACAACCGATCCTGGTAAAAGGATTTGTCGGACGCAGGCCGTTCGGCTCCCCCGCCAACCACGTACAAATCCAGGTCTTTATCGCCGTCGGCATCGAACAGCAAGGCGGCAGTATCGTCGTGGTTGGTATGAATCGGGAACGGTTTTTTGGTAAAACCGCCGGTTTTGGTCCGGATCAGAAAACAGGCTTCACTGCCCCGGTAGGTTCCTCCCACAAAGCAATCGTCCAGACCGTCGCCGTTGACATCACCGGAAGCCAGCGCGAAACCGGTGCGCGACAGCATTTTGTGCAAAGCCGCCGTCTGTTTGAAATCCACAAACCCCGAAGAACGGTGCTGAAAATCCATTGGAATCTCATCCGTCACATTTGCAAAAAACGGGTTGCCGGTTTTCGGAGTAGCTTGAATGACGCCTTTTTGGGCCTGACTGAACCGAAGCGTCAGGCGTTGGTTCGCCGGAATCCGGTACTGCTTTTCGGACAAACCGCCCGGCCATTCCACCAGCAACGAATCGATCATCGCCGATTTTCCGAGTCCAAAATGCAACAGCGGCTCGACGGAGGACTGAAAACCGCGCACCACCGACAGTTCGGCATACTGCGGTTGCCCACCCGCCCAGAGCGTTACTTTGGTGCCAATGCCCTGCCGGTTTCCTGGTCGGCCTTCCAGATTGATGGATACATAGTGCGCCGGATTCTGCTGCTGCGCCCGGTTTTGGTACACCAACGCTTCGGAATCGATCGTGTTGACGACCAGATCCAGATCGCCGTCGCCGTCCAGATCGGCATAAGCCGCGCCGTTGGAATACGACAGATCAGCCAGGCCCCAGGCTTTCGAGACATCCGCAAACGAGAGATCACCGGCGTTCTGGTAGGCGTAATTCGGCACCTTCACCTCCGGCACTTTCTGAATCAATTCCTCTCGCTTGTCCTTCTGAAACTCCGCCGTACCGAATCCGGAAAACTCCTCGGTGAACTGAATAAAATCGCGGTCGGTCACATCCCGGCGGTAGCCATTGGTAATGTAGAGATCCTTGCGACCGTCGTTGTCGTAATCGGCCATCAGCGCGGCCCAGCTCCAGTCGGTTTTGGCAACCCCCGCCAGCAGTCCGATTTCACTGAACAGAGGCACCGTATTTTTCCCCGCTTCGCCCCCATCAACCCCCAGATTCAGTTGCAGCGAATTGCGCATGTACTGCATCTGGTAGCGGTAAGGGTCGGAAATGCTCAGTTCCTTGCGGTCGTAATCCTGCCCGGCCAGCATCGTTTTCTGCCGTGCGTTTTCTTCCGGCAGCATGTCGAGCTGGAAAATATCGGGCAAACCGTCGTTGTTAAAATCGGCTACATCGACACCCATGCCGTACAGGCTCGTGTGGGCTGTGGCCTGCCGGATTACGTTGCTGAACGCGGGATTTTGGGGGGCGGTTTTTCCGGTATTCAAATACAGAATGTCGCTGCTGATGAAGTCGTTCGAACAGTAGATATCGGGATATCCGTCTTTGTTGAGGTCGCTGATGGCCAGGCCCAAACCCAGTCCTTCGTAGACAATACCGGTCTCTCGGGAAATATCCTTGAAAACCGGGTGGCCCTGCGGACCAACACCGTCGTTGCGGTACAATTTGCCGGTGCTGGGATATGAACCGTCGTTGATGGTGGGCCGTAGATAGTTTGGATTTTGCAGATCAGGGCCGGTATTGAGCAGATAGGCATCGAGATCGCCGTCGAGGTCGTAGTCGAAAAAAGCGGTTTGGGTTGTAAAGTTAGCATCCGCCAGACCGTAGGCTGCGGCCATTTCCTTGAAAACCGGTTTGCCATTCTGAACACCCTGGTTGATGAACAGCAGGTTCTCCGAATGAGGCATGGCCGGGTGTTTGGCCACGCTCACGTAAATATCCAGCCAGCCATCGTCGTTTACGTCGGCCATGGAAATACCGGTACACCAGCGGTTGGTGGTTAATCCGGCGGCTTCGGTAACCTCCTCAAATTTCCAGTCGTGCGTCGTCGAATCGATGCGGTTCAGATACAGCTTGCAACTGACCTGATTGCCGCCGAAAAACACATCCAGTTTGCCGTCGTTATCGACATCGCCGACACCGACGCCCCCGCCGTTGTAGAAATTGGTGAATGAAAACGCGTTTAACGAATCGGTGGGTTTAAGGGTATTGGCAAAGGAAATCCCGGTCTGACCGGTCGGCATTTGTTCAAAAAGCGTCGGCTCCGACTGCCGACAGGCCGTACATCCGACGATCAACAGAAGGAGAATCCGGTATAAAAAAGAGGAAAAACGCATGGATTTCACGGGCAATAACGACTGGCTGAAAGCGAATAAAGCGAGGAGCAAGCGGTTATTTACCGTTGCCCCCCGCCTTCTATACTACTTCATCAGGTTAACTATCAAAAATCAATACCCCGGGTTTTGATCAGTTGGCTCAATTTTCGGGTTATTGTCCACTTCCTGCTGCGGAATAGGCAGCAATTCGTGCTTATTTTTCTGGAAATACGTAAACGGCTCGGTTTTCAGTTTACCCGCTTTCCGCCAGCGCAGAATGTCGCGGTTGCGGATTTGTTCGCCACTCAGTTCAACGCGTCGCTCGTGCATGATGGCCGCAAAAACCTGATCTTTCGTGCTCACCGGATAAGCCGCCGTCGGATAAGCTGGCATCGCGACACTCTTCCGGGCGCGAACCATATTCAGGTATTTGACAGCTTCTGTGATGGAACCGATTTCGTTTTCTACCTCGGCCATCGCCAGCAGGGTTTCGGCATAGCGCATGATCCGCTGATTGATACCGCCGGTCAGAAACGTCTGGTCGGTTTTATACATCAGCGAGAATTTCCGCCAGCTTACTTTCATCGTTTTGCCGTCGACCACCGACGAGTTACCGTTTTGGGCGGCATCCGTCAGCACGTTTTTGTCCAGGTTGTATTTGTCACCGGTTACGTAAAACGATTTGGCAAACCGGGGATCGGTTCCGGTAGCGGTTTTCTCGAATTCATTCAACAGGCTGTTGGATGGAATTACGTTCCGCCAGCCGATGGCCGAATATTCCTGCGTCCGTACGGTTTCGGTGCCGGCGGTCGCGCCGTTGCCGTCGGCATCCCAGTTGTAGTTTCCACCCGCCGGAAAGAAGTTGATTTCGAAGATAGACTCCTTATTGAACTCGGTTTCCTCGATGAAATTATCCGAAAACTCATCCACCAGACTGTACGTACCTGAGGTGATGACTTTTTGCAGTTCGACCTTCGCATTCGTATAATCAGCCTGTTGCAGATACACCCGGGCCAGCAACATCTGGGCGGCTCCTTTGGTAGCGCGGCCCTGGTTGTCGGCATTGTAGGTGGCCGGCAGGGCTTCAACGGCTGCTTTCAGGTCGGCGATGATAAAATCATACACCTCTTTTTCGGTCGAGCGGGGCAAAGAGCCTTCCACCGATGTCACGTAGTTTTTGTACAGCGGAACACCGCCCCACATGGTCACCAGATCAAAATACGACCAGGCACGCAGAAAGCGGGCTTCGGCCAGCAGCCGGGCCTTATCAGCCGCCGGGATGTCAGCCACATTTTCGGACAAATCGATGGTAGCGTTAGCCCGGTGAATCAGCCGGTAAAATCCCTGCCAAACGGCACTCGCAACACCGTTGTCAGTCGTGTAGCTGCCAATCAGGATCTGGTTGCGGGGCGTTTCGAGTTGTCCACCACCAGCAGCGACGTCGTCACTGCGCAAATCATGGAGAAAGAACCACTCCCGCGAGGTGAGCGTATTGGCCTTCGCCATGGCATACACGGCATTGACCGCACTGCTCAGTTCCGCGCCGTTTTTATAGAAGGTGTCGACCGTGACACCATTCGGGTTCAGTTTGTCCAAATCACTTTCCTGACAGCCTGCCATCAGACCCAGAAAAAGTACCCCGGATAAAAGAAATTTATTTTTCATCAGAATCTTTCGTTTAAAACTATTCACTAAAACATCGCCGGTTGGATCAGAAACCGATATTCAAACCGATCAGGAGCGTCCGGGGTTGCGGATACTGGCCGTAGTCGATCCCGTTCGTCAACAATTTGGTATTGTCACCCGCCGTTCCATTGATCCCGATTTCCGGGTCAAGACCGCTGTATTTGGTAAAGGTCAGCAGGTTGGTCGACGAAACGTAGATCCGTGCTTTCGTCAACGTATTCATGGTGAGTTTACCCAGGATCGTTGCCGGAATGGTGTAGCCAATGCTGATGTTCTTCACCCGCATGTACGAGCCGCTTTCGATAAAACGATCGGATGTACGGGTGTTATTGTTCGGATCGCCACTGATGGCCCGGGGAACATCGGTGGCGGTGTTGGTCGGGGTCCAGGCATCCAGAACGCCTTTCCCAGCGTTGAACAACCGCAGCATCCCTTCTTCGATCACTTTCGTTCCGTTGTAGATTTTGTTTCCGTAAACCCCTTGCAGATAAACGGTTACATCAAAGTTTTTGTAGTTAGCTCCCAAATTAACACCATAGCTAAATTTCGGGATGTAGCTGCCGAGGTAGACCCGGTCACTGGCATCGATCACCCCGTCGCCATTGACATCTTTAAACTTGATATCACCTGCCGAAGTGTTTTTGGTCGGATCATGATCCTCGCGATTTTCGGGCCGGGACTGGGGTCTGGGTGAATTATACACCTCATCGATCGATTGATAGATTCCTTCCACCTGATAGCCAAAGAATGACTGAATGGGCTGACCGGCTTCTGTTTTTGTAATATCTGAACCCCCAAAATCCGCATTCGATCCGGAGTAGAGCGTGGCACTCGGCGTTGCCAGACTGGTGATCTGGTTGCGGGTCACGTCCATATTAGCCGACACATTCCAGCGGAAGTCACCTTCGTTCTGGTTGTAGCCCACCTGGAACTCGTAGCCCCAGTTTTTCATGCTACCGATGTTGGCCAGTGGCGGAGACGCATAGCCGATGGAATTGGGAATCGGGACATTCAGCAGCAGGCCGTCAGTTTTCCGGTTGTATACTTCCGCCGTGAAGGTCAGTTTATTACTCAACAGGCCCATATCGACCCCGACGTTGGTCATGGTCGTGGTTTCCCACTTCAGATCCGTGTTGCCCAGGGCGCTGAAATAAGAACCCAGCACTCTGTTGGCCCCAAAGACGTAGTTGGTGTTATCGGCCGAAATCAGTGATTGCCAGGCGTAGCTACCGATGCCGTTGAAACCGGTCTGCCCGATGCTACCCCGGATTTTCAGTTCCGAGATGGCGGGAACGGATTTCATGAATGCTTCTTCGCTCACCCGCCAGCCCAGTGACGCAGAGGGGAAGGTTCCCCATTTGTTGCCCGGTGCAAAACGCGACGAACCATCCCGCCGAACCGAAGCACTGATCAGGTATTTTCCGGCAAAATCATAATTGACCCGACCGATGTAGGAAATCAGGGTGCTTTCGTCGCGGCTGCTCGTCACACCCGGATTCGAAATACCCTGCAACACATCGATGTCGTTGTTCGGGCGGAAACCATTTCCGTTCAGGCTTGAACTCCGGAAGTTCTGTTTTTCAGCGACGGCAGTCACGTTGACGTAGTGCTTGCCAAACGTCTTGTCAAACGTCAACTGGTTGGTCAGGATGGGTGAAAAATACGAGGAGCGATTGTCCTGAAGATCACTCTGCACGCGGCTTTTGTAGCCATCATTGTAAATCGGAAAGATGTTGTTGCCGATGTTCGTCACCACATCAGCCCCGAAGCTGAACCGGTATTTCAGGAAATTGGTGAATTTGATTTCGGTGAACAGAGTTCCGAGCAACTTGATGCGCTGCGTGTAGCTCTGATCCTGCAACGCGATCCGAACTGGGTTGTCGGGGTCCGTCCCATCGGCTGCCGTTGGCGAACTGTAGCCGCCCACTTTGGTCGGATCAGAAACGGGCCAGTAGGGCAAATTCCGGATGGCCTGCATAATCGCCGTGCGACCGCCCCCAAAGCCCTGCTCACCCCGCATTTTGTCGTACGACAACATCAACGTCTGACCGAACGTCAGGAATTTCGTCACCTGGTGATCGGAGTTGATACGAACGTTAGCCCGTTTGTAGTTTGTCCCGATCAGAATTCCTTCCTGGTCAAAATACCCGGCGGAGGTAAAAAACCGGGATACATTGTTCCCGCCCGATACCGAAATCTGGTGTTGCTGGATCGGTGCCGTGCGGAGCATTACGTCCTGCCAGTCGGTGGCGGTTTGGGCGAAGGTTTGTGTTGCACCGTTATAGATCGGGGTGTTCAGGTTGCTCAGGCGGCTGGGCATCGCAATCCCGGCGTTACCCAGCAGTGCCGTAGCATACTGGATGTATTCCTGCGTATTGAGCAGATCGAGTTTTTTCCAGGCGCTCTGGGTGCCAAAATAGGTATCCAGACTCACGTGCAGTTTACCGTCTTTTGAACCTTTCTTAGTCGAAATGATCACGACCCCGTTCGACGCCCGCGAACCGTAAATGGCCGCAGCACTGGCGTCTTTCAGGACTTCCAGCGATTCGATGTCTTTAGGATCAAGGTTGTTCAGATCACCCGATGGCACACCGTCGATCACATACAACGGCCCGGATGCGTAGTTGATGGAACCGACCCCCCGGATGCGCACGATCGGCGACTGGCCGGGACTCCCGTTGTTGACGACCCGAACCCCCGGCACCCGGCCCTGCATGGCCGACTCGGCACTGATCACGGGCAAAGCCGTTAGTTCTTTGGGCGTTACAGACGAAACCGCGCCGGTTACCGAAGCCCGTTTCTGGGTTCCGTACCCCACGACGACCACCTCTTCCAGTGCCCGCTCATCCTGCACCAGCGACACATTCAGCATGGTCTGCCCGTTCACCTGCATTTCTTTGGACGCGTACCCGACAAAGCTGAAAACCAGCGTGGCATTGGCGGGGGCATTGATGGAAAATTCACCCTGCCCGTTGGTAGTGGTTCCCCGCGTCGATCCTTTGATTACCACACTCACACCCGGCAATCCTTCGCCGGCAGCATCCGTCACTTTTCCGCGGATGTCTTCCAAAGCCCGCTCCGCCGAAAGAACCGAATACCCGATTCGCTCCAGCTTGGTGATGTTCAGGTCGGCCGACGTTACGGGTTCTGTGCCGGTTTGGGGTTCGAAGACCTTCTTTTCGATCTGGTTAATTTTTCGAAAAAACCGGGTACCCTTTTCTTTCGTGGCGACAATGACGTAGAAGTTAGACTGAATTTTCTCGAAAGTCAACCCTTTGTCCGACAGTAAATTCGTTAACGCTTCCTCCACCGTCCGATCCCGCCGTCCGGTCATCACCACCTTCGTATCGACCAGATCCGTCCGGTAGATAAACGAAACCCGGTAGTGTTTTTCCAGTTCCGACAAAGCCGCCTTGAGTGTAACCACCGGCGCGGCAATGTCTTTCTCCTGTTGTCTTACCCGCTGCCCGTTCGATGCAATCAGTTGAGCGTAGGTCGGCAGGGTTCCGACCACTAGCACTCCCCACAGAAACAAGACTATTTTTTTCATGCGTATATAGGTTATTCAATTAGAATATAGTTGGATTTTCGGGTAATTTTTAAGTCAAAGAGGCCGGAAAGCCCTTTCAGAATCGTGTCGGCATTTTGGCCCGGAATGGTGCCGGAAAACTTTTGTTGCAGCAAGTCCCGATCCCGGATTTCGACCTCCAGACCGTAGGTATCTTTCAGAAGCTGGGCAATTTCGGCCAGGGTTGTTCCGTCAAAAATCAGCTTGCTGGTGCGCCACGACGACTGGGCCACCGCATTGACGGGCTTTTTATAAAAGTTTTTCGTTTGCGTATCTGCGTAAAACATCTCACCGGGCTTCATTTCCAGGTGGTTGCCGGGCTTATCAGAAACCCGCATCTCAATACGGCCTTCGTTCAGCACCACTTTCGTCTGGGTTTTGCGGGTGTAAACATTGAAGCGCGTCCCCAGCACTTCGACGTTCATCTGGCTGGGCAGATGAACCTGAAACCGCTGGTGGTTTTTGGTGTGAACGACTTCAAAAAAGGCCTCCCCTTCGACCCAGACTTCGCGGGGCAGATCAGCCTGCCAGTGGTCGGCATACCGGATGGAGGAGTTTCCGTTCATCGTTACAATGGATTGATCAGGCAGCACGACCCGGCGGGTCTGGCCGAAATCGGTATGCAGGGAAAGCAGTTCGGGCGTGGCGGTTTTGCGGTAGAAAAAGAGCGAGCCGGTTGCCAACAGGAGCACGCCAATGGTAGCCGCAGCCATCCAGGTCCAGCGCGGTCTCATTCGGCGCAAGGGCGATTCGGTCCGGGTGCCGGCTGCATTGCGCTTGGTCGACTGGATTCGGCTAAACAACCGCTGGGCGTCGAGCCGCTCGGCGGCATTGAGCGGAATCGCTGCCGGTTCGGTCAGATCAGCATCGAGTAGTTGCTGCAACTGGCGTTGTCCGTTAACCGTTGCCAGATGCAACAAGACGATCCGAGCCTCCTCCGGAGTACACTCATTCCGTACGTACTTCTGTAGAAGTTGTGTATCCATTAAGTATTAATAGAGATTAGGAAATGTTCTATCCATTCCTAATTAGATACACATAAGCAGACCGGAAGTATTACTGATCGGAGAAAAAATATTAATTGAATAGAAGAAAAAGGAGAACCGGAAGAATTCCTTCCAGGTCGGCGTGTTTGCTGAGGTAGTCTTTTAAAAACCGGGTAGCCTGTGTAAATTGCGACTTGACGGTATTAACCGAGATAGATAATTGTCTGGCAACCTGCTCATTGTCCAGGCCACTAAATACCCGCAACCGGAAAACTTTTTCCCGTTGGGGCGGCAGTTTCTGCATCCCTTGCTCCAGAATAGTTCCATATTCCTGCAATTGAAACGCGTCGCTGGTGGTATCTTCCCCGTTGAGTTCTTCCATTTCGGCAGAAAGATATTCCCAGATCGACTGATGGTTGTTGCGAATCACGTTCAGGACGTGGTTCTTCATGGAAACCGACAGGAAATTCTTGATGGAGTAGGTCTCGTTCAGGGCATCGCGGTGGTCCCAGAGTTTGAGAAAGATGTCCTGAACGGCATCTTCGGCCAGATCCGGATTCTTCAAAAACTTGATTCCAATCGCGAGCAGGTGTTTGTAGTAGCGGTAGAAAATTTCCTCAAAAGCGTTTTCGTCACCCGCTTTCAACCGCAGGGTGATCTCCTTTTCAGCGTCTTGACCCAACCGGATGGGTAGTTTTCGAATCCGCATGAACTGACCTTTTGGCTATTTTCGATGAAAGAGACGGAATGCCTTATAATAAATAGCTAATGTAGGCATTAAAACCGTACTATTCCAATAAAAAATTCTCTTTAATCTAAGTTTACTGTCAATTTAACACTTATTTTTTCAAGAATAATTCAATTGGTAATTACTTAATCGAATAAGCAGGAATTTGCCAAATTTTATGTCCAATTAAGCAATGATTCTTACGTATTTTTAGCGTTGCGGATTTTTCAAACGAATAAAACCGTTCCGGGTACTCTACGCTTATTTGAGCCGGTTATGCAATTTCACTTTGGACATAAAAGTCGTTACATCTTTCAGGAATTGCTCCGGACGTTCATGATGAATGTTATGCCCCGTGTTGGGGTATACTTTGTGAACAATGAGAGCAGGATGTGCCTGCTGAAGGGCGGCATTACGGGTTTCGAAAGGGAACAAATCATCAGGGCCGGTCGGATCCAGAATCAAGACCGGAACTGACAAATTTCGAAAGACAATTTTCGGTTCCAGAATCGACATCGATTCCGCAAAAAGCGGTACGCGGGTGGGATATAGGATGTTATCCAGGAATTGCTCCGGCGTTTTCATGTTAAACAAATCCAACACACCCGGGCTAATGGCCCATCGGCCCTCTTTGGTGGGGGCTATCCACGCCAGCAACTCAAATTGATTCCCTTTCTGCGTGGTATCGTAGTAGGCGCGATAGGCTTCAAACTCGCTCTTATAGGTCGTATCGGGCAATCGGTCTTTAAAAATGGCCCCTATCCGCGTGGTGAGCTGAATGGGTTTCATCGAATGATAATGCGTATTGGTAGACACAGAGCCGCCATCTTCCAGAATCAACCCGGCAACCCGATCAGGATAGACATCATAGAAAGCCGTACTGATCATTCCCCCTCGTGACCAGCCGCCAATGACGGCCTTTTTGATCTTCAGCTCATCCAGCATGACTTTGATGTCGTCGGCCACGTGATGAAGCGAAACTTCATGCGCCGGAATCGGGGTTTGGCCATGTCCATAATAATCAATGGCGATCACATAATAACCGGCTTTCACCAGCCCTGCAGCCAGCGGTAGCAGTTCCAGTGCATTCGTTAAACTCCCATGCGACCAGACGAGTGGAAGAGCAGCAGGGTTTCCCCAGGTCAGGTAATGCATACGACCATTCTTAGTCGTAACAAAATGGCCATGCGCTTTTTCAAAGTTGGCAAACGCCCGCTTGGCGTCAGCAAAGGACTGTTCCAGTGGCGTTTGCTGGCCATTCCGATGTTGTTGCGCTTGGATATGAACACAGTCAATCAGCAGCAGAGCCACAACGGAGAAAGCCTTTAGCAGCATACTTAATAGGGAAATAGGTGAGGTATTCGAAAAGATTCGTTTTCAGCGTCGACATTTGGCGACCTCGCTATTGCGCAGGTTGTCGTAACAGACCCCAAAAACCTGCTCTCAATGCCGCACATACACCGCCCGAAACGACTTTTCGTCGATTTAAAAAGGGGCGGTATGCGGCTGCGCTTCAGGCACTGAATGCAGAGAAAGCGCAAATATAATCCCTACTTTGTTTCTATATAGATTAATCCTAAACCATTAACATCATCTGACTACTGCCAGGCCGTGAATGGCATTCAGCCTGAACAGGGCTGGACTTCCCTCCTTCAAAGGTGCTTTATCAGTTAGAATAAATCAGGAAGCTCGTACGAAGCGACGGAGCCTTCCTGATAGCCGTTTTGGGTTCAACAGCGGGTTCTCCCTACCGCTTCACCGTTGCAGCGGCCGGCGTTGCTTCCAGCACGCGAACCGGTCCCAGCAGCCCCGACGGCAACAGGGGTGAATCGGCCCGGTAAAACGGCATGGTGGTGAACGTAATCTTGCTGGTCACACCAGCCTGGGCGTCACCGATCAGGCGGTTTACCCAGAGATTCGTGACCTTAATCTGTACGGTATTATGACCGGTTTTCAGCGCCTGCGTGATGTCGATGCGGAACGGTTTTTTCCAGACAGTGCCCACGGTTTTGCCGTTGACAATCACCTCCGCGATGTTCTTCACCTCGCCCAGATCCAGGATATACGACGCATTTTTCGTTACCTTCGGCACATTGAACGCGTTTTCGTAGATGGCCGTACCGGAGAAGTATTTAACGCCCGGATCGGTATTTTCCGTCAACGACGCCAGCGTGTTGAACGTGGCCTGCGCGGGAGCGCCCCGCCCCGCCTGAAAGGCAACGTTCCAGGCACCCGTCACACTGACAACGGGTGATTCCGTGACGGCGGGTTTGGTGAAGGACGTTACCGTCGCCTTATCGCGGAAAACGATAAAATACGCTTGCCACGACTCGAATTGGAGCGGCACAATGGTACGTCCGTCTTTGATTTGATACGACACTCTTTCCATTTTGCCCGTCTCGGGATTCCACAACTCCGGTACTTTACCCGTTACCCGGAAACTGACGGTGGCCGTGTTCGGGTTGTCGCTGCGGTTGTCGAGCCAGTAGAGGTCCATGTCAGCGGTTTGGCGGTGGACATAGAGTATTTTCGATCTGGCTCCGGAAATGTCCACGTCTTTTGGAACGTTCATCTCACTTAAAACCGCATCCAGCGGTTTTGTCGAGACATTCGGATGGGTCCAGATCTGATTCACCAGTGCGGCAAATTCGGCCGGGTTGTCGCTCAGGCTCGGAGAACGCTCGGGTTTGACACCCGCCACGTGCATACCGGCTTGAACCAGTTCACCGAGTTTTTTCAACACGGGCAACGTCATGGTTCTCGCCGACGAATCCAGCACCATCAGGCGGTATTGCTGACCGCTCGGCGTCACCATCTTTCCACCTTCCACCCGCAGCGCCGTCTTCACCACCGTGGCATTGGCAAAATCGAAGGCATAACCGGCCGGAATAGCAGGCAGTTTCTGGGTGCATAGCTGGGTGATGTTGTTGTTCTCACCATAATAATGCAATACATCCACGACCGGTTTGCCCTGCTGGAGCAGGAAGCAACTCCGGCCCAGGTAGCTCATCCAGACGTTGGCCTGCTCGGCCCAGGTTTCCTGCCGGGTAAAATACTGCCCAAAAGGCCCGAGCGAGATACCCGGTTTTTTATCATCCAGCGGCTGATGCACCGACGTATGCACCACAAAGCGGTTCAGGCCCGACGCCATTTCCAGATCGGCGGTGCGCTTCAGTTTCTCGGGATGCCAGCTAAACGCATTGCTAACGGAGGTCATCGACTCGGCGGCCACCAGATTCTGTCCATAAATGTGCGCCACCGAAGCCGCTTCCCGAATGTCGGCTTCGCTGCGCACTTCTTCATCGGCACCACCGGCCAGACTGCCCGGCGTCCACATGGCCGACATCGGCACATCGGCTTTCCGCTTCACGTCCATGCCGTCGGCTAAATAAATCCGCCCGCCTTCGTGCGATTCCGTATACCGTTTCATCCCCCGGGCTTTCAACGCATCGCCAATGACTTCGTAGTGGTTTTCAACGATCAGTTCACCGATGGTTTTCCGGAAATCCCACAGAAATTTCTCACTGGCTTCGGCACTATTCACGACCCGGCCCGTCAGCACCGGAAGCCAGGGTTTGATGTCGTAGCCGCGTCGTTTCAGAAACTCCTCCGGCATGGCTTTCGTCCAGGTCATGTGACCCGCTTCGTAGCTGTCCAGCACCATGTATTGCAGCCCCTGCACGCCCATCTGGCCCCCGGTGGCCTCCTTGTACATGTCCAGATAGGCATCGATGTATTTACGAACGGCCACGTTGTCGAGCTTATCGACTTCCAGACCGGTGGCTTCGGGCGAAGCGGGGTGGTTGTTGCGGCCCGTCAGCGAGTAGCCCAGCCGCATGACCACCCAGTCACCACCTGCCGGTGGTGTCCAGTTCAGCGTTCCGTCGGCACTCATTTTGGCGGTCAGATCTACCACATCCTGGGTCAGAATGGCGTCGGCATCGGTTTTTATGAGCGAGTGCGTGCTTTCTTTCCACGGATTAAAACCAGCTTTTTCTTCAAACAGGTCCACGCGGTCGGTGTTGTGCAGCACCAGTTCCGCCACCGGCACGCCCTCCGGTTTGCCCGGAGCCGCACTTCCGCCCATCATGGCCGCAAACGGATTGCCCTGCGGTTCCAGGGTTTTAAACGTAACCCGGAAATACTTGGCGGTGGTGGGCAAAATGCTCATCGTGTTCTGAGGAACCGTACTGCCCCGGATCACCACCACATCCCGGAAATTGACACCGTCGTCGCTCACTTTCAGCGTCCGGTTGTCGGGTGCTCCTCTGAATTCGGCCAATGCCCCCCCGCTGGTGGCGCCCACAATGGTAAACGCCTTGACCGTCTGCGGGCTGTCGAAGGCGTACTGAATCCACATGTCCTGACCCACTTCCATTGGCGGCAGCATCGTAGTTTTTGCCAGATCACCGTCGGTCAGGTCGGCGAGGCTGAAGGTGCCGCCACTCGAGGTGATTTTTGGATTTAATGTAGCCATGAGCTTCTCAGCCGCAGGCAGACGGTAGGCAATAACCGCAGCATCGGCGTAGTAGTTTTGCGGTTTTCCCGCTGAACCGCCGAGCATGGCAGCACCGAGCGGTACGTTCTGGAAATTGCCGGTGGTGTTCGGCGGTTGGGGAAGTTTCCCCGAAAAGGGTCGGGCCGCGTTCGGCTGACCACCCGGAACGCGGGTTTCGGTCCAGACGTACTTTTTCATGCCATCGCTGGCAGGCACCCACGGGCCACCCGTCACGCTCCAGCCCGGCGATCCGGCAATGGCCATTTCCAACTGGAGTTTCTGGGCCAGATCGGTGGTGTGTTTGAAGGCGTCTTTCCATTCGGGGGTCATGAACACCAGCTTTTTGGGCGTCACGGCGGGCGTAAACAGGCTGGCGTCGAAGTTTTGAAAACCGCCGATGCCGACGCGGCTCATCCATTCCAGGTCTTTGGTGATGCCTTCTTTGGTGATATTGCCATTCATCCAGTGCCACCACACGCGGGGCTTGGCGGTATTGGGCGGAGTTTGAAAGCCTTTTTGGAGCGCGGAAGGCTGCGCAAAGGCCAAAGCCGGGAGCAGCCAGGCCAGAACCGTCATTTTTTTCATAGAGATTGGTCGTTGGGGTATTGGAAGTGCGCCTTTTGGATGCTTCTTTGTGCGAAAAGCCGGTATGACTTTATTATTACTTGTCACCCTTTTATCATTTCTTACGCTCCCGCATAGAAGGAAAATAAGTGAGCAAGGTAGATGGCGAAGTTCATCATCTTCCTTGCTCACAGGGGTACTACGGTCGAACGAAACCGGTTTTTATTTCAGCCGTTTTGCCTTGGCTTCAAAGCTGTTCATCAACGTGCCTTTGAGGTTGTCGTCGTCCACCTTCGTCAAGTCGATGGTCACATCGTAGCCCTGCGCCGTAAACGCCATTGCCAGATTGTCTCCTTTTTCGTCGATGCTGGTAATCGGAATTTTCGCCGTCGAGTCAGCCGCGTTGATGAGCTGACCAGTCAGCTTACCGTCTTTCCGAACCAGATCCGCCGTCAATTTGGAATCGCCATTGGGCGTTCCAATAATCGTAATCTCCCATTTCCCGGCAAAAAAATCAGGGGGCGTTGTGGTTTGAGAAAAGCTCCGGGCGCAAACGCTCAGGAGAAAAATGAACAGAAACAGGCTTACTTTTTTCATCATCAAATTGGTTTAAACGTGAAATTTTTGGAAACTACTTATCCCCTTTGAAAGACATCCCCTGAACCTCAAGGGTTAACGAGGTGACTTTTTTGTCGGCCCCGCGACTAAATTTGAACACGGAATCATTACCGCCTTTAAATTCATCGGCGCCCGGCCCGGGCGTGAGTTCGCCTTCCTTATCCCCCGCCTTCATGGACAGCCGTCCGGCTTTGGGCGTAATTTCGATGTATTCGAACGGAAGCCCGGACATTTTGTATTTGCCCGCGTACGCTTCCAGATCCTGGGATTGACCTGCTGCCGCAGACGCTGGCGTCGAAGCCGGTTTTGCGCTGGTTTCCGCCGACTGGCGCGTTTGGAACTCCAGATCGATCACGACAAACAAGGCTTGACCGGCGGGGGCTTTGTCATTTTTGAAGACCAGATACACATCGTGAAGCCCCGTTGCCCCGGACAGTTTAGCCACCACCGACGGGGGCATACTGGTGACACTACCGCCCTCACCCGGCGAAATGAAGGCGGTTTCGCCGACGAGTTGACCGGTGGGTTCATCCAGCCGCACCTCGATCGTGCCACCGGCTGCGTTCAACTGGGCTTTCGGTGCCGAAGCGGTAAATTTGATCTGTTCTATACCGGTTAAATCCAGGTTGCTGAACCCAATGCTGGAGCCTTTTACGGAGGCAATGATGACGGTGCCGTATTTCATGACGCCTTCGATCTTGTCGGCTTTCCCGGCGGGGAGCTTCGCACTGCGCAAAACCAGCGTTTTTTCGGCCGTAATCGCGGGAACACCGGAACTACCTTTGTCCCGATACGCAGCCCGAACCAGATACCGGCCTTCGCCCTTATCACCCTCGGGCAGATTCATGGTATAACTTCCCTTGACCGGCAACGATGGAGACGCCTGTTTCTTTTCGGCCAGACTCAGAATGTAGCGCACCATTTCCTGTGCATCGGCCTGGGCCAATTGGGGGTGGGCACTCATGGCGACATCGCCCCAGACACCACTGCCGCCGGAGATCACTTTTTGGGCCAGCCGCTCGGCGGCACCGGCTTCGCCTTTGTATTTGAGAGCAACTTGCTCATAAGCAGGTCCCACCGATTTTTTATCGACACTGTGACACGCCTTGCAATCGCTGCTCTCCATAAATTTCAGCCCTTTGACGACCTGCGCGGATGCATCGGCGCTGCGGTGGCCCTGCGCAATTTCGGCCAGATCGTAGCCTTCGGCTAAATAATCGATATTGACAGCAACTTCGGCGGGTTTGATTTTTCCGCTCGCCAGACTACCATCTTCCTTGTCCTGGACTTTTACTTCGTAGGCAAACGGTTGTCCCGGAAAGAAAAAGGTCTGGTTGCTGTTTTTGGTTTCGAACGTCAACACCGGTTCTTCATTACCGGCCATAATTTCCACCGTCCGGCTGCTGCGGCCGCCTTTGGCATCGGTTACCGTTAAGGTCGCTTTGTAAATTCCGGCTTTGTCGAAGCTGACGGTCGGGTTTGCCACCGGGAAGGTTCGTTTGGAGTTTCCCGATTGAGAAGTGACCGTCCAGCTATACGTCAAGGCATCGTTGTCAAAATCCCTAGTGCCTTCCGACGAAAGCCGGGCTTTGAACGGAATCGATCCGCCTTTTTTGGACGTGGCTACCTGAACGAGCGGTTTGCGGTTGCCGCCGTTGTACTCGATGCGCACCAGCCGGGCGTCGTCGTTTTGCGTAAACCAGCCGCTGCCGTATTCCAGCATGTACAAATTGCCTTCCGGGCCAAACTCGATATCCACCGGATTGGAGAACTTATAGCTGGGCATCACCCGCTCCATCGACGCGTAGTTTCCGTTCGCGTCCAGCGTCACCGCCATCAGCCAGCCGCGCATCCATTCGTAGATGATTAATTTCCCGTCGTAATAATCCGGGAAAGGTCGCTTCGCCTGGGTGAACTGGTCCCGGTGAAAAACCGGCCCGGCCATTGCCGAACGACCACCGGCTCCCATCAGCGGAAACTCTTTGGATTCGGCGTACGGGTACCAGATGAAGGCTTTCTGCGCCGGTGGCAACTGATTTAAGCCGGTATTATTGACCGAATTGTTGACCGGTTTTTCGGGGTCGTACAACGCACCGGAGTGGCCGGTGGCAAAGTCATACTGGAAATAGGGTTTATTATCGCCCACAAAATACGGCCAGCCGTAATTCCCGGCTTTCCGCGCCTGCCCGATTTCATCCTGTCCGGCGGGACCGCGTTTTTCGCCCGGCTGCCCCGCATCCGGACCAATGTCGCCCCAGTACAGAAAGCCGGTTTTGGGGTCTACCGAAATGCGGAATGGATTCCGGTGCCCCATCGTGTAAATCTCCGGGCGGGTTTTAGGGGTTCCTTTTGGGAAAAGGTTGCCTTCCGGAATGGTGTAAGAACCGTCGGCTTCTGGGTGAATCCGCAGAATTTTACCGCGCAGATCGTTTGTGTTGGCCGAGGTCATCTGCGCATCGAAGGGCGACCGGCCGGGGCGTTCATCCGACGGGCTGTAGCCGTTGGATTGCTGCGGGTTGATGTTATCGCCGGTCGACAGGTATAAATTTCCGTGGGCGTCGAAGGTCAACGACCCGCCCGCGTGACCGCTGATTTCGCGTTGGGTCGCCACATCCAGAATGACTTTTTTGGAACTCATCACCAGTTCGTCGCCTTTCAACTCGTAGCGAACCAGGCTGTTTTTAGCCTCGTTTCCTTCGGGCGAATAATACAGGTAAATCCAGTGGTTTTGCTCAAAATGGGGATCTTTCGTCAGACTCAGCAAACCGCCTTCGTCTTCACCGACTTTTCCCTCCTTATCGGTGACTTTGGTGTTCACCGGAATATGGGCAATGAGGGTAATCTTACCGGTCGCGGGGCTGTAGAGTTTAACATTGCCCCGGCGTTCCACAAACAGCACGCGGTTATCCGGCAGCACGGTCAGTTCCATCGGTTCATCGAGTTTCTCTCCCAACACCACTTTTGAAAACCGGTTTTCTTCGGGTAGTCGTTTCGTTTTCGCCTTGGTGTAGTCCAGCGGTTTTGGCGAATCACCCCCCATCGCGTAGTGCAACCCGGCTCCCAGGTGCTTCAAAAACAGCGGTTCCGAAAAGCTGGCGTCGGTGTGGCCACCCGCCGTGTAGAACGAACGTCCGCCGTCAAATTCCTGATACCAGGCCATCGGGTGATTGTCGCCATTGGTGCCGCCCTGGTAGGTTTTTTCATCAATCGTCATCAGGACATGTAGCGCCGGACTGATGTTTTTGAAGGAGTAAAATTCATCTTCCCGCTCCCAGCGCTCCGGCAGAAACCGGGTGGATGGATGGTTTTTGTCCACTACCACAAAGGTTCCCTTCTGGATGTTGTTGGGCATGGGGTGGTTGGCAAACCAGGCCCCGGCCAGTTGATTGTACCACGGCCAGTCGTATTCGGTGTCCGTTGCGGAGTGAATGCCCATGTAGCCTCCTCCCGACTGGATGTAGCGTTCAAAGGCGTTCTGCTGCTGGGCATTCAGCACGTCGCCGGTGGTGCTCAAAAAAACGACCGCCCGGTAACGTTTCAGATTTTCTTCGTAGAAGCGGCCCGCATCTTCCGTGGTATCGACAGCAAATCCCTGTTCCTTACCCAGTCGAAATAGGGCTTTCTGACCCGCCCCGATGGAAGCGTGACGAAAGGCCAGCGTTTTACTGAATACCAGAATGCGGGGTGGGTCTTTGACGAACCCATACGACCAGAGTCCGGTGGCCAAAAAGCCCACCAACACAACCCCAGCCAACCAGCGGAGGGAATAAGGAATACGTTTTTTCATCGTTTTTGAATAGACTTATTGCCGTATAAAATTAAACTAATCTCTAAAGCGTAAATTTTACGGAATAAAGATAGAGTGCTTTTTTGTATTCCGTAAATTTTACGGAATATTTTTTTTTACCTTTGGCTTATGAACTCGGAAGAAGAAGTAAACGACTTTGTTAGAAACGGCCATCAGCAGTATCTGCCCCACCTCAGCATCGACCCGGTCATCTTTGGCTACCACGATCAGCAACTCAAAATTTTACTCCACAAATGGATCGGACTGGATGGCTGGGGACTGCCGGGCGGTTTTATACGTCGGCGGGAACCGCTGAGCCAGGCCGCCCACCGCATCTTGCAGGAGCGAACGGGTCTGGAAGACTTATTCCTGCAACAGTTCCACGTTTTTGGGGATTCGCCCTACCGGCTTCAGGAGCGAAGCGCCCGTGAGTTTACCGAAAAATACGGGCTTGTTGTCGAGAAAGATAACTGGCTGTTCGAACGAACGTTATCGATTGGTTATTTTGCTTTGGTGGACTACTCGAAGGTAAGCGTCCGGACGGATTTTTTCACGACAGATTACCGGTGGTGGGATATCAGTGACATTCCTCCGCTTTTATTCGACCAGAACGAGGTGGTGGAAAAGGCATTGGCAACCCTCCGGCTCCAGATTTATCACCAGCCGATCGGACTCAGTCTGTTGCCCGAAAAATTCACGCTGGCGGAAATTCACTCCCTGTATGAGACGATTTTGGGCAAGGAACTGGACCAGCGGAATTTTGCGAAAAAGCTCGTGAGTTTGGGGCTGATCAAAAAACTGGCGGAACAGCGGGCCATTGGTCCTCACCGGTCTCCGTATCTGTATCAATTTGAGAAGGACGCCTATGAGAATGCCCTGAAACAGGGGATCGTGCATACCTACTAAGAGCGAACGCGCCGGGCGCACGTCCCTTGGCAGGTATGCCGACCGTTTTTTTACTTCAGACTTTTCAGGGTACTTTTCAAATCCTGCACTTCTCTGGACGTATTATCGAAGCTGTTAAACAAGGTGTTGGCGTTTTTAAACTCCTCATAAAAGGCGGTATTGGCGTCCGTATCCACCGACAGGGCCGCCCCGTTGAGGGTGATGCCCGCAAACAGCCCTTTGCTGCGTGAATACGAATACACCTCGGCTTCCAGTTTAGCATCCGTGCTGGCGGTTGAACTTCTCCCCATCGGCCCGGCTGCCACTGACAAATCACCGCCAAGTGTGAAACTCCCGCTGCTCATGTCGAGCAACGTCTTGCTGCTTTTAAAAACCAGCACTAAATCCACCGCCTGAACGCCGATCTGAAAGCCAAAACTTCCGCCCGTTAAGGTTACAAAAACCGGATCACTCCAGTCGCCCTGCTTATTTTTTACCAGTGCAATGCCTTTGCCTCTTTTCCCACCCACCACAAAACCGGCATTGATCAGTTTGGGAATAATGACAATTCCTTCCGAAAGGTCCAGGAGTTGCCGGGGTATGGCTTCCTTCATCTGGCTAAATTCCGTTACGATTGTATTGGCCGCTTCGAGTTTGGCGGTTTCTTTCTGAGTGGGAGTACCAGAATTCGGCTGGGCCATCAACGGGGTTGATGCGATACTGAACCCAGTAATCAAAACGGCGAGCAGGGATGCTTTGAAATTCATGATGCTTTCAAGTGTAAAGTTTACGGTTTGCCTTGACCCTGAAACGGATTATCCGGCAACCAGTCGGTGGTTGTATGGAGTGAGACACTCTTTGCTGTAGTCAACGAATCGCAACCGAACGATCGTACCCGGTTTCCTTTTTTAACGAAATTTAAGACCCGAAGTGAGGCCGACCGGCAAAACCGCGGGCGACGCGACGGGTTGTCACCGCTCTTCGGAAGGTTCTCCCCGAAACATGGCCTGCTCGTCGGCACTCCTGCTTTTCAGGACGATCATGGCATGTTCGTAGCCTTTCTGGACAATTTTATCGAAAGCCGACCACTCCATCAGACCAAAGCGGCTTACATCGGGGTTGAAATACAGATCGACATATTGCCGGATCTGGCTGCGTTGCGACGAGCTATACAGCAAGGTCGAATTGAGGATAATCGATGCCAGGGAAGGCAGGCGGAATTTCCGCAGTTTTTTTGGTCTAAACCGGTCACGAAGCAATTTAGCGGGGCCGGGTATGCTGGAGATGGTCAGTTTCCGCGATTTTTCAACGACCAGGTCGATGCCAATGATTCGGCCAACGGGCATTTGCCGCATTACATCGGCCGGAAAATTGTTGACTGTTCCGCCATCGATCAGAAAATCATCACCGTCGATGACGGGCGGAAACACGCCCGGAATGGCCGTTGTGGCTTTCAGGTATTTAACCAGCGAACCACGGGTGTGTACCTCCGCACGCGCCTGCGTGTAATTACTGGAAACAACAAACAGGGTCAACCAGCTATCTTCCAGATCCGGTTCGTGGTCGTTCAGGAATTCCGTAACGGTATCCCGGATCATCCGTTCCATCCGCTGCCCGCGGATGAGCGAAATCATCGGCAACCAGTTGTAATCTTTGGTTGGGTTGAAAAAAGCGCCTTTCCGTGCGTGTTTCCGAACGATTTCGGCCGGTTGATCGAACGAAACCGCACTGGCGATCAAACCGCCGACGCTGGTTCCTCCCACAAAATCGACGGGAATACCATGTTCTTGAAGTGCTTTCAGAACGCCGACGTGCGCAAATCCTCGGGCACCACCCCCGGCCAGCACCAGACCGATGGCGGTATTGCTTAAAATCCGGCTAAGCCGGGCCAGATCCCGGTCGGAGCCAGCCCGGATGTGATAATGAGCCCGAATCCGGGGGCGTTTGCTCAGCCAGCCGTTTGCCGGGGAATCAGGGTATCGGCCTGATGCACCAGCACCAGGGTTTCCACCTGTCCGGTAATCAGCCCTTTATGATGCAGTTGAATCTCTGGAGGTGTCAGATCGGACGCCTGTTGCGCATCGGCAAACTGCACGATGTCATCAGCCTGGTGGAGGCAAAATTGCGACCATTCCGTCAGCAAACCGGTGGGTTCCGGCGGATCTGCTACCAGCAGCAGAAATTCATACTGCGACTCCAGGTGGTCCAGCCACCGGGACAACGTACGAAAAGGCGCCGGATCAGCTTCCCGATCCGGGCGTTCATTGGCCTGATCGGAGAACTCGTTCATCCGGTCGCCCGACAGCAGATAGACGCTACCTTTGCTGCGCAAAAGCTCGTTCAGGTTACGAGCCATACCCGCAAGATCGATGGTCGAATGAAGGGCCAGCAGGCAAATCGTGACCGGCTTTTTGTGGGATTTACCCGGCAGGGGCGTATTTTTCAGCCGGTAGATAATGCGTTTAGCCATGTTCAAGGCCACCGCTGGATGATGAGCGATGACCTCCTCGAACGCTTTTTTCGAGAGCCTGACCAGGCTGCTATCCCGCAGCGCAAAAATCGATGCATTCCGGGGGTCACCGGTAATGAGCGCCGTTTCGCCGACGGTTTCACCCCGGATAATTTCACCGATCTTTCGAAACTCCCCCCCGCCTTCCGTCACCAGTGCCTGCAACCGGCCGCTCATGACAAAATACAGCGAGTCACCGGGGTCATCCTGACGAAAAAGGCAATCACCACCCTGAATTTCAATCCCTTCCAGAAGCGGGGTGATGGTGGATAGAACCGTGTCGTCAAAATCACCGAATAATTCGGTCAGACTGCTGTAAAGCAGGTTATTCTGGAAGGGATCAGGCTGGATTGGCATGGAATTAAAAAAGTAAAAACAGTGATAAAGGAATAGCGGCCCCAAAATAAGATGCAAACCAGTGTTTTACCAGCGATCGGTGCGCGTGGTCCCAATAAAAGCCATTCGAACCGGAGTATCGCGTTTAATCGTCGAGTATTGTGCAATTTTTAGCGGCTTTCATACTAAATTGGGCACCGAATCGCCTTATTCTTCCTAAACCGTTATGAAATCCATTTTCTTATTTCTAACCCTCATCATTCTCTCTTCTGCCAGCTTTTTTCAACGATCCCAAACAGGATCGTCCAGGCAGCCGCCCGGTACGGGAAAACCGTTGCGCATTAAACAGGATGCCAAAACCGGTACGATTTCGGTTTTTCGAAGCGACGGCCAAAAGCCGATTGTGGTTCAGAATGCCAGGCCCGATTTCCGGCCTTACCTCCACCCCATCACCGCGCCCGACGGCAAGGGCGTTCTGACCGAATACAGCCCCGGCCACCACAAACACCAGACCGGTTTGTACTGGGGCTTTACCCGCGTCAATGGCCGGGATTATTTCCACCACCCACAGGGCGACTACTGGCGCCGGGTTTCGGCCACGGTGACCAAAGCCACCGGAACCGACGTCAAGTGGCAGACAGTGTATGATTTGCTGGACGAAAAAGGCGAGGCCGTTCTGCGGGAAACCCAGAACTGGACGATGCGCGAACAGAACGGAAAGTTTCTGCTGGATCTAGAGTGGAAAGGCAAAGCCATCTCCGAGATTACGATAGGTAAATACGATTACGGCGGGCTGTTTCTGCGGATGCCCTGGCGCGAAGGCATCAAGGGTGAAGTGATCAATGCGGCCCGCCAACGCAACGAAAAAGCGGAAGGCCAGCGCGCCATGTGGGTCGATGCCGGAATGCAGGTGGAAGGCCGGACCGACCTGGCCCACATCGCCATTTTTGACCACCCGGAAAACAAAGGCTATCCCCAAACCTGGCGGGTCGATAACCAGCTCGGCATCGGCCCCGCCCGCGCCCGAACCGGTGACTGGAAAATCGAAAAAGGCGATACGGAAATCATCCGCCATCAGGTAGTGGTTTACACCGGTGAGCTGAATGATGTGGAACTAACCAAAACCTGGAGCAATTTCAGTGGGGTGAACTCGACGGCCTCGCTCTGGGGAATTGCTCAGAAAGAAGGCCTGGCAGCGAAGTTTCTGACCCCACAGGCCGCGGTTGAAAGCATGACGATGCCCGACGGCTACCAGGCCAACGTCTGGGCGTCGGAACCGATGATGACTCAACCGATGGCTTTTTGCTGGGATGACCGCGGACGACTCTGGGTGGCCGAAAACCGCGATTACGAATCGCGTGGATACGGTTTTTCCAAAGCCGGAAACAGCCGCATTCTGATTCTGGAAGACACCAACCGCGACGGCGTGGCCGACAGCCAAAAAGTATTTCTGGACAGCATTCCGTTCCCGGCCGCGATGGCAGTGGGCTTCGACGGCCTGTTTCTGGGTGCGCCCCCCAACCTGCTCTTTGTTCCGGATCGCAACGGCGACGATCGGGCCGATCAAAAAGACATTGAAGTTCGGCTGACGGGCTGGGGCATCCGCGACCGGCACGAAACCCTGAACAGCCTGCACTGGGGCCCCGACGGCTGGCTCTACGGTTTGCAGGGCTTTGCCACCCCGTCGAAGGTTCGGAAACCGAACGGCAAAGGGAAGCTGTATAAACACAACGATCCGTTTCCCGAAGACATTTTGCAGGGCGAAGGCGTCGACATCAACGGGGGCGTCTGGCGCTATCATCCCACCAAAGACCGGTTTGAGGTCGTGGCTCACGGTTTCAGCAACCCGTGGGGTATCGACTACGATGCGAAGGGGCAACTTATTATGACGGCCTGCGTCATTCCGCACCTCTGGCACGTCATTCCGGGCGGTATTTACCACCGGCAGGGCGGGCAGCATTTCAACCCGTACGTCTATAACGACATCAAAACCATTGCCGACCACAGCCACCGATCAGCCCATGGCGGGGCGCGGGTATACCAGTCCGATGCCTTCCCGGCGTCGCAGCAGGGCCGGATTTTCATGGCGAATATCCATGAACACGCCATTCTGGCGGATGTGCTGGAACCCAAAGGATCGGGCTTCGTCGGGCATCACGGGGCCGATTTTTTGCAGGCCAACAACGCGCAATGGGTGGGTTTCAGCATGGAAGTCGGACCGGATGGCGGGCTTTATGTGCTGGATTGGCACGATGCGGACATTTGTGGGAAGGAAGTCCTGAACAGCGAAACCGGCCGGATTTTTCGGGTCATGCCCAAAAACTCATTGGCTGAAAACTGGACGGGACGGTATTCGGACCTGACCAAAATGACCGATCAGCAGTTGGTCAATCTGCAAACCGTTAAAAGCGACTGGCACGCCCGCCGTGCGCGGGTTATTCTGCAAAACCGGGCCGCAAAGGGGAAACTCGGCGGTCAAACCCACGCACAACTCCGCCAGCTATTCGAGACGAACACCAACGCCGACTGGCGGCTCCGGGCCTTGTGGACGCTGCACATCACTGGCGGTTTCGATGAAAAAGCACTCACGAAAGTCCTGGACGACAAGGACGCCCACGTTCGGGCCTGGGCCGTTCAGTTGTTGTGCGAAGACAAGGCTCCATCAGCGGATGTTCAGGAAAAAATGGTTCGGATGGCCCGCGAAGACCCCTCGGCGGTGGTGCGGCTTTATCTGGCGTCGGCCCTGCAACGGATTGACACAGAATCGCAGTGGAAAATCGCCGGAGAACTGATGGCCCACGGCGAAGACAAAAACGATCACAACCTGCCCAAAATGATCTGGTTCGGTTTTGAACCACTCGTCAAAACCAATCCGACCCGGGCGTTAGACCTCGCGGCCCGTTGCGAAATTCCGATGGTGGCCCGGTTTATTGCCCGTCGAATCGTGGATGCCGACCAAACGCCAACGTTGATTACGGCGCTCGGAAAATCACCCAAAACGCAGGTGAGCTTGCTGGAAGGCATGCGCGACGGTTTGGAAGGACGCTCGGATCTGGCAACCCCGGCCAACTGGAAGGCGGTTTACGCCAAACTAAAAGCCAATCCCAAAACCGCCCCGCTCGCTCAGCAGGTAGGCCAGCAGTTTGGCGATACAGAAACCGCCCGGAAGTCGCTGGCGACGCTGAAAGACCGGAAAGCGCCCCTCGACCAACGACTCAAAGCCTTGAAGTCCATTGCGGGTCAGCAACGGCCCGAACTCCTAGCAGAATTGCCCGCGTTGCTGAACGAGCCGAATCTGCGCAGCGAAACCATCCGCGCCATTGCCGGGTATGACCGTGAATCGCTGGGCGAACTGCTGCTGGCCCGGTATGCGGATTTCAGTCCCGCTGATAAACTTCAGGTGGTGCAAACGATGTCGTCCCGCCCGAAATACGGCTGGCAACTGGCACAGGCGTTAAAAAACAACAAGATTCCGAAACGGGATGTGCCGACCTATGCCGCCCGGCAGTTGCTGCGGGTGGTGGGCAGCGGTTTTGTCGAAATCTGGGGGCCTATCGAGCAGCACGGTATCGACGAAAAAGCGTATACCCGCTACCAGAAACTGCTCACTGACCGGGCGTTGCTGAGTGCTAATACCGTCAAAGGACGTCTGGTGTTTCAGCGCACCTGCGGGCCTTGCCACAAGATGTACGGCGAAGGCGGCAGCATTGGGCCGGATATTACGGGGTCAAACCGGGGCAATGTGGATTATCTGCTCAGTAATATTCTCAATCCAAGTGGCGAAATTCAGGACGACTACAAGATGGTGGTGGTGACGACCCGCGACGGGCGCACGTATTCCGGGAATGTGGCCGGTGAAAACGAACGGCAACTCACCCTGCGGGTCGTAGGCCAGGATGCGGTGGTTCTGAACAAATCGGATGTGCAGTCGCGCGAAGTGACACCCAATTCCATGATGCCCACGGGTTTGCTCGATGCCCTGACAGAAGATGAAGTCATTGATCTCGTGGCTTTCCTGCGGACAACTGCGCCGGTGAAACAGGCGAAAAAGTAAGGTCATCCGGTTTATTCATCCCGAAGGGATTAAACAGCGCAGCGTCGGTAGATAGCGATGGACATTTCGACCGCTGCGTGCCTTTGGGCACGCAACCGGTGTTGGGAATATTGCATACCCAAAGGCACGCGGGGAACGCGGAAAACAATCTGGCTACCGACGCTGCGCTGTTCAGGCCCTGACGGGGCAAGATGTCTCGGTTACTCAAAGACGTTACCCGACGAAAGAAATGGGCTACGCTTCGACGGCTTGCAATTTTGTTAACTGATTGGCAGCCGCCAGCATATCGGCTTCGCGGAAGGGGGCCGCCATAAATTGAAAACCGATGGACAGGCCGTTTTCGTCGGTGCCGTTCGGAATGGAAATGGCCGGGCAACCAACTACGTTGGCCTGCACCGTAAAGATATCGGCCAGGTACATTTGCAGCGGATCGCTGGCTTTCTCACCAATCCGAAAAGCCGTTGTTGGCGTTACGGGGGAAGCGATCAGATCGTAGTGGGCAAACAGCGCATCGGTTTCATCCTTGATCAACCGGCGAACCTGCTGGGCTTTGGTGTAATATGCGTCGTAGTAACTGGAACTGAGGGCAAAAGTGCCGAGGATAATCCGGCGACGAACTTCATCGCCAAAACCGTCGGTTCGGGATTTTTTGTAGAGCGACTCCAGATCCGTGGCGTCGGGGCTGCGGTAACCAAACCGGACGCCGTCAAACCGCGAGAGGTTGGAACTGGCCTCGGCGGTAGTCAGAATGTAATACGTAGGCAAAATGTGTTTCAACAGCGGAAAATCCACCGGTTCGACGGTGTGCCCCAGCTCGCGCAAACGGTTTAGAGCCTCCTGGGTTTTCTGCCGAATAACCGGATCAACCCCTTCGCTTTCGACGCCTTCGCGTAGGTAGCCGATCCGCAACGGGCGGTTTAGCGTCAGATGCTGGCTATACGCCGGGATGTCATTTCGGCTCACGGTGCTGTCGAAGTCGTCGGCGCCGGCCATGATTTCCAGCAGCAAAGCCGCATCTTCGACGGTGTGCGTAATCGGGCCGATGCAATCGAAGGACGACGCGTAGGCAATCAGACCCCAGCGCGACACCCGGGCGTAAGTGGGTTTCAGGCCCACCGTGCCGCAAAAGGCCGAAGGCTGGCGCACCGAACCGCCCGTATCCGACCCCAGCGACGCCAGACACAACCCCGCCTGTACCGCCACCGCCGAACCGCCCGACGATCCACCCGGCACCCGGTCGGGATCATCCGCGTTCCGAACCGGACCGAAGGCCGAATTTTCGTTGGAGGAACCCATCGCAAACTCGTCGCAGTTCTGACGGCCAATGATGATGACATCCTCGTCGATGACCCGCTGCACGGCGGTGGCCGTAAACTGCGACACAAAACCGTCCAGAATCCGGCTCCCCGCCTGAACACCGTGCTGGTTGTAACAGAGTACATCCTTAATGCCCAACACCATGCCGGCCAGCCGACCCGCCTTTCCCTCTTTCAATTTCGCATCCACTTCATCCGCCCGCTGCCGCGCTTCGTCGGCATACACCGCCACAAACGCATTCAGGTGCTGGTGGTCGTCAATTCGCTGGAGGTAATGCTCCACCAATTGGCGGCAGGTAACTGATCCAGTGGCCAGATCGCGCTGGATGTCGGAGAGGGAATCGTACGGTTTTACGGGCATAACAAAGTACGGCTGGTAGAAAAAAAGAGACAACAGAACGACCGTTCAGGCCGAGCTGTTGTCTGAAATTTGTGTTAAAATGATAAATCTTAAATGTAAGATGTCGAATGTAAAAGTTACTGAATGCTATCTCCTTTTACATTTAACATTCATCATTTTACATTTATCATTCCTTATTTAACGTTTGTATCGCGAAGTCCTTCTTCGATGTTTTCGCGAACGTCTTTGGTAGCGTCTTTAAATTCTTTAATGCCTTTGCCAAGGCCCTTCATCAGGTCAGGAATTCGTTTTGCACCGAAGAATAACAGGATTACTAGACCGATCAAAAGAAGTTCCGTTCCGCCGAGTGAGCCTAAAAATGCATAAATTGTGAGTAATGCCATGATAGTATGAGTTATGAGTGTATGCAGAAACTCTTTACAAAAGTAACGATTATTACGAAATTATTGTGTACTAAAAAAACGATTTCACCCAATTTTAATCGATGACGCATGATTGCGTTCCCACTCGGTAAACCGGTTGATATCGTCGGATATGGAACTGACCAGCCACAGAATCAGGGCAATGTCGTCGGTCATGCCCAGCACCGGCAACACGTCCGGAATAAAGTCGAGTGGCGACACAAAATACACCAGCACTGCCACCATACGCAGCAGCGTTTTTCCGGAAATGGCCCGGTATTCGCCTTTGGCATACGCCCGCACCATCCGGACCAGAATGTTGATCTGGTCTTTGGCCGCCGAATAACTGGCCCCTACGCCCAAAACGCGGGTTTTCTCGGCCACACGGTGCAGCAAATCAAGCATACTCTTCCCACTTCGGGTGTACCGCGACGCTTTTGCTGTGGAGCGCCGGAAGAAAAATGAACTCAGGATGGCCGTTAATAAGCGACGGTTTGCCATAGTTGATGGTATCTAAAGTCCCTGGATAGCTGGACACCCTAATAACACATTTTCTACCCCAATTGTCTTATTCTGTAAAAAAAAGCTTCTATTTACAGTACCAGTGTCCCCCGGCTCCCCTATTTTTGTATCGTTCAAAACAGTTGTCAGTTAATAAACCATTAACTCTATGAAAATTACCGTAGTAGGTGCCGGGGCCGTCGGAGCGACCTGTGCCGATAACATCGCCCGACGTGAATTAGCCGAGGAGGTTGTGCTCCTGGACATCAAAGAGGGTCTTAGCGAAGGCAAAGGTTTAGACATGCTTCAGGCGTCTACGTTGTTGGACTGTGACGTCAAAATCACCGGTTCCTCCAATAATTACGAATTAACCGCCAATTCGGATGTTGTCGTGATTACATCGGGGATTCCGCGCAAGCCGGGAATGACCCGTGAAGACCTGATTGGTACCAACGCCAACATCGTGAAAGGCGTTACCGAAAATATCTTAAAACACTCTCCAGACGCTATTTTCGTCATCATTTCCAACCCCATGGACACGATGACGTACCTGGCGCTGAAGTCGTCCGGACTACCCAAAAACCGTATAATCGGATTAGGAGGAATTTTGGATTCGGCCCGTTTTAAAACGTATCTGTCGCTGGCGCTGAAGTGTTCGCCCAACGATTTGCAGGGCGTGGTGATCGGCGGACACGGCGATACGACCATGATTCCGCTGACGCGTCTGGCGACATACTCGGGGGTTCCGGTCAGCCAGTTCCTGGATGCCGAAACGCTGCAAAAAGTAGCCGCCGATACGATGGTGGGCGGAGCAACGCTGACCAAACTGATCGGCACCTCGGCCTGGTATGCCCCCGGAGCCGCCGGTGCGGCCCTGGTTGAAAGCATCGTTCGCGATCAGAAACGCGTCATTCCGTGCTGCGTTCTGCTGGAAGGCGAATACGGCCAGTCGGATATCTGCCTCGGTGTGCCGGTAGTCATCGGCCGCAATGGCTGGGAACGGATCGTGGATTTCGACCTTAACGAAGACGAGCAGGCGGCTTTCAACAAGTCGGCCGACGCCGTTCGGAACATGAACGACATTCTGAAAACGCTGGATCTTTAAAAGAATCCCGTTTCCCGATACGAAAAAAGGACACCCGTAATGGTGTCCTTTTTTCGTATCGACTTCTGCCAAACTCAGGATTTGATCGTTATCTCTAGGGTACGCCCAACGGCATTTCGTGGGCTTTTTCCCCAGGCTCCCAGGTCATAGGCAACATACACTTTATTATCGGTCTTCATTTCCTCAATGGCCATGTAATGGGTGGTCATGACACCGGAGGTCATCCGGACTACGTTAGGCCAGGTTTTCCCGTGATCCTGGCTGAACGCCAGGTAGTTGCCATTCCAGGAATGTTCCGGGTACTTCCAGCACGCTTTCTGCGGAACGCGAACACCGAATGCCGCCACCAGCAAGCCGCTCCGAAGCTCAATCAAATCAGGGTCCACCACCGCGCCCCGAAGTTCGTCAGGATTGCCCTCATCGAGCGGTTTTCCTTTGGAGTCGGTTTTGTTTCGGAGCCAGTCGACCCAGAGTTCCGTCCGGTAGATATCCAACCCGGCAAAAATCCGGGGCTGGTGCGGGCTCCAGGTGGCTCCGTTGTCATCCGAAAACGACTCCCGCAGTTCACGACCGGTTCGCATAAAACAGAGCAGCCGCCCGGCATTCGGTCCCTTGCTGATCCGGGCAATGACGGGTTCGTCGAGTCCTTCCGTGCCGATGTCGGGGCCAACGGCGATGGTGGAAACCTGTTTCCAGTGCTTCCCTTTATCAGTTGAACGCACCAGCAAGACCCGGGTCTTCATCATACTGGCCATGTAGGTCGAAGGCGTCCGGTCCTCTTTGGTCCACCCGTAATACGTGGTCAACAGATCCCCATTGGGCATTTCCAGGATCCGGCGGTGCAGTCGCTGCGCTTCGTGCGGGTGACCGCCGTCGTCTTTGGATGCGTAAAAATCAGCCCCCGGCAGATCGAACGGAACGTCCACCGGCCCTTCCAGCGTCTGCCAGTCATCCCGGGAGGTATACAGTTGACCCATCCCCTGCCCGTCTTTTTTTCCCGGTACAATGTACGTATCCAGCGCGACCAGCGTACCGTCCTTCAACTGAATACCGCCCCCTTCCAGATTCACACCGTTTTCTCCGGGTTTCAGCGGAATGTTCGTCCAGGTTTTGGCGTCATCGCGGGAAATGTACGTTCCCATTGCCCGTTCGTAGTGCATCCGGGGCGATGGAAACGGTTTTTCCGGCAGTTGCGCCTGAACGATGATCGCGCCGGTTTTGGTCACCAGCATGAACGGCTGCAATCCTTTCGGAACAATCACCTTTTCTTCGCCAAAACGCAGGCGTAACCGACCGTCTGCTTCCACCATTTCCGGGACATTTTCGCCAGGTTCGACCAGACTGGCCGGTTCCCTTTCAGCGGCAGAACGTCCCCATTGCTTCGGCGTCAAGGCCGCCAGCAGAGCGGTTTTTTGCAGAAAATTTCTTCGTGATGAGCTCCCGGTAGCGTTTATTTCCATCGTGTTCGTGTTTCTAAAATGCCTTCATAGACAAAGTTAGACGCCACGCTTTCAGCGTTCTACTACTTTTATCTTCATTTGTGATATTATTCTTCCTTTTTGAATCAGGCCTACACTGGATCGTTGTAAGAAAGCAGCGCACAAACAACTTTAACATTTCATTAACCTTCTTTTACAGGCTCTTGACAGACGCCGGGATAACAGCCTTTAGCTTTGTTGAAGTCCCTAAAAACAAAAATAGAAATGACTAAACTCCTGCACGTATGTGCTTTAATGATGTTTGTTTTTTGCAATTCCTGTAAAGGAAAAGACAAAACTGACCTATCAAAAGATACGATCAAGTCCGAAACCAAAGACACAGTCACTTCCCGGGTGCCTACTAGTATGGTTCGGAATATAAAGCAAGCTAGAAACGGAGACATTTTGATTGCCTCATGGAAGGGTGTTTTTCGATACAATGGAAAATCATTTACCAATATAACAAGTAACATACCTTCGCCCAGCTTCTGGGATGTCCTGGAAGATCGAAAAGGAAATCTTTGGTTCGCTACCAGAGATTCAGGTGTCTATTATTACGATGGTAAATCCTTTCAGCATTTTACAACAAAGGATGGGCTTGCCAGTAATCAAGCTCTTCATATTTATGAAGATAAAACCGGTAATATTTGGTTCGGAGCAAGCCGTTACGATGGGAAATCCTTTCGAAATTTTACTACAAAAGATGGATTTCCCAGTAACAGTATTCGTTTACTCCTTGAAGACAAAACCGGCAAGCTTTGGTTTGGTGCACAAGGAGAAAACATGTTCGTTTATGATGGAAAAACATTTACCGTTTTAAAAAACAAAGATGGCAAGGCGTTTAACAACGTTTGGTCAATAATCGAAGATAAAAAAGGAAGCATTTGGTTTGGTGACGTTGATGGTCTTTGGCGCTATGACGGCAGAACCTTTACTAAGGTATCGCAGAGGGGGGCTTATGCAATAATCGAAGATAAAAAAGGAAACATCTGGACTACCGGTGAAGTGAATCCGCAGGTCTGGGCACTATCACGTTATGATGCAAAGTCCTTGTACGATAAAATGCCCACTGTAACCGAAATAGTGTCAGGAGGACCAGCTCTTTTGGGGATTTTGGAAGCTAACGATGGAAGTATTTGGTTTGGAGGTCTGGGATCTATGAGTGGCGTGTATCGTTATGATGGAAAGACCATCACGGACTTTAAAAGTAAAGAGGTTAAGAAATAAGGTGTATTGCTAATTTAACGCAAACTATTAGATTGATTATGAACTAATTAAGTACCATAGGTACGACATGTTTGTAGCAAAACGAATTACCCAGTTCCTCCGCGTGCCTCTGGGTACGCAACAAGTTTTGCTACAAACATCAGTCCGCTACGCGGCCAATAATCCCATAGTTCGCGTTAATTTAAAAATCATTTGTCAATTATTATTATCTCTGTAGTATGAACAACAAATTATCAATCACTTACTTAATTTTATTTATTGCCCTTTTATTCTTCGGTTGCAGTGAATCTCTAAAAGAGGAAAATAAAAACAATGCATCAGCAAGCGCCGTATCCCGGGGACAAAAATATAGTATAGATACGACTGAAAGTGTTATAACATGGAAAGGTTCAATGCTATTTGATATTGACGAAGAACACGTAGGGTATGTCCATCTATCAAAAGGAGAATTAATGATTGAAAACGGTCAACTTATGGGTGGTACAGCTGAAATAGACATGCATTCAATTGAATATAAAGACAAGGCAAGTAAAAACACGCCTGTTAAACACTTAAAATCGCCTGATTATTTTGATGTCGAAAAATTCCCTATTTCTACTATCGCAATTACCAAGATTGAATCATTGAGAGGTCACACTATCGTTAAAGGTGATCTGACCATTAAAGGGGTAACACACCCGGTTACTTTTCCGGCCAGAATGGAAGTTCAGGATGGCATTGTAAAAGCGAATGGCAAGTTAATTATTGATCGAACAAATTGGGGTATCCGTTACAGATCAGGAAAGTTTTACGATAATTTAGCGGATCAAACGGTTTCGGATGATATCGAACTCCATATGAAGATCGTAGCAAGAAAATAAACACCTAAATCCTTTTTTGCCGTCGCATCAAAAAGAGCGGTCTTTCGAGCCGCTCTCCTTGATTTTCATCCTTGGTCGCTTAAATAAAGACCTGGTATTGCAGGACAAGCTGACCACGCCGTCCCTGCGCGTCGAGTTGGCCGGTGGCCGGAAGCGCGATGTAGTACGGGCGGTTTTGATAGTCGAGTGTAATTTTGGAATTGTGGCCCTTGATCAGCCAGTTCAGGCCGACGTTGTAAACACCCATGCTTTGGTTCACCCGGTCGTAGTTGCCAATTTGGGCCTGCGCGTAGGGCATCAGCGTTCCGTGGTTGCCCAGCAAATCCTGCCGGAACAAATACCCGGCTTGTGCATAAATTACACTGCCCGTTCCGAACATTGGAAACGCATTGCCCTGTGTCCCGCCCAATCCGCCAACCGACTGCGTGGTGCCGCTGGCCGGGTTCATGATGCCGTTGTAGCGCAGGTAATTTTTGCCGTAATCGAGGTTGAAATACCCGAGGTACGCACTGATGGCGGAACCCTTCGCGCGGTTGACCGGCATGTCCAGAAAAGCCGCTACGGACCACAGATTTAGGTTCTGGTAAACCGTGTCGGTCGCCGTGGCACCGGTGTGCCAGACGGCGTTTTTCTGCGAAATAAAACCGGCTTCGAGGTTGACGATTTTCTTTTTCCCTAAATACGTACCCGTCATGTAGCCTGGCGTCTGGTTGGCCTCTTTGTCGAAAAACTGGTACAGCAACAGGCCCTGAAACTGCTTGGTGTGGCCTTTCAGCGCAAAATTGGCGTTGGGTCCCAGCGCCGGAGGAGCCGCCCCGTTGGTCTGAATCGGAAAAGGATCGCTGATGGCCACCCGGTAGTCGAACCGACCGACCTGACCCCGGGCGTACAGACTTAGTTTCCGGGCAAACTCGTCGGTTTGATCGACCGTCGCCTGGGCAAAAACCGGCACATCCATCGACAGGATCGAACTGACGCCGGGCTGACTGAAGCGCGACAAGCCGTTCACAATGGTTAAACCGCCCCCGATTTTCAGATAATCCCGGTCCTTGAAAACCAGGTATTCCGCCACGGCATCGTGAAAAAATGCCTGCACTTTCCGGTTTGCAACCGTTCCGGTGGTGTTGAAAGCGGGAGATGCGTTCAGAAAATTGAAGTTGTTCATCCCAAACTGGAAATACACCAGAACCCGGTCGTTGATTTGCCCGAATAGCTGAATCCGGGTCCGGCGCAAGCCAATATCGAACGTCTGGTCTTTGGGGTCACCGACCACCGTTGTGCCGGGGTTGCTCTGGTTAAGCCTCAACCAGGTCTGGTTCAGAAACGTGACTTTAAAAAAATGGGAACCCGACTCGTTCAGGTTGTATCTCAGCTCATTTTTCTCCGGTACCGGTTTTGGTCGGGCGGTTTTGGCCGAAGCCAGCGAATCGGCGGATGGTTGGGCGAAAATCGAATGACTGCTTACAAAACAAAGGATAGCTAGTATTTTTCTCATCAGGAGGTGGTGTAAAGGATGTGAGAGCTGAGACAAGAGAGAAAAGACTCTTCTCTGCACCTGGTCTTGTCTCAGTTCTCTTTTCCGAAAAAATTAAAGACCGAACCCCCAAAAGTAGGCGGTTCGGTCTTTAATTTCTGCTAAAATGTGATTTAACTTGAACTATGAGATTATTGACCCCGCAGGGGTCTGATGTTAATAGCAAATGCGTATTCTGAGCACTCCGGCACGCCTGGAGTGCTCAGAATACGCATTTGCTATTAACATTACGTGCCGCTGGCACTCAAACTACGGTTAGGCAAGGGCATCATCTCATAGTTCGCGTTGATTTAATACGGCTGAAACCGTAATGCGTTTAGCGCACCCACTCGCAGGCGGGTTCGCCCAGCAATGACTCCAGCCACTCCTGACCGGGATCGATGGGCGCTCCATCCGGCGCAGCCAGGACGGAAGGGGCAGGCACCTCCGCCGGATTCTGCTCATACTGTTGAATCAGGTGCGAAATCAGGCTATAGGAAGTGGCGCTTGCCTGGGCGGGTCTGTCCAGCGTTTTGATGCGCAACACCGACCGATGGGCCAGATCCCGAACCGCTCCATCGGCCTCTTTGTTCTGGGCTAACGCGATGAGTTGTTCCGCTACCTTCAAACTGGTCATGTGGTTAATTTCTCCAACATAGCCTTTATCGAAGGGTCGTTTATAAACCGCCTTCAGTAGCTGATCAAGAACCTCTTCCAAACCAAGTTGGGCCGGATCGAAGGCCTTCTGGTGAACCAGCCGGGCGCAGCGTTCCGGGTTGAGCAGCATCCGCAACGTCATCGCCACGGCCGCTTCGGGTGGAGCCAGCGGATCGAACGTCATGCCCGTCCGGCGTTTGAACACCTCCCGCGAATTGGGGCTGTACCGGAACGGCCTCGGTGGAATGGATTTCAACAGCACCGACGGTACCGTCAAAACCTGTGGGCGGAGCGTAGACAACAGAGCATCCAGCGCCCGGCGTTGTTCGCTCGCCGGAACCACCGACAAAACCGGCTGTCCATCGCCCCGCAACGCATTGGTGTACGTTTGTCCGCCCAGCACCTTGGCGGCCGCTTCGACCTGGTACCGGTGAAACAGGTACATCGGCACAAAAACCTCTTCCAGCGTTGCCATCGGCGTTCCCGCCGGAATTTTCTTTTCGTTAAAATGATCCAGCGCCACCCGCCGAACTTCCATCGTGCGCTTCAATTCATCGACCGCATTGCCGCCATTGTCCCACAAGTGCGTGGCCGGGTGGGCGCTGCTCTCGGGCCGGGCGTCCTGATCGGTCAGGAATGTCAGGCCTTTGGCGTGCATCTGCTGAACGATTTTGTTCAACTCCTGCTTCTCGTTGGTTCCCGCCGGAAAATCCTGGTAGCCCCAGATGATGCTCCATTTGTCATAGTCGCCAATGCTCAGCGTGTAGGCATCCGACAGGTCGATGGCCGCGCCTTTCACTTTGGCCACCATCGTCGGATAATCCATCACCGACGCCCGATTTTGGGTACTGGCAATGTAGTTGTGTGGCAGCCCCAGTGTATGGCCCACTTCGTGCGCGGCCAGTTGCCGCAGCCGGTTGAGCGACATCTGCATCATTTCGGTTACGTGCGAGGTATCGGTATCGAAGTTGCCGACCAGTCCCTGCGCAATCAGGTAATCCTGCCGAACCCGCAGAGAACCCAGCGTCACTTTTCCCTTGATGATTTCACCCGTTCGCGGATCGATGATACTCGCTCCGTAAGACCAGCCCCGCGTGGAGCGATGCACCCACTGAATCAGGTTGTAGCGAATGTCCATCGGATCGGCATCGGCCGGCAGCAATTTCACCTGAAACGCATCCTTGTACCCGGCGGCTTCAAACGCCTGATTCCACCAGGCCGTGCCTTCCATCAAGGCCGTGCGGATGGGCTCCGGCGTACCCGGATCGAGGTAATAGACAATAGGCTTAACGGCTTCGCTGACAGCCGCTTTCGGGTCTTTTTTTTCCAGCCGGTGCCGCGAAATATACCGCTTGATAATCGGCTGGCTGACGGGCGTTGCGTAATCGAAATATTCAATACCGCCGTAGCCGATGCGCGGATCGAACTCCCGGGCTTTATAACCCGCTTCCGGCAACTGAACGAAGGAATGGTGCTGCCGCATCGTTACGGCGGTTGGCGTCGGCACCACCGAGCGCAGGTACGCACCGGGCGTGTCGCCGGTCAGCGTAATGGTTACTTCAAATTCGGTATTTTGCGGAAATGATTTGGAATGCGGCAGATACATGGCGCAACGGCTGGCATCGAGCCGGAAATTTCCCTGGCGGGTCTGGCTGATGGCCTGCACCGCTCCCACCGCATCGAGCATCAGAAACGGCGTCAGATCGACTAGCACCCGCCGACCCGTCGGACCGCTTTCCTCTTCGGCCACAATGTCGAACCCCCAATGCACCGACTGCGCAAACGACTCTTCGACCGCCCGGCGTTCGAGGGCGTCGCTGGTGATGGCGCGGTATTGGTAATTCGGTTCGACCATCAGCACCTTGGGGCCGGTGCGTTGAAATTTGACGATGTGTTCCTGCCCCAGCCGCCCCCGGTCAAGGCCGATGTCGTTGGAACCGATGCCCGACGCCAGGGTCGGGTAGTAGAGGAATTCAGTATCGAACTTGTCGATTTCCAGCCAAATCTTCCCTTTTTTGGCATCCCAGTAAAACGTCATAAAACCGGGTTGCTTTTCCATGCCTGCCGTATACGACGCAATGGTAGGGGGAGTGCCGGTCGAAGCGGTCTGGGCAACTGCCGAAGTAGTGAGCAAAATGGTTAATGCGAGGAGTAGTTTGTTCATAAAGTGCAGGTTCGTATTCTTGCACTAAATATAGAAAAGGGATGGCTCTGAACCCAGAACCACCCCTTTTTTTAACCACTTTATTCAAATACCGGCGGCATTTCGCCTTTTTTACTTCAATTCAAACGTCACCTTCACCTGCGCCGGAATCCGGATCGTCTGCGGAATATCAAGTAAACTGCCGCCATAACCGACACGTACGACTTCGTCCATTGTACTAAGTCCAAAGCCCCGCTGCAAAACCGGGTCGGTTTCTTCCGTGTCGCGCACACTCAGCACGGTTCCCAGCGTTCGCCCGGCGGCTTTGGCCAGAATGACCGCTTTTTCGCGGGCCACCTCAACGGCTTTTTCCAGCACCAGATTTTTGCTGGCCTCCTGTTTGGTCGAACGATAGCCAGCCTGAAAGCGGTTGAAACCGCCATTGATCAGCGCCAGTTGCAAATCCGGATACCGTTCCGGTTTATTCAACTCAAAAATGACTTGCTGATTGGTGATGACCTCCGGCTTCTGCTGGCCGTTCTGGTAGATCGTCACGTCATTTTTCTGAACCTGCAATAGGGTATACCGAATTTCTTTCTCGTCAATCTGGTAATCTTTCAGTAACTTCACTAGCCGTTTTTCGGCAGCCTGGTGCGCAACATACGCTTTCCGGGCGTCGGACGGGTCCGAAAATTGCAACGTGACCGTGATACGAACCTGATCGGCCGGTAATTCAAGCTCTGCATCGCCCAAAACCACAATCCGGTTTACGGGCAGATCCGGCGTCTGTGCAACGGCCGGAGAAAAAAGACTCAATACGCTCAATACAAAAAAACTAAGTTTCCACATGGTTATAAAAGATTACTGGTTGTTTACCGTTTTTGAATAAGTGATCATTTCGTTATTTTCGATTGCCCAAAACCATTCACACCTCACACTCGTTTTAAGATTCTCTGGATCAACCTGGTAATGCGTTATTTTATTCTTTTGATATTCCTGGGCCTGATTGGTCTTCACGGGTGCAAGATTCCTTCCGGAAAACCGGATGACCCTGTGGCACCGGTCACCACCGTGTACAAAATCAAAGCCGGTGGCAATTACGCCGATCACAACGACTTTTCGTATACGGCCAAAACCACCTTATCATTTAGCGTCATTTTCGACAGTTCTGCCGTTTATACCAATAAAATCCCCGAAAACCAGCACGACATTAACAAACTATACGGTTTTTCGGACTGTAATGTTCAACACAACACGTCCAGCGCCCGGTTTGGCTGGAACTGGCGGGACAAAGCCCTCCGGATTTATGCGTATTGCTACCGCAACGGCGAACGTGTTTCGCAGGAACTCGGCACCGCTGAGCTTAACAAGCCTGCTGATTACCAAATCAGCATCGTCGGCGGCAACTATGTCTTCACCTTCAAAGGACAGGAAACCACCATTGCACGCGGCTGTACGACGATAGAAAGTACGAAACGCTACCGGCTCTATCCGTATTTCGGTGGTGACGAACCGGCCCCCCACGACATCATCATTTCGATTACCGAAAAATAATTATCCCCGACCCTCATTTGCCCCCCAGTCCCCTAAAGGGGGAGCTTTCTCGCGCTCCAAGCTCGCCCTTTAGGGGACTGGGGGCAAATGAGGGTCAGAACGATCGGCCTAATCAATTCCAATTCAAAACCTAACAGCCCTACCCTTCAGGGGATTCGGGGTAATCCCGGTATTTGCAACAAGCGGTTCGGATCCGGGCAAACTGCCAGATACCGTTCCCGATCCGCCAGCGAACAAACACCCGGAAAGTCTCCCGTATGACCCCATAAATCGGTCATCAGTTGGAAGTGCAGGTGCGGAGGCCAGTCGCCGTTCTCCGGATACGGGCCAATTTCAGCAATTTTCTCCCCGGCTTTGAAAGGCTTTCCTACCGTTAAACCCCGCAGCGACGAACGGCTGAGATGCCCGTAAAGCGCAAAAAGCGGTTTTTCATCCAACCGGTGTTCAAGAATAATCGTGGGGCCGTAGTCGCCGAAATGATTATTATCCTGAAAACTGTGTACAACGCCGTCGAGCGGGGCAAAAACCGGCGTTCCGGCTTCAGCCCAAAGGTCGACTCCCAAATGGATGCAGCGGGATGCTTCGGCCTGATTGAAGTGCGAACTGCGCCGGTAAATAACCCGGTGTTCGTTGTAACCGCCCACGCCCACCACGGCACCCTGTCGGCGGAGTTTCCCAAAAACGTAGTCAGTAAAAACCGCCGTATTGGTAAGGTCAATGCCGTCCAGCTCTGGGTTTTGGGCGGTAAAATCCAGTATCAGATACGGATCGGTGCGAAAATCGAAGGGCAAAATCATAGCGCAAAGTTGGTCAGTTTTGCCAATACCCGTACAACTTTTGGGAGATTCCGGCGTAACATCTATATTTAATGTCCTGAATCCTGAAAAAACACCGAATTTTCGTTCTTAACTACACTCATCAACCTAAACTGCCGAATGCAAGCCACCGCATCCCCTACTACCACGTCTGCCAAACACCCTACAGGCCTGTATGTCCTGTTTTTCACCGAAATGTGGGAGCGGTTTAGCTACTACGGCATGCGGGCCATTCTGCTGCTCTTTTTGATCGACAACGTCCGGGGCGGCATGGGCCTTAGTGAAATGGAAGGAGCCGCCATCTATGGTTTATACACGGCTTCGGGGTACCTCCTTTCGCTGCCCGGTGGCTGGATTGCCGATAACATTCTGGGACAGCGAAAATCCATCTGGTACGGCGGTTTTGTCATCATGTTCGGGCATGTTCTGCTGGCCATTCCGGCCGGGAGCGCCTTGTTTTACATCGGTTTAGCCACCGTTGCCATCGGTACGGGTTTGTTAAAGCCCAACATCAGTTCCATCGTTGGTGAACTCTATCCCGAAGGTGGTGCCCGGCGCGATGCGGCTTTTTCGATTTTCTACATGGGTATCAATATGGGCTCCTTTCTGGGAATCACCATCGTGGGATATTTGGGACAGAAAGTGGGATGGCATTACGGGTTTGGCGCGGCTGCCGTCGGCATGTTGTTCGGCCTGGTGGTCTTCCGGATTTTCGGTCAGAAATACCTCAGCGACTACGGAAATGTCCCGGCCAAAGCCGAAGCGTCTACCGACACGACCAACCAGAACCGCAGTCTGTTTTTTGTAGTGGGCCTTGCCGCCATCCTTGCCCTTTTGCAGTTTACGGGTATTCTGGATCTGACCACTGCGCAGGGATTAGCCAAAGGCGCCGGAGTGATCATTACGCTGACGGCGGTCGGTTATTTTCTGTTCATTCTGCTGGCGGGCGGCTTAACACTCGTTGAAAAAAAACGGGTGGGTGTTCTGTTCGTATTCTTCCTGGGTTCTGCCGTCTTCTGGGCGGGCTTTGAACAGCAGGGCTCGTCGCTCCAGATTTTCTCCGACCGGTATACGGATTTGAATCTTTTCGGCTGGCAAATGCCGTCGAGCTGGTTCCAGAATTTCAATCCGGCATTCATTCTCATCTTCTCCCCGATTCTGGCTGCGCTCTGGATTTATCTGGGAAACCGCAACCAGAATCCGGCGCCCCACCTCAAATTCGCCGTCGCGCTGCTTCTGCTGGGGCTGGGTTATCTGGTGATGGTGGTGGCCTCCAAAATTGCGTTGACCGGCCAGCTCACCTCCCCGATCTTCCTGACTTTTACGTACCTGTTTCATACGCTGGGTGAGCTTTGCCTAAGTCCGGTGGGGCTGAGTTCTTTCACCAAACTGGCGCCCAAACGGTACCTTAGTCAGTTGATGGGCATCTGGTTTGTGGGCACCTCATTGGGCAACCTGATCGCCGGTTTGTTTGCGGGCGGTTTCGACGAAGGGAACGTCCAGCAGATGCCCGAAATGTTCATGAGCGTCGTCTATTTCAGCTTCGGTTTCGCCCTCCTGATCCTGCTCTTCTACAAACCGCTAAAAAGCTGGCTTGGAGGGGTGAAATAAAGAGTTAAAAGTGAAGAGTTAAAAATTAAAAGTAGGCTGACGCATTCGTATTCTGCTTGCGTCAGCCTACTTTTAATTTTTAACTCTTCACTTTTAATTTAGCCACCGGCTTTTTTCCCCTTATACCCCTTTGCCGTGAGCCAGGCCAGGACTTTGTCGCGGTGATCGCCCTGAATCAGGATCTCGCCGTCTTTGGCCGAGCCGCCGGAGCCGCATACGGTTTTTAGCTGTTTGGCCACTTCGGTCAGGTCGGCGTCGGTGCCGATGAAGTCCCGGACGGCCGTCACGACCTTCCCGCCCCCCTTGCGATCAAGCCAGATTTTTAGGTTCTGCTGTTCCGGTTTCAGCGTTTTCGCGTTGGAAGCGCCGGATTGGTACGCATAATTCGGGTCCGTCGAATACACGATTCCGAAGCGGGATTTATCGTTGTTATTTTTCTTACTCATCGTTTTTAGCCATTTTAGTTCGATCGCTACGCGACCGATAGAGGGAATATTGCTACTTTTTTCTACAAACATTCGGTCGCTATGCGACCAAAAAGCCAAGACGAACCACTCTACCGAATCACCAGCAAACTCGACGGCACCACCTGAACCGTTGCCGTGTCGGTGTCCAGTAGCAACGGCTCCCCATCGACGTGGATCAATAGCGGCCCCGCTCCTTTCACCACCACCGACCGGGCGGGTCGCACCGTCAGGTAGTTCGACTGGTCAAGGGTTTTGTTAAAAAGCCGCCACGCCAGCAGGCCCACCGCGCTGCGGGGAAACGGTTTTAGCAGACAGATATCCAGCAACCCGTCGGCGACATTGGCATGGGGAGCAATCCAGGCATTGTTGCCAAACTGCCCGGCGTTGGCCACGGTCAGGGAGAAGAGCGACTGCGGTTTCCCGTCAATTTCGTAGGTCGCAGGCTGGTAGTTCCAGAACGCCCGGTTGGTGGTTCGGATGTAGGTGGGTAACCCCCGGATGGGCTGCCGGGCAAATTCCCGGGCCACATGCGCATCGAATCCTATTCCCGTGGTGCAAAAAAAAGCGTGCTCATTAATCCGCCCACTGTCGATCACCACCGGGCGGCCCTGAACGGCCCGTTCGATGGCTTTTTTCGGATTCAACGGCAGCTGTAAATGCCGCGCCAGCCCGTTTCCCGAACCCACCGGAACGATGCCCAGGGCGGTTTGCGTGTTCAGGAGTGCGCGGGCGGTTTCATTCATCGTGCCATCGCCCCCGATGATCACCACCCGGCGGATGCCTTGCCGAACGGCGTCGGTGGCCATCTCGGTGGCGTGTCCGGGATGCGTTGTAAAGCGTGCTTCGGGTGTAAAACCAGCATCGATGGCTATTTTCAACAGAAATTCAATCCATTGCTGCTTTTTTTGTACCGAAGCCGTCCCCGACAGGGGATTGACAATTGCCAGCAAAGTTGTTTGCGCCACGGTCAGGAAAAGAAAATAAACAGAATCAGGATGAACACGATGATAAAAATATAATACCAGCCATCGGAAAAGATGTAAGGCTTATATTCTTCGTAAAATTTGCGAATTTTATTCATTAGTATTGGGGAAATTATAAGCCATCAAAGTACGGGATAAAATGAAAAAACTAGTCGGCTTCTTTCTTTTTTTGTTCGTCATCACCGGTTCTCAGGCCCAGACACCCGCCGACCGCAAAGCGATTCTGTCCATTCTGGATCGCCAAACCGCCGACTGGAATGCCGGCAATACCACGGCTTTCATGAACGGCTACTGGAAGTCGGACTCGCTGACGTTTATCGGCAAAGTGGGCATTACGTACGGCTACGATGCTACGCTGAGCAATTACAAACGCCGGTATCCGGACCGGGCGGCCATGGGAACATTGAAGTTTACCATTCTGAAACTGGAGTTCCAGGCCAAAAATGTAGCGTATGTGATCGGAAAATTTCACCTGACCCGCCCGAAAGTCGGCGATGCGGAAGGACATTTTACGTTACTTTGGCGAAAAATTAACGGACAATGGGTGATCGTCAGCGACCATTCCAGCTAATCACGTTTTCGTTTTTATGACCCCTTTTGAATTAAACGCCGTTCACCGGCATGCCTTTCGCTTTTCGCAAGCCGACGTCGAAGCGTTTGCGCGCGTTACCGGCGACGACAACCCATTGCACCTCGACGCAGAGTTTGCCAGCCAGACGCCCTTCAAACGGCCCATTATTCACGGCATGCTGGGTGCCAGCGTGTTCACCAAAATCCTGGGAACGCAATTTCCCGGACACGGTTCGGTCTACCTGAAACAAACGCTGGACTTTCTGCGCCCCATGTTTGTCGATACAGACTATGAAGCGGTTTTTACGGTGGTTTCCACCAATCCGGACAAACACATCGCCGAGGTGTCGACCGACATTAAAGATGCCCAAACCGGCAAGCTAACGACGCGGGGTGTGGCGACCTTGATGTATAAGAAATCCTGAACGCCGGATTCATTGCCCTCCAAAAACCAAACAAGCCCGGTGGATCGCCGGGCTTGTTTGGTTTGGAGTAAGTTGTTGTTTACTCTTTTGCATTTTTCTGACCTTGCACTTCAGAGCGAATCTCCTGAGCCAGCGTCTTCAGATCCTGCATGCCTTTCCGTACGCGGGTACCGGCAGCCTGATTGCCTTTTTCGTAGAATTTCTCGAAATCGCCTTCCAAAGACATGACCAGATTTTTTATTTCATCGAAACGTGCCATAACAGTTCGTATGGGGGTTAAATAGTTGTGAAAAATGCCCTAAAACGCTCAAAAACCGCGTTTTTGACGAAATATACGCATTCTATGATTCAGCGCAAGAAAACCGTCAAAAAAAACGTTGGAAAAATCCAAATAAAGCACGTTTCCTTACTAAACGGTCATTCCGCCACCGTTTTTGCGACTTCTGAGGGCACCAGAGCAGAATCAATCAGGACCTGATGGGCATTTTCACGATAAAATCCCCGGTTTAGTTTTTCAGACACTTCACTGAAGGCTTTCAGCGTGTAGTCGACGTCTTCGAGCGAGTGAGCAGCCGTTGGAATGATCCGCAACATGATCACGCCTTTTGGAACCACCGGATAAACAACAATGGAACAGAAGACGCCCATGTTTTCGCGCAGGTCGCGAACCAGCACCCCCGCTTCCTGAACACCGCCTTCGCTGTGCAGGAAAACCGGCGTCACCGGCGAGGTCGTATCCCCGATGTTGAGCCCGCGCGCCCGCAGACCGTCCTGCATCGCCCGTACGTTCTGCCACAGTTTTTCGCGGAGTTCCGGTTGGGTTTTGATGAGTTCGAGCCGCTTCATGGCTCCAACGACGTAGGGCATTGGCAAGGCCTTGGCATACGTTTGGGAACGCATGTTATACTTCAGGTACATAATGATATCGTGGTCACCGGCAATGAACGCGCCAATGGCCGCCATCGACTTGGCGAAGGTCGAGAAATACAGGTCGATGCCATCCTGACACCCCTGCAACTCACCCACACCAGCCCCCGTCGGCCCCATGGTTCCAAAACCGTGGGCGTCGTCGACCAGCAATTTAAAATCATATTTTTCCTTGAGAGCCACGATTTCTTTCAGAATGCCGACTTTACCCGACATGCCGAATACGCCTTCGGTAATGACCAGAATCCCCCCCCCTTTTTCAGCGGCTTTTTTGGTGGCCCGTTGCAGGTTTTTCTCCAGACTATCGATATCGTTGTGATTGAACTTGTAGTATTCGCCCATCTTGGCTTTGTGTAACCGAATACCATCGATCAGACACGCGTGACATTCGGCGTCATAGACGATCACGTCCCGGTAATCGACTACGGCTTCGATGGCCGACATCACCCCCTGGTAGCCATAATTGAGCAGGAAAGAGTCTTCCTTGCCGACAAACTCGGCCAATTGCTTCTCCAGTTCTTCGTGCAAATCCGAATTACCCGACATCATCCGGGCGCCCATCGGGTACGCAAGACCCCAATCCTTAGCCGCTTCCGCATCGATTTTCCGGACTTCGGGATGGTTGGCCAACCCCAGATAATTATTCAAACTCCAATTGAGCATCTTCCTCCCCCGAAACACCATGTGCGGCCCTAACTCGCCTTCCAGCTTGGGAAATGCAAAATAATGGTGCGCGTTATACTCCCGCGATGACGAACCGATGGGTCCGAGGTTGGTGCGTAATTTCTCAAATAAATCCACTTTATTGCGCTATTTACCGGTTTATAATGAGTTTGTTAACCACATTAGTACAAAAGTAAATTAAAATCTGTCAACCACAAAGCGGGGGTTGGTTTTAGAAATTACCGCCGGAAATTAGGAGCAGGCAGCGAGAAGTATATTTTTGCAGGGGCATTCCGTTTCGGTCCTACGCTGCAACTAGGCCCTTTTGCCACCGAAATCCGCCTGACCAACGATTCAACTTCCATGGCTAAAATTCAGAAATTACTCGTCGCCAACCGCGGTGAAATTGCCCTGCGAATCATGCGAACCGCCCGCGAAATGGGCATTCGAACCGTAGCCATCTACAGCGAAGCCGACCGCCAGTCGCTCCATGTCCGATATGCCGACGAGGCCGTGTGTGTGGGGCCGCCCCCCTCCTCCGAGTCGTATCTGCGGGCCGATGCCATCATTGAAGCTTGCCGACAAACCGGTGCGGACGCCATTCACCCAGGCTACGGTTTTTTGTCGGAGAACGCCGGTTTTGCGCGCGCCGTCCGCAACGCCGGGCTGATTTTTGTCGGGCCGTCACCGGAATCCATCGAAGTGATGGGCAGTAAGCTGGCGGCCAAAGCGGCCGTTGCGTCCTATAATATTCCGATGGTTCCCGGCACCCCCGAAGCCATTACGGATCGCGACGACGCCCGGAAAACGGCCGCCCGGATCGGTTACCCGATTCTGATCAAAGCGAGTGCAGGCGGAGGAGGCAAAGGAATGCGGATTGTGGAAAACGACGCGGAGTTTGACGAAGGCATGAACCGTGCCGTCAGCGAAGCCACATCGGCCTTTGGCGACGGGTCGGTTTTTATCGAAAAATACGTTACGTCGCCCCGCCACGTGGAAATTCAGGTGCTGGGCGATCAACACGGCAACATCATTCACCTCTTCGAACGCGAATGTTCGGTTCAGCGCCGACACCAGAAAGTGGTGGAGGAAGCACCATCGTCGGTGTTGACACCGGCCATTCGGGCCGAGATGGGTCGTTGCGCGGTCGAAGTGGCGCGGGCCTGTGGCTATTACGGGGCCGGAACGGTGGAATTTATCGTCGACGACCAACTGAATTTCTATTTTCTGGAAATGAATACCCGGCTTCAGGTCGAACACCCCGTGACGGAACAGATTACGGGCATCGATCTGGTGAAACAGATGATTTACATCGCCGAAGGGAAACCGCTGGAAATCAAACAGGAGGATTTGAAAATCAACGGTCATGCCATCGAAATCCGGGTGTATGCCGAAGATCCGGCCAACAACTTTCTGCCCGACGTCGGAACGCTGGAAACCTACGTGCGCCCCCAGGGCAACGGCGTTCGGGTCGACGACGGTTTTGAACAGGGCATGGCCATTCCGATTTATTACGACCCGATGATTGCCAAACTGGTGACAACGGGCGCCACCCGCGCCGAAGCCATCGAGAAAATGATCCGCGCCATCGACGAATACCGCATTACGGGGGTGCAAACGACGCTGCCGTTCTGCCGGTTTGTGATGCTGCACGACGCCTTCCGCTCGGGACAGTTCGACACCCATTTCGTCAACCATTATTTTACACCCGATAAACTGACGCCCGAAACCAGTCTGGAAGAAACCCAACTGGCGGGGGTTTTAGCGGCCTGGCTGTTTCAAAACCGCCAGGTAAAAACCGCCCCGGAGGTCGTTGTCACCGACGCGAAGAAAAGTAAGTGGAAGGAAAGGCGGCTGGGTTGACCAGACGTCGGAAATTTCAAATGTAAAATCAGTACTGTACGAAGGATTGTTTTAACTCCTTCGGGCTTGGTGTGCTAAGTATTTTCTGAGTAGCTCAACACCGTTGGGTAAGTCGAGCACTTCCAGAATGACGTTGGCTTGTAGTTCTTTGA
>NZ_JBPZHB010000013.1:0-146980 GCF_051857545.1 Larkinella fluvii | reverse complement strand
AATTGCCATTGGGTGTCTGTAAGCTCATTAAATTGAGTAACCATACCTTCATTGTGTTGCAACATAAAGGTAAGCAGACACCCACTTTTTTCAGCCAGTTATAAAATCCCCAACAACTTCTTAATCCACCCAAAGCTGGGCTTGATGCGTAAACCAATCTCCCGTTTACTTCTGCTAAGCCAGATTTGGTGCCAGAGAAATTAGTTCCTAAAACAAAATCTAAAAGGGCAACAGTTGGATCAACAAATTCATTGTTGGGAACTGTATTCGCAGCATCTGTATTAAAAGCTTCTAAATCTCCCGATCCATTTTTTCGAATACCGTGGCCCGGTAAATTAATCGCTGTCAGCGATTTTCCCGAGATTGCGACTTTGCCTTTCCCCGGCTCATCGCCCTGCTCAAACCGCGTTATTGTCTGGGTTCTTCCTGCCGCATCATAGGATTCAACCGAACCATCCTTGCGGGTATACTGCCCTTGAATGCCATCCAGATAATCCTGCCCATCGGGATCGATATTCCGAGCCGGATTATTGGCGACATAGGCATAAGGAGATAACAGCAGGGAGTTCTCCGCCAGCGGATCGACCACACTCCACCGCCCAATCGTGGGATCATACATCCGGGCCCCGTAATCCAGCCAGGGGGGTTGCAACTGCTGCTCCTTGCCGTTGTAGAGGTACTTGTTGGTGTTGACATCGCTTTGCCGCAGCACCGCCAGACCAAACCCGTAGTACTCCGAGAAGTATTAAATTATCTTATTATGTCAAAGAACAGTTCAGTGGCGTAATCTAGGAGTTACAACGCACGTTTCACTAGTTTTTCTTAACTTCTGATCCGATTATATAAGTGCGTAAAATAGACAAATTAAAAATATTTTATTATCGAAAGTTTAAACTGGTAAGAACCGAGACTCTACTATTTCTTTAAATTTCACAAGAATTTTCTCTAATTTATTTGGATCACCAAATCCTTCAAATTTTCCTTCTTTTATTCTAAATCCATACCAGTCATCTTCAGTTTTATCGAAATTTTGATTTTCAATCTCTAAATCTTGAAGATTGGTATATATCAAATCAATTTATACATACCGCCCGGGGTTATCTATTGTCATTATTTTGAGCCCATATTGATGCTCCCAGTCTCCATCACATTGGCTTTTATACTAATCTTGTATTCAATCAAGTGTATTCATAGATTATTGATTTGTAAGCTCATCCCGATTAGCAACTCTTACTCGTTTTTTTCTAAGTCTGCTACTGGTACGTAAGGTATTTTATAAAGTTTCAGGATTTCCATTCGACTAGCCAAACCAAGGTTTTGTAGTTCTGATAAAATAGGAACCTCACGACTATATTGATCGTAGCCTACGGATTTAAATAAAATAGTTCCACTTTGTGTTTCTATAATCCAATCCCATTCTACTTTTTTATCCATAAAATCCTTGTTCTTAGGATTTTTAGGATCCCCTCTATGTATATCCAAAATTTCAATCTCCCTGTCTGTTATTAAGTCAAATTTTAAATCCCATACATTATGGAAAATTAAAGTAGATGGTGATAGTAAAAAACTATAGTATTCACTTCTAGAGTCACTTACCCATTCAAAGATATAGTCAATGTCGAATATTATTCTGAAATTACTATCATCAGAAATAATGGAATAAATTTTACAATCGTGCCATCCCATTTTTTCAAAATCGGTCTCGTTCCAATTTGTCTTATACTTATTTTCCATTATACTTATTGATTAGGTATTTCATCCTTTCTTGCTGGTCGTACTGTTTTAGTACCAGGTTCCTTAACATGTGGTGTTGGTACTCCTCTATGCTGATTTCCTGTTATATCAACTCTTTTTGTTTCCTGAAATCCGCTGGGGTTCTTTGGATTCTCCCTATAAGTTGCGGTATTGGTTGTTTCGCCTGTTTTCGGATCAGTTCTAATAGATGGTATCCCGTTATATTAGCTTCAAAATACACCTACATAGTCTATAAAAAATCGATGAATAACTCAATTTCCGCTTGAAATTATTTTCGGTATAAACGAGACATAATCCGTATAAAAAAATCCTTTCAGCTAAATTTGTCTCATTTAGATACTGCAATAAATTTACGGATACATCCTGTCAAAGAGGAGCTTCACGATTTCTACTTGCTCACTATTCGCAGCTAAGGCTAGCGGTAAGTTCCCTTTTTTGGTTTTTTTTAATAGGTTTGCTCCATTTTCTAACAATAATTTAACCATGTCTAAATCTGAAAATTGACACGCCAGATGTAACGGAGCAATACCTTCGGAGTCTGCAATATTGACATCTGCACCAGCAAAAATAAGAGTTTGAGCTATTTTATTTTTTTCTAATGAGATAGCTAACAACAATGGAGTTACCCCATCTTTCGACTGGTGATTAATATTTACATGATAACTGCGTAATATTTCTTCTAATCTCTTATTATCTCCTGAATAAACTATACTATGTATAATATTTTCACCTTCATCGTTTACAAGGGTAATATCAGCTTCCCTTTTCAGTAAATAATCATACATATTAGAGTTAGGGTCACTAATAGAATATAATAAAAGTGTGTCATTGCCTTCATCTTGAAAGCGTTCATCGATAGAATACTTTAGTTTGTTAGCCTCTAAAAAATGCAAGTTATTATTGCAAAGAGCATCTTTTAATTTTTCTTTGATATCCATAGAATATTAATGGTTTTTAGGATTGTAATCCTCTTTTAATTCTTTTATGGTCCTGTCTTTACCTATTTTATCCTTTACATCATGAGCATTTCGCCTTGCATCTTTACCCTTCTCTTTTTCAAGTTGTTTAGCAAAATCCTTCGCTCTCTTTTCGGATGCTGGTTGTTCTTCTCTCTTCTCTTTGGCTCTTTCCCGTGCTTCTCTCTTTGGATTAGACTTTCCCTCCGCATTGACCCTTCCTTTGTCGTTCCTCAAATTTTCAACCGCCCTCATTCCCGTAGCAGCACCATGAGCCGCTACCGCGGCAGAACCGGCGGCCGTAGCGACAACTGCCGGCGTTGCCAGGCCAAGGCTTCCTACTTCTGCTACAGCTGAACCGCCTAAGCCAATGGCACCTGCGGCTATTTCGGCGGCACCAACACCCATTGCGATATAATGACCAACCGTCAATCCGCTGTTAAAAGTAGACGCATTGCCTGGATTTACCTGTATTGGTGTCCCACCGGCGAGGTCGTCGCTCAATGCCTGACCGATCCCAGTCACGAAATCCACGATTCCATCACAGCATGGCTCCCGACCATCGGGATCTCTGAAGCGGACCGGGTTATTAAAGGTATAATGGTAGGAGCTAAATGCTTCCTGCTCATCGGTTTTGGGATCGACCACACTCCACCGCCCAATCGTCGGATCGTACATCCGGGCCCCGTAATCCAGCCAGGGCGTTTGCAACTGCTGCTCCTTGCCGTTGTAGAGGTACTTGTTGGTGTTGACATCGCCTTGCCGCAGCACCGCCAGACCAAAACCGTAGTACTCCGTTTGCTGGACCACCGCCCCGTTGTCACTCACGACCTGCCGCACGTTGCCCAAGTGGTCGCGGTAGTAATACTGCACGGAATAGACGCCTGAATTGCTGCGGACCAGTTGCCCTTCTTCCAGCCCAATCCGCAGCAGCGTTCCGTTGGCATTGTATTCAAAATCGCCCTCGTAGGTGGTGGCCACCCCGCCCGGCCCCGTCATGCGCCGTTTCCGGCCCAGGGCGTCGTAATCGTATTGCACATAATTGGCGCCGACATTCACCTGCCGGGGCAGGTTCAGCACGTTGTAGCTAATGGCATTGATGGCCCGGTTGGCATCGCTGGTCAGGTTGCCATTGGCATCGTACACGAGCTCGTTGTCGTAATCGGTGGCGTTGGCAAACCCCTTTTCGGCCAGCGCGTTGTTGCCCCCGTCGCCAATGCGGTGGACCTGATTGCCGGTGTAAAAGTAATTCAATTGATCGATCAACTGACCGTTCCAGGTTCGGTTTAGCGTTTTTATATTGCCGTTGCGGTCGTAGGCGATGTTGTTTTCGTCGAAACCGCCCAGACTCCCGCTGCCGCTGGTGGCCGTCAGCCGGTTGGCCAGATCGTAAGTGAAGCTCCGCGAGCCGCTGTACTGGCCGTTGGTACTGACACTCATCGACTGGACGTTGCCATTGGGCTGGTACTGTAACGTGTGGCTAAAACCGGGTCCTTTGGTACTTTGCTGCTCGCAGAGCCAGCCCCGGGCGGTGTATTTGTAGAGCTGACCCAGGTTGCCCGTATTCCATTCCTCACTGGCCAGCAGCCCCACCTGGTTGTAGGTTTGGCGACTGTGTTCGTAGCTCTTCACCGGGACGCCGTTTTCGTAAACCGTATGCTGCACCTGGGTCAATCGGTCGGCCTGGTCGTAACTAAAGGTCTTGTCGATGCGGTAGGTGATGCTGCCGGTATACTGCGTCGTTCGCTCCAGGACCCGCTTGCCCGCAAAATCGTACTGGTACGAAATGCGTTCGTAGGCCGAACCCGACAGGCCGAATAATTGCCGGTTTTGTTGAATGAGCCGGTTGCGGTTATCGTAGTAAAAAACGGTTTGGTACCAGTTGTCGTAGCCGCCACTGGCATTCAGGAGCCGCACCGATTGGCCCGTCATCAGCCCCTTGCGCGATTCGGACTGGGGATTACTGACAAAGTGATCGGCCGCAGTCAGCCCCAATTCATTGACAAATCCCCCGTTGGCAAAGAGACTAAAACCGTAATTGTCGTAATAGGTGTACTGAATCGGGATGTTGTTGTTAACCAACACCTGGGTAGGGCGATTCAACTCATCGTACTGGTGGGTAAAAATGATGCCCCGGGCATCGGTCACACTGCTGAGCCGGTCGCGGCTGTCATACAGCATTGTTTGTTCACCGGCTCCGGGCACTTTTTTACGGATCACCAGCCCCCGGTTGTTGAACTGGTACATGAAAGCAAACCGATCGAGGTTACCTTCCAACTGAAATTGTGGCTGCAACACAAACCGGAGCTGGCCGGGCTCGTCGTAGATGTAATAGGTATCCAGATTTTCCGTTGACAGCACCACCCGCCGGAGCACCACGCGCTTTTCGGAGTCGTGAAACGTCTGTGTCGTCGTGTTATTTTCGTCTTTGACCTCCGTCAGCGTCAGGGTGTTGGCTGCGTAATAGCCGTTTACGCCCAGGTCCCGTAAATTGGGGCCGGATACCTGATAGCGAATCACGGAATTGGCGGTGTTGGTCTGGTAAGTAGTCCGGACGCCGGTTGCTACACCGATGGCCCGCTGCTCGGTGGGGCGATTGAGGGGCGAAGATTCATAGACCGACTGGTCATAATAATTGGCCGTGGGTAAACAGACCTCCGCCGAGTTGTAATAGGTTCCGATCGGGTTGCTAACCCAGCCGCCGTTGTTGCCGGGAGCGGCTACGGGTGCGAACGTTTGCGAGGGGCGTCCGTAGGCATCGTGCACGGTGCGGGTCATCAGGTCTTGGCCAATGTTGCCGGCAAAAGCCGCAATTTGTTGGGTGGGTTGCCCCAGACCATCGAAATAAACCACCTGCGTCGCGACCTGATTGGGCGTACCGTTGTATGAAATACCGGTCGCTTCGGTGGCCGCCCGAACTTTATACGTTCGGGTCAGGACATAGTTCTGATCGTTGGACTGCGCTGTTGTCCAATGTGATAAGGCAAGTAAGCCGCCAATGAGGTAAAGTTGACGCATCATACACAAGGCAACCGCTAGGTATCATAGGACGCAAATCTATTTTATATTTTTGTATATACAAATAAAATGTAGTTTTTCAGAATAACCCGATAAACAGGCCGTGGTAGCGGTATTCGTAACCCCGCATAAAACGAGCATACGGTCAGCGTTTATGCCCATTTTGTAACCGACTTGGCACTGCTTTTGCACTAATTACCCTACCCACACCCCGGCGGTCAATGCCCGCAATCAAGCTGCCACACCGGATTTTCGAGAACGTAACTTCATTTTTAGTGCTATGGGAATTGCCGTTAAACGGACCAAACCCAGTGAGAATAGGGTAAGAAAAAGCTTCGTGATGCTCTGGCTGCTGGTGCTGATGTCAGCCGTGGGGGCCTTATTCTGGTACAATGACTGGCTCTATCAATTACCAACTCCGCTCCCCGAAGCGTATAAACCGGTAAAGACCGGAAAACTGATTGCCCTGGATGGGCTGCTGTCCTGGCAGGCTGATAAACCGGTATTTCTTCATTTCTATAATCCGGATTGCCCGTGTTCACGGTTTAACAAGACCCATTTTAAAACCCTGGTTCGGCAGTATGGCCAGGCTGTCAATTTCGTCGTGGTGGTCATGAGCAGGAATGTCTATGCCACCCGGGAAATTCAGGAAAGGTTGGGTCTGAATCTGCCGGTTTTAGTCGATCCGTCGGTCGCTACCCGGTGTGGCGTCTATTCCACCCCTCAGGCCGTGATTCTGGATGCAAATCACCGACTCTATTACCGGGGGAATTACAACCGGAGCCGGTATTGTACGGACAAAAAAACCAACTACGCCGAACTGGCCCTGACCGCCTTGCTGCGGCATGATTTCCCAAAAGCGTTCGATCCGCGGGCCTTAACCGCCTACGGCTGTAGTCTGCCTTATTGCAAAACCGATGATGGATTATAACCAGCACACGCCGGTCGCAACTGGGCGTTCTGCTCATGATTTTCTGTATGGCGTGCAGGAGCGATCCGACCGCCTGATGAATTATTTTTTAGGCGGTTATTTTTTGATTGGTCTGGCATTCGCGGGTTTTTACGACACCTGGCTGATCGCTTTCGGGGTTGGCGGTTTGTCGCTGGTGGCTTATTATTCCGTTAAACAAGCTCTGCCTTCGTCGGATCTTTACCAGTACGTTTTGAGCACGGTGCTCGGGATTTTTATGGCCCAGTTTATTTACCAGATGCACGGGCTGTTTGAAATGCATTTTTTTGCCTTTATAGGCAGTGCACTGTTGATTACGTACCAGAAATGGAAATTGCAGATCCCGTTTCTGATCGTTGTGCTGGTTCATCATGCGGTTTTTGGGTACTTACAGAACAGCGGAGTCGAGGGGATTTATTTTACCCGGCTGGATTACTTCGACCTGTCCACCTTTGTCATTCACATTCTGCTGGCTGCCGTGATCTTTTTTATTTGCGGCCTGTGGTCCCATCTGCTCCGTAAATACAGTGAATTGCAATTCAGCCAGGCGATGGAAATGGTGGAGTTGCAAAAGGAAGCCCACCTTTCGCTGGAGCGAAAACGCAATGAAGAACTCCAGAAAAAAACCAACGAACAACTCCGGGCATCGAACCTCGAACTGGAACGAGCCCGCAACGAGGCCGAAAAAGCAAACCGGGCCAAGAGCATTTTCCTGGCCACGATGAGCCACGAAATCCGTACGCCGATGAATGGCGTGATTGGCATGGTGAGCCTGCTGCAGGAAACCGCCCTGTCCGAAGAACAGCAGATGTTTACCGAGACGATTGCCAGTTGCGGGGATACGTTGCTCAACGTGATCAACGACATTCTTGATTTTTCAAAAATTGAATCGGGCAATCTGGAGCTTGAAAACGAGGATTTTAACCTGCGTCAGTGTATCGAGGATGTTCTGGATATGTTCGGAACCCGGGCCACCAAACTCGGGCTTGATCTGGTTTATGAAATTGATGAGAATGTGCCGGGGCAGATTGTGGGCGACCCGCTGCGGCTGCGGCAGGTGCTGATCAACCTGATTGGGAATGCGATAAAGTTTACCAAAGAGGGCGAAGTCTGCATTTTTGTGAAGCTGAAAAAAGGCGACGCGGATGGGCAACTGTCCGTAACGTTCGATGTGCAGGACACGGGAATTGGTATTCCGGCGGATAAGGTAAGCCGGCTTTTCAAAGCCTTCTCCCAGGTGGATTCGTCTACAACGCGGCAGTATGGTGGTACGGGACTAGGCCTGGTGATCTCCCGGAAGCTGGTGCAATTGATGGGGGGCGATATTCTGGTTTGTAGCGAACCGGGGCGGGGCTCTACCTTTTCCTTTACGATGAGGACCCGCACCGGAACAAAAAACCTGGTGCCCTACGCCAGTTACAACATGGCAAACCAGGAGGGCAAACGAATTCTGGTGGTGGACGACAATGCCACGAATCGAACCATCCTGAAACGCCAGTTCGAGTCCTGGAAGATGCTGCCCGTGTTAACCTCTTCCGGAGAAGAAGCGCTGGAGTTGCTGGCTACCGACTCCGCCATCGATCTGGTCATTACCGATATGCAGATGCCGGGAATGGATGGGGTGATGCTGGCCGGGCACATCCGGGCGCGTTTTTCCCAAATGCCGATCATCCTGCTCAGTTCCATCGGGGAAGAAGTGAAGGATGAACAGCGGCAGCTTTTCGTTTCGATTCTAACGAAGCCCATCAGGCAGCATTTTCTCAGCAAACACATCCAGAATGCGTTTCAGCAGCAACAGCCCACGGTTCCTTTAACCCTTACCCCGAAAAAGCTATCGATTGATTTTTGTAAAAAATATCCTTTCGATGTCCTCGTAGCGGAGGATAATCAAATTAACCGGCAGGTGATTCTGCACATCCTGCAAAAACTGGGCTACCAACCCGACCTGGCCAACAACGGGCAGGAAGCCCTTGAAGCCGCCCACCAGAAAGAATATGGGCTGATCCTGATGGATATGCAGATGCCGGTTATGGATGGCCTGGAGGCCACCCGGCTGATTCGGCAGACGATTGTCAAACAGCCGGTTATTATTGCCCTGACGGCCAATGCCCTGGAGGGAAACGAGCAGGAATGCCTCGATGCCGGGATGAATGACTTTCTCGGTAAGCCGATCAAACTGGAAGAGTTGATGACGAAACTGGAGAAATGGTACCAACGCCAGTGAGAAGCGGTTTTTTTAACTACTATCACGCGCAGCACCTGACCCACGACGTATGTGTAACCCAACCGGGCCGTTTGCCAATCTTGCTGCTAACAACTCCTGTTTACAATCTCCACGAAAGGCCAACAGAGCGTGAAAGCGCTATTTTTTGCCAAAATAGTTGCGATCGCTTCTGATCTATCGTATGTTTGTTCAATTATTTTTAATAAGTCTAAATAAGTATAAAGATTGCCAGAAAGAGTTGAATCGGTCTTTTACTTATTGCTAATCCATAAAAACCCCGGTGCACTGTCGCCAAACCTTACACCGGGTATCCGTCAAATCATCCGCTAAAACGATTAACAGAGTAAACAAAAGTATGAAACATTTTACACACCTTGTGCTTATCTTCAGGATAAGCATTTGCCTCCTCTTTGTCCAAATTTTCTTCTCCACGTCCCACGCAGAAAACCGACCGGGAGAAGCTGGCAAAGGAACCATCAAAGGCTATGTACAAACCGCCGACGGCAAACCCGCCGGATTCGTAAACGTTTCATTGAAAGGATTGACCAAAGGGTCGATTACGAATGAAAAAGGTGAATACCTGATCAAAAATGTACCGGAAGGCCCGCAAACGGTGGTTGTTCAATTACTCGGCTATTCACCGGTTGAACGGAATGTGACCGTTGCACCGAATGAAACGACCACGATTCCGGCCATCAGCCTCAACGAGGATTCGAACACCTTGCAGGAAGTCTGGGTGCGGGGCAATGTGAACAAATTTGCCCATAAAGAATCGGAGTACGTGGCCCGTTTGCCGCTTAAAAATCTGGAAAACCCGCAAGTCTACACCGCCGTCAACAAAGCGTTAATCAGCGACCAGGTGATCACCGATTTCAAAGAGACGTTGCGGAACGTGCCGGGCGTTGCCCCGCTTAATAATCCGGCGGGCGGAACAGGTGCCACCATCCGGGGATTTACGGCGAACACAACCATCCGCAATGGCATGGCTGTTCAGATTTACCAGTCGGATGTCATCAACCTGGAACGCGTGGAAGTCATCAAAGGCCCTTCCGGCACCTTGTTTGGTTCCAGCCTGGTGGGTTTTGGCGGACTGATCAACCAGGTCACGAAAAAACCGTTCGAAACGTTCAAAGGCGAGGTTGCCTACACGGCGGGGAGTTATGAACTGAGCCGCTTTACGGCCGACATCAATACGCCGTTGAACGCCGACAAAACGGTTTTGTTTCGAATCAATGCGGCTGCTCACTCGGAAGGGTCGTTCCAGAATTATGGTCACAACCGTCGCTATACGGTTACGCCCAGTCTGTCGTACAAAGTGGATGAGCGGTTGTCTTTTTTATTCGACGCGGAGCTTAATTCGACGAATCGATCGACGGTGGCGTATTATCAAAACTTACCGAGAACGTCTTATCGTAACTTCAAGGATATTCCCATTCCCATCAAAACATCGCTGGGTGGAGAAAACATCGACGCCAGTATTACCGCACTGAATTATTCGGCGGGTGCCCGGTACGTGATCAATCCGCAGTGGACCTCTCAAACAAACGTGGCCATTGGCAATAACCGCATCGAACACAGCAACCAGATTTATCCCAACTGGACCAGCGATACCACCTTTAACCGCAACATCTCGAACTACGGCCCCCGGATTTTTACCTCCCTCAACGCCCAGCAGAATTTTGTGGGCAATTTTCAGGTGGGTGGCTTCCGAAACCGGCTGTTGGTGGGGGTGGATCTTTACACCTTCACGAGTCAGCTCCGGTTTACGGACGTCGGCACCTACGATGTTGTCAATACGAAGCGGCCGATTCCCGGCATCAATCTGGAAAAAGTGAACGCCATCGTAGCGACCAAAACCAATTCCAATAACGAGACGAAGCTGAGTACCTACAGCGCCTACGCGTCGGATGTGATCAATCTGACCCGGAAACTGGTCGTGATGCTGAGTGTGCGGGTGGACCGTTTTGTGAACAAACCAACCATCACCAATGGCGTTGCCGCTAAAAATGACTACGAACAGACGGCGGTATCGCCCAAATTCGGGTTTGTTTACCAGCTTGTGCCGGATCAGGTGTCGGTATTCGGGAATTACATGAACGGTTTCCAGAATGTGGCGCCCGTGGTTCAGCCCGATGGAACAACCTCAGTCTTTAAACCCCTGAATGCCAACCAGTGGGAGGTGGGCGTGAAGGCCGAAGCGTTCAACCGGAAACTCAGCGGAAGTGTCAGTTACTACGACATTGCCATTCGCAACGCGACCCGCGTCGAAAATAGCTTCACGCTTCAGGATGGCTCCCAGCAAAGCAAAGGATACGAAATTGAACTGATCGGTAACCCGGTAACGGGGCTGAATATCGTTGCCGGTTATTCAAAGAATGAAAATAAAGTGGTGAAAGCCGCTGATTTTGTCGGCAATTACGTCGCTCAGGCTCCCACGGATTTTGCCAATCTCTGGGTGACGTACAAGTTTTCAGGAAAAACGCTGCGAAACCTGGGCTTGGGTTTCGGCGGTAATTACGTTTCGGATTGCTATTTCGACGCGGCTAATCTGATCACCATTCCGGGGTATACCGTCCTCAATGCGTCGGTGTTTTTCGACCAGCCGAAATGGCGGTTCACGCTCAAAGGCAATAACCTGGCCGATGTTGCTTATTTCTCCAACTGGGGTTTGCCCCAGCCACTGCGGCAGGTAACGGGTTCACTGACCTTCAAGTTCTAACCGACCGGGCGTTGCTGAAAGGCAACTCCCGGTTCCTTTCTATTGTCCGGCAATCATGAAGAAATCGAACCGCTCTCTTTTCCGACGCGTCAACGAATGGCTCCACCTATGGCTGGGCCTGTTTTCGGGCATCGTCGTATTTGTGGTGTGTATAACTGCCTGTTTTTGGGTGTTTCGGTATGAGGTCTGGTATTTTACGGAGCCTTATCAACGGGTTATTCCTCAAAACAAGCCCTTTATGCCGCCCTCGGTGTTGTTGGAAAAAGCCGATGCGTTCGCTTTTCAACAAGAGAAAAAGCACGTTGCGTTCACGGCGATTACCTACGGCGCGTCGAATAAATCCGTTTTTACGACCTATCCGCTTTCGGAAGGCAAGTATCAGCAGGTTTTTCTGAATCCGTATACGGGAGCGATTATTCACCATAAAAAAGGCCCTTCCACCGCCGAATCGTTTTTCATTTTCGTCCGAAGCGGGCACCGGTTTTTCTTTCTTCCTCCCAAAATCGGCAGCCCCGTCGTCGGAACCGCCTGCCTGATTTTTGTGATTACCATGATTACGGGGCTGATCTGGTGGTACCCGAAAAAATGGACCTCAGCGACCCGTCAGAAGAGTTTCGCCATCAAATGGAAGGCAAACTGGAAGCGGGTAAATCTGGATCTGCACAACGTACTGGGCTTTTATTCCCTGCTGGTGGCCCTGGCCTTGACAATTTCCGGGATCGTCTACAGTTTTCGGTGGTTCGACAAAGCGTATTTCTGGGCATTGACCGGGAAACCGTATGCGGGCATTTACGGAAGTGAGAAAGGTGACCCGGTATCCGATACCACCCAGACCGTCCGTTTGTATTCGAAACCCGAAGATCGGCTCTGGCAGTTGGTCCGCCGGGAGCAACCGGGTGAGCTGGCCCGACTCAGTATAGCGTTTCCCAAGGAAGCAAAAGACCCGTTTGAGGTGGCCATCAATCCGAAAGAAGGAACCATTTATAAAACTTACGAACGGTTTTTTGATCAGAACACGTTGAGAGAATTGCCATCTGAAGCGTCGCGAAAGTATGAAGAGCTATCGGCAGGAGAGAAGCTTTACCGGATGAATTTCGACATTCACGTCGGACAGATTGGGGGGCTGCCCACGAAAATTCTGGCCTTCTTCGTCAGTCTGATCGGGGCCAGTTTACCCGTAACCGGTTTTCTGATCTGGTGGTTTCGGGGAAAAAAAGCAGGGAAGAAATCCCGGATTTCGACCCATCAGGCCAGCGACCTCAATGCGAAGGAAGTGGCCCGCGTAGGGAAGCCGACCTAATCGTGGACCCGGGAGGCTAGCCCGATTCAGCCTCAATTCGCTAAAATTAGCGGGTGTTCCCTTCTTTTCTGTTCCGGGACAAATATCTTTGGCCGACGCGTACGAAATGGCTAAAGTCGATATGAAATCTAACCCAACCCGCAGAACATTTATCAAGGCATCAGTTCTTACTGGTACCGTTCCTTTTTTGCCTCCCGGCATTGACTTTGATATGGTTGGGGAACGTCTAACCAATCCCCGATCACCCGAAATGGTACCGGAAACAAAGAGTATAATCGGCGCCTACGGTTCCTGGGCGGCCTCGCTTCAAACGCAGCCTTCTCTTTCGTTCCGGAATGCCCGGTGGAAGCCGGAGCAGTTGACCCGCTGGAAAAAGGAAGCCCTGGAAAAGACCCGGGAATTGGTGGCAGCTCCCCCGCAACCGGCCACACCCGAGGTCCGCATTGACCGGACCTTCGAGTATGACGGACTGATGATCGAGGAGATTAGCTGGCAGCTTCCTTACGGTCGGCCCACGAGGGCGGTTGTTCTGAAGCCCAAGGGAGCCAAAGAACCGTTGCCCGCCATTCTGGCCCTTCATGACCACGCCGGGAAGAAATATTTTGGGTATCGAAAAATCGTCAAAACTGGGGACGATCAGCATCCATTACTAACTGAGCACCAGCTTGAGGATTACAGCGGAAGGGCCTGGGCCAATGATGTGGCCAAGCGGGGGTATGTAGTGCTGGTGCACGATGCGTTTGCGTTTGGAAGCCGGCGGGTGTTGTATGAGGATGTGGTCGATTTGAAATACGAAGGACTCGATACGAGGGGGAAGACCGATGCGGATCCGGAAAAAAAGGAGCACATCGAGGCCTATAATAAATGGTCGTCCGAGCATGAACACGTCATGTCGAAGTCCCTGTTTTGTGCGGGTACCACCTGGCCGGGTGTTTTTCTATCCGAAGATCAGGTTGCGCTGTCCATTTTGTGTGGCCGGAAAGATGTTGACCCGCAGCGGGTTGGTTGCGGGGGTTTGTCGGGCGGAGGGCTGCGAACCGTGTACCTGGCCGGCATGGATGCCCGGATCAAATGCTGTGTCTGCGTCGGGTTCATGACGACCTGGGACGACCTGACCCTACATAAAACCTATACGCATACGTGGATGACCTATACGCCTTTGTTGCCCCGCTACCTTGATTTTCCGGAAATTCTGGGCCTGCGGGTGCCGCTTCCCACCATGATTCAATGCAACAACCAGGATGAGTTGTATACGCTCCCCGAAATGAAAACCGCCGATAAAATCCTGGGTGAGGTTTTTAAAAAAGCCGGGGCCGCAGATCGCTATGCGGCACGGTTTTACGACGGCGGGCACAAGTTTGACGAGACTATGCAGACCGATGCCTTTGACTGGTTTGACCGGTGGCTGAAAAAAGCCTAGCAAGTCGGGTTGCCGAAACTACTTTTGGGTTTGCCGTTTACTCACTAGTAAAATGCGGCTGCGACCGGCTTTTGAAGGGAGTCTATTTCCTAAACCATGCGCAAAACCGTTCCTCTTTTCCTGCTTTCCAGCCTTTTTCTGCTGGTGATTGAATCCGTTGCCCAAACGATCTACGTGGCTCCTTCGGGCAGCGACAAAAATCCCGGAACGATCCAGAAACCGCTGGCAACGCTCACGGGTGCCCGCAACCGCGCCCGGCTGCTGCGCCGACAAAAGCCGCCCACCAAACCCATCGAAATTGTGGTTCGGAAAGGGGAATACCTTCTGAATGAACCCTTGATGCTGACCGCCGAAGATTCCGGTACCGAAACCGCTCCGCTGGTGATCAAAGGTGAAGCAGGCAGCACCCCGGTTTTTTACGGAGGCCTGCGTCTGAACCGGTTTGAGAAAGTGTCGGACGACCTCTGGAAAACCGACGTGCCAGAAGTGCGCCGGTATGGCTGGATGTTCGAACAATTGTACGTCAACGGCCAGCGGGTCGTTCGCGCCCAAACGCCCAACACCGGTTTTTTTCGGCCGAAAGCCGTCTCCGAAACGGTCCTGAGCAAAGGAACGGGGCCGTTTGCCGATTTTGCCGCGCAGAAAATTACGGTTTCGCCGGAGAGTCTGGACTGGCTGGCCCGGCTCCCGGAAGCCGAGTTGAGTCAGGCGGTTTTGACGTTCTATCACCACTGGGACAACACCCGCAAACCGGTGCTGGCCGTTAGCAAAGCTGATACGGCGCTCTACATCGCGGGCGAAGGCATGAAACCCTGGAATAAAATTACCAACCATTCCCTGTTTGTCATCGAAAACCTGAAAGCTGCGCTGGACGCCCCCGGCGAGTGGTTTCTCGAAAAAAACGGCACCTTATATTACCGCCCCCGGCCCGGCGAAACCATCAATACCGTCACGGTTTTTGCGCCGGTCAATGAGAAGTTCGTCGTAATCAAAGGCGATGAAACCGGCAGAAAACGGGTGAAAAACATCCGGTTTGAAAACCTGTCGTTTCAGGTGGCGGGCTACCGAATGCCGCCCTTTGGTGTGGAACCGGAGCAGGCGGCCGCGCGTGTGGAAGCCACCATTCAACTCGATTTTGCCGATCAGATCAGCTTTATCGATTGTGAAATTGCGCATACGGGCGGCAGTGGCATCTGGTTTCGGCGGGCCTGCGCCAACGGCCGGGTGGAGCGGTGTTACCTGCACGATCTGGGCGCGAGTGGCGTCAAAATCGGCGAAACCGTCATCCGGCCCGATTCGTCGGAACTGACCCGCCACATTACGGTCGACAACAACATCCTGCGTTCGGGCGGCCACGTTTTTCCCTGTGCCGTGGCCCTGACGATCTTTCACGGTCGGGATAATGTGCTGTCCCACAACGAAGTGGCTGACTTCCGGTATTCCGGTGTGTCGGTCGGCTGGGTGTGGGGCTACGCTTTCAGTCCGTCCAAGCGAAACCGGGTCGAGTTCAACCACATTCACCACCTCGGCTGGGGCGTTCTGAGCGACATGGGCGGAGTCTATACGCTCGGCGTTTCGGAGGGAACCGTGGTGTCGAACAACGTGATACACCACATTTATGCCTTCGATTACGGCGGCTGGGGGCTGTATACCGACGAGGGTTCGACGGATATTGTGATGGAAAACAACCTGGTGTATGCCTGCAAAAGCTCCGGTTTTCACCAACATTACGGCAAGGACAACATCATCCGCAACAACATTTTTGCCGACAACATCAAGGCGCAGCTCCAGGCCACCCGCGTCGAACCGCACCGGTCGTTTTTGTTCACCAACAACATCGTTTATTACAACAGTGGTACCTTGCTGAGCAGCAACTGGGCGAAATTCAACCTGCTGGCCGACCAGAATTGCTACTGGGATGCCCGCGCGAAAGAGCCGGTTTTTGGCAAGCAATCCGTGAAAGAGTGGCAGGAGGGGGGAAAAGACCCGCATTCCATTGTAGCCGATCCGGGGTTTATCGACCCGAAAACGTTCGATTTTCGGTTAAAAAATACCGACGTGGTCAGCCGGATTGGCTTCAAACCGTTCGATTACAGCCAGGCGGGTGTTTACGGAACGATGGCCTGGCGCAACAAGGCCCGGCTGGATTCGGCGGTGGCGCAGGAATTCGACCAGATGGTTGCCCAACACGAACAGAACTAATCATTGATCCATCATGCGACATTTTTTGAGTACTCTTTTTTCGATTGTTATCCTCAGTTATTCCGGTTTTGCGCAGGCGCAGACCGATACCTTATCCGAAAGCCGGGAGTTTCTGGGCCGGGAAGGGTTGCCCAATTTTTTTCAGAAGGTGCAGAAAGGTGGCCCGGTTTCCATCGCCTATTTTGGTGGCAGCATTACGGAGGCCGGAAATGGCTGGCGTGAGCAATCACTGAACTGGTTGCAGCAGCAATACCCGAAAGCCAACCTGACGCACATCAACGCGGCCATTGGCGGAACCGGCTCCGACCTGGGCGTTTTCCGGCTGAAAGAGCATGTGCTGGTGCATAAACCGGACCTGGTGTTTGTCGAATTTGCCGTCAACGATGGCGGTCAGCAACCGGCCAAAATTCACAAAGCGATGGAAGGCATTGTTCGGCAAATCTGGCGGCAAAACCGGCGCACTGACATTTGTTTCGTCTACACCCTGAATGCCCCGATGGCTCCGGCCTTGCTGGCACACCGGATGCCAAACTCCGTGCGGGCGATGGAAGAAATTGCGAATCATTACGGAATTCCGTCGGTGCATATGGGGCTGGAAGTGATTCGGTTAGACCGTCAGGGAAAGCTGGTTTGGGGCGGTAAAAAAGAAGATTTTCCCGATAAGACGGTTTTTGCCCCCGACAAAACGCACCCGTATTCGGATACCGGTCACCGGCTGTATGTGGAAGCGTTGAGCAAAGCGTTGCAACAGATTGCCACCGTGGGCAAACCCGGTTCCCATGCCATCCCGAAACCGTTTGTGTCCGACAACTGGGAAAACGCGCAGATGATTTCGGTGCAATCACTGACCCGACAGGGCGACTGGAAAGAGTTGACCCCGACGACCGATACCGTGGCCCGCCAACTCCGTAACCGGTTTCCCTACCTCCTGAAATCGAACCAGCCCGGCGCGTCGATTCAGTTCAAAATCAAAGGTACGATGGCGGGGATTTACGACGTTATCGGCCCCGGTTGCGGGCAATATGCTGTGACGGTCGATGGCACGCCCGGTGCGCTGTATCCCCGTTTCGACAGTTATGCCACCTATTACCGCTCGCATTATTTCTTTTTGCCGACCCTGGACGAAGGCACGCACACCATTACGCTGACGGTTTCGCCGGAACCGCTCGACAAAGCTACCATTCTCAAAAACCGCAACCAGACCATCTCCGATCCGCGCAAGTATGCCGAGAATGCCGTCTATGCAAGTCAGCTTTTGATCATCGGCAAGCTGGAAAAGTAGAAAATAGCTACCATTAAAAACAGACGCTTTTTTGTCCTTTTGGCTATTTTTGACCATTTTCGTGCTCTGTTTTCGCACCATTGAGTAGCCGCATCTCTATTTCCTCTGAAAAGTACCTGTCAAATCACGAGTCTGTTCTGATTTTTCGTATTCCATAACTCCATCAACAATCCATGAGAAGAAGGGATTTTATCCAACTCTCCGGTTTGGGAATGAGCGCTCTGATGGGCAGTTCTGTTCCTGTGCTGGGCAATACGGTTTCATTGCATCAACTGCTTGAACCCCGCGCCGATACCGCCCAGAAGAAAAAGCTGGCCGACGTGGCCCTGAACGCGGCCAAAAGCAAAGGCGCAACCTACGCCGACGTTCGGATCGGGCGGTATTTGCAGCAGTTTGTGTTCACCCGCGAGATGAAGGTGCAAAACATCACCAATGCTGAGTCCTACGGGGTTGGCATCCGGGTGATCGCCAACGGAACCTGGGGGTTTTCGGCCACGAGTGACGTTCGGCCCGAAGCCATTGCCAAGTGCGCCGAAACCGCCGTTGCCATTGCCAAAGCCAACGCCCGCATCCAGAAGGAACCTGTCGATCTGGCTCCGCAGAAGGGCGTGGGCGAAGTGGCCTGGAAAACACCCTTGAAAAAAAACGCCTTCGAAATACCGGTTCAGGAGAAGATCGATCTGTTGATGAAAGTGAACGGCGAAGCGATGAAAAACGGAGCCGGTTTTGTTACGTCCAACCTGTTTTTTATCAACGAACAAAAATATTTTGCCTCCACGGATGGCTCCTACATCGACCAGGACATTCACCGGATCTGGCCGACGTTTACCGTGACCGCCGTTGATCGTCAGGCCGGTAAGTTCAAAACCCGGGATGCGCTCAGCTCGCCGATGGGCATGGGCTACGAGTATCTGGACGGTTTGGCGGGCGATAAAATTCCCGGTCCAAACGGCCTGATCAGTTACCGCAACTCCTACGACATGGTTGAAGATGCGACGGTGGCGGCCAAACAGGCGAAAGAGAAATTATCGGCCAAGTCGATTCAACCCGGCAAGTATGACCTTGTGCTGGACCCCAATCACCTCGGCCTGACCATCCACGAATCGGTCGGCCACGCGACGGAACTCGACCGGGTGTTGGGCTACGAAGCCAATTACGCCGGAACCAGCTTTGCAACGCTCGACAAGTGGAAATCCAAAAACTTCAATTACGGCAGCAAGCTGGTCAATATTGTGGCCGACAAAACCCAGCCGCTGACGCTCGGGACGGTGGCCTACGACGATGAAGGGGTTCCGGGCAAAGAATGGGACCTCATCAAAGACGGTATTCTGGTCAATTACCAGGCAACCCGCGATCAGGTGAAAATCCTGGGCGGCACCGAATCGAACGGGTGCAGTTACGCCGACAACTGGGATTCGATCCAGTTTCAGCGGATGCCGAATGTCTCTTTGAAACCCAGCTCCGAAAAACGCTCCGTGTCCGACATGATCAAAGGCGTCGATAAAGGCATTTATATCCTGGGGCGTGGTTCGTATTCCATTGATCAGCAGCGATATAACTTCCAGTTTGGCGGTCAGGTGTATTACGAAATCAAAAACGGTCAGATTGTCGGCATGTTGGATGACGTCGCCTACCAGTCGAACACCCAGGAGTTCTGGAATTCGTGTGCGCAGCTTTGCGACAAAGATGATTACCGGACATTCGGTTCGTTTTTCGACGGAAAAGGCCAGCCTTCGCAAATCAGCGCCGTCTCCCACGGCTGCCCCACGACCCGCTTCAACGGCGTGAACGTCATCAATACCGGTCGGAAGATATAAGAGTCGGTTTACGGTTTATGGTTTTCAGTTTACGGTGGCTGACGCGTGCGTCCAACACTTGCGTCAGCCACCGTAAACTGAAAACCATAAACCGTAAACCCAAAACCAACAAACTGAGTCATGGCTATCCTAACGAAAGACGAAGCAAAGAAAATAGTAGATAAGGTTTTGGGGTATTCCAAAGCCGATGAAATGAGCGTTACGCTGAATGGCAACCGAACCGGCAACATTCGCTACGCCCGGAATAACGTGTCGACGAGTGGCGAAACCGATAACATGTCGCTGGCGGTAACGGCGGTTTTTGGGAAAAAAGTCGGCTCGGCCACCATCAACGAATTTGACGACGCGTCTCTGGAAAAAACCGTCCGGAGAGCCGAAGAAACCGCCCGGCTGGCACCCGAAAATCCGGAATACGTGCCGATGCTCGGACCGCAGAAATACATCGAAACCGGCGCGTATGCTGAAAGTACGGCTAAAATCAATCCGGAGTTCCGCGCTCAGGCGGCTTTCGACAGCATTGATCCGTGCAGCAAAAAGAACCTGACTGCCGCCGGATATATGGAAGACAGCGCCGGTTTTACGGCCATTGCCAACAGCAAAGGGTTGTTTGGGTATAATCCGGTTACGTCCGTTGAATTTTCGGTAACCACCCGCACCGCCGACGGCACCGGTTCCGGCTACGCGTCCCGCGATTACAACGACGTATCGAAACTGAGCACGAAAGAAGCCACGGAAGTGGCCATGAACAAGGCCCTGGCGTCTACGAATGCCAAAGCCCTGGAACCGGGGAAATATACGGTTATTCTGGAACCCACCGCAGCCGGTGATCTCATCAGCTTGATGATGAATAGCTTAGACGCCCGGAATGCCGAAGAGGGCCGGAGCTTTCTGAGCCGCAAAGGGGGCGGAACCCGCCTGGGTGAGAAATTCTTCGACGAGCGGATTACGATTTATTCTGATCCGGCCAATGCCGAAATTCCCGGTTCGCCTTTTGCCGGTGGGGGTGGTGGCGGAGGAGGTGGCCGCTTTGGGGGCGGTGGCGTCGATGGTCGTCCGCAGGAAAAAACGCTCTGGGTCGAAAACGGGATCATCAAAAACATGAGTTATTCGCAGTTCTGGGCCCAGAAAAGCGGGGTGAAAGGCACTCCGCCAGCCCGGGGATTCATCATGCAGGGCGGCAACCAGTCACTGCTCGATTTGATCAAAAGCACCCAGAAAGGAATTCTGGTGACCCGGTTCTGGTACATCCGCGCCGTCGATCCGCAAACGCTGCTTTACACCGGTTTGACCCGCGACGGGACGTTTCTGATCGAAAACGGGCAGATCAAATACCCCGTCAAAAACTTCCGGTTCAACGAAAGTCCGGTTATTATGCTGAACAACGTAGAGGCCCTGGGCAAACCCGTTCGCTCCGATGGGGTGCTGATTCCTCCCATGAAAATCCGGGATTTTACGTTCAGTTCGTTGTCGGACGCGGTGTAATCAGGAGCGTCCCGTTCCCCCGTTGTGATCAGCCCCCCAGCCCCCTAAAGGGGGAGTTTGGAGCGCGAGAAAACTCCCCCTTTAGGGGGCTGGGGGGCTGATCACAACGGGGGAACGGGGCTAACCAGCCAAATATCCTTCAAATTGGGGGATGGTTTTATCGACACATCTTTCGCATTTTTAATACGTCCCATCAATCCATAATTCCTGGGATTATAAGCAGAAAGACTGGTATTTATTACTTTTTCGGGCCAAAAGCCACGGAAACGAGACCAGATTTCGTTAAAATTAGACCGTATCACTTTATCACCAACAAACATTGAACCGTCGAGATTTTCTTCAATTGACAGGCCTGAGTGCCGGGGCTTTCCTCTTGCCTGATAGCACGGTTTTCGGTCGCTCGGTTGCGCCGGAAGCGCTGCTGGAACCCGGCGTGGATGTGGCCGTTAAAAAACGACTGGCCGATGCCGCGCTGAATGCGGCCAAAGCCAAAGGGGCCAGCTACACCGATGTTCGGATTGGCCGGTATTTGCGGCAGTTTGTCATTACGCGTGAAGACAAGGTGCAGAACATTGTCAACACCGAATCCTACGGGGTGGGCGTGCGTGTGATTGTCGACGGCTGCTGGGGATTTGCGTCGGTGGTGGAAGCCAAAAGCGAAGCCCAAACCGCCAAAGCCGCCGAAGAAGCCGTGGCCATTGCCAAAGCCAACGCCCGGTTGATGAAGCAACCCGTCCAACTGGCTCCGCAAAAAGGCTTCGGGGAAGTGAGCTGGAAAGCACCCATCAAGAAAAATGCGTTCGAAGTTCCCATCAAGGAAAAGGTGGATTTACTGTTGACGGTCAACGACGCGGCTCTGAAAAATGGTGCCAATTACGTCAACTCGGTGTTGTTCATGGTCAACGAGCAGAAGTATTTTGCGTCGTCGGACGGTTCGTACATCGATCAGGACATTCACCGCCTGTGGCCTACGTTTACCGTGACGGCGATCGATCCGAAGAGTGGCAAGTTTGAGACCCGCAGCGAACTGAGTGCGCCGATGGGCATGGGGTATGATTACCTGCAAGCCAATCCCAGCGATAAAATAACCGGTATTACGACCCGCTACAACAAGGGATACGACATGCTGGAAGACGTGACGTCGGCTGCCAAACACGCGAAACAGAAGCTGACGGCCAAGTCGGTCGAAGCCGGGAAATACGACCTCGTGCTCGATCCTTCGCACCTCTGGCTGACCATCCACGAGTCGGTGGGTCACCCGCTGGAACTGGATCGCGTATTGGGCTACGAAGCCAATTTTGCCGGAACGTCCTTTGCGACGCTGGACAAGTGGAAATCCAAAAACTTCAACTACGGCAGCAAGCAGGTCAATCTGTTTGCCGACAAAACGCAGGTTGGTTCGCTGGGTGCCGTGGGCTGGGATGACGAGGGAGTTGCCTGCAAAAAGTGGGATCTGGTGAAAGACGGCACGCTGGTGAATTACCAGGCCATTCGGGATCAGGTTCACATCATCGGCGAAAACGAATCGCAGGGTTGCTGCTATGCCGACAACTGGAGTTCGGTGCAGTTTCAGCGGATGGCGAACGTGTCGCTGGCGGCTGGCAAAACGCCCCTGTCGGTGGAACAGATGATCAAGGATGTCAAAAAAGGCATTTACATCATCGGCGACGGCTCGTTTTCGATTGATCAACAGCGGTATAACTTCCAGTTTGGCGGGCAGTTGTTCTACGAAATCAAGGATGGACAGATTGCAGGCATGCTGAAAGATGTGGCGTATCAGTCGAATACGCAGGAATTCTGGAACTCCTGTGTTCAGATTTGCGACGAGAAAGACTACCGGCTGGGCGGTTCGTTCTTCGATGGCAAAGGCCAGCCGATGCAGGTCAGCGCCGTCTCCCACGGCAGCTCTACCACCCGTTTCAACGGCGTCAATGTGATTAATACAGCGAGAAAAATCTAGTTTACAGTTTACGGTTTTTGGTTTACGGTTGGCTGACGCACGATTTAAATGCGTTAGCCAAGAATGCGTCAGCCACCGAAAACCGTAAACTGAGAACCGTAAACAATTCAAAAATATGGCTTTATTAACCGAATCTGAGGCTAAGGCATTGCTTCAGAAGGTATTAAGTTATTCCAAAGCGGATGCGTGCGAGGTGAACGTGGTGGGTGGGGAGCGGGGAAACATCCGCTACGCCCGGAACGAAGTCTCGACCAGTGGCACCATGATTACGCAGACCATCCAGGTGCAATCGTCGTTCGGCAAGAAAAACGGGGTTGCCGCCATCGACGAATTTGACGACGCTTCGCTGGAAAAAGTAGTTCGCCGGGCTGAGGAACTGGCCCAACTGGCTCCCGAAAATCCGGAATTCATGGGCGTGCTGGAACCGCAGCAATACCTGAAATCGACGGGCTATTTTGAATCGACCGCCAAAGTTACCCCCGCCATCCGGGCGGAGGCTGTTGCGAAAAGCTTGCAGGAATCGGGTCAGCAAAAACTGGCTGCGGCCGGTTTTCTGGAGGATTTCCGGGGCTATTCGGCCATGATGAATTCCAAAGGACTGTTTGCGTATTACCCCAGCACGAACGTGAATTTTTCGCTGACGGTTCGGACCGACGACGGAACGGGCTCGGGCTACGTGACGCGGGGTTACAGTGATTTTTCCAAACTGGATACGGTTTCGGCGACTAAAATTGCCGTTCAGAAGTGTCTGGGTTCGGTGGGCGCGCGGGCCCTGGAACCGGGGAAATATACGGTTATTCTGGAACCGACAGCGGCCGCCGTGTTGCTCGAAAACATCTTTTTTAACATGGACGCCCGCAGCGCCGACGAAGGCCGGTCGTTCCTGAGCAAACCCGGTGGCAAGACCAAGCTGGGCGAGAAGATTGTGGATGAGCGCGTTACGATCTATTCCGATCCGACGAACCCTGAATTGCCAGCTTCGCCCTGGTCGGGCGACGGCCGGGCGCAGGAAAAGGTCAACTGGATTGAAAAAGGCGTGGTGAAAAATGTCGCCTATTCCCGGTTCTGGGCGCAGAAGAAAGGCGTGAAGGCCGTGCCGTCGCCCACGAATGTGATTATGGCGGGTGGCACGGCTTCGCTGGAAGACATGATCAAGAGCACCCAGCGCGGTATTCTGGTGACGAAACTCTGGTACATTCGTTCCGTCGATCCGCAAACGCTGCTGCTGACGGGCCTGACCCGCGATGGGACGTTTTACATCGAAAACGGCAAGATCAAACACCCGGTCAAGAATTTCCGGTTCAACGAAAGTCCGATCATCATGCTGAACAACCTCGAAGCCCTGGGGAAACCGGAGCGGGTGGTCAGCACGGAGTCGAATTCCAACTACCTGATTCCGCCGATGAAAATCCGGGAATTCACGTTTAGTTCGCTGTCGGACGCAGTGTGAAAAGAAATTATTTCGCAGAGTTTACCAGAGAAAAGAAGAGTTACGCAGAGTTTTTTTCTCTGATAAACTCTGATTTCCTCCGCTTAACTCTGCGAAATAACTTTTAATTAACTCTATTCATCAACTCAACTTGAAACCATTCATTTTCACCCGCATCCAGTATGCCTCCGGCGATTGGGATACGGACCAGCGAATGCCTTCCAACCTGCTGCATTCGCTGGTCGAGTATACCACGATACCGGTGGATGAGAAGGAAAAGGTGGTTCAGTTGACGAGTAACGAAATTTTCAAGAGTCCGTTCTGCTACCTCAGCGGGCACAAACTGGTGGAGTTTTCGACCCAGGAACGGGATCACTTCAAGCGGTACGTCCAGAACGGCGGTTTTGTGTTTGTGGACGACTGCAACCACGACATCGACGGGCTTTTTGCCAAGTCGTTCGAGCAGGAAATGGCCCGCACCTTCGGTCCAAAAGCCTTGCAGAAAATTCCGAATTCCCACCCGATTTATACCTGCTTTTTCAAGTTTGAGGAAGGGCCGCCGACCACGACGTTCGAGCTGAACGGCTGGGGCGACGACCTGGTGCACGATTACCTGAAAGCCGTGCTGGTCAACGGGCGCATTGGCGTTTTGTATAGTAACAAGGATTATGGTTGCGAGTGGGATTACGACTTTCGCAACAAACGATTTCTGGCCGAGGATAATACCAAATTTGGCGTCAACATTATCACGTACGCATTAACCGCATAAGTATTGGAAACCAAGGAACTGACCCATTACAAAACCGTAGTCGCCAAGCTTCCGCGCCTGAAGAAAGAAATCGGTAAGGTGATTGTCGGACAGCAGGAAGCCATTGATGAAATCCTGATTGCCCTGTTGGCGGGTGGACATTGTTTGCTGGAAGGCGTTCCGGGATTGGCCAAAACGCTGATGGTGAAAACGATGGCGGAGGCTCTGGAGATGAATTTCAAACGGATTCAGTTTACGCCGGATCTCATGCCGGGCGACATTATCGGAACGGAGATTCTGGAAGAGGATCATAATACCGGCAAGAAATTCTTCAAATTCAACCGGGGGCCGATCTTCGCCCATGTGGTGCTGGCCGACGAAATCAACCGGACACCGCCCAAAACGCAGGCGGCTTTGCTGGAAGCCATGCAGGAAGGCAAGGTAACCTACGCCGGAACCGATTACGAACTGCCCCGGCCGTTTCTGATCATTGCCACCCAAAATCCAATCGAACAGGCCGGAACCTATCCGCTGCCGGAAGCCCAGCTAGACCGGTTTTTACTGTATATCAAGCTGAGCTACCCGTCTGAACAGGAGGAACTGAGCGTGTTGAAAAACACCACCGGAACGGCTCGCCCGGAACTGCAAACCATTTTGACCGATCAGGAAATTATAGACTTGCAACGCCTGACGAGACAGGTCCACATCAGCGATGAACTGATCAGTTTCATCAACACACTCGTCCGGTCGACGCGCCCCGAAAGCAGCCCATCGGCGTTTGTCAGGCAGTGGTGCGACTGGGGAGCGGGGCCGCGCGCGGGGCAGGCCCTGGTGCTCTGTTCCAAAGCCCGGGCGGTTTTGAACGAACGGTTTTCGGTGATCCCGGAGGACATTCAGACGCTGGCCTACCCCATCCTGCGCCACCGCATCGCCCTCAACTTCCGGGCTGAGGCTGAGAATATTACGACTGATCAGGTGATAAAAGAGTTGTTGAAATAGGTTTTCGGTTTACGGTTTTTGGTTTACGGTGGCTGACGCGTTAGCCTTCCTGCGTCAGCCACCGTAAACCAAAAACCGTAAACCGAAAACTCCAATGCAATTAGCCACAGATCTCATCAAACTCAACAACCTGCAACTCGCCGGCAAACTCGTCAGCGGTGAGCTGCTGTTGGGGATTCACGCCAGCAAACGGTCGGGGTCGGGGACGGAGTTTGAGCAATACCGCCATTACGAACCCGGCGACGACCCCCGGCGCATCGACTGGAAATTATACGCCCGAACCGACAAGCACCTCGTGCGGGAATCGGCCACGGAAAGTAACCTGCAAATCCGTTTTTTGCTGGACTTATCCGGTTCGATGAACTACACCGAGCAGGGCGTCAGCCGATTGGAGTACGCGAAACTACTGATGGCTTCGCTGGCCTATTTGGGCTACCGGCAAAGCGATCAGATGAGTTTGTATGCGTTGCAAAACGGGGCTTTGCAGACGTTGGTTCCGACTGGCAAGCAGGCTTTTCAGCGGATTTTGTTTGCCCTGCAAAATGCCACCGCTTCCGGAACCTGGCTACCCAAACAGGCCCGGTTTCCAGAATTTCAGCAGAAGCAAAAGGAGTTGCTGGTGATGGTTTCGGACTTTCTGCAAGTGGACGATGAGTGGTTACAACTGATTAAAACCGTAGCCAGTCCGCGCCGGGAAATTGTCATTTTTCAACTGCTGGGTGAGCAGGAAACGGATTTTAACCTGAGCGGTTTTTACCGGTTTAAGGACCTGGAAACCGAGCGGGAAATTGAAGTGCAGGCCGAAACGATTAAAGAGACATTTCAACAGGCGGTTTCGGCCTATTTCAAAAAGCTAGAGGAAGAATTGTTGCTGCCGCACGTTCATCTGATTCGCGTAAAACTGAGTGAGCCCATCGCCGGGGCACTAAAAGATTTTCTGACCAGGAGAAGCGTTTAATGGAGTTCATACAACCGTTGTTTTTGTGGGGAATTGGCGCCGTGGTGATTCCGGTAGTCATCCATTTCTGGCACCAGAAACGGGGCAAAACCCTGGCCTGGGCGGCCACGCGCTGGCTTCAGGAGAGGAACCAGCAACAACAGCGGGGCATCAAACTCGATAACCTCCTGTTGCTGCTCCTGCGCTGCCTGATGGTGATGCTATTGGCACTCATACTGAGCCAACCCATTCTGACCGGGTTGACAAAACCGGTGGCCGTTGCCAAAATTCACCTAGTGCAACCGGAGAAGGTGGTGGTCGATAATTACCGGTTCGAACTGGAGGAAGCGATCCGGAAAGGAGAAGCGGTTTATTGGATCAATGCCGCCATAGAAGTAACGGATAAGCCGGAGCAATTGCCTGATCAACGGGTGTTTAACCCGGATGTGTTGCAGTCGTCCATCAATACCGCATCGGAAAAACCGTCGGAATTACACCTGTATGTCCTGAATAACCAGCAACTGGCGAATGTTCCATTTATTCGGGTTCCGGCGCAGTTTACATTGCACACGATGGTTGATTCGGCGAGTCGCCCGGTTCGGCCGTATCTGAAATTACCGGGCAATGGCAACGTATTTGTGAATGCTTCCAATCAGCTAGTCAACAGTCCGGTCCTTAGCAAAGGGATTCGTTTTCAGGATGTTTTGGCGCATTCGGGGCGTCTGACAGCTTTGGTTGATTTCCGCGATAAAACCGAGCAGCAAACCGTACTGGCGGCTTTGAAGGCCCTGTCGGACGTGTATGCGCTCGGGATTCAAATCGATGTAAAAAAAGATCAGAAAACCGGATACGATTGGGTTTTAACAGATCAGGACGTGGTTGCTCCCGCCCCCCAAACGATTTATGTGGTTTCGGGAAAGCTCAACATTCCGAGGGTTCCGAATGTGGTATACTGGGAAGAAAAACTGACCCCCCAAACCGCCGAACGGGTGCGAACCGGGCAACTGCCGGAACAATTGGGCGAACTTTTGATCCGGCATTTTAACCTCAAGCCGAATCATTTTCCACTGAGTCAGGCCCAATTAAATACGCTGTTTGTTCCGACGGGGGAGCGAAGAGAGAAACAACCGGAGAACCTGCGTAATGGGTTGTTGCTGGTGTTTGTTGGTTTGATCGGCCTGGAACGTTGGATGGCTTTAAGACAGAACGCATGAACGAATTGAAAAACACCCTGTCGACGATCATTTATCAGCTTGTCGCCAACGCGCTGCTGAAGAGCAGTTTGCTGGGCATTGCGGTGGGGATGATTGCCCGGCTCTGCGGTTTTTCGCCGGAACTGGCGGCTATTCTCGGGGTGCTTGGCTTTGGATTCGGTGCCTGGTTTACCGGTCTTTTTCGGAACAAAAAACCGCAGGCCATCGGGATCATGCACCGGCTGGTGGGCGATGCGGAATACAGTTTGCCGTTGCTGGAGAAAGACGAACTGAATATCGCGGAGCAGCTCCAACTGGCGCGGTTGAACGAACGGGTCCAGACGGTCCGGATTCCCGCGAGCCGGTATCTTTCGGTGATTTTTTCAAAAACCGGTTTTTATGGGTTGCTCGTGCTGCTTTCTGTGGCGGTTTATTACGGCTATCCCCTCCTGCAATCGAACCCGATTGTTCAGAAACAATTGACGAAATACATTCCGGTTCTTGCCAAAGATAACCGCCCCGTTGCGCCCGCTTTTCAGTCGGCTTTGTTGCAGATTCAACCGCCTACGTATACCGGTTTGTCGGTCAAGGAATCATCAGATCTGAACGCGTCGGCCGTGAGCGGTTCTCTGCTAAAATGGCAGTTAACATTCAGCGAATCCGCGACGGTTTCGGTTCGATTGGTGAATAGCCGGGGCGAAGAGATCGCTTTTAAGAAGGCCGGAGCCGCTTTTGAATACCGTGATAAGTTGGTCAGTTCCGGGATTTATGCCCTCAAAGGCTACTGGAAAACGCCGGTCGGAAAGGATTCGTTGATTTATCAATCTGATTATTACCGACTGGAAGCGCAACCCGATCTGGCACCGAAAATTCAACCGGATTCCAAGGAAGTATACCGGTTTCATTTTCTGAAAGATGACAAAAACCTGCGGATTTCGGCGCGTATTTCCGACGATTTTAAAGTTCGGCAAGCCTTCATTGTGGCCACGGTGGCACGTGGTTCCGGCGAAAGTGTGAAGTTTCGGGAAGTGAAATTTGCGCTGCCGCAAACCAACTTTAAAGAAGCCCAATTGACAAAAACCATTGACCTGAAAGCGCTCAATTTTGCGCCGGGTGATGAATTGTATTATTACTGGGCGGCCATCGATAACAAAGAACCGGAAGCCAATTTTTCCAAATCCGACACCTATTTTGTGGTGTATAAAGACACCGCCCGGGTGGAAGAAGCCGAACTGGCAACGATGGCGGTAAACATCATGCCGGAGTATTTTCGCAGCCAGCGGCAAATTATTATCGACACGGAAAAGCTGATTGCCAAACGGAAAAAACTGGCGGCTAAAGATTTTAAAAGTACGTCTAACGAAATCGGTTTTGACCAGAAAGTGCTGCGGTTGCGGTATGGGCAATATTTGGGCGAGGAGTTTGAAAATTCGATTGGTGGACACGATTTGGTGGCCGAGGGCAATGTGCTGGAAGGCTTTATTCACAAGCACGATACGGAAGAAGAGAAAAATGCACCCAAACCGTTTGCGTTCAAGCTGGCCGAAAAAGCGGAAGAACAGCAGAAAAAGGACTTGCCCGCTCCGGATGCACACGGCCACGACCACGCGGATCAGGCCAAGAGTAACAACGAAGACCCGGTGGCGGCTTTAATGGAGCAGTATATCCACGCGCACGACGACGCGGAAACCAACACGTTTTACGAACAATCGACCCGCAGTTTGTTGAAAATGGCGCTGGAACAGATGTGGCAATCGGAACTGCATCTGCGTTTATACGAACCGGAAAAAGCATTGCCTTTTGAAAATAAAGCCCTGGTTTATCTGAAAGCCGCCCAGCACAAAGCCCGGACGTTTGTGAAGAAAAGCGGCTACGATCCGCCACCGATTAAAGAGAAGGAAACCCGCCTGACCGGTGAATTAAAGAAGGTCAACACCAATTTGAATCAGGAGCGCATATACGATCCGGTTCGGACCGGGCAGTTGGTAGGGGAAGTCCTGGGCTATCTGGAATTGAAAACGTTGAATCAAAACCAGAAAAAAACCGTACAACAACTAAGTTCTTCTTTGACGAATGACATCCTGAACAGCGGGTTGTCGAACTGGTCGGTGATCAGTGGGTTACAGAAACTGGGAAGTGGTAAAAACCTGTCTGACAAAGAACGAATGGAATTAAAAACAAAATTGTATGGTCTGGCGGCTGGTTCGTTTAGAAACCGATCCCAAATGGGCTCATATTCCAGCGAAAAGAAATTAGAACAGTCGTTCTGGCAACATTTAAAATGAGCGTATTGAATCGGATTACGGTCACGTTTAACCCGGCTGATGTTGTTAGCTGGCTAATCCTGTTGCTTCTAGCGGTATTGCTCGCGGTGCAGGTGGTGCTGGTCGTTCGAAACGGCACCCTTCCGGTTCGGAGAAAATGGATTCGGGGTGCTTTAAACGTCTTGCTTTGGAGCCTTCTGCTGGCGTATTTTCTTCAGATCGAATGGGAAATAAAGCCCGATTCAACGTCGGTCTGGATTGCGGATTCAAACGTGCCCGCTTCGGCGATCAGTCAACTGAAAGACAGTCTGAAAAACCGGGAAGTCGTTCGGGTCAGGGCGTTCAAAGAAGCCTCGTTTCGGTCGCGGCTGACCGACGGAATGATCGATACCGTCACCTTAATCGGCACCGGTTTTTCACCCGATGTGCTGGGCCAACTGAGTCGGCAAATTGTCCAATGGATTCCGTATGCCCAACCCGATCAGGTGCAGATGCTGCGCTGGAAAGCCATCCTGCGGAAAGGCGAAATGCAGTCGGTGAGCGGGCGTCTTCAATCGTCGCAGGAACAGGTGCTGAAGCTGCGGTATGGCAACCAGACGCTGGATAGTTTGGTACTGAAACCCGGCACGACGGCGTTTGCCTTTCAGTTTCCGGCCTTTTCACAGGGACGCGCCGAAGTGGCATTGGTGCTGGATCAGAAACCGCTGGATACGATTCGGTATTTTACCCGACCGACAGAACCCATTGCCTTCCAGTTCATTCTCGACAGCCCGGATTTTGAAAGCAGAACACTCGCCGACTGGCTGGGTAAAAAAGGGTATTCCGTCCAGGTAACATCTACCATTTCCAAAGACCTTAACAGTCGTCTGAACATCAACCGGGCCGCCACGCCCGACGTGATCATCACCGATCCGGCCAACGCGACGAACCCTATTGTTAAAAAGGCCGTAGCGCAGGGAAAACCGGTGCTGTTTATCAATCTGTCGGATGCCGAAACCGACACGAAAACCATCAACCGGGCTTTGGGTACGGGCTGGAAACTGAAGCGCTTATCGAATGAAGCAACCATTCCGATCGGGGCTGGTCTCCAGGCGTTGCCTTTTCAATTCACCGAATCCCTGAATCAGTTTCCCGTGGCCGGGTATCCGGTTACGGTTCAGAAAACCACGGCTAAAATCGGGGTAAGTCTGGTGAGCGAGACGTTTCCCCTGAAACTGAGTGGCGACAGTGTTGCGTACGACCGGATCTGGACGGCCATTCTGACGCCCTTACAGCCCACCTTCCCGAACAATATCCAGTTCGACGCGCCGGTTTTCAAAGGCCTTCGATCTGTCATTCACTTCAACAACCTGACCCGGAAACCGGCTGAAATCCGACTGGAAAACGACACGGTCAGGCTCGATTATTCGGCCATCAATCCCCTGTCGGCCGATGTTTCGTATGGGTTTGGCCGGGCGGGCTGGCAATCTTTTCAGGACAGTTTAGCGGTTTACGTGGACCAGCCGGACGAAAAACCGGTATTTGGAAACCGGTTGATGAGTGATTACCTCCGCGCCCGGTCGTCCGTTGCGGTAGAAACGAACCCCGGTTCTGAAGGCGGTTTTCCAGCGAAAATACCGGATTGGGTCTGGATCCTGCTATTTCTCAGTGGGTTGACCGCGCTTTGGGTCGAACCTAAATTTAGCATTTGACCTGTCGTAAAATTCCAGTAGCTTTGCGGCTGTTTTTAGTCTTAAATCTTACGTACAATGCCCTATCTATTTACCTCAGAGTCAGTCTCTGAAGGACATCCCGACAAAGTCGCGGATCAGATTTCCGATGCATTGATCGATCATTTTCTGGCCTACGATCCTTCCAGCAAGGTCGCCTGCGAAACCCTGGTTACGACCGGACAGGTGGTGCTGGCAGGTGAGGTAAAAACGAACACGTACCTCGATGTTCAGAAAATTGCCCGGGAGGTTATCAGGCGTATTGGATATACCAAGAGTGAATACATGTTCGAGGCCGATTCGTGCGGTATTTTATCTGCCATCCACGATCAGTCGGCCGACATCAATCAGGGCGTTGAACGCACCAACCCGGAGGATCAGGGCGCTGGCGATCAGGGCATGATGTTTGGCTACGCGACCAACGAAACGGATAATTTTATGCCGTTGCCGTTGGATCTGGCCCACAAGATTTTGCAGGAAATGTCGTATATCCGTAACCACGACCGGGATATTCTGACGTACCTCCGGCCGGATGCCAAATCGCAGGTGACGATTGAATACAGCGACGACGACAAGCCCATCCGGATCGATACGATTGTGGTTTCGACGCAACACGATGATTTTGATACCGATGCGGCTATGCTGGCGCGAATTCGCGAAGACGTGATCAACATTGTCATTCCGCGTGTAAAAGCGAAACTGAAGCCGGAATTGCAGGCTTTGTTTACCGATAACATTACCTACTACATCAACCCAACGGGCAAGTTTGTCATTGGCGGGCCACACGGCGATACGGGTCTGACGGGTCGTAAGATCATTGTCGATACGTACGGTGGCAAGGGTGCGCACGGCGGTGGTGCTTTCTCGGGCAAAGACCCCTCGAAAGTGGACCGTTCGGCGGCTTATGCCACGCGGCACATTGCCAAAAACCTGGTAGCGGCTGGCCTTTGCGACCAGATTCTGGTTCAGGTTTCCTACGCCATTGGGGTGGCCAAACCCTGCGGTTTGTACGTCAACACGTATAACTCAGCCAAGGTCGATCTGACCGACGGTGAAATTGCGACCAAAATCGAAGAACTGTTCGACATGCGTCCGTATGCCATCGAACAACGGCTGAAACTCCGGAATCCGATCTATTCAGAAACGGCGGCTTACGGGCACATGGGCCGGGAGAATCAGATTGTGAAAAAGGTATTTGGAATGAACGGCAGTACGAAAGAAGTTGAAGTCGAGCTGTTTACGTGGGAAAAACTCGACTACGTCGACAAAGTGAAAGAAGCTTTTGGTTTGTAGTCGAAGGGCTAAAATCGATAGATGCAAAAAAGCCGCCTTTTCGGGGCGGCTTTTTTCGTTGAAATGTATCGGCTAATATTCGATGTCTTCGTTGACGGTGTCCGCTTCAACGAGGTCGGTCGACTCATTGATTTGCTGGGCGGAAATACTTCGCTGTTTATCTTTATGGCGTTTCAACTTGTTTTTGAGCGTATCGATCACCACGTCGGTTGCTTCCTCAAACGTGGTACCCTGCTGGCGGACAAAAATGGAGTCGCCGGGCAAAAACAGTTTAACCTCGAAAATTTTCTGTTTGACTTTGTTGGTATCGCTTCCCTCTAACCTCAAATACACTTCACCGCTGATAATCCGGTCGTTGAAGGTTTCTAATTTGTCAAGCTTCTTCTGAATGAAGTCCAGCAATTTTTGATCTGCTGTAAAATGGACGCAATGAATTTGAATTCTCATACGTGTCACATGGTTTAAAAGTTAAACAAAGAACCCACGGACTACCTAAGTTTGGAAAACCATTTGACAGAGTCAATAGGCTGACAGAAATATCCAACTCAGTATATTGTCCGAAACTGTACGAATGCTACTTCAGGACTCACAACCAACACTTATCGTACCAACCCCCAATCAGACCGACACAAAGATTCTTTTTATTGTCTAATTACGTCGTCTGGAAAATCAGGGCGATTGGCCCTTTTTGGCTACTTTTAGTGACTTTCAGGAATTGACTACCTCACCGCCGTTGACGTGCATGACCTGGCCGGTGATGTAAGACGCATCTTCAGAAGCCAAAAAAACAAAGGCGGGGGCTACTTCTGCCGGTTGCCCGACCCGCTCCAGGGGTGTGTCTTTGCCAAACTCGGCTACTTCCTCTTCCGTTTTAGTCGACACGATCAGGGGCGTCCAGATGGGGCCGGGGGCTACCGCGTTGACGCGGATGTTTCGCTCCACCAAATGTTGCGATAAAGAGCGCGTAAATGCCGTTACGGCCCCTTTCGTAGACGCATAATCAATCAGCGCCTTGCTGCCCCGGTACGACACCACGGAGGTCGTATTGATGATGCAGTCGTAGGCATTCATATAGGGCAACGCCAATTTGGTCAGCCGGAAAATGGCCAGAATGTTGAGTTCAAACGTTTCGGTCAACTGCTGATCCGTAATGTCGGTAAATTCGTGCTGCTCGACGTGGTTGGCTGCGTTGTTCACCAGGATATTAATGTGGTGGTATTCACCGATGACCCGATCCACTAATTGTCTGATAAATGAGGGATTTCTGAGGTCACCAGCGATTAACAAACAGCGTTGTCCTTCGGCTTCGACCAGCGATTTGGTCTTTTGGGCGTCTTCCTGTTCGCGCGGATGATGAACAATGGCGAGGTCGGCGCCTTCGCGTGCAAAATGGACGGCAACGGCCCGGCCAATTCCACTGTCTCCTCCCGTTATGAGGGCTACTTTATTCTCCAGCTTTCCCGTGCCGACGTACGAATCCTGGATGTAAATCGGCTGCGGATGCATCTCGTTTTCCAGACCCGGTTGCGCTTCCTGGTGCTGGGGTGGTGTTTCAAGTTCCAGATTCATGGCTGTAAAAAGTTTTGGGTCAGGCATTTATAATCGTTCCACCGTTGGGGTGAATGGTTTGCCCGGTGACATAACTGGCATCGTTCGACGCCAGATAGACATACGCCGGTGCCACTTCACTGGGTTGGCCGGGGCGTTTCATCGGCACATCTTTGCCAAACTGAGCCACTTCCTCCGCCGGAACCGACGCCGGATTCAAGGGCGTCCAGATGGGGCCGGGGGCCACACCGTTTACGCGGATTTTCTTCTTGGCCAGATTGGACGACAACGCGCGGGTAAAACTCATGATCGCGCCTTTCGTAGCCGAATATTCCGGCAAATCGGCGCGGCCCTGAAAAGCCGTTACGGATGTCGTATTGATAATGCTGTCGCCTTCGTGCAGGTGTTTCACGGCGGCCCGGGTGACCCGAAAAAACGAATAGATATTGATTTCGAAAGTGTTGACCAGATCGTCGTCGGTCATGTCTTCAAACCGCTTGTGCTGGAGTTGCAGGGCGGCATTGTTCACCAGAATGTTGAGCTTGCCAAACCGCCGGACGGTATCTTCGACCAGTTGTTCGCAGTAGGACGGATCGCGCAGATCGCCGGGTATAAGCAGGCACTGCCGCCCCTCGGCTTTCACCAGATCCCGGGTTTTTTGCGCATCATTTTCTTCGCGCTGCGTGTAGGCAATGGCTACGTCGGCTCCTTCCCGGGCGAAATGGACGGCGACGGCCCGGCCAATTCCGCTGTCACCCCCCGTAATCAACGCCACTTTGTCTTTCAATTTTCCCGACCCGACGTAGGTATACCGAATCACTTTCGGCTGCGGATTGAGTTCACTTTCCAGACCGGGCTGGACAGCCTGGTGCTGGGGTGGAATTTTAGTTTCCATACCGTTTCTTTCGTTGTTGAGTAAATCAGAAAGCGTGGGTAGATGATAGAGGTGAGATGAGAGAAGAAAGACAACACTTGATGAGTTCATCGGAATTCCCCACGTCACTACTCTCGCATCTCACCTCTTTTGTCTCCTGACTCAACAACACAATCCCCGGGCTTTTGACTGGATTCTATTATCGAACGGGCTATGAAAAAAGCCGGCTGTTCGGAAACAGTCGGCTTCTGGTTTTGGTAAAGGGTTGTATATCAGGCCGTCTTTTGGGGTATTTCCGCCGTCAGGGCTTCCCAGATTTTATTGTAAACGTCAATGGCCGGTATCGGTTTTGCACTCGCCTGACCCGGACGCGTCGACACAAAAACCGGGTGATCGGCGGGCTGGGTGCCCACCCGGCCGTGTGACCCTTTGATCAGCGTGGCATCCAGCGGAATGACGTTCATCAAATACCGGAAGCCGAGCTTTTTGCGGATCAGTTTGTAACCAGCTTTGAGTTTGATCATCGGATTGGCCGGGTCCATAAACATTTCGACCGGATCATAACCCGGTTTCCGGTGAATATCGACCAGTCGGGCGTAATCCGGGGCTTTGGCGTCGTCCGTCCAATAGTAATAGGTGAACCAGCTTTTGGCGTCGGCCATGACGACAAAATCGCCCGCCCGTTCGTGGTCGATGTGGTATTTCTTTTTCCCGGCTTCATCCAGCACCAGTTCCACACCCGGTGTTTTTTCCAGAATCGAACGCACCTGAGCGGCACTGGACGGGTCGTTGATATAGATGTGGGCAATCTGATGGTCGGCTACGGTAAAAGCCCGTGACGCGCCCGCATCGAGCAATTCCAGCCCTTGTTCGACCCGAACCTGAATCAGCCCGGCTTCCCGAAGCAGGCGGTTCAGGTGAATCGGCTGGCTGACGTTCGTAATGCCGTATTCCGACAGAAGAATGATTTCCGCATTTTGACGTTCGTAGTGCTGAATCAAGTCCTTGCAAACGTCATCGATTTCGTTCAATTCCCTCGAAATTTTACTAAAATCGGGGCCAAACTTTTGCAGGCAGTAATCCAGATGGGGGAGGTAAATGAGCGTCAGCGTCGGGTTGTGCCAGCGGTCGACGAGCAGCGACGCGTCGGCAATCCAGCGGGTCGATTTGATGTTGGCGTTGGGTCCCCAGAAACTGAACAGCGGAAAGGTGCCGAGTGCTTCCTGAAGCCGGTCGCGCAGGTCGGCGGGTTGGCTGTAGCAATCGGGTGCTTTGACACCGTCGGCGTGGTATTGCGGGCGGGGTGTTACCGAAAAGTCGGCGGACGAATACATGTTGTACCACCAGAACATTTTGGAAACCGTAAACGACGGATCGAGTTTCCGGGCGCGTTCCCAGATTTTTTCGCCACCGACCAGTTTGTTCGACTGTTTCCAGAATTTGACTTCACATTCGGTGCGGTCATACCAGCCGTTGCCGACAATCCCGGTCTCGGTGGGCCATTTTCCCGTTACGTAGGTCGATTGCACCGAGGTGGTGACGGCGGGCAACATCGGCTCAATGCTCGAAAGTTGCTTTTCGGCCACCCACTGTTTCAGGAAAGGCGTATGTTCACCAATCAAAGCGGCTGATAAGCCCACCACGTCGATTACTACGGTTTTTTTCATTGCTAATGATGGAGAGCAATACTATTGCATACAGAATAAATACTGAATGTAAAATGATGAATATTAAATGTAAAAGTATTTCTCAATCCAGCACCTTTACATTTGATATTCATCATTTTACATTTAATATTTCCTTTAATACCCATTCCAGTTCCCGCCCAATCGAATCATTCAACCGCAGCTTCATGTCTTCCGGTAACACTTCCCACGTATAGGTTTCGACTTCCAGTTGCTGCGTAAACGGGTTTTCTTTCTGTAACCGAAGCACTTCCGTAATGTCGTCCTGCGTCGATTGTAGCAAACCGTAATCAGCCACGAAAAGCGGAACGTGGAAATGCGACCGCCATTCGACGTGACTTTCATCGAAGGCCAGCAAAGCTTCGGGCAAATCCGGAAACCGCAGCAGGTCACCATTAGAATCCCGCGCTACGACCTGATGCAGATACGTGGGCTCATTGAACTGCCGGAATTGATCCAGAACTGCTTCCCGGCTGTTTTCTTCCACCGGAAAAGTCGCTTTCAAAGCCGCGCTGATCTGGATTTTGCCGACTTTCAGGTCATTCTCTTTCAGCTTTTTAAGGACCTCTTCCGGGCGTTCGTAGCCGACCGCAAAATGACAAACGTCGTAGCACAATTGCACGTGTTCGCGCAAAGACGCTTCCGCTTCACCCGCCGACATGCCAAACTCATCGTTGAGCCGTTCGAGGCCAATGGGTAGCAGATACAGATTGAACCATTCGATAAACTCGTCGCCGGTTTCCAGCAAACCATCCGGTTCGGGTTCGAGGTCGAGGTGGAGACTGATGCCTTCTGCCTGCTTGATCCGAACCAGTTCTTCCACGACCGTCATCAGCCGTTGGGTGGTGGCTTCGAACGCCAGATCGCGCTCATCCCGGTTGTTCCATTGAAACCAATAACGGTAGGAGAGGGGCGACGTAGAAATCCCGGCTTCCGTAATACCGCCCGCCATGTTGATGGGCAGTAGCGCCGTCAGCAAATGAAAAAGCCGGATGGTATAGTCGACCCGCTCGGGCGTTCGCCAATCGGGGGCGTGAACCTGGTCTTTGACGCGGGTATTGTGAAAACCGCCATACGGAAAACCGTTCATTGTAAAAACGTAGCAGTCGTTGTCGGTCAGCCAGTTTTGAAACTCCTTCAGCCGCTCGGGCTGCATTAGTTCCAGGCTGGCGATGTTGGACAACCGCAGGCCGACGCCGAAGGGCGCATCGGGCGAAAGCTTTTGTTTAATGGTCGGAATGGCCTGTTGCAGTGCGATAAAATGATCCGCCCAGTGTTCACCGGCATGAATGTTCGTGCAATAACCGAGGTGTCCCAGCGGAGTTTTCATGCGGGCTGAATTTCGTTTTCTTTTAAAATACCGATCGCTTCGCGAATCAGCTCCGTGTCCATTTCGTGTACTTCCACACCTTTGCCAATGGCTTTCAGCAGCATGATCGTCAGTTGGCCGCCGAGGTGTTCCCGGAATTCATTCAGTCCTTTTAGTAAACCGTCGCCGTCGAGAGCGGGATGGAACAACGAAAAGCCGAGGGTGCGTTCCAGGGTCAGAATGCGGTGGGTGTCGGTTTGGCTGAGCCAGCCCAGTTGCTGTGAATAAAGACTGTCGAGGGCAATGCCAATGGCGACGGCTTCACCGTGACGAACTTCAAAATCAGTAAGTTGTTCGAGTTTGTGCGCGCTCCAGTGGCCAAAATCCAGCGGACGTGACGAACCCATTTCGAAGGGGTCACCGCTGGCAATGTGGTCGAGGTGCAACTCGGCGCAGCGGTGAATCAGGTATTGCATGGCATCCAGATCGCGGGCGGCCAGTTTTTCAGCGTTCGTTTCCAACCATTCAAAAAACGGTTGGTCTTTAATCAAAGCGACTTTGATGGCTTCCGAAATGCCCGCCCGCCAGTCGCGGTCGTCGAGGGTTTTCAAGAACTCGGTGTCGTTGAAAACCGCAACCGGTGGGGCAAACGAACCCAGGAAGTTCTTTTTCCCCCGGTAATTAACGCCGTTTTTGACACCGATACCCGAATCGTTTTGCGACAAAACCGTCGTCGGAATCCGGATGTGGCGGATGCCCCGGTGCGAGATGGCAGCCACGTAGCCCACCAGATCCAGCACCGAACCGCCCCCGATGGCAATCACGTAGGAATGGCGGTCGATGCCGTAGCGATCCACGGCATCGATGAGCTGGTCGACCAGTGCCGGATCGTTTTTGGCTCCTTCACCACCGGGAATAACCAGGAGGTTCGGGACAAGATCAACAATCGGGACATGGGCAAAATACGCTTTGATTTGTTCCGGTAAACCGGGATGGCTGCTTACAACGCCTTCATCCAGAATGAATAACAGTTTTTTACGAAAGCCTTCCGAATGTCGTTTATTCAGGAACTCGAGTAAGGTAAGATTGGTACTTTCGAACAAACGGTCGGAAAAGTAAACGTTGTAGGTAAACTGAACGCTGAATGACTGGTGAAGGGTATTCATTCCTTGGGACACTAAGTTAATAGAATGTATAGGTACTTAAAACCGACGGTTTATTCTTTAAAACAAGAGTTTGGCCGGAACCGTTCGGTTACGTCACCGCAAATACTTTGGCCAGCAGCCGCGACAACGGCAACAGACAGACGACAAGCATTGCCAGCGGAAACGAAGCAAAAGCGGCCACCCACGCGGCATTCATCACAATCAGCGACAACACCCCCGATTTAACCGCCATACCGATGTTTCGGCCTGTTGGTTCGCGAATCGCTTGCCACAGGGGCGGAAAAATGAAGAAGCCAAACAGCAAAAGAAACGGAATGGCCGTTCCTAATTGGTGTTGCTGCTGAGCAATCGCGCCAATGCAGCCAATCACGAGTCCATAGAGCAAACCGGCCACCCTGAGAACCATGGGTTTTCCACCATGCACCTCGCCCCGGCTGATCATCGTAATGGCGGCAATATAAACAATCGGAATCACGCCCAGCGATGCCCACAGCGGCACCTGATTGGGCAAAATGCTGATACCCAGTACCAGATTCAACCCCCGGCACAGGCCCATGTTCAGCGGCCCGATGATGGCATTATGCTTTCCAAACTTGTCGTAAACGAGCGATGCAACGCTAATTGCAATGGCCAGCCAGCCCGCTGTTGGGTTCACCATCCAAGCGGCCACAATACCGATCAGCAATAATACACTTCCCAGTAAAGTTGCCTGTCCCAGACTCACCTGCCCGCTTGGAATGGGCCGTTCCGGTCGCTCGACGGCATCGAGTTCGGCATCGAAAACATCATTGAACACCACGCCACCGCCATACAGCCCGACCGTCGACAGGCAAAGCCAGCCCACCGGCGCCGGATCGGCATTGGGAATGAGGTAATAACCGGCAATGGCCATCCCGGCCATGACATCGGCAACGGAGGTGATGAGGTTGGCAGGGCGGGTTAGGCGAAGAAGCGGGAGTATGTTCAAGGGAATATCGAATATTGAATATTGAATAACGAATACTGAAGTCTAATGGATGTCATCAACCTTCGTTATTCGCCATTCGATATTCAATATTCATTATTTTTTACTTAATAATCGTTGATGATTTATCCACTCTTGGTGCTTGTCCTCCACGCAGCACGGAGCTGCCATTGTACCGCTGGCTCTGGTCGATGTCGATGGGTTGTTCGAAGTCGGCGAGGCTGATCTGGCCACTTTGGGCGAAAGCCGTCACGGCGTTTTCGAAGGTAACCAGACGGATGGTTTCGTCGGAAATGCCGCGTTCCTTCATCAGGGATGCGGTTTTCGGCAACGCCAAGGGATCGCTGATGCCCCAGTCGGCCGCCGAGTTGATCATGATGCGTTCCGGGCCGTATTGTTTCACCACTTCCACCATGCGCTCGTTGCCCATTTTGGTGAACGGATAAATCGTAAAACCAGCCCAGAAACCGCGATCCAGGACTTCCTTGACGGTTTCTTCGTTGTTGTGATCGACAATCACCATGCCGGGGTCCAGACCGTGTTCGATCGCAATGTCCATGCTGCGGCTGGTGCCCTGCTTTTTATCGCGGTGGGGCGTGTGAATCTGCACCGGCAAACCGGCTTCTTTGGCCAGATCCAATTGCGCGCGGTAGTATTTTTCTTCGGCGGGCGTCTGGTCGTCGAAACCAATTTCGCCCACGCCCACGACGCCTTCTTTGTAGATAAACAGCGGCAGAATTTCCATTACCTGCTCGGCCAGAGCCTCGTTGTTGGCTTCTTTGGAGTTCAAACCGATGGTGCAGTAGTGCCGGATGCCAAACTGCGACGCCCGAAACCGTTCCCAACCCACGAGGCTGGCAAAATAATCGCGGAACGAATCGACGCCCGTGCGCGGCTGCCCGAGCCAGAAAGCCGGTTCGATCACGGCCACAATCCCGGCGTCGGCCATCGCCTGGTAATCGTCGGTGGTGCGGGACGTCATGTGGACGTGCATGTCAAAAAACTTCATCCCGCGTACTGTATCTAAAAAACTCATGAGTGTATCGGCTTTAAAAAGCAAAGTTAGTTGGGTAGTCATCCAGTTGCAAGTGACCGGGAAAACGATTCTGATTCCGGTGCTCCGAAAACCGGTTTTGAGCCATTAGAATACTATTAAAAACCGAAGCCTTCTCCATTTCGTTAAATAGATGCGGTGCGTTTATCGTTAATTATGTAAAAGGTAAATTCAGTAACTTATGAAAACTATCGTTCGGATTCTGCTGTGGGTGGGCGTTTGTGGAGGCATAGGAAGTGGAGTCAGTTCCTGCCGTCCCGACCCACTCGACAACCTGTCGCCCGAAGAGAGCCAGGTTTTTATTACCAATTATGATCGTTCGGTCAATTTTGCCAATTATAGAACGTTTAGTCTGCCGGATTCGGTGGTGGAAGTCAGCAACGACCGGCAGCAACTCTCCATGACGGGGATTGAGCAGCCGTTTCTGGATCGTCTGGCCCAAACGCTCACCAGCCGTGGTTATCAGCGGGTGAGCCGGAGCGATAGCGCCGATCTGGGCGTCGCCGTGATGCGGGTTAATAACAGTTATGTAGGAGTCTCCTCCATGCCCTTTTCGCCTTATTACCTCGATTACTGGGGCTACGGCGGTTTGGGCGGTTTTGGGGGCTTCAACCCCTATTACCCCAATTATTATTCGTTCTACGAGGTAAGCGACACCTATTGGCTGATCCAACTGATCGATTTGAAGAATGCGAATACCGCCAGTCAGGAGTTAAACGTCATCTGGCAGGCCCAGATTCGCGGCACCGGTATTTTCGATGCCGCTTCGGTCGATTCCATCATTACCAAAGTGTTCGATCAGTCGGCTTACGTGCGGGCTAATCAGTAGAGAATAAAGATGATAGACAAGAGAATAAAGACAAGGCAAGGGAGTCAGGTTTTTACTCTCTTGTCTACCCTCCTTCATCAAAAAAAACAGTCATGAATACGAAAATCATATTGAGTCTTATGGGCATCCTCTGGGCCCTGGGAGTAGTGGCGCAGACAGATCAGGAACAAAAAGAGCGGGACATCGAGTTTAATAAAACCCTCTACGAGCGGTTTGTATCGGGTCGGGCTACGGTTTTTTACGGGGTTGGGCTCCCTCAGGGCAGCCAGCAGAACTTCATCGACAAGGTGGGAAACCGTAATTTTGCCGTTGCCGTCGAAGCGATGTTTCCGGGGCGGTTTTCGGTGGGCGCGCGGATCGGGCAGCAGTATGTTTCGGAGCGGTTGCCGCGTCAGGTTTTTTCGTTTGAAGACGGAACCGACATCTCGGCGGTGCAAACCCGGGCGCTGACTACCATTCCGCTGCTAGCGATTGGTTCGGTATACCTGAACGACATCAACTCGGTTTTTCGTCCGTACCTCCAACTGGGTGCCGGTGGTGCTTACGTCGATTATGCCCGGTATTACGGCACGCTGGTGGATCAGAAAACCGGCGTTCGGGGTGCGGTGGCTCCGGCCATTGGTGCCAAGTTTCAGTTTGGGAAAAACAACAACCTGGGCGGAGAGATTCAGGCGCAGTACCAGCACGTTTTTTTTAACTACAACGAGTTGAAGAACAGCACGAATTTGCTGTTTTCGGTTGGTTTGTCGTATCGCTGGTTGTAAGTTAAACCCGGGTTTCAGGAATCACCCGTTTATTGGTTTTTAATCGGTCATTCCTACAAAATGGGTCATCCCTCCGGGATTGCTGGTTTGCCATGTTGCATCCTTCCCTGCCGGTTAAAACCGGGGGCTACAAAATGGATCATCCCTCCGGGATTGCTGGTTTGTCATGTTGCATCCTTCCCGGTTAAAACCGGGGGGCTACAAAATGGGCCATCCCTCCGGACTGTTTAGGCCAACAATCCCGGAGGGATGATTCATTTTGTAGCGGTGGGTTTTAACCCACTGAAACGGGCAGGATTGGGTGAAAAAATCCCGGAGGGATGACCCATTGAAGGCTAAACAGGGGTGCCAGCCGCCCCGTGGTTTCGTAGCAAATCCTCCAGTTCGGCCCGGTTGGCTTCGGTTACGAACGGTTTTACCAGTGTCCAGAGTTGCGGGGGAATGGTACGTCCGGCGGCCCGGCGTTCCTGGGCGTAGTCGACGGCGATGCGCGCCAGCGTTTCATTGGTGCGTTCCTCAAAACCGAGGATTTCTTCTACCGGTTTGTCGCAGAAAAAAGCCTTCATCACCAGTTGATTCCAGGCCGGTTCGTCCAGTTGCTCGGCCGGATACGGATTCTGAAGCATGAGCGCATCCTGCACAGGACTCATGTTGCTCCGAACGCCCTCGGTAGCTTGGAACCGCCAGTGTTCAGGAAACTGGAGGACCGGAATGGCCGAATACAAGGCCGCCAGTTCGTTCATTTCAGCCGCTTTGAATAGGTTTTCGATGGTACTGAAATACACCGCCGGATCATCGGCAGGCAATTGGAGCAGCCACCAAACGCGCGCCAGCCGATCGAGCGACCAGCCTTCGACGGTAAAACCGTTCCGCAAAGTTTGTATTTCCTGCGTCTGGTCGGGCGAAACGCTAATGGGTTGTTTGCCGACAAACCGCGGAATGGCAGTAAAAACGCGGTAGAAAACCGCAGTGGTGGGTTGGTTCCGGTAGGCGTCGGCTTGTTGGGTCAGGTAGGCAACGGCTTTTTCGGCGTCGGGCTGCTGCCGGATCAGGTCGAGGAGGGTGTTGGAAAGTGCTGGCGAATTCATGCCGTAAAAGTAGTAAGCAGATTGACGACTGCCAACTCACCCGGCCTTTGGATGGGCCTGATTATACGCTTTCTTCAATTTATCGATCGTCGTGTGCGTATAGATCTGCGTCGCGGCTAGGCTGCTGTGACCCAGTAAATCCTTGATGGCGTTTAGATCGGCACCCCGGTTGAGCAGATGGGTGGCGTAAGTATGGCGCAGCACGTGTGGACTTTTCTTTTCCAGGGTCGTTACCAAACCCAGATACCGCTTTACAATCCGCTGAATCAGAACCGGGTATGATTTGACACCCTGGTCGCTCAAAATCAGAAAAACCGGGTCGGCGTTGGTGCCGAATTCGGCTTCTTTCGTTTGCTGGTACTGCTGAATCAGAGCGAACAGCGGGTTTGGCACGGGAATGATCCGGTGTTTGTTGCGCTTGCCCAACACCGTGATGGTTTTTTCGTACAGATTGACGTCGGCGGTTTTCAGCCCCACCAGTTCGGCGAGCCGGATGCCGGTACCGTAGAGCAGTTCCAGCACCAGTTTATCGCGCAATCCCTTGAAATCATCCGGGAAATCGACATCGTCCAGCAAGGTTTCCATCGGTTTTTCTTCCACAAAAACCGGAATTTTTTTGCTGGTTTTCAGGGCCGAAACTTTCAGCATCGGGTCGGCGGCAATGGCTTTCCGGCGGAGCATAAACCCGAAAAAACTGCGTAAGGTGGCAATTTTCCGGTTGACGGACGTTTTATCCAGCCCGCTTTCGACCAGGCTCACAATCCAGGAACGAATCATGTGAAAGGTCGCCTGCTCGGGTTGTTCCAGCTCGTACTGGCTTTTCAAATAGGTCTGAAACTGGTCGATGTCAATGCGATACGCCGTCAGGGTATGGTGGCTCAGGCGTTTCTCGTAGCGGATGTGTTCAAGGAAAGTCGAAACCATAGGGCGTTGAGAGTCGGAATACCGAACAAGATACCATAAAAAAAGCAGTAAGCGAATGCCTACTGCCAACCCATGCTGTTGTCGGTGCTATACTACAGACTATACTTCACTATTGCTGCCGTACATTTTTTCACGGTAAACCGCTTTCAGAATTTCCTGACGACGTTTGATCGACGGTTTTTGGAAAGCAGTCCGGGAACGCAGAGCGCGCAATACGCCGGTTTTTTCAAATTTTTTCTTAAAGCGCTTGAGGGCTTTGTCAATTGACTCGTTTTCTTTGACGTTTATGATAAGCATATCCTGCAATTCGTTAATTTTCTGATACCAAACGGATTGCAAAGGTATGTTTCCAGAAGGAAAAAACCAATAGTTTTGCACGAAATGATTAACAACGAAATGGTCGGATGGTTAAATGGTTATTGATGGTTAAAAATGGTTAAATGGACACCAGCCATTTTAACCATTTAACCAATTAAGCCATCAACAACCATTCAATCCATCCATTCATGAAACAAGCCGTTATTGACCTCGGAACCAATACCTTCCATTTGATGATTGCGGACGCAGGGCGGACGCTTTTTCGCGAAAGCCGACCGACGAAAATTGGGAAATCCGGTATCAATCAGGGCCTTATCACCGACGAAGCCACCGAGCGGGCGTTAACGGTTTTGCGGTATTTTCGGGATGTGCTTGACAGGCACCAGGTTTCGCCCGAAGACGTCGTTGCCATCGGTACCAGCGCCATCCGCAACGCGGGAAACCAATCGGCGTTTATTGACCGGATTCGGCACGAAACCGGGATTGTCATCCGCACCATTTCGGGCGACGAAGAAGCGGGTTATATTTATGCCGGGGTGCGGGCTGCGGGCGCGCTGGATGATAAAATGGCGCTGGTGATCGACATCGGTGGCGGCAGCGTCGAATTTATTTTGTGTACGGAGCGACGGGCTTACTGGAAACAAAGTTTCGAAATCGGCGGGCAACGGTTGCTGGAGCGGTTTATGGATACTGATCCGATCAGCCCGACGGCGGTCAATCGGCTGAACCGGTATTTTCAGGAACAATTGTTGCCGCTCACGAATGCCGTTCACCAATACGCGCCCGTCGTGCTGGTGGGTTCGTCGGGTTCGTTCGATACGCTGGTCGACCTGCAATTCATGCACGAAAAAGGCCATTTGCCGGACGAAAGCCAGACGGCTTTTGAGTTGCCGACCAGCGAGTTTTACCGGTCTTATGAATTGTTGCTGACCCGCAACCACGCCGAACGGATGCAATTGGCGGGCATGATCGAGCTTCGGGTCGATATGATCGTCGTGGGCGTGTGCCTGATCGATTATGTCCTGCGGGCCTACGGCATTCCGCAGATCCGGGTGTCGACATATTCGTTGAAAGAAGGCGTTCTGGCGAATTTATTTCAGGCTGAAAACGGCTCTTGATGAGATACAGTCCGGGCGGTTTTTGTTTTCAGTATACATACGGTTTTTGCATTTTAACGAGTATACCTTTTTTACTACAATTCCTCAAATAACTAATGGCAGCAGACGAAAGAGAACGATCGTATAACTGGGAAGATCCCATGCAGGGCGCACAGGCCGCCAAAACCATGTCCGGACTGGAGTACTTGCAAAGTATTCAGGACGGCATCAACCCGCTTCCGCCCATTTGCCAGACGCTGGATTTTGACCCGGTATCGATGGAAGATGGCAAAGCGGTTTTTTCCGTGATCCCGTCCGAATTTCATTACAACCCGATTGGCGTAGTACACGGCGGTTTGTTGAGCACCCTCTGTGATTCGGCCATGGGGTGCGCCATTCACACCAAACTGGCGGCTGGCGTCGGCTACACCACCCTCGAATTGAAAGTGAATCTGGTGCGGCCCGTGACTGCCAAAACCGGCAAGCTCGTCTGCACCGGAACCGTCATCCACGTCGGTCGCAGCGTTGCCACGGCCGAAGCGCGGGTGGAAGACGCGCAGGGCAAACTCTACGCCCACGCGACCTCGACGTGTATGATTTTGAAGTAAGGTTGAAAAATGGCTTTAATGGTTTAATTGTTGAAAAATGGTTGGGATGGTTAAAAATGGTTAAAAATGGTTGGGATGGTTAAGAATGGTTGGATGGCTAGCGGTATTTCAACCATTCTTAACCATCCCAACCCTCTTCAACCATCAGAACCATTCAACCATCAAAGCCATTTAACCATTCAACCATTTTTCAACCATCAAAACCATTACTTCCTGTGAATCGTCGTTGCTGCGGACTGGGCAGAAGCGAGGATGGTCATATCGGCAATGGTGACGTGGGGTGGGGCAGTGACAGCATATACGACGGCGTCGGCGATGTCAGTAGCGGTTAGCGGGGAGAACCCTTCGTAGATTTTGGCCGCCCGCGCTTCGTCACCTTTGAAACGGACCAGCGAAAACTCGGTTTCGACTGCGCCGGGAGCCACATTCGTTACTTTAATACCGTATTGGGTCAAATCCAGCCGCATTCCTTCGCTCAGGGCTTCGACGGCGGCTTTTGAGGCACAATAAACCCCGCCGTTCGCGTAGGTCTGTTTCCCGGCAATGGAACTGATGTTGACGATGTGACCGCGACCGTTGGCCACCATGCCCGGCGAAACCGCCCGCGTAACGTACAGCAAGCCCTTCACATTGCCGTCGATCATTGCATCCCAGTCGTCTACATCACCTTCGTGAATCGGCCCCATGCCGTGCGCATTGCCGGCGTTGTTGATCAGTATATCGATGGTTTTCCAGTTGTCGGGCAGGGAAGCGATGGCGGTTTCAACGGCGGACCGGTCACGAACGTCGAAGTTGAGCGTGTAACATTCCGTATCCGAACTGAGGGTTTGTTGCAGTTCGTCCAGGCGTTCCTGCCGTCGGCCACACAGAATAAGCCGGTAGTTTAGTTTGGAAAAAGCGGTTGCAATGGCAAGACCGATGCCGGAGGTGGCGCCGGTGATCAGGGCAGTTGGGGTCATTTTCTGAATCGTTAATTTGAAAAAAACAGGTTGTAAAGAAAGCGGATGTTCCGGATAAATCAGAATCGAACGGGCTTCCCGCCGTTTGACAGGTGCGTATAGTACGAATTTAGCGATTCTTTTTTACCTTGGGATTTAGACCATTTATCAATGAACCCCATTCTTTCCCTATTTCTGCTTCTTGCCGTTTTATTCCTGCCTTCCGATCGGTTGACCCGGAAAGCCCACAAAATTCACCAGCGTATTCTGACGCTCGACACCCACGCCGATGCGCCGATTAACATGGTGAAAGACGGTTTTGACGTGGGTGAGCGGCACGACCGGGTGCGCGACAAGTCGCAGATCGACTTTCCCCGCATGAAAGAAGGTGGGATGGATGCCATGTTTTTTGCGGTTTATCTGGCGCAGGGACCCCGCACGCCGGAAGGCCACGCGGAGGCCAAAGCCCGGGCGCTAGCCATTTTTAAAAGCATTGATGCGGCTTTAAAAAAACACCCCGGTCAGGCCGAACTGGCAACCACACCCGCCGATGCCTACCGCATCAAAAAAGCCGGAAAGCGGGCGGTTTTTATCGGAATGGAAAATGGCTATCCGGTGGGTGAAGATCTGGCAATGCTGAAGACCTATTACGACCTGGGTTGCCGCTACATCACGCTCGCCCACTTTGCCAACAATGCCATTTGCGACTCCGCGACCGATCCCGATGGCCCGCTTTACAACGGCTTGAGCGATTTTGGAAAAAAAGTGGTGCCGGAAATGAACCGGCTCGGCATTCTGATCGATGTGTCCCATATTTCCGATCAATCGTTTTACGACGTGCTGGCCTTGTCGAAAGCACCGGTGATTGCGTCTCACTCCAACGTTCGGGCGCTTTGCAATTTTCCGCGCAACATGACCGACGAAATGATCCAGGCACTAGCCGCGAAAGGTGGCGTGATTCAGGTAAATTTCGTAACTGATTACCTCCGAAAACCGTCAGACGAACACCGCCAGGCGTTGAATGCCATCCGGATGGCGGGTGTGGGCCGGGTGGTAACGCCGGAAATGCGGACGCGTCTCGATGCCAAAGAAGATTCGATTCAGAAACGGTATGCCTACGAACGGGCGAGCGTGGCGGACATCGTCAAACACATCGACTACATTGTCCGGCTGGTAGGCATCGACCATGTCGGCATTGGCAGCGATTTTGACGGGGGCGGGGGCGTCAACGGTCTGGAGGATGTCAGTGAAATCGAGGCCCTGACGCTGGAACTGGTGCGAAAAGGCTATTCCGAACAGGACATTGCCAAAATCTGGGGCGGGAATTTGCTGCGGGTGCTGGGGCAGGCCAAAGTGCCGCAATAGCGGTTTAGAATAAAGAGAAGAGACAAGAGAATAAAGACCTGAAACCTGGTTTTATCCGATTTCTGTCTCTATTCTCTTGTCTCTTCTCTTTATTCTAAGGCTTACGCCTTTTCGCAGAATTCTTCGAACGCCATTTCCAGGTGCTGAGCGATCATTTGCGCAGAGCGTCCTTCGATGTGGTGCCGCTCGATAAAGTGTACCAGTTCGCCATCTTTGAAAATACCGATGGCCGGTGATGATGGCGGATAAGGCAGCAAATACTCGCGCATCCGGGCCGTGGCTTCAAAATCGACGCCGGCAAAAACCGTCACCAGTTTGTCGGGTTTGATACCGCTCAGGTTTAAAGCCGCCTTAACGCCGGGACGGGCCGCACCAGCCGCGCAACCGCAGACCGAGTTGACGACCACCAGCATGGTGCCTTCGGCATTGTCCATGGCCTCATCGACTTTTTCGGCGGTGCTCAGGTCCTCGAAACCGACACTAATCAGGTCGTCCTTCATCGGGGCAACTAAATGTGGAGGATACATTGTATTGAGTTTTAAAGTGTAAAGTAAATGGTTGTAATGGTTAGATGGCTGTAATGGTTGGATGGTTGAAGGATGGTTAAAAATGGCTGAATGGTTTGTAGTACGGCTAGCTATCCAACTATTACAACCATACAACCCTTTTCAACCATTTAACCATAACAACCATCTAACCGTTCAAGTTACATAAAGCCCAGTTCCAGCTTGGCCACTTCCGACATCATTTCGGTGGAATAAGTCGGTTCGAATGTCAGCTCGACGCTCACGTCGTTGACGCCTTCGATGCTCCGGACTTTCGCTTCGATCTCGCCCGGAATGGTTCCCGCCGATGGGCAGGAGGGGGAGGTCAACGTCATCAGAATGTAGACGTTGTTAATCGGAAATATTTTGATTTCGTAAATCAACCCCAGTTCGTAAACGTCTACCGGAATTTCCGGATCATAAACTTCTTTCAGGGCTTTTACGACTTGTTCTTTGAGTTCTTCGTCATTCATGACTTTCTACTTTATAGCGTTGACTGCTCAGTCGTACGGTTTTTACCAGCGTGTGCCGCCGAAAACTGCTTCATCTGCTGAATCATGGAAGCAAGCCCACCGGCGCGCCGGGAGGTTACCAAGTTACTCAATCCAATCCGGTCGATGAAATACAAATCGGCGTTGGCAATGTCTTCGGCTTTTTCATTCGACAAAATCCGGATCAATAAGCTCACCAATCCTTTGCTAATCTGGGCGGTCGGTTCGCTGTCGGCTTCAAAATGGACGGTATCGCCCCGCATTTCGGAATGCAGCCACACTTTCGACTGACAGCCCCGAATCAGGTTCTCATCCGTCTGGAACTGTGCCGGCATAGGTGGCAGTTTCTTTCCGATGTCGATGATGTATTGCGTCTTATCGAGCTGATCGTCAAAGAGATCGAAGTCTTCGATAATTTCGTCCTGTTTCTCGTTGATGGTCATTGTATTCGATCCACGTCGCTGGCTGAATGCCGAATGGCTACGATTGTAATGGTTTTTTGCAAATAGATATACAAAACGCGGTACTTCCCGACTAAGATTTCCCGAAAGAAACTCGTATTCTTTTCCGGTACGATTCGGCCCATCTCAGGAAATGTAGCTAACAGCGTCAATTTACGGTTTAACTCATCTACCCATTGTTCAGTATAGCGCAAAGAAGATCGAGACAAATACTGCAAGGCATCCCGGAAATCTTCTTTCGCTTCATCCCGCCAAATTATTTCCGTGCCTGAATCCATTGACGAGCTTCTTGCATCACATCTTCATGCTTGTGACCTTTACTTTCTTCAATTTCTTCCATTGCCTTTTCATAACGCTCGAGAATAATCAGTTTCTCTACGGCTTCATCCAGCGAAATTTTTGGTGGAAGGTTTTGAAAGGCTTCAATAATAGTCGCTGTAGTAAGCATGATCGTTAAAATTAAGATTACAACATCATCTTTTTGACCCGCAGCAAACCCTGCACCAGCCGGTCAATCTCCTCTTTCGTGTTGTAAACCGCAAAGGAGGCCCGGGTGGTTCCCGTGAGGTTAAACCGGCGCATCAACGGCTGCGTACAGTGGTGACCTGTCCGGACGGCAATGCCCTGCTGATCCAGAATGACACCCGTATCCTGGTGGTGAATTCCGTCCAGAACAAAGGAAACAACGCTGATCTTTTCGGCACTTTGGCCAATAATCCGCAACCCGTCGATGCTTTCGAGTGCTTCGGTCGCATACTCGAGCAGGCTGTGTTCGTAATCCGCTATCTTTTTCTTGCCAAGCGTTTCGATGTATTCCAGTGCCGCATACACCGCAATGACATCGGCGATGTTGGGCGTTCCGGCTTCAAACTTGTACGGCAGATCGTTGTAGGTGGTTTTCTCGAAAGTTACTTCCTTGATCATTTCGCCACCACCCCGCCAGGGCGGCATGGCATTCAGAAGGTCGCGTTTGCCGTAAAGCACACCCATGCCCGTCGGGCCGTAAAGCTTATGCGCCGAAAAGACGTAAAAATCCGCATCCAGTGCCTGCACGTCGATGTCGATGTGTGAACTGGCCTGTGCACCATCGATCAGCACTTTGGCTCCCACGGCGTGCGCTTTTTCGATGAGAAACTTCACCGGATTGATGGTGCCCATCGCGTTCGAAACGTGAACGGCGGAGACGAATTTGGTCCGTTCCGAAAGGAGTTTTTCGTATTCTTCCAGAATCAGATCACCCTTGTCATCAATGGGAATCACTTTCAGGATGCATCCTTTTTCTTCGCACAGCATTTGCCAGGGAACGATGTTGGAGTGATGCTCCATCGTGGTGATGATGATTTCATCCCCTTCTTTCAAAAAACGCCGTCCGTAGGTCTGGGCCACGAGGTTAATCCCGTCGGTGGTGCCGTAAGTAAAGATGATTTCCTCCACGTGAGCCGCATTCAGAAACTGTTGAATGGCCCGGCGCGAGGCTTCAAAGGCCGACGTCGCTTTTTCGGCCAGCGTATGAATCCCCCGGTGAATGTTGGCATTGTAGCCTTCATAATACCGGGTCAGGGCGTGGAGAACCGGGAGCGGTTTCTGGGTGGTTGCTGCGTTATCAAAATACACCAGTTGCCGACCGTTCACGACCTGATCGAGAATCGGAAAATCCCGGCGAATGGCTTCAATATCAAGGATTTCGTGTGTCGCGGTTTCCATAATGAATTAAGAATGAAGAGTTAAAAGTTAAGAGTTAAGAGCTGGCTTATGCATTTAACTCATAACTCTTAACTCATAATTCTTAATTATCGTGCGAGTTTGGCCTGAATCCGGCGTTCCAGTTGCTCGCGCAGGGGATCGATTTTGATCTTTTTGATCACATCTTCCGCAAAAGCGAACATCAGCAGCGATTGAGCTTCCGTTTTCGGAATACCGCGTGACTGAAGATAAAATAACGCTTCTTCGTTCAGTTTTCCGGTGGTTGTACCGTGCGAACACTTCACGTCGTCGGCAAAGATTTCCAACTGTGGTTTGGTGTTCATGGTGGCATCGTTCGAGAGCACCACGTTCTTGCACGACTGGTAGGCGTTGGTTTTCTGGGCATCCTGGCGAACGAAAATCTTGCCGTTGAAGACGCCCGTCGACCGATCTTCCAGAATTCCTTTATACAATTCGTTGCTGTGTGAATTCGGCTTGCGGTGATCCACCAGTGTATGGTTGTCGATGTGTTGACGGCCATTCGGGAAATACAACCCGTACATGTGCGCTTCGCAGTTGGAACCGTCGAGGGCAATGTTCAGGTTGTTGCGGATAAAACCGCCGTCGAGGGTGACGGTAGCCGAATAAAAATGGCTGCGGTCTTGCTGATACACCTGCGTGGTGCCGATGTGGTAGGCCATATCCGATTCGTTCTGGATTTTGTAATACTCCATCCGGGCGTCTTCGGCCACCACAATCTCGGTGACGACGTTGGTAAAGCTGGCCTGGTCGCCCAGGGTGCGGAACGATTCGGCAACTTTGACTTCCGCGTTTTGATCGACAATAAACAGGTTGCGCGGTTGCGAAGCCACATTCATCTGACGGGCATCGGAAATGAAGCGCAGAATGGTCGGCGCTTCCACCGTCGTATGAGCGGGGACATGAATCACCACGCCTTCGCTGGCAAAAGCCGTGTTCAGGGCTGTGAAAGCATTATCCTGGAAATCAGCGTATTTGGCAAAATACTGATTCAGTAAATCCGGTGTATTTTTGACCGCTTCGGCCAGCGTCGTGATCGAAAGCTGATCGGCGGGGCTGACAATCTTCGACAACTGGGGCTGATACTGGCCGTTGACAAAGTAGAGAACGTTCCCGTTGAGCTGCGACGACTCCAACTGGGCCAGATCTTCCAGCGTGATCGCGGACGGGGCATTGAATTCGAATACCTCCTTGATTAAGCTATTGACGTTGGTATATTTCCACTCTTCGTGTTTGACGGTGGGAAAACCCAGGCGATCGAACTGGTTGAGGGCTTCGCGCCGGATTTGATGCAAAGCCGACTTGCTGGCTCCGTTCATCCGCTCTTCCGAGGTTCGGAAATCCGCCAGTAGCCTGGATTTGAGATCGTTATTGGGCTGATTGTTCATCTTATGAGTTAAGAATTAAGAGTGAAGAGTTAAGAGTTAAATGCGCCAGCCAAACGCGTCAGCCAACTCTTCATTCTTAACTCATCACTCTTAACTAAAAAATTAGACCGTTTCCACTTCTGCCTTGATCCAGTCGTAGCCTTTTTCTTCCAGCTCGAAAGCCAGTTCTTTCGGGCCAGACTTCACGATCCGGCCTTTGTACAGGACGTGAACGTAATCCGGCACGATGTAGTCGAGCAGGCGTTGGTAGTGGGTGACGACGATGGTGGCCCGTTCCGGTGAGCGCAGTTGATTGACACCTTCGGCCACAATCCGGAGGGCGTCGATGTCCAGTCCGGAGTCGGTTTCGTCCAGAATGGCCAGTTTGGGTTCTAGCATCGCCATTTGGAAAATCTCGTTCCGTTTCTTTTCACCGCCCGAGAATCCTTCGTTCAGTGACCGGCTCAGCAGCGATTGATCGATATTCACCAGTTTCATTTTCTCCTTCATCAGTTTCAGAAACTGAACAGCATCCAGCGGATCCTGACCCCGGTATTTCCGGATCTCGTTCATGGCGGTTTTCAGGAAGTTGGTCGTGCTGACCCCCGGAATCTCCACCGGATATTGAAACGCCAGGAAAATTCCTTCGGCGGCCCGGTTTTCCGGAGCCATTTCCAGCAGGTCTTTGCCTTCAAACAGCACGCTGCCACCGGTCACGTCATAATCTTCGCGACCCGCCAGCACCGATGCCAGGGTACTTTTTCCGGAGCCGTTCGGCCCCATGATCGCGTGTACTTCCCCGGGCTTGACTTCCAGGTTAATACCCTTTAATATCTCTTTACTGCCAATAGATGCTTGTAAATTGCTAATAGTTAGCATAACAGGAGGTTGATTTCGACTCAATTAAACTGCAAAGGTAATGCATGAAGCGATAGCTACACGATTTGATAACAATTTAGACCCGTTAAAAGTTGACGCTCACCGCATTTCGTTGGCAGACACGGCCCGACTTTTTTTTTCACTACCCAATACCTTACCTTGCAACTTGAAGAAGTATTCCCTTTTTTGGTCATTGGAGTATGCAAAATGGTAATCATCAGGTGCGCACGCAGGAAATCAGGGTGAGTTCAGAAGTCGGTTCGCTGAAACGGCTGCTGATTCACAGCCCCGACCGCGGCCTGGGAAAAGTCGTCCCTTCCAAGGCGCAGGACTGGCTTTTTGAAGACATCGTTCACCTGGAAACGATGCGGAAAGATGAGTATGACTATTACGTAAAAATTCTGCTGTATTTTCTGGATCCGGATAAAATACGGGGCAAACTGGCCGCAATCAATGCCGATTCCGAGCGTAATTTTTTCAAACCTGACCATCCGGACTATTTTCGGTCCGACGCCGTTATCGATATTCAGCACCTGCTGACCGAAATTTTAGCTGACGAAGTGATCCGCACCCGGCTGATTTCGGGAATTTGCGCCGTTGAAAGGTGTAGTTTCTTCATTCAGAGCCAGTTGTATACGTATGATCCGGTTGAGTTGTCGAAGATTCTCATCTCCGGATCCCTGCCCGACCGGACGATGTTGTTCGCGCCGTTGCCGAATTTCATCTTTACGCGTGACATTGGCATAGTTATTAATAGCCATATTTTACTGAACAAGCCCGCCAAGCTGGCCCGTACCCGCGAAGCGTTTCTGGCCCAGTACATTTTCTTTTACCACCCGTTGTTCAGCAAATACCGGGATAAAATTATCGAAATACCGGACAACGAGCATCATTTTCTACTGCCCGACAATGAGGTGAGTAACGACTATTCGCGGTCGACGCTCGAAGGGGGCGATGTGATGATGGTGGCCAAAAACCACCTGTTGATCGGCTGTAGTGAACGAACGACCTTATATGCCGCCCAGCAGGTTATTCGTTTGTTATTTGACAAAAATGTGGTCGATAAAGTGACAATTGTCAAGATTCCGAAAAAGCGGGATTACATGCACATCGACACCATTTTTACGCAGGTAAAACGCAACGTCTGGGTGTTGCTGGGGTCGTTGGGGCGCACGGGAGACGAAGCCCGGAAGCGTGATTTGCTGCATTTCCTGGCTCCGAAAGACGTTCCGGACGATTTGCGGATCATCCAGTTCAAGAAAGGAGAGGAGCAAAAACCGGTGGAGATCGAAAACCTGGAAGATCTGCTGACGGCCATCAGCCGGGACGATCTGGGCTGTCTGGAACCGGTGCGGTTTATTTATTCCGGAAACAACGAGTTCCCGTTTGGAGCCCGCGAACAATGGACGGACTCCTGTAATCTGCTGGCACTGAAAGACGGGGTGGTGATTGGGTATGACCGGAACGACAAGACCCTGGAGGCCTTTCGCCAGGCGGGCTTCGAAACCGTGCGGGCGGCCGACCTGCTGGACCGGTTTGAGCGGGGTGAAGCCGACCCGGAAACCCTTGAAAATACATTTATCCTCTTGCCGTCGGCTGAACTGTCGAGGGCGCGGGGCGGTTCCCATTGCATGAGTTTACCTTTGTTACGTGCCGAGTTATAACCCTAATTCCTGACCCTATGCAATCGCAGACAACCTCAAATCTTCTCATGATCAGGCCCGTACGGTTTGGATTCAATGAGCAAACCGCCGGAAGCAACGCCTTTCAGAATGCTGATATGGCGACTCCGTCCCAGGATGTAGTGCAGGAAAATGCCCTTCGTGAATTTGACGACATGACGCATCAGTTGATGGCTGCCGGGGTGAACGTTATCATTTACGACGATTTGCCGGAGCCGTATACACCTGATTCCATTTTCCCGAACAACTGGGTATCGTTTCACTTCAGCGGTACGGTAGTGCTCTACCCGATGCAGGCGCCCAACCGTCGGCTCGAACGGCGGCTGGACATCATCGATGACCTGGCAAAAAAATACCACGTTGCTAAAATTGTTGATCTGACGCATTTTGAACAGGAAGGAAAATACCTTGAAGGCACTGGCAGTCTGGTGCTTGACCGGATGAAACGGATTGCCTACGCCTGTCTGTCACCCCGGACCGATGCCGACGTTCTGGCCGAGTTCAGCCACCAAACCGGATACAATGTCGTCGCCTTTTCAGCCGTCGATGCGGCAGGCATACCGGTTTATCATACCAATGTGATGATGTGCATTGGCGACGTTTTTGCTATAGTGTGTCTGGCGGCCATTGCCGACCCCGACGAGCGGTTGATGGTTCGGCAGGCACTGGTGAACAGCGGGAAGCACGTGATCGATATTACACTGGAGCAAATGGCTCACTTTGCAGGAAACATGCTGCTGGTGACAACCCAAAAAGGACAAAAATTACTGATTATGTCGACGCGGGCGTTTGATTCGCTTTCGGTCCGGCAGCAGGACGAATTGGACGATTTTGCTACGCTATTCCATTTCAATCTGTCAACGATCGAAGGAAACGGGGGGGGCTCGGCGCGGTGTATGATGGCCGAAATTCATCTGCCTTCCCGGTAGAGAAACGTTACTGAACAGAGAATCAGGGGTACCGAGCCGTGAACAGATCATTCATCAATAGGATCTGAAACTGCCGGAACTGACAGAAACTCTCTTTATAATAAGTTCATGCTTATTATTTTAAATTGTACTTATTTGCTATTTTCTTGCATCTTTAATACCGTTTAATAACTTAATTGTAGCAACACCTATTTTTACTTTTTCAATTCTTCAAAACTATAGTCTTTTGTGTTAACAAATTAATAACAAACGTGTTTGAGTATTATAAAAAACAATTGCTTTGACAAACTAATTCTAACTAAGTTCGTTATATTTACAAATCGGTAACATATTTAAGGTGATTGGATTTTAAAAACCCTAGCAATCATGATCGCAGAAAAAAAACGGATTTCAAAGTACAGCAGTTGCCTGAATTTTACGGCGAATGCCTTAGCGAGAGTAATGACTAACATTTCCGACGATGAATTTGGTCGGTTAGGCCTCACGGCTTCCCATGCTTTTGTTTTGAAAGAAGCCATCGAAAACCCCGGTATTCAGCCGAAGGAATTGAGTGGAGAATTGCATTTGACGCCATCGACCATTACCCGTCTGATTGAAAAATTGGAATTGAAAAAACTGGTAGAGCGGAAAATCGAGGGAAAACACACGCTGGTTTACGCAACGGAGAAAGGAATTACCATGTTACCGGACATCAAAAAAGCGTGGGACAACCTGATGCGTCGTTACGCTGATATCCTGGGCGATGAAAGTTCCCGCCGGATGACTGACATGCTATACGGGGCGGTGAAAGCATTGGGCAAAGATTCATAATCTCCCGTTTTAACACGAAATGGAGTAATGATTGTGCAATCATGTATGGAGTAGAAATGCCTGAAAAAGGTCGTTTTTTAAACAATTTCAGTGATTGAATAGTAGAGTTGGTGGGGTTACGTTGCTACCCGAAGGGACCGGCGTGCTTCAACTCTACCATTCAATCATTGAAATCATGAACACCAACCACGAAAAGGTTGCCTTAGTAACCGGTGCAAACCGGGGATTGGGCAAAGAGATTTCTCAGGAGTTGTGTAAAAAAGGCTATGCAGTTTTCATGGCCTCCCGCGATATAGAAAAAGGCCGCGAAGCTGTTCAGGAGCTTTGTGGACAGGGGTATGAAGCCATCTTTCTGCACCTGGATGTTACTGATCCGGTCAGTGTCAAAAATGCGTACGGTGCCTTCTCCCAAAAGGCTAGTCATTTGGATGTGCTGGTAAACAATGCCGCTATTCTGGAAGAGACTGACCGGCATGTGTCGATCTGCAAGCTCAACATTGAATCGCTGGAACGCACCCTGAAAACCAATTTGATTGGTCCCATCATGGTGATTCAGAATTTTTTGCCGTTTCTGGAAAAAGGCCGAACCGGTGCCCGCATCATCAACGTGACCAGTGACTTAGGCTCGCTTTCTCATATGCAGGATAGTTATCCGGCCTACAGTCTTTCCAAAACCGCCCTGCACGCCATGACCCGCCAGTTTTCGGCTGCCTTGGTGGGGAAAAATATTGCGGTTAACTGCGTCAATCCGGGTTGGGTGCAAACCAGCATGGGGGGAGAGGGGGCCAATCGTTCTCCTGAAAAAGGAGCTGAAACCGCCCTCTGGTTGGCCACTGAAGCTCCTCTGGCCGAAACCGGAAAGTTCTGGAAAGACAAGCGGGAAGTGCCGTGGTAAGTGGAATCTGCTATCTTTGTAGCTTCCTGAACCTTAACACAATTCCCATGAATTTTACCGGAAAAGCCGGGCTTCTTTCCGCCGGCCTGTTGCTACACGCATTCCTCGGTTTTAGTGATGGCGGTGCCGATTCCGTCAAAGTAACCGCAGCGGGCGCTGTTCCGAAGCAGATTTACAGCCAGTTCAAGTTTACGGAAGGCCCCGCCGTCAATAAAAAAGGAGATATTTATTTCACCGATCAGCCCAACGATAAAATCTGGAAGTATGACACTGACGGCAATCTGTCGCTGTATATGGACAAGACCGGGCGTTCCAACGGTCTGTATTTCGACAGGAAAGGCAATCTGATTGCCTGTGCCGACGAAAAAGATGAGCTTTGGTCGATCAGCCCGAAAGGAAAAGTGACGGTTTTGCTGACGGATTTCGAAGGCAAACGACTCAACGGCCCCAACGATTTATGGATTGACGCAAAAGGCGGTATTTACTTCACCGATCCCTACTACCAACGCGATTACTGGGAGCGGAAAAAACCGGATCTCGAAGGCCAGAAGGTCTATTATTTGCCCAAAGGGAAAAAGCAACCAGTCGTTGTCGATGGCGATCTGATGCAACCCAACGGAATTGTGGGAACGCCCGATGGCAAATCCCTCTATGTCGCCGATATTCGCGCCGGCAAAACGTATAAGTACCAGATCAACAACGACGGAACGTTGACCAATCGCCAGCTTTTTGTTTCACAGGGTTCCGATGGCATGACGATCGATGATCAGGGCAATATTTACCTGAGTGGAAAAGGCGTAACGGTTTACAATCCAGCGGGCGAAAAGCTCCAGGTTATTCCGGTTCCGTCCCGCTGGGTGGGTAACCTTTGTTTTGGTGGGAAAGACCGGCGTACGCTGTTTATCACGGCTTCGGAGTCGGTTTATACCCTGGCGATGCAGGTGAAAGGTGTAGAGTAAAGGAATCAGAGATATTCTTACTAAAAAAGCCAGCCTTCAAATTGAAGGCTGGCTTTTTTAGTAAGAATGAGACCGTTGCGTTAGGCGAGGATGCGCACGCGTACGGGCAGGGCTCTAATTTCGGTTCCATCGTCCAGTGTTATCAGGAAAATAAAAGCGATTTCCCGGAAATTAGGCAAGGCGAGGGGAGCTGTTGGAACTGCAGGCCGCTTGGTTGCAAACTCAGCGACGGTGGTCGTAAACTCCACCGTGGTGCCGCTGCCGGCAATCGGAGCTGCGTTGTAGTTCCCGGCGGTAGCCAGTGTTCCTACGTTGATGCTGGTGGCACCGGCGGCAATTTTCGAGATCTCCTTGATCGTCCGGCCACTGGAAGACGGGATCGAAAGCGTGATTTTGATGGCACCACCGGCTGCTACCGATGTTTCGTAATACGGGTCGAAACCGTAAGTGGTGGCACCAGTGTAGGTGACCGGAACGGCCGGGCGGTTGTCCTTGACCAGATCGCTGTAGACGTAATCGTCTTTGCAGGAAATGCCGGCAAACGCTACGATTGAAAGGATAAGAAATTGAAAAGCTATTTTTTTCATGATAAAATTCCGTTAACGAATGACCGATTAATCAACATCCCACCACAATTTTTCATTGGACTGCGGCCCCGGATTTGGGAAGGCCGGATTCCGCTCGATTTCCTGGGTGATGTAAGCCGCCCGCACTGGTCGGGTTCCATCAATACCTACTGCATTCTGCGATGCTGTCAGGCGGGGGTAACCAGTTCTGCGCCAGTCGTTCCACGACTCCAGGCCGTTGCCGGTCCAGGCAATCCACTTCTGGGTGATGATCTGCTCCAGTTGCTGCTCTTTGGTTCCGGTCAGGGTCGCCACGGCCGGATTGGCGGCCAGATAGGCCGCAATGTTGGCATCAGTGACACCCGCCAGTTTCATCGAAGCCGTAATGCCTTCGGTATATAGGGTCTGCGGATTGCCCGGTGTTCCCAGCATCAAGGCCGATTCGGCCAGAATAAATGCCCGCTGGAAGTTGGTCAGCAGCCGGACCGGACCTTCACCACTTGTTCCCGTTACGTAGGGAGCATAGCGGGACCATGTTGCTGTAGGTGGCAGGGTTCCCCGAAAACCATTATCCATCGTGACGTAATCTGCCGCTGGTTTCGTAAAAAAGAACGGCAGGCGTGGATCGGTTTTGGTCGGATCTGTTGCACTGGGCCGCAGTACGTTCAGAAACCGGGTGCTCATAATCAGTTCGTTGCTGAAGGAAGCGAAGATGGCCAGATTCCACATAGGACTGGTACTGCCCACGTTGCTGCCAAATTTTACGTTCAAATCGAGCGCGTTGCTATTGATATACAGGTTCTTGGTCAACACTTCGTTGATCACCTGCGTCGCCAGTTGCGGTTCTTTCCGGCTGATGGTATTGGCGAGCTTCAGCATCAGGGTGTAACCCGCCCGTTTCCAGTTATCCATGTTGCCACCGTAAACCATGTCTTCGGCAGCAGGCTTGGAAGTCGAAACCGCTTCCAAATCGGCCAGTCCTTCACGCACCAGATCGAAGAGGCTTTGAATCCCCAGGGATTGATTGCCCTTGTAGATATCTTCCTGCTTGTCGATGCGCGGCTGAATGAACTCTTCACCCTTCAGTGCTTGTGAATAGGGTACATCGCCCCATACATCCGTGGCAATGCTGAACGTATAGGCTTTCATGATCTTGGCAATACCGGTATACGCTTTGGCGTTGTTCTGGTCGGCCGCTTCGATCAATTTCTGATAGTTGACGAGCGCACCACCGTAGATGTCAAAGCGCCACTGGTTTCCGAAATCGGCACCGTTCGTATTGAAGATGTCGTAGGCAGCCGGGCTACCACCGGCACCCGCCAGGTAGTTCATCACCACCGAGCCAAACCGGTTGAGTTCACCATTGTTGGCAAACGCGGAACCTGCCAGGGCCGTGGGTAATAAAACCGGTGGCGTTACGGCCGTAGGTTTGTTGGGATCGAGGTTGATGTCGTCCACAAAATTGCTACAGGCTCCGATTGACAGCATCAACGGAACCAGAAGGAATTTTTTATAATTTATGACTTTCATTGTCGGAAGAATGATGAAGGTTGATTAAAAGGTAAACCGCAGGTTAACGCCATAATTCCGGGTGTTGGGCGCGCCGTTCAAATCAAGCCCCTGAATATTACCGGCTCCCTGTGTGTTTACTTCCGGATCCATGAAGAAGTTGGGCGCGTAGAAGAACAGGTTCCGTCCACTAACCCCCACCGAAATCGCACCGAAAGGCGTTTTGCCAATCAGGCTACCCGGCAGGCTGTAGTTCAGAGCGACTTCACGCAGCCGGTAAACTGTGGCATCGAACACGGCCGCTTCAGAAGCCAGACCACCCAGCCCAGCCCAGTAGGTTTGAGCACTGATCTGAATGTTGTTAGGCGTATAAGTCTTCGAACCATCCGTATTGGTCACCTCGATGACGCCTGGCAAAATGCGGGGTTGATCCCGGTCGACTCCCGTTACTTTCAGGTGACCCTGGCCTCTCAAATCGGCCGCACTAAACGAGTAAAGATCTCCACCCTGGCGGGTATCGAACAAAACCGATAACGTCAGGCCTTTGTAGCTGAAGTTGTTCGTCAAACCCGCTGTCCAGTCCGGATTTGGATTGGCAATCACCTGACCGGCAAGACCCGGTACAAACTGGCCGGTGTTGGGGTTGATCAGATACTCACCCTGCGGACTGCGGGCGTTGGCCGTTCCGACGATGACGCCGTAGGGTTGCCCCAGCACAATGGAAGGGTTGATTCCAATGAATGCATTGCCGGTAATGGGCGATTGGGTGACACCTGGTGCAATTTCTTCCACTTTATTCCGGATGCGGGTAAAGTTCAGGATCAGATCCCACTTGAAGCCGTTATCCAATCGAACCGGTGTCGTGTTTAAAACCAGTTCAATCCCCCGATTTCGCATGGAACCCACGTTGGTGGTGCGGGTGTCGTAACCGGTTGAGTTAGATACCGAAACGTTGAAAATCTGGTTGGTACTTCGGGTATCGAAATACGCCAGATCAATGCTGGCCCGATTGCGGAACAGCCCCAGATTCAACCCAAATTCATACGACCGCACGAATTCCGGGGTCAGACTTGAATTTCCGATCCGGTCATCGATCCGAAAGCCGGGTAAGCTGGCGGTTCCTACGGAAATAGGGAAGGTAATTTGGGCGGCATTGTTTCCGTAAGCTGCCGGTTCAAACACGGAGTTCAGCAGATACGGATCAGCATCCCGGCCCACCCGGGCAATGCTGGCCCGTACTTTGGCGTAAGAAAGCACGTTTGAATTCAGCTTGAACGCATCCGTTGGGACAAAACTGACGGCTGCCGATGGGTAAAAGTAGGTATTGTTGGCTTTGGGCAAGGTCGACGATTTATCGACCCGACCGGTCAGTTCCAGAAACAGGTAGTTCTGGTAGCCCAGCGAAAGCTGGCCATAATACCCCATCAGCCGACGCATGGTGCTGCTCTCGGTGCTGGCGGAGAAAACCGATCCGTTGCTGACGTTTTCGAAACCGGGAATGGTCAACTGCTGGCTGATGATCGTTGGGTTCTGAGACTTCCGCTGGTTGATGTTATTTCCCAACAACAGGCTGGCGTTCAGTCCTTCCAGAAACAGATTGTCTTTCTGGGCAGTGATGATCAGATCGCCGTTCAACTCTGATCGGAAGAAGATATCTTCCCGAAGTTCACCAGCCGGGGTACGTGCTGCGCCAATGGCGGCAACGAATTTCCGGCGATCGGTGTAGGTATCGGCCGTTGCACGGTACGAAACGTTCAGCCATTTGGTGACGTCATAGCCAATCTGAATATTTCCGAAAACCCGGTCGACCTGGCCTTGCAACGTTTCATTATAAGCACTCCACAAGGGGTGGTTCTGAGTGGGGTTGTAATAAATGCTCCGGCCCAGCGCGTTCTGGTAGGGGCGGCCCATCAGATCATAACTACGCGGTATCCGGGTTAACTGGCCGAACGCACTACCACCGTTTCCGCCCGGGACACCTTGTTGAACGGTTTGTACGTAGGTTACCGTACCGTTCACTTTGATGCCATTATTGAGTCGCGATTCCCCACCGACCTGAACGTTGGTCCGGTTAAATTTGGTGTTGGGAATAACCCCGTTCTGGAGCGTGTTACCAATCGCCAGAATGAAATTGCGCCGTTCGTCGCCGGAAGCAATGTTGAAGGAGTTTTGCAGAATGCTTCCCTGACGATAAAAGTCTTTTACGTTGTTGGGGTAGGCCTGATAGGGAACTGTCTCGCCCTGCAAAGTCGTGACCTGCGTGAGCGGTCCACCGAATTTAGGACCCCAGGAGTTGGCCGAATTATTAACGAAGTTGTTCTGGGTTCCCTGTCCGTAGTCGTTTTGAAGTTCGGCCAGACCGGAGACATTCTGGATGTTGTAGGAAGAATTAACCGTTACTTCCGTTTTCCCCTTCATGTTCCGACCGGTTTTGGTCGTGATGACAATGGCCCCTGCCGACGCTCTCGAACCGTACAGAACCGCAGCCGCCGGTCCTTTCAGCACGTTGATCGACTCGATGCTTTCGGGGTTGACGTCGGCCAGCCGGTTGGCGGGCTGCGAACCGAACAGCGTGTTTTCGGTTTGGTTCAGGTCGTTGCTGAAAATGATGCCATCGACCACGATCAGCGGCTGGTTGCTGCCGTTGAACGACGTAATCCCCCGGATGTTGATGTTGGTGGAAGCTCCCGGCGCACCACTGGCCCCGGTGATGTTCACCCCGGCCAGTTTTCCCTGAAGCGCATTCAGCACGTTGGGTTCCGAGCGTTGGGCCAGCACATCACCCCGAACATCCTGGGTCGAATACCCCAGCGAACGCCGGTCGCGCTCGATCCCCTGAGCCGTTACGACCACTTCCGACAATTGACTGGCGTCGGCTTTCAATTGCACATTGAGGGTGGATTGGTTGCCGACCACGATCTCCTGGGTGGCGGTTCCGATGAAGCTGAACACCAAACGGGCGTCGGCCGGAACGTTGGTCAGACTGTAGTTTCCGTCTGAATCGGTGGTGGTACCACGGCTGGTACCTTTCAATTGGATGCTCACACCCGGTAGGGTGGAGCCGTCGTCGGATGAGGTGACTTTACCGGTCACCGTCCGATCCTGGGCTAGCGCGGGCAGGGCAAAAAGCACGCACAATAGCCAGAATCCGGCTAAACGTTTTCTCATAGATAGGTTATTGTTTGGATGAACGTAAAAAAATGGTTGCAAAAGTACTTTTATATCAGCAATAAGTAAACCAAATAGTGCGTTAAGTAACATTTTTTTCCAACACGCTACGAAAGCCGCTTCAACTACGACTATTGTCTTTCTAACTACTGCTATAATAGTAGGATCAATATAATGATAAATTGAATAATATGGTGTTTTGCTCAAAAGAAAACCTTCCGGAGAAGGATTCTAACCCGTTATATTCGAGTTTCGATCCTTTCCGGAAGGCGTTAAGATAATCCGTCGTGCGGTTTTCCTGGCTACTTCACGCGGTGGTTATGGATTTGGTACGGCCAGTTTGTTCACGTTCAGTTCGCCCTGTGGAATCGGCCAGATGTAGACCGAGGCCGCTACTGTTACAGCCTGTATATTGGCTTTGGCAGGAAGCGGAAGATTCTGCCGCAGCAAATCGTTGGAGCGAAATCCTTCTCCTAACAACTCGATCCGGCGTTCCAGCAGAATGGCGTCGACCAGCGCGGCTTTGTCGGCCATGGTGGCATAAACCGCCGTGGGTGCCGACCGGCCCCGAACAGCATTTAGCAACGCCAGCGCATCGGCATCGACCCCCGCAGCCAGCCGCGCTTTGGCTTCGGCCAGGTTCAGCAGCACCTCGGCGTACCGGATCACCGGAACATAGTCGGTATGCTGTGGCCCCGTCGGAAACTTGGTGAGCCGGATCCGGCCTGCATCCCCCGTAAAATCATTCTTGACAAAACTGGTTCGGCGGGCGTCGGTGGCCGTGAAAGCCGCATTACCGATGATGCCATTCGGATTCAGGCTGTAGTCACCAATCCCGACAATCGGCATGTAGTAGCTCGCCAGCCCGTTTTGCGTACCGGGCAGGTCGTTGCTGCTCATCGGCATGGAAAGAATGGATTCCGTCGTGGTGTAATTGGTAAAAACCGTCGAAACCGATGCCTGCAACTGGTGGGCCACACCGGTTGCCGCCCGGTAAGGGGCCGTTGCCGAAACAATCTTGGCCGCTTCGGTCACCACATCGGCGTAGCGACCCATTGCCAGATAGGCCCGGGTTTTCAGCGCAATGGCGGTATTTTTGTGCGCCCGTGTCGTATTCAGCGCAGCAGACGCATTGGTGGCCGCCAGGTTTTGCTCGGCAAAATTCAAGTCTTCCAGAATCTGGGCGTACACTTGCGCTACCGTACTGCGAACCAAGTCATTGTTGCCCGTTCCGACCTCGCCTTGCAAGCGGAGCGGCAGGCCCAGACTGGCTCCGTTGTCTTTCGTATAGGGCTGTGCGTAGAGCTGCACCATCGACAGATAGGCTAATGCCCGCAAGAACCGGGCTTCGCCTTTGTATTGACTGGCCAGTGCCGCGTCGACCACGGTGGGATTGGCGTCCAGGCCTTCCAAAAACAAATTGATCCGGTTGATGGCCAGATACGCTTGGTTCCAGAGGTTGGTGGGTTCGTTGGAGCCGGAGTTGTTGGTGTGATTCCAGGTCTGAAGGGCCGTTACGCCGTTGTTGCTCACATTCAGAAACTCTTCACCCCGGACGTCGACGTAAATGAAATACCGGCCACCCAAAAACTGGCCGTTTTTAATGCTCGAATACAGACCGTTCACCTGCGCCAGCACCCGATCGGGGTTGGAAAAAGCCTCTACATCGGCCAGGCTGGTCAGGGGTTTGGGCTCCAGGAGTTCTTCCTCACTACACGAGGTCACGACGGGCAGCAGGCACACCGAAAGCAGCGCGGCTTTCAGGAACATCCGTCGGTTTGTGAATAAATATGAAGTATGGTTTTTCATGGAAAATCGTGTTAACCGTTTAAAGGGCTGTTGAATCAGGACATCAAACGATCGATTAGAAATTAAGGCTCAGACCGGCCGTGAACGTACGGGCCTGCGGAACCGAGTTCCGGTCGACGCCCGGTGCCGTGTTGGAGTTCCGGTTGGTCGAGATTTCAGGGTCAGATCCCGTGTAGTTTGTAATGATGAAGGCGTTCTGCACCTGCGCATATACCCGGATCGACGACAGATTGGCTTTCCGCAACAGATCGTTCTTGATCGTGTAGGCGAGCATGATGTTCCGTCCCCGCAGGAAATCGCCTTTTTCCACATTTTCAGAAATCGGGTTGGCCGAACCGTTCGAGATGTTGTCGTTCAGAACCGGGCGCGGAACGTCGGTGATGTCACCCGCCTGTTTCCAGTGGTTCAGCACGCCAACGTCGTTGTTCCAGGGCCGCTGATCGCGCAAACCGGCTTTCGTTCCGTTGTAAATCACGTTGCCACCCGAAAACTGGAGGAAAACCCCCAATTCCAGATTGCCATACTTGAAGGTGTTGTCCAAACCGCCGTACCATTTCGGTATGGCTGCACCCACCACAACCCGGTCAGTACCGGAAATCGCCGGGGCGTTGCCATCCCGGTCGACGTAAGTCCAGCGACTGGCGGCCGGGGCCGAGTGGTCATACTGTACCCGGTCGTTGTTGGCGTTGATAAAAATCCGGCGACCATTGGCCGGGTTGACGCCATCGGTCCGGATGACGTAAATACTCCCGATCGACTCATTGACCCGCACGATGTTGGAGCTTTCCAGACCGCCCGTATTGGCCAGAATGTCGGCGTTGTTGTTAGCCAGAGCCGTCACTTCATTTTTCAGCGTCGAAATATTGAAGCTGGTAGTCCAGTTGAACTTGCCTTTGGTAATGTTCGAAGACGTCAGCGCCAGCTCGATTCCGGTATTGGCCATCGAGCCAATGTTTGTCAGAATGAAGTTGTTCGGAATCCCACGCGACGGAGCCTGGGGTTCGGGCAGAACGAGGTCGGTGACGTCTTTCTTGTAGTACGTCAGTTCACCCGTAATCCGGTCGCCGAACAACCCAAACGCGATACCGATGTCGGTGCTCGTGCTGCTCTCCCACCGCAGCGATGGGTTCCCGGCCTGCGCGAAGAAGAACGTAGGCACGGTGCCGTATAAACCGGAGTTAAACAGGCTCAACGAGCCGAAATCACTGATGCCGGCGTTTCCGACGCGGCCCAGACTGGCCCGGATTTTAAACTCATTGACCACTTTGCCGATTGAATTTTTCCAGAAGTTTTCTTCCGAAACCCGCCAGCCGATCGATCCTCCGGGGAAGTTGCCGTATTTACGGCCAGCCGCGTAAGCCGAATAACCGTCCCGACGGAAGTTGAAGGTTAACAGATACTTCTGGTCGAAATTGTAATCAAAGCGGGCAAAATACGAGATCAGACCATTCTGGCTCTGGAAGTTACCAGCCGGCGGCTGGTTGCTCGTAAAGTTCCCCTGATAAGACGTGAAGAACGGGTCCGATAGCCCTTGCCGCGCACCACCCCAGCGGTTGATCGTATATTTCTGGACTTCGTTACCACCCACAACCGAGAAATTGTTTTTTCCCACCTGAAGATCGTAAGTCAGGTAGTTCTGCCAGTTCCACTGTTTGATGTTGGTGAAGATGTTAAACGCCTGACCACCCGCCGTTCCGCCTTCGCCGTGGACGCTGTTCCGAAAGTCGATGTCCTCTACGGTCGTGTTGTCAATCCCGTAGGAGGTCCGGAACGTGAGTCCTTTGAAGAGGGTGAAATCGGCAAAAATATTTCCCAGGATGTGGTTGTTTTCCGATGTAAACCGGCTGAGTTCAAGGTCAGGCAGCGGGTTATAATACCCACCAGCGCCGACCAGGTTTTTGCCAAGTCCCATGTTGTTACCGGCCCGGTTAATGTTGTACGATCCGTCGGGGTTGCGGGGGGCCAGGTTGGGGGCCAGCACCAGTGGCAAACGACCCAGACCGCCGGTGCTGAACGCGCCCGTCGTTCCGGTGTTGGGAGCCTGGTTTTTGCTGTTGGCCAGCGCAATATTGGCACCGAGCCGAATGGCTTTGTTCAACTGGTGCGAGATGTTCATCCGACCCGTCATCCGACTGAAGGAGTTCTGTTTCAACATCCCTTCCTGATCGGTGTAGCCCACCGAGAAGGCGTACTTCGTGTCTTTCGTCCCGCCGTTGACGCCCAGGTTGTGGTTGTGGGCCGTTCCGGTGCGGTAAATCACATCGTACCAGTCGGTGTTCACCACGCTGCCATCGGCATTGAGGGTGGGGAAAAACTGGTCGGGCAGGTTGGCGTTGCGGGCGGCTAGGTTTTTGTAGTCCATGTACTGCTGTGCATCCAGGATGTCAAACAGCTTGAACGGTTTGGTAACGCCAACCCAACCGTCGTAGGTTACCTGCACCCGGCCTTCCTTGCCTTTTTTGGTGGTGATCAGAATAACCCCGGCGGCTGCCCGCGAACCGTAAATGGCCGTTGCCGACGCATCTTTCAGGATCTCAAGCGATTCGATATCGGACGGGTTGATGTCGCCCAGTGGGTTGTTCACCGTAAAACCGCCCGCCGAAACATTGTCGTTGGAGTTGATGGGCAGGCCGTCGATGACGATCAGCGGTGACGAACTGCCGTTGATGGACGAAACCCCGCGAATCCGGATCACCGGCGCGTTGTTTAGAACCCCGTTCGGTGTGATGATGTTCACCCCCGCAGCCCGGCCCTGCAAAGCCTGATCGAAACTCTGAACGGGTTTGTTGGCAATGGTCTCGCCATTGACCGAAGAAACCGCACCCGTAATGGTTTTTTTGCTTTGTGTACCGTACCCCACCACCACCACTTCGCTGAGGCTGGTGGCATCGACCTGGAGGGTGACGTTGATCGTGGAGCGGTTGCCGGTTTCGATTTCCTGGGAAGCAAAACCGATGAAACTGAAGACGAGCCGGGCATTTTCCGGGACGTTGCCCAGGCGGTAGGTGCCGTCGCTGTTGCTGTTGGCACCGCGGGTGGTGCCCTTGATTTGAACACTCACGCCCGGGAGTGGGGAGCCGTCGTCTGATGAAGTGATTTTCCCGGTAACGGTGCGATCCTGCGCCAGTGCTGGTAGACACAGCAAGGCAAACCACACCCATAGGGATGGTAATAGTTTTTTCATAAATCTGTATATTTGTTTAGGTTATTCGCAAAAATGGTTCAAAAAATGATTGCATAATACTACTTTGATAAAATTTTTCTAAATATTACTTAGAAAAACAACCTAGCTTGCATTTTCGGCAAAACAGGAAATAAACCAGAACGAGTATATGAGGATGTTTACAAAAACAGTCGGTGCAGTGGTTTTTTCGCTTGCACTGGCACCGTTTACGTTACCGGCCCAGTCGCCCCTGAAGAATCAGATGAATAAACTGGCCGATGGGCTGGAGAAAAAAGTGGTCACCTGGCGTCGTGAAATTCACCAGAACCCGGAGCTGGGCAATCGCGAACTGCAAACCTCCGCCAAGATTGCTGCTCACCTCCATTCGCTGGGCATCGAGGTAAAAACCAATGTGGCCAAAACCGGGGTCGTCGGCATTCTGAAAGGCGGCAAACCGGGGCCGGTCGTAGCGTTGCGGGCGGATATGGACGGTTTGCCGGTGACCGAGCGGGGCGATCTGCCGTTCAAATCCACGGTAACGACGGAGTTCAACGGCCAGAAAACCGGCGTCATGCACGCATGTGGTCATGATTCACACGTCGCCATCATGATGGGCGTGGCCGAAGTGCTGGCCAGTGTTAAAAACGACTTGAAAGGAACCGTCAAGTTTATTTTTCAACCCGCCGAAGAAGGCCCACCGGCCGGTGAAGAGGGGGGCGCGCAGTTGATGGTGAAAGAAGGGGTTCTGGAAAATCCGAAGGTCGACGCCATTTTTGGCCTGCACATCAACTCCCAAACCGAAGTCGGAACCATCAAATACCGCCCGGGGGCCACGATGGCAGCCGTCGATTTTTACAGCATCAAAGTCAAAGGCAAACAGACGCACGGCGCAGCACCGTGGTCGGGGGTCGATCCGATTGTGACTTCGTCGCAAATTGTGATGGGCCTGCAAACCATTGTCAGCCGGAATCTGGCCATTACAGAATACCCGGCGGTGGTAACGGTGGGCGCGGTGCATGGCGGGATTCGGCAAAACATCATTCCGGAAGAGGTGAACATGATCGGCACCATCCGGTCGTTTACGCCCGATATGCAGAAAACGATCCATCGCCGGATTAACGAAATTGCCACCAACATATCGGAGAGTGCCGGAGCCAAAGCGGATGTGAAAATCGACGTGATGTATCCCGTGACCTACAACGACCCGGCTTTAACCGATCAGATGGTGCCGACGCTGGAAGCCGTGGCCGGAAAAGACAACGTGATCATCCGTCCGCTCGATACCGGTGCGGAAGACTTCTCCTTTTTCCAGCAAAAAGTACCCGGTTTTTTCTATTTTCTGGGTGGTATGCCAAAAGGCCGCAAACTGGAAGATGCCGCCCCGCACCACACACCGGACTTCTTTATCGATGAAAGCGGCTTTGGCCTGGGTGTCAAATCCCTCTGTCACCTGACCGTCGATTACATGGAGCAGTGGAAAGGAGCCGCAACGGCGGGTGGGAAGAAGAAGTGATTGAGAAAAGAATAATAAATGTAAAATGTAAAATGATGAATGTAAAAGTGGGGCTACTTCTGGGCTAGATTGCGTTCAGCGGTTTCAATGCTGCGCGTGAAGATTTGAACCAGTTCCCGACATTCCTGGGTGGTTTTTTCGTCGGCAAAAGTAAGGTGCTGAGTTTTTTTGAGGATTTTCAAGTTGATCTGCGACTCCCGAAGCTCTTTCAGGGCACCCTTCATTTTGTGAATAAAATCCTTTCGAGACTCCGCGCCCTGGGCTTCACCATAATGTAAGGCTGGCGCAGTACCCGAACGAATAAGTTGGCCGCCCAGATGACTCCCTGCTTTTGTGGGGGGGATTCGGTTTACGGTTTCAATGATTAGTACGGCAAAATCAATAAGCCGTTCTTCGAGATCATACTGCCGGGTCTTTCGTTCACCCATTTTATCATTCGTCATTGGCCATTTCCATGTAGTATTCATGAACCATTAGACGACGCTCTCTCTTACCAGTCACTTTTACATTTAAAATTCATCATTTTGCATTTATTATTCCCCTTAAAACCGCAACTGCCCGCCTTCTTCCTTCACCACTAACTCTGCGGTTTTTCCAATCGGCATGGCCAGATTGCGGGCTACGTGGCCGACCGGGAAATCGAAGCAAACGGGGTAGTTATACCCGGCCACCTGCTCGGCAATGATTTCGTTGGCGGTTTTGCCAAAGGGCGAGGATTCGTTGATGCGCATGTCCGTAAACTGTCCCACCAGCAAACCGGCCAGATCGGCCAATCGGCCGGAGCGCCGGAGCTGAATCATCATGCGGTCGGTGGAGAAAAGTGTCTCGTCGATGTCTTCGATAAACAAAAGTTTGCCGGTCAGATCGATGTCGGATGGCGTGCCCAGAATGTGCATGAGCAGCGTCAGGTTGCCGCCAACGAGGGAGCCCGTGGCCGTTCCGGGGCGGTTGAGAAGGTGGAAGGGGCTGGTATAGGGAGTAAGGGGTTCACCAAAAAGGCATTGCCGCAGCGTTTCGATGGAATCCGTAACGCCTTCACCGCCAAATAATTTGGGCATAATGGCGTGTAAACTCTGGATGCCCATCCGGTGCAGGTGGCAGTGTACAACCGTAATGTCACTGAAGCCAATGATCCATTTCGGATTTTTCAGAAACTGCGTAAAGTCAAGCCGGTCGAGGATGCGGTAGCTGCCGTAGCCCCCCCGGGCGGAGAAAATCGCCCGGATGCCGGGGTCGTCGAGCATCTGTTGCAGGTCGCGGGTGCGCAGGGCGTCGTCGCCCGCAAACTGATAATAACTACTCCGGAGCGATTCGCCCTCTACCACCTCCAACTGCCACTGATCGCGCAGGATGTGGAAGGCCGGTTCGAGCGATTCATAGTCCAGACGGCTGGCCATAGCCAACACGCCCACCCGCTGACCGGGTTCTAAAAAAGGGGGTCGTATCAAAGTGAATCAGATAAAAATGACATCCTCCAGCACATCGGCACCCATTTCGCGGTTGATGAGCTGAATCATTTTCTGTTTGGCAATCACCAGTTCGCTGCGCAGCGGAGCGGAATTGATTTCGATGTGGAGCTTGCGGTCTTTGACGTAGAGCCGGTTGGTGCGGGAAGCGATGGCTTTGCCCATCATCTTCTCCCAAAAAGCTTCCAGATACGTTTCGTTGAACCGGGTTTGCAGTTGATAGGACTTTAGCATCTGCCCGATCGCATCCTTCAGGGCAACCGTTCCGGCACGCCGGGAAGCATTGTCTTTGTCAAAACGATAATATTGGGCCATACGAAACGGGTCTTAACACAAAGGTAACGAACCACCCGAAGGAATGGCCCGGCAATCCCGGAAAAATTTTAACTACGGAAAGTGGATGATTGGATGGTTGATGAGGGTTGAATGGTTAAATGGCTGTAGGCTGGTTGAAAGATGGGCTCCACCAGCTATTCAACCATTCTTAACCACCCAACCATTCTTAACCATTAAAACCACCTCATTTACTTTAACCATTTTTTCGCTTCCCGATTGGTATATCTTCCTTAATTTGAGCTTTATTTGTATTGATTTACCTATAGTCCTTATCTGATTTATGCAATCTTCTGAAAAACCGTCGCAGACATCGCGTCGCAAGTTCATTCAGGCCGGGGCATTAGCTGCTGGTAGTTTCTTTATCGTGCCGCGCCACGTTCTGGGCGGGCCGGGCTTCATCGCGCCCAGCGATAAACTTAACCTGGCCGCTGTCGGCTTTGGTGGGAAAGGGTCCAGTGACATCAACAACTCGTTCAACAACGGAGCCAACAACGTCGTGGCCCTGTGCGATGTGGACTGGGGGCTTCCCCGTGTGAAAGAGAATTTTACGAAGCATGCGAACGCCAAGCGCTACAAGGACTTCCGTGAAATGCTCGAAAAAGAAGGAAAGAACATTGATGCCGTTACGGTTTCGACCGCCGACCATACACACGCCGTCGTGGCGATGGCCGCCATGCAGCGGGGCAAGCACGTGTACGTGCAAAAACCGCTGACCCACAACATTTACGAAGCCCGGATGCTGACCGAAGCCGCCCGTAAATACAAGGTGGTGACGCAGATGGGGAACCAGGGATCCTCGAACCCGCAGCAGAAGCAGATGGTGGACTGGTTTGACAAAGGCCTGATCGGAAAAGTTCACACCATTCAGATCTGGACCAACCGCCCCGTGTGGCCGCAGGGTATTCCGGTGCCGCAGGCTGCCGAAAATACGCCGGTCGATCTGGACTGGGATCTGTGGCTGGGACCGGCCCAGAAAGTGGGCTACACACCGGCTTACCACCCGTTCAAATGGCGCGGCTGGTGGAACTTCGGTGCGGGCGCACTCGGCGACATCGGTTGCCACATCATGGATATTCCGTTCCGCGTTCTGGGACTGGGCTACCCTACTGAAGTGGAAACCAGCATCAGTTCGGTATTTCTGAAAGACTGGACGCCGGAATACAACCCCGAAGGCTGTCCGCCAGCGTCGCACGTGGAACTGAAATTCCCGGCGTCGGCTAAAAATAAATCCGATGTCAAACTGATCTGGGCCGATGGCGGTATTCGTCCGTTCCGCCCCGACTTTTTGCCTGCGGGTGAAGCTTATCCGGAAGGGGGCGAAAACGGCATGTTCATGGTGGGCGACAAAGGTCTGATTGCCTGCGGCATGTACGGTGATGACCCGAAATTGTATACCAAAGACGGACAGAAAATGGAAGCCGCTCCGAAGCCCAAACCGGCCGACGGAAAACCGTGGCCCGAAAACGGCCACCAGATCCTGTGGACCGAAGCCTGCAAGGCCGGTTTTAACAGCAAGGAACACAAAGCCTTGACGTCTTCGTTCGACTTCTCCGGCCCGCTGACCGAATCCGTTCTGATGGGCAACCTGGCCATTCGCAGCTACATGCTCCGGACACCGAAAGCCGACGGCAAGGGCTTCAACTACCCCGGTCGCCAACGCCTGATGTGGGATGGCAAGAATATGAAAATTACCAACTTCGACGATGCCAACCAGTTTGTTTCGCGGCAATACCGCGATGGCTGGAAGCTGACGACCTAGTCAATAAGCCTTGGCGACTTTCCGGAGTTTTCGGACAGCACCAGAAGCGTAAAACCTCTCATTTTGTGGTCGCCAGACCCTGAAATGAGAGGTTTTTTATTGGAAACAATTACTGCGTCGAAGTCCTGTTCGACTGGTTTCCTGCCAAAAAATTTGCAGCATCGGGCTTCGTTCGCTATACTTGCGGCTCAAATCAAGTTTCCAACACGGTTCGAACAACCTTGAATCGTTGCAGCAGACTTCCTGCTGCGCTTGATTTATAAAGAAGAGGCAAGAGACCGGGCTCGGTGAACCTCTGGCAACCTGCCGCGCGGCAAGGTGCTACATCCCGCCTACGGATCGCTTTGGCTATCCGATAGGAGATATAAATCGAACAGACACATGACCAACATCCGATGCTGTATGCCCCCGGCGGGCTACTAATTTCACACACACCGACGATACCGACAACCGGGAGAGGCTATCGGCAGCGGGTTGACGGAATGCGCCGTGGGTTTATCTCCGCCATTCAACAACTCCATCACGCCGGCGACCCGGCGTCAGGACGTTCCAACGTCCCGGCTGGCGCGTCAATTTTAGAATCTAACTCTCGCTTCACCAATCCTCAACTCTATAACTAGCAGCACGTATGTCAACACCATTGCATTTTGAAACCCTGCAACTGCACGCAGGACAGGAGCCCGACCCCACCACCAAATCCCGGGCGGTTCCCATCTATCAAACGTCTTCCTACGTTTTCGATAATGCCGAACACGGCGCCCAACTGTTTGCCCTGCAGCAGTTTGGAAACATTTATACCCGGATTATGAACCCCACGACCGACGTTTTCGAGAAGCGCATTGCGGCTCTGGAAGGCGGGGTGGCAGCTCTGGCCGTGGCGTCGGGTCAGGCGTCGCAGTTCATTGCGCTCAACAACATTCTGGGTGTGGGCGATAATTTCGTGACGACCTCCTACCTCTACGGCGGCACCTACAACCAGTTTAAGGTTTCGTTCAAACGGCTCGGGATTGATGCCCGCTTTGCCGATGGCGACAAAGTGGAAAGCTTCGAAAAGCTGATCGACGACAAGACGAAGGCCATTTACCTGGAAACCATTGGGAATCCCCAGTTTAACATTCCGGATTTTGAAGCCTTCGCGGCTTTGGCCCGGAAATACGATTTGCCGCTGATTGTCGACAACACCTTCGGCGCGGGCGGTTATTTGTTCCGGCCCATCGAACACGGTGCGGCTGTTGTGGTCGAATCGGCCACGAAATGGATCGGCGGCCACGGCACAAGCATTGGGGGCGTCATTGTCGACAGCGGGAATTACAACTGGGGCAACGGCAAATTTCCTCAGTTTACCGAACCTTCCGAAGGCTACCACGGCCTGGTCTTCAACGACGTGTTCGGCATTGGCGGGCCGTTTGGTAACATCCAGTTCATCATTCGCGCCCGGGTCGAAGGACTCCGTGACTGGGGACCTTCGCTGAGTCCGTTCAATTCGTTTTTGTTTTTGCAAGGCATCGAAACGCTGTCGTTGCGCGTTGATCGCACGGTTCAGAACGCCCTCGCCCTGGCGCAGTGGCTGGAGCAACACGAGCAGGTGGAACGGGTTTTCTACCCGGGTCTGGAAAGCAGCCCTTACCATGAACTGGCCAAAAAATACCTCAAACGCGGTTTTGGGGGCGTTTTGACGTTCAAGCTGAAAGCAGGAAAAGAACTGGCCGATAAGTTTATCGACAGCCTGACGATGATCAGCCACCTGGCCAATGTCGGTGATTCCAAAACGCTGATTATTCACCCGGCGGCCACCACACACCAGCAGTTGAGCGATACCGAACAAATCAGTGCCGGGGTTGCGCCGGGTCAGTTGCGGTTGTCGGTGGGTACCGAACACCTCGACGACATCAAGGCCGATCTGGAAAGGGCGTTTGCTGCCATTGGTGCTTAATATTTAGTTTACGGTTTTCGGTATACGGTTTTCGGTGCTGACGCATACAGCCTAAGGCGTTAGCCACCGTAAACCATAAACCGTATACCGAAAACCGTATTCTGTAAACTGATAATTCTTTTTCCGATTGGAAACCCGGTTTTTTGACTACAAATACACCTTCGCTTTAGAGTCGGGTGCGGCTCTGCCGGGCTTCCGGCTGGCGTATACGACGCGTGGAACGCTGAATAGTGACCGTTCAAATGTCGTCTGGATTTGCCATGCCCTCACGGGGAGTGCCGATCCCGGCGAGTGGTGGGAGGGCATGATCGGGCCGGGTAAATTCTACGATCCGGCGCATCAGTTCATCGTTTGTGCCAATGTACTGGGCTCCTGCTACGGCTCCACCGGGCCGCTGTCGGTCAATCCGCAAACCGGGAAACCGTTTTACCACAATTTTCCGCTGATTACGATCCACGACATTGTCAAAGCACTGGACCTGCTCCGGCAGGAGCTGGGTATTGAACAGATTCAAACCTGCATTGGCGGGTCGCTTGGCGGTCAGCAGGCGCTGGAATGGGCCATTCAACAGCCCGAAGTGATTCAAAACCTGATTCTGATTGCTTCCAACGCCGTGATGTCGCCCTGGGGCATTGCCTTCAACGAAGCCCAACGGATGGCCATCAGCACCGACCCCACCTGGCGCGAAAGCCACGACGAAGCCGGTCGAACGGGCCTGAAAGCCGCCCGGGCCGTGGCCATGTTGTCGTACCGCAATTATGACACCTACGGTTTCACGCAGGCGCTCGACAACAACGAGCAACTCGACCACTACAAAGCTTCTACTTATCAGCAATACCAGGGGGAAAAATTAGCCAATCGCTTCAATGCATACACCTACTGGATTTTGTCGAAAATCATGGATTCGCACAACGTCGGCCGAAACCGGGGCAGCATCAGCCTGGCACTCGAGCAGGTCGTTTCGCGAACCTTGGCCGTCGGCATCAAATCCGACATTCTCTTTCCACCCATCGAACAAAAAATTCTGGCCCGCCATATTCCGGATGCCCGCTACGAAGAAATCGACTCTCTGTATGGTCATGACGGTTTTCTAATCGAAACCAAACCGCTCACCCAGATTATCCGAACCTGGATGGATGAACGGAAAACGGTGCTCAAGACGGCTGGAAAGTAGTTTAGGCCTGATGCACTAACCTATAAGTAAATTCTGCGTTTGCTTTCGCTTTTGTATAAATCGAGCCTGATTTGATGGAATTCTAGGATTGTTTAAAGCAAATTATTGCTGTTTTGTAAATAATTTAATAAAATCGTTCTATTAATAAATTATTTTAAAAATATCATTCTTATATTTCATCGCTTTTCATCTCGTAGAGTTTTTAATAGCGTATTGTATTTATGGAGGCAAACTATACGGTATCCATTGTTGATAAGAAAAAGAGTCGGTTAAAGCGCGGTATCCTGAAAGAAATGTACCGGCTGGGGTCCCGGACGCTGGCTCAGTTGGCCAAGGCGTTACATGCCAGCGTTCCTTCCGTTACGATGCTAATCGACGAACTGGCAACTGAACACTGGGTTCAGGAAATCGGTACCGGTGCGGCTCAATACGGTCGAAAACCGGCTCTGTTTGGACTACGGCCCGGAAATCAGGCGATTGTAGTAGTCGATATCAGTGTCCACGACGTCAAACTGGTGGTGTTCGATCTGACCAACCGCGTTCTCGACCGCCTGGATGTCAACCTGCGTTTAGAGGATTCCGTGGCTTTTCTGGAATCGCTGAAAGGGCCGCTGGAGGAAATCTCGCACCGGATTCGGGAACATAACCTGAACATCATCGGCGTTGGTTGCGCCCTGCCCGGCCTGGTCGACCCCCGAACCGGGATCAATTACACCTACAAAAAACTGAACCGACCGGAACAGTCGTTGCAGCAATTGCTGGCCCATTGTTTCGACTCGCCGGTGTACCTCATCAACGATACCAAGGCAACCATCCTGGGCGAACACCGGTTTGGACTCGCGAAAGGAAAAAACCACGTTTTATCGATTAACATCGACTGGGGTGTGGGTCTGGGCGTCATCAATAACGGCGAAATTTTACAGGGTTTGGCCGGTTTTGCGGGCGAATTAGGGCATATCCAACTCCAGGCCGATGGCGAGCTGTGCTCGTGCGGCAAAGTAGGTTGCCTGGACACCCTGACCTCGGCCTCCTCGCTGGTGCGCCGGGTGAAAGCCGGTTTGCGGGAAGGACGCGTTTCGAAACTGGCCGAAGAAAACTTTGAAGACATCGACGTTGAACTGGTGATCGACAAAGCCAAAGCGGGCGACGAACTGGCCATCGATCTGCTCAATGAAGTGGGCGGTGAACTGGGTAAAGGACTTTCCATTGCTGTCCATTTATTCAACCCCGAACTCATCATTGTCAACGGGGTCGTAGCCAAAGCTGAACGACTCATTACCCGTCCCATCGAACAGGCCATCGACAAGTATTGTCTGGCGGATTTTCGCAACAAGTTAGTAATCACGGTGTCCCGATTGGGCGAAATGGCGAAACTCTACGGCACGCAGGCCTACGTTGTGCAAAGCTTACTGGAGCACGAAGAAATTCCTTGATAAATCCGCGTATTGAATGAAAAAACTGTTTTTCTGTGTAGTAATATTTTGTCTGACAATTCAGGTGTCCGAAGCGCAGACGAGCCGGTATGCCCTGGTTCCTCAACCCGTTCGGCTCGATGAGCAGAAAGGGAATTTCAAACTCCCGAAAGAAGTCGTCATTAGCATCGGTACCGACAACGCGGAGGTGCGCCGGGTGGCCGGGATGTTGGCCGCTCAGCTTGCCAAAACCACCGGTCGGACGCCGAAGATCAAAACCGGCCAGGGCGGGACTATCGTTTTTGTTACCGAACAGAATCCCAAACTGGGCAACGAAGGATATTTCCTGACCGTATCGCCCAAACGCATTACGCTGACCGCTCAGCAACCCAACGGTTTTTTCTACGGGATGCAGTCCCTGCTGCAATTGATGCCTGCCGAGGTGTTTGGCACCACGGTGGCTTCGGGCGTCGATTGGTCGGTGCCGTGCTGTCGCATCGAAGACCAGCCGCGGTTTGGCTATCGGGGCGTGATGCTGGATGTGGGCCGTCATTTTTACCCGGTTCCGGCGGTGAAGAAATTCATTGATGAAATTGCCCTTCATAAACTTAATACGTTCCACTGGCATCTGACCGAAGACCAGGGATGGCGGATTGAGATCAAAAAATACCCCAAACTGACCGAAATCGGCTCGGTCCGGAAAGAAACCATGCTGGGGCATTACCGGAACAACAAATTTGACAAAACACCTTACGGCGGTTTTTACACGCAGGACGAAATCCGGGACGTCATCAAATACGCGCAGGAACGGTTTATTACGGTAATCCCGGAGATCGAAATGCCGGGCCACTCGATGGCGGTGCTGGCGGCTTATCCGCAATTGGGGAGCAATCCCGACAAAATTGTGCCGGTAACGGGTCGCTGGGGTGTCCACGATGATGTGCTGTTCCCCCGGGAAGAAACCTTTCAGTTTCTGGAGGATGTTTTGACCGAAGTGATCGCCTTGTTTCCGAGTCAGTATATCCACATCGGCGGGGATGAATGTCCGAAAAAACAGTGGATCGAAAGCCGGTTTTGCCAGGATCTGATCAAAAAACTGGGGCTGAAAGATGAACACGAACTGCAAAGCTACTTCATCGGACGCATCGATAAATTCATTACATCGAAAGGCCGCAAAATGATAGGCTGGGACGAAATTCTGGAAGGCGGTTTGTCGCCTAATGCGACAGTGATGAGCTGGCGGGGTGTCGATGGCGGTATTGCGGCCGCCCGGCAGGGGCACGACGCGATCATGACGCCCACCACGTTTTTCTACCTGGATTATTACCAGGCCGACCCCAAAACGGTGTCACAACCCGTCTCCATTGGCGGAATGCTGCCGCTGGAAAAAACGTATTCCTACGAACCCATGCCCGACAGTTTGTCGGCGGAGCAGCAGAAGCACATCATTGGCGTGCAGGCCAACCTCTGGACGGAATACATCAAAACCCCGGAACACCTCGAATACATGATGTTTCCCCGCGGAATTGCGATGGCCGAAATTGGCTGGACGCCCAAAGAACGCAGGAATATCGACAGCTTCAAGCAGCGGCTGGATGTTCATAAAAAACGATTGGATGCGCTGAAAATCAATTATTTCGGTGCGCCGATCAACGGTGATTTCATCTACGTCAAACCGGATGGTTCGACGGGGAAATTGTAATACCCGTTCCTTCAATCGGCCATCCCTACGGGATTTTAGACCCACCTTTTTCATCTCTACCCCCGGTTTAACCGGGGGCTACAAAATAATTCATACCTAAGGGATTTGTAATTTGATAATCCCGTAGGGATGACATCTTGTAGGTGGGTTTCAACCCGCCGAAAAAGATGGAAAACCCATGTCACCAATCCCGGAGGGATGAATCATTTTGTAGCTACTTTTTCAGAGGTTATCAGCATTACTCTGTCGTTACCGCATCGTTCCGGAAATACGACAATGCCCCGGACGGACACTGATGGATTTGTTCCACAATGCGTTCCGTTGTCGCTCCGGCGACGGTCACCCACGGTCTTTTTCTCGGATTGAAAACGTCCGGTAAGCCCGTAAAACAGCGTCGGGAGTGCGTACAGAGGGCCGGTTTCCAGACGACGGTTATTTCGCCATTGGTGTAGCGGGTCGTGATGTCTTTCATGAATGCAATGGTTAGAGGATGAATAAAATTTACCTGGACAGGTAGAGAACCGCCCTTTTTTGCTTACCAACAAAAACTGCTGAATAAAATTTCAACACCTGAGCCTTATGAAAAAATGCTTCCTGCTGGTCCATCTGTACCTGCTTGTAACGGTTTGTGCCCTGGCCCAACCCGCCGAACGTCCCATCAAAATTGTCGTGGCCCCCGATCATACCGATTGGTTATACCGCCCCGGTGAGTCCGTTAAATTTACCATTTCTGTTTTACAATACGGCAATCCCGTTAAAGGGGCCAAAATCCGGTATGAAATCGGGCCGGAAAAAATGGAACCTACCAAACAGGAAACCGTGACGCTGGCCAACGGCACGACGACCGTCGATGGCGGCACGATGAAAACACCCGGTTTTCTGCGTTGCATCGCCACCGCCGAAATCAATGGCAAGACCTACCGCAACCTGGCTACGGCCGGTTTCAACCCGCTGCAGGTAATGCCGACCGTCGAAAATCCCGCCGATTTCAAGATGTTCTGGGACAGTGCCAAAGCCGAACTCAGCCGGATTCCGCTCGATGCCCGCATGACACTGCTGCCCGAACGCTGCACCGAAAAAGTGAACGTGTATCAGGTCAATATTCAGAACTACGCCAACTCCCGGCTGTATGGCATTCTGTGTGTTCCGAAACAGGAAGGGAAATATCCGGCCCTACTGCGGGTTCCGGGGGCGGGGATTCGGCCATACAACGGCAATATCGCCGATGCGGAAAAGGGCATTATTACGCTGGAAATCGGGATTCACGGCATTCCGGTGAACCTGGACCCGGCGGTTTATCTCAATCTGAGTGCCGGTGGACTGGGTGGTTACCAGAATTTTAACCTCGACGACCGCGACCGGTATTACTACAAACGGGTGTATCTGGGCTGCGTGCGGGCCAACGACTTTCTGGTGAGTTTGCCGCAGTACGACGGCAGTAATCTGGCCGTAACGGGCGGTAGTCAGGGGGGCGCGTTGTCCATCACCACCGCCGGACTGGACAGCCGTGTGAAGTGGCTGGGAGCCTATTATCCGGCTTTGTCGGATGTGACGGGGTATCTGAAAGGTCGGGCTGGCGGGTGGCCGCATCTGTTTTACGGGAAGGCACTGGCTTTCAACAACACACCCGCTAAAATCAAAACCGTTGGGTATTACGACGTCGTCAATTTTGCCCGGCTGATTAAAGTACCCGGTTATTATTCCTGGGGATTCAACGACGAAACCTGCCCGCCGACTTCCATGTATGCCTCTTACAACGTAATTTCGGCTCCAAAACAGTTGAAATTATACGAAGACACCGGCCACTGGACCTATCCCGAACAAACGGAACTGATGACCACCTGGCTGGTTCAGCAGTTGAAGGGAGCAGGGAAATAGTTAAAAGTTAAGAGTTAAGAGTTAAGAGTTGGCCGCCCGTGCGGTTCAGTTGGCTAACGTATTTTAACTTAGCAGCATAACTCTTAATTTTTAACTCTTAACTATTAACTAAAAAACCATGAACCGAAAAACCGCCTTGTTGTTGATCCACGGCTGGCTGATGGCGACTGCGCTTTTCGCCCAGAATGGTGTGCTGGTTTTTCAGTCGGATTTTGGGTTGAAAGATGGGGCGGTTTCGGCGATGAAAGGTGTGGCGGTGGGCGTGTCGCCCACATTGAAGATTTTTGATCTGACCCACGATATTCCAGCCTATAACATCTGGGAAGCGGCTTACCGGTTGTTGCAAACGGCCCCCTATTATCCCGAAGGCACGGTTTTCGTTTCGGTTTGCGACCCCGGCGTGGGAACGGAACGGAAATCGGTGGTGCTGCTCACCCAATCCGGACATTATTTTGTAACGCCTGACAACGGAACACTCACGCTCATTGCCGAAAAGCTGGGCATTCAGGAAGTGCGCGAAATTGATGAAGCCGTCAACCGCCTGCGCAATTCGACGGAGTCCTATACTTTTCACGGCCGCGACGTGTATGCCTATACGGGAGCACGGCTGGCGGCTAAGGTCATTTCGTTGGCGCAGGTTGGCAAAAAGCTGCCCGCCGAGGTTTGGAAAATACCGTACCAGCAACCGGCTTTTGAAAATGGCGTTCTGAAAGGAACGGTTCCGGTGCTGGACGTGCAGTATGGCAACGTTTGGACCAACATTCCCAAGCCGCTTTTTGAACAACTGGGCGCTAAAACCGGTGAAAACCTACGCATTCGAATCTTTAATAAAAATAAGAGCGTTTTTAAGGGTACTGCGTTGTTTGTGAATACGTTCGGTGAGTCGAAAGAAGGCGGGAATGTGGCCTATTTCAATAGCCTGCTCAATTTTTCAGTAGCGGTGAATAGGGGAGATTTCGCCCGAAAATACAGGATCAGCAGCGGGCCGGATTGGCGGGTTGAAATCTCGAAATAGTAAACCGTGTCTTGTCCGCCCTTTGCAGACCACCTGATCTTTGCATCCTGTTCCCGGAACGACAACCAGGTGGTATCACCGTAATTTCATATTGACAATAGAGCGAAAGTTGCTGGAGAAGTGAAAAGAAGGGCAGCAAAAAAACGATCATGGCGGCTTCAGACCGGGTTTTGACGAATCTCCTGAAAATTGCCTGAGAACTTTTTGTTACTTTTTGGTTTAGTATACGACTAAAGTAAAAACCTTTCACTCCCTCACATCATGCGCTCGCGAGCCGGTCGATTAATTTTTGGTTTGATAGCGGCCCTCATTGCCGTTTTTACCTACTTCAGTAACACGCAGGAAAATCCGGTGACGGGTGAGAAGCAACACATCAGCCTCACACCCGAACAGGAAGTTCAGTTGGGGTTGGAAAGTGCGCCCCAAATGGCCCAGCAATTTGGTGGCCTCTACCCGGACGAAAAAGTGCAGCAGTCGGTGAAGCGCGTTGGCCAGAAAATCGTCAACTCCACCGATGTGAAAAACAGCCCCTATCAATTTGATTTTCACGTTCTGGCCGACAACAAGACGGTTAATGCTTTTGCCGTGCCGGGCGGGCAGATTTTCATTACGGCGGCTTTGCTCGATAAATTGAAAAATGAGGATCAACTGGCGGGGGTGTTGGGTCACGAAATTACGCACGTGGTAGGTCGCCATTCGGCCGAGCAAATCGCCAAGCAACAGCTTACCCAGGGATTGGCCGGAGCAGCCGCCATTGCCACGGAAGACCCCAACTCGCCGGGCCGCAATTCAGCCATTGCGGCTTACGTTGCCAACCTGATTGGTCTGAAATACGGCCGTGATGACGAAATCGAATCCGACCAGCTCGGCGTTCGGTGGATGGTCGAAAGCGGATACAATCCCGAAGCGATGATCGATGTGATGGAAGTGCTGAAAGCCGCCGGTGGCCCCAACCGCCCTTCCGAATTCATGAGCAGCCACCCCGATCCCGATAACCGCATCCAACGCATTCAGGAAGCGATTGCGAAGTATAAAGCGAAGTAAAAAAAGAAGGATAAATGTAAACGGGGCCGCGCGCGTGGCCCCGTTTACATTTCAAAGTTCCTTCCCACAGTGCGGGCAGTGCCGCTTTTGACCGGTTTTTTGGGAGCGGACGTGTTCGGCAAAACCCGAGGCCAGAATACCGGTAGGGAGAGCGAAGAGGCCAATTCCCATGACCGCCGTAACCCCGGCCAGTACTTTTCCCAGGGGCGTCATGGGGTGAATATCGCCGTAGCCTACGGTGGCCATCGCGTTGATGCCCCACCACAAGGTGGCCGGAATGCTCGAAAACTGATCGGGCTGGGTAGGGTGTTCGAGGTAGTACATGACACTCGAAATGATGACGAGCATAAACATCAGGAAGGAGACGCTCAACACCAGTTCTTCTTTTTTGTCTTCCACCACGCTCTGAATGACCTGAAATGCCTTGGAATAGCGCGTGATGCGGAACAGCCGGAAAATCCGGAAAATCCGCAGTATCCGGATCAGGGCCAGATCGGTGTGAAAAAGCGTTACGTAAAACGGCAAAATCGCCAATAGGTGAACAATGGCGGTGGTGGACAGCATGTACCGAATTCGTCCGAAAACCGGATGCCGATACTTCTCATTCTCGACGCAGATCCAGACCCGAACGAAGTATTCAATCGTAAAAAAAATAACGGAAAATATCTCAAAATCAACAAATAAATGGTCGTAGCGGAGCTTGAGCGACGGCACGGTGTTCAAAATGATGGCAACGGCATTGAGCGTAATGACGACGATCAGAGTCAGGTTGAATACCAGACTCAAACCCCGTTTTTTTCCGGTGGACGTTTCCAGTACCCGGTAAACCGTCCGGCGCAACGGGTTGGCAGCGGGCTCGTGAACGTGAGCAGAAGGTTGCATAGGAATAGTAGTGGTAAGAATAACGACTATTGAACAGCGAATACTGAACGGTAGAATGAGAAGAGGTATTTCGTTATTCAGTGTTCAATATTCGCCGTTCAATAGTCAACTTATAGATATCAAAACAGTCGTTCACCACCGATCCAGGTTTGCAACACCTTCACCCCTCGGAGTTGCGGGGCCGGGATCTTCATAATATCCTGTTGCAGCACCACAAAATCGGCTTGCTTGCCGGGTTCGATGCTGCCGCGCAGGTGGTCTTCAAAATTGGCGTAAGCAGCCCAGCTCGTCATCGCTTTCAGGGCTGATATGCGGTCTACGGCATTTTCCATCTGGTAGCCCCCAGCCGGAAAGCCTTTGGTATCGACCCGGGCCACGGCGGCATGAAAACCGTAGAGCGGATTCGGTGCTTCGACCGGAAAATCGCTTCCAAAAGCAATGATACCGTTTTGTTTCATCAAGTCTTTGAAGGCATAGGCGCCCTTCACCCGGATCGGCCCCAGACGGTCGGCGGCCCAGTACATGTCGGACGTTGCGTGGGTGGGTTGCACCGACGGAATAACCGAATACCGGTTGAATTTCCAGACATCGTCCGGCGAAACCACCTGCGCGTGTTCGATCCGCCACCGGCGGGCGTTCGTGCTTTTCAGCAGCTTGCCGTATAAATCCAGAATCAGGTGATTGGCCGAGTCTCCGATGCAGTGCGTATTGGCCTGAAAATCACTCGCTTCCAGCAAAGTCAAAACCCGTTCCAGTTCGGCGGGATTCAGCAATAGAAAACCGGCGGTTTCGGGGCGGTCGTGATACGGTTTTCGCAGACAGGCGCCCCGCGACCCCAACGCCCCGTCGGCATAGAGTTTGAAGGAGCGAACCGTCAGCCGGTCGGTCTGGAACGGCCCCCGTTTGAGGTAATAGTCCAGGTTCGGTTCGCCAAGGCTAATCATTACATAATCACGAATTTTTAGCTTGTTCTCTTTCTGCAACTGCTCCACCAGTTCGATGTCGTTGCGGTTCAGGCCAGCGTCGGAAACGGTCGTTAAGCCCAGCGACAGACACACGTTCTGAGCGGCCAGTAACATACGTTCCTTGTCTTTGACATCGGGCTGCGGGATGACACGCCGAACGAGTCCCATCGCGTTGTCGATCAGTACCCCCGTTGGTTCGTTATTCGTGAGCACTACTTCCCCACCGGGTACCTTCGATCCTTTGGCAATACCGGCCAGCCGAAGCGCTTTGGAGTTGAGCAAAACGGCATGGCCATCGATGCGGGTAATGCAAACCGGGAGGTTGGGAAAAGCCGCATCCAGTTTCTCTTTGGTCGGGAACTGCTTGTCGGGCCAGTCGTTCTGATCCCAGCCCCGGCCAATGATCCAGAGGTTGTCGGGGTGTTTTTCGGAAAAGGTTTTAAGCCGTTGGACCACCTCGTCGAAGGAGTTCGTACCCACCAAATCGGCCTGATCCAGCATCTGCCCCAACCCCAGGAAATGGGCGTGGGGATCATAAAAACCGGGGTACACCGGCTGGCCGTTCAAATCGACGACGCTATCCGCCTGGTAGTCGTTCAGCACGCTTTCCGAAGAGCCGACGGCGACGAATTTTCCGTCTTTGACGGCAAAAGCCTGCGCGTTGGTAAAGAGGGAATCGGCGGTGTAGATTACCGCATGATGAACCAGTAAATCGGCCTTTTTTTTGGACGAACAAGCCGTTAAAAGGGCCATAGAAAGACCGAAGAGCAGGTAGCGATGGTTCATGCCGGAAATTTACGCTTTTGGTGGAAGATTCTTTCGGAAATGTTCGGTTGAGAAGAAATACCTCCAAATCTAATTCCGGTATACAAAGAATGACAGAATATCTTTTAATTTTGAAGGTCAGATACTTAAAAATAATACCAGAATGCGCTTCTTTCTAAGCTTGCTCCTTTTCTTTTCGTTCTTTACTTCCTGGTCTCAACCCGTTCAACCGCTCGCTCCGCGCACCCGGCGCACTTCCGTTATTACGCAGGAGGGCGAAACACTTACCTTGCAGGAAGCGATTTCGGCGGCTCTTGAAAAAAGTTACCAGGTTCGCATCTTCCGGTCGCAGGAACAGATTGCCCGCACCGATTTCAAGACGGCCAAAGCCAGCTTTTTTCCCAATGTAACGGGTAACCTAACCAATAACAGCAACTTACAAAATTTACGCCAGGAATTTCTCGACGGCTTACGTCCCCCTCAGAATCTCTACGGGATCACCAACCGGAATACGCAGGTTGGGGTTGGGGTAAACTGGACGATCTTTAACGGTTTTGGCAATTTCATTACCTACGACCGCCTGGGCGAAGTCGTGAAGATCAGTGAAGTCAACACCCGCGCCAACATTGAAGCCACGGTGGCCGATGTGGCCACGGGCTATTACGATGTAATCCGGCAATTGCAGCAACTGGTTTCACTCCGGCAGGCGCTGGATATTTCCCGTGACCGCCTGGAACTGGCCCGCGCCAATTACGAAGTTGGCACGCGCTCGCGGGTCGATTTTCTGAGTGCTCAGGTCGATTACAACGCCGATAGCTCCGCATTGGTAACGCAGCAGCAGAATGTGCGGAATGCCAAGGTATTGTTGAATACGCTCATCGTTCGGGACCCCGCCACGGAATTTGCCGTTCGGGATACGATCATTGTGCGGACGGATATTTCGCTCGACCAGCTTCGGGAGTCGTTGACCAACAACAACCCGCTGTTGATTGCCGCGTCCCTGAACCGGCGGGTTGCCGACCTGAACGTACGGCTGGCACGGTCGCAGCGGTTGCCGGTCGTCAATCTGGTGGGAGGATATAATTTTACGGCCATCGATAACCAAGGCGGTTTCGGGGTTCGGAGCGCCCGCAATGATGCCCTTCAGTATGGTATTCAGGCCAGTATTCCGATTTTTACCGGATTTAACCAGCGTCGGTTGCTGGCCAACGCCCAGACGAATGCGCTCATCACCGAGTACCAGGAGTCCGACCAGCGTTTGCAACTGCAGCAGGCTCTCGAACAGACGTACTCCCAATACCGCAACAGCCTGATTCTGGTCAATCTGGAACTGGAAAGCTTCAAAATCGCCAATGAAAACGTCGAGATTGCCTTTGAACGCTACCGGGTAGGCAACTCGACAGCGGTCGAATTCCGGGATGTGCAGCGCAACGCCGTTGCCGCCGAAACCCGCCTGATCAACGCCGAATACAACACCAAACTTGCCGAAATCGAACTCCTGCGGCTCAGCAGCCAGATTCTGCAACAAACCAAATGAGTTAAGAGTTATGAGTTAAGAATGAAGAGTTTTTTAGCTTGCGTCAGCCAACTCTTCATTCTTAACTCATAACTCTTAACTAACCATGCCCTGGACAAAGCAGGAATATCCGGTGTCGTTGAAGAATTTTATGGCGCCAGTGCGGAACAAGGCGATTTCAATTGCCAATGCGTTGTTGAAAGAAGGAATGAAGGAGGAACGGGCGATTCCGATTGCCACCTCCAAAGCCGAAGAGTGGGCGGCAAACCGGCACCTGAAAATTCGCAAAGACACAGCCCCTGAACGATCGAAAGCACAGTAGATGAACAACGAAGAGCCGATTCAGGCTTTTGACTGGCAACGGATGTTGCTGCACGATTTCCCTTTAAGTTACCTCGGTGAGGTGGCCTTGCGGACGTTCGTCATGTTTTTAATTTTGCTGACGGCCCTCAAAATATCGGGCAAGCGGGAGGTGAAACAACTCTCGGTTTTCGAACTGGTGCTGGTTATCGGCCTGGGATCGGCCGCAGGTGATCCCATGTTCTACCACGATGTGCCACTGCTGGCGGCTGCGGTGGTGTTCGTGGTGATGATGGGCAGTTACAAATTCTTCACCCGGCTGAGTGACAAGAGCAAACCCGTCCGCGAATTTCTGGAAGGAAAACCGGTTTACGTCATCGAAAACGGTTGCATTCTGGTGCAAAATTTCGACGATGAAGACCTGGGTCTGGATGAGCTATTTGCTGAATTGCGAATGGCGGGCATCGAGCATCTCGGACAGGTTCGGACGGCAATTCTGGAACACAACGGCGAAGTCAGCATTTTTCAGTTTAAAGACGACGATGTAAAGCCGGGTTTACCGATTCTTCCCCATAAATTAAAAGAATCCCTCGATACGATTTCCGAAGCCGGGATTTATGCCTGTTGCCAATGCGGCCAGGTGGTTGAATACGGCAAAGGGCCGGTTTCAATCTGCCAGCGCTGCGACCATCACCGGTGGGTGCGGGCGGAGGGGTGAAGCGGTAAAATGATACCAAAATCATACCGGTCAGGTTTTCAAAACCTGACCGGTATGATTTTGGTATCATTTTACCGCTTCACTTTATCTTTCAAAAACGTCAGCAATAACTTCTCAATCGGATCAAGCCCATAGGGTGACGTTTGGCGATACTGGTTTTTGCGCTTCAGATACGGGTTTAAATCCCGGCATTCATAGGCTTCCAGAATCTGCGGATGCACGTAGTATTTCCGGCTAACGGTCCGGGTGTTGCCCAGCCGATGCGCCACCTGTTCCAGAATCGTATTGATGTTTTTCTTCGCTTCCTTTTCCGTCGAACACGGTTCCAGTTCGGCCAGCAGGCGCAATGCGTTGACGGTGCCGGCCCAGGTACGGAAATCCTTGGCTGAGAATTCTTCCCCCGTCACTTCCTGCAAATAACCGTTCACCATGCCGGAGTCGATGCTGCGGTGTTCGCCGGTTTCGTCGTAATACTGAAACAACTCCTTGCCGGGAATATCGCGGCAGGCTTTCACGAGTCGGGCCAGCCGCCGGTCGCGAACGGTAATGTCGTGGTAAATGCCTTTTTTGCCCTTGAAACGAAACTGGAGTTGGGAGGTGGCTACGTTGACGTGTTTGTCTTTCAAGGTCGTCAAACCGTAATGGCCGTATTCTTTCTCGTACGACGCGTTACCAATCCGGATCAGCGTCTGTTCCATCACACTGAGGGCAATCGCAATGACCTTTTCTTTGGTCAGCTCCCGGCTTTTCAAATCCTGCTCGATGCGGGCGCGAAGGTCGGGGAGTTGTTGCCCGAAGGCAATCATCCGAAAAAATTTGGTTTCGCTGCGGATGGCGTTCCAGTTGGTATGGTAGCGGTATTGCTTCCGGCCTTTGGTGTCGATGCCGGTGGCCTGCAGGTGTCCGTTGGGTTTAGCGCAGATCCAGACGTTTTCCCAGGCTGGTGGCAAGGCCATTTTCTTGATGCGGCACAGGGTGTCATCGTCGTCAATGAGGTGATCTTTCGGGTCTTTGTAGACAAACTGATCGCCCGACCGATGGCGGTAAATGCCGGGTGTCGAATCGTTGACGTATACTAATTTGACCGCTTTGGCGGCCTTGACGGGGTCGTGAACCAGTTCGGCTAAATTCATGGGTACGGTTAAATGTATTGCATAAACCCGAAGATCTGGCAAATGTTAAACCGTCCGACGGATATTTATTGACGGTTATATGAACAAAACCAAATTCATCGTTTATCAGACAAACAAAGCCTAATTTCGATGAAAAAGCTCTTCTTTTTTACTTTCATCCTCGTGATTCTTTCGCTGCAACTGCACGCTCAGGTGCAGGTTGGTGTGCGTGCGGGCTCTCATTGGTCGACGGTTCACACCCGGAATTCTTTCGCCGACCGTTCCTTGGCGAGGGGCTTTGCTGTTGCGATTCCTGTTGAGATGGTTCTGAAAAATCGCTGGTCAATTCGGGCAGAACCATCGGTCATTCAGAAGGGCTGGCGGTCAAGTGTAGATTATACCGATGAAATCGGTGTGCCTGCGGGAACCGGGAAACTCCTTTTACATTATGAAGTTGCCGAGCTTCCTGTCTTGATTTCCTATCGGCGGAAGGTGACGAATCGCTGGGCCTATTACGGATTTTTTGGCCCCAGTTTGGGATATGCATTGGGCGGCAGGCTAACGATTACGGGTGAGGGCTCCGAGATTTTTCGAGATCAGGTTCTTTTCAGGCGTCGGCTCGAAGCGGCTGTCTGGGGTGGTGGTGGAATTGAGATGGGGATCGGGCGACTCACCACCTTTTTAGACGCCCGGTTTCAATACGGGTTGAGCCAGTATCCCTCGACGCTGGCATCGTCCAAACCAAAAGAAAACACCTACGGCTTTACCGTCTCGCTCGGCTGCTGGTTGCCAACCAAAAAATGACCCTGACTGCAAGGGCGATCAGGGTCATCGGTCTTCTATCACACAAAGATAGGACTACGCTAATTATTGGGGTGAAAGCCCGGAAAACCGGTGCTAGTTCATTTCTTCGATTTCCCGCAGGTGCCGGTTGCGCATGGCAATCACCGATTCCGGGACGGGTTTATAATCAGCCGGTTCGCGCAGGAAAATCAGCCGGATGTTGCGCTTGTGGGCGGTTTCTTTAAAATTCTGAATCGTGTTCATTACATCGCTGTCGATGTACGACGAATTGCTGCTGTCGATCTCTACAATGGCGTTTTCGGGCACGTTCATCAGCACTTTCACCATGCTGGCCTTGCTCAGGAACGAAACATAATCGCCGAGACTAATGCGGATGTGTTCCTGCCCGTTGTCCTGAAAGGTTTCCATTTTATGGGCGTTGAGGTAATTTTCCCGCAGAATGAAAAACAGGGCGACCAGCATACCGATGCCAATGCCGGTCAGTAAGTCCGTCATCAAAATCGAAACGACGGTGACTACGAAAGGCAAAAACTTGGCAATACCTTCCTCAAAAAGCTGCTTGAAAATCCGGACGCGGGTCAGTTTATAACCAGTAATCAGCAAAATCGACGCGAGTGCCGCCCATGGAATCTGGTTAAGGACCGTCGGCAGGGCAATCACACACACCAGCAGCAGCGTTCCGTGTACCAGGGCTGCGAGCTTCGTCCGGGCACCGGCATTGATGCTAACTGAACTCCGGACAATGACAGACGTCAGCGGAATGCCTCCAATCAATCCACTCACCATGTTGCCGATTCCCTGCGCCTTCAGCTCGGCGTTGGTAGACGTTTTGCGTTTCAGTGGGTCCAGTTCATCCGTTGCTTCAATCGACAGCAGGGCTTCCAGGCTGGCTACCAGGGCAATGGAAATGGCCGCTGTGTAGACCTGCGGATTGGTCCATTGTTCAAAATCGGGCATCGTAAACAGATCGACGAAAGCCGCCGGGCTATCGGGCACCGGTAATTGCACCAAGTGGTTGCCTTGCAAGGCCCAGTCGCTCTGAAAAATTCCGATCAGTCCGTTGATGGCAATGCCCGATACCACCACCACCAGGGCCGCCGGGACATTTTTCAGAATCTTGTTTTCTTTGAAAAAAGGGCGTTCCCACAGCAGCAGAATCGCCAGCGACACGACGGCAATCAAAAAAGCGACACCGTTGAGCTGGCCAATGGCGGCCTGAAATTGGCTAACGATGTTAAATCCATCGGGCTGAAAAAGTGAAATCTCTTCGGCCGAATCCGTATCGTAGCCAACGAGATGCGGTATTTGCTTGATAATCAGGATGACGCCAATACCGGCTAACATGCCCTTAATAACCGATGAAGGGAAAAAGTTGCTGACAATCCCGGCCCGCATGTACCCCAGCCCAATCTGGAGAACACCGGCCAGGAAGGTTGCCAGCAGAAAAGCCGGAAACGAACCCAGCGACTCGATAGCGGCCAGTACAACGACAATCAGACCTGCCTCAGGCCCCGAAATACTCAGCGCTGAACGACTGAACAGACCGACCACCAGGCCGCCGACAATCCCGGCAATGATTCCTGAAAAGAGAGGGGCTCCGGAAGCCAGGGCAATTCCCAGACAAAGCGGGACGGCTACCAGAAATGAAACAACACCTCCTTTGATATCCCCTTCTACGTTGCTCAAATCAACGATTTGAAAGTTTTTTTGTGTTGTTTTCATGATGATGAATGGTTGGATGAAGTCACAATAGGATAATCGCAACGCGGTTAAACCGATCCGGTCAGTTGGCAGAACTGACCTCGATTGCGGTGGTTTCGCGCTGGTTAAGCTCCAGTAACCGCTTTTCCAACTCAACTTTTACGGCCCGCAGCGAGTCCGCTTCCGATGCCTTGACTTCGTATTTCGTGCGATAAATTTCCTTATCCTGGCTATTTTCGCGGTAGTTGATGTATAAATCGAGGGCGATGGTGGCAAAAATCAGTCCCCAAACCGTTCCCCAGTTAACGAGTTTACTCGATTTCTTTTCGGTATTGTTCGTGTCGACTATCATAGTTCCAGGTAGTTTGTGTGATTCAGTCGGACGGTTTCTATCGATACAAGCTCAATCCCAGGTCTTTAAATGCGCCAACCCATTGACGGGCAATGGGTCGAACCGAACTGGACTTATAATTCTTTTTATCGTAGTAAATACCCTTCCTTGTGATGATACAAATCTACAACCGTATGGAAAGCAGGTAATTAAGAGGTAATTAGAAGTCGATGAGAAGTCGATTAGAAGTCAATTAGGAAACGATTAGAACGTTTTGGGTAGCTTCAACGTAAAGGTTGTGCCTTCGTTGATTTTGGACGCAACCGAGATCTGGCCACGGTGAAGCTGAATGATGCGATAGGTCAGCGGCAGGCCGATGCCATAGCCGAGGATTCGTTTGGCGTTTTCGGCCCGGAAGAAGGGTTCGTAAATGTGCTTGATGTCGGCCGGATCAATGCCGATCCCCTCGTCTTTGAACTGGATGGTGGCCCACTGCTCATCCGCCCCCAGGATTACTTCAACCCGGTTATTGGCCGAAAATTTACACCCGTTCTCCATCAGGTTTACGAAAGCTGAAATCAGCAACGCCAGGCTCCCCTGAACCGTAAGCGAAGACTGAATGGTTTCGCTTTCGAAGGAGAAAATAACCTGATAATCCGGTCGGCGGGTGGTTAACATCTTGGTAGCCTGATAGATGGCTTCGTCCAGGGCCACCTCGTGGAATTTGATGGGCGCATCGTCGAGGCTCACCTGCGTCAGTTCCAACAAATTATTCGACAGCACGTTCAACCGTTTGATCACGTCGAGAACGGCGACCCATTTGGCCTCGTGTTCTTCAACGGTGCGTTTCTTGATGAGTGTCACCTCGATCTGGCCGGTAATGATCGTGAGGGGCGTCCGGAGTTCGTGAGAGGCATTGGCCACAAAATTCCGCTGGACCTCAAACGCTTCCTGCACCCGGTCGAGCATCGAGTTGAAGGTTTTGGCCAGTTGCGCAATCTCGTCGCTGTTATCGCTGGCATCCACCCGCATATTCAGGTTTGACGCCCTGATGCGGTCCACCTGCCGGATCACATTGGAAATCGGTTGCAGAAAACGACCCGCAAACATCCAGCCCGAAATACCCACCAGCGAAAGGCTGAAAACCAGTCCGAAACCGAGGATATTCCGCAAGTGAGCGATTTCCGTCAGTCCGGATTCGTCGTAGGCGGTGGCAATGATCACGTATTCCTGCTGCTGGTAGGTGTAGGCCAACCCGACGATCTCCCGGGTTTTGCGACGCATGTAAAGTTGCTTCTGTTTCCGTACGCGATCAAGCAGGTCGCGTTGGCTCGCAATACCGTGTGCGGTGTCGGCACTGGCGTAAATCTGTTTATTCTGCTGGTCGTAAATAACGATGTGTTCTTCGGGCAAAGACGTCAGGTTGTTGCGTTCAATTAAACGAAGAATAGCCGGATCGACTTCGTCTTCTTCGATCAGTAAACGAGCGGTAATGCGGGCTTTATCGGTCAGCCGGTAATAGAAATCGCGTTGCCGGAAATATTCGGAAATAAAATAGATCGCCAGCGAAAAAAGCACCAGATTGGTGGCGACAATAATCAGGAAAGTAACCGAGATACGCGCTCTTATTTTCATCTGTCATTCTTCAGATTCCTGCATGATGTAGCCAATACCGGTGATGGTATGGATCAATTTGGGGGAGAAATCCTTATCGATTTTTTTTCGTAAGTAATTCACATACACATCGACCACATTGGTGCCGGTATCGAAGTTGACATCCCACACTTTTTCGGTAATCTCATTGCGGGAAAGGGCTTTGTTCTGGTTTTTCATAAAGAACTCCAGCAGTGCCAGTTCGCGGGCGGTCAGAATGATTTTCTGGGTGCCGCGTTTGACGGTTTTACTCTGCTGGTTCAGTTCCAGATCCGCAATTTTCAGCACCGTGGCCTCGGAAGGATGGGTCGAGCGCCGACGATTTAAAGCCCGCAAGCGGGCCACCAGCTCCCGAAATTCGAACGGTTTGATCAGGTAATCGTCGGCCCCGGCGTCGAAACCGCTCAGTTTGCTTTCTGTACTTCCCAGGGCGGTCAGCATCAGAATCGAGACGTCTTCGTAGCGGCTGCGGATGAGTTTACACAACTCGAAACCGTTGATCACCGGAAGGTTTACATCCAGAATAATCGTGGGATAGTCGGTATTGGCCAGCATCACCTGAGCTTGTAAAGCATCGCCGGCTACGTCGGCTTCGAAACCGTAGTCTTCCAACCCGCTTTTAATAAATGAAGCTACTTCCTGTTCATCTTCAACAAGTAAAATCCGCATACCAATTAATGTTACAGGAGTTGAACCGTTTAGGTTTGAAAATAATATCCACGGAAAAATATAGCACTCAACTCCTTTTTTTGCTATAGATCACGCAATAATTCAGCCATGGCCCGGTATAGTTTGGGAGCGGTTTCGGGTCCGGTAGAGTTGACTTCACCATATGGTTTATTCTCCTGGTTATAGATATGCGGAGCTTCTGTATCCCATTCACTTCTTGGAATAATGTAGCCCAGTTCATCATTCGCCAGTCCGATCACAAACTTGTATTTCCCAGGCATTAAACTTCTTAGCGGAGGAGTTTCGATCGGTTTGATACCAAAGTCTGCCCCCACCGGGTTTTCAACTCCACCGTTGACGATTTCGGGATAGATTTCCCCCGGAACACACAAAAAAGACGCTTCGCCTAAACGGAAAGCCGCAATTTCGCTCCGGAAGTTCCCCCAACTGCTAAAACCGGCATCCAGAACGCCCAATCCAACCGCCAGCCGGAACAGTTTGTTGTCGAGCGGGATTTCGATCGTGTGCGCTTTCAACCGGATGTCGGCCGGTCGGGTTGTCGTTGTATCCTGCTGCAACGACTTGTAAATCAGCATCGCCAGGTGTTTTCCCTGCGCATCGGCTTTTTCAAATGTCGGCTCTTTAAACCGCTCGCCCGTCAGCGGGTCCTGAATGGTCACTTTGGGTGAAGTGGTCATCAGTCCGCCTACGCAGCCGGACGCATACACCACCGTGCCGCCCAATCCTTTTTGCACCACTGAATCGCCCTGCGAGATTCCTTTTTCCAGATACGCCCGAACATAATGCGGGAAATCGGAAGTCAGCAGGGTGTTTTTGCTCCACAAGGTTTCAGGGTGATTTCCCCAGACGACGAGCGTTCCCAGGGTGCTGTCTTTCACCGCATCCAGCACCTGCATACTATACAAACCGGCGTCTTTCACCAGCGGTTTTCGGGTATCCATCAGCAGCGAATCCGCACCGGTCAAATCCTGCGCAAAACGCAGCCGCGCCGGTCGCAGCTTTTCGACGGCCTGAACGATGGCCCGCGTCACCTGCTGCTCAACAAATAGTTCATAGGCTTTGTTTACGCCACTTTTCAAAATACTGCCGCCCCACATCCCCAGAAAATCCGGCGCTTCGTGGGTGTGGGTGCTGCACACGATGGAATAGGTAACGCCCGCGCTGGCGGGAATGGATTTCCGGACATTGATGACGTTTTTGTGCGTGAAGCCGAGCAGGTCGACGGCCACGATGGCCAGCCGGGTTTTCCCATCGTCGATCACCATCGCCCGCGCCCACAAATCGTCGTGAACGCCGTTGGCCGCGCGTTTCTGGCTGAATCCCGCCATCCAGTAGGCATCGAATTCGCCGTTGTTGTTGCCGTCGGTAAAGGTGTCGCCATCGTCCGGTTTATAAGCCGCGTCCTTGTTTTTATCCGTCCAGCGGTCGGGGAGGTAGGGGGTGATTTTGAGTGCCGAAAAACCGACTTTGAGTGGCTGGGGCTGGGCAGGAGCCGGAATGTTCAGGTCGAGTGTATAACCGGGATGCCGGTCGCGGCTGTTGTAGTAGCCGTAGCCCGCACCCAGCAGCACGACTGCAACCAGAAAAAGCAGGAAACCGATGAAAAATTTACGCACGGAGGAAGGAGTTAAGGAGTTTGCGTAAAAGTAAAGATTTACAATTTACGGTATTCGGTTTACGGTTTACGGTTTTCAGTTTACGACGGGACAGACGCAGTCATTTTCTTGTGCTAATCAAGAGTTATAATTGCGTATGCCGATTTGACCAAGTGACTTCAGTTTTAAAAAAATGTCTAATAGAAGTCATTAAACGCATTCTGGTTATGGCGGATACGTACACGCAGCTTTACGTACAGATTGTATTTGCCGTTAAAGGCCGTCACAGTCTTATTCCACGGGAGCACAAAGAAGAATTGCATCGCTATGCAACGGGGATTGTACACAATAGGGGCGCTAAGTTACTGGCAATCCATTGCATGCCTGACCATGTCCATTTATTGGTTGGATTTTCTCCCACCTTAACCATTGCCAGTTTGGTTAAGGATATAAAAACGGCGACTTCCGCTTTTATAAAAGAAAAACGCTGGACACGAATTCCATTTTACTGGCAGGAAGGGTATGGGGCTTTTACTTATTCTCATTCTCAGGTTGGTGCGGTTGTCCGCTATATTTTAAATCAGGAAGAACATCACCGGAAGCACACGTTTCGGGAGGAATACCTTACCCTGCTGGAAAAATTTGAAGTGCCGTTTGAGACGAAATACCTGTTTGAATGGATTGATGACGGGAATCGTTAATAAGCAGTACGCTCCTCCGGAGCTTAATGATATCGACTGAATTCCGTCGGCTATTAACAGAAAACCCCTTCGGGGTAATGCACATCCTATCCCCATCGGCACCCTTAATCCCGGTGGGAATCCCTGTTAATAGCAAACAAGCCGACTTTTGACAGCAAAGCCCTCCGGGGTAATGCCAATACGACACCAGGCGGTACCCTCAATCCCGGAGGGATTTCCTGTTAATAGCAAACAGACCGACTTTTGACAGAAAACTCCTCCGAGGTAATGCACATCCTATCCCAAGCGGCACCCTCAATCCCGGAGGGATTTCCTGTTAATAGCAAACAAGCCTTGCCATGACGACCCTAAGCTCCGGAGGAGCGCCCCAGCCCAGCGGGTTTGATCACAATCACAACCATTTTTGACTTAATTCAAGAGATTTTAAAATCACCATAGTGATTTTGGTAAAAAGCCGACTATTGACATAAGATCCCTCCGGGGTAATGCACATCCTATCCCCATCGGCACCCTCAATCTCGGAGGGATTTCCTGTCAATAGCAAACAATCCCTGCTACGACGGCCCTAAGCTCCGGAGGAGCGCCCTCTGACTGCGTAATTGATCACAATCACAACCATTTTTGACTTTATTTGAGAATTTTTTAAAACCAACTAAGGTGGTTTTGGTGAAAAGTTGTCTTTCTTACTAAAGCATTGTCTCTTTCAATGACCCGTTCGTTTTAATCAAAAGGTATGCAAACCCGTCAACGGTTCGATTCTGCCAACCCGCCAGTTCCGACGATTACCACGCCCGGGAATGACCCTGGTCAGGAAGCTGAGCCAGCGGATGAAAAACTGGCTCGGCAGGATGCGGAATGGTTCATTCGGAGGACGTTCAGTGAGAACCCGCAAAAAGGATGCGAGCTGCTTTTTCGGCGGTATCACCAGGCGCTGTGCAGCCATGCCGTCCGGTTTGTCTACTCCAAAGAGACGGCAGAAGACCTCGTCAGCGATGTTTTTTGTAAATTCTGGAAAACAAAAGCCTACGAATCCGTTACCGACTCCTACCGCTATTACCTGTTTCGCAGTGTCCGCAACGAAGCCTACAATTACCTGCGCCTGGAGTTCAAAAAGCTGGAAGACCTCGAAACCGCCGACGCCCAGGAAAGCGCTCCCAGCCAGCGCCCCGACCAGATTATGCAGTTTGAAGAAGTCTTTCACCGGGTCGAAGATCTGGTTGAATCGATGCCTCCGCAATGCCGGAAAGTATTTCTGCTGAGCCGGTTTGAAGGGAAAAAATACCAAACCATCGCAACCGAACTGGGTCTTTCGATCAAAACCGTCGAGGTGCACATGGTGAAGGCCCTGAGCATTATTCGGAAAGGATTGAAAGAGCACTGGCTGATTTTGCTGGCCCTGTGGATGTGTAGCCCCTAAATCCCCTGAAGGGGACTTGGACGCGGCTAATCCGGATTTGAAAAGTCCTTTTTAGGGGATTTAGGGGCAGATTCCTAGAACCACTAAGGTGCTTTTGCCGAAAAGTTGTCTTATGAATAAACAGCAGGTTGCAGGAAATGGAATCGGAAGTCAACAAAAGTTTGCTATTTAACCACTTCGCCCGGAAAACGTCTCCGCTGCAGCGGGAGTTGATTGCGCAGTGGCTTCAGGAAAAAGCAAACGAAGAGCGCTACTACGAATGGCTGGAAGAGTGGGAAAATTTGCATCCGCAGTATTTGACCCAAACCGACGGCGCGCTTCAGCGTTACACGGCTTTTTTGAAAGACAATCCGCAAACCGACGCCGTCGATACCGCCGAAACGGTGGTTGTGCCCGTGCAAAACCGCTGGTCGATCAGGCCCTGGCTGGTGGCGGCTTCCTTTCTGCTGCTGGTCAGCGTCGGTGCTTTTTTGTTCCGCAATTCAATCCGGTATCAAACTTACGAAACAGGATTTGGCGAAACCCGTTCGCTGCAACTGGCCGACGGAAGTGCCGTGCTCCTGAATGCGAATTCGACGTTGCGCGTACCCCGCTGGGGATTTGGGACGCGCATCCGGGAAGTGCTGCTCACCGGCGAAGCCAATTTTTCGGTGACCCACACCGCCGACGATCAGACGTTTGTCGTCAAAACCGTCAAGAATTTCGAAGTAGTGGTACTGGGGACCGAGTTTACGGTTTTTGCCCGAAAACGCGGAGCCAAAGTAACCTTGAACAAAGGGAAAGTTCAGGTGCAGGTGCAAACCGGGCAAACCGTGAAGCAGGTGCTGATGAAACCCGGCGAACTGGTGACGCTCGACCCACAAAACCACATTGCCCTGAAAACAATGAAGCAAACCCAACTGCATCCGGCCTGGGGCGAAAAACGGTTCGTTTTTGAGGAAACGCCTTTGCAGGAAGTGGCCTATCTGCTGGAAGAAAACTACGGTTTACAGGTCGATATCAAAGACCAGAAACTGGCCGGGCGGGTGCTGATGGGGTCATTTCGGGCCGATAATGTCGATCAATTGTTGCAATCCATCTCGGAATTGCTGGATATTAATGTGGTCCGGCAGGGCAATCATGTCCAGTTAATGGACAACTAAACCAGACTTTCTAAACCCTTACTTTCTATGGTAAATCCTTTACGAAGGGCTCCACAAGCGGGGCTTCTGTTCATCCTATTGCTTTTTGGGCTCCGGCCGGGCTGGTCGCAGTCTCTGGCGCTGGCCAGTACGATGCGGCAAAAACCGGTTGAAATCCCACGGGGAACGGTTCGGCAACTCAAAGACGTACTGAACGATCTGAAAAACACCTACGGGGTCGATATTATGTTCGAACTGCGTGCCGTAGAAGGGTTTACGGTTACGTCGGAAGCCATCAATCCGAAAGCGACCCTCGAAAAAAATCTCGGCAATGTGTTGCGGCCGCTGGGTTTGCGGTACAAAAAAGTAAACAGCAGTTCGTACCTGGTCATCGGCGACAAAAAGGCGCGGAAAGTGGCCGATGCCGAAACCCGGCTTCCGGATCAGACGCTCTCCCTGCCAACGTCGGCGAATGGTGCTACGGAAAGGGGAACGGCATCCGCCGAACTTCCGCTGGCGACCCCGGCGAAAGCGCCCGTTGAGGACCGGGTGCTGACGGGAAGTGTGAAAAGCGAAACCGGGGAACATCTGCCGGGGGTTAGTGTGGTGGTGAAGAAAACCACGCGGGGAACCACGACCGACGGCAACGGCGAATTTCGGCTCAACGTGCCCGAAGATGCTGCCACGTCGGCGCTGGTGCTGGTCTTTTCGTTCGTCGGGTACCTGAATCAGGAAGTGACGATTGGCAATCGGAACACCATCGATGTGCAACTGGCACCCGACCAGAAAACCTTGAATGAGGTCGTAGTGGTGGGCTACGGGACGCAGAAAAAGAAGGATTTGACGGGTTCGATTGTCAACCTGAGCGGCAAAGACCTGCTGCCGGTTCCGGCCGCCAGCTTCGATCAGATGATGCAAGGCAAGGTGGCGGGGGCGCAGATTACCCAGACCACGGGGGCGCCGGGCGGCAACGTCAACGTCGTCATTCGGGGCATTAGTTCCATCACGGGCGGCAATCAGCCCTTGTATGTCATCGACGGATACGCCATCGGTTCGATGGGCGGAGGATCGGATTTGAGCAGCTTCACCGGAAATTCCTACTCGGCCAGCGGCATGGCCACGAATGCGTCAACGACGAAAATTAATCCGCTGAGTACTATCAATCCGTCTGATATTGAGTCGGTTGAGATATTGAAAGATGCCTCGGCAACGGCGATTTATGGCTCACGCGGTGCCAATGGCGTGGTAATTATCACGACCAAACGCGGCAAACAGGGCAAAACGAGCATCAACCTGGAGTCGTCGGTGGGCGTTCAGACCCTGGCGAAGAAACTGGATATGCTCAATCCGCAGCAGTTTGCGCAGATGGTGGCCGAAGGGCGCGACAACGCCTGGGTGTATCTGGGTGGGAAAGCCTCCGATCCCAACAGCGTGCGCGGTCAGCCCCAGTGGGTGCGACCGGACTACCGAAACCCGCAGTTGCTGCCCACCGAAGGAACCGACTGGCAGGATGTGATTTTCCGGCCAGCGACGGTCCAGAATTACCAGCTCTCGGCCAGCGGTGGCACCAACGACATCAATTACTACGTTTCGGGCGGTTATTTTGATCAGGAAGGCATCATCATCGGCTCCAATCTGAAGAAATTCACCCTCCGCACCAACATCGACGCACAATTGACCAAACGCCTGAAACTGGGCGCTTCCTTTGCCGGATCATACTCGTACGGCAATTTCGCCCGCGCCGAAGGAACCGTCGGGCAGCGCGGGTTGCTGGCGGCCACCTTGTCCAGCTCGCCACTGGCCCCGGTTTACGATCAGAACGGCAATCCGTATTCCGAACTGGTTGATCCGATGGGCGTTCCGGTCGAGAATCCGCTGGTGATTGTGCGTGAATTTACCGATAAACGAAATGCGGCTAACATCTTCACCAACAACTATCTGGAGTATGAATTGATGAGCGGGTTGCGGCTCAAATCGTCGGTGGGCGTCAACTACACGACCAACAACAACCGCATCTGGAAATCATCGCGGATTGGCGACGGTTTCAACCTGACCGGGCCACCCACGGCCGGCGCGTACGTCAGTAAAAGCCTGAACTGGCTGAATGAAAACACGCTCAGTTTTCAGCGGATGCTGGGCGAAAAACACAATTTCAACAGTGTAATCGGGTTTACGGTGCAGAAGAATTCGGACGACATTCTGCAGGCTGGTGCGTCCGATTTTCCAACCGACTACATTCCGTTTCTATCAGGCGGCAACGTCAATGCAGGGACGAATTTCATCTCTGAATGGTCGATGCTGTCGATGCTGGCGCGGGTTAACTACACCTTCAACGGGCGGTATTTGCTGACGGCCACAGTGCGTCGCGATGGCAGTTCGCGGTTTGGAGCGAATCACAAATGGGGAACCTTTCCGTCCTTTTCGCTGGGCTATCGCCTGTCCGATGAGCCGTTTATGGCGGGTCTGACGTTTGTCAATGACCTGAAAATCAGAGCCAGTTATGGAACATCCGGGAATAACCTGATCGGCAACTACGCCCACATCGGACTCCTCGGAACGTCGCGTTACGTCACCACGAGCGGTATTGTGCTGGGCATTACGCCCCAAAGCCTGGCCAACGACGACCTTACCTGGGAAAAATCGCTTCAGGCCGACATTGGGCTGGACATTTCCCTGTTCAAAAACCGCTTGTCGTTCACCGTCGATGCCTACCGAAACGTCAAGAAAGGGCTGTTGTTGAACACCTTGCTACCGGCGGCTTCCGGCTTCGACTCGTCCATTCAGAACATCGGCGAAGTGGAGAACAAAGGGCTGGAATTGACGGTGAGTTCGGAAAACGTCCGGGGGAAAAACTTTTCCTGGACCACCAATCTCAACCTGAGCACCAACCGGAACAAGGTGCTGGCACTCAGCACGTCCAGCTCCCGGATTGTCAATTCACCGTATCAGGTCAGTCAGGTCGGTTCGCCCATTTCGAGTTTCTTCATGCTCAATGCGCTGGGCGTTTTCAGGACGCCGGAGGAGATTAAAGCCAGTTCGCTGGTGCATCCGGCCACCCAACCGGGCGACCTGCGGTTTGAAGATGTCAACAAGGATGGACGCATCACGGATGCGGACAAGAAAATCGTCGGAAATCCGTGGCCAAAATATACCTGGGGTTTCAATAACAAATTCACGTTTCGGAATATCTCCCTGAATGTCAGTGTGATCGGTACGGAAGGGAACCTGGTTTATCTTCAGGCGGGTGAAACCCAGTTGAACGTTGCGGGCGTGCAGAACCAGCTTGCCCTAGCCGATCGTCGCTGGAAATCGGCCGAAGATCCTGGTGACGGTTTGCTTCCGCGAGCGATCCGGAACGATTATGCCCGGGGAAACAGCATGTCGTCGCGGTATTTGTTCGACGGGTCGTACGTGCGCATCCGGAACATCAATCTTTCGTATTCATTCCCAACCGCGCTCGCCGGTCGGCTTGGCCTTCAAAACTTTACCCTTTTTGCGGATGTGACCAATGCTTACACCTTCACAAAGTACCCCAGTTTTGACCCGGAAGCCAGCATCGGGGGGGATAACATTGCCAAATCCGGCATCGATTTTTATTCCTATCCGGTTCCGCGCATTGCCACATTGGGGTTACGGGTCGCTTTTAAATAATGATACCGGTTTTTTAAAATAACATTATCGAATACGATTATGAAACCGAAAATGCTATACAAACTAAGCACGATACTGGCCGTTTTTCTGGTCATGATTTCAAATACGTCGTGTAAAGAATTTCTGGAATTGCAACCCCAGAATCAGATTAACGATGAGAGTTTCTATCGCACAGCGGCCGATTTTGAAAGTTCTCTTTTGGGGGTTTACAGCTCATTCAAAGGATTTCATACCGGTAATCTGCATTATATCAACGAACTGGCAACGGACAATGCCGAACTCCAGTGGCTGGCGCCAACAGCCGCCGAAGTGGAGTTCGACGACAACAGCGTTACGGCCGCCAACGCCACGGTGCTGGCGACCTGGAACGTGGGTTTGTACACCATTGCCCGCTGTAATACCATTTTAAACCGCATCAAAGGCGCTTCGTTCGATCCGGTGACAAGGGATCGGATTATCGGAGAAACCCGGTTTTTCCGGGCCTGGAGTTACTTTTATTTGGTGCAGTTGTTCGGCCGGGTGCCGGTTACCGACGTGGAGTTCCGAAGTCCCGGCAATATTGCGGCCACCGATTTATCGCTAAAACCGCAGGAAGAGGTCTACAAAACCATCATTGACGACCTGATCAGTGCCGAGTCGCTGATGCCCGCGAGCTTGAATGCCGATAAGGGCCGGGTTTCCAGAGGAACCGTCAAAACGCTGCTGGGAAAAGTGTATCTGACCAAAAAAGACTATGCGTTGGCGGCTGCGAAACTGAAAGAAGTTATCGACGAAAAGCAGTATGCCTTGGTGCCCGATTATAAATCGCTGGTGGTCAAGGGAAACAATAATTTAGCCGAGTCTATTTTCGAAATTAAGTTTGTCTCCGGGTCCAATCTGGGCAATTTATATTCGGTGCAGTTTACGCCCGCTCTGTCCAATATGCTGCTGTTTCCCAATAACCAAAGTGGCGGTGGGCGAATGGTGCCGACGTTGAATTCCTTTAATGCATTTGAAAAAGCGGATCGGCGAAAAGCGGCCTCTGTTCATGATACGATCACCTTGCTGGGTGGCACGAAAGTGTATAGCCGGTATGGGTTAAAGTTTGTGGATTTCAGCGCCATCAACGTGTCCGATGGCAATGTTACCTACCCGGTTTCGCGGTTTTCCGACGTGCTGCTGATGTACGCCGAAGCCCTCAACGAGCAGGACAAAACCGCTGATGCGCTGCCTTACATCAACCAGGTGCGCAAACGCGCCGGTTTGGCAGATCTGACCGGACTGGATAAACCGGCGGTTCGGCTGGCGCTGGAGAAAGAACGGAAAGTGGAGTTTCTGTTTGAAGGGCAACGGTGGTTCGATCTGGTGCGTACGGGCCGCGCCATTGAGGTCATGAATGCGCATTTCGCCAGCAAACGCATCAATTTCAAAATGACAGAAAACGAGTTGCTCATGCCAATTCCGCTGCGCGAAATCGATCTGAATCCTGCATTAACCCAAAATCCGGGCTATTGATCTTCTAACTTGTTTGTTCTTTAATTCGATGAAAATACGTTCGTCCCATATCCGACGGTTTCTGGTCCTGTTGCTCCTTTTGGGCTCCGCTTTTCAACTGAAAGCCCAGAAAAGCGAGGTGAAACTCAACGGCCTGGTGTTTGCCTATCCGCCGGTTTTGATCAATGATTTTAAGAAAAATGGCGATGGCTGGTCGCGGGAGCCGGTTTTGCGACGGATGCCCGACGGCTCGCTTCTCTGTCTGCACTACACGGGTGGCCCCTGGGAACCCGACAACGGCAATTTTGTGGTTGCCACCCGCAGCACCGACGAAGGCAAAACCTGGTCGTCGCCGGAACCGTTTCTGAACCATCCGACCCGGGCGGTTTGGTCGCCGGAACTGTTTGTGTCTGATAAAACCGTGTTTGTGCCGGTCAATACTTTTGACGCGCCGACCTGGTATAACAACCTGAAAACCTTCACGACCGTCAGTACCGACGCCGGAAAAACTTGGGCGGAGCCGGTGAGTCTGCCGGGGTTCGCCAGCAGTTTTACGCTGCGACGCGGCTTCGTGATGTCTAACGGTGAATGGTTTTTCTCCGCCTTCTGTCAGGAACAGGCCGACGGATTTACCCAGAAATTTAGCCGTCAGAAGCTGATCGAGGGCAAAAACTGGCCGTTCTGCGTCTCGGCACTGATCTGTAAGCCGGGTTGGAAAAACATCGAAATGCACGGCTATCACAAGCGCGAAGATTTGGGGATGCTCTGGGAACCCAACACGGTTGAAGTGGCACCCGGACATCTGGTGATGCTGATGCGGGCTTCCGGAACCGGCGTCCTGTACCGAACCGAAAGCCGGGATTTTGGTCGCACCTGGACGAAAGTTGCACCGAGCGATATTCCCAATGGAAATTCAAAAATTACGTTGTTGAAGGTCGGCCAGGACGTTTTGCTGATCGGAAACCAATGCAAAGATCGCAGCGAAGTGTCGCTTTGGGTTTCCAAAGACGGTTGTAAAACCTGGTCGAAAAAAATCCGGCTGGCGACCATTGAGAATACCGCTACGATGGAGAAAATTGAACACAATCCCGCCATGATCTGCTACCCCGACGGTTTTGCCGACGACGCCCAAAAAGTGCTCTATCTCGCGATGGAAGACGGTATTCGGCACTATTTCATGAAAATACCGTATGCGGATTTTAGATGACAATGGTATGAATCAGCGGTGTAGAGTACAGTTTTTTTGTCTGACAATCAGTTTGTCGATTGTGGCTTTTTCGCTTCAGGTGCAGACGAAAAAACCGGTCGATCCGGCCTTGGTGCCACCAGTTGTCAATACCGCTCCGTCGGCAGAATATGATCCGGACCGGCTTGATTTCAACATGACCATCGGTCTTGAGCGAACGCCGAAAGGCCGGCTCTGGGCCTGTTGGGTGGGCGGTGGTGACAACGAAGAAGCGTTTTTTGCTTTGACTACCAGCGATGACAACGGCAAAACCTGGTCGAAACCGCGTGCCGTGATCGATCCGCACGATGCGTCGCTGGGCGAAAGCCGCCGGGCCATTGTCGGAACCTTGTGGACTGATCCGCGCGGTCGTCTCTGGCTTTTCTTCGACCAGTCGATGACGTTTTTCGACGGCCGCGCCGGTAACTGGTACACCATTTGCGACAACCCGGACAGCGACAAGCCCATCTGGTCGAAACCGCAACGAATCTGGCACGGCTGCTCCCTGAATAAACCCACTGTATTGGCCAACGGCGACTGGCTGCTGGTGATTTCACTCTGGAACCGGGAGAAAATCATAGCGATGGACCCGGCTTCTCCGTATCGGGAAGCATACCACGAGCTGGATTCGCTCCGAATGGCTAACGTCTTCGTTTCCAGCGATCAAGGTCGCACCTGGAAACGCCGGGGCGGGGTACGGTTTCCGCAGCCCGACTACGACGAATCGCACATCATCGAACGGCGCGACGGCACACTCTGGCTGACCACCCGCACGGCCAAAGGACTTTGGGAAAGCTACTCCAACGACAAGGGAAAAACCTGGTCGGAACCGCAGAAGTCGGCGATTGAAAACACGAATGCCCGGCATTTTATCCGCCGTTTGCAGTCGGGCCGTTTGTTGCTGGTCAAGCACGCCAAAGTGGATGGCAAAATCACCCGGTCGCACCTGACGGCGTACCTTTCTGACGACGACGGGCAGACCTGGCAGGGCGGTTTGTTGCTGGATGAACGGAAAATGGTAACGTATCCCGATGGTGTTCAGGCACCCGACGGCACCCTGTATATTTCCTACGACCGGGGCCGGAAACGGAGTACGGGTGGCGAAATTCTGCTGGCCCGGTTTACGGAAGAAGATGTTCTGAAAGGCGGTTTTGTGACGCCGAGCGCCAAAGCCAAACAGGTGATTAGCCAATCGCTGGAAGCTAGGGCAGAAACTAAGAACTAGAAACAGAATGGCGAATCGGCAACAGATTTATTACTGGAAATGCGACCGGCCTTCTGCTTTTTATAGTCTGATAATTCCCGTTGCTTCCACGTCGGATCAGAACATAACCGACGCGCTGCGAACGGTTTTGCAGGCCCATTTTGGGGATTCTTCCTTTACACTGCAACCAGCGGGCGGTCAGGGCAATCATTTGACGTATCTGGCGACGCACCGCGGAGAAACGTATTTTCTGCGGCTGGAAAATGGGCCGGAAAAAGATGAGTATATGGACGTGGAAGCTGCCGTTCTGGATCAGGTTCGCCAAACCGGGGTGCCGACGCCAGCGGTTTTTGCCGTCGATGCGTCCCGGTCGAAGGTGCCTTTTGCGTACCAGATTCTGGCGTTTATCGATGCGCCGGATTTGAACGCGTTACACAAAAAAGGGGCGTTGAACGAACACGCTATTGCGCACGAAATTGGGGTTAATCTGGCCCGCTGGCAGCAAATTTCACCCGAAAAATTCGGCCCTTTTGATCCGGAGCTGCTTCGAAAAACCGGTCGGCTAATCGGTTTACACGAAACGTACTGCGCTTATTTCCGGCTGAACTGGGAACGGCATCTGGATTTTCTGACGAACGCCCAGTTTCTGACCAACGAAGAAAGCCTTGACTTACAGGGTCTTGTCGATAAAAACGACGCTTTGCTGGCGTTGAAAACCGGTTGTCTGGTTCATAAAGATCTGGCGTTGTGGAACATGCTGGGAACGCCGGACGAACTAAAAGCCGTCATCGACTGGGACGACACCATTTCGGGTGACCCCACGGATGACCTGGCTCTGCTGGCCTGTTTTCATTCCGGCGACTTCATCAAGGCAGTTTTGACGGGTTATCAGACCATCCGGGAATTGCCGGAACAATTTCTGCCGCGTTTCTGGCTGCATCTGCTTCGGAATATGATCGTCAAAGCCGTTATCCGGGTGGGAGCGGGGTACTTCGACCGGCAGGACGATTTTTTCCTGATCGGAGCCGGATCGTCGGGACAATCCCTGAAAAGCTTCACCAAAGCGCGCATTCGAACGGCGATGCTGGGTTTGCAAGGCCATAAAACGATCGCTGATTTATGAATTCCTTCGAAAAGAAAAATGCCCGTCGACTGGCTTTAGGAACCTGGTTGTCAACGGGTTCACCGGTTATTGCCGAGCTGGCCGGGGCGTGTTCGCTGGACTGGCTGTTGTTCGATCTGGAGCATGGCTGTCTGACGGAAAGCGGGTTGCTGACGAATTTGCAGGCCGTCCGAAATCCGGAGGTTACGCTCATGGTTCGGGTGGGCAGCCTCGATCCGGCGCTGATTGCCCGGGCGCTGGACTGGGGTGCATCGGGCATTATGCTGCCGCATGTCTCAACTCCGGCGCAGGCTTCCGCCTGCGTGGCCGCCATGCGCTATCCGCCCCATGGAACCCGCGGATATTCCGGTTCGGTGCGGGCGTATGCCTACGGACTGCGTGCGTCCAAAGCCATTCAGGAACTGCCCGCTCCGGTTTTTATGGCCCAACTGGAAGACTATGAAGGCGTTATGAATGCCGAAGCGATTGCTGGAGTTTCGGGGGTCGATGTGCTTTTTGTGGGGCCAGCGGATCTGAAACTGGATTTAGCCGTACGCTGCCCATCAAAACCGTCGATGACGTTTACCGACGCCCTGGCGCGGGTGAGTCAGGCGGCCCAAAAGAACGGGAAGCAGGCCGGGATTCTGGTGCGAAACCCGGCCGATGTACCGGAGCTGCGAAAAGCCGGTTTTTCCTGTCTGGCCATCGGCTCGGATCTGGGAATTTTGCGCGACGGTTTTCAGACTATTCTTACCTTGTAATTTCATCCCGGCACATTCTGACAATCAATTGCGGGAACGAATGTATCGAAGACTGTTGTCTGGAACCCAACACGGTTTTCAGTATCTCAAAGCGATCAAATCGTTTTTTTAACCCTGACCAGCTTACAGTTTCCCCACAATCGTCATCACCAGATTGGCCGAATTGCGGGCGGCAATCTTAAAAAACGTGAGCATATCCTGCCGGGCGTTGGAGTTGGCTTTGTCGCTCAAACTCCGGATCACCAGACAGGGAACCTGTTGCTGGTAGCAAACCTGCGCCACAGCCGCGCCTTCCATTTCGGTAGCGTCAGCCTTGAATTCCGACCAGAGACTGGCCACTTTTTCGTCGGACGAAACGAAGACATCGCCCGTCACCACCGTGCCTACCACAACAGATGGCGGGCGCGAGGTAGAGGGAATGCTCTCAAACGGAACGGTTTTCGCGGCTTCCTGTGCTGCCAGCATCATGATTGAATCGGCGGGAAAATACGTTGGGTTCAGATCTTTCGTGATGGCGTTGCGGGTTTGATTCGTTTTCTGCTGTTGAAACGTAATGTAACCGTAATCGTGGTGGGCGGTTTGCCGGGCAATCACGATGTCGCCGGGTTGAAGGTCGGGATTGGTGCCACCCGCGATTCCCGTAAAAAGCACCCGTTCCGGTTTGAAATAGGCCAGTACAAATGCCGTCGTCATAGCAGCATTAACCTTTCCAATTCCGGTTTCGGCGATCACGACTTTGTGGCCATTGATCCGGCCGGTCATAAAGTGAATTCCGTTTAGAGTCCGGCTTTTCGGTTTCCTGAGGGATTTCTGTACCAGCTTCACCTCTTCGTCGAAAGCGCCGAGCAAGGCCGTAATCGGACGGGGTTTATACCGTTGGGCCTGAATAGGCGTAGTGCCGGCGACAAGCCCGATTACGAACAATCCCAAAATCAGAAATTTGTTTAAACGAATCATTTTGTATAGTTTATGCCGCATACATTTCAGTGTTAAACAACTAAAATACGATGAAAAAACTTGCCATTTCTATTCTTGTCATGCTTTCGACCGTTGTTTTTAATGGAGTGAATGCACAATCCAGCCAGAATGCAATTGAAAAACAGAAATTTCATTTTGGGAAGGCAGGTGAAGATGGAGCGGGCTATGCGCAGGCCGTCCGGGTCGGCAAAACCATTTACATTTCGGGAACCGTTGGCGGTGGCGAAGCGGCTTCTGCACTGACGAACGTGTACAAGGGTCTTCAAAAAACACTGGCTTTTTACGGGGCTACTTTTCAGAACGTGGTCAAAGAGAATTTATACACGACCAACATCGAGGAAATGAAAAAGCACAACGACGTTCGGAAGAAGTTTTATAACAACGATTTTCCGGCGGCAACCTGGGTACAGATTCAGCGGCTGTACGAAGAAACGGCCTTGGTAGAAGTGGAACTGGTGGCCGTGCTTCCGTGACCATCAATGTCCGGAAAAGAGTGCCAGAATGCAGAATAAATCGACAAGCAATAAACCGACCGGCACCTCTTTCGATTGGCCAATGGCCAGTTTGACCACCGTCCACGTCAGAAACCCCCAGATAATTCCCTGCGTAATCGAGTAGCTGAACGGAATCAGGACCAGCGCCAGAAAGGCCGGTAAGGCATCGTCCAGCCGACCCCAGTTGATTTTAGTAATCGGTTTCATCATGAAAGCACCGACCAGCACCAATGCCGGGGCAGTGGCAATGGCCGGAATCACCGATAACAAAGGCGATAGAAACAGGAACGGCAGAAAAAGACAACCCGCCACAATGGCCGTCAGGCCCGTACGTCCGCCCTGCGCAATGCCGACCGCCGATTCGATGTAGGCCGTTCCGGGGCTGGTCCCGAGCAAACCCGCCATCGTCGTGGCCACGGCATCGACCGTCAGTGAGCGGTTGAGGTTTAGCGGATTACCGTCTTCGTCATACAGGTCGGCGGCTTCGGCCACGCCCACGAAGGTGGACAAACTGTCGAACAGATCCGTGAAAACGAAGGCAAAAATCACCGGCCAGAGCGACCATTGCAGGGAGTTGACCAGATCCAGTTTGCCGATCAGACTGAAATCCGGGGTGGCAAAAAGCCCCTGAAAATTGACCAGCGTTTTTTGTCCGAAATTCACCGCCGACGCATCGCCCCACCACCGGCCAATGGGTAGTGCGGCCAGGGTAGTGAGCAAAATACCGATGATAATGGCTCCCGGAACTTGCCGGATGACCAGAACGCTGGTGATGAAAAGTCCGAAAATAAACGTCAAAATGATTGGGTCTTTCAGGCTGGCGATGCTGACCAGCGTGGCCGGATTGGCCACAATAAACTTCGCATTTTCAAAGCCAATCAGCGTGATAAACAGGCCAATACCGGCCGAAACGGAATACCGCAGGGGTTTGGGAATGATCCTGACAATGGCCGAACGGACGTTGAAAAGCGACAGGATCAAAAACAGAACACCCGCCCAGAAAACCGCCCCCAGCGCCACTTCGGGGCGGATGCCCATGCCTTTGACGGCGGTGAAGGTGAAAAAGGCGTTGAGTCCCATACCGGGGGCCACCACCATCGGGTTGCGGGCATACAGGCCCATCATTACACTGCACCCGAACGACAGCAGAACCGTGGCCGTCAGAACCCCGCTGAACGGCAAACCGGCCTGACTGAGAATCGCCGGATTGACCACGATGATGTACATGGTTGCCAGAAACGTGGAAACGCCCGCCAGGATTTCGGTGCGGGTTGCGGGAACGGAAAGGCCGGTTTGCATGAAGAACGGATGGATCGAGGTCCGAAAATACGGATTACGAACACCAATTCAACTTCCCGTCTGGCAATCGGGTAATTATTTCGCACAAAAAAGCCCCCGGCCCGGAGCAAACTGCCCATGCCGGGGGACTCGAACCAATTTAACCAAATTATAGTAAAGACGTGAGAGGTGAGACAAGAGACGAAGGCTTGCTGGCTGAGGGGAGCGTCTTTCATCTCTTGTCCTACCTCTTGCTTCTCTTGTCTCACCTCTCTTGTCATTTTCGAAACTCCGTCGCCAGCCATTGCTGATCGGCTGGCATGGCCGCGCCACCCGGTTGTTGCGAAACGGTCCATTGTTGCAAAGCCTGTTCCAGCACGGCATTCAGACTCTCCCGGGTTTTGGCCTGTTTGAGATTGAGTCGTTTTTTTGCCAAATTTTCTTTGTAAATGAGCTGGTTGTCATCATTGTAGAAAAAAACGACGCAGTTCTGCTTCGGTTGGGATTCCACGACCCAGAAGCCCTGGCGGGGCGAGATGGACTGACGATTTTGTCGTCCCTGACCAAAAGTAAAAGCTGATAAAGACAGAAAGAAAGTCGTGGCGAATAACGCCAGTCGGTAGTGTGGATTGATTTTCATGGTGGTAGCGCCGAAGCGGTTCGTTCGTAGTTGTTGTTTTAGTCGGATTTGACGCTTCAAAGGTAAACACGGGAAAAACCGCCTGCCGGGATTATCGCCCAATGCGCCGGTTCCCGACAGATACAGCAAGGGTCTGGCGACGAGTGTAGTTAGGTCTGTGAAAAGAGTCATTTGGCGACGATTGGCTACCGTTCGTCTACAATTCGCCCGATTCGTGGCAGGATTGGTGTCGTTTATCTATATTCGGTCGGCAATCGGGTACTCGTATGCAACTGTCTAACACCAACTTCATCTTTTCCAACCAGCCGCGTTACCGTCTGGCTCGGCATGGGCTTTTCTGGGGAGTTGTTCAACTCTACTTTACGGTTTTGTATGGTGTTTTTCCGATCTCCTATTTCCTGCATCGCGGTTACGGAAAACCCGAAGCGTTCTTTCTGGGTTTTTTTTCCTCCGGGGTCAGTTCACTGATATTTATGCCGGCCCATATGGTTCTGTCGTACGGTATTATTTACGTTTTATTCCCCCGCTATCTGGACAAAGGGCCCTATTGGAAAATGGTAGTTGGTGTCATTCTTTTTTCATTTCTGAGCGCGTCGGCATCGGCCCTTCTGTCGACCTCGGTTGTTGCGCCCTTGCATTCGTGGCTGGGTACGTCGCGGGCTCGCGGGGGTGGCCTAACCTATTTATTGATGGCGGGATTACGGGGCGGCATCACGGTGGGCGGTTTTGCGGCTGCCATCAAACTCGTCAAAATCTGGTACCTCAAAGAGCAGGCGTATCGGCAGATTGAAAAAGAAAAATTTAACGCGGAGTTACAGTTGCTGAAATCCCAGATTCATCCGCACTTTCTGTTCAATACCCTCAACAATCTGTATGCCTTGACGTTACGAAAATCTGATCAGTCGCCGGCGGTTGTGCTGAAACTGTCGCAATTGCTGAGTTATATGCTCTACGACTGCAACGCGTCGGAGGTGTTGCTGGAAAAAGAGATCGCTTTCATGAAAAACTACATCGGACTGGAGCAGTTGCGCTACGGTTCGCGGCTGGATGTTTCGATGAATTTCCACGGCAATTTGCAGGGAATACAGATGGCGCCCCTGTTGCTGATTCCGTTTCTGGAAAATGCTTTCAAACACGGAACCAGTGAACAACTGGAACAGGCCTGGATTTTTCTGGACCTTTCCGTCGATGATCAGGTGCTGACATTCAAGTTGGTCAACAGCCGCGATGCCGATCCGTTTGCCCCAATGGAGGCAGGGGCAACCTCCGTTGGGGCAACCTCCGTTGGGGCAACTTCCGTTGGCGGAATCGGCTTGCAGAACGTCCGGAAGCGGCTGGAATTGCTGTATCCGGGTCGTTATGAACTGAAAATTCAGCCGGAAGAAGAAACGTTTCTGGTCGATTTGACCTTGCGGTTACCCCGGGAGTCGGCGGTTTTGAAACCGAATACCGTGCCGGTAGCTGAAATACCGGTTTAAAATAAAAAGTAGCCCCTAAATCCCCTAAAGGGGACTTGGACACCGCATAACCCGGATTTTAAAGTCCCCTTTAGGGGATTTAGGGGCTTAAAAAATAATAACAACAACAAATACACATCCCTATGAACGTACGTTGTCTGCTGATTGATGACGAGCCACACGCTGTGGAAATTATCGAATCGTACATCGAACTGGTCGATGGGCTAGAGATTGTCGGCAAATGCCACAATGCCATTCAGGCATTCAGTATGCTCCAGTCGATGCCGGTTGATCTGCTGTTTTTAGACATTAAAATGCCCAAACTCTCCGGCACCGATTTCCTGCGGAGTTTGCGGAATCCCCCCAAAGTGATTTTCACGACGGCGTATCGCGAATACGCACTGGACGGTTTTGATCTGGACGTGGTCGATTACCTGCTCAAACCCATTCCGTTCGAGCGGTTTTTGCGGGCGGTTTCCAAAGTCATGCGGCTTGAACCCCAGCCTATGGCGAACGGTATTTCGGAGCCGGATCAGCCGCCCGTTGAAAAGGAGCTGGTGCCGTCGGAGCGCGACGCGTTTCTCTATTTTCGGGCCGACCGCAAAATGGTGAAGGTCTATACCAAAGACATTCTCTACGTCGAAAGCCTGAAAGATTACATCAAAATCATCACCACCAACGCCAAACCGCTGGTGGTGAAACAGGCCATTAGTTCGGTGGAAGCCATGCTGCCGGGCCGGGATTTTCTGCGGATTCACCGGTCGTTCATTGTGGCCATCGACAAGATTTCAGCCTGGTCGCCCAGCCACATCGAGGTCGCCGGGCAGGAACTCCCGATTGGGCGGCTACACCAGAAGGACGTCGGCCGGGCGTTGAAAATGGAAGTGTAGCGTATTCTTAAAGCACATTTGCCGGAAAAACCGTATTTTGCATCAAACGAAAAAGGTATGCAGACGCTTGAGAAGAAAGAAGTTTCCGGAAAGTCCCGTAAACCGCAAGGTGTCAAATCGCCTGTAAAGACGTCTAAACAAAAAGTAGCCCTGGAATCGCTGGTGTATGAGGTGCTGGATGGGCGACCGCTATATTACAGCGGTTATGAAGACGTTTTAGCGGGGAAAAAAACACTGGAAGAAATTATGGGTTCCAGTTCGTTGCAGTGGGTTTTAGTATCGTATTTCATGCGAATAATGATTCGTTCTCTGGACGAGAAAAAATATTGGTTTGCTTCCAACGAAGCTGGTGTTCATCTGGATCACCGGAATAATTTGTCGCACGATGCCGCGATTTATGAAAAAAGTGTCTTGACACCGGATAAAATTAATGTTCATTATGTGGACGTCCCCGCCAAAGTGGCCGTTGAAATTGATGTAAAAGCCGATCTGTCTAAAACAGAAGACTTTAATTACGTCAATAAAAAAACCCGAAAGCTCCTCGATTTTGGTACGGCTAAGGTAATCTGGATTTTCACGGACACGCAGCAAGTGGTGATTGCCGAACAAACCGCCGATGCCTGGCTGACCATGGATTGGCACCGGGATCTGGAATTGCTCGACGGTCAGACGTTCAACATTGGCCGGTATTTGGAAGAGGAAGGGATTAAAGTAGAAAACTGATTTTTTTAAAAAAGCAGCCAACCGTAGGGGTACACTTGCGTTGAGGGGTCATGGTTTCGATTTGAACATAACCTCAGCTAAAACGTATGAAAACAGTACGCTTCGTTCTCTCGGGTTTATTGATTTGGGGCCTTACGGCTTGTGATCAGGAAAAAAATGTGACACCCGAAGCCTTGCCACAAAATGCACAAAACTTCATCCGTACGCATTTTCCACAGGAAACCATCCTGCAAGTGGTGAAAGAGCGTGACGGTTTGACCACCGGTTTCGATGTCATCCTGAGCAACGGTTTTGATCTGGATTTCACCAAATCCGGCGAGTGCACGCAGGTAGACGGGAAAGACCAGGCGATTCCGGATGCGGTGATCAATCCGGAAAAAATACGCACCTACGTGCAAACAAATTTCTCCCAACAAACCATTGTCAGTTGGGAGAAAAACGAAAACGACCGCGACCGTTACAGTATTGAGTTGTCGAATGGGCTGGATCTGAATTTTGATAAAAACGGCGATTTTCTGCGTGTTGACGACTGATTAGTCGACAGCCCCGTTTTTCAAATACTTCTCCAGATATTCCGTATACTGCTGATAAAGCAGCAGTGAACTGGTGCTGTTGTAGGCCACGCCGTGCGCACCCGGTGGATAAATGCGCAGGTCGGCGTCTTTCCCGGCGTCTTCCAGCGCATTCATCAACTGCATGGTGTTCCGGACGTGAACGTTTTCATCCATCGTCGAATGCGCGATGAACATTTTACCCTGGAGGTTTTTAGCGTTCGGCGAAACCGCGCTTTTCTGGTATTGGGCGTCGTTTTCGGGCAGCAACCCCATGTAGCGTTCGGTGTAAATGCTGTCGTATAGCCGCCAGTCGGTGACGGGAGCCCCCACGAGCGCAACTTTGAAAATACCGGGGTGGGTCAGCATCGTGTAGCTACTCATGTACCCGCCATAGCTGTGTCCCCGGATGGCCATCCGGCCACCATCGATCCAGGGCAGCGTACCCAGGTATTTGGCGGTTTCAACAAAGTCCCGGCTTTCGTACTGACCGAGTTTTTCGTAAACCACTTTTTCGAAATCAGAACCGTAGCCGCCACTGCCCCGGTTGTTCACACTCACAATGACGTAACCCTGTTGCGCCAGAAACTGGTGCCAGCCGGACGTATTGAACTCATTGTAAACCGATTGCGCACCCGGTCCACCGTAAATATCCATCACCACCGGATACTTTTTGGTGGCGTCGAAATCGAGCGGTTTCAGGATCGAGATGTCGATTTTCTGGCCATCGGAAGTCGTGAAGTGGGTCAGTTCTTTCGTCGCATAGGTGTAGTTGCTGATGAATTTCGTCACGTTGGCGTTGGTTTCCAGCGGTTTGACAAGTTTGCCTTTGGTGTCCCAGAGCTCCACGCGGGTAGGCGTGGTGGTGTTCGAATACCGGTCGATGTAATACTGGCTGTTGGGCGCAAAATCGATCTTGTGCCGACCCGCTGACTGAGTCAGCTTTCGCTTGTTTTTACCGTCAAAATCAACCGCATACAGTTGCCGGTCCAGCGGGGATTGCTCGGTTGAGGTGTAGTAAATCTTTTTGTTTTTGGCGTCGATGTTGTGAACAAAAACCACTTCCCAATTGCCCTTCGTAACCTGATTGAGCAGTTTTCCGGTATAATCATACCGGTACAGATGCGCCCAGCCATCCCGCTCCGAAACCCAGAAAAACTCCTGCGAATTGGCCGGAAAATAGAAATAGTGCATGATACCGGCGAAGAAATCGAACACGTCGACCCAAGTTTTCGACGTTTCCTCCATAATCTGCTTCGCGTCGCCGGTGCGGGCGTTGGTCAAAAACAGTTTCAGGTGGTTTTGCTTGCGGTTCAGGTGCACCACCGCCAGTTGCCCTTCCTGCGACGTCCAGTAAATGCGGGGAATATAGCCATCGCCCAAATCGACTTTCATCCACTGCTGTTTCGTATTGGAGAGTTCAACGACGCCGATTCGGGCGGTCGGATTCTTGTCACCCACGCGCGGGTAGGGGAGCTTTGTGAAATTTTCGTCAAAGCCCTTGTAATCGGTCATGGCGTAAATCGGCACTTCGCGCTCGTCAATCTGCCAGTAGGCGATGAACTTGCTGTCGGGCGACCATTCCCAGGCCTGCGCCAGACCAAATTCTTCCTCATAGGCCCAGCCAAACCGGCCGTTGTAGAGCGAGGGAGCGGCATCGTTGGTGAGCTGCGTTTCTTTCTGCGTGGCAAAGTCAAACACAAACAGATTGCCGTCCCGTTCGTAACCAATCTTCAAACCGTCGGGTGAGAGTTCAGCGGTTTGGGCGTCTTTTGCAACCTGCTTCAGGCTTTTATCGGCGACACTGTACACGTAATAATCCGAAATGCCCGAGCGACGCCAGACGGGCCGGAAGTTGGTTTGAAACAACAGATTTTTGGAGTCTTTCGACCATTGAAACGATTCATAGGTAAACGGCTGGCCGGTTTCGGGAAACTTGAGCGCACTGCCGTCAAAGACCACCTCTTCGCGCTGGTCTTTTGGCGAAAACGATTTAATCACACCCTGGTCGATAAACGAAAAACGGGTCCCGCCATCGATCCAATTAACGCTCGAAGGGCCTTGTGAACCAGCGAGTTGGCCAGAAGCGGCTAGGGCCTGTTGCAGATTTTGAAACCGTTGCTTTTGTTGGGAAAAAGCGGGAAACTGAATAAAAAGAACGAAAAGAAATTGAAACGAAAATAAGGTACGGAACATAAGGCCAGTCAGTGTGAAGTGTGTTCAAAAGTAGTGAAAAAATGAATTCGATGGCGTATCTGCACTCCAACCGATTTCTTCCGTACGATAGACACATTTTAAGAAGTAATTGTACCTTTGGGTTGTACTTTAGTAATCTTTCAGGCAATAAGAGAAAGCGAACCGGCTGATTTCTGGATCAAAACTGTCGGATTAGGGCAACTTTTACTTCAACACGTTGATGTCTTTTTCGGAAACTACGGACGATAAGACCTTGTGGCAGGCCTTCAAACGGGGTGACGAAACCGCCTTTGGGCTGCTCTACCAGCGGTATGTCCGGGTGTTGTTCAGTTACGGTAAAAAGCTGTCCCGCGACGAACAGGCGGTTGAAGATGCGGTTCAGGATCTGTTTGTGGATTTGTGGCAAAGCCGTAGCCGCCTGAGTGACGTCGAATCAGCCCGGTTTTATTTGTTTCGCTCCCTGCGCCGGAAAATTCACAAGGCCCTCCGGCCCGATCAGCTTGCCTTCGAAAGCTGGGAAATGACCGACGAATGGCGGCTGCCCACCAGCCCGGCGCAGGAAACGGAAGTGATCAATGCCGAAAGGCTGCAAACGCAAACCGCTGATTTGCAGGCCAAACTGAAGAAGCTGCCGCTTCGCCAATACGAAGTCCTGCTGCTCTACTATTACCAGGATTTCAGCTACGCCCAGATTGCGGACATTCTGGCCATCAACGAACAATCCGTCCGGAATTTGCTGCAACGCGGGCTTCATAAACTCCGTCAGTTCGCTTTTCTGTTTAGCACCATACTGCTTTTTTTATTTTTTTTTCTTCGCAAGTGAGTTAAACCGCGGCTTCCTTTTCTCTTTCTTTTTAAAGGCATAATCTAATTACGTAGCCAAAAAGTGATAGGATGGAGTACGCGGATTTTGATTTGGAAGACTTTCTAAAGGATGCGTCTTTCAGACAATGGGTGTATGCACCGACCCCGGAAACCGATGCTTTCTGGCGGCAGTTTCTGGACCGACATCCCGAAAAACAGGCGGTTGTCGACCATGCCCGGACGGTTTTGCAATCGATCGATGAGGCTGTTATTCAGGATTATCCGGACGAGGAACAAGTCGGGCGCATGTTTGCGAACGTCCGCGAACGTACTCAGCCTGCCCCCGTGCGCCGACTTCCGACCCCGTGGCGCTGGCTCGCGGCTGCCTCCATTCTACTTGGTCTGGGACTTTGGGTTTACCAGAAAAACCGCCTTCCGACGCAGTATGAGCAGTTGATCGATCAGGCGTCTACGGCTTTACTGGAAAAAGTCAACCAGTCCGAGCAACCAATGACGGTTCGTCTGCCCGACCAGAGTACGGTTTTGTTACAGCCGAATAGCCGGATCAGTTTCGCCCGGGATTTCGGCGGTCAGGCAAAACGGGAAGTGTATCTAACTGGCGAAGCCTTCTTTCAGGTGACCAAAAATCCGGCAAAACCGTTTTTTGTTTACGCCGACGAACTGGTCACCAAGGTGCTGGGCACCAGTTTCTGGATCAAAGCCGTCGAAGCGGGCAAGCAGGTGGTGGTGCAGGTGAAAACCGGCAAAGTCTCGGTTTTTGCCCGAACCGATAGCCGCGCCAATGCGATGCAGGCCAATCGCGAACTGGAAGGCGTGGTGTTGACCCCTAACCAACAACTGGCTTTCTCCCGCGACGAGGTTCGGATGAAGAAATCGCTGGTCGCTGAGCCGGAACCGGTTTACCCACAGCGTTTTGAGTTTAAGGATGCGCCCGTTTCCCGGATCTTTTCGGAACTGGAGCAGGCCTATGGGATTGATATCGTGTATGATGAAGAACTGCTGGGCAATTGTCTGTTAACGGCCTCCTTAGCCGAAGAACCCCTTTTTGAGAAGCTGACACTCCTTTGCAAAGGCATTGAAGGGCATTACGAAGTCGTTGATGCACAGATTGTTATTTCGGCAAAAGGATGCCAATAGATGAAGCGGTTTTTGCGCTTGAAACCGGGGTTACTTATGTATTGTATATCTAGTCTAGTGATTTAATTTACTAAATTCGTTCTGATTACTGAAAAATGAAATACTTTCGCCCTTCGAAAGCGGCAGAGGAATCAAATGACCCTTACCCTAATACACCTAATAAACTGAATACATGAAAAAAAATCTCCCTACCCTGATCTCCTGGCGAATGGCCCTGAAGCTGAGTTTTCTGCAACTGCTCCTTTCGGGACTGGTAACCAGCATTGCTCTGGCGACCGGTATCCGGGCGCAGGCTATCCTAAACACCAAAGTGACGATTCAGATGCAGAATCAGGACGTGAAAACGGTTCTGGCGCTGATCGAAGAGCAGACGAAAGTCAAGTTTCTCTATAGCACAAGCCTGATTCAGGCCGACCGGAAAATATCGCTGAATGTACAGCGTGAAAAGTTGGGAACGGTGTTGGAAGACATGCTCAAGCCGCTGAATCTGGGCTATGAAGTGTCCGGTAAACAGATCATACTGAACCGCTTGCCCGGTGTGACCCCGGCGGTTAAACCCAATTCGTCGCCGGAAGCCTCCCTGCTGAATCAGCCGGTTGAGGAAGTGATTTCGGGAACGGTTTCGGATGAAAAAGGCGGAGGGTTGCCCGGCGTTTCCATTGTGATGAAAGGCACCCAGCGCGGCACGACAACCGACGGAAATGGCCAGTTTCGCATCAGTGTGCCGGATAAATCGGTGACGCTGGTGTTCAGCTTTGTCGGTTATCTGACGCAGGAAATCCCCGTTGGTTCCAAAACCACACTGAACATCGTTCTGAAAACGGATGAAAAAACCTTGAGCGAGATTGTGGTGGTGGGCTACGGGACGCAGAAAAAACGGGATTTGACGGGCGCGATTTCCTCCATTTCCAGCAAAGACATTTCCGAAACCCCGGCGGCCAATTTCCTGTCGAACGCCCAGGGCCGACTCGCCGGGGTCGACATCGTCCGGGCCAACGGCGCTCCTGGTTCCAATCCCACCATCCGGATTCGCGGAAACCGGTCGATCAACGCCAGCAACAACCCGCTGTATGTCATCGACGGCATTCCGACGGATGTGAATATTAACGACTTCAATCCGAACGACATCGAGTCCATGGAGGTGCTGAAAGATGCCAGCGCCGTAGCCATTTACGGGTCGCGGGGAGCCAACGGCGTCATTCTGATCACAACCAAACGCGGAAAGGAGGGGAAAGCCGTGTTGAGCTACGATGGCTATTACGGCATCAAAAAGGCGAAAAAAGACCTGAATTTGATGAACGGGAATGAATTTGCCCGGTATGCACGGATTTCGCGGGGACTCGCTCCCGACAACGCCAGCCAGGACGCGGCTTTGATGAGCAGCCTGGAAATCGACAACCTGAGCAAAGGGATTTCCACCGATTGGCTGGACCTCATTCTGCGCGACGGTGTTCAGCAAAGCCACCAGCTTTCGGCCAGTGGCGGGTCTGAGAATACGACGTATTACCTGTCCGGTTCGTTTTTCGACGAAAAAGGCGTGCTGCAAAAAAGCGATTACCGTCGGTATTCGTTCCGGGCCAACATCGACACCAAATTGACCGAGCGGCTGAAGATCGGCGTGAGCGCGACGGTATCGACCGACCTGCAAAACGTGATGTCGAACGCACCCTACAACAACGCCCTGCTTTTCTCACCCCTGATCGAGCCTTACAATGCGGAAGGTGCTTTTGTGGCCTATCCGAACCCGCGCGAAGGCAATACGACCAGTCCGTTGCTCGAATTTCAGCCGAACCAGTACGTTGATGAAACGAAGAAATACCGGGTTTTTGCCACGCTTTTCGGAGAATACCAACTCGCCGAAGGACTCACCTACCGCCTGAATTACGGCCCGGATTTCAGCACCTACCGCCGGGGGAATTACTCCGGAACGCTGGCGGGCGGCACCAGCCGGGCGACGGTCGAGAACCAGCAAAACTTTGCCTACACGCTGGAAAACCTCCTGAGTTACAACAAGAAATTCGGGCAGCATTCGCTGAATGTGGTGGGGCTGTTCAGTACGCAGAAAAACCGCTTTGAATCCTCAAGTGCCAGCGGTCAGAATATTCCGATCGAAACCTCCTCGTTCTACGATTTAGGGAGTTCGGGAACCGTTACCGGCATTACCAGTTCACTGACCCAGTGGGGGTTATTATCGTATATGGGCCGGATTAACTACGGTTTCAAAGATCGGTATCTGCTCACCCTGACCGGACGCGCCGACGGCTCGTCACGCTTGTCGAAGGGCAACAACTGGGCCTTTTTTCCGTCGGTATCGGCGGGCTGGGTGATTTCGGATGAAGCCTTTCTGGCGGGCAATACGGTATTGTCTTTCCTGAAATTGCGCGTGGGCTATGGCGAAGTGGGCAACACTTCCATTGCGCCTTATCAGACCCTCGGTGGACTGAGTCGCTCCATCTATGCCTTTGGCTCGGAACCGGGTTATGGCTACGGCCTGAGCATCATTCCGAATCCCGATCTGAAATGGGAGATATCCAGAACGCTCAATGTGGGGGTTGATTTCAGTTTCCTGAGCGACCGGATTTCGGGTTCGCTGGAACGCTATGATACCAAAACCAGCGATTTATTGCTCAGTCGGCTCATTCCGATTTCGTCCGGTTACGCGTCGGTTTTGCAAAACATCGGTGCCACCCGCAACCGGGGCTGGGAGTTGACCTTGAATGGAAACGTCGTCAATAGCCCTTCCGGTTTTAAGTGGGACGCCAGCCTAAATTTGTTCTCGAACAAAGAGCAGATTGTCGACCTGTTCAACGGCCGGGATGATGTGGGGAATCAGTGGTTTATCGGACAGCCTATTTCGGTTTTCTACAATTTCAAGCAGCTCGGCATCTGGCAAACCAGTGAAGCCGCCCAGGCAGCCGCCGAAGCCAAACAACGCCCCGGTGACATCAAAATTGCGGACGTCAATGGCCGGGATGCCAATGGAAATTTGACCAACCAGCCCGATGGCGTCATCAATGCCGACGACCGGACGATTTTGGGTTCAGTCGTGCCGAAATGGAGTGGCGGGATCACCAACCGGTTTAGCTTCAAAGGGATCGACTTTTCGTTCCTCGTCTATGCCCGCCAGGGGCAGATGCTCCGGAGTGACTTTCACAATCTGGGCGGAAACCAGTGGCAGGGGCGGTACAATAGCCTGAATTTCGATTACTGGACGCCTGACAATCCGACCAACAAAATCCCGATGCCGTATGCAGCATCGGCTCCCTTGTATGCCGATGCGGTTCGCTTTTTCGATGGCTCGTTTGTCAAAATCCGCAACATCACGCTGGGGTATTCGCTGCCGAAAAGCCTGCTGGCCAAAGCGCACATTTCGAGCCTGCGGCTGTATGCCACCGCCGACAACGCTTTCATCTTTTCGCCCTACAAACTGGTTGATCCCGAGACGGCGACCGGCATTGTGGGCGGCAGCACACCGATGACCTCGGCCACTTTTGTATTCGGCATGAATCTTAAATTCTAAGCGACCCGTTCGAGACATGAAAAACGTCAACTTTATCCTCAGCCTGACCCTTCTGTTGGTCAGTCTTTTCTCCTGCCAGAGCGTTCTGGAAGAAACGCCCGTTGGGCTCGCCACCGCCGATAGCTATTATGCCACACCCGGCGGGCTGGAAGACGGTTTAAAAGCGGTTTATACGCCATTGCGCCGGTTTTACGGCCGTGAAGAAGCCTTCTTCCTGACCGTTACCGGCACCGATATGTTCACCAACGGGTTTGGTGGCGTCACCAATTATCCCGATATCAACAACTACTCCGCCAACTTCCTGGGGTCCAACGCGTTTGTCAGGGCGGTTTGGGACAATTTTTACGTCGGGATCAACCAGGCCAACGCCGTCATCAACCGCGCTCCGGGTGTGGCGGGGGTGACGGAAGCCAACCGGGCGCGCATCATCGGGGAGGCCCGTTTTCTGCGCGCCTTATACTATTTTCATCTGGTTCAGCAGTTCGGCGATGTCCATTTTTCGCTGGAAGAAACCATTGGTGTGCAGACTACGGCTAAAAAAACGCCCGCAAAGACGATTTATGAGCAGGGTATTGTACCGGATCTGCAATATGCCATTGAACACCTGCCCGCCAAAGCCGCCATGTATGGACGGATTACCAAACCGGCTTCGGAAGCACTTCTGGCCCGTGTTCAACTGACGCTGGGGAATTGGGCCGAGGCTGAGCGTCTGGCCAGTCAGGTAACCAAAGCGTATGACTTTCAGATGATTAAACCGTATGGAAGCCTTTGGGATATTAATAATGATGCCAATGCGGAGGTCGTCTGGTCGGTGCAATACACCGCCGATCCCTTGACGAACGGGGCGGGAAACGAAAGCCATTTGTTCTTTTTGTTCGATTATACCCAGAATCCGACCATCATCCGGGATTTGCCCAATGGCCGGGCCTATCAGCGGTTTATGCCGACCAACTACCTGATCAAGCTGTTTGATCCGTCGAAAGACAGCCGTTGGGAAGGCTCGTTCAAAACCGTCTGGTTTGCCAACAACCGGGGCACAATTAACGGAAAAACCGTGATGCCGGGCGATACGGCCATTAAAATTGTCCCGTATTCGGTGCCGGATGCCGCTCAGACTACGGCACCTTACTGGTACATCGACTTCAAGGATACATGGGTGGGCGCGTCGACCATCACCAACAACGAGATTGGCGGAGGGCAGCGCCGACGGTTTCCGGTGATCAAAAAATACATCGATCCGTTGCGGACGAGCATCAATGCCACCGACGGTCGCCGGGATTTTATCGTGATTCGCCTGGCCGAAATGTACCTGATTGCCGGAGAAGCGGCCTGGCGTCAGAACAAACTGCCCGAAGCGGCTGCTTATTTCAACGTGGTGAGAACCCGGGCTGCTCTGGCTGGCAAAGAAAAGGACATGCAGATCACCGCTAGTGACCTCAGCCTGGATTTTGTGCTGGACGAACGGGCGCGCGAGCTGGCGGGTGAAATGCACCGCTGGTATGATTTGAAACGCACGGGCCAGTTGCTGGCGCGGGTCAAAAAATACAACCTCGATGCGGCTCCCAACATCAAGGAGATGCACCTGGTTCGGCCCATTCCGCAAACCCAGATCGACCGGGTGACCAATCCGGGTGAGTTTACGCAGAATCCCGGTTATTGAAGAAAAACAACCGGGGTTTAAGGTTATTAGCCCACGGTTAAAACCGTGGGCTGTTAAAAATGGGTGTAATTCATGTATAGGATAAAATGGATTTTGGTTTGCTCGTTTGCCTTCGGCTTGCCGGGTATACTCGCATTGATTCGACCCGCACAGGAACAGCCGCAGCATCCGAATGTGCTTTTCATCAGCATCGACGACCTGCGTCCTGATCTCAAATGCTACGGCAATCCGGTGATTCATTCGCCCCATCTGGATCGGCTGGCGCAGCAATCGGTGCTTTTTACGCGGCAGTACGTCACCCAGCCGACCTGCGGGGCGTCACGCTACAGTTTGCTCACCGGGCGGCTACCACGCAATCCGGTGGATATTACGAACGAAGCCCTTGAAAAGCAGGTGTCTGGCAAACCCCGGACGGAGGAGCCGGAGACGTTCATCGATCAGTTGCGCCGAAATGGCTACTACACCGTCGGGATGGGCAAGATCAGCCACTCGCCCGATGGCTATGTCTATGGCTACAACGACCCAAAAAGTAATCAGTTGGAACTGCCGCATAGCTGGGACGAAATGCTGTTCGATGCGGGGAAATGGAAAACGGGCTGGAATGCGTTTTTCGGCTACGCCGACGGTTCAAACCGGCAGGGTCGGAAATCGAAAGTCAAACCGTATGAAGCCGCAAACGTAGCCGACGAGGACTATCCCGACGGATTGACGGCCAATTTAGCAGTAGCGAAACTGAAGGAATTGGCGGGCAAAAAGCAACCGTTTTTTCTGGGCATCGGTTTTTTCAAACCGCATCTGCCGTTCAACGCGCCCCAGAAATACTGGGACCTGTATGACGAAGCGAAAATTCCGCTGACACCATCTCCCACGATACCCGAGCACGTCAGTCCGGCCAGTTTGCACGAGAGCGCCGAGTTCAATCAGTATGCGCTGGGCGACGAACAGGCTTCGCTGGAAAAACCGGCTTCGGATGCCTACGCCCGCAAATTGCGTCATGCCTACTACGCCAGTGTGAGTTATACGGATGCGCAGGTGGGCAAGGTGCTGGAAGCCCTGAAGCAGTTGGGAATGGATGAAAATACGATTGTGGTGGTCTGGAGCGATCACGGCTGGCATCTGGGCGATTACCGGGTTTGGGGAAAACACACGATTTTCGAGCAAGCCGTTCGCAGTGTGCTGATCGTCAAAACGCCCGGCATGAAAACCGGCACGGTTCGGAACGAAATCCTGAGTTCGATAGATATTTATCCCACCCTGATGGCGTTATGCGGGGTAAAAACACCGGCCACGCTCGACGGGAAAAGCTTCAGTAGTCTCCTGAAAAAAGGCAAACCGGCTGCCTGGGATGAGCATGTCGCCTACAGTTATTTCAAGCGGGGCATCACGGTCCGCACGGATCGCTATCGGTTCACTCGATATTTCCGGGCGCAGGAACCCACCGTCGAATTATACGATCACCGCACCGATCCCAACGAAAACCGGAACGTGGCCGACACCCATCCGGACGTCGTGAAGCAGCTTATGCCGGTTTGGGAAAAAGGCAATACGGGGGTGTTTAAATGAAGCCGACCGGGGCGTGAAACCGGTACGAAATCCTTTAAAACAAACGCTAACGACCTGAAACAATGGTACTCAAACTCTTAGTGGCTTTTCTGGCTTTGACGTTCGTTTTTTGTCCCGCCCTGCAACCGCCGGAGAAAAAACCGAACATTATCCTGATTCTGGCCGACGACATGGGCTATTCCGATATTGGCTGCTACGGCTCCGAAATCCAGACGCCCAACCTGAACGAGATGGCGAAAAACGGCCTTCGGATGCCGCAGTTCTACAACGCGTCGCGCTGCTGCCCAACCCGGGCGTCGTTGCTGACGGGCCTGTTTCAGCACCAGGCGGGCGTGGGTGACATGGTCAATACCCGACAGCAACCCGCCTACCAGGGCTACCTCAACCAGCAGTGCGTTACGATTGCGGAAGCGTTAAAACCGGCAGGCTATAAAACCTACATGGCCGGAAAATGGCACGTCGGCACCAAACCGGAAGGCTGGCCTGTGAAACGCGGTTTCGACCGGTATTTCGGCTTGATCGACGGAGCGAGCAGTTATTTTGGCAAGGACCCGTACCGGCCTAACCAGAAGCTCACCATCGCGCTGGACGATCAGGAATACACGCCGGAGAAAGGCTATTACGCGACCAATGCCTTCGCCGATCATGCCATTGAATTCATCGGCCAGACGCCCAAAGACCAGCCGTTCTTTCTGTACATGGCCTTTACGGCTCCCCACTGGCCCTTACACGCCCTGCCCCAGGACATTGCCAAATACCGGGGTGCTTACCAGAAAGGGTGGGACAAACTACGGGAAGAGCGGTTTCAGCGGATGAAGGCAATGGGAATTCTGTCGAAAAACAGTTCGCTTTCACCCCGTGATGCATCCATTCCGGCCTGGGATTCATTGAGTGAGGCTGAAAAGAAAGACTGGGAAGACAAGATGGCGGTTTATGCAGCCATGATCGACCGCATGGACCAGAACATTGGCCGAATCCGGCAGAAACTGAAAGAAATGGGGCAGGATCAGAACACGGTGATTCTGTTTTTGTCGGACAATGGAGCCAGTCACGAAAACATCGGAACCGGCAATTTTCTGCCGACCATCTACGAAAGCAGCAAGAAACCGTCGAGCGACCCAACTTCCTTTACGGCCTACGGAAAGCGGGGGGCGAACCTGAGCAATACGCCTTTTCGGTTCTACAAACACTGGGAGTATGAAGGCGGAACCGCCACACCCTTTGTCGCCTACGGCCCCTCGATTGTGAAACCGGGCAAGATCGACCAGCGCCCCGCTCACATCATCGACGTTATGACAACCTGCCTGGATCTGGCGGGAGCTACGTATCCGAAAACCCATAAAGGCTACGCCATCACCCCGGCGGAGGGTGTGAGTCTGGTGCCGGTTTTTCGGGGAACCGCCTGGAAAGGCCACGATGCGCTCTATTTCGAACACGAAGGCAACCGGGCCGTTCGGCAGGGCGACTGGAAACTGGTGTCGGAATTTCCGTCCAACCAATGGGAACTCTATAACCTGAAAACCGACCGGACCGAGCTACAGGATTTGAGCGCGAAAGAACCGCATCGGGTCAAAGCGATGGCGGCACTTTATGACGTCTGGGCCAAACGCGCCGGGGTGATTCCGTTCGCGGAACTTACCAAGGCCAAAGGTGAGTAAATACTTTAGGGGCAACATGCAAAGGTACACCCGGTTCTTTGAACTTCGTGCCGCCAACGCGGATGTTCAAAGAACCGGGTGTTTTTTGTGAAAAACCGTCGCATCCTGATAGGCTTTGGCCACCGCCAGCAAGCGCCCTTCGTCAAACAATTGCCCCATAAACGTGATGCTCGTAGGTAATCCCTTCGCATTGAACCCGTTGGGAAGAGCCACGCAGGGATGGCCGGTCAGGTTGGTCAGCGTTAGGTTGGCGTTGCCGTAGGTCGGCGTGATGTAGACGTCGAAACCCTTCATGGTTTGCGCCATTTCGTTGATGAGTTTGGTCCGAATTCGGTTGGCCTGAATGTATTCGACCGCCGGAATAAACCGGGCGGAACGAAAGGAATTCGGCCAGGCGTTTTTGACCTGACGCACCAGTTGATCGTCTTTGCCCGAACGCGTCAGTTCGTCAAATGAAGCAGCGGCTTCGGCACTCAGAATGTGCGACATTTTGCCCACCGGAATGTCCGGTAATTCAAACGCGATCAGTTCCGCTCCGAGTTTTCGCAGTGTTTCCAGCGTGGCCTGATCGTTGGCTTTGGTGGGATAATCAGCGTCGAATGCTTTTTTCAGGTAGCCAATCTTGAGGCCCTTCAACGAAGCCAGCGGGGCATACCGGAACGGAGCTGCGATCACTGTCGGATCGTGTCCATCCGGGCCGTAGATGGCATTGAAAACCAGCGCACAATCTTCGACGGAGCGGCACATCGGCCCGATTTTATCCATTGACCAGCTCAAGGCCATGGCCCCGTAGCGACTGACGCGCCCGTAGGTGGGACGAAGGCCGGTTACGCCGTTGACGTTCGACGGTGACACAATGGACCCCAGCGTCTCGGTGCCAATCGCAAAGGGCAACAATCCCGCCGAAACGCTGGAGCCCGAACCGGCGGAGGAACCGCTGGAGCCGGTGGTCGGGTCCCACGGATTGCGGGTTTTTCCACCAAACCAGACGTCGCCCATCGCCAGTTCGCCCATCGTCAGTTTGGCACACAAAACCGCTCCGGCTTTTTCCAGTCGCTGGATGATGGTGGCGTCATAATCCAGCGTCTGATTCTGGTACGGAACGGAACCCCAGGTGGTTTTGTAGCCTTTTTTGGCGAATAAATCTTTGGCTCCGTAGGGAATACCATGCAGCGGTCCCCGGTATTTTCCCGCCTTGATTTCGGCATCGGCCTGCCGGGCCTGTTTCAGCGCCAGTTCGTCGGTAAACGTGACGACGCAGAAGAGTTTGGCATTGTGGGTTTTCAGCCGGTCGAGGAAGAATTTGGTCAGTTCTTCGGACGTAATCTGGCGGGTTCTGAGCAATTCACCCAGTTGAGCGACGGAATAGTACGCGAGGTCGTCGCGGTTGGCGGGCAAAGCGGTTTTTCCAACCGGGCTGGCTTTGAACGACGCGGCTCCCTGCGGAAGTTTGAAACCGTCGGGTAAGGGATTGAAATACAGGGCCGGAGCGACGTCGTTGCTCACGTCAATTTTCCGGAGGGCTTCGTAATTGCTGCGGTAATTGGTGAGGTTACCGAGCATGGAATCCCGCTCGGTTTGGGTGAAGGTCAGGCCGAACACCCGGGAAGCGGCATCGACCAGCTCGGCCGTGAGCGGTTTGGCCGGATCGTCGTCGGTGACGAAAGCCCCCGCCAGAAAGCTGAACGCGCAGGCGGCCAGAAAGTAACGTTTTTTCATAGTTATATACCCACGGTCGGACGGCCGTTGCCGTTTCAGGTCGTGTTTTTGAGTGTAATCTCTTACCGCCAAATTACAAAATAGCTTCAAGGAAATACGGACTAATTGATGTAAACAAAATAACCGCTGGGCTGATGCGGCTATTAAATTTAACATGAACGATGAGATTATTGACCCCGGAGGGGTCGAATACCGATTTGCTAGTAACATTACGTGCCGCTGGCACTTAAACAACTAGTAAGCGAGGAAATAATCTTATAAAAAAGGCGGATTACAAACCGGTCTGGCAAAAGGCTTCGTGGAGCCGCAAAACCTGGGGAATCAGCAGTTGGGTATCGTTGTTGTAGACCACGTAATCGGCCATTTCAATCCGCTCTTCGTCGCTGATCTGCCGGCTGATGATGTTCTTGATTTCCTGCGCGGAGCGGTGCGGATCGCGCTGGTGAATGCGGTGAATGCGAAGCTCCAACGGCGACTGTACCACAATCAATTTGTCAAGGTTATTGCCATCTTCACCCGCAGCCCGCAGCAAAGCCGCTTCCTTGATCAGATACGGTTTGTCGGCATAACCATGCGCCCAAAGCTCGGTATCGGCATACACCCTCGGATGAATCAGGGCGTTGAGTTGCAGCAGCAAATCGGGTTTGGCAAACACCTGAGCGGCCACCCAACTCCGGTTGTAATGCCCGGCTTCGTCATACGCTTCCGATCCCAGCAGGCGCGTCACGTCCGATTTAAGAATGGCATCGTGATCGACCAGCCATTTGGCGCGTTCATCGGCATAATAAACGGGAATCCCGAGGGCTTCGAAGATGCGGCAAACCGTGGTTTTTCCGGAACCAATTCCGCCCGTAACCCCAATTAACAAGGGTCTTTTCACTGATTGACTCATTTTTTACGGACCGATTTGGCTTTGGCAGATTTCCCGGTTTTTTCCGATTTGGTCGACTTGGCCGGTTTTACGGGTTGGGGAGGAGGGGGTGGAGGAAGCGGCTGCAGGAGTTCGGCCACTTCAAAACTAACCGAAACCTGGTCGGCACTAGCCCGAATGAGCGGATGACGCGGAATGGGCAGTCTCAACTCCTCATCGTAGCTTTGGGTCAGCCGACGGGCCGGAATCTTCACTTTGATGGTATCCGGCATGGCCCGAAGCAGCCGGGCCGGGCCTTCAAACCGAATCACGCGGGGATTGACGTTGATCAAACTGGAAACCACCATGCTTTCGGCCAGATCGATGCCCGTGCTGTCAACTACAATCGGAACTTCCTGGGCTGCCAGCCGGTCGAAATTCAACGCCAGCGTATCACCGGCCACAAAATTGACCCGAACGTCGTTGGCGTGATCGGTCAAAGAAGCCGCCAGCGAAGCGGTATTGATGTATTTGGTTTCGAGCGGACGGGGAACGGAATACCGGATGGGTTGAGACCGAAACGGCAGCCACGACTTCCGGAACAGCTTCCAGCCATTGCCGGTGATGCTGACAGTAATGGTTTTGGGAAGGGGCGTCGTGGGAACGTACAATTTCTGGTCGTAAACAAACTCAATCGGATACTGCACGCTGACCGTATAGTTGTTCTTGTTGAGCGCATTCAGCAACCAGATGACGGCAGCCGCCAGCAGACACAAAACGAGTGTCGGCAATTGAACCGGGCGGGGTTGGGTGTTGGTTAGCGGCACAAAGGGAATTTTTAATGTTAAATGTAAAATGATGAATGATGAATGTAAAAGTGTTTAACGCTTGCTAAGAGACTTTTATATTCATCATTCATCATTTTACATTCATCATTCGTTTGCATTACGCCGGTAATTTGACCGTTGCTTCGCGGGAGATGGCGGTTTTTTCAAACGTCAGTTTCACGCCTTTGTCCACTTCCACCACCACCGTCGTGCCTTCTACGGCGTATACTTTGCCGTGTAAACCGCCAATGGTGACCACGCCGTCGCCTTTTTTCAGGTTCTCAATGAAATTCTTCTGATCCTTCTGCTTTTTCTGCTGCGGACGAATCATGAAAAAGTAGAACACCACAAAAATACCGACCCACAGGACGATGTTCCAAACCATGGAATTGGACGAGCCGCCCGGTACTTGTGCTAGAATAGAAGGGAAATTCATGGTAACGAATAGTGGTTTAAAATGAATGGGTTTGATGGAGGATGCGTGGATCAGTTACTGGTACTGAACAGGGCTTACTGGGCGGTTTTGACGCTGCTGGAATCCCGGGGATTTACCATCACGCGGAAAGCGAGTTCGCTGTAGGCCGGGTCCGTATTGGCATAAACGGTGACGGTTTTGTTCTGAACGCCCCGTTTCCCCTGGCTGTTGAACAGCACTTTGATGGACGATTCCTGGCCGGGCTCGATCGGTTTTTTAGGCCATTCGGGCGTTGTACAGCCGCAGGATGCCTGAATGTTGTTGATAATCAACGGAAATTCGCCTTCATTTTTGAACTTGAAATTCCGCGATACCGTATCGCCTTCGGTAATGTCGCCAAAGTCGTAAACACCCGTGTCGGTGAACACCATTTTAGGCATTTTGCCCGACAGCTCTTTCGTTGAGTCTTTCTGGGTCTGGTTGCAGGCCGTAACACCGGCGAGAAGAACCAGACTTAGGAGGAAGTTTTTCATTACTTTTTTTAACGAAATGGAGGGTCAGGAAGGGATTCGATTCAGTCGAAACCGACTCACTTCCTGGCCATTAGATAGGCTTGTTATGCGCCCTGCTGCTTGATCTGCGCCATCAGACGATCGACATCTTCCAGCAGTTTTTCCGCTTTTTCGCGGGCATCGCTCACGACCCGTTCGCCCTCGGTTTTGGCCAGGCTTTCGGGGAGTTTATCGGTTCTTAACACATCATCCAGCAGGTAGCGAAGTTGTTCGCGGTATTTTGACAAACGATAGGTTAACCGGTCACGGGTAACGGCGCCTTTCTCGGGCGCATAGAGTAGACCCAGTGCGGCACCAGTTACGCATCCCGTTACAAAGGCAATCAGGGTTTGACTTGTTCTGCTCATAATCGTACTTAGTTATCAGTTGTTCGTCTTTATAAACGAGAAACAACCGGAAACGGGTAAACTTATTTATTGTCCATCAAACCACGGCCACTTTTGCGAAGCTGGCCGGAGGTTTTTAGTTTTTCGGATAAGCTATCCAGAATACCGTTGACAAATTTGCCACTTTTGGGCGTACTGTACAGCTTTGCCAGTTCGATGTACTCGTTGATGGTCACTTTTACCGGAATATTCGGAAAATTCAGCAACTCGGCGAGTGCCAGTTTCAGAATAATTTTGTCCAGTTGTGCCACCCGCTCCACATCCCAGTTGGTCAGTTGCTCGGCCAGCAGGCTCTCGTATTCGGCGTCGTTTTCCAGGGCTTTTTTGTACAGTGTTTCCAGAAAATCCCGGTCTTCTACCCAATCTTCGGTCAGCGCCACGAGTTTCAATCCTTCCGGCCCCTGCACGGATTTCAGCGTTTTGATGGCCATACTCCGCACAATTTCGCTGTTTTCGGACCAGCTCAGGTCCATTTCCTCGAAAAAGCTCCGGGCCGGTTCCTGCTTCAGCAACACATTTCGCAACACGTGCTGCGCCAGTTGCTGGTCTTCGTCGGCCGTATGCTGTTCGGATTCGCAGTAGGTGCGGTAAACGTCGTCTTCTTTCAGCACATCGTTGTAGATGGTCCGAACCATCTGACGGTCGTCACCCCACTCGATTTTCCGGCGAATCTGCTCGACCTCCAGCGGTTTGTGTTCGCGCAGGGCCTTGATAATCCGGTTGCTATCCAGTCCCGATTCTTTGGCGATCTGGCGGGTATCCAGGTTTTTGTAGGTCCGTTCCCGGTCGATCTGCGCCACGTGGGCCAGCTCCAGGAGCAGGCTCAGCAGCCGGATGAGGGAGTTATCGAGCGTCCGAACGTCATCGACCAGCGCCTGCAGCACCCGCTGACGTTCCCGGGTCAGGCTGTTCCGGTAATCCACCAGCGCCTGGTTGGCGGCTACCAGCACTTTACGCGGTATTTCCTCCTCTTCGGGCGGTTTTCCTTCTTTTAATCCTTCTTCAAACAAAACCGTAGCCAGTCGGCGGTAGCCTTCCAATTGCTGGAGGTTCTGCACCTCCATCGAATTCAGGTCACGCTGAAAAGTTTCGGTAATGGTATCGACAGCCGCCTGCCGATTGGATAATTCGGATTGTCGCAGGGCATAAAAAGCCTGCATGACCTTAATCCGCAATAAACGTCTGTTTAGCATTCTGGTCCGGCAAGAAACAAAGAACTCGGTTCGATATTTCGAAGATTGGTAATTGGGTACAAAAGTACGGAAAATGTCTTGAACTATACTTGTCTTCACCGGCGAAATACCGGTTCAGGACGAATACCGGTCAACCTATCGTGTCGATAAACTATTCCGGCCCGATTTCTGTTACCAGCCAATATCCCTGATTTGTTTCATTGAAAGACGCCTGCTGATTTGTGAAAGCACTTTCCCACCTCAATAAATACCTGCTGAAATACAAGTGGTACCTCATTTGGGGAACCGCTTTCACCATCATTTCCAACCTGTTCGGGATTATTCCGGCCCAGTTGGTGCGGTATTCGCTCGATCTGGTGAAAGAAACCCTCGACATTTATTTCCTCTACAACGGGAGCCGTTTGCAAAGCAATCTCTACGATGTGTTTGCCTTCAGCATTCTGTTCTACGGGTTGCTGATTCTGGCGATGGCGCTCCTGAAAGGCTTCTTTCTGTTTCTGGTGCGGCAAACGCTGATCGTCATGTCGCGACACATCGAATATGACCTGAAAAACGAAATTTACGCGCATTACCAGACGCTGCCCCTCAGTTTTTTCCGTCAGCACAACACCGGTGATTTAATGGCCCGGATTTCCGAAGATGTCAGCAAAGTGCGGATGTACGTTGGACCCTCGATCATGTACGGGCTGAATCTGATCACGCTGTTTATCCTGGTAATCAGCTATATGGTTTCGATTAACGTCCGGCTGAGCCTCTACGTGCTGTTGCCATTGCCGGTTCTTTCCATTGCGATTTACGTGGTTAATACCATCATTATCAAACGTTCGGAAGAAATTCAGCGGAGTCTTTCGCGGCTTTCCACCTTTGTTCAGGAAGCGTTTTCCGGCATTCGGGTGCTCAAGGCGTTCGTCCGCGAAGACAACTCGGCGGCCAATTTCACGACCGAAAGTGATGTCTACAAACAGAAATCCCTGCAACTGACCCGCGTCGATTCGCTGTTTTTTCCGCTCATCATGCTGCTCGTCGGGTTCAGTAACGTGCTGGTGGTGTATGTCGGAGGTCAGGAAATTCTGACCGGGCGACTGACGCCGGGCAACATTATGGAATTTATTCTGTACGTTAACATGCTGACCTGGCCGGTGATGGCCCTCGGCTGGACCACGAGCCAGACCCAGCGGGCGGCCGCGTCCCAGCAACGAATCAACGAGTTTCTGGCCGTGAAAACCGATCTGGTTTCCGAAAAATCGCTGGAACGGGAAATTGTGGGCGAGGTAGAATTCCGGAATGTGCGGTTTGTGTACCCGGATTCGGGAATCGTTGCGCTGAAGGATTTTAACCTGAACGTCAAAGCGGGTGAAACCGTCGCCATTCTGGGAACCACCGGTTCGGGCAAAAGCTCGCTGGCCAATCTGCTCACGCGGATGTATGACCCCACCGAGGGCGAAATCCTGATCGACGGGATTCCGCTGAAGGATTATAGCCTGATGAGCATTCGGAGGCAAATGGGCTACGTGCCGCAGGAAGTGTTTCTGTTTTCCGAAACCATCAGCAACAACGTCAAATTCGGGATGCCCGACCTGCCGCAGGAGAAAGTGGAGCAGGCCATCAAAGACGCGGATTTATACCAGAACATCATCGCTTTTCCGGAGCAGTTCGACACCCGGATTGGCGAGCGGGGCGTTACGTTGTCGGGTGGTCAGAAACAGCGGCTTTCGATTGCCCGCGCCATCGCCCGCGACCCTAAAATCCTGATTCTGGACGACTGTTTATCGGCGGTGGATACCAACACCGAAAATATCATTCTGAACAACCTCCACCGGATCATGGAAAACCGCACCTCCGTGGTGATTTCCCACCGGGTTTCGTCGGCCAAACTGGCGGATAAAATTCTGGTGCTCGATGAAGGCGAAGTGGTTGAACACGGCACCCACGAGGAGCTGTTGGCGGCCAACGGCGTTTACCGCGAACTGTATGAGAAACAGTTGCAGGCGGAGGAAGTGTAAAAATTTCTGGTAATTTAACGTGAAATACGGTTACTCAGGCTCCAGCGGAGCCCAATGTGGCATGGATCGAAACCGGGGACGCGCAGGAAAATACGGTTACTCAGGCTCCAGCGGAGCCTTCTGTCAATAGTATTTAAGCGATCAGGTCAAATATAAGCTCCGGAGGAGCGTCCTTGCGATTTCAGGACGCTCCTCCGGAGCTTATGTTTATTTATACCTATTTTCTATAAACAGAGAGCCCCTCCGGGGCAAACCCATCCATAATTCACGTTAATTTAGTGTGTTGATATGACACCGAATTTATTAAAACATTTGAGACCTTCTCTGCCAAGGACCGACGTATCATCGCACGGAAATAGCAGGTGCGGTTGCTTGACGACCTCTTTGAAAAACTTGATGCTGAAATGCCTGACGTTGAGATGACAACCGAAGAGATTCAAACGGAAATAAATGCCTGCCAGAGTGAAAGGTGATTTCACCGCCAATCCCAAACCAGCACATTCCAGCTTTCGGCAGAAACCGGGTTGTAATGCGAGTGAATGATTCGAAAACCGACCCGTTCGTGCGCCCTTTGCGACCGACGGTTGATTGCCGCTACTTCGGTGATCGCCAGTGAATAAGAGGGACTCAGTTTCTCCCGAAACAACCCATACATCCGATCAAAAATCCCCTGACCACGAAAACCGTCAGCCACGCAGATTTGTCCCATGACCACATAATTCGACTGGCTGAGTAACTGGTCCTGGTAGGGAAGGTGGTCGAGCAGTTCGAACATGGAAACCAGAACCGGGATTTCGTTGCGGAATGCGGGGATCATCGTTAGGCAGTAACCAACCACCTCATCATCGTTTTTGGCAATTACACTAGGGGCGGCTTCATTCATCCGTCGAAGCAGCGGCAGGTTGTGCTCAACGGTTAAAAATCCCTGACTTTCGATCCGTTCGGCAGACAGCGCTTTCTTGAGATTTCTCTGCTGCAAATCCAGAATGCCCCGCAAATCCTGATCCGATTGAGCGGTCGTAATGGTAATCATAGGGTTCAACTAGCGAATCTCAACTCTCTCCAAACCGGTCAGAAAGGTTTCGTCGATGGTGGCACCGATTCCCGGCCCGGTTGGCAATTCAATTTCGTAACCCCTGTACGTAACGCCCCCCAAAACCGGGTCGTCGGCGTGTTCAAATGGCGCATCCAGATCGTAGAACGAAACGTTACGGCGGGCGGAGGCAAAATGGGCTTTGGCGGTGATGGCCAGCCGTGATTCGGACATGCAACCGATCATACACGGGATGCCGGCCGCTTCGGCAATGGCGTTGATTTTCTGGGCGTTAAAAATACCCCCGCTTTTCGATAACTTGATGTTGAAGTAATCGACGGCTTCTTCCTGCGCCAGCCGCAGTGCATCCCGATGGTTAAACAGCGATTCGTCGGCCATGATGGGAACGGTCGTCTTGGTCCGAAGGCGCTTCAGATCGGCGATCGCCCACTTCTTGACGGGTTGTTCGCAGTATTCGATGTTCCAGTCCTGAATGGTTCTGAGCACGTTGACCGCCGTGACGTAATTCCAGCCCTGGTTGGCATCCGTCCGAATCGGAATCCCATCGCCCACCGCTTCCCGAATCACTTCCACACGCCGGATGTCGTCGCGCTGGTTAGTACCGAGCTTCACTTTGATTGCTAAACCGCCTTTTTCTTTGATCCGAACAGCATCGGCGGCCATGCGTTCCGGCGAATTGAGGTAAATCGTTTCGTCGGTGACCAGCGTAAACCGCTCACCACCCAAAAAGGCGTACAATGGAATTCGGGCAGCCTGGGCGGCCAGATCGTACAGCGCCATATCGAACGCACTTTTCACGGTTGGATTGTTGGGTAAATAGGCATCCAGCCGGTTCAAATTACCTTCAATATCCAGGGCGTTCTGACCAATCAGCAGTTTGCCAAAATCGCGGGCGGCTGCAAAACCGGTTTCCTGCGTTTCGCCGACAATCATCCAGAACGGCGAGCCTTCACCCCATCCTACCAGGCCGTCGGCGTGAATCCGGACGAGTAGATTTCTGGCATTTTCAATCGTTCCCAACGAAATGGCGATGGGAGCCTTCAGGGGAATATTAAGCTTGAAAACGTCGATGTGGGTGATTTTCAACATGATAATCAGTTCGGAAACTGCGATTTATCCAGGCCCGGAATGATCCGCAGGGCATTTTTGTAATACACTTTTTTCAGCACTTCGTCGGGTAACGCCATGCCGTACATGCGCCAGAACGCGTGGTATTTTTTGTGGTACGGAAAATATTCGTCGTCGGTTTCCAGCACGCGGAAATACGTTGCGTACTCCGACGGCACCCAACTGTCTTTTCCGAACAGAATCCGGTCCTGGTATTTTTCAAAGAACTTCCGCGACGCCCGGGGTTGGCGTCCAAGTTCGGCAATAACCGCTCCGATTTCGACGAGCATGTTCGGAAACACCTTCATCAGACTGTCGAGCTTCACCAGATCGTTCGGATACCAGCCCATGTGGGCGTTGATAAACGTTGTTTTCGGATGTTTGCGGAACACATTGTGTTGTTCGGCAATGAGTTGTTCCCAGGAAACCGGGTTGCTTTCCGACCGTTTCCGGCCGGGGTGGGTTTTCAGTTCCAGCCAGCGTTCGTTGAAGCGGTCCATCGGGTCCCAGAACGGTTTCGGGTCGGCGGTGTGAATCAAAACCGGAACGCCCAGCTGACCGCATTTGGCCCAGATCGCGTCCAGACGCGGATCGTCTACCCGAACGCGTTTCCCTTCCGTATCCTTCACATTAAAACCCAGGCTTTTATAGATTTTCAGGCCTTTTGCGCCGTTTTTGATGTCGTCTTCCAGCAGTTTGACGGCCTTTTCCGTCCAGCCGGGTTCACCCAGATTGGCGAAGTTGATGTTCGTAAAAATCGCCAGCCGCTTTGGATACGACTTCTGCACATTGGCCAGTGCATTGCCGAGAAACGTGCTGCTTTCGGCTACGTTCGATGTAAAACCGCGTCCGCTCAGATTGACCATAATGCCCATGTTCAGGCTGTCCATCTGGGTCACCAGTTTCCGTAAATCCGTCCGGTCCATGTCATACTGGTGGTTATGCACGTCGATGAACGGGTATTTGGCGCGGGTGATTTTGTGTTCCGGGGTCTTCAAAGTCGAAACCGGTTCATACTCTTCAAAATCAATTGGGCCGTTGGCGGTTGCCACTTTCGGCTGGGCGCGGGCCGACAGGATGAGGAGAGAAAACGCAGAAAGCGCGGTGAGGTGGCGCAGATTTCGCAGAGATAAAAGCATCGTTTATCAGGTCAATGAGTGTAAATGAAACGTTTTCAGTACCAACTCAGGAATAAATCAGCGCGACGCAAAAAGCCGCAATGCCTTCTTTTCGGCCCACAAAGCCCATGTGTTCGGAGGTGGTAGCCTTGATGGAAATATCGTCTTCCGGGACTTCCATGACGCCCGACAGGCAGGTTTTCATGGCCGGAATGTACGGATTTAACTTCGGTTCCTGCAACACCACTGTCACATCGACGTTCGAAACTTCGTACCCTTTTTCGCGAATCATCCGCATCACCTCGGCCAGCAGCAGCTTGCTATCAACACCCTTCCAGCGCGGATCTTTGTCCGAAAAATGGTAGCCGATGTTCCGCAGATTGGCGGCACCCAGCAAGGCATCACAGAGCACGTGACAAATCACATCGGCATCAGAATGCCCCTGCGCACCGTGTGTGTGCGGAATTAAAATACCGCCAAGCCAGAATTCACGGCCTTCGGCTAACTGATGCACATCGTATCCTTGCCCAACGCGGATTTTCATAGCGAGTGGCCTAGGCGGCCCGGTAATACAGGGTCGAGCGGTTTTCTTTCCGGAGCAGTTTTTGGGCAATCGACTGGATGTCGTCTGGCGTAATGGCCTGAATCCGTTCCGTTTCCTGATTCACCCAGTCCGCATTACCGGCATTGGCGGCATACGCCAGATTCATAGCGCGGTTCAGCAGTTCTACCTCTGAAAATACCAGCGTCGCTTCCGCCTGATTCTTCACTTTGGCCAGTTCGTCTTCCGGTACGGTTTGGCTAACGATTTCATTCACAACGCTTTCAATAGCGGCATCGGCTTCTTCCAACGATACGCCCTGATTCAGCGAACCGCTGATGACGAGCAAACCAGGGTCCAGCGATCCGGTCGAGTGCGCCGAAATACCCGTAAACAGCGCCTGTTCTTTCAACAATTTCTGGTAAAGCCGCGACGATTTTCCCCGGCCCAGCACGTCGCTCAGCAGGTCGGCGCAGTAGTAATTGTCCGCGAAACGACCCGGCATGTGGTATACTTTGTAGAGCGCATTGAGGGGAACTTCGGCCACGGTTTCCAGAAACCGGGCTTCGGTCTGCACCGGTTCCTGCGGCAGATTGCGCGCGTGAACCTTGCCCGCCGGAATGGGCTCAAACCATTTTTTCGACAGTTGCTTGACCTGCTCAAGCGTGACGTTTCCGCCCACCACCATCGTGGCGTTGTTCGGCAGGTAATGCGTATAAAAAAAGTGCTTTACATCGTCCAGGGTCGCCGTTTCGATGTGGCTGATGTCTTTGCCGATCGTGGCCCACTGGTAGGGATGCACCTGATAGGCCAGCGGGCGGAGTTTCAGCCAGACATCGCCGTAGGGCTGGTTGAGGTAGCGTTGCTTGAATTCTTCGATCACCACTTTCTGCTGCACGTCCAAAACCGTCGGGTCGAACGACAGGCCCAGCATCCGGTCGGATTCGAGCCAGAAGGCGGTTTCGAGGTTGGCCGACGGGAGCGTGATGTAATAGTTGGTGATGTCGGGTGAGGTGAAGGCGTTGTTTTCGCCCCCCACTTTTTGCAGCGGTTCGTCGTAGCTCGGAATGTTGCGGGAGCCGCCAAACATCAGGTGTTCGAACAAATGCGCAAAACCGGTTTTCCCCGCATCTTCATCGCGCGACCCGACATTGTACAAAATATTGACCGTCGCCATCGGGCTGGTCGGGTCCTCGTGAACGTAGACTTTTAAACCGTTATCTAACACAAAATGCTCGAATCGAATCATGGCAAACTTTTTCGGTGGGGGTGTCGTTAGGCGTTTTGAGAACTAACAAAAGTAACGGTCTATTCGTATTCTTCAAAAAAGAACATTCCCGTAACTCGTGAACACACCTTCCCATGAAAAAATTCTGGCTCCTGCTTTTCTTATCGGGCCCTTTGCCGGCTCTCGCCCAGATACTCGATGACGCTGGTATTCAGCAGATTATTTTGAAGGCTACCGATAAAATTTACAACTACGAATTCGATGAAGCGGATGACTACATCCGGCAGGTGAAAGCCAAATATCCCCAGCATCCGGTGGTGCCGGTGATGAAAGCCATTCAGCTCTATTGGCAGTATTTGCCGCTGAAAGAAAACAAAAATGCCACCACACAGTACGTCAATTACCTGAATCAAGGCATTGCGCTTTCGAAAAAATTGCTCGATCGCAATGAAAACGATCCGGAAGGCGTCTTTTTCTCGCTGGCTTCACACGGCTATCTGGCGATGAAAAACCACTATGACAACGAGACGATGAAAGCCGTTGGTGAAGCGCAAAAGGCGTATAGCTATTTGCGGAAGGGATTTAAATTGATGGACAAAAATCCGGAATTTTATTTTTCAACCGGGCTTTATAATTACTACATTGAACGGTATCCGCTGGATCATCCGGTGTCGAAACCGCTGCTGCTTTTTTTTCAGAATGGCGATATGGCGTTGGGAATGAGGCAAATGGAGACGGCTGTGCGCCGGGGTGTTTTCACCCGGACCGAAACCGCGCTTTATTTGGGACATATTTACCTGAAACACGAAAGCCAACCGGCTCGCGCGGCTCTGTTTCTGAAACCGTTGGCGGATAAATACCCGCAAAACCCGGTCTTTACGCTGGGATGCGCCGAAGCGCTGGTGCAGTCGGGTCGGTACCGCGATGCCCAGGCCTACATCGAACGATTGCGGAATCTTCCCCAGAAATTTCTGGCCATGCCGGTAAAAGTATTGGAAGGCATTACCGAAGAAAAAATGAACGGCAACCACAAACTGGCAGCCGAAAATTACCAGAACGCTTTAAAAATGCCGGTGGACGAGGTCTTTGCCAAGGAGTTTACGGCCCACGCCTACAGCGGTTTGGCCCGGATCTCGGCCCAGTCCGGCGACCGGAACCGGGCGAAGTCCATGTACAAAAAGGTGTTGAGCATGGCCGAATACAAGTCGACCATTCAGGAAGCCCGGAAGTTTTTAAAATCTTAACGACCCATTCGATTCTGATGAAACGTCGGACCTTTCTGAAAACCTCACTGGCCGCCGGGATTTGGCCGGTTCTTCAAAAAAAACCGATGATCAACACCGTAACCGGAGCGGTTCAGGCGTCGGAACTGGGGTTGACGCTCATTCACGAACACATGCTGGTCGATTTTATCGGTGCTGACCAAATCAGTCCGGAGCGCTGGAAACGGCCCGATGTGGTGGTGAAAATGCTGCCGTATTTGCAGACGTTGCGGAAGCTGGGCGTTCAGACGTTGATTGACTGTACGCCCGCCTACCTGGGGCGCGATCCCCTGTTGCTGAAAGAGTTATCGGAAAAATCAGGAATTAGAATCCTGACAAACACCGGGTATTACGGGGCATCGAATGACAAATACCTGCCCAGCCACGCCCGGATCGAAACCGCCGACCAACTGGCCGACCGCTGGGTGGCGGAGTTCGAAAGCGGCATCGATGGAACCGGTGTCCGGCCCGCTTTCCTGAAAATCGGCGTCAACCCCGGCCCCTTGTCGGAACTGCACCGCAAACTCATTACGGCAGCCGCCCGGACACACAAACGCACCGGTCTGACCATTTGCTCGCATACCGGGCCGCATGTGCCAGCCTTTGAGCAGCTTGACGTGTTGAAACAGGAAAGAGTCGATCCATCGGCGTTCGTGTGGGTACATGCGCAGGGGCAAAACATGGTGCATTACGCCCGTGCCGTTCGGGAAGGCGCCTGGGTGAGTCTGGACGGTTTGGATGGGAAAAATGTGAGTCAGTACGCCGATACGCTGCTCCTGATGAAAGAAAACCGGTTTTTGCACCGGACACTGCTCTCCCACGACGCCGGTTGGTATGATCCCGCGCAACCCGACGGCGGCTCCATCGGCCGGGATTATACGGTTTTGTTCAACCAGTTGATGCCGGTCTTAAACCGCAAGGGATTTACGAAGAAAGACTGGAAGCAAATTCTGGTGGAAAATCCGAAGGAAGCTTTTTCAGTGAAGAGTTAAGAGTGAAGAGTTATGAATGAAGACGGGGCCGCCCATGCGGTTGGCTGACGCAAGCTGTAACAAATGCGTCAGCCAACCGCAT
>NZ_JBPZHB010000012.1:104137-184560 GCF_051857545.1 Larkinella fluvii | reverse complement strand
TTGAACGCTCATTGGTTCTTGTCGCTGGAAGATGCTCAGGAAAAAGTTGAACACTGGCGGCAGGAATACAATAGCTTCCGACCTCATAGCTCACTCGGTGGGCTAACGCCAAATGAGGTTGGAGAGGGAAGGAAAAACCAACAAATGAACGTCCGATCCTCAATCTTTGACCGGAACGCTTTTTGGGAGGACCTCATTAACGTCCGATCCTCAATCTTTGACCGGAACGCTTTTCGGGAGGACCTCAACTTCCCTTGCATTTAAAAATAATTATAAAAAATATAAGATTACACATAGGGTAAACCTATTTTATGCTGTCTATTCAGAGAGCGTACAAAAGTTCATAAGCTTGCCGCAATGGCCGAAAACAATCCGAAGCAGAACCCTATCAACCTCACGACACCTATACCCCAACGGGAAGAAGTTGTCGTGATGGACAGTGAGTATCTCATCAGGCAGGCGTTTGCTACTGACATACACCGGGGATATGAGCTTTTGTTCCGGCGCTATTACAAAGTACTGTGCAATCAAGCAGTGCGATTTACGTATGCCCGGGATGTGGCGGAAGATATTGTTGCTGACATATTTATGGGGTTTTGGAAGAATAAAGTCCATGAACACATAACTACGTCCTACCGGGCTTATTTGTATCAGTCGGTACGCAACCGGGTTTATAATCACCTCCAAAATGAATTTAGACAGGCCAGCCAAATGGGTAAACCCGTCGAACTGGATGCGGTGGCTGATGCTGTTTCAGAAGATCCCCAAAGCATTATTCAATGTACTGAGCTTTATCAGCGCCTTGAAAAAGAGGTCAAGCTTTTGCCCCCTCAGTGTCAGCGCGTATTTGTGCTGAGTCGCTTTGAAGGCAAGAAACAGCGGGAAATTGCGGAGGAACTACAGATCTCCCTCAAGGCCGTTGAAGCGCATATACAGCGTGCCCTGCTTCAGTTAAGGAAAGTAATCCATGTCGGAATCATTGTCTGGATAACTGCCTGGTTATTGAAATAAGGTTAAGTAGCTGACTGGTGACTAGTCCACATAAACGCATGATCTGTGATGAATACAACCGTTCATAAACAACTTCTTTTTGCCCACTTCTCTGGTCTGGCTACGCCCTTGCAACAGCGCCTGATTGAAGAGTGGTTGAAAGAGCGAATTAATCAGGAGACCTATTATGAATACCTCGAAGAATGGGACCGCCTGAATCTGCAATATCATCCCGATGAAGACCGCATTTGGGAAAAGCTACAGCAACAGACTCAACGAGTTGAACAGCCGTTGTTTGCAGACGAAAAAAAAACGTTCCGGTTTCCAATCCGCTGGGTTGCTGCGGCTTCGCTGTTCATGATCAGTCTGCTGATGACAGGCTATCTGTTCAGGAAATCACTATTAACCAAAACGATTGAGACGGCTTACGGAGAAGTTCGCAAGGAAGCCCTCCCTGATGGCAGTTTGGTCACGCTGAATGCCCATTCCCGGTTAGAATTCCCCCGGTTTGGCTTTGGCGAATCCTCCAGAGATGTTTTCCTGACAGGACAGGCTACCTTCTCGGTGCGCCATCTGACAAACCACCAACCGTTTATTGTGCATACCAACAGGCAATTTGATGTGACCGTACTGGGCACTGAATTCACGGTTTATGCCCGTAATCAGGATGCGCAGGTTGTGCTCCACCAGGGGAAGGTACAGATTGATTACCAGGGATTAAACAAACCCGAACGGCTGACGATGCTGCCCGGCGATATGGTAAAAATGGACGTAAACCGACAACTTCGGGTCAATCATTATAAACACACAGGACAGCATAAAGCCTGGCAATACCACCAGTTTGTGTTCGACCAGACGTCGCTGCGCGACATTGCCAGGCTCCTAGAAGAGAACTATGGCCTGCAGGTCAGTATCCGCGACGAAGCGCTGGCCACGCGTACGATATCAGGTGCGTTTAAAGCCACTACCGCCGAAGAGCTACTCCAGGTAGTGACGGAGCTACTGGATGTAAATTACAACCGCCAAAACGATCAAATACTGCTTTTCGAATAATTTACACTTTTCCTTTATGAAACAAACACTACGCCAACTCGGGCTTTACGCCTGGCTGGCAGGTTTATGGCTGATCTGTCGGCAACCTGCCCAAAGTCAGAGCCTCGCAATGACCAGCCAAATCAGGCCAGGCGTGCAGAATGATTCCCCTCCGGTAGCCGTCCGCCAGTTAAAAGCGGTGCTGAATGAGCTAAAGTCCCGGTACCAGGTCGAGATCCTGTTCGAAGATAAAGTGATTGAAGGGTACACTTTGCCTGCTAAGACCGCGCTAACCAACGGGACATTTGAGTCTTTACTGCAACGGGCGCTGGAGCCTTTTGACCTGCGCTACAAACGGGTTAAGGCAGGTACTTATCTGATTCTGGCCCGCAAAGCCGATCGAAAAACAGTGTATCAGACCCCAATACCGGAGGTTCTGACTCCCACCTCCAATGCCCCGACAATGTTTAATCCCTCTGTTGCTATCAATGCTGAAATGCAACTGGTCAAAGAACCGGAAAAGCCGCAGGAAATGACCGTTCGGGGCCGGATAACGGATAGTGAAAAAGGCGAAGCGTTGCCTGGCGTGAGTGTTTCGGTAAAAGGACAAAGCCGGGGAACGTCGACCAACGCCAGTGGGGATTTTCAATTGACGGTATCGGATGGCACTAGTGTATTGATATTCAGCTATATCGGCTATGAACGACAGGAAGTACGGGTGGGGTCTCAGGCCATTATAAACCTGACCATGAAACCATCTCAGGCAACGCTGAATGAAGTCGTCGTCGTTGGGTATGGTACTCAGAAAAAACGCGATATTACCGGAGCCGTGGGCAGCGTATCGGCCCAGGAAATCCGGGCGGTGCCGGTCATGGGGGCCGATCAAGCGTTGCAGGGCCGGGTAGCCGGTGTTCAGGTGATTCAATCAAACGGCGCACCGGGTGGGGCCGTACAGGTACGGGTACGCGGGGTTAATTCTACAGCGGGCGGGGGTGCCAACCAACCCCTATACGTAGTAGATGGAATTCCTCTCACCTGGAGCGAGGGCAACAACAGCCTTTCAGTGGGCAACGAAGGCAGCACCGGTGGAGCGGGTTCCAACAACTCAAGCCCCCTGGCCTCGATCAACCCGAATGATATTGAAAGCATTGAAGTACTTAAAGATGCTTCAGCAACCGCAATTTATGGTTCCCGTGCGGCAAATGGGGTTGTGCTTATTACCACTAAAACAGGTAAGGCAGGCAAGACTGTAGTAAGCATGGATGCGTACTACGGGGTGCAGCAACTCCGCCGAAAAATACCGGTCACCAATGGCCGCGAACGGGCCAGTTATACTTTTGAACACCGCCGAAACGCAGCAACCCGTGGCAACGAAATTTTTGATGTATGGGCGGTGAATCCGTATTTACTCTACGAGGGCACTGATTGGCAGGACGAGATGTTTCGCCAGGCCCCCATGCAGAACTACAACCTCTCGGTGACGGGTGGTACCGACCGCATTCAGTTTGCTGTCAGTGCCGATTATTTTAACCAGCAGGGGATTGTTCTGAACACGTTTTCCAAACGCTATTCGTCGCGCCTTAACCTTGACGTAAAAGCAACGGAACGACTCAAACTGGGTACCCGCACGGCGCTTAACTACCAAACAGGAAATAGCATAGATACCGACGAGTTCTTTCAGAGCCAGCTCAACGGCCTGACCACGGCCTCGCCCCTGGGTCTTGTCTATGACTCCAACGGGCAGTTTGCCGGGCGCCCCAACACCGTTACCAATGGCAGTATGTTTGTTGATGGTGGCGGCAATGCTGTTGCCAACGCGATGCAGCGCAAGCGCAACGCCGATCGCTACCGAATCACCTCCAATGTGTACGGTGAATACCAGATCACAAGAGACTTGCGCTTTAAAAGCCTTTTTGGTATCGATTACCTGTTCAATGAGCTGACCAGTTTTAACCCGGTCTGGCAGCGGGGCGTAGATGCCAACACGAACCAGACGTTGTTTGCCAGCCAGCCAAAAACCTTTAACTGGCTGGCCGACCAGTTGCTTACCTACGACCGCACGGTGGGGCGGCATACCATCAATGCAGTAGCAGGCTTTTCGGCGCAGCAATTTTTGCAGAAGTCGATGGGGGCTACGGCCCAGGGTTCACCCAGCGCGGCCCTGGACCAGTTAGGAAATATGCCAATACCCACCGGGGTGTTTGGGGGTGAAACCAAGTCGGCCCTGGTATCGCAGTTTGTTCGCGCCAATTATGCCTATGCCGATAAGTACCTGTTTACGGGAACAGTACGGCGCGATGGTTCTTCCCGCTTCGGGTCCAACAACCAATATGGTATCTTCCCGTCGTTCTCTCTGGGCTGGCGTATTTCAGAAGAACCGTTCCTTAAGCAAAGTAAAGCACTTTCTGATCTTAAATTTCGGGTGAGCTATGGCGTAACGGGTAACCAAAACATTGGCGACTTTCTATATTCGGCCCTGGCAGGCGGAGCCAATACCGTATGGGGTAACACCATTACAACAGGTGTGGCACCCACCCGCTTCGAGAATCAGGACATTCAGTGGGAGCGTAACAAGCAATTCGACGCCGGGCTCGACATCGGTCTGCTTCAGGGGCGCATCAACCTGACCCTCGATTATTACGACAAACTCACCGATGGATTGCTGGGTCCGGCTCCCCTGTCGGTGATCTCGGGTGTGGGCAACGCCTACACGACCAATATTGGAAAAGTGAGTAACCGGGGTTTCGAGTTTGCGCTGAATATGGTACCGGTGAACAGCGGCAATTTTCGCTGGAACCTTGATTTAAATATAGCCACCAATAAAAATGAAGTCGTCAGTTTGGGCACCCAACCGTTTCTGCTGGGTGCGAGCATCTGGCGGACCCCCGGTTACATCAACCGCACTGAAGCAGGGCACCCCATCGGTGGGTTTCACATCATTGTCGAGAACGGTCAATACCAAACCTGGGAGCAGGCAGCCACAGCGCCACTGGTTAAATTAGGGGCGCAGCCTTACTTTGCTCCCGGCGATTTTATTCCGGTCGATCAGAATGGGGATAAAGTACTCGACGACAACGACCGGGTGTGGTATGGCTCCCCTTTTCCCGATTACTTCGGAGGCATAAACAATACACTAACCTACAAAGCGCTATCTCTCAATGTGTTCGCCAATTTTCAGCACGGCAACCTGCTTTGGAATCAGCCCCGTCTGAACTCGGAAACCTTCGAGGGTAACGTGTGGCGGGAGACGTACGATAACCGCTGGCTTCCTTCAGCCCCCGGCGTGCAAACCACGGTACCCGTGCCCCGCAACAATAATCCAATCTTACCCTCTACCCGGTTTTTAGAGGATGCCTCGTTCCTGCGTGTTCGTACCATCACGCTCGCCTACGAACTACCCAAACCACTGCTCACCAAAGCGAAGCTGAGCCGGGTCCGGATCTACGCGTCGGGCAATAACCTGCTGACCTTTACCAAATATTCCGGCTGGGATCCTGAGGTGAACAGTTTCGGTTCCAACGTAACCACAAACGGCATTGATATTGGCGCCTATCCTATAGCCAAATCCATTATTCTGGGACTGAATCTGAGTTTCTAATCCTTTAGCTAACATGTATGAAACGACTTGTTCAACTTCTACTACTACCTGCCCTGCTGTTAAATTCAGCGGGCTGTGATAAAATGCTTACGCCTGATCCCGTAGGCGTTCAAACCGTCAATGCAACCTTCATCGATTTCGCTGGTACGCTCTCAGCAGTCAATGGCGTGTACAACATCCTGTCAGGGGGTAATTTGTACCGGGGCAATTTAAACCTGCTTTCAGTCGATTACGCCAGTGATGATGTTCAGAATACCAGCCGATCAAACGCAGCCTACAATGTGGTTGATTATTTTGAACTTCCTGCCGACAATGCCCTCACGTTTGGGCTTTGGGACGATCTGTATAGAATTATATACCGTACCAACGTTATTGCGAGCCGGGTACCAGGAATTATTTTTCCGGTCGCTCAGTCATTGGGTCCAACGGGCGTTGCTTACAAAGATCAGTTTATCGGTGAGGCAAAGTTTATGCGGGCTTTCGCTTACTTCAACTTAGTCAGGTTATTTGGCGATGTACCGCTGCGGACCACTGAAACGACAAGTCCCACTGAGGTAAACATCGCACGTTCACCCTCGGCTCAGGTGTATGCTCAAATTATCGACGATCTCAAAGATGCAGCCGTTAAACTGCCAACCGTGTATTCAGGCAGTGGACCGGGCAACGAAAAAGGCCGCCCCACGCGCTGGGCAGCGCTGACCATGCTGGCGGATGTGTACCTGACACAAAAAAACTACGCAGAAGCCAGGGCCACGGCGGCCCAGGTAATTACCCAGAGTGGTCTGAGCCTCAACACCAGCTATGCCGCTAATTTCTTTGCCCGGGGTGGGGCCAAAAATGGTCCTGAGTCCTTATTTGAAGTGCAGTTCAGCAACGGAGGTAGCGCTTCCGGTACTGCAGCGTTCGGTAATCCATACTCGTTTATCATGGGTGCGGTCACTGAGACAAACGGTGGCGTAGTAAGCCTGGGGGCCTATCGACCAACAAACAACCTGGACCCTGAAAACGAATCGGGTTTTGGGGGCGGTCTTATCCAGGAATATGAAGCAGGTGACCTGCGCCGGGATGTAAACTTTGTTCAGGCTCGGAGTGGGTCGGGCGTTACTCAGTGGCTGACCACAAAGCACCACTTGCCCAACACGGGTGCGGTAGGGCAAGCCAATTTCCCCATTTATCGGTTGGCCGAGGTGCTGCTTATTTATGCCGAAGCGACAAACGAAGCTGGACTGCTGGATGCGCAGGGCCTGGACTACGTAAACCGGCTGCGTCGTCGGGCCTTTGGACTGCCGCTGACAACACCCGATACCAAGGTAGATTTGAACAGTGGGCTTACCCAAACCGCCTATCGTGACCTGATCCGCTCGGAACGGCGTAAGGAGCTGGCGATGGAAAACCACCGCTGGTTCGATTTGCTGCGCTACGGCTTTGACTACGCCAACACAGTGCTGAAAGTAAATCAAAAGCGCGACGCGTTCACGAAAGAAAAGCTGCTGTTTCCAATTGCTAAAATTGAAACCGTTAACAATCCGCTTCTCACACAAAATCCGGGATATTAAAATCACTTCCTAATTGCCTTTTACGATGAACTACCTATCAACACATTGGCTACGGATTGGGCTTTGGGCTTGCGCTGTACTGGCATTCTCTGCGTGCGAAAAAGCCGACGTGGCCGGCCTGGGGGAAGAAAAGGACAAGGCCAAAGTTATTTTCGTGAATGCGTCAGTCAATGCCGCCACTACCCCCGCTGCCGCCCAGCGGGAGATCGCGATCTGGCCTTTCTATAATGGAGTACAATTCAACAACTTTCCCATAAAATTCCCCTGGAGCAACGGCTACAAGGCTTTTGCGCCGGGCACCATGACCATGCGCTTCGATACAGCCCAATCGCAGGCAAACAATCCTTCGGGACCAGCCGCCAAAGTGGGCGAATTGACTTTCCCGACCCAGGCTGATAAATACTATTCGGTGTATGCTGTCGGCACGTCCCAAAAACCAGAATTCATGTTGCTTAATGATGACCTCACCCTACCTGCACCGGGCAAAGCTAAAGTGCGCATCATGAACTACTCGCCTGACTCCGGCCCCCTCGATCTGTATATCACAGCCGGGTCGCCATCTGGACCAAGTACGCTGGCTACGAACCTGGTCTATAAGGGCGCGAAAGAGTTTTTCGAGATCGACCCCGGTATCTATACCATTGAGTTTCGGGTGGCGGGTGCCGCTACGGTCGTGAAGAATAAGACGAACGTGATCATCGATAAAAATAGCTGTTACAGCATCTGGGCACGCGGCTTTCGCACTCTTCCTTCGCCAGGAAACACCAACGCTGGCTACGCCTTCGACATCAGTTACCACGCTAACCGCTGGAGCAATCCGCTTTAACGTAACAATAAGTTGGAGTTATACTAAAGGCAACCGATTGGTTGCCTTTAGTATAACCGGTAAACATAGTTCTTTGGAACCGTGAACACTCTTTTAATTATGAATTACCGCCTTCTACCTTTGCTGTTGCTCACGACCTTCACGGTTAAGGCCCAAACGACCACCTCTGAGGAGCTCTACCGCCAGTTACAGACTAAGCTGGCCTCTGGCTGGAACACCTGGAACACCCGCTCCGTGCTAAGCCATGTGCTGTTGCCTCAGGGTCTGGCCGTGAATATTGGGGTAAAAAGCAACGGAATCACTTCCCATCGCTATCTACAGGAAGCATACATCTCGCCCAAAGAGCCGCGTTCTGAAACGGTGGTGGCCGGTTATCATGCCTATGACGGGCGCTATACCGAATGCACTGTAACCTGGGAAGGCACCCGGTTCCGGGTAGAAAGCGCCCACGATGGGGCTGGCCTCGTCATATTACTTACTCCCCTGAAACTACCCGTTCGTCCGCCCTCGCTGGTTATCGAAGCGGGTATGCTCTGGAACCGGCCGGGTACGGTATCAAAGCAGAAAAACGAGTTGCTGGCGCAGGTTGGCAGCCAGCGGTTTGTGATGAGTAGCACCGCCCCTATCCAGCCAGAAGCCTTACCGCTGACAGGTAAGCACCTGAGTATTGCCTTCGATAAGGCGGTCGGCGTCTCGGTGGGCACGGTCCGAACGCTCGACGCCATTCAGCTGATCGTGAGTCAGCAGCGGACTGCTTTTGAAAAAACGCTGGACCAGTGGGGTACGCTTAACGAAACCTACCTCGTTCAACAGAGTGCGCTCGCCTGGAATATGATTTATGACCCCGAACTCCGGGGGGTAACGGCACCCGTTAGCCGTTTCTGGAATACCTTCTTCGGCGGCCAATACGTGCTCTTTGACTGGGATACTTACCTCTCGGCATATATGGCCGGTCTGGACAATCGGGCGTTGGCGTATGCTAACGTGGTGGAAGCTACCAAAGGCATTGACAGGTACGGAATGGTACCGAACTATACGGCTGGTGGTGGGCTGGGTTCACCTGACCGCTCCCAGCCACCCGTGGGTAGCCTGGTTATGCTGGAGCTCTACCGCCAATACCAGGACCGCTGGCTGCTGGACCTGACCTTCGACCGGCTCCTGCGCTGGAACCGCTGGTGGCCCAAACACCGTGACACCGGCGGTTTATTGTGCTGGGGATCAGACAACTTACCGCCCGACGGAGCGGCCCATAGCTGGCAGGGAGCCGCTTACGAATCAGGTCTGGACAACTCGCCCATGTACGACGGGGTGCCGTTTAACCCGAAAACCAATCAGCTACAACTCGCTGATGTAGGCTTGACCAGTTTGTATATCGCTGACTGTAAGGCCCTGGCAGAAGTGGCCAAGATTCTGAATCGGACAACCGAAGTCGCTGAACTTCAGCAACGCGCTGACCGCTACAGCAAGGCCCTTCAAACCTTATGGCAGGAAGAAAGAGGTATGTTCCTGAATCGCCGTACGGATACGGGTCAGTTTAGTGACCGGTTATCACCCACTTTGTTTTACCCCCTGCTGGCCGGTGTCGCCACGCCTGAACAAGCCCGGCGGATGGTGAAAGAACACCTGCTGAACCCGGACGAATTCTGGGGCGAGTGGGTGTTACCCTCCGTGGCTCGCAACGACCCGGCGTTTAAGGAACAGAATTATTGGCGCGGACGCATTTGGGCACCACTTAATTTCCTGGTTTACCTGGGACTGCGAAACTACGATCTGCCGGATGCACGGAAACAGCTTGTCGAAAAATCAAACCAACTGCTCTTAAAAAACTGGCGGGCCAGTCGGAGTATACCCGAAAATTTCCACGCATCGGGGGTGGGGAGACTGCCTGATGAAGCCCTTAACCGCAGTGATTCATTTTACCATTGGGGGGCTCTGATGGGGTTCATGTCATTTCTGGAGCACCCTATAGCAGTGGATTCAAAGAAAACAGTGCCCTGAAAAGCAGCCATACGGCCATTCTGAACAATAATGACTACCTTAAACCGACTACCCCTACTCGTGTGCCTGGCTCTGGTCCTGTTGTCGTCCATCGGCTCGGCACAGCAAAAGTCCATGCAGCTCTGGTTCGACCGGCCCGCTTATCAGCCCGCCGTTTTTAGCTACGATGCCCCGGAGTTTCAACAAACCTTTCACTTCGAGAAGCGCGGCTGGGTGGAAGCCTTACCGGTGGGTAACGGCCGGATGGGAGCTATGGTGTTTGGCGGTGTTTTGCATGAAAGGATTCAGCTGAACGAAGAAACACTCTGGGACGGCTACCGCCGTAACTCCGACAACCCGGGTGCCGTAGCCGCCCTGACAACGGTGCAAAGGCTGATGTTTGCGGGGAAAAATGACGAGGCTGAACAACTGGCGACGAAGACGCTGCTGGGTCAGCCCCTACGAATCAGGCCGTACCAGCCTTTAGGAGACCTCTTCATCGAGCAGCTCAACCCGTCAGGCGATACAACGTACCAGGCCTATCGGCGGTGGCTTAGTCTGGATTCAGCCGTGGCTGTAACCCAGTTTAAACACCAGGGTAAAAATTATCGGCGGGAGGTATTTGCCTCGCATCCCGCTCAGGTCATCGTCGTGCGGTTGACGGCCAGCCAGCCGGGCTCAATTAATGTTCGCATCCGGTTGCTACGCGAACAGGATGCGAACACGTCCGTTTCTGCCACCGACCCGCACCGTCTGCTCCTGCGTGGGCACATTGCCCGCCTTGACGAATCCAATGGTCAGCCTGTGGGGATGCGCTTTGCTTCTGATTTGAAGGCGGTTGCCCCCAATGGGCAGATCTCAGTCGATACCGCCGGGGTGATGACCATAACGAACGCTAATGAACTAACGCTTTACCTGACAGCCGCCACCGACTATGCCAAGCCTAACCCTGAAAAGCAGTCCGCCGAAACGTTACAAAAAGCATTCGATGAGCCGATTGGGAGGCTATGGCAAAACCACCTGACCGACTACCGCTCACTATATGATAGGGTAAAACTAAGCCTTTCTCCAACTGCCGACCCAATGGAGTTCCCGCAGGACGCACGAATAAACCGGCTCAAAACCAAGTTGATCGACGATCCTTACCTCTCGGCGCTACTGTTTCAGTATGGCCGATACCTGCTCATTGCCTCGTCGCGCCGGGGCGATTTGCCCGCTAACTTACAGGGTATCTGGAACCAGACCGTACGCCCACCCTGGAGTTCGGATTACCACACCAACATCAACCTTCAGATGAATTACATGGCCGCTGAGGCCGCTAACCTGGCCGATTGCCATGAATCTATGTTTGACTTGATCGATTCTCTGGCTTTGCACGGACGACACACGGCACGCACCATGTATGGAGCCAGAGGCTGGGTGGTACATCACCTGACCGATGTGTTCTGGAGGACTTCGCCCGCCGATGGGGTGGTGGGCGTATGGCCCATGGGGAGCGGTTGGCTGGCACACCATCTGTACGAACATTACCAGTTTTCGGGTGACAAAGAATTTCTGCGAAATCGGGCTTTCCCGCTCATGAAAGGAGCCGCCGAGTTTTACCTGGACTTTTTGAAACCCATTCCGGTGGGGTTACCAATGGCCGGAAAGCTGGTGACTAATCCCTCACATTCGCCGGAAAATGCGTTTGAGAACGCCGATGGCACTCAATACCAATTCACGTATGGAGCCACGATGGACCAGCAGATTTGCCGTGAGCTATTTACCAACTGCCTCCGTGCTATCGACGAGTTAAGTAGCCCTGAGAAGCCCTTTGAGGAATCATTCAAACGTCAACTGCAAATGGCGATGGCTCAACTTGCCCCTATGCAAATCAGTAAACGAACCGGTGGGATACAGGAATGGATCGAAGATTACAAGGAACCTGAGTTGGGCCACCGGCACATTTCACACCTTTACGGCCTGTTTCCGGCTGACCAGATTACCGCTCAGACCCCCGATCTGTATGCGGCTGCCCGCAAGACGCTGGAACGACGGTTGGCGGGTAACCCGCATGCTAAAACTAAGGAAGCCCAAAATCGTTACAAAAGCTACGGTAGTTACTTGAACGGAGAGAGTTTCGGGGGATGGCAGAGCATCTGGATCAGTCTGATGTGGCTAAGGCTTGGCGAAGCTCAGGAGGCTTACAAACACCATCAATACCAGTTAAAGTACGGTCTTCATCCCAATTTTTTTGGAGCTGCTTATCAGTTGGATGGCACCTTCGGCTCAACGGCCGTACTGGCCGAAATGCTGCTTCAAAGTCATACCGGTGTTGTTAACCTGTTGCCTGCCTTGCCCAGGCAGTGGTCGTCAGGTTTTGTATCCGGGTTACGGGCCAGGGGCGGTTTTGAAGTGGACATGAAGTGGGAGGCCAACAAACTCATTGCCGGAGAAATCAGATCGATGAACGGGACCGTATGCCGTTTGATGGCCAAAAACCCACTAACCATTTTCCAGAATGGAAAGAGGATAAAGCTATCGAAAGACAAAAAAAATAATGAACTTGTTTTCGCCACCCAGAAAAGAGGAGTTTATAAACTGGTGGGCCGGTAGCCGGCCTGTTGCCTGGACCATTCAGGGATCTATACCGTCCACTTATTAAAACCACTTACATAAAATTCAACTACCTATTTGCGGGGCCGCCCGGCGGTTGGCGAGTCATCTGCTGCTGTTTTGCATTTATCCACTCGCCCGGCGACTGTCCGAATTCTTTTTTGAAGGCCCGCGTGAAGTAGTTCGGATCGCTGAAGCCCACGGCGTAGGCAACCTCAGCCACCTGATGCCCGCCCGACTGTAACAACTGAGCAGCCCGCTGTAACCGAACACTCCGAATGAGGTCGTTCCCTCCCTTACCAGTAAGGGCTTTAAGTTTCCGGTACAACTGCGTGTTGCTCATGCCCAGCTCGCGTTCGAGCCGTAGTACGGCTAAATCCGGGTCGGCAACGTGTGCGTTGATGAGGGTCATTACTTTTTGGAGAAACACCTCCTCCGCCGATTCAATTTGATAGTTGACCGGCTCGATGGTTAACATTCGGCGATATCTGGAACGAAGCAGTCTGCGGTTCTGAATCAGATTACTTATCCGGCTGAGCAACACTTCCAGGTTAAATGGTTTGGTTACGTAATCATCGGCCCCGGCGCCTAATCCCTCCACTTTACTTTCCGTACTCGACCGTGAGGTGAGTAGCAATACGGGTACATGACTCGTTCGTTCATCCGTTTTCAGAGCTACACACAGCTGTACCCCATCCATATCGGGCATGAGCCAGTCGCTCAGCACAAGGTCAGGAATCTCGTTTTGAGCTTGCTGAAGAGCCTCCCGACCATTGTTGGCTGCCATCACCCGGTAGTACTGCCCCAATGAACTCGTTAAATAGTTGCGTAGATCGTCGTGGTCTTCCACAATCAATACCAGCGGGCGGTCAGACGCAACCGGGCCGGGGCCGGATGATGATAACTGGAAAGGATCTTTTTCAGGCCAGGCAATCGAATCGGCCAGGTCGGTACTGGGGATGACAATACTGAGCCAGCTTACCGGAAACGCCGAGGCATGAACGGGTAATCTGACAACAAAGACGGTTCCTGCCCCGGGCTGACTCTCAACGGAAATCTGTCCCCCATGCAATTCGACCAGTTCGCGGGTGAGGGCCAACCCAATGCCAGTACCGGCTTTTTTGGTGTGATGATGCCCGTTGACCTGGTAAAACCGCTCAAAAATGTGGGCCGTGTGTTCGGCGGATATGCCAAGTCCGGTGTCCTCTACTTCCAGCAATAGCCCGGCGGAGGCATCGGCATCCATTAGTCGGCAACGAACCACAATCAAGCCCTCAGCCCGAGTGAATTTCAACGCATTGGCCAGCAGGTTATACAGCACTTTCTCCAGTATGTCAGGGTCGAACCAGGCCATGCCCTTGTCGGGTTCAGTGTCAACCCGTAATGTAATGCCCTGTTTGCTGGCTTGTGCCGAAAACGAACCGGCAACCCGGCGTACGAAGTCCACGATGTCCTGACGGCTTATGTCGGGCCGGAGTGAATCGGATTCTAATTTCGACAAATCGAGGAGCTGATTGATAAGTCGCAGGAGTCGGTTGGCGTTCTGGTGCATCGTCTGAAACTGAGGCCGCCGGCTGTCGGGGTTGCGGTCGGTCAGGAAGTGCTCCAGAGGGGTCAAAATAAGCGTAAGAGGTGTACGAAATTCGTGCGAAATGTTCGTAAAGAAGCCGGAGCGGATCCGGTCGAGTTCTCGGGCTTTCTCGGCTTCAAGGTGTTCGGCCCGGAGTTCGGTTTTGTAGCTTTCCCGAATCTGTATCAGCCGTCGCATCCCGATCAACAAGGCCAGGATCAACAGGACGTAAGCCGCATAGGCCCAGATGGTGCGGTACCAGGGAGGCAGGATGATGAGTTCGAACGAGGTTTCGGGCGCGCCGGTAAAATCATCAGTGAGAGAAGCCTTCACCCGGAAGCGGTAGGTGCCGGGGCTTTGGTTGGTGTAGGTAGCGGAGTGTTGCGCTCCTACGTAGTTCCAGATATCCTCAAAACCATCCAGTCGGTAGGCATAGCGCACATTTCGATGCGCCCGAAACAGCACAGCCGCAAAATCGAAGGTGATGACCGACTGATCAAAACGGAGGGTAAGGGTTTGGGTGTCGGCCAGGCTACGCGTCAGCGGGGAGCCTGGTGCACCCGGTACCACGGGACGGTTAAACAGTTTCAGATGGCTCAGGTAAACGGGTACGGGCAGAAGTTGCGCGTCGAGACGATGGGGTCGCAGCACCGTCAAACCGTGTTTCCCCGCCCAGAACAGGGTGCCATCGGCGTGTTGGGCAACGGCTCCCTCCGAAAAGTCATTACCGGCCAAACCGTCTTCGCGCCGGTAGGTTCGCAATATCCGGCCCGCTTCGGTAAGCTGACACAGCCCATCGTTGGTGGCCACCCACAGATAACCGTCCCGGTCCTGACTCAGGCTCATAATGGCATCGTTAGGCAAGCCGTTCTCCGTTGTCAGCAGCGAAAACCGTCTGCTACGCCGGTCGTACCGGTGCAGGCCGTTCCTGGTACCAACCCAATACTGCCCGCGCCGGTCTTCGAGCAGGCATGTGAGAATGTTATCATACAAACGACCGGGCCGTCGCTCTCCAGCATGTATCCGGGGCAGGCGATCCTGACGGGGCCACACCAGTAGACCGCTCCCATAGGTAGCACCCAGCAGGGAACCATCGGTAGTGGTTATGAGTGCACGAATCGATGGGGGAAGCCCGATTAGGTCGGGTGCCGGGCCGATCTTGCCTGTCTGCCGGTCAATCCACCATGACCTTCCCTGTCTGTTAATCAGCCGAACCTTGCCTCCGCGCATTGGCAGTACTGGACAAATTGGATTTGTCCCCAGCACCGTGAGCCGCTTCTGCACCCGCCCGGTTATTGGATTGAAGAGCACGGTTCCCTGGTTCCAGACTGTAACCAGCATGGCTGTTTCAGAGAGTCGGAACAGGTGGGTTACATCGTTGCTGGGCAGTGAGTGTGGGTTACCCGGCTGATGCCGGAAATGCCGGTAGGTTTCGTTTTTCCGGTCGATGTACGTCAGCCCCTGCGTGCTGCCGACCCACGCGTTCCCCACCGAATCAACTGCAACCGCAGCAACGGTTTGGGTGAGAAGCCCCGGTAATCCTGGCTGATAGGTATATAAGTTGAAAGGGGCCGGTTTGTTGAATGCCACATTTAGGCCGCCCTCCCAGGTGCCGACCCAGATATTGCCCTGCCGGTCGCCTTGAACACAAACGATGGCGTGGGTGCTGAGGGTATTGGGCTGAGAGGGATTATGGCGCAAGTGCCGGATATAGCGAAACGAACTGTCATCGGCAACAACAAGGCCATCGTCGGTGCCGAGCCAGTACCTTCCATCAGGCCCTACGTAAAGACTGCGGGCATTGTTTAACCCCTCTATAACCCCGGTCTTGTAAAAAACCAGTTGAAAACCTGTCTTCCCGGCATGGCTTCTGTATAGTCCACTGCCTTTGGTACCTACCCACACCGCCCCCCGGTTATCGCACTGAATGGTCATAATGCCCGCTGGTGCGCCACGGTTGGGAGCCGGCAGCGTGAGGGTCGTAAGACGATGATCTGATAGGCGCATTCGGGCCAGACGGCCTTCCTGATTACCAAGCCACAGATAGCCTGAACCGTCGACACAGAGCTGATGGATCAAATTAAACGGCAGCCCACTGTTAGCCACCGTAAACTGCGTAACTCGCTCAAGCTCCGGTTCAATCCGCAACAACCCATGCCCGCTGGTCGATGCCCAGATGAAGCCAGCCCAATCCTGTACAATGTCCGTAACGATAGCCCCGGAAATGTCCTGACCGCCGGTTGTCTGGTTGTAGTGAATAAACCGTACCCCCGACGCGTCCAGGCGGTTAATACCTCCGGAATGGGTACCAACCCACAGCCGATGTTGCCGGTCTTTAAACAGGCAATTGATGTAGTTATGGCTCAGGCTGCTGGTATCCCGTGCCGACCGCCGGTAAGTCCGAAACTGCTCGCCGTCATAGCGGTTAAGGCCGTCGGCGGTGCCTACCCACAAAAAACCCTGATCATCCTGAATCAGGTCCATAACCGTATTGTGCGACAGGCCATTCCTGGTGGTCAGGTGATTGAATTTGGACTGGCTTTGGCCGTCTAAACTCAGAAGTGTACAGGTGACCAGCCAAAAAGACGGATGGAATTTTTGGGGCAACAAACCATTTATTACTTTCCAAAAGCCAGCAAACACCTGCATTCGATTTAATCCTTTTGACAAAAAGTGTCTCTTTTAAAGATAAGTGTTTTATTCTGAATTACATCAGCCAGACAACCAATCCTGATGATACAAACTTGCATGACTACTTCCAGAAAAGGCCCGCTACATTCTCGACGGAAAAATGGCCTGCTGCTGCCGAGCGGATGGGTTTGCCCAAAATGGTCAGATTTTCGAAACGCACATTTTCGACGCGGTGCTGGGGGTCGTAGCCGTAGAGAATCGAGTAGGGAAACTGACCGTCGGTAACGGCAATGTTGCGGAAGGTGATGTTACGAATGTGGCCCCGGCTACCGGCATGGACCGCTTCCTGTCCGGGTGGTACGCGCAACACACCATCCCACGCGCCCTGCATATACTGCCGGGTGCGTTCCTCGCCGGAAGCGGGCCGGTCCGTACTGTACTGCGACCAGAACACCGCCAAATCAATCAGTTTGTGGGGCGCGTCTTCAACCCGGATATTATCATATGTAATGCTTTCGACGGTTGCTTCGTCGCCGTTGTGGATGCTCAGAGCCGCGCCCCGGTCGACGTGAATTAAATCGCAGTTGCGAAACGTAACCTTGTTTACGGTTTTACAACGCAGCTCAAAGCCAATTTCCAGGGCATTTCCCCAGGGCATATTCCAGATAACGCAACGTTCGACCAGAATATCCGTCACATCGCGGCCTTTTCCCGGCTGACTGTAATACGTTTTCGGGTTGATACTGAAGCTTTTGATAACAATATTATCGTCGTTGTTACGCAAAAAACAGTCCTGAATATGCACGTGTGAAGTGCCAACCAGGTCGATACCGTCGGAGCCGTTTCGCCAGCAAACCTGCTGGTGGTTGCGCACCGTTACTGTATCGCAATCAAGCAGCACGAGGGTCCAGCCGGGGCTGTTCAGGATCGTAATGCCTTCTATTTCAACATTCCGGCATCTCCACAGGCGCACCAACCGACCCTGGTTCAGATTACTGGCATCGAGTATACCCCGCCCCAGGATACGGATATTTTTTGCGTCGGTCGCTTCAATGTTGCCGCGCACGATAGCCCCGCCCGCAATATAGAGCGTTTCGTTGCTGTTCAGCGTGAGCGTGCCTACATCGTAAATTTTACCGGGCGCAAAATACCGCACATTTGGCGCGTCGGGCGTTGGCACGTCGGTTTCCAGCGGAGTAGCAAACACGTAGAGAGGCCGGGTGTGTTCGCCATTGCGTTCAATAGAAAAATGACCTGGTTTGGTGAGCCGAAAGGTAATTTTGGTGGGCGTGATTGCTATTGGAATGGCCGCGTTTTTGGGCCGAATGTCCACCCAGCGCAGGTCGTGCGTTGACGTTATTTCGATAGTAATACTTCCGGAAAAACTAAACTTTGCCAGGGCCGATACGGCATTGTCGTAAACAAAGACCGGTTTACCATTTACGGTCATGCTGAAGTCAACGGCCTGCCGGGCCGAGTCGGGCGCGGGGTAGGTAACGGGTAGCTGCGCCAACAATGAGCCGGACAGAAACAGGAAGGCAATGAAAGCAACAGCTGCTTTTTTCATAGGGTTAAAGGTGATTTTTCTGAAATTGCCAGACCTGCATTGGCCCGTTGTTAATACTGACCAACCACCACACCGCACCGTCGGGTCGGCGCAGGGGCGCAATGGCTTTTACGTCGCCGTCCAGATTCAGCCCCGCGTGCGGCACCGGTCGAAACGGAACATGGCCGGCTTGTTTGCCCAGACCCGCCAGCAACAGGCCCTTGCCCGCATCGAGTTGTCCGCCCTGGGTTTCTGTCCCGTAAAAGTTGCCCGCCAGCAACAGGTCGGGAAGGCTGTCGCCGGTAAAATCACTGACGGCCAGACCGTTGACAGGCGAAAGCTGCGCTTCGACGGGCAGCGGCTGCACGACAAAGTAAAAGTTGCCCCGGTTTTCAATGTAGCAACTGGCCAACTGCCGGGCATCGCGCTGGTAAGCACTGTTGCGCTCATCGTCGGTAAACAATTCCTCGAACGAATGGGTCGCATAATCGGCATAGGTTGGAAATCGCTTTCGGATAGCCGGCATCTGCGCGACCATCACATCTCGCTGCGCAACGGGGACATGCTGGTGGTTGAGGTAGAAGGTCAGGACAGGGTCGAGCCGCCCGTTGCTGTCATAATCAGCGGCAAAGACGCGGACTGGCTCGGCCGCCGATGCCCGGAATTTGCTGTTTAATCCCAGATTTCCGGCGACGTAATCCGTATCGCCATCGCCATCAAAATCGCCCGCTACCAGCGAACACCACCAGCCGGTCTGGCCGGCTAAGCCATTTGTTTTCTGATCCTGCAACCGGCCACCCGTGTTCCGGAACAGCGTTGGGGCCATCCACTCGCCCACCAGCAACAGATCGGGACGGCGGTCGTTGTCGGCATCGGTCCAAAGGGCCGCTGTCACCAGGCCAATCCGGCGCAAACCGGGGGCAAGCTGGTCGGTTACGTCGGTAAAACGCCCGGCGCCTTCATTGCGCAGGAGGTAACTGTCGGCGGGTTTGGGGTACTGCCCCGGAACCACGCGTCCCCCCCGGAAAAGGTCTAAATCGCCATCACCATCAAAATCCGCTACCGAAACGCTGCTGCCACTGGAGCGCGTAGGGGGCAGATAGCCGTTGGGCACAGGCTTAAAATTTTCGTTGCTGTTTAGATACAGCCGGTCCTGATACGTCGCCGACAGCCCCTCGTTTTTACTGCCGCCACTGACCACGTATAGATCCAGGTCGCCATCCCCATCGGCATCAAAAAAAGCCGCGCCCATGTCTTCGTATCCTCCGCTACCGGGCAACGTCCGGGGCTGGAAGCTGCCGTTAGGCTGTTGCACAGATACCGAGGATACATGTCCAAAATCGGTGCCGACAAAAAAATCATCGCGTTTATCCCCATTGACATCGCCCACGGCCAGATATGGCCCATTTCGGGAAAGCAGGTGGGGCAGCAGAGGGGTTCGGTTGAAATCGACAACGGGATTTTCCTGATGAACGACGGCAAGGCCGCTTTCAGAGGGCGACAGTTCAGTAAACAGCGGTATTTCAGTAGGGTGCTCAGGTTGCCAAAGTCCCTCTGACCGCGCCATTACGATCAGCATCCGGTTGGACTCGCCGGGTCCCAAGCGCTGCCGGGTCCCATTCGGGTACCGGATTACGATCGAATCGTAACGGCTGGTGTTGCCCAACCCAAAGTGCAGCACGTTCTCGACCGTAGAAACGAATCCCCGCACGGGCGCCAGTTCGAGCATCTGCCGCTGACCGCCCGCATAAAGCCAGACTTTTGCTCCGGTCATAACGGGCAACCGGGGCGTAGGCGACAGGGTTACCCGAAGCCAGTTGGGATGTTTCGCGCGCTGATTCAACTGATTTTCCATTACAAAGCTCTCGCTGTCGATGTTGTTGGTGACGATGTCCAGATCGCCGTCATTGTCGAGGTCGGCGTAGGCGGCACCGTTCGAGAATCCGGTCTGGTTCAGGCCCCAGTCTTCCGATACGTCGCCGAAAGTCAATGCGGTTTCGGCATCGCTGCCCTGGTTGCGGTAAGCATATTTGGAAATTTTGACTTCTGGCAGTTCGAGCAGGGCCTTTCTGGTTTGCTGCACCTGCGCCTGTGGTGTACCAAATGTGGCCTGTTGCTGATTGACGGCGATAAAATCGAGGTTGGTTACGTCGCGCCGGTAACCGTTAGTGATATAAAGATCCTTCCAGCCGTCGTTGTCGAAGTCGGCCAGCAGCGGTGCCCAGCTCCAGTCGGTTTTTTCAATACCCACCAGTTGACCGATTTCGGAGAATGAACCCTCCCCTTTGCCCCGGTTTGCAGGGGAGTTGCCGCGATTCAGTTGCAGCGTGTTGCGCATGAACTGGGGCTGGTAGTCCAGGTCGCGCTCCATCTGGAAGCGGTTGTAGTTGGAGCCGGGCAGCATCATTTTCTGGCGGTAGTTGTCGGCGGGCAGCATATCGAGCACTACGATATCGGGCAGGGCATCGTTGTTGATATCGGCAATGTCTACACCCATGCTGTTGTGGGTCTGGTGATTGAGCAGGGTAGCCGCGCGATTCTGAAATGGCGTACCGCTGGCCTTTTCCCGGTTCATCCAGACTAAATCATTGGAAAGGAAATCGTTAGCGCAATAGACATCAGGCCATCCGTTATCGTCGAGGTCGCTCAGGCACACGCCCAGCCCGTAGCCTTCAATAAGAATACCGGCCTGGCGGGAGACATCAACAAAGTGGTTTCCCTCATTCCGAAACAGCCGGTCGGTGCTGGGGGCTTCGCCGTTGGTGTATTTGGGGCGCAGATTGTTGCGGCTGATGATTTCGAGGGCATTCGTGAGCAGGTAGCAGTCGAGGTCACCATCGCGGTCGTAATCAAAAAAAACGGCCTGGGTGCTGTATCCCGTATCGTTCAGGCCATACTCGGCAGCCCGTTCGGTGAAAGTCGGGATGGAATCGGCGGTGGGGCCGTTGTTGATGAATAGTTTATTGGCCCTGGCCGCTGGGTCGGTAGTTTTACCCGCCACGCAGACGTATAGATCAGGCCAGCCATCCTGATTGACATCGGCCACGCTCACACCCGTACACCACGACTGGGTGCCGGTACCGGACTGCCGGGTGATGTCACGGAAGCGCATTGGCTGGCCGGGTTCGGTCTGATTAAGATACAGCTGACTCGATACCTGATTTCCGGCAAAAAATAAATCGGCCCGCCCATCGCGGTTGAAATCACCTACGCCTACACCCGCGCCGTTATACAAATACTCGAAGGTGAGGGCGTTGAGTGAATCGGTTTCGGTGAGCCGGTTGGCAAACGTGATGCCCGTTTGTGACGCTGGCCGTTTCACAAATAGTTTCGCATCGTGGGGACGGATGGCAAGCCACCCTGTAAGGCCCAGAAAAGCTGCGCCCAGACCGTAGAATAACAGTTTTTTCAAAGCCGTAATGATTAGCAGGATGCACGAAATTGCTGGTAGAGGGGTAAAAAGTGCGAAACCGGGCAATGGCCGGGTTGTCCGCTCAGAATTTGGGCAACCAACCGGCCCACTTCCGCTGAGGGATGGGCAATAACCGATACGCCACCGGCCAGCAAACGGGTAAAATCAGTCTCCAGAAAACTCACGACCCCAACGTGCTCACCCAACTGCAGTCCATTTCGCTGACAGTAATCGAGCAAATCGGTCAGGTGTCGGCAGTCAGCCAAAAAGTAGGCTTGGCAAGGATGCAGGTCCAACTCCGTGAGTTCGTCGAGAAGTTCAAAATCGAATCCATTAGCCTGACAAAACCGTCGGAAGGCCCGAATCGACTCTGCATCGAAGCAGTCATTTTCGGGGAGTACGAGATTCAGGCGGTTATATTTGCGGAGAGTGGGAAGTTGTTTGTGCAGAGCCTCAAACAAGGCGGTTTCGCCCCCGTACCGCAGATGATGGCCATGCTGTAATACTTCCTGCCACTGATGGCCAACGAGAATCAACTGTTTCCCGGGCACATTGCGCAGGCAACGGAGCGTGTCCGGGTCCTGTCCAATGAGGTGCGGCATGAGGACAAAATAATGGTAGTCGCCGAGGTTTTTCGTCAAAACCTGACGCAGTAAATGACGCTGGTAGTTGTAACTGCACACATCGACAATAACCTCCCGGTCCAGATTGGCCGTGATGGCATCGTGAAGCTGCTTGACACTATCGGTCAGTTGCCCCGCCACCATTAGTACCCGCAGGGCGTGGCGTTTGGCACTCCCTGCAATAAAAAACCCTCGTCGATGTACTGATGTAATAAAACCGGACTTGCAGAGTGTTTCGTAGGCTCGCTTGATGGAGTCTTTCGACAGATACCATTGAGCGCAGGCTTCGTTGATGGAGGGCAGGCGATCACCCTGGGTCAGAATTCCTTTTTCGATGTCGCTCAGAATGGCGTTGGCAACTTGCTGATACCGGGGCAACCGGCTGCGGTTGTCCAGTTCGGAATGGCTATTCATAGCAAAGGCAGGATAAAGGTTGGTGGTTGAAACACCTTAACCGGGGAGAATAAGCCAGAGACTAAACAGCAACAGCGCACTCAGCAGGAGCAACATCGCTACTTCCAGCCATTGCAACCAGCGCTTTACTTTACCATTCATTCTGTTTTATTTTTCCCCGGTAAAGTGCTACAAATCTACCTGCCAGGACACCTGTTCACGCTGGATAAATCCGCCAAATAATAGCACAAAACCGCCTGATCAACGTTTAAATTAGCCGAAAGGCCAGATCCTGGCCTTTCGGTAAGCATTACCAACCAATTATTCTTCTACTGATCATCAATAACCCGGATTTTGAACCAGTGCCGGGTTGAGGTCGCGCTCGCTTTGCGGAATGGGCTTCAGCAAGTTCTTCGTCGTCCAGTTTTTGTTGGGATCGACCCGACCAAAATCAATATCTTTTTTGATGTCGATCTTCCCGGTCCGCTGCCAGCGCACCAGGTCGTTGTAGCGGTGACTCTCGAAAGCCAGCTCGACCCGGCGTTCGTGAACCAGGGCTTTGAACAGGTCGGCTTCGGTGCCCACCGGCACGTCGGGCAGGGCTTTGGCGGTCGGGTCGGCCCGCCGACGCACCTGATTGATTAGCGCAGCCGCCCCGGCGAGGTCTTTGGTCGGTCCCAGAATTTTGCACTCGGCCAGCATCAGCAGCACATCGGCGTAGCGAATGACGCGTTCATTGTTGACACTTAGGGGCGAACGAAAATCGATATTGTTGTCGCCCAGCACATATTTGGCAATGGACGATCCGGTTGCCGAATACACACCTTTATACATCCACTTTTTAGATCCATCTACGTTCTCACCGGTGTTGAAGGGGTCGCCGTCAAGAAAAAGAGTGCTCACCCGGCGCGGATCGCCCGGTTCAAACTCCCGTTGCAGCGAACTTGTAACCACCACCTCCCCGTAGCCCTGGGCATTGGCACCCGGCGCACAATCCTGCGGATTAAGGCCGCAGGAAGCCCGAAAATAAATCAGCCGGGCGGTGCCGGCCGAGATGTCCTCGCCGTTGCCGTCGAAATTGAAATCGACGGGAAGCCAGGGATTGAAACCGCCAATCCCCATCTGAATCTCAAAAACTGATTCCGCGTTGTTTTCGGTGGTGGGTGTAAAGTTATCCTGAAAGTTCTTCACCAATGAATAACTGCCTGCCAACCCCTGAAACTCAGTTGCGGCCTGGCCATACAGATCGTTTTTGTTCTCCCATTGGGCCCGGAACAGCAGTGCCTTCCCCAACAGGGCCTGCGCGGCTCCGCTCGTTGCCCGACCCAAATTGTCGTTATTCCATTTCCTGGGAAGATTGGTTTTCGCAATGCGCAAATCAGCGATGACAGCGTCCCAAAGCTGCCCCGGTGACGAGTTGCCGGCCCGGGTTTCCTCCAGTGTGCGGGGCGTTTTTTCGATCAGCGGAGCCTGTCCAAAATGGATCGCCAGCACAAAATTGAAGTACGCCCTCAGAAATCGTGCTTCGCCCTCAAATGCTTTCTTCGATGAATCGGACAGGGCCGTTGCCAGGGGCAGCTTTTCCAGGATCACGTTCGACCGCTGAATGCCTTTGTAAGTCGTTTGCCACACCGCCCGGAATGGCCCGTCGTTGGGTGTCCAGTTGAAGATTTCCAGACCATTGACGGTATTGTTCTCCGGCGTTGTGTCATCGTCGGGCATCAGTACACTTTGAAACCAGCCCCCGCCATCAAACTGCTCGTAGGTATAATTGAGCAGGGATGAGTAGGCCAGCAACACGGCTCCTTTAAAATCGTCTTCGCTTTGAAAAAACGTTTGCTCATCGAGTTTACCCAGCGGGGCCAGGTTTAATTTTTTTTCGCACTGCGTAAACAGGCCACAAAGTAGCAGAAAAGTAAGCGTATGGGTTATCAGTCGTTTTTTCATGTTTTCGCTTTTGATTGGGACGTTAAAATGTCAGGTTGGCACCGAGTTGAACCGTAACGGGCTGGGGAATATTACCCGCGTCGGAACCGGCAAACAACTGTGACGAAGGCTGGCCGTACGTAACCACTTCAGGGTCAAGACCACTGTATTTCGTAATCCGAAACAGGTTGGTAGCCGCCACATAGACGCGGGCACCCTGGAACACTTTTATTTTATCGAGCACTACGCGGGGCAGCGCGTAACCAAGCTGCACGTTTTTAAAGCGCAGGAAACTTGCATCTTCTATCCACCGGTCCGAGAAGCGACCATTGCTGTTCAGATCGTTGGCTGTAGCGCGGGGCATCGTGTTGCTCGTTCCTTCGCCCGTCCAGCGGTTGGCGGTCGAGGCTAAGCCGTTGCGGCCTACTCCCCCTAAGTTTTCAGCACCCCGCCGAAACTGGTTATACACGCTAATGCCCGCAACGCCCTGAAACAGCATATTCAGGTCGAAGCCTTTCCAGTTGGCGTTGACACCGAAACCGTAAAAGAAATCGGGAATGGTTTTTCCCAGATAGGTCCGGTCTTCCACGTTGATCTGTCCGTCGGGCGTGCCGCTGAACTGCTGCCCATTGGTACCGGGCCCGTTGTTGTCCTGGAAGATGACATCGCCCGGCACTGGCTTGTTTCTACCGTTGGCAATATCGAGAATAGCGGCATCGGCCTGGGCATTGTTCTGGTAAATGCCCAGCGTTTTGTAGCCGTAGAAATACCCGATGGGGAAGCCCACTGCCGTTCGGTAATCGCCACTGGCAAACTCCTGAACGCCCGGCGCGAGTGACACCAAGCGGTTACGAACGGTGGTAATATTGCCGAATAATTCGATGTTGGCGCCCTTTCCTACTCCGGTGCGGTAGCTGGCTTCGATCTCAATGCCACGGTTGTTCACCTGCCCTAAATTAACCGGTATGCTGCTGAAACCTGAGGTGAGATTGACCGGCAGATTATACAGAAAGTCCTTCGTGTTGCGGTTGTAATACGTAGCAAGCAGATTCAGTTTACCAAAAAACGTTATATCGAAACCCGCGTCGATGCTCTCGTTAACTTCCCATTGCAAGTTCCGGTTGGTCAATACCGGAATGCCCGTTCCGCGCAGGGTCGTTTGTCCCGCGCCGATGGTGTACCACGGCTGCTGCACCACGCGGGCTACGTAGGGGAAGTCGCTGCCGATGCGGTCGTTGCCCAACTGTCCCCAGCTGCCCCGTAGTTTCAAATCGGTAATGAAGGGCAGCTTATTTTTGAAAAACTCTTCGTTGGAGATGCGCCAGGCTGCCGACACCGCCGGAAACAACTTGGCACGGTTTTCGGGCGCGAAGTTGGACGACATGTCGTAGCGGGCCGTTAGGGTCACTAAATACTTATCCTGATAATCGTAACTAACTCGCCCAAAGTACGCAAAATACGCCCGCTCCGACAGCCCCGACCCGACATTGGGGAAAACGAACCCTCCCTTACCGTCAGAGTTACCCTGCTGGTTGCGAAGGCTTCGGTAAAAATTAGGGTTGGTGCTGCTGAAATTAAAACCGGTATAACCCAGATTCGTACTCCTGATTTGCTGATACTCCATGCCGCCAATGGCGTTGATAGTATGGTTGCCAAACACACCGTCGTAGTTGAGCGTATTGGTAAAAACCTGTTGTACGCCCTCACCCCGGTCGTCGCCGGCACTGTTTGTGTTGCGCTCCTGCCCCAGTTCAAGGGCGGTGTAACCGGGTTGCCAGCTTGTGTTGCGGGAGGTGCTAAAATCCAGCGCGGCCACCGACCGCAACTTTAGGCCGCGAATCAGTTCCAGTTCGCCATAAATATTGCCCAGCAATCGTAATGAGCGGTCCGTAGCGCTAACGACCTGGTTGATTCCCGGCGTGTTGAGAATGGTCAGTCCGGCTACATTCAGGTTGCCTGTGTAGCCATACCGGTTGTTGGGGATTGAGTTGTTTACGTCGAGGTAGTTAAAGAACGGTGGCATCGTTGCCGCAGCCGCGTACAAAAAACCGTCGCCACCGGCATTGCTACCCCGCTCGGTCTGATTGTAGGCAATGGTAAGCGCCTGCCCAATTTTCAGCCGCTTCCCCACGCGGTGGTCGCTGTTGATCCGGAAAGAATAGCGGCTCAGGTCCCACTTCTTTACCATCGACTTCTGCTGAAAAAGCCCTGCCGAGACAAAATAGTTAGAGTTTTCGTTGCCGCCCGACAGAGAGAGATTGTAGTTGCGGATCGGCGCATTCTTCTCTACTACCGACTCGCGCCAGGTGTCGCGATTGTCGATTCCCAGCAGTTTACCACCGGGCCGCAAATCGGGGGGCAGAACCAGAAAGCCCGACGTGCCGGGTTGGGCCCCGCTCTGTGCGTTAGCCCGGTCGAAGCTTTCCTGCGCCAGCGATACGTACTGCGCGGTGCTGTTCATTTCGTAAAATTTCGGAAAGTTCTGCACGCCCGAATAAACGTCCAGGCTTACGCGGGGCTTGCCCGATTTACCACGTTTTGTCGTGATCAACACAACGCCGTTGGCCGCCCGCAACCCATAAATTGACGACGACGAGGCATCTTTCAGTACCGAAATCGTCTCGATGTCGGCGGGGTTGATCTGGTTTCCGGTGCCGTCGCCGATGGGAACACCATCCACTACAAACAGCGGCTGGTTGTTGCCCACCGTCGATACACCCCGAATACGGATCGAAACCGGGCTACCGGGCGTTCCGTCGACGTTGGTGATCTGCACGCCCGACACGCGCCCCTGAATAGCGGCTTCGGCGTTGGCAACGGGGAGTCGCGTGATGTCGCGGGCCTGCACCGTGCCGATGGATTCGGTGAGTTTGCGGGTCGTTTTCTGACCATAACCCACCACCACCACTTCGTTGAGCGAACGAATGTCGGCCTGGAGCGAAATGTTCAGGATGCTGCTATTGCCGATGGTCACTTCTTTGGTCTGGTAACCAACCGACGAGACGACTAACGTACTGGCTCCGGGCGGCAGGTTGAGCTGGTAAGTTCCCTCAGCGTTTGTCGTGGTGCCAACACTGCTGCCTTTCAGCACAATATTGACACCGGGCAAGCCTTTGCCGTCGGTATCGTCGGTAATCCGGCCTGACAGAGAGCGGGTCTGGGCATAAACTGCGTTTGTCTGAATCAGCAGCAGGGTAATCAGAACAGCCGGTAGGATGCGTATTAAGTAGCGGATCAAGGTCATAAAGGTTTACATTACAGGGTGTTTTAACCATAAAGAAAGAGAACCTTATCAGAAAATCTGGGGGGGTCTGGGCGGCTTCACATTGGCCGTGATCTGTTATATGTCCTTATTGCAATCTGAAAATATCGGCTTTACGTCATGCACCATACGCTTATTGTTCCAATGCGCTTAGCAGTTTGCCTAGGGGGACTGGCCCTGTCGGCCTGGGGGCAGACACCCATCCATGTTTCTATTCAACCGGCACAAACGCACCAGACCATTGAGGGTTTTGGCTCCTGCATCATCGATTTTACCGATGCGCCCTCCTTTTACGCCGATTCTGGGTTCTACGACCGGATTGTAGATGACCTCGGCCTAACGATGCTGCGGATGTCGATTCCGCAGGAACTCGAAGCAGTCAACGACGATGACGACCCGAATCATTTCGAGTGGAAAAACTTCAACATGTACTTTATGGAACGCCGGATGCGGTTTGCGCAAGCCCTGAAACGGCGGGGAGTTACGCGGTTCATTGCCGCTACCTGGTCGCCCCCGGCGTTCACCAAAACACACCGGGCCACCGTGCAGGGGGGGCATCTGCGCGCCGATATGTATGCCGAATACGCCGAAAATATGGCCGCGTTCATCATTGCCGCCAAACAGAACTGGGACATCGATATTGGTTCGATCAGCATTCAGAACGAACTCCTGTTCATTGAACCCTACAAGTCGTGCCTCTACAACCCCCAGCAGGTGCGCGAAGCGGTGCGTGCCCTGATGCGCAAGTTTAAGCGCGAGGGCATTACCACAAAAATTCATCTGCCGGAAGACATGATGTTTTCAGACCGAATGCTCAACAGTATTCGCCCGACGATGGCCGACCCCGAAACGGGCAACTTTTCCGGCCATTTTGCCACCCACCGGCAGGAGGAATTCGCGGGCGTTCAGAAGTGGCATGAAGCCACCAAACAGTATCACCGCCAGACGTGGATGACCGAAACCTCCGGCCACGACCAGACCTGGCCGGGGGCCTTGAAAATGGCGGGCGATATGCACGATTATCTCGTAGGTGGCAACATGAGCGCGTGGCTCTACTGGCAGATTGCTGAACCCCACAGCGTATTCGCCCTGATGGACAGCACCCGAACATCCCCTAAATATTTTGCGGCCAAGCATTTTTACCGCTACGTGCGGCCCGGTGCAGTACGGGTCGAAAGCGCATCAACCAATCCCGATGTACTGGTTTCGGCCTTCCGGCACCACACAAACGGGACGCTGACAACGGTGCTCATCAACCGAACTGACCGCCCGCAAACCGTGCAGGTAGCCCTTGGTGAAACCGGCGGTCCGGCGACGTACGCGGTTTTTCGTTCCACCGAAACCGAAGGTTGTGCGCAAGTCGGTACGTTTCGTTCAAACCAGCCGATTCTTACCCTGCTGCCCCGCAGCATCGTCACATTGTTTGGGCAGGGAATACCGGATGTTGCGGCCAAACAGACGGAATGGCCGGTGGCTTATGCGTCGAAACTGAGCGGAAAAATTGGTTCATTTGAAAAACCGGATGTGGGGCCGGGTTTCAATATTAATATCGTCTCGGAACGACCCAACATGACCGCACTCCGGGCGGAAATTAGCGGGGGAAACATTAGTATACCCATTGCCAACGGCTGGACGGCCCTGCACTCGGCCCTGCTCGGCGGCAATTATGATGCCGTGGAGCTGTTGCTGACGAATGGTGCCGATGTAAACAAACCTGCCCATGATGGCTGGACTCCGCTGCACATGGCCGCCGGCACGTTTGTGGGTACGGTCGATCATACGCGCCAGGGAGTCGAACAATCCAAATACGATCTGTTTCGGCTTATCATGGACAAAGCTCCCGACATAAACGCCCGCACCCGTGATGGCTGGACACCCCTTCACGCAGCCGTAGCCAACGCCCATTCAGCCTGGCGACAACCGGAGAAACACGCTCTCGACCGTATCCGGGACTTAATCGGGGCCGGAAGCGAACTCGAAGCACCCGACCAACAGGGCCGAACAGCGCTGCATTGGGCTGCCTGGCAGGGATATTCGCGCTTTACCGATGTCCTAAGCGTAACGGATGCGGTGGTGCAGGTGCTGATTGCTGCGAAAGCGAACCTGAACGCGGTCGATCACATTGGGCGCACGCCTTTACATTATGCCGCCGAAATGGGATATGACCCGATTGTGGCCGCGTTGCTGCGGGCCGGAGCCAGTCTGGTCATCCTCGACAAGGCCGGAAAAACACCCGCTCAACTCGCCGAAACCCGTGGGTTATCCGCTACACTAACTGTTTTGAAAACCGGTAAAATGGCGGTTTCAATACCCGAGAAAAAAGCTGTTTTCGCTGGAAATGGCAAGTTAGGTAAGGAATTGGTGCAGGCTGCCTGGAAAGGAGATTTGTTGGTGGTGAAGACATTGCTTGATGAGGGAGCCGATGTCTATTATCAGGACAGCGACGGGTTCCGGGCCATCGAACGCGCCCGCGACAACGGCCATCAGGCTATTGTAACGATCTTGCAGGAAATGGAAAAAGTAAAAAAGTGAAACGATTTGAATCTTATAACGCCTTGAAAAAAAGCATTTTTCTTCTAATTTCCCTTGCGTGGCTGAACGTACTCGCGCAGGCAATACCCCCGGTTTACAACATCCGCGACTACGGAGCCACCGGCCATAAAAGCGATAACGCCACCGAGGCCATTGCCAAAGCCATTGCAGCTGCCAAAGCCGCTGGCGGGGGGCTGGTGCAGGTGCCGCCCGGCGATTATACCTGCCTGGGTATTGTGCTTTACGATAACATTACACTTCAACTTGACGCAGGAGCCATTTTGTACTTCGATTTGCCCAATCCTGACTTCAAGGCGCGCGGGTTTATTTATGCGGAAAACGCAAGAAATATCGCCATCCAGGGTCGGGGAAAAATTGACGGGCAGGCCTGCTATCAGTGGACCGATTACAACTATGGCGATGTAGAAATTGCCAAGGAAGTGGAAATCGCTAAAAAGGCGGGGGTGGAGATGAAGCGGAGTTATCGGGTGGGTAAAAGTACGTTCGGAGTGCTGTTGAAGGAGTGTGAGAACATAACCATCGACGATGTCACCATCGTCAATACCTCGCTCTGGTGTATGCGTATATGGGGGTGTAATGGATTAAAAATTAGGGGGGTAACCATATTTTCAGATCTGAAGATGGGCGTCAATTCCGACGGTATCGACCTCGACGGCACCTCCAACGCCCATATCTCGGGTTGCACCATTTCGACCGGGGACGATGCCATTTGCCTGAAATCCGGCTCATGGGATTTTAAGGATAGCGGCAAAGCCTATCCGACCGAAAATATTCTGGTTGACAATTGCATTCTGACCAGTTCCTCAACCGCGCTGATGATCGGCACCGAAACCCTACAACCCATGCGGCATATTCTTTTTACCAACTGCGTGATTCGGAACGCCAACAAAGGCGTAGGTATCAACGTACAGGACGGGGCCACCATCAGCGACGTGACGTTCAGTAACCTCACCATGGACCTGCAACGGAGGCACTGGAACTGGTGGGGCAATGCCGAAGCGTTTTACTTTGTCCTTAAAAAACGAACCCCCGCTTCGCCCATCGGCACCATCAGGAACGTCACCATCGACAACGTGACGGCCTACGCACAAGGTACCAGCCGGGCCATTACCACGGTGGACAAACCCATCGAGAACCTGCGCATCCGCAACCTCCAGATTTTTATGGATCCCGAGGCCACACCCGACAAACGAACCGCCGACGCACTGCTGTTTTCCGGAGTCGATGGCCTAATTCTCGAAAACGTAACCGTACACTGGAACGACCGGAAGCCCGAACCAGCCTGGCAACACGCGCTGGTAATGAACAGGGTGAGTAATTTCCGCCTGCGCGACATATCGGTCCGACAGGCGCAACTTGCCTCTACCCTGCCCGCTATAGCGCTGACCGACTGCACCAACGGCATCATCAGCGAGTCGATGGCACAACCCAAAACCGGTCTGTTTCTGTCTATCAGTGGCAAGGACACCAAAAACCTGCTCTTGCACACCAACTACCTCAGAAACGCCCGCCAGCGAATAGCCATCGGTAAAGACGTTGGCAAGGGGATGGTGGTCTATAAACTGTTCGCCCAATGAGAAAACCGCCACCCATAACATACCCATCAAATAGTATGCGTAGCTCGAATCCAGCCCTACGACGGACATTACACTTTGGAACCATAACCTGCCTGTTGATGGCCGTCTTTCTGTCAGTGCACGGGCAGACACCGACCCCACCCGTCATCCCGCAACCTGACCGCTGGGCACTTTTACCGGCAGGGGCAATCCGCTGGTCTGTGGCAAAGGACGAACGTTTACCCCATAGCGACCATATTGAAATGAGCGGACGGAAAATTTCCGCCGTTATCCGGTACGGTGCAGATACCAACCGGCGTCTTACGCTGAGTCGGGTGATGTATTGGCCCACACTTCGCACCATTCCCGGCCCCGGCGAGCCGGACTATGCCAAATACCGGTCTTATCTCAAACGATCCTACGCAGCCGACGTTGCTCCTTCGGTTACGGTCGATGGAAAAGCGCTCGAAGCCAGTTCACTGAAACAGGTTGTGCTTGATGGTATCCTCACCCTATATCACCAGCCCAACCAGGGATTAACACTGACACGGACCCTCTTTCCATCGACCAGCCGGGGAGCTTTTGTCGAACACTGGAATTTGCGAAATACCTCTTCCCGGCCCATTCAGGTAGCGGTAACGGCAAGGCGTCAAACCGAGCAATTGACGGGATTGTATGGGGTCTACATCATCGAGACCACGGTAATTGCCCAACCCCTAATCACCCTGAAACCCGGGCAGTCGCTGACAACGGGTGTCGTGTTCAGTGCCCGTCTGCAGAGCGAACCCGCCATAACTCTATCCCCGACCGGTGAGGAAGCCTCCCGACGGGCTTTTCTGCGGGCGGTGAACACATCGCTAGTGCTGACCACGCCTGATGCGCTCCTGAACCGGGCTTTTGCTTTCGCTAAAATCCGCGCATCAGAAAGTCTGTTCGACACAAAAATGGGCCTCGTTCACTCACCGGGTGGCGGCCGCTATTATGCCGGCGTTTGGACGAACGACCAGGTTGAATACGCAGGGCCTTTCTTTCCGTTTCTGGGCTACGCACCCGCCAGTGAAGCATCGCTGAACGCCTATCGGCTTTTCGCCCGGCTCATGAAACCCGACTACGGGCGAATTTGGTCCTCGCTGGAAATGGAAGGTGATTTTCCGTGCTGTTCCAAAGACCGGGGCGATGCCGCCATGTACGCCTACGGAGCGGCCCGATTCAGCCTGGCCTCCGGAAATCCAGCCATTGCCGCCGAACTCTGGCCAGCCATCAACTGGGCCCTGGAGTACGGTCGGCGGCACACCAACGCCGAAGGGGTCGTGGAGTCGAAAACCGATGAGATGGAAGGGCGAATGCCTACCGGCACGGCCAACCTCTCTACCTCGGCCCTGACTTATGGAGCATTACGTTCAGCTGCTCACCTGGGGCGGGCACTTGGCCGGGCCGATACCGCCCTAATCTACGACCGCCGGGCCGATACACTACGGCAGGCCATTGAAACCTACTTTGGAGCTGACATTCAGGGATTTCACACGTATCGGTACTTCAAAGAACACCAGACCCTGCGCCACTGGATTTGCCTGCCTTTGACAATGGACATTCCGGACCGGAAAGAAGGTACGATACAGGCATTGCTAACGCGGCTCTGGACACCCGACGGACTGGCTGTTGAAGCCGGAGATCCGCAAATCTGGGACCGGGGAACCCTGTATGCGCTGCGCGGAATACTCATGGCAGGTGAAACCGAAACCGGTCTGGCCTACCTTCATGCCTACACCCGGCAGCGATTGCTGGGCAACCACGTTCCATACGCCGTCGAGGCTTCACCCGAAGGTGGTCAGGCGCATTTATCGGCGGAGAGTGCGTTGTATGGCCGCATCATCACCGAGGGATTGTTTGGTATTCGACCCACGGGACTTCGCTCTTTTACGTGTGTGCCCCGTTTGCCCGCGGCCTGGCCGCAGATGCGGCTGTCGGGTATGAAGGCATTTTGCCTGGACTCGGACGTACTCGTTATGCGCATCCGCGACCAGATTCGATTGGTCATCAGCCAGCAAAACCGTGTGATTTTCGACCAGGTCGGGCCATTGGGAACGGCTTTTACGGTAGAATGGTAATTATTTTAGTGATCCTACTATCAATTCCGATTGGTTTGCCAAATGCTGGTCTGTCCGATTCCATTCCCCGCGTTTCGCTGACCGACTTTGGCGTGTACCATTTTCACCGGCCTATCGACCTGCCCTACCCAGACCCACCCAGATACGGGATTATAAACCGTGATATTGGAACGCCGATCACACTGACAAAGTATACACTAAGTTAAAATCGAGTAATATCGGGGTACATTCAGCTTATGTATCAAGTAGTTATAACGTACTTTACCCTATGCTTCTACCAAACCTACGCCCACTGTTTCTGCCCCTTTTTAGTGCTGCGGCAATGGTCGGACTATTGAGCGGGTCAGAACCGCAGCGACCCGCCATACTGGTAACTCCTAATCCCTTCTTTCAGGCAGCAGCAGCCGAAAAGTTAGCCCATATCCGCGTGCCGGACGGGTATAGTGCAGAAGTGGCGGCCGGGCCGGATCTGGTCGATTTTCCGATGTTTGCTACCGTGGACGAAACCGGGCGCCTGTTCGTCTATGAATCCATCGGTCATGTATACAAAAAAACGAAGGACGCACTCGACCATCCGCAGTTCCGGATCAAACTCCTGACCGACACCAACGGCGACGGAAAATATGATAAAAGCACCATTTACGCAGATAAAGTGGGTTTCCCGCAGGGGGGCGTTTTCTACAAAGGCAGTCTCTACGCCACGTCGGCCCCGGACCTGATCAAATTTACCGATACCGATAACGACGGCGTTGCCGACAAACGCGAGGTAATACTGACGGGCTGGGTGTTGAACGTCAACGCCAACAGCGTTATCGGCCCGTTTGCCGCGCCCGATGGGTGGCTCTACGTAGCCAGTGCCGGTACGGGTTTTGACATTATGTCCAGAGAAGGCAAACGCTTGAAGGGCAGCACCGGCCGCATTTGGCGGTTTCGGCCCGACGGGTCGGGGCTGGAATGGATTTCGGCTGGGGGCATGAACAACCCCGTCGAACTGGCTTTTACCGAAGCTTCCGAACCCATCGGCACCGAAACCTACTTTACCGAACCCCAGGCCGGGCTACGCGATGCCCTCGTTTACTGGACCGAAGGGGGTGTATATCCCAAACCCAGCAACCGCATTGCGCAGGACAACCTGGTCCGCACAGGTGAGCTGATGCCGGTTGTCACGAAGTATTCGCGGGTAGCTCCGTCGGGGATTGGCCGCTACCGGCATACGGCACTGGGGGCCGGTTTCAAAGATAATCTGTTCAGTGCCCAGTTTAATACCCACCGGGTACTGCGTCATAAGCTCATCCGGGAGGGCGGGTCGTTTCGGACTGAAGACTCCGTCTTTTTTTCGACTGACGACGAAGATTTTCACCCCACCGATGTGCTGGAAGATGCGGATGGGAGTTTGCTGGTGGTTGAAACTGGGGGCTGGTTTATTGAAGGGTGTCCGCTTTCGCAGGTATCGAAGGCCGGGTTAAAGGGCAGTATTTACCGGGTGCGCCGGAAAGCCGCTCCGCCCGCTACCGACCCCACCGGCAACCGCATCGACTGGACGAATTTACCCACTCCCCAGGCGATCAGCTACCTGACCGATACCCGGCCTACCGTTCGCGACCGGGCCGTAGAACGGCTCGTCGACCTCGGTGCGACTGCGGTGGGAGCACTGACCAGCGTGGCGAAGCAATCGAAAAACGCCGATGCCCGCACAAAGGCTGTTTTCGCATTGTATCGGATTGGTACGGCTCCTGCGCTAGCGGGGGTTCGGGCGGGCCTAACCGATGCCAACGGGCAGGTGCGCGTTGCCGCGGCCCGCGCGGTAGGGCTGGCGCGGGATGCTTTGGCGATGCCCATGCTAATACAGATGCTGGAAAATCAACACTTGGCCACCCGCCGACAGGCCGCTACGGCCCTGGGTCAATTGGGCATAGCCAAAGCGGTTCCGGCTCTGCTGGCCGCTACGGCCAAAACCGAAGACCGTTTCGTGCGGCACGCGCTGATTTATTCGCTTATAACTCTCAACCAGCCCCAGCCCGTTGCGGCTGCGCTGACAAACTCGTCGCACTTGGTGCGCGAAGCGGCCCTGATTGCCCTCGATCAGATGCGTCCTTCATCCCTGCGGGCAGATCAGTTAACGGCTTTTCTGACCAGCCCGGACAAGGGGTTGCAGCGTACCGCCCTGTGGGTTGCGTCGCACCATGCCGACTGGTCAGGCGAGATGACCGCGTTCCTAAGAAAACGGTTTGGTGGACCGCCCCTCACCGCCGACGATGAGCAACTGTTTGGCGATATGCTGGTGGCATTCAGCGAAAATGTCTTGATGCAGCAGTTTATGGCCGACCAGCTCAAAACGGCTCCGGCGGCCCGGAAACTGTTCCTGCTGAGCACGATGGCCCGTTTTCCGAAAGAAAAACTACCCGTAAACTGGGTGGAGGGGATCGGGCAGCAGCTTGTGTCGGGTCGTGAACCCGGAGTCCAGGCCCGCGCCCTCGAACTGACCGGCCTGCGCAACCTCACCGCGCTGACGGGTCAGCTCCGGCAGGTAGCCGACAATGCGCAATTACCCGCGTCGCTGCGGATGAGCGCACTGGGTACGTTGCTCAAAACCCAGCCAACGTTCTCAGATCCGCACTTTTCGTATCTGTATGACCAGCTCAGTGCGGGGGCCGATGCCCCCCTTCGCCAACAGGCCGCAACGGTTTTGGCACTGGGGAAACTGACGGATAGGCAATTGATGAAACTGGCGCAGGACTATCTGCCCAACGCCGACCCATTCATACTGCCGCGCCTGGTGCCGGTATTTAAAGGAAACCACCCGGCACCCATTGGGTTGGCTCTGGCTAACACCCTGGCTAATTCGCCGGGGTTGGGGAGTTTTTCGGAGGAAACCATCACCGCTCTTTTTGCCGATTATCCCGCCGAGGTAAAACATGCCGTTGCCAAACTGACCACGAAACTGGCCGGTTTGCAGGCAGGGCGATTGCAGCGGCTGAAGGAACTGGAAAGCCTGATTGCGGGTGCCGATCTGGAACGGGGCCGGGCGCTGTTCTACGGCAAAGCCATCTGCTCGACCTGCCACCGGGTGCGAGCCGAAGGCGGCCAATTCGGGCCGGACCTGACCTCGATTCAGAAAGACCGCTCGGCCCATGACCTGCTCGAAGCCATCGTGTATCCGGATGTTAGTTTTGTGCGGGAGTACGAAACCTACCGCGTCAAAACCAAAACCGGTGAGCATACGGGTATCATTCAGGAGCAAAGCCCGTCGGTAGTCGTGCTGGGTACGTCACAAAACAGTTCGGTACGGATTCCGCGTGCCGACATTCTCTCGATGGAGATGCAGCCGGTGTCGATGATGCCGCAGGGGCTGGAGCAGCTGATGACCAAACAGGAAATGGCTGATTTGTTGGCCTTTCTGTTGGGGCAAGACCAGGACCCTGCCACCGACCAGGCCATTTTACGCTAACGTTTTTCCCACTCTTTATCATGCATCGTCGTACCTTTGTCAGAAATACGCTTACCGCCGGAGCTTCCATGATGGCCGTTATGGATACCGTCAGGGCAAGCCCGGCCAACAATGCCCCTGCATTTAAAACCAAATTCTCGCCCGAATTCAACATCTTCAAAGGGCTGGCCCCCACCGATCCGGTGGACGAAATCAAGTGGGGCTACGACCAGGGTTTCCGGGCGTGGGAGAATACCATGCTGCGGCAAAGACCCGTGGCCGAGCAGGAACGCATCAGCCGGACGGTGCAGCAACTGGGTATGGATTTCGGGCAGTTTGTGGGTACGCTGACTTTCAAGGACGTAACCTTTGCCGGGCGCGATGCCAGTCTGCGCGAGGGGGTTCTGGCCGATGTGCGGGCCTCCGTTGAAATTGCCAAACGGATGAATACCCACGTGATTCACAATGTGCTGGGAGTTGCTGACCCACGTTTGCCCTGGGATTTTCAGACCGCCAATGCCATCGACCTCCTCAAACGCATCGCCGACATTTACGAACCGTACGGGATTGTGATGGTCATGGAATCCATGAATCATAAAGTGGACCACCCCAATATGTTTCTGCATACCATTCCGCAGGCGTATGCGCTGGCCAAAGCTGTGGGCCGACCGAGTGTGAAAGTACTCTTCGATTTTTACCACGTACAGGTACAGGAAGGCCACATGCTGCCTACCCTCGACTATGCCTGGGACGAAATCGCCTACATTCAGGTTGGTGATACGCCGGGCCGCAAAGAACCTACCGCGGGCGAAATCAACTACCCTAACGTGCTGAAACACCTCTGGAACAAAGGCTATCGTGGTTTTGTGGGAATGGAACACGGCCTGAGCAAACCGGGTAAAGAAGGTGCAGAAGCCGCTCTGAAAGCCTATAGAACTATTGATATTCAATAAGTTATGACACAGTAATCCAGACATTCTAACTTGATATGCCACGCCGGGAGGCTGCGCAAACCCTGTTGATACTCATTGGCAGTGTACTGTCGCTACTCGTGCAGGCTGCTTTACTCCAGAAAATTAGTAATAGTAATCCGGGCCGGTTTTCTATTGAAGAGCAAGCCTTCATCACCGAACTGGCCGAGGTAATCATACCTGCTACCAACAAGCCCGGGTCTAAGGTTGCAGGCGTGGGTAAGTTTATCGGCTACATCATCGGCCATTGCGCCGATACCAACCAGCATAAATCCTTCCGGCGTGGTTTGAAGCAAATTGAAACGCTGAGTCAGTCGGCGTTTGGCAAAAGAAAAGATTTGATCTGCTCGAAGCCCCGCAAAAAACCGGACTTATGGAACTACTCACACGGCAGGAAAAATCTTTTTTTACCATACTGCGTGAGTTGACGATTGTGGGCTATTTTACCTCCGAAACGGGTGCCTCCCAAGCCCTCGACTACGTAGCGATACCGGGTCGCTTTGTCGGCGACATTCCCCTAAAACCGGGCCAGCGAGCCTGGGCCATTTAAGTATGAATCTTAACATTGATGCCGAAAAAGACCTGCGCTATGATGCCCTTGTCATTGGCTCGGGCGTGAGTGGCGGGTGGGCCGCCAAGGAGTTGACAGAGAAGGGCCTGCGCGTACTAATGCTGGAACGGGGCCGACCCCTCGAGCACGTAACCGGCAACACAGAGGCCATGAAAACACCCTGGAAAGCCAGTGAAACCGAACGGCTGGGTGGCCTTGCCAAAAAGTACCCACAAAGTCCGCAGGATGTAGGTGTCGCCAACAGTGCCCCCAGCTACTGGATGCCCGGTGCCAGTACCTCGTACCGGCAGGAAAAACCGTTTCGCTGGATGCGGCCCAACATCGTGGGCGGCAAATCAATCATGTGGGGGCGACAATCCTACCGGTTCAGCGACATTGATTTTGAAGCCAATGCCAAAGAAGGAATTGGGGTCGACTGGCCCATTCGCTACAAAGACATTGCTCCCTGGTATTCGTACGTGGAGAAAATAGCGGGTATATCAGGCGAAAAGCTGGGCCTGCCCCAACTCCCTGACGGTGATTTTCTTCCGCCTATGGATCTATTTTTTATCGAGAAAGAAGTGCGGAAACGCATTGAAAAAAACTTTCCGGGCCGGGTCATGACGGTGGGGCGTTCGGCCAATCTATCTAAAGCAGATAAAATTCATCTTGATAACGGGCGGGCATCCTGCCAGTACCGGGACATGTGCAGCCGGGGCTGTCCCTTTGGCGCGTATTTTAGCACCCAGTCCTGCACATTGCCGCCCGCCGTCCGAACCGGGCGGCTGACCCTCCGGCCTGATTCAGTGGTAACCGAAATTCTGTATGATGTACAGAAGCAAAGGGCAATGGGTGTGCAGGTGGTGGACGCTGTTACGCTCGAAAGTCACCTGTATTTTGCCGATGTCATTTTCGTATGTGCCAGTGCCATGGCCTCTACGGCCCTGTTGCTCAACTCGATATCCGACCGCTTTCCGAACGGGCTGGGCAACGATTCGGGGCAATTGGGGCATAGCCTGATGGACCACCATTTTGCGATTGGTGCGTATGGCCAATTGGAAGGCGGGAAGGATCGGTATTTCCACGGGCGACGAGCCAATGGCATTTATATTCCCCGGTATCGCAATATTGGTACTGATAAACGCGATTACCTGCGCGGCTTTGGCTATCAGGGGGGCGGCAGTCGGCAGGGCTGGCAACGCCGGGTGGCTGAACTGGCCTTCGGCGCGTCGTTCAAAGACGAACTGACGAGTCCGGGGTTGTGGACAATGGGTCTGGTGGCCTTTGGTGAACACTTGCCTGAGTACAAAAACCGGTTGCATCTAGATAAAAATCAGCGGGATACATGGGGGATGCCTACGGTTGTGTTCGATGCGGAGTTTGGCGAGAACGAAAAGAAAATGCGGGTCGATATGCTGAACGATGCCAAAGAGATGCTCGAATCGGCGGGGCTAATCAACGTCGGTGGATACGACAATGAGGCAGCGGTGGGAGAAGCCATTCACGAAATGGGTACGGCTCGTATGGGTCACGACCCTAAAACTTCGGTTCTTAACGGACATAACCAGGTTCATGCCTGCAAAAACGTGTTCGTGACCGACGGGGCCTGCATGACTTCCTCTTCGTGTGTGAACCCATCACTGACTTACATGGCTTTGACGGCCCGTGCGGCCGATTTTGCGATTCGGGAGCGGAAAGCAAAACGTCTGTAAGGCGGATCTGGATGGTATCAGTCGAATCCGGTAGCGGTGTTGATTTTACGCGCAAACTACATTTATTTATGCTTTCTAACGGGACACATACGCATTTATCCCGGCGAGACTTTGTCACAAGTCTAACGGCGGGCATTGCTTCGCTGGCTGCGTTGCCGGTATTGGGCGAACCGGCGGCAAAGCGACTCGACCGATTGGGCTTCATTGCCGGTATTGTCAGCAGGGAGTTAAAACAGGATTGGCAGGGGGGCCTTAAAAAAGCCGTTGCCTACGGATTCAGCGAGATGGAGACGGGCCGTTTTTACGGCAAATCGGCCCCGGATTTTCTTAGGTTTTGCGGCCAGATTGGTCTGAACGTTATTGGCGGAGGTGGTCTTTCCCTGTCCGCCAGCCCTGATAAGCTATGGCCCAAATTAGATGACTTAAAGGCCCTCAATGCCAAGTATGCCGTGGTCTACTGGCCCTGGTTAGTAAGCGGCCCATTTACCCTGTCCGACTGTCAGCGCAGTGCTGAACTGATCAATAAAATGGGTGAGCAATGCAAACACCGGGGCCTTGCGTTATGCTGGCACAACCACGATAAAGAGTTTATCCCGATGGAAGCCGGGTTGCCTTTCGAATATCTGATGACCCATACCGACCCCGCTCTGGTGAAATGCGAAATGGATTTGTACTGGGTTGCAAAAGGGGGAGTCGACCCATTGGTTATGCTTCAGAAATACAGCGATCGCTATACGATACTTCACGTGAAAGACCTGGCTCCGGGAACAGATCAGGGCTTTGTCTGCCCCGGCAGCGGCATTATCGACTTCAAGACGCTGTTTGCCGAAGCCCATCGTCAGGGCATCCGTCACTACATGGTGGAGCAGGATAATGTTGTCGATGGTTTGGGCTGTTTGCTGTCAAGTGGTCAGTATCTACATCGGTTACGGTTTTAGTCGTCTTTTCGTCCCTCAATTAATCCAATACCAATAATGAATATCTTTGGCAGAAACACAATTATCCTCCTCCTGGGCGGCCTTTTATTAACCTATACCGGCCACGGTCAGGCTATGTTACCTGATTCGTTTGCCCGTCAACTTGCCAATAGTCCACAGGCGCAGTTGATTGACGTTCGTACTGCCAATGAATTTGCACAGGGCATTTACCCGATGCGAAGAACATTGACTATAAACGGTCTGACTTTGGCCGCTTAATCAAAGACCTGAATAAACAAAAGCCGGTTTATGTCTATTGTCTTTCGGGTGGCCGGAGTAAGGCCGCAGCCGAGCAGTTACGGTCTTTAGGATATGGCCCCGTCTATGAACTGACCGGGGGCTACCTGGACTTGCAACAGTATAGTGGAGATTTTTCTTAAGCAGCCATCTAGGAGGTGTAAAAATAGGTTTCCTGTTGACAGGGTGTGCGGTAACCCAATGCCGAATGTTTTCGTCGTTGATTATACCAACCCTCAATGTACTCGAATATAGCCAACCGAGCTGCAGCTCGTGTTGCAAAATGAGTGTGATTCACCAACTCGCTTTTGAGCGTCTTGAAATAACTCTCGGCAACCGCATTATCCCAACAATTGCCCTTGCGGCCGCCGGGCGGCCCCGTCATGCTCTGTGCAACCGGTAGGCCCTTCAACTCATCTCCAAATTCTGTACAGGCATACTGAACACCCCGATCAGACCGGGCTGCTGGCACAGTGAAAGATAAGACGGCTGTCTATCGCTCTGTTTTTGAAGGCCATCCGCCAGAAAGCTACGCTCGTATCTACTGCTTTTAAACTTTCACTCAACGCCCAGCCAATCGCTTTCCGGTCAGCCAAATCAAAATCACTGTCAGGTATAGCCAACCTTCTTTCGTAGCAATATAGGTGATGTCAGACACCCACTTTTGGCTTGGCCTTTCAGCACAAAAGTCTCTATTTAATAAGTTTATAGCTAGCGGGTAATCATGATTCGAGTCGGTGGTTTGTACCCGATACTTTTTGTAAACAATGCTACGAATACCTATTTTCCTCATGAGCCTGGCAATACGGTTGCGCGAGACCTTCACACCCTGCTCGCGGAGTTCATCAGCAATCCGAGGACTACCATAACTGCTTTCACTCTGCTTATGCACTCGACGGATATGGTTCACCAACTGATTCTGGTTTTGTTGCCTGATATCGATGGGATGCTTGCGCCAATAATAATAGCCACTACTACTCACATTCAACACTTTACACATCTTCTCAACGGGAAACAGGTGAGCGTTCTCCTTTATAAACTGGAATATCTCTCGTCGATCCTGGAGAAGATGCTGATGGCCTTCTTTAGCATATCGCGCTCAAGCTGAGCGTCTTTCAGCTCTTTCTGTAGCCGTTTGATCATCTTCTGATCCTCGCTCAGCTCGAGGGCCGGAGTTGCAGATTGACCAGGGCTTTTGTAGCTATGTCGCCATTTGGTGATCCGGCTCGAATCAATGCCGAGTTCACGGGCGGCTTCCTGCACGGAGACTTTGGCGTGGGCTAACTCAACGGCCATTCGTTTGAATGCCTGGTCAAATAAACATCTTTTCTTCATGGGTATTTTTGGGTTTTTCCCCAAATGTGCCTAAAATCCTTCTCCAGTCAAATGTAGCGAGTCCAAAAGCCTGCTGACACAGTCCAGCAAGCAGTCTCTTATTTGCTTTCTAAAACGGGTAGTGCCTCCGTTTGAACTTACTTATTATTAAATAAGATTTCTTCCCATTCCTGTTGTAGTACCTGCAAAGGCCTTTCTATAGATTCTCCATCAAAGGCTTCAACAGGTAGCCATGTGACATTGCCAGTATAATCCGATAGCCTTATATTGTCCAGTTGCCATCCATTTTTCACTAAACATGAAAGTCCTTCAAGACAGAAATCAATGTTTTCTGCACCTAAACTACATTCCTGATAGGTTCCCATTGGATTACAACAGGAGAAATATACAAATGCCATATGGCTGTAGGTTTACGTTGCCATCCTACGAATATAGCCGGTGCATGGCGTGTTATGTAGCGAATTGAGGTCCTAGATACTAGCGATAGAAAATAGTTTATCCATAAATAACCGAAGCCTGTGTCGAAAATCTGGGTGGGTCTGGGTAGTTACCAGCAGGATAAATACCTGAAATTGCACTTCTTGCAGCTGTTCATTACCGGTTTTATCCCTAAAGCTATGCCCCTCCGCTTCTCATTTCTGATTCCACTGATTGGACTTGCCATGAACGCTGTCGGCCAGTCATCCCTTCCGCTGCCGCCTATCTCGATCCCGGCTTCATTTACCGCCCATCTACCCCACACAGCCCAGTTGCTGAGCACCATCAACCCAAACAGGCCCCAAAACGTCCGAATACTGGTTTATGGGCAATCAATTAGCGAACAGAAGTGGTGGCTAGAGGTGAAGAAATTTTTACAGCAGCGCCATCCTGCCGTGGATATAGTTATGGAAAACCGGGCCATTGGTGGCTTCAGCAGCGATCGGCTGAAACTGATGGTAGCTAATGATGTGGCACCGTTTTATCCCGACCTGATTCTGTTTCATGATTATGGAGGGGAAGAGGAGTATGAACAGCTCATTCGGGTTATCCGTAGCCATACCACTGCCGAAGTCCTGATTCAGACTGACCACATTGGCGTAGGGCAGAATCAAGAATGGCATGACCGGCACAGCGAGGTGTGGCTCCCGGCTTTATGCAACACCTACGGGCTGGCCCTGCTCGATGTACGGGCGGCATGGAAGGCATATCTTCAGCAATACCAGTTAACACCTGCCGCGCTGCTCTCGGATAACGTTCACCTCAATGAGCATGGCAACTATTTGATGGCACAAATTATTACCCGGTATCTGGAGGCACTACCCCGCCAGACCGAAGTTCCGGTCACGACCGTTCAGACATTGCGCAGGGGTAACAATTTCTCGCCTAAAAAAGCTAAAATCCGTCTGCCTGTGGACGGCAACCGGATTGACCTGGTCTGGGACTCGGGAAGCCCCACTTGGCAAACCGTAGCGGTAACCATCGACAACCATCCGCCGGACAGTCAGCGGTATAGTTACTTTTATACGCGTCCAGTGCTGAACGAGAATCGCTCTTTCCTGAGCCATATGGGTCAGTTGCTGGCCATGCAACTAGGCGGTAAACCGCAGGCCGAAGACTGGACGCTGACGGTTACCGCGGTCGATACGGTTCGACAGCAGCTTCAGTTTAGGGTAAAAGGCAGTCAGACCGGAGACGATGGCGTAGGCAGCAGTGACCAGCCGTTTTCGTCGACATCCGGGCATATACGAATTGATTCGACCGGCTGGTTCCGGCGTAAAAATCCGGCTGATTTTCGGCAGTTTCCCTGGCTAAAGGCGGGTGACCAACTGCACTGGAAGGTGTTATCTTGCTGTGGAAACAGCGTCGAGCCTGTCAGTGGCCGTGTTGTCACCGTCATGCAGGGCGCAACAAATGGTACCCATGTGTTGGAGCTAAGCGGTAAAGGCGTACAGCATATTCAGGAAATAAGGGTGTATAGGCCTCCATTGCGGCCTTAACCGCGAATCACTTCCTAACGAAGAAAGGGATGTTTGCAGTGGCCCAATTCCCGTTGCCGTCGTAGGCATACACAAACAACCGGTAGGCCCCTTCGTCGGCAGGGGTCCGAAAAGAAAGTCGGGTGGTATTGGGTATGTCGATTAGGCCGGGAACATCAGGTGGTTTCCGTTCGCCATTGACACCATACGGGAACGCCGTTCCTTCGCGAAGCACCTCCCAATAGTAGCGTAGCTGCTCTCCGTCGGGGTCTTTCACCCAGACCTGGGCCTCACTCGCCTGACCAGGTGGTAGGTAGATTTCCTGGTAGGCATTTCTGCCAGTTAATTGGACCGAATCAAGTCGTGGAGCGCGGTTCGTTGGCCATCGTCCCGTCCATGCATACTGCATCACGTCAACGGCTTCCGTTTCCAGCCCTTGCGCATCGAACATGCCAAACCAGGTGTGGGTACGTTCCTGATGATGCTGCCATAGAAATACAAATGACCCTAGGCACATGGATTTGTCGGCGGCAATGATCCGCTCATACCGCTTCTGATACTGGTATGCCTTCATGCTACTGGTTTCTTCGATGGGTGCTTGCCAGGGCGTTTTGGGCACCTGCCAGAATCCGGTGGGGACCCATTCGGTGACGGCATACGGTTTTTGCCAGCCGAACTTCCGGAGCCACAGGGGTATTTTGTCCAGATCGCCGTATTCGTTCACGCCCAGCAGGTCCAGTTCAGGGCATGAGGTGTTCAATTCCTTAATTTTCCCCTCATTGATAGAGCCGACTACCGTCATAACCGGATGATTGGGATCGATCTGATGAATCTCCTTCGCCAGTGCGTCAACGGCCTGCCAGACCTTTACGTTGTAGTGTTCCTTCACATTGGCCTGAATAAAGTCGAGTTCATTGCCCAGTGCCCACATCAGCACGGCCGGGTGGTCTTTTGTCTGACGCACAATCGCCATCACCCGCTCATGTTGCTGACGCACAGCAGCCTCATTATCATAATCCATCCCATCACGTTCCGCCCGAACGGGTAGATTCACCAAGGCGGTCAGGTCCAGGCTGTCAGCTAGGTTTAAGGTCTTTGGGTTGGGCCCGGTTCGGATGGAATTGCCCCATATTGCTTTAGTTTAGCTAGGTAGTCACTCCCAACAGCCCCTCTAATGAAATACGGCTTACTATTACGGATCAAGGCGAAGGAATCCTTATTTTTTTTGATATGTACCTGGTTAGACTGGGCAAACACAGCGATGACGCAGATTGCCAATAACAGAACGAGAATACTTTTCATAGGTAAGACATTGCATTGGTTAGTAACGATGAAGCTGTTCGAGATTTTCACATTCAGTGTATCTTTGGTGCATTTTGATAGGCTATTTCATTCCTATGAACGGGAATATGCTCTGGGTTGGTTCGTAACTGTTTCGCCAACTTTGAGAACCAGGCCTTCATTACAGACTACTTCACGGATCAATAAGTACCTTGAACGTTAGAATAATTTACAGTTCATAGTTTTTATTTAGCAACATTCAAGCACGCCAGTTTTGGAATAATTGAAGAGTTCATCACCATTATACTATTTATATGGCTACTATAACGTCAATTCAAGAACTACCGCTGATATATCAGCCCTTGGCATCTTATATATTGCACAGACATAAAATTGATCGGGAAAAACTTAAAGATATATGTTCTTTTTTTCAACCTGTAAAGGCTCACCGCAAACAAATTTTAATAGATTATAACGCCACTTGTAGAGTTTACTACTTTATTAATACCGGCTGTCTTCGGATTTTTACCATAAACAATGTAGGAATTGAAACATCCCGTTATTTTGCGTTTGACGGTATGTTTGCCACTGCCCTTCCCAGCTTTATAGACCAGAGGCCTGCACTCGAGTATTTGCAAGCCATTGAAAAGTCAGAACTGCTAGTAATTTCCCGGAAGGACTTTTTTCAACTTGTAGATACTGTGCCCGAGTTTAGTCACATCTACAGGGAAATTCTTGAATTGGGTTTTGTTAACGCTCAAAAACGTATTTATGGGTTCCAAGGATTTGATGCGCTGGAAAAAGTAAAGTGGCTCATCGAATCACAGCCAAACTTTTTGCTCCGGGTATCCAATAAGATGGCCGCTTCATACCTGGGAATTTCTCCATCTACGCTAAGCCGGGCAAAATCAATGCTTTAAAACGTTGACTTAGATCAACACTTACGGCAGATTGATATTGTAGTTTTGCAAAAACAAATTACAATGAAATTCAAACTGCTAATTTTAACTTACCTATTTCCAAGTATTTTGATTGCGCAAGAAGGTAATCCTGGCAAAAGGGTCTCTACCAAAGCAACCACTTATCTTAGCCCCTCATATCAGTTAACACTTGATGCGGCAGTAGCACTTGCTAAGCAGGCAAGAGCTTGCGCCAGCCATTTAGGCAAATCAGTCACGATTTCAATTGTGGATGCGGCAGGTCAAGTAATTCTCATCAGTTGCCAAGAAAATGTTGGACCGCATAATACGGAAGCAGCCAGAAGAAAGGCCTACACGTCGGTTTCAACCAAAACCCCCACCTTAACGTTGTCCAGAAGTGCCAGGTCAAATCCTGATACTGAAAATCTGGCCAATCTACCTGAACTGCTGCTGCTTGGTGGTGGCTGCCCTCTTTGGTTTGAAGGCAAGCTGATTGGGGCTGTTGGCGTTGCAGGTGGTGGTAGCCCTGAGAACGACGATTTGATCGCAAAATCGGCTGGTATTTCAGAGGCCGGAATTTTTACACAACTTAATTAACTTTAAAGCAGATGAAAAACTTACTTCTTACGCTGGGTTTAGCTTTGAGCACTACACTGGCCTACTCGCAGACAAAAACGTTCCAGTTATCAAGTCATATCCTTGACATTTCCAAAGGTATGCCGGCATCAGGTGTACCCATCCGACTTGAAAAGATGGACACAAATAAAAAAACGTGGTCGATAATTGAGGAAAAAATCACTGATGCCAATGGCCGCATCTCCGACTTTCTTAGTTCTGAAAGTTCTAATGAAGGTATTTACAAATTGACCTACTTGACAGCAGATTATTTTAAAAGCCAAAATGCACAGAGTTTTTACCCCTTTATCGAAGTCGTCTTTGAAATCAAAGACGGCAAACATTATCACGTACCAATTACACTCTCCGCATATGGTTATTCTACTTACAGGGGTAACTGAGCTGAACAAACTGACATAGTTGTTGGTATTTCCTAAGATAATTTAAACGAAACATCTCCGGAGTTTTGTTTATTATGCTCTTGCATCTAAGCAGGCTTAAAATGACGAGTGCTATGGTCATACAAACCGCAATTAAAACGAAGATGCTGATCAGCCCGCAGCTTACCTATGAGCACTTTTTACTACTTTTTTTTCATTGTCAGACCGTATTTGAACAATGGAGGAAAGAGTGGTAACACTTTCTTGAAAAATGTGATGACCTCCTCCTTAAAAGCGGGCTCTTACGCACTTTGTGTGGCTCAGCATCGATAAATCACTCGTTGTCGTAATAGATCCAGCTTGGCCCGTCCATACATCTGACGCTTGATGAGCTTGATTCGGGTCACTTGACCTTCGGTTTGACCGCGCCACGGTGGCCATTGCTCCATTCTGTAAATAGGGCCGCTCGTACAGCATCATTGTCTAGTCCTGAAATAGCTTTACATAAAGCTTATCAGGATGACACACGAGAATACGAAAAAACAGGGATTTCGAATGGGCAGCCGACATCCGTTCGAGCGACGATCCGAAAAAGAAAAGCGCCGGATTGTTCAGGAAGTCAACCAAGGTATCATCGGCATACGAGCCGCTTGCCGTAAGTACGGGCTCAACCGCAATACCTTGCGAAGTTGGCTGGTTCTGTTTTCTTTGCCAGTGACGGACACAGTTGCTACTCCTGAGCCGTCTCCTGCCATGCCCAATCCCCAAACGGACCAACTAGTAACGCGACAAGTGAAAGCCCTGACCAAAGCACTCGCACAGGCTGAACTAAAAATCAGCACCTTACAAACAGTAATCGAGGTGGCTGAAAATGAACTAAAAATCAAGATCCGAAAAAAGTCTGGTACCAAACGGTCAAAAGAATGAAGCAAAGCCATCCTCAAACCAGCCTGGAGCAGCTTTGTGATCTGTTTGGTGTGACACGTCAGGCTTTTTATGAAGCAGCTGCCCAAGAAAAAAAAACCAGCATTGCTCATGTAGTCGTGCTCAGATTGGTCAGTGATCTGGGCAGAGATATGCCCCTGTTGGGCACCAGAAAGCTGTTTCATTTACTGCAATCCCAGTTAGAGGCCCACCAGATCAAGATGGGCTGAGATCAGTTTTTTGATTTACTTGGCTTTCATGGACTGTTAATTCGCCGACGCAAGCGCATGGTTAAGACGACCGATTCTCATCACTGGCTGAAGAAATATCTCAATCTGATCAAGGAATTGACGGTAGACGGCCCTGAACAACTGTGGGTTAGCGATTTAACCTACATCCGAACCGTACAAGGCTTTAGCTATCTCAGCTTGATCACTGATGCCTACTCTCGGAAAATAGTTGGTTATGCGCTTTATCCAACTTTAGAGGCAAGCGGTTGTGTTCTAGCTTTGCGAATGGCCCTTAAAGGCCGAAAACGGTTAACCGACTACACGTTAATCCATCATCCAGATCGTGGTATTCAATACTGTTCCGCTCAGTATATCACATTGTTGGAAAACGAGCAGATCGCAATAAGCATGACTCAATCGGGCAGCCCTTACGATAATGCTTTGGCCGAGCGGGTAAATGGCATCATCAAAAATGAGTTTTTCTCTCAAACCATTTACCCAAGCCATCAGGAAGCTGAATTAGCGATCAGCCGCTCCGTTACTCGGTATAATACCCAACGTCCGCATTCTAGTGTGGATTATTTGACCCCCGAAGTGGCTCATCAGCGAAGTGGTCTATTGAAAAAACGGTGGAAGCAGTATCAAAGACCGAAACCAGTCAAGCAGCAAGAGAAGGTTGAGCCGGTAGTAGACTGAGAATCCGATTGTTGACAATGGGAAAATAAAAACAGGGATTATAATAGATAATGCAAGGGCAAAATAACCAAGTAATGGTGGCCTTGAAGTGACAAGTAGAATTTAGGATTAACTTTCAGAATCTGTAAGGTTTTTTCAGGACGTGACACTCCGTGCCAGGTGGGTCAGTTTGCTCCGAAATACTCATGTGCCAGTGACGGACATAGCCTCCGTCAATACCCACCACGAGTGGACGGTCAGGAATCGGCAGAGCTTCCCGCTCCATCTGACAACAACCATTGAAGAAAGTTGCTTCAGGCGGTAGTTGCTTTTCCTGCTCCTCAACAACGGCATGGAGATGATGCTGGATCGTGGTGGCATTGAGTTTTTGGTTAATCGGGAGCACTTCTTTGAGTAGGTCAGCGGTTTTCTGGTAAGGAATCAGGTTGGCCCATTTAGTCTCCAGATACAGCCGTTCTGGAGTCACGTGCTGACTGAGTATATCTTTGAGGGGACTGAACGTTTTGGCTCCGGTCCCTTCGGATAGGAGATAGTAGCGAGGGCTGTTTATTGTTAAATCGCCGAACAAGGTTTTTAACCGAATGGGGTAAGCTCCTTTCTTGCGTAAGTCGGTGGGCAAGTGAGCCTGCATATAGCTGGCAAGCTGGGTCTCAATCAATTTTTGCTGGATCGTTTTGAGCAGATCTTTGGACTCAGCCAGCGTCAGCCCCAGATTTTCTAAGGTCAATTCGTCCCGATTTAGGGTGAAAATAGCTTTCATTATTGGCACCTGTTCATCGGACAGGTAAGAAACTACTTGCAGTTTGAAGTTCATGGTAAAGGGAAGTAAGGATTACGGGCAAGCTCGTTGTCCACTTAGGCAGAAAGGGGGTTGTAGCGGTTTAGCAGCCGATTGAATTTTTTCGATGCGTATCTGATGCAGCCAACGACCGGTGAAATCGTAGGTGTAGGTGAACTTGTCATTTACCCGCCAGGGAAAATCGCCAAGTCGAACGTGATTAGCATCGTCGGCAAAATAAAAACCGCCGTACCGAATGCCGTACTGCTTTCCCCAGATGTGAAAGCTATGCAAGTGCCAGTTCTCCCAGCCCATGACAACCTGAAAAATATGATGGAGTTGGGCTAAGGTAACATCAGCCCGCACCGCCAGCCGTCGGGAAATCTGGGGACTGATGCCCAATAGATGAATCTTGAGTTGATAGGTCAGCTCACCAGGCAGACCTTCTTGGGGAACTGGGTTGGTGGGCTGGTTATCCATGTGGCTAGCGGATTTATAGGCTCTTCAAAATTAGTCAGTTATAATTAGAATGCCAGATGCCCCACACTTTTTGATGCTCTCCAATTTTGGTATTGTTCCTACCGGTTCTTCGAAGATGAGGACAAAACCCAGGCCGCTTCCGGAACCGAGCATTTGTTAAAACATACCGAACGATTGGAAGGAAATCGCATTGAACGACTGAACATTATTTTCGTCGATCCATATTATATCACCCGTCAGGTTCCCCAAGACAATAAGCTCATTGACCGGGAACTGGATACTTACCCAACACGGATTAGGCAAGGCACGATTACACTTTATGTGAGAAAATTGTAAACTTCTGTTGCTTAAATAGGTAAAATCCTTAATAGAGATTTAGGTGATCTAAAATTTCCCTCTAACCAGATCATCTCACAAAACGTTATTATTGATCCGTGAATAAGTCTGTAAAGCTCTCCCCCGATAGATAGACACAACACCGTCCAAGCAGACGATGTCGACTTTATGCTCTCCATCAGTCTCTATAGGGTCGTGTTCTGCATGATTTGGTTATACCTACTTGTGCAAACAAGTGACAGGTTGCCAAACGGGAGAGGTTTTGACTCTACTTCACTCCCGAATAACGCTACTTCGGTTTTTACTGGTATTGTCAGGACAGTGGCACCCAATTACTCTTCTTTACTTTGCCGCCGGTTCAGACAATAATTCAATGAAAAAAATAACAGTAGCCTTAATGGCTTTCTTTTTGATTACGGGCTCTGTCGCGCAGGCCCAGATCGACACTACTCTCCGTCGAGTGCTGATTCCCAATGGCGATTTAGTTATAGACGGCTTACTCATTCTGCCTAAAAAGCAGACCGTACCCGCTCCAGCCATCATCTGGGTAGGTGGCTCGGGTGACTGGGAGATGATTAGCAATTACAGTAACGAGCCAGACATCTTCTATCGCTACTACCTCGAGCACCAGTTATTAGCCAAGGGTTATGCCATCCTCTACATGAATAAACGCGGCAAGGGCCGTTCAACCGGTAACTGGCAGAAAGCTGGGTTTGAGGACCGTGCCATAGATGCGAATGCCGCTCATCGTTATTTAGCTACCTTACCCGGGATCAACCCCAAGCAGATTGGCATGGTTGGTCACAGCCAGGGGGGCTGGATCGTACAGTTGGCGGCTACTCAAAATCCGAACGTAGCGTTTACGGTTGCCCTGTGTGGCCCAACGGTTGACGTGTATACCCAAACCATGCAAAATTACCAACGGTTGTATGAGTGCGAGGGGCTACAAGGCAAATCCTTAACCCGCAAATTGAAATGGAAGAAGCGTGAGTTAGCCCTCGGCAATGTTTTGGGTCGCGTTTTTAAAGGGGGCGAAGCTGGTCAATGGGCACGTATACGGCATTATAGCCACGATGCTGCGTTGAGAAAGCTACTAACGCCCTCGCTAATGGTGTTTGGTGAGTTAGATGCGTATGTATGGCCTCAAGCTAATCTAAATCACCTGCGTTCGGTATTTCCCGAGGGCGTTCCAACCCATATACAGACCTACCTGCTACCTCATGGTGAACACATGCTCCATGTGGTGCCCAATGGCTGTGTCCTTGACTGGGATGAACTGAAGGATAACACAAAACATCCTTATTCGGAAGCACTACGTGACTATTTGACCACCTGGATTACGGCTGTCACGGCCAAACCCACCACAGCTAAACAATAAAATTATGGCGTCAATCGGTTCCTTTCAAGCGACCCAGCCCCATGAACGTATTCATCTAATGGATGGTTTGCGTGGATTTGCCCTTTTTGGTATTCTAATCGTAAATACCTGGTCTTTTTCGCGTGTTGAGTGGTTGCCAGTCGAGCAGCAGACCCAGCACTGGCTCACTGATTCACTTAAGATACTGGTCGATACGAAGTTTATCACCATCTTCTCTATGCTGTTTGGAGCGGGCTTCTACCTTCAGCAGCAACGAGCACTGGCGAAGGGGGTAAACTTTCCCGCTTACTACACCAAACGCATGCTGTTCTTGTTCGTCATTGCCTGCCTACATGCTTATCTGTTCTGGTTCGGTGATATTGTCCGCAATTATGCCTTATTAGGAGTAGCTTTACTTACTGTACGGCATCTATCGGCCAAAGCAACGCTACGGCTGGCCCTGCTCTTCATTGGCTTCTTAACGCCAGTTACTTACATCCTAAATGAAGCGATCGGTAAACACACTAACCCGGATCAGGTTGACGGTATGCCACTGACTACCTATATCTTTACCGCCTTCACAACCGGATCTTATCCTCAAATTTTGCGGGCCAATTGGATCATTGATCCCTGGCACAACTTTATACAGGATCTGCCAATTGCCTTAGTGGCAATGTTTGGCCGAATGTTGCTGGGCGTTTGGCTGGCAAAGATCGGTTTCTTTCGTAATCCAGCGGCTCATCAACGACTTATTGGGAGATGGCTTTGGTGGGGCGGCACGGTTGGCGTTAGCAGTAGCGTAGCTTTCTGGGCGATGGGTAACGGACGATTGCCGATGGACGAACTTTATATGATTCCGGTTATTTTCCTGGTGACTGGAGGTCTAGTACTCCACAGCTTATTCTACGTGGGTTTGTTTATCAAAAGCTATTCCAGTTCGCTGGGAACTTTATGGCAAGGGAGTTTGGTGCCGGTTGGACGAATAGGTTTGACTAACTACTTTAGTCAGACGGTGCTGGCCTTTACATTTTTTTATAGTACAGGAATGATTGGCCACATAGCCCCGACGATATTACTGGGCTGTGCCTTGGGCTTGTTTGCCATTCAGGTTTTGTTGAGCCGTTGGTGGCTCTCCAACCATAAATCCGGCCCGGTTGAATGGGCATGGCGAGTGTTGTCCTATTGGGCAGTCGGTGCAATATCCCCGAAGGCAGAACCTACTGAATCGTGAAGTGCTAACTATTCTTTGTTTGATTGATAAATCAGTGCATTAATGATCCGTGAACGTTGGATACAACTGGTTGGAGCAGCTTTTACTGCTGTTTTTCTGGTGACGTTTGACAATGTCCCGCTGGTTGATCTCCTGCAGAGGCCTACTTATTACCGCGATTTAAGTACCACCCTGATCGCTACATTTCTTTTGATTAGTTACGTTAGTTTTATAACAAGCCAGCTTGATAAGCGAATTGGGTGGGCGGGCGGTTGGCTATGGCGGTTAGCGGGACAAGGTGTGTTGGGGGTAGTGAGTAGTTCGGTGCTGGCGTATGGAATTGCTTATGCTCAATATCGGTTCATTGATTCTGAGCACGTTTTTGGAACGGATTCGTTCCTGCAGGTCGAGCTTCCAGTCATAGTTTTATGCCTACTGTTCATCAATTGCCTATACTTGGGGGGCTCCTATTTCCGATGGAAAGAACATTCGCAGCCAATACCGCTTCAGGAGCAACCGACCCCGGCCGAAACTTCTTACGTAACAACAATAATTGGCATTCATGGGAATCGAAAGATAAATGTGCCTACAGATAACATAGCATTCATCTGTGTAGAAAACGGTCTAACCTGGCTATTCACTTTTGATAACGCCCGATACCATCTCGATGAACCTTTGCATTTACTCATTGAGCGACTTAATCCTGCCCAGTTTTTCCGGGTTAATCGTCAGTATATTGTTCAGTTGTCGGCTTGTTTTTCTTATCAACCTGCTGATTTTAGCAAGCTGACGCTGCGGCTGATTCCTCCGTTTAATGTAGAACTAACAATTAGCCAAAAGACTGCACCTGGCTTCCGACGTTGGATCGAGCGGTAGGCATCAGCGGAGTGACTATCTGCTTTTATTGAGTAACCTCATCAACCAGTAGGGTCTTAGCAAACCAGTCGTGGGCTACTTTGCAAATGTATTCACGAGCAGTTTGATAAGACCCAATTGGCTGGGCAGACTTTCTGAAAAAGTTGTGGAGCAAATCACCTCTGTCTCTACTGGCCGATCAATGGTTATCCGCAAAGTAGTCTATATGACCAACCCGGTGATGTGATGCCAAATCTGGCTCACCTTCATAATTTTAAACGGTTTTGATCAAGCCATTTCGGTATAGCATACAAAAGCGTGGCATGGCCCCTCGAAGAGCTTAATCGATTACTTTCTACTTCATTGTCTTCTTTCACTGCTTCACTCGTAAACCCATTGGTTTACAATGCTCTACTGACGCCATACGCTTTAATTTGCCCTCAGTTTCAACTTAAATTTACTTCAAATTATGAAAGCAATCTTTAGCAAACTGCTCTTATTTGCACTAATTTGGCTTACTATTGACGCCTGTAGCCCACGCGATGAATGGGAAGACATTCCTCCTCAAAACATACCAACAAAGTTGGAGGGCTTTTGGGAGTCCGAAGGTTATGGGTTTGTCCTGTCGATTCGTAATGGAGAGGCCACCGTATATGATGTGACGTCAACGACTTGTCTGCAAATGCGCCGGGATCATTATCTGATCGAACAGGGTAAATCTGTTGCCAAATGGAAAGTTCGTATTCACACCAATGGCAATGAATTTAGGTATATAAGCACGGGCTATACGGCAGAAATTCTGTTCAAACGACTACAAAAGCTCCCCTACAAGTGCGAAGCCAATCTAATTCAGCCTACCACAGATGCACAACAAAATTTTGATGTACTTTGGCAAACCTTCCAGGAACACTATGCTTTTTTCAAGCTTAGGGGAGTCGATTGGAATAAAATTCTCGCCCACTATAGACCCTTGGTCACTGAGCAGAATCTGTTCGAGGTCTTCTCCGAAATGCTCGCCCCTTTCCAGGAAGACCACGTTAACTTAACGACGTCGGATGGCCGTTTTTTTGAAGCTGGTCAAGGCCCCCTATTAGTTAGCAAGTTTTATAACGACTATTTGACCGATAAGCCCGGGGGAAGCTTTGAAGAATATATTCACAAGAATATGGTAAACTGATCGGCATTACCCAAAGCTATTTGAAAGGTTCGGTTAAAACGGCCGCAAACGGAAAGCTGATTTGGGGAAAACTCAGCGATAAGGTAGGATATCTACAGGTTGTGGAGATGTCAGCCTTTACGGAACCTTTTGATTATCAAGCCGAGCTGCCTACTCTTCGCGCTGGCCTGGATGAGGCCATGCGTGAATTGAACACGTTTCAAGCATTAGTGGTCGATATTCGGCTCAATGCAGGCGGAAGCGAATTAGCCGCTCTTGAAATTGCTGGCCGTTTTACAAACCAAGTTTTACCGGTCCTTACTATCTGTGCCCGTACAGCAACAGGCTTTGCACCCCCTTATCGAGTAGAGTCGACTCCGAAAGGGGGAAGTGCTTATACTAAACCGATGGTTGTGCTAACGAGTGCTTTTACGGCCAGTGCCACAGAATATTTTCTGTTGGCAGTTCGGCAGCTATCTCATGTCAGGGTAGTAGGCGAAAACACCAACGGTGTATTCTCCCAAGTCTTTAAAGAACTACCCAATGGCTGGTTGTTTAATCTCTCCAATGAGATTATCACAGATTTAAAAGGAGTATCCTATGAGAAAATTGGTATTCCTCCAGATATCGATGTACCCTTCTTTCCACGTGCGGATAGGAAAGCAGGCAACGATAGAGCACTGGAAAAGGCGCTAGATCTGTTAGAGTAAACAACCTAGTGCATCAGTTACAAAAAGAATCGTGCAAACTGCCGACTCGAACTACGATTATGCAGTAGCTAAAAATCTGCTAAACAGGAAACAGCAAGCCTATTTTTACACATCCTCGATGGCTCCGTAAGAAAAACTTCGCTGTATTTTCAAAAGTACTGTTTTTGTCTTCAGCTTTTTACTAACGGGAAAGAGGTCGCACAGGGATCGTCACAAAGTTTTCACACTTTCCCACAAACTTAAGCTCGTTGGCCACAAACCATTGATCAACTAAGAGATAAAAATTTGCTTTGAGACAGGATTCACCACATCTCCAATTGTTTAAAACTATGAAATACTGTTTTGTTTATTTACTGCTCTTTAGTTCACTGGTTCAGGCCCAAGATTCGGATTCATCCGCCAGAGTGATCCCTCCGAAAAGTAACTTTACCTTTGGATGGGTTAGCGAGGTCGGCTTGAGCCTTACCTCTACCAGTATGCCCGGCCTTCGCACTTTTTTTAAGGAAAACCAAATTGAACCGGATTTCCACCTTGATCCGTTTTTTCACATTGGGGTAGGCGCCCGCATGGAACGCATTAAAATCATGCTACAGGCCGGGTATGCTTTCCACTTCTTTTCGAGGCCCTCAGAAGCCGTTTCGGTAGCCCGCCAGGTCAATGGCCGGTATGGGGCACTGTTAGCGGGGTATGATCTGGCCAATAGCCGCAATCGACGGTTTTATGTAAACGGGGGGGTAGGTGGATTAGGGTACGAGTATTCGGTGTACCAACGAACGAATCAACGGGTTCCGTTGCAGGATTTATTAAAAAATCCACACCAGGGTTCTATACCTTCCTTAACCCTCCATCGCCCGTTTTGGGAGGTAAGTGTTGAGTATTCGCAGCGGGAAAAGCGAAAGCAAAGCACTGAAAGTGTATTACGGTTTGGCTACCGGCAGGGTTTCGACCGGCAAGCCTGGTCATCCGATGCGTTTCAAATAACGGATGCGCCCTTGGACCGGTTGAGCCAGTTCTTTTTTCAAGCAACCTACTATTTTTCCAGCAATTACTCGAAGACGAACCGGAAATGAAACTAGCTCCACTATTCCTACTCGCCAGGCTACTGCTGGCCATTTCAAATAATGATCTGGCTAGTCAAGCCAGTCATGCCCGGCTAATAATTTATCGGCAGCGGGAGTTTGCCGGAAATGCGTTTGAAGTAAAAGTCAACGAGAAAAATCAGGGTTTTTTGCCAACCAATCGGTATTTGGAGTTGACGCTGGACGCTGGACGCGTTAAAATCGAAACAGGACGTGATTATTTTTCGGACCCGCAAACGCTTTGGCTCACTTTACAAGCGGATCGGACGTATTATGTTAAGGCCGTCGAAGAGGTTGATTTCTTATCAAGGACGCTGTTATTAGCGCCAATAAAGGAGACACAGGCTCTGGAAGAACTTCGCACAGTCAAGCCATTGACGCCCCAGAGGGCTGGTGCAATCAAGGATAGGCCATGATGGTAAGGAAGAAACGATCGGTAGTTTTATTGAGTCTATCCCTGACAAGCTTAGTGCTCTACTGGGGTTATCGGTTGTACGAAAGTAGCTGGCAACAAGAAGCTATGGGGCCTAACCTGGCTGGTTTAGCGCGCTATATTGCTGGTATACTAATGCTGTTAATCTGCATATTGGTGATGGCGCACCTGAACTACCGCTGGGTATTTCGACACTGGGCACGAGAACGCTCCACCGGACTGAATTATTGGAGCTGGATATGTTTATTGGCTTGGATACTTTTTGAGCTGCTTCAGCTTCGGACGGATCAGGAAGCATCCTTTGTCGATGAGAACCTATTGGTAACGCTCCTCATTCTGGCGGGCCTTGTTGGTTATGGATTTGTGGCCGATGGCGTGCGTACACGTAGCGAGCAGGCTGATTTGTTGCAGCAAAAAACGGAAGCGGAACTGACGGCTCTAAAGGCACAGATCAATCCCCATTTTTTATTTAATGCGCTTAACACCATTTTCAATGAGGCCCAAAAGGCCCATAATCACAAAATTGCTGATTTGATTCAACAGTTATCGGGGATAATGCGCTTCACATTGCTGGAATCTACCCAGTCGTTGACCTCCATTGAAAACGAATTCGAATTTTTGACAAAATACCTGGCCCTGCAGCGCGCCAGGTTGCCAGAAACAGAAGCTATTCGGGTGACAACCCTACTTGATTGGGATGGGGAGCCTGCCCAAATTGCACCGTTGTTGCTCATACCGTTTGTTGAAAATGCATTTCAGTATGGTATCAGCTTTGCCCAGCCATCGTTTATTGATCTTGCGATTCGTGTTGAAAATCAACGGCTATGCATGCGCCTGGAAAACAGCGTACCGACTCTCAATTTAAGACATCTCAGTACAGGTACTGGTATTGCCACGGCACGCCGACGTCTGGAACTGATGTATAGCGGTTGCCATCGGCTGGAGATTGCGCGGGCCGATCATACATTTCTTGTTGAATTAACTCTAGATTTATAGATGGATATGCTGTATGCTGTTGCAATTGATGATGAACCTGCGGCTTTGGAAGTGCTCGAGCGTTACATTGAAAAGGTTCCTTTTATTCGGTTAGCACACCGGTTCCTTAGTGCTACAGAAGCGCTTCCATTTTTGTACCGGGAGCGCGTGGATCTGCTGTTTTTAGACATCCATATGCCCGATCTCAATGGGCTGGAAGTTGCTCACCTGGTGGCCAGTTTACAAATACCAATCATCTTTACGACGGCCCATGCCAACTTCGCCGTTGAAGGGTTTACCTTGCAGGCACTTGATTATCTGATTAAACCCATCGACTTTAGCCGTTTTTTGCAAGCCTGTAATCGGGCTTACGCCCAGTTGATGGTACAAAGGCAGGGCTCTTCGAGCATCTTTGTAAAAGATGGTTATGATTGGGTTCGCGTGAGTTTGGAGAAAGTGCTCTACATCCAGTCGGACACAAATTTACTCTATATCTATGAACAGGATCGGCGCATTACCACCCGAATGACAATGAGCGACATGGTCGCGAGTTTACCGGCCGATCGGTTTATTCGCATTCATAAATCCTATATTGTGGCCTTAAACGCCATCCAGAAAATTGAGCGCCATCAGGTAACCGTAGGCAATCACCTGATTCCCCTGGCAGGTAGCTACCGGGATGCCTTGGAAAAGCGACTTCTCAACAAGATCGGCTAACTTAGATTCGGGCCACCCGTTGTGCTTTGGTGAATTTAATGGTCAAGTTCCTGTGGAGACGTCAAATCTGGACTCTTGTATCTGGTACTTTAGGTACTCCCATTTCGTAGCGTATGGAGAACCTTCAAAGAAAACTCATCACGGCTCTGCTCTTTTTAGTGGTAAATGGGGTGGATAGATCAGAACATGGGTTCCCGTCAAACTAGCTTTACGATATTCAGAAGGCGTTTGTCCCGTTACTTTCTTGAAGACGGCATTAAAACTGGCTTTTGAATTGAATCCCGCGTCCAAACCGATGCTGAGAATTGTCAAATGATTTTTTTTAGGGTTGATCAGTTCCCGCTTGGTTTCCTCGACCCGGTAATGATTGATAAAGTCAAAAAAGGTTTGACCAAACAGACTATTTAACACCTGCGAAATATGGTATGCCGGCGCGTTGAGGTCGGCCGCTAATTTCGCCAGGGTGATGTCGGGGTCGAGATACCCTTTCTTGGTTTCCATCCATTCGATTAGTTGCAGGCTGTACTGACGGGCATGTTCGTCTCGTAAAGTCGATTTTCCATATTTTGCCGGTTCGACCCTGACTAGGTCGTCAGGAATCGTTGTCTTATAACTAACCGGAGGATGAAGGAAATGCAGGTAAGCAATGCTGTACAGCGAAACAACAACCAGCAATTCAAGCATCATGTACAGCGAGTAGGATGCGAGGTAGATGGTCAGCGCCCAAAACAGGGAGATGACACAAAGACCGATGAGGATATTCCGCAGCCAGCGCATACTCACCGGCTCAATCGTCGAGAAGAATTGGCGGATGTGACCACAATGACGAATCAACAGCCGGATGGACGCTGCCAGGTAAACAAACAGGTAAACAATGAAGAGGACGGTTCCTTCATTGACAAAATAAGCTTCCTTGGTGGCGTAGAGGCTTTGGGCAAACGCTTCCGATTCCCGCTCATTCATCAGAAAAAGCGGCAGTTCGAGGAGTGCAACCAAAAGAGCGGGCAAGCAGTGCAGGACTTCCCACCCTTGAAAGACGCGGTCCGGTTTAATTTGTAATCGGGTGTAGAAAAAGAGTAGGGGAGGCAGAACGAAATAGGCCGGTGCCGTCAGGCCCTCCAGCAACGGAAGGTGGTAGAGCAGTTTCGATTCATAGGCAAAATCCGTCATATTGGTGGCCGCAAACACCCAGACAAAAGCCCCCAGCCAGCGGTTCAACCGACGGTTGGCATCCGGACGAAACCATAAAACCGCTCCCAAAAGAGCACCCTGGATAAAGATCAGGAGGGCAAAAAGGGCCATCAGACCAAAAGAAAGTTGCATACGGATCGCTTCGTTCAGCCATGTTCTGTTCGCTAAAGTAAAGAAACCGTTTTTGCCTATTCGTCACTTCCATTTTTAAAGAAGTGGGTGTAATTCGTGATAAATGGTTCTACACTCTCCCCATTTATCCGCTCAATGTGTATCGAAATCTCTTTAAAACCCGCCTGCTTCAATCCATTGATTTCCGATAAAAAGCCCTGATTACATACGGAAGTGTCATGGTAAAAAGCCACACCCGCCAGCCTAACCCGATCAATAAAACCTCCCAGTTTAATTTTATTCCCAGGAAGTAAATGGCCAGTATAACCAGTGGCAGATTAAACAAATATGTGAGAACCTTTAGCCTTTTTTCGAGCATAGCAGGCGTATCCATCTGATTTTCAGTGGTTATTAATACTATCGATACAAACAAACAAAGAAAGGCAACGGACACATCAACGGAGCCAGCCACCCAATAAACCTGCCCGGTTTGGTTTACGATCGAAGCGGTTATGGGAAATAGTAGCGATACACTGAACAGGCCTAAAAACAACCGGGACAGCCACTTCCGGTGGGTCGGTGAGAAATACAACTTCAGATTCATGGTGTTAAAAATTAATATAGTGGATCGATCCGGCTTTAAAAGTAAACGTCGGCTGAAATAATGCTAAAAAAAGAGGTATAGCCTTCTAAGGCTGGACGAATGCTGCGAATTTTCATTCCACTTTTGGCAAAAAAACAATTCATACCATGCACCATTTCAGAGAGAAACGTACCTCTTCATTCATTACCCGTTCCATCGCCTGGATTTTCAGTTTAGCCTTCTTATCCGCCTGTGACCCGGGTAATGAGTCACTCAGCCCCGCCAGGGATTATGCGACGTTTTTACAAGGTCTCCTGGATAAAGCTGTGGCCGAAGATCCTATGGTTCACAATGCGGTTTTACGGGTGGAATCGCCGACGTTATCGCTCCATTGGAAAGGCGCCAGCGGACTCGCCAATCCGGCAACGGGTCAGAAAATGAAACCCAACCACGCCTTCCGGTCGGCCAGTATTGGAAAAACGACGCTCGCAGCCCTCGTCCTGAAACTGACGGAAGAAGGAAAAGTGGCCCTCAACGACCCTATCGGCAATTACCTGCCAGAGAACATTTTGACGGGTATCCATGTCCTGAACGGCGTCTCCTATCAACACCAAATTACCGTGCGCCAGTTGCTGAATCACATCTCCGGCATCGGAGATTATATCGAGGAGTTTATCAGCGAAGAAGATAAGACGGACGGTTTACCGTATTTGATGGAACTGGTGCTCGCCAAGCCGGACAAACGCTGGACGCCCCTCGAAACGATCCAGTTCTATAAACAGTACCTAAAGCCGCATTTCAAGCCCGGGGAAGGGTGGTTTTATTCAGATACGAATTACCAATTGCTCGGTTTGCTGGTCGAGAAGGTGACGGAGATGCCCCTGAATCAGGCGTACAAGAAATGGCTCTTCGATCCCCTGAAGATGGATAATACCTACCAGGAATTTTATGACCAGCCCCGGGGCGAATCCGTCGCCGACGGGGTTTCGCACTCCTTTTTCCTGACGTTCGATATCACGGATTTCAAAAGTGTTTCGGTGGATTGGGCGGGTGGGGGCCTGGTAACCACGACTGACGATCTGCGAAAGTTCATGCGTGCCCTCATCGGGAATACGTATTTCAGTAAGTCGGCGAGTAAAAATGAAATGTTTAGCTGGGTTCCGGTTTCGGGTCAGGTGGGATACGGACTGGGCATATCGAAAATCAGGCTGGCCGGAGAAGAACTGATCGGTCATGAAGGGTTTTATGGTTCTTCCTTGTATTACTGGCCCGCCCGGGATGCGGTCATTGTCTCCACCATCAACCAGGGTGTACCGGAAAAAAGTGCGGAGGAAGCGATTCTGATTCCGCTTCTCAACGAACTTAAAAAACCGTAGGGGAATGCCTGTGTAAACCGTGTTTTAAGCAACCGGAATCATGACTTCGAACTGATCGGGTTTTGCTGGTTCGATCAGGACGAGCGAATGATGATCACGCAGGTGGAAAAGCCCTTCCTGAACGGACTGTTGGATGACGGAATACGTCAACATCCCGCCCGACGGTAACGCTCCATTGAAACGAGCCATCAGGAAGTTTCCGGCTTCTAATTGGTGCCTAAAAAAACCGCATTGCTTCAAATACGGCGTTTGCCTTTCGTCCTGAACCAGAAAACCGGCCCGGATGATGGCCTTCGCCGGCGACGTGGCGCAGCCGATTCCCGAAGTGCCGAAAGCCAGCGGCAGCTTCAGCAGCGCCTGAATTTCGAACAACCTCCCAAGCCGTTGCCCGAACGCTTCGGGCGAACCCGTTGCCATCGGACCGAGGTAGTGGAAAAAATATGGAGTCGACGGATGCTGACGAATTACGTACTGGTTATCAAGCATTTGCTGTTTCCACTGCTGATCATAAACCGTCGATAAGCGGTCCTGCTGAACAAAACTGCCGGGAACTATCAGGTGACGTTGCGACCGGATCTTGGTCGGTGACTGATTAAAATACTGCGAAAATGCCCGGCTAAATGAATGTTTGGAGCCAAAGCCGGTCAAATCGCCAATATCGCCCATCGTGTAGCCGGAATGTTTTACGTACCCGAAGGCATGTTCCAGGTTGACCCGCCGGATCAGTTGCCCCAGGTTTTCGCCTGCTGTCTGACCAAACAGATGATGGAGGTAAAAGTACGATACGCCCACCTCCTCGCTAATGTCCCGGATGGTGAACGGCTGACCCAGGCGCGTCTCGATGTAATGCAGAACCTGATACGCCAAGTTGAGGTGAACCGGATGGGCTGCGGGACGGAAAAACATAATAGCAAAATTTGACAACCAGAACCAGGATGATCCAAACGATTTTTGCCCTGCGGGAGGACCTGCCACGAAGATACCCTTTGCGTAAAAAAGGTTGCCCCGAATTACATTGACGGAATAATAGGCTGACAGACAGTTTTTTCCTCCGGATTACTCACAACCATACCATCCGATTACCTTGAAAAAACCGCTCTTATTCTTTCTGATGCAAACCCTGCTTCTGATTGGCCAACACGCCGTTGCCCAACCGAAGCTGACACTAAACGGGTACGTCCGCAATACCGTTAACGGCGAAGGACTGATCGGCGCGTCGGTCCAGGTAAAAAGCCAGCCGGTCGGCGTCATCACCAATTCGTACGGCTATTTTTCGCTGACGCAGCTTTCCCGATCCGATACGTTGCTGATTCGTTCCATTGGTTTTCAGCCCCAGGAAATCCCGGTTGCGACCCTGCCCGCGACGGAGTCGATCCAGATTCGATTGCAACCGGACGCTCGGCAACTGGCCGAAGTAAGCGTAAAAGCCAGCCAGCCGAGCCAAAGCCTGCGGAATTTGGAAATGGGCACAACCACCCTGGATATGAAGACGATGAAAGCCATGCCCGCCCTGCTGGGCGAAGTCGATGTTGTTCGGAGCATTCAGTTGCTGCCGGGCGTCACCTCCGTTGGCGAAGGCGCAACGGGATTTAACGTACGCGGTGGGGGCGTAGATCAGAACCTGATTCTGCTCGACGAAGCCCCGGTTTATAACGCTTCGCACCTGATGGGTTTCTTTTCAGTCTTTAATCCGGACGCGGTCAAGGACGCGAAACTCATGAAAGGAGGCATTCCGGCCCAGTACGGCGGACGGCTTTCGTCGGTACTGGATGTGCGCCTGAAAGAAGGCAATACGCAGCGGTTCGAAGCCTCCGGGGGCATCGGCACCATTGCCAGTCGCCTGACCCTCGAAGGACCCTTAGTGAAGGATAAAGGATCGTTCCTGATTGCAGGCCGTCGTTCGTACTCCGATTTGATTCTGGGCCTTTCCGGCGACGAGCAGCTTAGTAAAAACGCCGTCTATTTTTATGACATCAGCGCGAAACTGAATTACCAACTTGGAGCCAAAGACCGGCTTTACGCGTCGGTCTATTCCAGCAAGGATGTGTTTCGGGTTGATTTCGAGGGTAAAAAAGTGGACATGCGCTGGAATAATCAAACCGGTACCCTGCGGTGGAATCACCTTTTTTCCCGGCGGCTTTTTGCCAATTTCACGGCGGTCTATAGCGCCTACGACTACCGGCTGGGCATTCCTCAGGAGGCACAGGGTGATATTTCGCTCGATCTGCCCGCCGGAATCCGGGGCGCAGACTGGACGTCGGCCATCCGGACCTACAACTTGAAAGCCGATTTCAGCTTTTACCTGAATCCCACTAATACCGTAAGCTTCGGCGGAAACTTCCTTCGGTACCGGTTCGAACCTGGCGCCCTGAAGCCGACCAACGAATCATCGCCGATCGGGGGACTGGAGCTGCCCGCCAAACACAGCCGGGAATACGCCCTTTACGCCGACAACGAGCAAACGCTGGGCGATCGCTGGGCGCTGCAATACGGCCTCCGGTTGTCGGGCTATGACTACCTCGGTCCGCAGCTTGTTCATGAGTATGCCGGCGCAGAAGAAGGACCTCAAACACCGGTCAATACCCGGCAGTTCGCGCGTGGTGAAGTCATTAGGTCCTACTATAACCTGGAGCCCCGGCTATCGCTTCGGTACCGGGTGACGGACGAAAGTTCGGTGAAAATGAGCTACAACCGGATGGCGCAGTATATTCACCTGATTTCGAATACAACGGCCGCTTCTCCCCTGGATAGCTGGACGCCGTCGACGAATAACATCCGGCCCGAACTCGCCGACCAACTGGCCGCCGGTTATTTCCGAACGCTGGGCCAGAACCGCTGGGAAGTGTCGGCGGAGGTGTATTACAAACAATGGCAACAGGCGATTGACTACCGGAATGGGGCCGAAACCCGGTTGAACCCCGATCTGGAAGGCGAGTTACGGTTTGGTCGCGGTCGATCGTATGGCCTGGAGGGTTCAATCCGTAAACACAGCGGTCGGCTGACCGGCTGGCTTAGTTATACGCTCTCGCGGGCCGAACAGCAAATCAACGGCATCAGCAACAACGCCTGGTACCCAGCCCGGTACGACCGGCGGCATATGGGCTCTCTCGTCAGCACGTACGCCCTTCCCCGACAATGGCGGTTTTCGGCCAATTTTACCTACACGACCGGCGTAGCCACCACGGCTCCGAACGCTCGGTATGAGGTAGACGGGGGAAGCATCGTCGTGCCCATCAATACGACCAAAGCACGCAACAATTTCCGGCTACCGGCCTACCACCGCCTTGATGTTTCGGCAACCCGAAAAGGTCGTCAGCAACCCGGTCAGCGCTGGCAGAGCGAATGGGTCTTCTCGGTGTACAATGTTTACGCCCGCCGAAACCCTTTCTCCATCTACTTTGAACAGAATGACGGGCCAAACACAAAACAGACTAATGCCGTTCGACTTGCCATTCTGGGAACGGTTTTGCCTTCCGTAACCTACAATTTCAAATTCTGATCATGAAAAACAAACAATTCCTTCTTGTGGTTATCCCACTGATTATATTTGTTTTAACCGGATGCGAAGATATTATTTCCCTCAAGGTTACGGACAGTGAACCCCAACTGGTTATAGACGGGTTGATTACCGACCAGCAGGGGCCTTATACCGTGCGCCTTTCCACGACGGCTCCGTATTTCGCCAATCGGGCGACGCCACCCGTCGAAAAGGCCAGGGTCATCCTCACCGACGAACGGGGCAGCACGGAGATGCTCACCGAAAAGCAGCCGGGTTTGTACAAAACTGCGGAATTTCAGGGCCGGATTGGCGGAAACTACACGCTTTCGGTTCAGGTGGCCGGGGAAACCTACACGGCCCGGACGGCGATCAACCGGGTTCCGGACATTGACTCCATCGGGACGGTTTTTCGCCCGGAAACGGATGACCGGGATGCCGGGTATTTTTTAACGTTTTACGGTCCTGAACTGCCCGGTAACTCGGACCAGTACCGGATAAAAGTCTTCCGCAACGATACACTGCTGAATAATCCGGAGCTGGATTTATTTTTCTTTACGGACGATTTTATCGACGGTCAGTACCTGAATGGCCTCGAACTCAGCGCCGGACCGTTTCAAAAGGGCGACCGGGCGCGCGTCGAAATTCATTCCATCACCAGCGAAACGTACCGCTTTCTGGTCGAATTGCAACGGCAACTGCGCAACGACGGTTTGTTTGCGAGCCCCGCCGAGAATGTTTCCACGAACATTACGAACACGAATACCAATGGAAAACCGGCTACGGGCTGGTTTGGCGGTTCGGCCGTGCGGAGTAAAACGATTCAAATCCGGTAATAACCGGTGGTTGTCGGGAAAAGTAATATCAGAATCGTGTTTTTGGAAGACTTACTGTCAGCCGACGGTTTCCTTGCGGACCAATACACCCATCCGTTCACCAACAAACCGCCCCATGCGTCAAAACTTTTCGATCATCAAAACCGGCTTTCTGGCCTTTCTGCTGCTGATCACCGTTCAATTTGCCCAGGCAACGAGCGATACATTGGAGACCAATCACCGCATCCCGCCCGATTTTGTAACCGCGTATTACAACGCGTACAGCGGCCTACCGAAGGCGGAGCGGCTTTCCCCTTTCTACGCCGACGATGTGATCCTGGAAGATCCCACCTTCCATTTTGTCGGGAAAGGGCGGCAGGCACTTTTTCAAAATTTCGATCAGGCCAACTTACCCAATACCTACCGGTGGGACATCCATCAGCAGATCATCGAGGGCAATCACCTTGTTACGGAAGGCCTGCTGCACGCGCACTATTTCGACCTGCCATATACCATGCGGTTTGTGAATATTTTTCACTTCAAAGACGGCAAAATCGTCCGGCAGTACGACTACTACGATACCGCCGATTACGATAAAGTAGTGGAAGCCTGGAAAGTCCGAAAGACGAATGAAACAAAGTAGCCAACGGAGCCTCCCGGTAAATAATCCCCCGTTCCCTGCAAACTGCTTTCGGGCGGCCGGCAAGGCACTATTTTTGTCTTGATCCACACCCAAAACCGGTTTTGGGACTAAGAAACAACCTATGAGGTTTTTTGCGCTATTCCTGTTTCTGACGATGGGACGAAGTTGCCTCCTTGTTGCGCAGGACACAACGTATCTAAGCAAGCCCCCGCTCGTTATTTACCGGGTAAATGGCCCCATCAAGCTCGATGGCCTGAGTAACGAGGCCGCCTGGCAAACCGTTACCCCGTTTCCATTCATTGTTTTTGAGCCGGTTTGGGGCGCGGCTCCGACCGAAAAAACGGAATTCCTGCTGGCCCACGACGATCGGTTTCTGTACGTAGCCGGGCGGTGTTACACCCGGGATGCCCGAACGATCGTTGCCCGAAATCTGGTCCGCGACGGCTGGCGTGGCGACGACTGGGTAACCCTGCACATCGACTCCCGATTCGACCACCAGAATGCCCTCGTGTTTTCGATTTATCCACTGGGTAGCCGGTTTGATATGGCCACGGCCAACGATGCGATCGAGTTTGGCAACAGTACCTTCAACGATGCCTTCAACATGGTTTGGCAGGGCAAAACGGTCATGAACCGGGAAGGGTGGTTTTTTGAAATGAAAATTCCGCTCTTCAATCTGCGCTACAAACGCGGGCCGTCCGGGGAAGTCAGGATGGCCATCAGTTCCACCCGCGCCATTCAGCACAAGCAGGAGTATCACCAGTTTCCGGCCATTTCCCGGAATGTGATCGAGCCCATCATGAAGCCGTCGGTGAAGCAGCCCGTTGTTTTTCAAAACCTGCCCCAGCAAACCTTATTCCTTCTGACGCCTTACGTTGCCGGTGGCACCGACCGTCGCTTCGATTGGCAGGATACTCAGGGTCGCTATCGGGCCAATCGGAAAAACAACCTGCAGGCCGGGCTTGACGCCAAGATTGGCCTTTCGCCCAATCATACCCTGGATCTCTCAGTCAATCCGGACTTTGCTCAGGTCGAAGCGGATGTTCAACAGGTAAACCTAAGCCGGTTCAACCTGCTTTTTCCCGAAAGACGCCTGTTTTTTCAGGAGCAGGCCGGACTTTTTGAATTGAATCTAGGTGATGACAGCCAGTTATTTTATAGCCGCCAAATCGGTCTGTTCAATGGTCGGCTCTCACCGATTTACGGCGGGCTTCGGCTGACGGGCAAGCTGACGCCCAAAACCGACCTGGGTATTTTAACCATGCAGTCAGCAGAATCCCAGGTCGAAGGCAATACCGTCCTGCCCACCGAAAATTTCAGCGTCGTTCGGTTACGGCACAAAGTGTTCAACGATCGCAGTTTCGTGGGGGCCATGTTCACGTCCCGACTCGGTGCAGCCCGTCAAAACTACGCCTACGGAGTCGACGCCCTTCTCAATCCATCCCGCGATTCCTACCTGAAACTTGCGGCCGCCATCACCCTGACGACCGAACCCGGCAAACTCCAATCGCTTAGCCTCGACCAAAGCCGGTTGGCCTTCCAGTGGGAAACCCGGCGCAAGGAAGGCTGGATTGCGAAAGTTGGGTATGGGTATTCGGGGAAAGAAGTTCGGCCGGAGGTCGGTTTCATCGACCGCACCAACTTTCACAACGGGTTCGGGCAGGTTCATTTTGGGCGTTTTTCAAAAGGGCGGAAAGGGGTTTTTCAATACCAGCGGTGGACCGTGGGGCGGGTTAAAACGTATTGGAACGCGCAAAATGGCCACCTGGAAAGCCTGGAAGCCGGTACGGGCTGGAATGCCAACACGTTTCTGGGCACGAACTGGACCGTCGCCCTCAACCACAACACCGAATACCTGACTGAGCCGATCGACTTCGGGAACGGGGTTTTGGTCCAACCGGGGCACTACCATTTCCTGGGCGTGTCCGCTTCGTTCGCTCCACCGCGTAACAAAACGATTCAGGTGCCCATCGAGCTTGGCGAAGGCGGTTTCTACGAAGGCCGCAAATTCTTTCTGAACCTGAGTCCAACCATCAACCTGGGCCGGCACGCGGAACTATTGACCGAATACAAACTTACCTACCTGCGTTTTCCGGACCAGAACCGGGCGCCGGTCATTCACATTGGGCGGCTAAAGGTAGGCTATGCCCTTGACCTGCATTTCTCGGCCAGCCTGAATGTGCAATACAACAGCATTCAGCAAAAGTTTTTTACAAATGCCCGGCTGCGTTACAACTTCCGGGATGGGCATGACCTGTACGTGGTTTGGAATGAAAACGGGTACGCTACCAGCCGATTCAATGGCCTTACCCGCCTGGTTTCGGACCAGCAAACGATTCTCATGAAGTATTCTGTTACGTTTCAGCCTTTGGCCCGGCGCTACCGGACCTGAGCCGGAATGGTCGAGGCAACAGCCCGTGTTCGGAAAGTCTGTATTTATCCGTTATTTTGCAAATCAAAACACTTTATACTTACCATGTTAGCGGGCCGGTATGCATTCGTCCGGGTTCTGACCGGCTGGTTTTTCCTGAGCCTGCTCTACGGTTTTCAGCAGTACCTTTTGTATTCGCTGGACGGGATCAACTGCGGTTTTTGGGAAAGCCTGTTCAGTCAGGTGCCTAACTTTATGCTCTGGAGCGTCTACGGCCTGTTGATTCGGCGACTCGACGAACGCTTTCCCCTCTTACAAACGCCCGCTCCCCGGTTGCTGGCCATCCACGGCCTGACCGCTACGGGTATTGCTTCCCTGCACATTCTGGCCCTGGGAACATCGCGGTGGCTTTTGATCGACTGCTGCAACTTCGAAACTTGGCGGCACAGCCTGACCGCGTATTCCCGCGCCTGGTTCTTTTTTCAATACATTCTGTACGGAACCATTCTACTGGTAATCAACGGATTAAACTGGTACCGGCAATTTCACGAGGAGCGGACGCAAGCCTTGCTGCTCGAAAAACAGTTGACTGAAGCCGAACTGCACATTCTGAAAATGCAGCTCAATCCGCACTTTCTGTTCAACGCACTCAATACCGTCAGCATGCTGATTCGGGTCAAACAACCGGAGCGGGCTACGCAAACCCTGGCGTCGCTTGGTCATTTGCTGCGGGAATATCTCAAAACCAGCTCGACCCAACTGGTTTCCTTGATTCATGAATTGACCAATGTGCAACGGTATCTCGATATCGAACGCATCCGGTTTCAGCACCGGTTTACGTATTCGGTGGACGTGCAGAAGGATCTGGAAGACGCCCTGGTGCCCGATTTGCTGTTACAGCCGCTGGTCGAAAATGCGATTCGGCACGGCTTCAGCCAACCGATTGCCAATTGTCATCTTGACCTTCGGATTTACCGGCAGGCCGACCAGCTCCTGATGAAGGTGCAGGACAACGGCATCGGTTTCGATCCGTCTACCTGCAACGTGGGCATTGGCCTGACGAATACCCGGCAGCGACTCGCTAGAATTTACGGCAAAGCGGCCACCTTCCGGGTTCAAACTGAGCCCGGTAAAGGTACGGTGCTCTTCTTGACGATTCCCTTTCAAACCGCAAACGACCATGAACAGCCGGAAGCCCTTGAGAGTGTGCATCATTGACGATGAACCACTGGCCCGCGAGGGACTTTGCTGGCTGGTTGGTCAGGAGGCTGAGGTCGAGGTCCTCGGTTCGTTTGCCATTGGTCAGCAAGCCGTTGAGCAGCTGCGGCTTTTCAAACCCGACCTGTTGTTTCTGGACGTGCAAATGCCCCAGTTGAACGGGTTTGAGGTTTTGCAGGATATTGTCGAGGTCCATCAGCCGGTCGTTATTTTCGTCACGGCCCACGAAATGTATTCTTTGCAGGCCTTTCGTGTGAAGGCATTCGACTACCTGCTCAAGCCCTTTTCCGACGAGGATTTGCGGACCACACTCAACCGGGCCCGGCAATACGTGCAAGGACAGCAGGCCTTGCAGGAAAAATCCGAAACCTACCTGACGACGCTCGTCGTGAAAACCAAACGCGGTACCGAACAGATTCCGGTTTGTCAGATTGAGTCCATCACGTCCTACGATTACTACACCTGCGTTTTCGTGGGTTCGCAAAAACACCTCCTTCGCCAATCGATGAACGAACTGGAGAAACAGTTGAATCCGGCGGAGTTTGTGCGCATACACCGGACGGCGATCGTGCCCATCCGCCTGATCCGGTCGTTTACTTCGGATCAGGCCACCACGTTTTCCGGCCTGTGTTTTCCGGTCAGTCGGGCGGGTTTAGCCCGGTTGAAAGCCCGGTTGTTGCGGTAAGTTACGGAATGTGCGCATTTCGTACGGTTTTCAACTAATTGTGATTTCTGAGCGGGCGAATAAACTATCAGGATCATGTTTTCGATAGATTATACCACGTAACGGTGTCAGTTTTGCCGGGCAGAAACCACGCGAGAAACTCCGATTCAATCAAGTTATGACGGTTTTTGACTACCTTCTTTCAGTTGCCTGCGGTTTGGGCGTCCTGCTGGGCTTTTACGTCGCGTACCTGCTCTGGCACCGAACGGGCCCGGATCGGCTCGCCCATCAACTGCTGGCCCTGACGGTGGTTTGTGTGTCGTTGCGCGTCAGCAAACCGCTGTTGGTTTTATACGTTGACCTGCCGCCGTTTGCGGAATTTATAGGGCTGGCGGGCAGTCTGGTGGCCGTGCCGGTTTTTTTTCTGTTTCTAAAAATCCGGCTCGCGAATCAGAACCGCTTGCGACCCGGCTACGGGTGGCATGCCCTTCCTGCCGGCCTGTACGTGGTTTGGATTTCATCCGTATTACGATGACCGGATTTATTCGCTGATCCTGCTCCACAACCTGCTTTACATCAGTGCCTGTCTGTACTGGGTCTGGGTCCGGCGTTATCGAAATGTTCTTTCCAAACCCGTTTACAGGGGTCTGGTGGGCTTAACCGCCGGAATAACCACAATTTGGCTGGCCTACCTTTATTCCTGGCTGGTCGAACCGCCGATTATCCGAATGCTCCAAACCGCCACCGTGAGTTACAGCGTTCTGGTCGGCTTTTTACTGCATATCCTGATTCGAAAAAGTACCTGTTCGCCGAAATTCCCACTCCCAAATATGAACGCTCCCGGTTATCGGTAACCCATTCGCGGGATTATTTCAGGCGGCTGGAGCAAACGGTGGAAAATAAACACCTATACCTGGATGCCGGTCTGACGCTTCAGTCCCTGTCGACGCTCACGGGCCTGTCTACGCGCCTCATCTCCCAGGTGGTCAACGAAAACGCCCGCGTCAATCTCTCGGATTGGCTGAATAATTTTCGGGTCGAGGAGGCCAAACGGCGCCTGGCTGATCCGGCTTGGCAGTCGGCCAAGATTGCCACCATTGCCTTCGACTGCGGATTCAATACGCTGTCGTCGTTCAACACGGTTTTTAAAACCAAAACGGCACAAACGCCCTCCGAATACCGGGCTCGTTACCGAATGAATGCAAATTGATACGCGTCGGCCTTTAAGCTGAAAATGAACTCACCTATCCACCTGTTACTGATTGTGTTAGTATTAATTACCCTGCCGACGTGGGGAAGGTGTCCGGTTGACTCAGTAGCGCGGGGCCTGCTGCCGCACGAAGGGATAACACTCGACCTTTCGCTCGGATACGCGTTACCCCAACGCCAGAAAATTCAGCTGTTGGTACCTGCCTCCAACCAAACTTTTGGTGGGGCGAGTGCTTCGCTAGCTCTGTGGAAGTATGTATTCACCTACGGCGATGGCACCCGGTTTTTTGATCTGGGAGCCGATGGTTCGTATTTGCCCTTTGTTCAGTCTTCCAAAAAGGCCTCTTTATATGAGGAACTACGTTTTTATGTTATCAAAGCCGGCGTTCGACATTCCATGTACTTTTTGTCAGAAAAAGGTTTTGAACAATCGGTTATGATTGGGCTGGCCTTTCCCGGCAAGACGCTCGACCGTCGGCTACGGCAGGTTAACCCAACGCTAGGCGGCTATTTCGGCTATTTTACGCCGGTTGTTGGAAAGGTGCGCTTCGGCATAAAGTGGAATTGGAATTTTATCCGGCTACCCAGTGTGCCGTCCGGAACAATTTACGCCCATGTCTTTAATTTGGCCGTTCGTACATCCATTTGAACTTCTCCCAATAACAGTCAATCTATCAATCATAAATCTCATGAACACAACCAATTTTGCTGAATTACAGGACAAGCAACAACTGACCGAATTAGTCAATCGCTTGTTTATGTACACCGACGTCCGAAACTGGTCGGGTTTGCTGGCTGAAGTTTTTACGCCGACGGTTTACCTCGACATGGAATCGAACGGGGGTGGCGCCCCGGGAACCGTAACGGCCCAGGCCATTGCCGATGGCTGGCACCAGGGTTTTCAGGGCATCGACGCGGTGCACCACCAGGGCGGGCATTACCTCATCACGGTCCGGGAAAACCGGGCGGATGTATTCGGCTACGCAGTTGCTACGCATTACCGGGCGGCTGCCACGCGGAGTACAAGCCGAACCTTTGTAGGGAGTTACGAAATAAAAGCGGAGCGAACGGATGCGGGCTGGCGGCTAAACCACCTGAAATACAATCTCAAGTTCAGTGAAGGAAATGCTACCCTCGAGTGAGGGTTGCCTAAACGATGGAGGAGGACTGGCTACGAATGGGCAGAGTCTTATTTAGGGATTGAACATCTCGTCCAGCGCAAACGGCAGTTTCCGGATGCGCCGACCGGTCAGGTTAAAAACCGCGTTGGTTAAAGCGGGTGCCATAGGCGGCAGGGCGGTTTCGCCAACGCCCGTTGGCTGGCCGGTCGTACCGATCACAAACACCTCGATTGTGGGTATTTCAGAGATGCGCAAGACCGGATAATCGTGAAAATTGCTCTGCTGTACCCGGCCTTGCTCGATGGTGATGCCTTTTTTAATGGCCACCGTCAGGCCCATGATGATATTCCCTTCGGTTTGCGCCCGGACATTATCCGGGTTGATCGCCAACCCGCAATCGATGACCGAAATCACGTTTTCAATTACAACGGAAGCGGTTTTCCGGGCAACCACGCAGACATGCGCGCAGTAACTATCGGCAAACCGGGTGATGGCCATCCCGCGTCCTTTTCCCACCGGAAGCGGTTTGTGCCAGCCCGATTTTTCGGCCAGTAAGGTCAACACCTGCTGGGCGCGGTGATCATCTGCCAGGAGCCCGGATCGAAACGTCAGCGGGTCTTTCCCGGCGGCAACGGCCAGTTCGTCGACAAACGATTCATACGCAAAATTGATGTTGGAGGCATAAACGGCCCGCCACCAGACGATCGGAATCCGGGTTTTGGCCAACTGAAAGCTATACTTCGAATTGGGGAAATGGTAAATACCGTCGCCCCGCGCCCAATCGTCGGCTTGCGTTTCCGGAAGTCCACCCTCAAAACCGGATTGATGCCGAATGGAGGCCGTAGCCACTTTGTGTTGAAAGGCAACGACCTTACCGGCCGAGTTCAAGCCTGCTTTCAATGTATTCAGCACGCCGGGCCGAAAGGGTCCCTGTTGCAGGTCGTCCTCCCGGGTCCAGATTACCTTAACCGGAGCGCTCACCTGTTTTGACAGATAAACCGCTTCGAGCAGGTAGTCGTAATAGGCTTTCCGGCCAAAGGCGCCCCCCGAAAAAAGGACGTTAACTTTTACGTGTTCCGGAGGAATCTGGAGGTACGCGGCAATTTCCCTAACGGCCCAATCCGGTGCCTGAACGGGTGCCCAGATTTCACAACGATCGCCCTGAACGTGGGCGACGGCCGTTTCGGGCTCCATCGGAGCGTGGGCCAGAAAAGGGGTTTCGTACTGCGCTTCGAGTTGGCGCGGAGCCGTTGCCAGCGCAGTCTCAAAATCACCGTCCTGTTGGTACACCACGCCCTCCGATTTTGCAAGCTCGTACAGGCCGCTGAAATAGTCGGCGGTGCTTTCGCTGGAAGAATCCGCATCCTGCCACTTCACAACCAAGGCTTTGCGCCCTTGCAGCGCGGCAGCATACGAATCGGCCAGCACCGCAACCGCAGCCGGGCGGGCGTGGAGCATGGGCCGTTCCGCAATCAGGACTTTCCGAACGCCCTTGATTCGCAACGCGTTGGTTGCCTCCAGGCTTTCGACGGTGCCATAAATGGTCGGCGCGTGTTCAATAGCTGCGTAGCGCATACCCGGCACGGTGGCGTCGATGCCAAAAACAGCTTTTCCCGTCACTTTGGGCCGAACGTCGGGCCGGTGGGTTGCCTTCCCGATCAGGGTAAAATCCTCTTTTCTTTTGAGTTTTGGTTCTTCCGGGATGTCCAGTCTGGCCGCATCCTTCACCAATTCACCGTACGGAAAAGGTCGGAGCCCCAGTTTGGTTCGGCAGTGAACGGTTCCTTCCCGCGCGTAACACTCCGTCACGGGCACCTGCCAGCGTTGGGCAGCCACCGTCAACAGCATTTCTTTGGCGGCTGCTCCGGCTTTTCGCATCGGCTCCCAGGACGAACTGACGCTGCTGCTGCCGCCTGCCAACTGATAACCGTATTTCTGGCTCCCATCCGAAAACTGAATCGTTACCTGATCGAGTCGCACCTCCAGTTCTTCGGCCAGCAGCAGGGCAATTGCCTGATAGGTCCCCTGGCCCATTTCCGGATGCGGATTGATCAGCGTGATTTTTCCGGTTTGGTCAATGCGGATGAAAACCGTCAGCTCGGAGACATTCGTGGCTACTAAACCGGGTTTTTTACCGGGTTCATCCGTCCCTGCTTGGGCAGTGCCCGACAGCGAAAAACCGAGCATAAGGGCCACCCCCGAGAATAGGGTCTGTTTGACGAAGACCCGGCGATTGGTTGATTTATGGATTGTATTCATGGTTCTACCCGGTTTAAATCAATCGGCAACCGTCGAATTCGCTTTCCCGTAGCGGCAAATAGGGCGTTGCAAAGAGCCGGGATGGCGGGCGGCAATCCCATTTCGCCCAGCCCCATCGGATGCTCGTCACTCGGAATAAAGTGAACGTCAATGTGGGCCGGAGCGTCATGGATGCGCATCAGTCGGTATTCGTCAAAATTGCTCTCCCGTACCCGGCCTCCCTCCACGTGGATCGCGCCATTCATGGCGGTGCTAAAACCATCCAGAATGCCACCTTCAATCTGGGCCGTAGCCCCGCTGTGATTGATAACACGTCCGCAATCAATCGCAGCAACGACCCTCAGAATTTGATAGGTAGTGGACGTTGGCCGGGAAATCGTCACCACCTCGGCGCAATACGTTCCGAACGTGTAATGGGAAGCAAAACCACGAAACTCGCCTTGGGGAGTGGGCTGGTTCCAGCCTGATTTCTGGGCAACCAGATCAATAACGGCCCGCATCCGGGCGGTGCTGAACACCTTATTCCCGTAAGTATTCTGGGCAAATAACCGGTCCGTGTCCCCCAACAAGTCAAGCTGCAAGTCAACCGGGTTTTTGCGGGCCATCGTAGCCAGCTCATCCAGAAACGATTGCAGGTAAAAGGCCGTCACGTTATGGCCCGGCCCGCGCCAGGCACCGTTGGGAATTTTGGTGTTCACCCAAACCGTATCGGCGCGAAAGTTGGCGATCTGGCCCGCCGGAAAACTATCGGGCCAGAAATATCCGGCGGTTTTGGACTGCCAGGCCACCAGCCGGTTCGCGGCATCAAAACCGGCTTTCAGCCGGCATTGGCCGTACAGGTTGTAGAAATCGTGCTGGAAATCGTCTTCGCGGGTCCAGACGACCTGGACCGGTTGGCCTACAGACTTGGACAAAACAATCGCTTCAACCGCGTAATCGGCTTCCAGCCGCCGACCAAAGCCCCCACCGGCACGCGTCATCTGGACGGCTATTTTCTCCGCCGGAAGGCCGGTCAGTTCCACTGCCCGCTCCTGCACCGCTTTGGGAACTTGCGTGGGACCCACCAGGTCGGCCCGATCGGCCCGTACATCGGCGCAGTAATTCATGGGTTCCATCGTCGCATGGGCCCAATACGGAACCTCATATACGGCCTCATGAATGGTAACACATGTTGTAAAGGCCTGATCGACATCGCCTTCGTGGCGTCTCGGTGCACCGGAAACCGCATCCAGGAGGTCATTGGCTTTTTGCCGAATGGTCTGGTCCGACTCCTGTTGACCACCCTGAAAGTCCCATTCGACGGACAAGGCTTTTCGGCCTTTCAGGGCGGCCCAGGTCGTTCGGGCGATGACCGCAACACCCTGAAGGGTAGGCTGGGACGCCACCGCCGGCAGTTGCACGACCTGAAGGACACCGTCGATCCGGAGCGCAGCAGTGGCGTCAAACCGTTTTACTTTCCCCTGAAAAACCGGACACCGCGCAATGACCGCTACCAGCGCGCCTTTCGGTCGGCTATCCAGGCCAAAAAGAGCGTTGCCCGTTACAATTTTGCGGTTTTCAATCCCGGAAACGGCCGTCCCAATCAAGCGAAAGTCTTTCGGGTCTTTCAAACGCGGAAACTCGGGCGTAATCACCCGGGAGATGGTATCATCGACCAGTTCTGCATACGTGAAGGCCTGCGTCGTTCCCCGGCGGTGTACCGATCCGTTCCGGGTAAAACAATCGCTCAACGGAACACCCCACCGTTTGGAAGCAGCTTCCAGGAAGATTTCACGGGCAACGGCGCCCGCTTTTCGGAGCAGTTCATAATTTGTTTTAATAGCCCCGCTACCCGCGGCAACCTGCTCGCCAAACCGGCCATCGAGAACCGCTTGCTGAACGTCGATTTGTGACCAGTCTACGTCCAATTCTTCGGCAATCAGCATGGGTAATGCCGTCATTACGCCCTGGCCAATTTCTGGATTTTTAGCCAGAATGATAATCTTTCCGGTATTGGTAAACTTCAAATAAACATTTGGTTCAAAATTCTTTTCGTCAACGACTGCGCCCGCGTTGGCGAGCGGAATACCGATGAGCAAGCCGATCCCGGCTAGACTACTGACGGTCAGGAACCTCCGCCGATTCATCGAATCAGCCAAACCGGTCGTTGAGGAAGGGGAAGTGCCCTCGTTGGGGGGCGTTTGACGGGGCGATTTCATCCTTTTCCGGTTTTCTGAGCCGCCAGTTTGATGGCCTTCCGGATCCGGACGTAAGTACCACAGCGGCAAAGATTTCCGGCCATGGCTGCATCAATATCCGCATCCGTTGGATTTTTCTTTTGGGCTAGCAGGCTGGCTGCCGACATAATTTGTCCGCTTTGGCAATAGCCGCACTGGGGCACATCCATTTCGATCCAAGCTATCTGAACCGGGTGAGTCCCGGTGGCCGAAAGTCCTTCGATGGTTGTGATTTTCGATTTTCCAACGGTCGTAACCGGGGTCAGGCAGGACCGGATCGGTTGGCCATTCTGGTGTACGGTGCAGGCACCACACAAGCCTTTCCCACAACCGAATTTAGTGCCGGTCAGCCCCAACTCATCCCGGAGAATCCACAGCAGGGGGGTGTCCGGATCGGCCTCAACGGAACGGGGCTGGTTATTAACGAATAAGGTGAACGAAGCCATTAGCAAACGGTGGTAAATACTCTTTCGATTCTGTGAATAGCCACTCCAAGTTTACCAGACTATTCCGACATCAAAAGAATTCGTCAGCGAATGCACTCGTTTATGCAGGGAAAGAGTGGACTTGCTACATTTGACTGGAGACTTTTTTTAGGCAGATTTGGGGCAAATCTAAAAGTAGCCATGAAAAAAAGGCGTGTATTTGACGAAGCATTCAAGGAAATGGCCCGCGCGGATTTCTATGGGTTAAGCAAGTG
>NZ_JBPZHB010000012.1:0-104127 GCF_051857545.1 Larkinella fluvii | reverse complement strand
AGACAAATTTTATTTGTCTCCACTTGCTTAACCCATAGAAATCCGCGCGGATGCTCGTGCTCAATGCCGTTCGTGATAAGCTGATTCATCGGGTCTGCTCAGTCGTGCATCGTCAGCAGAAATATGATAAAAATTATGTATCACCCCTTGTTTGAACCATGGAAATCCGTGCGGTATAACCGTCGGCGAAGACATTCGACATTAAATTACCAAACGCCCAGTCAACAGGAATCTTATTTTTGTCACTCCCCGATGGCGGCCTGAGAAAAATCTCCAGTGTACTATTGCAAGTCCACTTTTGAGTCTAACAGAACCTTTCGGGGTAGGATGACCAGCCGACGAGTTGGCCGAGCCGGTCGCGGTACGATCGGCTCCAGCGGAGAATTGTCCCATTAGTAAGCTTTACGTTGTATTCCCCGTTGAAATATGGTTCCATTTCCTGAATGGCGTATTGGTTAATGATATAAGACCGGTTGATGCGGATGAACTGAGCGGGCGGCAACCGGGGCTCCAGCGAACTGATGGATTCGCTTAGCAGGTGACGTCGGACACCCGTATAAACCCAGAGGTAGTTGCCATCGGCTTCGACGTATTGAACGTCGTCTACCGAAACGAAGAAGATCCGCTTGTTTTCCTTAACCATCAGCCGGGTAAGGTACTCAGTTTGCGGGCTTGGCCGATGGGCAAGTGTTGTTTCCAGCAGCGCGTCAAGGCGGGTCGTAAAATCGGAGGCTTTTTTTAGCAACAGCTGCTCAATAGTATGGTCGAGGGCCTGATCAAAGCGCTGCCGGCCGAACGGCTTCAGCAAATAATCCATCGCCTTTAACTCAAACGCTCTCAGGGCATACTGATCATAGGCCGTTGAGAAGATAATGTGGGGTAGATATACTGGCTGAACCCGCCGAACCACCTCAAACCCATCCATTTCGGGCATTTGTACGTCCAGAAAAATGAAGTCGGGCCGGTGGGTTGTGATCTGCTCAACGGCTGAATAGCCATCCGCGCACTCGCCCACTACAGCGATGTTCGGGCGGGTAAGCAAAAACGACTTCAACACCTGTCGGGACAGTTCTTCGTCGTCAATGAGCAACGTTCGGTAGGTTGTCATACCGTTACTAGTTGAGGACCGACGGATACAGGTTGATTAGTTTGCTGAACGGGTAGCGTCACCTGAACGGTTACATAGGTTGATCCGGCCGAGAAGTCAAGGGTAGCCTGATCACCGTACAGATGTTTTAAGCGTTCGCGAGTATTGGTGAGTCCAATGCCCGTACCTCTGCGTCCCTTCATGAGCGGATTGTAACTATTGACAATGGTAAGCGTAAGGTGGTCATCCAGCAGTTGAGTCGTTACGTGAATGTATTTATCGCCCAGCGAGGCCTCTACTCCGTGAACGATGGAGTTTTCAATCAGGGGCTGGAGGATAAAATGAGGTACCAGACACGACCGTGTTTCGGAAGCTTCCTCGATGGTCAAACGGAGTCGGTCGCGGAAACGAATCTGCTGAATCGCCAGATACATTCGGGAAAGTTCTAGCTCGTCGCTAACCGAGACCAGCTGCTGGTCTCGGCGGTCGAGAAGAATCCGAAGTAAGTTGCTCAATCCGTTGATCATTTGAATCGCCCGGTCGTTATCCCCCACGAGCATCAGGCCAGTAATGGCGTTATGCGTATTGAACAGAAAATGCGGGTCGAGCTGCATTTTTAGGGCCTGAAGTTGGGCATCAGCCAGTTGGGTACGTAACTGCTCGGCTTTTAATTCGACCTCCTGCCGGTTAATAGTTGCCTGGTGATACCGTACTACGTAGAGATAGACGTTGATACAAACGACAACAAAGAGGTAGATGAGCAAAAAGAAGTTGAACCGGGTCATGTACTCGGCCAGATACTGCGCAATGGTATCGGTCGGCCGGTGACAAAGCCAGGTCTTGACTAATCGGGCCGTTGGAATTTCAATCAGGAATTCAAGCGAGAGGAAGAGCACACCCAATAGCAGATGAATGCCTGCCCACCGAACCAGTCGGTAACGGCTTAGGGGATACCGGAACGCCAGATGCACGATAATCGGGCTAAGCAGCGTCCAGATACTCCATTGCACGGCAAAGTAGGTGACATCTAGAGCCGGATAGCGGTAATCGTTTTTCAAGGCATATGACACGAATATTTCGAGGAGCGATAAGATCAGGAACCCGGCAAAAAAGCCGAAGGTGTAGCGTCTGAGTATACGTTCGCTAAGGGGTAAGGTAGTACGTGTCATAGCCAGTTAGCTTTGAAAATAGACCGATGGATTACCGTAAAATTAGGTTGTTCCATTGAACAGGCAAACCCTACCCAGCTCGTTCGAAGCATACCGATGGCAAAAATGAATCATAATCGGCGCTGTTCGTCTTCGGTCGAGGTGGTCCGCTTACGGGCCGCTTTTACGTTCTGACTACCCAAGCGATAAGTAAACGTAGCGCGGGCTTGCCGGGTCTCGGTTTGTAAGTATTGCGTCAGGTTAAGGTTTTCGTACGAAAGTGTAGCCCGGTACGTGTTTGTGTACAGGATATCTAGCCAGTTGATGCGCAGGGTCGCTCGTTTCTGCGCAAACGTTTTTTGCACACCAATGCTGAGTTGTCCCTGGCTTTTGATACGAACCAGGTTCATGGCTTGCGGAGACTGGTAAAAGGCCGAGACCTCCAACAGCCAGTTGTTGGGTAAGGTCAAGTTGTGTGTTGTCCGGACATTGATCGACGGCTGCTGGTTGCGCACGAATCCGTTTAAATACTGAAAAACGAAGCGGTTGTGGTAGAACGAGGCAGTATTGACCGACGACCACGTTTGCGTAAACCGTAGGGAATATGAGCTGCTTACAGCCACATTCACAAACCGATCCATATTGATGACCGTGCCGCGCTGAATTAATGTCACATCGTCTTGGGTCAGTACCGAGCCGATGGCGTCTTGGGTAGCGCTGTAGCCGACAGTGGTAACCAACGGCCCGTACGTATGGGTAAACTGCACAGATTGGGTATACTGGGGCGTAATGAACGGATTGCCCTGGGCGAAAACCAGAGGAGAGCGAAAGATAATATTTGGGTTAAGGTTCTGATAATTAGGCCGGTCGATGCGTCGGCTGAGGGCTAACCGGAGCTGATGTTTCCCCAATTTCCGGGAAACGGTTAGGGAAGGAAACAGATCAACATACCGGCGAGCCACCGTCTCGTTGGTGGTGACCAAGAGTGCGTCTGACCGGGTGGCTTCGGCCCGTAGGCCCGCACGCAATTCGTAACTTGGTGCGGTGTAATTCAGGCTAATATAGCCTGCCTGCACTGTTTCGCCATACTGAAAGTGGCGGCTGAACAAGGGAGCGGTCTGCCAACGCTCATCCAGCTGCTGTTCAAAGCGCACGTCGCTATCGGTCCGTACATAGGTTCCTTTATAGCCTGTTTCCAAAGCCCACCGGCGACTTAGTCCACGCCGGTAGTCTACCCGAATCGACAAAATATCAATCCGGTTGGGCGTGTAGCCCCGGTAGTACAAAGACTGTGAGACAGCCCCATTGGGTAAATAGTAGCCACCGCCGTACTGATCCTGGCTGGTGCAGGTGTAACGGGAGATGTCGAGGTCAGTATTTAGCTCATGCGGACCCTGAGATCCGCGTCCGGTGGTATCGAACGTGTACCGAAAATTGAGATTCAGGAGCCGGTTGGCCGCTTCCGTTCGGTTGTCGTTGTTAATTTGGAGCAACGAGTCGAGCTGGGTCGTACGGAAGTACATCCGGTTGTAAATCGCCTGGGTTTCATTGCTGTACTGATAGTTAGCCAGCACACCCAGGGTAGCGCTGGCGTTGAGGAAGATATCGACACCTGCCGAAACAGGCATACTACCCGGTTTGCGATACGCTTCATTATCTACATCGAGAAGCAACCTAGGCGAGCGGGTTGTTACGTAGCGTTGAACCTGCGTCTGCCAGTGTAACGGATTAAAGCTCCAATCAATGCTGCCAAAGGCATTTAGCCGCCCTGTTCGGTAGTTCATGCTCACGCCCGACGAATACTTGACCGTTTCGCCTACGCCCAAACTGCCCGTGTAGGTGCCGTTCAGCCCCTGGCTCTGGTCTTTTTTGAGAATGATGTTAATAAGACCAGCACTACCGGCGGATTCGTAACGAGCGGGCGGATTGGTCAAAATCTCAATACGGTCAATACTGCTTACGGGTAAGTTCTGCAAAAACGAGGTCAGCTCCTGTTCCGTCAAGTAGGATCGTTTGCCGTTGATGAGGACGGCTACGCCTTGTTTACCCAGCAGACTGATCGTGTTTGACTGCGGATCGACGGTTAGGTTGGGCGCTTTGCCCAATACGTCTAAGACATTGCCTCCCGCCGAAACAAGGCTGTTGCTCACGTTGAGTACGGTCCGTTCGCCATCTGACTCGATGAAGGGTCGACGCCCCACTACCTGTACCTCATTAATTTGCTGGGCTTGGCCAACTAACCGAATCGTCCCTTGATCTATGACGGGCTTATTAGCTTCAATCAGGATAGACGGAGATTTATACGGTTGATAACCAAGCATCGAAACAGTGAAATAGTACGTGTCTAGGGGAAGATTGGTCAGCGAAAAGCGACCTTGTTCATCCGTAAGGGTAGCTTTGATCAAGGTTGAATCAGCCTGTTTGTACAAACGTAGGCTCGCTTGCGGAGGCAACTGTCCCGGTGCTTCCTCAACGCGCCCGCTTATTTGCCCGGTTAAGACGGGTTGGGCAGCCAATGCCGTCGTTACAAAAAATAATTTAAGTAGGGTAAAAAAACGATTCACGGCCATTTAACAAACAGTTATTTAAAGCGAAAATAGACTGGAGTCTGACCCTGTTCAGGTTTGTCTTGTGGTTCGTGCCGAATCGGATGTAGTTTGTGCTGTCAGGCGCATTAAGTGAAATGGATAGGTTAAGCGTTTCGTGCACTAAGCCAACCGCGCAAATACACGTTATAGAACTGGATCAGGTTACCCTTCGGGTCTCCCGTAATAAGCAAAAGCATTCAGAACCGCTCGTTGATCGGCAATCGGTATTTGATCTCAATACCCCGGTTATAGCGCTTTTTCTCCCGGCAAGGCAGGTCATCAACCCAGATGTTTAACTTGAAGAAGTCTCCTGCTCCGGCCGCGTCTGTTTTGAGTTGGGGAGGGCCGTTAGGGTAACAACCTTGGGCTGGTGAACAACTTCCAGCATAAAATCACCCCACGACAGCATCGCAAAGCCCTTATCGGTAGTGAGCTTTCCGTAACGAATGCACGAGAAGTAAAGTTTATTGGTGTACTGTCCAGGCGTATCGAACCGGTGTAAAACTGACGTAGAGACGGCGACTGCCTCGCAATCAAAGAGCCCAAAAGCAAATAGATACAAACGTAGACCAGTGCCTGTAAAAGCCAATTACGGTGCCAGCCAATTACCCCGGAGTAAACGGTTAGGTCGACGTAGTTTGCGACGTTTTTGGGCTTAGTAACCAGACGGTGATGGGCACGATAATAGCTTTTACGAGCAGGCTACTCACAAGGAAGATTCCCGCATTTCGGAAGTTCAGGGCGGGAAAGGCCGACCGAAACCAGATTGTTTCCAGTTGCATAAGTACCGTTTCCAGACCATCGTGTTAAGAAACAGGTTAGTATACCAATTGTCATGGTGAGCCAGCGGGACCAGTAAAAAAAGCGAACAATACCTGACTGGCCAGCCCGAGAACGAGCATGACCAGCAGATAAAAGATCGTGTTACACAGCCAGTGTAAACGGACTGTTTTTAGGTACGAAAACAACTGTTCTGCCTACTGTTCGTGGCGGTTCAACTGACGCAGAATGGCTACCGCATAACCGCCAACGTTCAACAATCCGGCGGCCCCGAGCCACTGGTTCAGCGCAAGCCGGTTGGGCATCAGCAACAAACTGATGACGGCCAGACCAAACGGAAGCAGGTGGCCCTGCCGAACGATCTGTACCCGCGGCATGGGTTGTGTGAGTGCCAGGGCGTATCGCCACAGCACCGGCCCGTGCAGGAGTGCTATACACTCGCTCAGATATAACAAACTGGTAAACTGGGGCTCCAATCCAATCCTTTCTCCACAACCCAGACGGCGGCCAGATTAATGGAAATTAGTCCCAGCCAGCTCGCCAGGATACGGTCGGCTACCGAATGGCGGGGCTTCCCTACCTGAAGAGCCCCGCAAAAAAGCGTGACGCTGAGCCTACTGATAATGAGTGGTTCCAGAGTTTGAAGCGAATATAATTCTATCCGGAGTTGATGAGTAGTCAATAAGTTGCCCCATAGGCTGGCCGTGATTCCGACCCGCTTATGAGGCTATTGGATTACTTCCCGCTTTCCAGTCCGGATAGATAGCGATTGATGTGCTTAAGGCTTTCGGCGGCCCGGCAGTTGACAATACCTTCATGTCCCGTGCCCGGGATTCTGACGTGTTCGCGGTTTTTGAAAAAGTTAACCTGAAACGTTTCCTGAAAATCGTACCCAATATCTTCAGTCAGTTCGCTGCTAATAAATAGAACGTTTTTTTCAAAACGATTCAGGTGAGTTGTGCAGTCAAAGGTAGCCTCCTCGACCTCTCCCAGTGCAATGGCTATGGCCGAAGCGGCCCCCGACCGATAATAAATTCCCTGGCAATCCGACCCGCGGTCTGTACTTTTCTTGTTGGCCTTGGCAAGGTCATAGACATAATCCGCCTGGGCATGGCTACCCATTCCAATCAGTTGTTTTGCCCAAAGGAACTGGTTGATATCCCTGGCAAAAAAATTCAGACGGCTGATGGCTGATGGTGCCTTTTTTTCAATTTCTGACGAAAACGATCCTGGCTCCAGTAAAATAAGCCCTTTTATGCGCTCAAGATGGGTATTCGTATACTGAACGGCGACTCGACCTCCGTAGGAATGTCCGACAAGAATAACCGGCTCATTGGGAGCGAAATGGTCAATAAGCTCTTCCAGGTCTTTTACGGACTTTTCTACAGTCAACTCACTCATCGGATGCCGTCGCGATAGACCGCAGCCCCGGTAGTCGTGGTAAATGACCTGATAATTAGCCGGTAATGACCACCCCCCGACCGACTGGTTGAGCGCCAGATACGACCGAAAATCGTCGCCGGGGCCTCCTTCCAGCACAAAGATCTTTGCTTTTTTTGCGTCCCCGTAGGTCTGCACATGCAGCCGGGTTTCAGACAATGTCACCGCCGGGAGGGAAGCATCCTCATCGACCGTCCGCGCCACCAGGTTGCCTGGTTCGGCGGGGTCAAGGCTTTGACAGGCAGCCAGGGCCAGAAAGCCGATTACATAGGCTTTTTTCATTAGAATCGTTTGTTTACACCGAGTAGAAAATAGGCAGGAGGTAGCAATTGATCCAGCGAGCCACTGGTTTGATAACCGCCTTTAAGGCTCATTTCCAGACTCTTCCGGCGGTTTAAAAGATAAAGCAGATACACCCCCGCCCGCAGGTTGGTGGCCGTCTGGCGATACCAGCCATCTTTGGCAGCCGCGTAAAAATCATCCCGGAACGTCTTCGAATGCGTAATGTGGGTGGCAAACAGCGGATTATAGGTCAGGTTCAGGCCCACGCCAAACCGGTTGAAGAGCAATCCGGGGTTCAGCTCGACCACCGCGCCAATGGCGTTGTAATCACCCGCCTTGTTAGCGGCCCTGACTCCCTGAAGCGCCACCTGACTCGCCAGCAAAAACCGCCCCACACTGCCCTGCCAAGAGCGGATGCCGAGTTGCGCCCGGGTGTTGTTCAGACCGGGCAGCGCCGTGTTTTGGGTAAGCTCAGCGAACGGGGCCGAGCGAAAGCGTGGCAGATGAAAACCGTACCGGATGTTGACAGCGACTACGCTGTAATCATACCCCGCTTCCACCGCCAGCAGATGAGTTTGATCTTTACCCGGCGGAGCATACTGGCTCAGGGCAGGCAGGCGGAGCAACAAAGCGGCTCCCAGAAAAAAATGTTTTGCGGTCATACTGATTGAGTGATAATGCGGCAAAATTCAGCACTGAGGGCATACCAGTCGTCCGACCCTATAGAGACAGACTAACTTTCCGCATTTCTTTTCGGTATTGCCCGGGCGATTGCCCGGTCGAATCCTTGAACGCCTTGTGAAACGTGGATTTCGAATTGAAACCGGCTTCAAACGCCAGCGCCAGAAGGGTATACCGGTCGTATTTTGGATCGGATAGAAGCGCTTTACATTCGTCAACCCGGTAGCCGTTGACGAAGTCGTAAAAATTTTGCCCCAGTTCGTTATTAATCAGATCAGACAGCACATTGGTCGAGGTGTCAAGCCGGGCGGCCAGTTCGGGCAGGGTGAGGTCGCAGCTTCGGTACGCTTTGCCCCCGGTCATGTGTTGGAGAAGCCCTTCTTTGAGCTGCTGCCTCAGAGCATCCGGCAGACTGGCCGAACGCGGCATGCGCAAAACCGGCTCGTCGGGCGATTCTGTCGGCCGGAGCGGTTCTTCCTTCGGAAAAATGGAATTCTGCCGAACGGCATAAAACCCGAGTGAAAACAGAATGCCGATCAGCAGCAGCGGGGCGAGGAGCTGCAAAACCGGCAAGGCCGGAATGTAGACGGGAAAAAGTTCGTGCAGATGAAAATTAGCCCACAGCAACCAGACCAGAAACAAACCGTAATTCAACCGTCGAAGCCAGGCCAGATTTCGCTTCTCAAGTGCTCCGGAAAAATAGTTTTTGATGTGCCGCTGATACCGGCTAACTAGACAGAAACTGAGCAGCAAATACACCACAAAATGCAACAGGCCGAGGGCGGCCACGTGGTCGTAGTCGGTCGGCTGGTCGTTCATCAACCGCGTCAGGTAATCCAGCTTCTGGTGATCGCTGGCCGTATACAACGGGAAAAACTGCAGGAAGCACAGCAAGACCGGAAGACCGTGCAAGAGCTCATACGGCCGGAAAGAAGCCGACTCTTCGGTGAGCGTTTTGGTGTAAAAATAATACGTGGTTCCCCAGCAAAACAGCAAAGGGACAAGGACTTCAATGAACTCGGGATGCGTTTGAAACGAGCCGTTTTCTTCCAGAATGGTCTGCAACAACAGGATGGCTCCAATCAGAAAAAACCCGGCCAGCCAACGATTTGCCTTCCAGTTGCCCTGCTTCATGGCGCCCAGTACCACGCCGAAAAAGAGCAGGTTCGCCATGCTGATGCTATATAAAATCTCCTTCATACTTTAGCGGTGAGGATAGGCACGCATTCCTCCCCATGACATATATACGTTGTTGCTGGCTAAAAATGGCTGATGCAATCCCTCTCATAAAATCATTTTGTGACCAGTAGCCCAAATCCATCCGAACCCAGGCAGAGCAGGAATTACAATAAGGCGGGCATAAACACTATTGAGTCATCCCGGTTTCTGGCCTGGCGAATCAGCTTCAGCCAGTAGAAACCGTACACCTCGGTCGGTACCTCCGCCTGCTCGTGTACCGTGATAACAACGTTATTCTTCACAAAGCAGACCCTGCCCGATAGCAGTTGTTTACCGTCACTGTACAAACTCCTGTTCTTGAGACGATAGCGTTGGCCCTGATAAACGAAACGGCGGTTTTTTACTTCCATAGTAGCCATTGGCTGCCCATTTTGCTTTACAACCGTGCGGTTTTTTTCCTTAACAAATTGATACCGTATACCCGTAGGTGCCTGTATTTCTGAAGCACCCAACCGGACGTAGAATGGCTTACCTGAGTTCGTAATTTCAAAGGTCTTTCCGCCCGTATATGCTATTTTAAACGAACAGCTGTAGGAGATGGCCGATTGAGCCGATAGCGGGTGCGTACGGAGGAAACCGCAGCAAACAATGCACAGAGCGAGAAGCTTGATCTGCTTCATGGTGTCGAGAGATTAAAAGTGTAAAATTCTAACGGGATAGCCATGCGTAAAGCCAGGTCTGTCCAACTGGTAGGGCAAAGCCGTAAGCGGTTTACCTAACCCCGATTGCGGGCGGGAATTAAAGACCGTGGCAGCGTCCTTCAGGCCGGGAAGCCGGTGCGATCAGAGGGAGAGCCGTCAGCAGCAGCCAGTATCGCCAGCCTAAACCGATGAGTAAAACTTCCCAATTCAGGGCGACAGGAGCCAGATACAGAGCGATCAGCAGGAGTGGTAAGGAATGTAATCCTTGCAGGATATGAATTGCCCGGCGTGAAAGTTGTTGAGGTTGATTATTTTTTCGTCGCTCCCACAGTAATGCCAATAAAAGTAGACAGATAAGGGCCAGGCCAACATCCGCTATTCCTGCTTCCATAAAGCGATGGCCAGGCAAATTTAAAAAGGCTGCCACGAGCGGAAAAACAAGTGAGACACTGAAAAAGACCACGAAGAGTCGTGACAGAACGTTTTGTTTTCTGTTCGGAAAAGTTGGTAGTGAATCCATGGCAGTAAAACCGGGTAACTTGAGAGCAAAAGCTTGCAATCGGTAGTTAACCTACTTTTTGAAATAGGCATCCAGCAGCTTGACAAATGGCTCCCCTGGATTATTATCGGTGTTGTTATTAAATAAGCCGATCACGGCTTTTTGACTATCGGGGTCCAGGGCGATGAACGCTGTGAACCCACCCGTACCCCCATCTTTCACCATGATGCGCCTTTTCTGGGGTGTTTGATAGAACTCCCATCCCAGGCCAAACAGGTCCTCGCCCATGTACTGGACCGTGGGCTTCTGGCAGGTGATCATAGCGCGGCCTAGGGCGGTTGCGGAGTTCGCCGTAAGCTGAGCTTGTGCATACTTTACCAGATCGACCAGATTGCTTTTTAGTCCGCCGGCCGCAGCCATGCCGCTCATGGTCCAGTAAACAGCCGTGCCCGTTCCGTTGTGAGGATAGGCTTTGTTGGAGACGCCATCCAGTGATTCGAAGGTTGTACTACTCATTCCTAAGGGGCTGAGAATAGCCTCATTGACTACATTTTGTAACGAGCGCCCCGTCTGGCGTTCCAGTATTAAGCCTGCCAGAGCGTACGCCAAATTACTGTAATAGTTATGAACATCTCCGGCAGTTGCGGGCAGGGTGCCGGGTGTGCGCACCAGTGGGTTCCTGGCAATATACTGGTATACCTTTGTGCTGTCATAGCCGTTGTAAGGATCCAGGGTGTTGGGTAAATCGGTCGGTATCCTCGGCAAACCGCTCGTATGATTTAGCAGTTGCCGGAAGGTAACCTCTACGTTATTCAGCCGCAGATTGGAGGCCAGGTTCGGGGGAAGATAGGCTTTAATTGGTGTAGTAAGCGCAATAGCGCGTTCATTAAGCCATACTACCAGCGAAGTCGCACTGAAGGTCTTTGTTAGGGAGCCAATCTCATACCGGGTTTCTTTGTCAGGCAGCGTTTTGTTGCCCTTTTTAGTTTCGCCATAATTATAATGGTTGACCTGATTTCCATTGACTAAAGCCACTGAAAAGCCGACCGTAGTCGATTTGGATACGTATTCGCTAAAGGAGTCGTGTACCAGCTGATCTAACGTACTCTGCCTTGGATTATCCGTCATCACCCGGTCCGGGGAAATGGATGAGTCAGTTTTACAGGACCCTAATAGAAAAAGTGCAAGGAGAAATACAACAGATTTTTTCATACTTTTTGTGGATAATTGAAAGCTTAAGAAGCGGTTTGCGCTAAGTCGAGCTCGTCCTGGGGTAGGCCTGCCGGGCGCCATCAGGCTGAAAATGAGCTGGCCAACGCTGGTTAGGTCGCGGTATACAGCAATTCGGCCATAATCCGCCAGCCGTTGCGGGCTTCGTGTTTCCAGATACGGATGTATACGCCTTTCCGGTTGGCATCGTCCGCAGCTTGAAACGAGCCGTAGACGTAGGCCAGATCGCCCGATTCGGCCACTTCACTGCGTTCAGCCTGATAGCGGAGGGGCGATTCTGTAGTCAGGTAGGTGTGAATAGCAGGGCCACGCATTGGCAGGTGGTTTGGCCGAAATAGCGAAGCGTCCCGGCTGAGTTGGGATGCATATGTTTTAGTTACTCCATCGGTCAGTAAACGTCTGGCAAACTGTTGATCGGCTTCGATCATCGTTTTCGGTGCAACCGCTGTACGCTGCGTGGCTATGGCTGCCCGTTCAACCTGATGGGGAATTGACTGGTCAGCGTTGGCGTAATCAATGCCCAGATCGAACAAAAACTTGTAATGCCCGTCGGGTTGCCGTTTCCAGATGGTAATGAAGCTGCCTTCCCCCGCCCGTTTGTTTCCGCTTTCAATATACCAGGGGCCCGTGGTGAATCCCATGTCGCCGGCCTGGGACATATCGGCGAAGGCTGGCCCCCAGTACAATTTGTCGGTCCATTCGGGGCGTTGTTGCCAGAGGGGTCTGGCGTAGGTGAGCCGGCCTTTGTCATACATAATGGCCGAATCCGCCATAAAGCCTAAAAAAGCCTGTTTGTTGCCAGCCTTTAGGGCCTGACGGGCAAAGGACCGTTCGGTAGAAATCATGGCATCGATGGGGCCCTGAGCCATGCTCAGGGAGCCAGACAGGGCAAGCCAGGCCAAAATAATCCGTTTCATAGTGCCTTTACACCGGGAAGAATTAACAGATGCAGGCGTTTCCTAACGCCTTTGCAAAGGTGTTATTCCTGCTCGCAATCCGGGTAAAGATTTATCCGAGCTGACCGTTTTTTTATCCCAGTAGAGAAAAAGAGCTCCCTCACCAAACGCTGACTAATTTTTCCGGGCGTAGAACGCCTTGATGTTATCGCGGTAGAATCGCGTCCACTTCAGTACCTGGCCGTTGGTCATTTTAACGTTGTATTCGCCGTTGAAATACGTCTCAACCTCAAGAACATAATCCAGATTGATGATGTATGACCGATTGATGCGCACAAACATCGATGGGTCGAGCCGCTGCTCCAAAAGCGTCAGGCTTTCGTAGACGATGTGGCCCTGCTGGCGGGTTTGGAGGGTGATGTAGTTGCTGTCGGAATGCAGATACATGACATCGCTGAGCTTTACGAAACTCATCCGCCGGCCTTCTTTAACCAGCATCCGCTTCAGGTACGGATCACGCTCACCGGTTTTGTCTCGCAGCATCTCGTTGAGCAGGCTGGTTAGCTCGGAGGGCGGTTGCGGACCCATTCGGCTGACCACCCGGTCGATAGCCTGGCGGAAACGGTCTTCGTCAAACGGTTTCAGCAGGTAATCGATGGCGTTTACCTCAAAGGCCTTCAGGGCGTACTTATCGTAGGCGGTGACAAAAATGACGTAGGGCTGGTGGTGCGGCCAGAGTTCTTTCAGGGCCTCGAACCCGTTCAGTTCGGGCATTTGCACGTCCAGAAACAGCAGATTCGGCTTGTGCTGAATCGTTTGCAAGACCGCATCGGACCCGTTGCCAGCTTCGCCAACAACCTGAATGTGCGGGAGGTGGGCCAGATAGGATTTAATCAGCTGGCGGGCAATTAATTCATCGTCGGCAATGAGTGCGGTCAGAATCATGGAGGAGGAACCGTAGGGTCAGTTTAGTGGGATGGTGACGGTGAAGGTGGTACCACCGCCGAGCGTCTGGCCGTAGTTTAGCCGGGCCATTTCGCCATAGAGCTGCGCCAGGCGTCGTTGCGTATTCCGAATGCCCACGCCCGCCCGTGAGATTTCGCCCCGAATACCGGGGCCATTATCCTGCACCTTCATGATGAGTTGATCATTCTCGCGGGAGGCTGAAATAACCAGCTTCGCCTGCGACGCGATTTTTTCCAGGCCGTGTACGAAGGCGTTTTCAACCAGCGGTTGCAGAATGTACTGAGGTACGGTGCAGTCAAGCGTTTCGGGCGTCAGATCGATGGCCACGTCGAGCCGATCCTGAAACCGGATTTGCTGGATGCGCAGGTAGCTTCTGATAAAATCCATCTCTTCAGTCAGCGTCACAAACTGCACGTCGGTATGGTCGACGATACTGCGGAGCAAGCTACTAAGGGCCGTCAGCATAGCAATGGCTTTCTTGTTTTCGTGCTGTACAATCAGGCCAATGATGGTGTGGTGGGTGTTGAACAGAAAATGGGGATTCAACTGCATTTTCAGGGCCTGAAGCTGGGCCTGATCCAGTTGTGCCTGCAACTGTTCCACATTCATTTCGGTCTGAAGCGCCTGTTTCTGCAACGCCTGGTAGCGATAACTGGCTACAATAATCTGATAGCCGACAACGACCAGCATGTAAATGGCGATGACCAGGCTGTAGCGCGAAAAAAACCAGATAATAATTTGATTAGGCGGCATGGCCTTGCTGGTTTCGAGCTCGTAAAATCGCCGGACAGCCCCGTACTCGAGACAGGTCATGCTCAGGCTGAGCAGCGATAGAATGAGCAGGTGCATGCCAATGCGCCGAACCAGTACCAGCCAGCCCTGTTCGGTGGAGATGGGATAGCGGTTGGCGGCCCACAGAATAAAGGGCGATAGTGCCCACCAGAGCACCCATTTTACGAGCCAGTGCCACGTTTCGGTGTAGTACATCGACCCCTGGGTAAGCAGTTCCCAGATGGTGTAGTGCATGTACGAAATGACGGCAAAACCGCCCCAGAACCAGGCCGAATAGCGCCAGAAGGTTTTGGGCGTAAGGGGAATGCCGGATTGCTGAAACAGCCGCCGTAAGAGCCGGTGAAACGGATCGATCACTGTAAATCAATAAATTATAGACTTTATTGAGACGTATTGGAATCAAAAATAAAACGATACCAAGAAAGCTGATCTTGATACGTCTCCCACCAACTAGCAGTAAATGATAGTTGGTCTTTGAGAAGAGAAAAGCCTGTATGAAATAAACTACTCAATTCCGACAGTTCTTTGACAAATTGCGTTTGGTTGAGCCACCGCTTAACTGATTTCCAAACCTGTTCAATGGGGTTCAGGTCTGGACTATAGGCGGGCAGTGGCACAAAGAAGATGCGACGCTCCCAGCCCCAGGTTTCCAGACATTTGTGGCTGCGAGCATTGTCCGGCACTGGCCGCCCGGCAAAACACCACCAAGGCCGTGCAATCTGTTTGTTGTGCTTTTACCGCCAGCAACGCTTGCTGGATTGATTCCATTTTACCATCCGCTAAATCGACCAGATGGCTCACGGCATTGATGCCATAAAAGCCAAAAAAGCTTTGACTACCCCGATCCGTATTGACCACACGGCTTACGTGCGGCTCGAAGGCCCAGAAGCGGGCATTGTTGCTTTGCAACTAAGCGGCTACTTCATTGGCAAAACCCCATTTAACCCGCTGTAAATCATGGCCCATTGCTTGTAAAGCATCAAACGTAGCCTGGATACGGGCACGCAATTGTTCTTCGGCATCGTCGGCCCGGCGATAGTCACAGGGGCGGGGTTTGTAATAATACATACCTTCCTGATGGCGTAGTAGGCTACACCAATGGCTGTGACTCTAGCGCACACCGGTAAGCTGCTCAAACACCTCGGCCAGTTGATGACTAGTCCAATGCTGAACCGATTGTTGCTGTAGATAGTCTCGCCAGGCTTCCCAACTTTGGCCCTCCACTTGGGGAGAAGGGCCACCGCCTTGTCCACGGCGGCTGACTAAGGCTTTTTTTTTGAAGCCCGTTGGGCCAGATTCCAGTCGGCCAGCCAGTTATAGAGCGTAACTTTGGGTAGTCCGGTTTGGGTCGCTACCACTTCGAGATTGCCTTGTTGTTGATGAATCATCCGTAGTACCATTGCTTTCAGATCAGTACTGTAACTAGGTGTTTCGGCCAAGACTTCATCCAATAGATCAGCATCATCCACACGCATTTGTCTATAAATTTAATTCAAGTTGCGTAATATAGGTCTTGCCAACCACTTGGGTACTTTTGGAGTATCTCACGCTCTAAAACCACTCACAAGATGACTGACAAGACCATTGCAATTTACTGTTTCTTTGACGATCTGTTGAAAGTTATGGGCAAAAAAAACTGATGCTCATTGCAAACTCAATGATGCCGAAATCGCTACTACCGCTCTAATGGCCGCCTTATCATTTTATGGTAATCAGGCTGCGGCATGTGGTTATATGCGCCAGCATCACGGCTTTCAGATGATCGACAAATCGGGCTTCAATCGGCGCCTGCGCCAGTTGGAGGCCACGTTAGTAACGGTGTTCCGCGCTTTGGGAGCTAGTCTCAAAGAGCTTAATACCAGCACCCGCTATATCATCGACTCGTTTCCTGTTTCCGTCTTTCGCAACTGCCGTATTCCCGTTTGTAAACTATTGAAAGGCAAGGCGTACCACGGCTATAATGAGGCTAAAAAAGAATATTTTTACGGTTTTAAGGTGCAACTCATTGTCACGTCGGATGATCAACCGGTTGATTACTTCATCACTGCCGGGAGCTTCCATGATATTACAGCTCTACAAGCCATGCAAATTGACTTGCCTGCTGGTAGTGAGTTGTATGGAGACAGCGGTTACACGGATTATGAGCAAGAAGACTTCTACGCCGAGTGTGATCAGATTTATCTCAAAATTCATCGTAAAAAGAATTCCTTACGCCCTGATGAAGCTTGGGACGTGTTTCTTAAGAAGACCTTTCGCAAACCCATTGAGTGCATCTTTAGTCAAATCACGAACTTGTTTCCGCGTAAGATTCATGCCGTTACGGCGGAGGGTTTCTTGCTCAAATTGTTTTTGTTCATCTTAGCATTCACAATTGATAGCTGTTTGGTGCAATAACCATTACGCAACTTGAATTATTGCTATTTATTTTTTGTAATTGGGGTTCTCGTATGTTTGCCTGAGTTGTTGCGAAAGGGGATAAATCCGATCTTGGCTGACGGAAAGAAAGTGATGTTGGGGCCACCGTGGCACGTTTCAAACAGTCGTTAACTCGCCATGTTGATGAGGGCTTTAAAAATAGCTTAATTGATGGCTTAATGACTTTTTGTTTCAATGACGACAATCCGTTTGGCCAGTCGCATCACTTGCGTGGCTTGAAAATTACCACCCTGTGCCGTCTGGAAGCCCGCCCCATTTAAGCGCCGGGCAATCTCGGCGTAACTTAGTTTCATCATCACTAGGGCACGAATCAGTTCAGTAGCTTTTCGATTGTTTTCATTCTCCTCGGCCCGCTTGCGATTCGAGTCGGCCGCTTTGGCCGAGACCAATGGATTCAGAAAAGACTGGGCGCCTTTCCTCCACTGACCCACTTTGCGTAGCTTTTGATTCAAGGCCTGTTTGGTACGTTCACTAATAAGCTTTCGTTCCTGTTGGGCCAGGGCCGCCAAAAGGTGAATGGTAAACTCGTTTGCATCGGGCATATCGGCGCAAACAAAGCTAACCTTCGAATCCATCAACGAGGAAATAAACGTCAAGTTGCGGCTCAGCCGGTCAAGTTTGGCAATGACAAGGCGAGCTTGATGAGTCTTAGCGTAGTGGATGGCTTTGAGCAACTCAGGACGCTGGTTATTCTTGCCCGATTCAATGTCGGTGAATTCCGCCAGGATCCCCGACGGATTTTGAACAAACCGTCGGACGGCTGCCTGTTGTGCCTCCAGCCCCAAGCCCGATTTTCCCTGTTGTTGGGTACTGACCCGGTAGTAGGCTACGAAGTTTTCCATGGTGCAAGATAGAAAATATACTCATTACAGATCTATTACGTGCGTTGTGAAAACGTTATGAACTCGAAATTTTCCCTACTTTTATCCGTGGAACACCTTCAAGAGTCAAATTTTATTGGAAAGGGGAAGGAGTGCTTCATTCTTTCTCCCCTTTACAACTCCTAAATGTATATTGTATGAAGTACGTGCCTTACTACCGGGTCTCAACGGCTGGCCAGGGAAAGAGTGGCCTGGGTCTTTCGGCTCAACGGGAAATTGTGAACCGGTTCCTAAAAGCGGATGATGAACTCTTAACCGAATTCATTGAAGTCGAATCCGGTAAAAAAGCCAACCGCCCACAAATGGCAGCCGCTATTGCTTTTGCCAAACAACACCGGGCACGCTTACTGATTGCCAAACTCGATCGGTTGAGCCGCAATGTCTCCTTTATATTTTCCCTGCGTAACTCCGAGGTTGACTTTGTGGCCTGCGACATTCCCGATGCCAATACTCTAACGGTGGGGATCATGGCCGTACTGGCACAGCACGAACGGGAATTGATCGGCGAACGTACCCGAGCGGCTTTACAGGCCAAGAAAGCACAAGGGCACAAACTAGGGATGCCCAATATTACACCGGCCATTACCCAAAAGGGTCTGGAGATCCGCCAGCAGAATGCTCGCAGCCATCAGGCTAATTTGCAAGCGGCTGAACTCGTCCGGTTATATCGCAAAGACGGACTCACGTATGCTGCTGTGGCTGAGCGTTTAAATTCTATGGGTTATCGAACCCGTAGAGGTAATAAATTCTTTGCCATGAGTGCACAACGGTTGGACATAAAAACTAATTAATTTATTTTATAAGTAGCTAATTGTCAATTAGTTGTGTGTATTTTTTCTTGTTTTATAAATTTAATTATGTTAACCAAAATTCTCGATTCTTACTGTAATTTTTTACAATTTTTATAAGAGTAAATGGCTATTAAATTAACAGTAAATATTAGGCTTGCCTGAAACTTTAATTTAAAATTTTTATGTTAAAAAACCTGAATTATATTATATGCAGGATAAATGCAATTTAACATTATAATTGCGACTGCCACGTGTGAATTTATGCATTATTGCAATCCGTTTTTCAAGTTTAATGGCCAATATTACAAGCGAGAATTTTTGAAAAGAAAACTAGGTTTTTTATTTAAATTTTAAAATTATCCGCAACCTTACATAAATATATACTATTTATAACGTAGGAAGCTAACAAATTCATTAAATGTATTTCTGTGATCTTGTGTTGATACAAATTTATCAAGAGGGTTGATAATATATTTTATACTCCAAGCCGTGTATCGTATACCATCTCTACGAATCAAAGAAAATAATATCTTTGCCTCTTCAAAACTAGTAACACGTTGAACCATATTTGAATATAAAGGAAGCACAAAAGCAAACTCATTATCTGTGTTTGTTAGAATAAACGGAATTTTATTATAAATTACTTCAAGTTCTTTAGTGATTTGATTAAAACTATTATTTTCATCTTTTACAATATTAATAATCAATTTTTGAATTCCAATAATACTTTCAATAGTAGTGCTATATCCATAATCCTTCATTAAATCAAGCATTACATTTATATTTTGTAAATCACTCTTGCTTATCGTTCGACCTAAAAGTATGTTATACACCTGGTGAGTAGGTGTTATACCTAAATTTAATAAATTTTTGAACGTCTTAATGCAATCCTGATTTGATATTTTAAAAGATGTTAGCTCTAAGAATTTTTTACAAACCATCGTACTATATTTAGACTTGGATAGCATATCAATCTGAAAATGTATATTAAGTGTATTTATCCATTCTACAGCGCCAATAAACTCATTAATGTCATTACATATATTTAATATTAATTGTATGAAATTAATATTAACTGAAATATCCTCTATAGGAATAATTTTACGTATATCTTCAATTTCTTTAAATGACTGAGATTTTTCAATAACTTTGTTAATAGCAGGACTTCTGGGCATAAAACCAGAATTCATTGCATGTTTATATAATTTTATCGAAACAGATAAAGATAAGTTTCTGCTCAAAATTTTAGTATAAAATGCCGGGTATAACTTATTTGTAAGACGATTATTTTGGCTAGTCACTTCGAGAAAAATCTCTATAAATTTATCTAGCCGAGAGTCTGGAATAGTGAACGCACCACTTTTCTCATGCAACAATAAATAGCTTGGAATTATATCTAGTTCTAGAGTTTTTTTAAAAATTAATTCAATTTTTTCATCATTAAAGTCTCGTAAAAAAAGAGGTAAAAAATGCCAACTCAAAAGTGGAACTCTGTCACTTAATTCATCATAATCTTTAGCTTCAGTATATTTCATAAAGTAATCCCACATTTGGTCATTAGTTAGTGATTTCTTTCTAAAAATCATGGCATACGTATAATCATCTGGCTCACTTAGGCATGTATAAATACTATTGATTTGGTAGAATTCTTTAAGATTAGGATTAGCAATTAAAAAATTATAAAAGTTATTTGTTAATTCTTCGCCATTTTGCGAACACCAATTTTCGGCCTGCTCCTTAACAATTAAAGAATCCCCTAATGATTTAGCACGCCTTAAGTATGCAACGAATTGCGCTGTCGTTATGTAACGGTCAGCCAAAATCATTTCATTATAAACTATTGATGCCTCTTGGAACGAAGATGCCACCTTAAAAAATTGTTTAAAAAATCTCCACCAGAATTCTATAGCAATTTCACTTAAAAAGCTTTTTATTAATTCATAAAAATTTTTAATAAGGGTCTCAAATGAAATATCTCCTAATGGAAGAGTAGAAAATAACTCTAATAGAGTATAATTCCAATAAATAATGTCCGCTTCTGAACATTTGCCCTTTAATAAAATTTGGTAATAAGTAAAAGCCTCTTTAAAAGTTTTGGCATCACGTGAACAAGCATAAAAGGTTATACTATCTGTAGGAGAATTAATAGATATTTGCTTTATGAAATCTATTTTAGTTTCATATTCATTTTTATTAGAATATAGTTTATAGTTTAATTGAGTTGCTTGATCGGCTTTATTAAGTTCTTTTTTTATATTATTTTTTTGAGCATTTTTGTCCTTTTCTCTAATGCGTGTGTGTAATGCTTGAAAGGTAAAAAAATTTGATTTCAACCCTTCAGAATACATACGCTGAAAAATATACCAGCTTATTTTGTCACTTTTAACTCTTTCGATTAGCTTATTATATAATTCTTGGGTAGGGGTATAGTATCTTAAAATTTCATCTACCTGCATCGTCTCTGGCAATAGATTTTCTCCAGCTCTATGCCCAATAATCTCTTCATAGCTTGAATCAATTATTATCCTTTGCGGCTTAAATCCAATAGAATCTGCAAGAGAAATAAATCCACACTGGATAAGTTGTATTAAAGATTCATTCCACTCACTATCAGCGATAATTTTAGGTGAAAGAAACTTTTCCGTATGTATCCTGATATTATCTATGTAGTTTCTTTTGTTTTGTTTCCAACATCCTAAAACTTTATAACTACGTAAAATTGACTTGGATAGCGTGCTTAATTGATCACTTTCATATAAATGCCTTATTGAATCAATTGGGACAAAATAGGAACCAATCCGCTCACCAAGATATTTATCATTTTCGATTTTCAATCTTTTTTTTAGGCTATTTTTTTGAAATGTATCTAAGTCATGAATACGTATGGTTTCGAAATATTGTATTAACCTTTCACCTAAATTGTTAAATAATTCAAAGTATCTGTGGCTGCTATAGCTGATAATAATATTAATATTACTTTTTAAGTCATTTAGCGCAAATTGAATAAGATTCTTATAAACGTATTCAGAAAAAGTATCCTCACAGTCATTAAATATTATAATTATATGACCTATTTGCTCTTTTATATCTAAGTTAATATAATTTAGTTCATCTTTAATATCACTATAAGTAACGCTTTGAGTTCCATCAATAATTATAATTATCGATTTCGAATAATGATTTCGAATTAACTCTAAAACTGCTCTTGATTTACCGGATAAAGGCTTACCTGTTAAAATGATGTTCTTCTTTGATTCGATCTGCTTATATAATTCATTATCTATTTCGCGGTGCATGTAGAACGACTCATTGTAACCCTGTGATGGATTTGCTCTGCGCTTTAAGAGATCAAATGGTTCAATTTCGCTCCCTCTCTTAACAGAAAACCCTAGATTTCGTTTTTCAAATTTTTTTATTGAATTATTTTCTAATAATCCTTCTCTTATTGAACTAATCGAAGTTTTTATTTCTTGTAAGGATTCATTCAATAAAATATATTGATTATGTAGATCATTTTTGATGTTAGTATAAATATCATCTCCGATATAATTGGGAATAAAAACTTTCTCAAACTTTTCTAGTATTTCTGATATTGTATGTTTTAATTCTACGTTTTGTAAGCTGATCTTGGCAAGGATATGGTTTTGATATCCATCTTTTGCAAAATTATTATCTCCCTTAAGCAACTGGTTAAAATAGGCACATACTAATTGATACCAAAGAATTCTATTTTTATTTGAGCCCGCAACAATAAGCTCTTTATTATTAATGATGTACTTTTGAAGCTCTTCAAAACTCGGCCTGTTTTTATAAGAACCTATAGGAATTCTTTGTTTTATTTCATTTAAATGGTTATTTGCCAAGTATAGCCTCAGTTCTTCATTTTGATTTGTGTCACTATGGTCGTTGGCTATCAGCTCAATAATTTCGTCATTGTCTAATAAACTATTTGTTGGTAAATACTCATTTTTTTCCAATAAGTCAAGAACTTCATTTGCTTGCTTTTCAATTGCAATTAATGTTTCTGAAAAATTGGCACCTCTATTTGTGTGAATACCCTGCAATTGTTGTACAAAGTATTTTGTTGTAAGCCATTGTGCTGCTATAGCAGATTTTTGTACATGAAAGTTTGTAGGCATGTCAAGATCCTTGAATGTCTCGACAAATTTTTTTGTAACTTTTTTATATCTTGATATTGCTTTATCTTTTAAAATATCATTTCCACATTCATGAGCGAAAGTTACTAATGCGTTGAAAATAATAGGTGCTGTGAAGTCCATAGATATTATCTAATCACTTAATGATTTGTTTAAATTTTTTATTTAAGCCTTTTTTAGGCCGATAATTTTAAATATTAATTGTTTTTATAGACATTTAATTTTATACTTTGCAAGTAACTTTTTGGATTTTCTAAGATATTTTTTTATAGGAGTAACTAATATAATATAGATTTTTTTCGCGTAACTGTTTTAGTTGATATTATTTCTATTGAATCTGCTTCCGGATCTTTCATCCAAAAGATTTGAAATTAATATTAATATTCCCAATTCCAATGGCTAACTGGAAGTTTGTTGAGATCATTCCTTGATTGCTTCCACTCCGCCAAGAAGTGATCCATATAGGCAATAAATCGATCGGTGTGGTTGCGTTCTAACAGATGGACGAGCTCATGGACTACGATGTATTCAATGCAATGAAACGGTTTTTTAGCCAATTCGAGGTTAAGCCATATTCGTTTGGCATTGCGGTTACAGGTGCCCCATTTAGTCTTCATTTTCTTCACCTGGAACTCATTTAGCGAAACGCCCATTTTTCCCTCCCACTTTTGAATAAGGGGCGGTAGCAGATCTTTTAGTTGTTGCCGATACCATTGCTCTAAAATTGCCTGCCGTTTCTGAGTATCCGTTTCTGGTCTAATATAAAGCTCAATGGTCGAGTGTCTGAGTTTAACCTTAGGCGGAGTTTCCTGCTCAATGATGGCTAGCAAATACCGTTTACCCAAAAAGTAGTGACCTTCTTTATTAAGATATTCTCGTGGGGTTTCACGTGGCTGTTCCCTAAACTTGACTTGCTGCTTCTTGATCCAACCGAGTTTTGAAATGGCATAAATACGGATCGTGTCAAGGTTCATACGCAGTGGAGCTGCAATTCGTACCCTTCCAGTGGGTGGGTATACGCTCAGGTGCACGTTCTTGATGTTTTTCTGTACCACATCAACGGTAATATCGCCCAGCGTCAGTTGCTCCATATCAGTATTCTCCCTGCTTTTTGACAATATCGAAAATCCGCTCGGTTTCGGCCACATTTCCCAACACCTCGTAAATAGCCTTTTTCACAACCTTCTCCCGCGTATCAACACCCCGCCAGCCGTTTGGCTTATACTCGATAATGTTTTCATGCACTTTTATCGCTAAGGCTTCATTGTGGTCGAGGTTATTATACAGCGCCCGTTGTGCGGGTGTACGCAACGCGATGGGGACGTTATCCTTTTTACCAGCCTGCACGGTAGCCGCCAGATCAGCCATTTGTTTCAGGTATTCCGCGTAAGTGATGGCATTGGCTTTGCGCTCTTTGATGATTTCACTCAGCAGCTTGCTCATGTCCTCAAAAAAGGCCGGGTCGATGAGGTGATCTTTGATGATTTTCTGCCTTACGTTATTTTCAATCGTCTCGGCTACAGCCTGCTGATTGCCTTTAATGCCGTCGGGAAGTTTGTCGATGGCCGTATCCAGACCCGACTGTACAATCAGTTCGATCAACGACAAATCACCGAAGGGAGAGGTGGGCGTCGGCTCCTCAGCCTGAATGTAATGGTCAATCAAGTGCCGCATATCGGCTTCGTACGCTTTCAGATCCAGTACCTCACCACTGGCAATCCGTATTTCTTCCCGCAGTTTCAGGTAAAAATCAACCTGCTTTTTAATGTCGTCCTGCTCGGCGGCAGAATACCCGGCTTCGTCGAGTTCGGCGGCTAAATTGGCGTAAGCCCGAATCAGGGCCACGGTAGCTTTATACAAAGCCGTACGCCGTAATTCTGTATTTTTAAGCTCCTCAGGAATCTCCGTATTGCCGCAGAAATAGTGCTGATAATCGAGTTCGGATTTTGGTGGATCAACCGGTTCACACAGCAAGACAATAACTTCCAATGCATTGTCCAGCCGTTCCCGGCCTTTCTTCACGCGATCCTGCAACAGAATGTCGCAGTCTTCTTTCTGAAACTGATCGTAGTCCAGTTCGGAGGTATAGACCTGAATGGCTCCGGTTCCCTTATCGTTGACCAGGTTCTTAAACAGTTCTTTGTAATCGACAATGTAGCCAAATTGCTTGTCGTCCGAATCCAGGCGGTTGACCCGGCAAATGGCCTGGAACAAGCCATGATCCTGCATTTTTTTGTCGATGTATAGATAGGTGCAGGTCGGCGCGTCGAAACCGGTTAACAGTTTATCGACCACGATCAATAACCGCATGGTGGCCGGTTCTTTGATGAAGCGCTTTTTGGCAATGTCTTCGTGCGTTTCGGTCCTGGTTTTGCCCGCTACCGGCGTTACCCGCTCCAGTAGGTCGGTATAGATATTGTAAATAAATTCCTTATCCGTTTCCGTATTCGCACCAGTGTCTTCGGTATTGATATCTTTTGTGGCCGGGTTGTAGGAGGTAATAACCGCGCAACGCTTCTTAAATTCCGTCCGCTGAAACAGTTCGTAGTATTTACAGGCTTCGTAGATACTCCCTGCCACCAGAATAGCGTTGCCAAAATGGGAGCTTAACCGGGGCTTTTTCCGGAAATCGTGCTGAATATCGAGCACGATTTTTTCCATTCTGTTTTTTGAACTGAGTACTTTCTGCATCGTACCCCACTTCTTTTTAAGCTCCGACTTCTGAAAGTCATTCAGTGATTCTGTGGTCAACTCGAACCACTCATCGACCTTCCGGGGGGAGGTTAGCCGTTGATCGATGTCGCGGGATTCATACACCAAATCCAACACGACTTCGTCGGCTACGGCTTCATTGAATTTATAGGTGTGAATGTATTTTCCAAATACTTCCAGACTGGTTTGCCGGTCACTTTTCAGCAGGGGTGTACCCGTAAAACCGATGAACACGGCGTTGTGCAGCATGGCCTTCATGATTTTGTGCAGCTTGCCACTTTGGGTACGGTGACATTCATCGACAAAAACGAACACCTCACCCACGGCCGCCGACGGACCACGCTGCAACTCGTCGATGAACTTGTCGAAGTTCTCGACGTCTTTCTTGCCGAACTTATGCACCAGCGAACACAACAGTCGGGGCATCGGCTGGCTCAGTTGCTCCATGAGTTCCTGCCCGCTCGACGTGCGAACGAGGGGTTCACCGGCATCGTTAAAAACCCGCTCAATTTGCTTATCCAACTCCGTGCGGTCGGTTAAAATGACGACACGGGCATTGGGGTTATTTTCCAGTATCCATTTGGCCAGCAACACCATGACGATGCTTTTGCCACTGCCCTGCGTGTGCCAGATGATGCCGCCTTCGCGCCGACGAACGTGTTCCTGTGCGGCCTTGATGCCAAAATATTGATGATGACGCGGTAGTTTCTTCTTTCCGCCATCGAACAGCACAAAATCGTGCAGGACTTCCAGCAGACGGTTTTTCGTGCAGAGTTTAATCAGATACTTATCCAGCTTGAGCAAGCTGTTTTCGTTTTCGTCTTCTTTCCATTGCAGGAAAAACTTCTCTTCCGTACCGATTGTACCATACCGCAGGCCAGCCGCGTCGCTACCCGCCATGACCAACTGGATGGTGGAGAAAAAGGGCTGGATGAACTCAGCTCGCTGGTTGACCAGATTTTGACGAATCCCATCGCCGATGGAGACGATACTCCGTTTCAACTCCAGCACGCCCACGGCAATGCCGTTGATGTATAGTACAATATCCGGGCGTTTTTCGCGGTTGCCCTGAATGGTTACTTCTTCGGCAATGGCGAAGTGGTTGGTTTCCGGCTTGTCCCAGTTGATGAAATGCACCCGCTGGTATTTCTCGCCGGGATTGGCCATTACCTCCAGGCCATAACGCAGCAGTTTGTAAACTTCTTTATTGTTGTTGTAGAGGTTACCGTCGTAGTTGGTTGCCTCGCTCTGGAGTTTGTAGATGGCCCGTTTCACCAGCTCAGGGCTATAACCGACATTATTGATCAGATACGAATGCAAAAGCGCTTCCTCAATATTGCTGTTGGTGGTTCGGTCTTCCCAGTTCCCCAGATAACCGTAATGCAATTTGTCGCGGAATAGCTTGACGATCCGGTTCTGGGTATGGCGTTCGGGTTGACCTACGGTATTCATGGATTATCGGGCCAGTTTTTGGTGGGCTAGTTCAATGGCTTTATGGAGTTTCTCCTGCAACAAGGCCTGTGGTGGCAGGGCAGTCAGGTAATCGGCTACGCGGATGTTGCTTTTATCCAGTTGCAGTAACTCCACATGCTCCTCATTTTTGCCGGTACATAGAATCAGGCCTATGGGGGTGTTTTCGCCTTCCAGTTGTTCGTATTTCTCCAGATAGCGCAGATACAGCTCCATTTGGCCCTTGAAACCGGCTTCAAATTCACCGATTTTCAAGTCGATGGCAACCAGGCACTTTAGGCGACGGTGATAGAAAAGCAGGTCGATGTAGTAGTCCCGGTTGTCGATGGTGATGCGTTTCTGACGGGCCATAAAGGCGAAGTCGCTGCCCAGTTCGGTGAGGAAGCGTTGCAGTTCGACAATGATGGCGGTTTCCAAATCCTTTTCGGAATAGGCGTCCGACAGACCCAGAAAATCCAGAAAATAAGGGTCTCTGAATACCAGATCGGGGCTTAGTTTCTGTTCGTCTTTGAGCAGCGCCAAGTCGTTGATAATCGTCTGCTCCGGTTTTTTGCTGATGGCGGTTCGCTCGTAGAGCATGGATTGAATGCGCTCCCGGAAGGTGCGAACGCTCCATTTTTCATGAATGCAGAGCTGGGTGTAGAACTCTCGTTTTAAGGGATCGTCTATCGGAATCAGCACCAGGATATGCGTCCAGCTCAATTGTCGTATCAGCGATGCGACAATTTGCTCATCCGGGAAAACCGTGGCGAACTGCATCATACGCCGTAGATTTTTCTCTGAGAACGATGCACCATAGTCTGCTTCCAATTGCCGCGCCAGGGATGCGACAATCTGTTTGCCGTACTCCGCCCGTTGATCGTACAACGTATTGGTGGTGACGGTTTTGCCAATTTGCCAGTATAACAGACTCATGGCCGCATTGACCGAAATGGCAAGCTGCTGACGACTTTGCTCGATGAGTTGCCTGACCGAATCGAGCAGCAGGTTGCTGGTTAATTCGTTGCTCATACCAGGCGCGTTTTACCCGTCAGCAACTCCTGCATCATGCCCTGTTTCAGCCGCTTGTATTTCGATAGCTTTTGCTCCAAACCAGTGATTTCGGCATCCATATCGGAAAGGATTAGAGCGATGCGGGTTTGTTCTTCATATTGTGGTATAACAGTTTCATACATTGCAATTTGCGGTGCCGTTAATTGAGGGACACCTGTACTTTCTTGAACAAATGAAAGTTTACTATTAATATATTCAGCCATAAAAAAGCAATCTAATTCTCGAAGTGGGCTCAATATTAATACTCTTCCAATAGCTGAATATTTATGGTTTCTTGCATTAGCTGTCCCAATACTACCACGTGCAGTAACTGTTATTGTGTTCTCAATACAAGAAAATGACGAGCTATATCCATAAAGTCCATTCTCTAATAATGAGTTTGAATAAATAGGATAACAATAGATATCATCTTTAAATGAAGAATAATTGAATTTATCTAAATCGCCCCCTGCCGCTATTGAAAATAATTCCCCCAACTTCTTTACCACCCATCCCTCTTTCGGTTTTAGCAATTGCTGCATGGCTCCTTGCTTGATGGCTCGTTTTTTATCAATGAGCGTTTCTAAGCGGCTGATGAGGGCATTGGCATCGCTGAGGGCGGTGGCAATGGCAGTTTGCTCGGCTTTAGTGGGTGGAAGAGGGATGTAAAACAGGCCTAACTCTTTTAAATTCATTACTGGTTGAGCACCACCAACTTGATTAGCCTGCACTAGTTCATTTTGATTATTTACTAATATATGATAACAGTACGAGCTATCAAACTTTGAAGTATTAATTGAAAGTCTCGCGACTGAACGCGAAATATTGGCTTTATCTAACAACTCAGGCACTATTGCCATACGTCCGACATTAGAGCCTACAACAGTTATGAGTAAATCGTCTTTACTTACTCTTGACCGTTCATATGGTTTATCAACTTCAAATGAAACTTTCATTATAGTCTCTAATGGATTCCAACCATTTGTATAATCTTGACTGCGAATCATAAAAACGCCATTTGGTTGATTATCACCAGGTTGTACTATTCCATACGTAATAGGTTTATTAATTAAGTCATTAAGTTTTCGTACCTTCCACTCCTCAGGAATTACGCCAACTTCTGTTTGTTTATAGCCTTCTTTCAGTTCCATGATAATTTAATCGGCTTAGTTTGTCGCAAACACGGCGGAATTTGGCGATGATTCTAATTCAAATCCCATAGCAGCCAAATGTGCGTTCACCCGCTCTTCCAGTTCCTTTAGCTCATCCAGTTGCAGCGGCAGGGGCGTTTCGTAGCGGTCGGCCAGTTCGTTAATGCGCTGGGTGAGTCGTTGGCTAATACGCTGCATTTCGGTGTGGATGGCATTGTCCAGAATCTGCATCCATTTGTCATCTACCACCAGCGTTTTAATAGCATCGTCGCCCAGCGTTTTGTAGTGGTTCCAGACCTTGGTTTCCAGTGTGCGTTGCAACTCCTTTATCTGTTTGCTTAGGTCGCTCTGCGTATCGGCTAGCTTCAGGTAGGTTTCCAGTACGGCGCGTTCGTCGGCGTCGGTTTTGTTACCCTTAATTTTCTTGAGCCGGTCTTTTACACTGGCCGCTGTTACTTTGTCTTTGTCATTTTTGGCTTCGACCAGCAAACCGTCTTCACCGCCCTGTTCTTCTTCCAGTTCTTCGAGCTGGAGGGCAACGCTATCACGCCGGGTTTCCAGCGCGGAGAGGACGGTTTTTTCGGCCACGAAGTAGCGGTTAATGAGCAGGGCGGGTTTGAGCAGTTTACTTTCCATACCGTCCAGCCCGTCGATGTCCTTCTCTTTGGTGCTGCCGTTTTTGTCCTTCGTCGATTTCTTAATCCGGTAGACCTCACGCCCGGCCTGCCAGCCGTCGGCGGCAATCACAAACAAATCGTCCTGCATGGTTTCGCTCCAGTAGCTCATCAGGTGCTGATACACATCGTACTTGTCGATCAGCCGGAGGTTCGCAAACGCCTGTAGCAGACTTTCCGATAACTCATGAATAAGCTGCTTGGGCTTTACCCCCACATCCAGCCCTTTCAGCATCTGGGTGGCCTGCTGTCGCCAGTCGGCAAACACGCCGAGAACCTGGTTACTGTACGTGATAAATTCGGGATGGCCAAAAATGGTGGCTTTGATGGCGGTTTTGTCAATCGCCAATTGGCTGTAGCCCAACCGGTCGTGTGGCTCAAACAGACTAAGTTTCAACAACGGGTAAACTTCCCAGTAGGCTTGCAGGGCGTCGATGTCGGCATTCGGGATACCGCCGTTCAGGTGAGCAGCAATGTCCTGCATATCCTCATCGTCCTGGCTGTCGATGTAGCGCGGGATGTTAAGATTATATTCTTTCGTTTCAATTTCGCTTGATGGAACAATCCGACTGTATTTAGGCAGCTCCAGTCGCTTATTAAACACATCCACGATCTTATGAATGTCCTGATCACGCAGCCGGTTTTTGGGTCCATCTTTCGTAAAGTCCTTGCTGGCGTCGATCATGAAAATAGCCTTCCGGTTTTCAGCATTTTCCTTGTCGATCACGATCAGGCAGGCCGGGATACCGGTACCATAAAACAGGTTGGCCGGCAAACCAATTATACCCTTGATATAGCCCTTGCGAATTAGATTCCTCCGAATATCTGCTTCTGCATTTCCCCGAAACAAAACCCCATGAGGCAGGATAACGGCGGCTTTTCCGTTGCGCTTCAACGACCGGATGATGTGGAGCAAGAAGGCATAATCTCCATTCTTTTCGGGCGGAATGCCAAAGCCGTTGAAACGGCCATAATCGGTCCCCTCCTGAAAAAGCGAATTTATGTCTCCATTCTCGGAATCATACACGCCATTGCTCCAGCTTTTCAGGGAAAACGGCGGATTCGCGACTACGAAATCAAACTGTTGAAGTCCGCCATTCGCATCTTTAAACTGCGGGTCAGAAAGTGTGCTATTACCGGTGCATCGAATCAAAGCCGTTGGGCAATCGTGTAGAACGACGTTCATCCGAGCCAAACCAGCGGTTGCACTTTCTTTTTCCTGTCCGTAGATCGTAATCTTTTTTTCGGCTTCATCAGCTACTTTCAGCAGCAGCGATCCCGATCCGCAGGTAGGATCATAAATGGTGGTGTCGGCGCTGGTGTTGTGGTTATTGATACCGATGATTTTAGCCATGATGCGGCTTACCTCGGCGGGGGTATAAAACTGACCCTTGCTTTTACCGCTCTCCGTGGCAAAGTTCCGCATCAGGTATTCATAGGCGTCACCTAGCAGATCGTCACCTTCCGCTTTGTTGGTACTGAAGTCGAGACCCTCAAAAATACCAATGAGTTTGGTGAGACGGTCTACCTTTTCCTTACCCGTGCCCAATTTTTCCGGGTTATCAAAATCAACCTTAATGGAGCCAAGAGATGTATTAGCCTGCTCAATTGGCCCAATAATCTTCTTATTAATAAGGTCGCCAATATCCGGATTTCCTTTTAGAGCAACCATATCCTTGAAACTGGCTCCTTCGGGAACGGTGATTGCCGCATAGGGTACTCCTGCATACTTATCGCTGATGTACTTAATAAACAACATCAAGAGTACATAGTCTTTATATTCGCTGGCATCCATGCCACCACGCAATTCGTCGCAACTTGCCCAGAGTGAAGAGTAAAGCTCAGATTTTTTAACCGCCATTAGTTCGAATTGGGTGTTGAATTGTTGATCACTTCCTGTTGCGCCACTTCCATTGCTTTTAGGGCCAACGCTTCATTTTTTACTAGGTCATATAGTTTGTCGGCCAACCAGAGGGTCAGGAGTTCGTCTTCAGGGTAATCCAATAATGCAGCTAGTTTTTTAAGATGGTGGCGACTAACTGGCTTTTCATTGTTCTCCAGTTTGCTGATGTATGCTGTATCCAATTCGAGTTCAGCAGCAATTTGCCTTTGAACAAGACCTTTGGCTTCGCGGAGCCTTCTAAGCTTTTCTCCCAGCATATTTGACCAAATTTAGACTTGTCCTCATTGGGTCAAATATAGTTTAAAGATTGAAGGCGAGCAATAAGGAAATTGAAGGAATTAATGCTTAAGATGGGTATTCTATTTTCTGGTTGTACAGATTCTGCAGTAGATTGATCTAATAAATTGGCACAGTGAACCAACTTGACTTGCAACATCATACAGCTTAAAAATCAGCACCTTAAACGCCATGAGTACGCCGACACTTCGTATTCGAAATGTTGAATATCATTGGTAACGGCTGATGCCTACCGCATACGGCTCATTTATTAGAAAAATGTGAATTCCTCATCTACAAATGGAAAAAGCGGAACAATTTAATAACGGAAGCCTTCACTATGAGATGCTCTCAGTAATGTCTAATGCTGAATCCGAACTCACCCATGTAGCCATTATAATTCATCAATTTTAAAAGAATATACTTTTCCATAGGCCGGATCAATGACCCCCCATCCCCTTTCTGCCTCTTTGATCAAATAGGCTTTTATTTTTTCAATTTTAGAACTAACCCATTCGACATCGTCGGGAAGTACGCTGAATGGAACGACAACGCAAGTGTAAGAAACCATAATATATGGTTTATCACCGGGACCAGTTACTGATCCAATGTAACAATCAACCGGATCTGAGTAATCCTCCCCGGGCAACCCGGGCAAATGAAGATTGATGAATAAAGGGTGTTTGCTTGTGGACAACAACATGCCGAACCAGAATGGGTGGGTTTTTTCAAGCATTCCGTTGTAGCTATTCAATCGTACGGATAAGCGGCCATCTAAAGAACTCTTAAAATGCTCATACCGGGCCTTGAACTTGCTTTCCCGGTCCAGTAACGTCAGGGTTAATTTATCGGTGTAGAGATTATAGGCATATTCATTCCCTTTTTCTCTGGAATTCTGTTTTTTTATATAAAATACATAGAAGGGATCATCCCCCTTCGTCACTTGACCACTTACTACGGTTTTCCTGTTTTTCTGCAACTCCGACCATATTTCGAAATCTCTTAAAGAATGGATCGGCGAGCTGATTGTCGTTAATCGGTTAAGGGCCGGTTCACTCAGATACTCAAATACCAGTTTTTCTTCATGAAGGCAGTCGCTTATCCCCGCAAGCATTTTTGGAAAAAGGGGCGTATTATCCGGGTCAGATAGGACGGTTGGCCGAAGAAGTACAATAGATTTGCTCAAGTATTTGCCGACCTTCGGTGCCCGTGAAAAATAAGTAAAATGGCCTAAGCAGACTTCTCGACGATCAGACTCTGATAGTTCTAAAGAAAAAAAAAGGGCGTGGCCATATTTTTTGGACTCATCTTCCAACAACAAAACGGTCCGTTGCTCGCTGGTACTGAATGCACTTCCCCGGAAAACAATGACTTTTTCGCCGTACTTTTCGTCGTAGATGAATACTTGCCACAGATCCGAATCTTCAGAAGAAGGAGTAATTGACAAATTCATCCGTTTAATGCCAAATCTTGAATACCGATAAAGGTACCAGTCACCGGTCATATCTTCGAGCACCTTTTTCTTTAGGATTCCGTCCAGAAACCATTCAGATGACGTTTTACCCGGTTCCCAGTCAAGCTTGGCCTCATTCCAGTGAAAAGTATCTTTCTGAAATCTACTTTTAACCGAATGGACGAACTTAGCATAAATTAGATGATTTCTGGTTTTCCAGTCAACACTTAAAATACCGGAAGTACCCTTTGTTAGATTTTCACTTGTGTGAGTTTTATACTTATCGACGATATTTCTGCAATCAGTCACGTCCCTGTCATGGAGCTGCAATCGGCTCCATTCTCCCTTCGAAACATGCGCAATGGTACCCGGTCTTTTTTTAGACTTGTACGTTAAGAATTTTGTGTAGAATAGCTCATTACTGTACGGCTCTCTAATTTCCTCTAGTAATGCCGTTTGCAGATGCTCCCAGTGGAAGTCTATATAAAGCTGTAATTTATGTAGTTGGAGACGTTCCAAATATAGTTTTCGGGGAACGATGAAACTTCTATCTGTTTGATCAGCTACCATAAAAGCAGTAGATAATTTGCCATTAAATATATATCGAAATTATCGATTGATATAAGAAACTTTTGGAAACTAAAAGTAATGGCCTGGACTTTTTTGAAAAATTTTTAAAAGATCAATAAAGTCTAAGGGTTAGCAATAAGAATAACACCCTCATTATTAGCGTGTTTAGTTCCGAAAAGAAAATTTGACAGTTTCTATTAGTTGCGTCTGGTGTCTTGTTTGGTTGCCTATTTTTAGCGTATCTACTGGGATCAGAAAGGGCTTTCGCTCGGCATCTCTACCCGCCTTAAGGTGACAATAAAACAAGGCAGATTATGATCAGGATTCAAATAGAGTACGCGAGCAGTTCCGGTCTGCTGGACGCTTTTTACGCTGTCAAGCACCTCGACGTGGAAGCTCCTACCGTGGCCGGTCCAGTGAAACTCATGTCGCTCTTATCCAATGATACTGGCACGACGTTTTTCTGCGACAGGATCAACGGCGAACACAGTCCTTGCTTGCTCTTCGTGAAACTGTTTACGTTTCGGAACGACGGCTTGGAACCGGCGGAATACACCAGGTTGCTCGACGTTCAGCGAAATCTGGCCGTATACTACCGCTTACACGAAAACCATCTGGAGCGTCCTTTTTCGCAGGAAATCTTCAGGGCCATCCCCCAACTTGTATTCAAAGGGCGTATTGAGGGCTTACTGTTTTACGGCTACGCCGGCCTTGCGCTTGACGCCGACTGGATAACCCTCCGCAATGTACGGGACAGCCTGACTCATCCAGTAGAAAACGCAGAATTTTTCCAAATGGCGCCGGAAATCAAGATTGCGATGGCCCGGGAGTTGGTAACCGGTTTCTCCTGGTTACAAGCTTGTGCGCTGACATTTATCGACGGAACGGATGAGCAACTTGCAGTAAATTATAAAACTGGTAAAGCCGCCTTTCTGGACTACGAAAAGCTTTACCAGCTAACCCAGGAAACGCCGACGACGGGGCTGTCACTAAGCCCCTGGTCGCCCCCCGAACTCATTCGCTCCCTGAACAATGACCAAGATTCGGTAACGCCTATGCCAACCATGGGGTATTATGCGTTGGCGACTCTGTTGGCTGCCCTATTTATCCCGGGGTCTTTTTATCCCAACAACCCATTGACTGCGGAAATCCGGTCGCGCCTGACTGCAGTTCCGGAACGCTCGCGGTCTGCCATAGTCAGCTGCTTATTTCCGGATCACCCGGGGATGGGCACGCTTCCGACCTATTCAGACTGGTTCAACATACTCGCCGACGAACCGAAACCAGCTGATTTAGGGGCTTCAGAGGCTGGCGAGGATCCGGTGTTGGACACCTCTCCGCTTCCCCAAGTCGACCTGAGCGTCGACTCCGACCCGGAGCTGTTCGTTCCGCCCGGCGCAAATTCGGAAGGCCTGTTTGAAACACTGCTCGCTTCCTCAATCAACGAGTACTTGACCAATCTTCATCTGGAACTGAACATTCCGGCATGTCTGCTTGAAGAACCGCCTACCCTGGTTGCCGACCTCGATCCGCTGGGGGGGATTCCTGATCCACCGGCTTTCATTCCGCTACCGGTTACCCCAGAGGCCGGTCTGACGATGCTTGATCAGGCTTTGCAGGAATTAAAGTTCCGAATGACTCAACAGCTCAATCTGCACACGCTTTTTAATGGAAAATAACCTAGATTATCATGGAAAAGAAACAATACCTTTCTTGGTTTACGCGCCAGCGGATTCAATGGGGGGGCGGTCTGCCGGAGATCCTGGAGAACCATCCTACCGAAATCCAAAAGTACGTGATGTTTGGAACCATCGTCCTGCTCACCGCGCTGCTGGCCAGCGTCTCCGGCGGCTACGCCATCTACTCGATTTCAGGAAATCTATTTGTACCCTTTCTTTTCGGTCCATTTTGGGGGTTCATCATCTTCAACCTGGACCGGGCGATACTCATCAGCATGCGGAAGCCATATATTCCTTCGCGTGCCGAGACACTACTCTGGACGGAGAAGGATATCAACGAAGAGCGACGGATCATGCGGCTTCGGGCTCTCCGCAAAGAGATGCTCCGTAAAAACTGGTCTATGTTCGCCATCCGCTTGGCGATCGCCTTAGTTATCGGTTTCACCATCTCCATACCGATCGAGACGCTTATTTTCAATAATCGTATCCACGATGTGTGGATCGAAAACAAAGAGAAGGAGACAGCTCTGGTGACCCGAGAATCTCTACAGCAATTCGGAACCCTGAACGGCGAGCGTGAGCGTGTCAACCGGTTGGCCCAAGAAAAGCAGGAAAAACTCTACAGAGACCCGGAACTCACAGAACAAAAAAACACCAAACAGGAACAGACGACCGCTATCGCTGAACTCAAACAGAAAATTGCCAGACAAACCCAGATACTCCGAGCAAATTATTTCCGCTCAGTCGACGACCTCGGTCGGGTGCATTATAAACCGAATGAACAAGGGCGGCAGGCCCAACTGTTGCGGAAGCAATATGAAGGGCAGCTTACGCAGGCGAAACGGGACCTACAGACGACGAATCAGCAAATCATGGCAATCACGACGCGCCTGGCCGAAGAATCCCTCAACATAAGGGACCAGGCGCGCCATGAAGAAAACAGCTTAGATAGCCTACAGCGAAAAACAAGAAAAGAAAAAGCTGGGTTTGAGACTTACCGGAACGAATTCGATCGCCTGGACCTAATCGAGCAGATTGAACTCCTCCACACCCTCCGCGATAACCCGTCGGTTCGCTGGACATCCATCCTGGTCACCCTGCTTTTCCTATTGATTGAAATAGCGCCGGTCACCGTCAAATTCCTGACTCCCCGTGGGCTATACGACGAGGTCTTGGAATACCAGGAACAGGAACAGCTTAACCGGTCGAAATATAATCTGCATAAATCGACATCAGAACTCAACAGTCGGCTCCAGGTAGACGCCGAAAACGCCAAACTCTACATAGCGGCTAAAACAGATCTCTACGAAAAGTCGCTGAAGGATATGTCGGCGGAATGGCTACAACAGTTTCAGGAAATGCTCTGGAAGCGACAGAATGGACCTGCTGCCCCCACGATTAATAATCATTCACAAACCAAATCCTCTCTAAACCATGAATAAGTTTACGGGAATTTTCGGCTTATTTCTTATCGCCATCAGTCAACCGGTGGCTAACTGGGCGACGAGCCCTGCCGTGAAATACGGCCTGAGTCTGGGCTTTATCTGCACTGGGCTCGCCTTGACCGTATTGAGCGACCTGCTGTTCGATCTGGCGCAATGGATTTCTCAAAGCGGATTTTGGACTTCCCGCTACCAGAAGGCATCTACACGTTGGAAAGGAGTCGTGGATGGCACCTTCTGGGCTGGGATAGGCGCGATTTTCGTGGCCGCTCTGCTGGCCTTCGCCCAGTCTTCCCTAACGAAAACAATGCCTCCGCTTTCAACTTTCTACTTCGTTACGGGCTGTATTCTAGTTGTTTTTCTGACCCGGAATATAAAATTTCCCGATGCAGAAGGGTTATCCGGTACCGGTTTTGATAACGCTTTCGGCCGGGAACTGTTCGTGAAAGTGGCGAAAGGTCAGTTCATCTATGTAAAACCACCTGAAGGAATGGTGTCCTGGAAACAGTACGCTGAAAGTCAATACGTAGTGCTAAGTAACAGAGATTTTTTCGTTCTCGATACCCATACATATTCGCCGGAGAGTACGATCAAAAAGCTGTTCGCGCAATCCGATGATTCGTATGTTGACGCCTGGATCCGAATTAACTTCCGCACCGAGATCATTCGGACGTATAAGGAGATGGATCATGAAACCCTGACAATGATCAGCGATTTCTCCGGACAACAGTCGATCGCCAGCTTTCTTAAAGGCGGGAAAGAAGACTTTGAACAAATGGTCGTAGTAGCTCGGGCTGCTTTCCAGCAGGCATGGGCGGATCAGATCCGCAATCCTCAGAATTATTATGCCAATCGCCAGAACTTAAGCAGATCCATCCAGAACTTCACCGACATTGCGCTACACATCAAGGAAAAAATCAGGAAATATCTTAATCAAACAATGCAGACGGTGTACCTGACGTCCCGTGAACTGAATCAGCAGATTTTTACCGTCGACATCGTCCTGAGTTACGTATTTAATAATACACCCTTTAACGGGCAGTTGATCGAAGGAATCGACCGGATGCTGACTCAACTCATTCAGGAAGAGCGTACTGTTGAGACTACCAACCGGCAGATTATGCTCCAAGGCCTAATCGACGCGATAAAAATCACCGGGCGGCCCGAGTTGGTTCGACACCTCTGGGAAAAAGTACAACTTGCTGAAAATAGCTTGTACCGGTACGGACCCACCAGCAGTACGCCGATGGAGTCCGCTTTTCTCACGCCCCAGGATGTGCCCCTCCCCCGTCCGACCGAAGCGGAAGTATCCGACTCCGAAATCATGGAAGCCGTTCAGGAACTCGTCCGTTTTCTGAACTCGCCGATGCTCCATACCGATAACGTGCACCTCAACCTGGAGAGCTTCGTCGGGTCGCTAGCCTATTTCCGGAAAAACGCCGTTGATTTCCGAAAACTCAGCAAATTGCTGCTTGAGAGAACCTCGATTCTCGATAAGAACGGCGAAATTAACACTTCAAGGGTACTAATGTTGCTGCAAAACTCTTTGGGACCGTACAATCAACTTTCAGCCCATGAATAGAACCTGCGCCATTCAGCGGTGGAAGCAAACCGACGGGCGCTATCTAGCCGTACATGACACCCTGCAATCAAATCTGTTCGTTATTCGAATCGATCATATCCCGCAACTCAGCCGGGACGATGACGCAACCTACCTGGAAGATCTTCTTCAAGGTCAGAAAGTATTTTTGGAAACGATCAATAATCTGTTTCTGTCCAACGAGGCCTACGAAAAAGCCTTTCTGGAACTGCGGCTTGTCAACGAACCGAATGACCGAATCATCAGGGCATACATAATCGTCAATATTATCACCAAAAAATCCGTTTATCTCTCACCAGAGGAGAGAAAACGGGTTCAAAGTCAGTTAAACCGACTGATTCCTGAAGGATATGGATTTACCGTTTTAACCAGCCCGCCAACAGCAGGAGCCATGAATGGGACCCAGGAAATCGACCAACTTTCAGAATGGAAATCCGGCCACGCGTTCGAAATCGGACGGTCGCTGTTCCCTATTCACTTAGGTGCTACTTCGTTCGGATCAACGCCGGAATTGCTGGAACTGGAGCATGATCGGAAAAGAGAAGCCGAAAAGTATTCCCACTTTATACTGCCAGCCCACGAAGTGTCCATGCCTGACGCAACGACGAACTTCAGCCATTTTTATCGATCGCTACAAAATGCGCAGGCATCTGTCCAAGTTCGGTTTTCAATTACCACCGAACTGGTGGACGAGTCGGAACGTAACCTGGCCAATCATTTTCAGACCAACGGCCAAGAATACTACGATGCGCATCGGCAATTGTCGGGTGCCCCGGCCCTATCCTGCTTCAGCAAATACCAGAGTAACGACCAATTATACAGCCTGAAAGTTCAGGTATTCTCCGCCGATGAAACCGCGGCCTCCTTTATTGCGCACGCTCTCAACGCCATTCTGTCCCAGTCTGGTGACGGCGAACGGGCAACGTTCCATTGCAGGTCGATCACGCACATGGTCAGACCGGAAGAGATAAATGAGTTTAAGCAATTCTTTTACCCGGATTACTACGAGTCACTCCTTCGTAAATGGACGAGGCAGGAAAAGGCGAACGATCTGTTGAAGTTCTTCATCAGCCGGATGCCCCATCTTTGCAGCCCGAATGAGGTTTTTTGCCAGTTCCGGCTGCCCTATGCCCCAAGCAGCGGCCTTCCCGGCATCCCTTCCAGAATTATAAAACCCTTCTACCAGCCCAATCTGCAGCCCGACCGGCCGACGGAAGACGAGATTGGTAACCGGAAAATTGAACTTGGCCATATCATTTCAGCCAGTTCTACCGACCGGACGGCGAACCCGGTACCCTACCATATACCAGTCAGGGACTTGACGAAACACGGGCTCATCGTCGGGATGACGGGATCAGGGAAAACCAATACCACGCTGATGCTTATCCAGCAGCTCATTGAGCATGGCATTGATTTTTGCCTAATTGAACCTGTCAAAACCGAGTACGCTGATAAGCTAAAAGAAATTTATAATCATTATCACCGAAACACAGGTAAAAAATTATTAAAATTTGACCTTAAAAATCCGCTTTTGGGCGATGGAACACCAAATCCGGAATTCTTACGGTTCAATCCGTTCGTCGGTGAGCCGAAAATCTCGACCCGAAAACACCTGGCTTATATTCGGGGGGCGATCATGGCGGCCTTCCCTATCCACGGAATTGCTGGACAGATACTGAAGGATTGCCTTTACGAATTTTTCAAAGCTTCCCGTCTCCGGACCGGAAAAATTAACCAGAAGAATTTCAAGACCCTCAAAAATGTCGACTCGCTGTCAGCTGATCAGCTCAAGTTGCGCAAAGAATGGAGGACAAATGGCTCGAAAGGACCTTTGAAGGACGATCAGTATACGATAATGTCGAATACAGTTCCCCTTCGATTAGTAAGGGGATTAAGTGATAAGGAATTCTTTGATCCAGCAAAAGCACTTTCTTTTTACGCTCCGGCCGAGGATGGAACGCCATCCAAGCGTGTCCAGACCGACCGAACCATGATATCCTTTTATAACTTCATCAGCGACTACATTGACGGACAGAACTGGGATGCAAAATTCAAACAAGAAATCCACGGCGTGCTTACTCGCCGTATTGCCAGCTTAACAAAGGATCTTTTCGGTGAGATATTCTGCCCGGAACTTTGGTCGGCCAAACCTAACGACCCGACGATCCAAGACACAATCGCCAGCATAACGGGTGGGCATTCCTGCATAATCGAGCTAGATGAGGTGCCTGAAAACGAAGAAAAGGCCCTGTTGATGGCTTTTTTGCTGACCTATTTGTACGAAAGCCGCACGAACCGCCCTTCCAATGATCCGGCCAGCCCTTACCACATTACACTTATCGAAGAAGCCCACCGGCTGCTAAAGCGTTCGGCGCAGAGCGTCGTTAGTTCTGAAGAAGGTGCCTCCCAAGGCAGTGCAGGAAAAGCTGTCAGCCTGTTCACTGATATGCTCGCCGAAATCAGGGCGAAAAAAGAAGGCATTTTTATCATCGAACAGAGTCCGTCCGAACTGGTAGCGGATGTCATTAAAAATACCAACCTGAAAATCATGCATAAACTACAGGATAAGCTGGACCGGGATTACTTGGGAAATTCCATGAATATGGACGACCGGCAGAAACAGTTTGCCAGTACCCTGAATCCCGGAGAAGCGCTTATATTCGACGGACAACTTGTCAACCCTTTACTGGTTCAGATTAAACAATTTAATCAATCTGCAAATCCAACACAAACACCCAAATAATCATGGAAAAAGACGAAAAAGGCGGCAAGTTCAAATCGATAGCAACCGCTATCGGCCTGGAAGCATTAACCGCCTTCTCAGGCAACCGGGCGGGTGCGCCTGAACCACCGCAACCGGTCGAAGCCGTACTCCAGTATGATGATTCGGAGGTAGTCACTTCTGCCGAGGGGAAATTTATAACGGAGGAAGAAAAGCAAAAAGCCGCACTGGAACAAGCGCGGGAGGAGGAGAATGATATAGCCGACGCCTTTGAACACAGCCGTTTGAAGGAGCTTGAGCGTAGGAAGGAAGAATGGGAAGAGGAAAACAACGGAGAAAATCCTTTAGAAGACAGCCCCGGTACTGGCAATAACCGCTCATTGGCCGACTTGATCCCGAAGGATACTCCCGAAAGCACCGAAGATATGGGTGAAGTAGATGATGATACCGAAGATTTCCTAGATGACATTGAATGGGAAGATCCCGAAGAGACGGACGAGTTGGTGAATGAATTCGAGGAGGTCGAACTGGAAGACCTGGAAATGGAAATTACAGAAGCTTTAGAAGACGAACCAGAGGATTTTGATACTGACACGAAATCAGAATTCGAACCGGAAGCGGATGACGGGGATTGGGTTCATAATGAAATAACTGAATTAGAGGATTACAACGCAGATCAGGTAGATACTGCCGATTTTGATTATAATCCTGAAACAGTCGAATCGGACGATGAGGAAAATATCGGACATTAACGGAACGACCGCTTGGGTCATCGGGTTACAACAAGTTTACTCTCTGAAGTTCCTCTTTAAGTCGGATACGGTTAGCGAAGTAAGGCTATTTCTTGAGGAATTAATCGTACAAATACGACCTGACGTGTCTTGGCTAAAGGCACGTCATTCAGCCAATCGACGATGCGCTATAGGTTCATTGCCGTTACTATAAAATAGGCTATAAATGCGATTTGGCAAGACCGCTGTATAGGGAACGGCGGAGTTAAAAGCCATAAATACCTTGAGAAAGTGTTTATTCAATGCCTGCAATTATAAAAAGGATCAACTCGCTTGACTGTCTGCCTGTCGGGCAATTTGCAAGTCTTGATAATTGTTTCGGCTCAAGGCCCCAGCGTTCCATCTCTATATACTTCAAACGAAGTGGGAAGGGAAATCAATTCTTACGAAAGCACTTGATATACACGCTGGTGGCGATTCCAAAGGTATTAAACTCCAACTGAGATGTATGCCCTGGTAGATAGGTACGCGGTTAATTTTCAATATACTATGAAATCCGCAGTGGCATATCCCTTACCCACCAAAACTTTAATAATTGACAGTCCGGCGAAACTGGACCATCTCACAATTTTATATGCCAGTGTAAGGATGTAAAGGAAAATAAGCAAAAAATGATTAATTACCTCATGAATTTCCAGAGAATGCCAATATTTAGTTAGAATCAGTTTTCGGAAATGCCAATCCCAGTCATGTTTACAATCTCCGAAACGGACAAACCTCGCTCAAAAGCCTTATTGACCTTCTAAAACATTTGGGGATAATACCACTGGATCGACCAATGTGTTATCTTCGTCGCTTTAGCTAAGATTTCCCTGTTTTTTCTAAAAGACTTTTCGTGTCATATTCTGCTAGGGCGGCATAGATTTACAATGCCATATTGAAACTATCTACCCCTAAATCCAGTGCCCGAAAATGAATACCTCGCTGCGCAAACTAACTGATCAGAGAAATGAGATGGTCCCGGCTCCTATCCAACCGAAAAAAGCGAACAACACCAGTGTCACCTTCCCTTAATTTGGAAAGCAATTCGTCCAGGGTTGGTCGGCTAATGTGACCTCCCGAAACTTTGTGGCCCGTCGTAACGGTCCTGGAAAGTATCACCGCAGCCGAATTTCTGTAACGTCTCGATTTGGGTATCTAGGTACTAATCGACCGTAGTCACGAGAGTAAAAATAAAAATCGGATTCGAGTTGGTTCAACAAGTTAGCTTCAGAAAAGTAATAGTAACAAATCGCCTGGCCCTACTTTTTGGCCCTATATTTTGTGAAAGAAAAGAATAAAAAGACAGATTGAAGTGTAGGTTCAGAAAGTTATGATTTGCTGATCGGGTCTCGTTGCCCCTAGCCCCTCTCCAATTATTTTTGTATCTGTTTCAATTGCGATGTCTGAGCAACATCATATTTTGGGGCAGTACCAAATGAAAAATTTTACCATTCGTTTACTACATATCTACAAAAACGTAGGTGGGGCTAAGTGTAGCGCATCTATCGAGCCATCACACTTTATTATGCCAGACCATGTTCTACCGCAAATTTTACTAAATCTGCGGGTTTATTGATGCCTAATTTGAGATTAATGTTGTTGCGATGTGTCTTGACCGTGGCAATACTCAAGAACAATTTGTCGGCAATTTCTTCATTGGTAAAACTTTGACCAATCAGGCCGATTAGTTCAATTTCCCGTTTGGTGAGCTGGAATTTCTTCATGAACGAATCATCGGCATGCCGATTGGCGTGGTGGTCCGGTGCCAGCTTGGAATCATAATACTTTTTACCAGCACATACGGTTTCAATGGCGTTGATGACTTCATCGACACCCGAATTTTTCAGAATATACCCCGGTACGCCCATCTTTTTACAATCCTCAACAAACTTGCGGTCATTGTACATCGTCAGGATGATGATTTTGACACCCGGAGCTACTTTCAGAAGTTGGGAGGCCACTTCCAACCCATTGGTATGAGGCATGTTGATGTCGAGCAGAATGACATTCGGCAAAAGGCGGTTTACAGCGTCTAGCACGTCTTTTCCATTGAATACCTGCCCTACAATCTGGAGGCTTTCTTCCACCGAAAGCATCATTTTTATCCCATCATTGAACAATTGGTGATCGTCGGCAATCAGGATTTTGGTCATTATAGGTATCGGTTTGATTCATGATAAGGAATTTCCACCAGAACGGTGATGCCGTTTGGCGTTTCGTCAATCGTCAGATTCCCCCGAATGAAATCAACTTTCGACGTCAAATTGTTAAACGAGGGCGTTCGGGGGCAGTTATCCTCCGTCATCAAACTCAGGTGATCGTGGTTGTAGACCAGCTGAATGACCGCCGTGGTCGCGGAGGAATTTTTCAGCATGTCGTGGAGGATTTCCGACGCAATCCGGAACACCTGCACCTCAACCGCAGCCTCCAGCCGTCGCTCCGGACCAACTACCAGAAAATCGAACTCGATTGAGGAGGCATTAGCCACTTTGTTGATGGTTTCGGCCAACGATTTCGCCAAGCCCAACTGTGCAAAATTTTTGGGCATCAGGTTGTGCGAAACCGTTCTCAGGTTTTCAACGGCACGGTCCATTAGCTTACGGGCCTCGCCTAACACCGGAAAGCGTTCATTCAGGTCCGATTTTCGCAAGGCACTCGACAAGTAACCGATGGCCGTTGAAAGCATTGCCCCCACATCGTCGTACAAATCTTCGGCGATCCGGTTCCGCTCAATTTCAAGGGCGTCGATAATTTTTTGCGACTGCTCCTGTTCGCTTTGGTGCAAAGCAATCAGCAAGGCCTCATTTTGCCGGCGGTATTTTTGAAACCAGAAGAACAGAACGCCGGACGAGAAAAGAATCAAATCGAGTAGAAAAATAAAAACAATAACCTGGTAGCTTTCGAATTCAAACAGTACGTTCTGACTCCGGGTAAAGGTAAGATTAACCAGAAACACCAGCAGGTAACCTATTAACTGAAAAGAAACCGTGAGGGTGTAAAAGAGCACGACGCTCTCCCGTTTTCGAATCCGCTCAAAAATGGACCAGAAAGACAGTAAAATGCAAATGGCCATAAAGGTTAAGGTCGCTGTATACGTCCACCGGAAATGGCTTACAGGAAATACGTCCAGCACGCGCAGGATCACATCCAGGATCAACAAAACCAGCCCGCCTTTCTTGAACGCCTGTACCGCCCCGTAGGCCCGGCTTTGTCCCGCCTTCTGGCCGATAAACTGTTGCATAAACTGCAGTTGAGCCAGCATAATGAGCCAGCCCGACAGCAGAGCCGGGTCGAGCCGGTTAAAGGCCGGGCAGTTGGGCCAGATGTATTGAAAGCCCAGCCCCGATTGCGCCGAAATATGAAACGCCGTGGCGACGATCAGACCGGAAAACCAGAAATAAACAGTTTCTCTGGTTCCTACAAAAGCCACAGCGTTTATGATCAAAATCAGCAAGGTGAAGCCGGTCAAAAATCCCCAGAACAGATAATTCACCCGATCTTCCTGCTCAAACCAATCGGCCTCCCAAACCCGGAATCGGACACCCAATATTTCGTGCTGCTTGGCAATCATAACATACAGATCGGTCGGAGTGTTACCTGCCAGAAAAACCGTAAATACCCAGTTTTTATTCGGAAACAGGCGGGTGGCAAACGGTTTTTCATCTCCCGTCAAGACCTGCCTGATGAGGGAATGGTTGGTGAACTGATAAACACGGAGTTCATTGATCCGTGGGTTATCGATTTCCAGAAAAACGGTTTGTGGTTTGCGGGTATTCAGCCGAATGTGCAGCCAGTGGTGTCCGGCCGTGTAGGCGCGGTTAAGCTGACTGGCCGGTAAGGTTTTAAAGGCTCCTTGCCCGGCCAAAGCCACGATCTGTTGAATGGTTTGTCGGGCTGTGGTGTCTTCGTAATAACCCACGAAGCCATCCAGCCGCTGATTCTGCCCCGGTTTGGCCCAAAACGTGTTTTGGGCTGCGGATGAACCAACAGCCAGCAGGAACAGGATCCAAACGAAGGCTATTTTTTTCAATGTTTTGCAACGATTTAAACAAAGATAAGGGCCGGCTTTACCCTAAACTATACTAACTAGTTTGTATTTGGGGGATGAGTAGGGTTATGGTTGTTCCTGAATCGCCGGACTCCTGTCGGACCTGGGCCTGTAAATCACGGGCACGGGCCTTCAGATTTTGGGTGCCAATGCCCGCTTTCCTATCCGTACTGACCCGGTCGAATCCTTTCCCGTCATCGCTCACCGTTAGTGAAATTCCTCCCGCATCGGTCACCAGGGTCACCTGGGCCCGGGTAGCCTGTGCGTGTTTAATAACGTTGGTTATCAACTCGGTAATAATTCGATGTATTTGAACTTCCTGCTCAGTGGTTAAAACCGGTTGCCCGCCCATTTGAGTGAACGTGAACTGGACGGATTGAGTCTGGTTGAGTTGCTGAACCAACTCGGTAAGCGACTGGGTCAACCCTTTTTCGACGACTGCAACCGGAAGCTTGTTTTGTGCAATTTGTTCTAAATCTTGGTCGATCTGCTCGATGAGCTGAACGGCATCGGCCAGCATTGGAGAAGGATTTACCACCGACAACGTATGCCGGGTTTTATGGAGCCGTTTCCCTACTTCGGAAAGCAGCAACTGATGAATGTGTCGCCGTTCGGAATCCAATACGTCGATAATTTGCTGGTTCGTTCCCTGCTGGGCCTGCGCCAGGCTAATTTGCAGTTCTTGATTCTGACGAAATGACTGCCGGTAGCGGTAAGCCAGCAGATAGGCAAACACGACCAGATCAATAAAAAAAATAATCGTTAAGAGTAAATAAGGGTCGACTAAATAACTGCTACCAGTCGAAAAACGCAATATGTTCTGGATAACATTTAGGATTTGTCCGGCGGTCTGAATGGTGAATCCAACACCGTATAGCTGTTTCAAATTATCATCCGATTTTACTGCCACCAGGCTAACCCATACAAAAACCGTTAACACAATGATGGCCAAAACCGCATGGATGGATGTAATTATAGCTTCAGTCTGTGGGAAATAACGGGAAACTCCGGTCAATTGTAAGACCAGCAGCATGATTGATCCGGCCCAAAGGAAGTATTTCAATCCCTGTGTTGTTCTGAAAAGGGCGTGTTCTTCCTGGCGCAGGTTGAGAAAATACTGTTGAAACTGAAGGATGGCCGGAACATAGAGCCAGTTTGCCTGAATGACTGGGTTTGGCGCATTCATTTCCGGAAAGTTGGGCCATACATATTGAAATCCTAACCCGGAATCCGCGTATTGCCGAAGGGAAAGTCCTGTTAAGTAGATCGCATACCAGAGGTAAACCCGGTCGGCCGTTGCTTTCCAGAAGATCAGGTTTAACAGGACAACGAGCAGGACAACGCCCGTGAAAATACCCCACAGAAAATACTCGCGTTGTTCCTTGTTTTCAAAATCACTGGTTCGCCAGAGCAGGATGTCCGTTGCCAGATTTTCATACCGGTTATCGAGTCGGAGGTAATAATCGGCTGGCTGGCTGGCGTCGATGGGAAAGGCAAATGTTTTAGTGGGCGTTGGCCGCCGGGCAAACGGAAGCCAGCTACCGGTTTGGGTCAGTGAAACGATTTTCCCCTGCCGGACGGCAATCAGGTCAACATAGCTGATCACATGATTACGGATTTCGAGGGTCAACTCATTCGGCATCCGGTCAGGTTCCAGGCGATAGCGAAACCAGTGAATGGATTCAGTGTAGCCGAAATTTAGCTTTCCCGGTGGAGTAGGGACAAACTTTATACCCAACTGCAGTACCTGCCGGACGGTGGCCCGACTGGTGGTATCTTCCCAATGGGCCAGCTGGATGGGCAGCACTTTCAGCGGACTGACGGACTTGGCATGATACCAGGCAAATCCCGAAATTGCCAAAATGACCAGTGAGAACAACAAAATCAGATTGCGAGCCATGTTATGACGCGGGAATAGGTACGCTCAGAATCACAGTATGCCCTTGTGCACTGGCATCCACCAGCAGTTCGGCTTTCAGGAAGTGTGCTTTGGTGTTTAAATTTTGCCAGCTACTATCCTTCCTATCGTTGAGGGATACACTTCTTCCATTGTCTTCAACCATCAGGCTGAGCCGGTCGGTGTGATAAATCAGTTGTATCGTTACTTCTGTGGTTCCTTCATGTTGTTGAGCGTGCCGGATCAGATCGGTTGCTATGCTCAAAATCAACCATTCTGATTGCGGGGCTAGCGGCCGGATTTGTCCCAGACTCATAAACTCAAAAAGAATCCATCCGTCCGAACGCTTCCGGATGGCTTCTTCAATTGCATTGGCGAGACCGGTTTGGTTTAGGTGCTTGGGCATCAATTGATGAGAAATCGTTCGCAGTTCACTGGCCGCTTGATCGAGTAAAACCTGCGCCTGGAGCACCGGGGCGGTTTTTTCGTCACGGGCCAGTCTTGATAAATAACCCTTGGCTGTTGCAAGCGTCGCGCCCACCTCATCGTGAAGATCCTGTGCCAGCCGTTGCCGTTCCTTTTCCAGCGAATTGATCACCCGTTGTTGCGCAATCTGTTTGGCTTCCAGTAAATTGAGTTCCAGGATACGATTCTCCTGCCGGAATGTTTGATAGCGATGGGCAAGTCCATAAGAGAAGAAGATGATGTCCAGAAAAACCGTAATGCCGATAATGACATACGTCTGGACATCTACCGGAAGTGCCCAACCCTGGTCCTGGCAGAAGTTGATGAACGAAACGCTGGAATAGCCTATAAACTCAATGATTAGAGCATAGGTATAATACCGAACAAGGGGGGCTTTTTGATCGCGATCGCTCCGGCGCACGGTTTCGTACAGGCTCAGGGCCGTGAGCAAAACCAGAACAATGACAAAGTAGCGCGTGGCCGATGCCACGAATTGGTAGAAATAGGTTTCGCGCCCTTCCAGTTCAGCAAAGTGGATGCTCAAAACCGCCAGCAGAGTCCCCATCACGCCCACTTTGAAGGCCGTAATCCACGGATAGACCCGGCTGTTTTGGGGGGGCTGCCGAATAAAAAACTGCAAGAACGTAATCTGGGCAATCATTGATACCCATATATACAGATAAACTGGGGCTAGTTCATTGATCGCTGGCAGATCAGGCCAGAGGTACTGAAAACCGAGTCCCGCATCCGAAAACAAATGCATAGTCATGAAGTGAAGATACAGCGCATACCAGAGATAGATCCAATCTCTGGTAGCCAGCAGCATCACCAGGGTAACCAGGCAGATAATGCAAACGATACCGATGTAAATACCCCAGAAAAAATATTCATCGCGGTCAACCTGGAGGAAAACCGCGCGGGGCCAAAGGCGGATAAAAAACGATAGTATCGCATGAGAATGCTCGAATCGCAGGTAATAACCGGCTTTGGTGCTGACGGGCAACCGGAGGGGAAAAACGTAATTATTATTGACGATGGGCCGCTGGCTAAACCGGTAGTGGTCGCCGGTTCGGGCCAGCAGCTGAATGCGGTTATTACTCACTTCAAACAGTTCAACCTGATCGATGTTGGCGTATTCGATTTCGAGCATCAAGTCCGCTTTCTGAACAGTTTCGAGCTCAAAAAAGAGCCAGTGTACTGTTGTCGTGTAGCCAAAATCCTGACGATACGTTTGGCTTTCAGACGGCTTGAAATGCCCTTCTCTGTGTAAATGTATTGCCTGGTGGATGGTGACCCGACCGGTAGTATCCTCAAAATGATGGATTGCATCGCGCAGTGAAAACTCTCCGGACGGAAGAGCCGATGTGCCCACCAGTAAAGGCTGCTGAGCAGGTTGAGCCCAGGCGGCCTGAACCAGAACCATCCAGGCGAACAGCCAAAAATACCACAAATGGCCCATTATGAAGCAGGAGTCAGGCTACTACTGTCGGTCAAACGCCATTGCCTGCATCGGCCCCGGGCGAACGTTCAGCCTATAAATTCCTAAAGAGTAAAGAATTATAAATCAATGTATGAAGCACTAAAGGTCAAAAGAACGGCTTTCCGGCTAAAAATACAAACAAGTTGGTATGGAATGGGCCGGTGTAGCCAGGCTACCTTTGCATCGTTCAAATTAACAATCCATCCACAATCAAACAGCGGCATTGCTCGCACAAACCACACACCCATGAAACGTTCATTTCAATTTCTGACCGGATTCGCCTTGATTCTACCCTTACTGTTGTTCACCGGCTGTGACAAACCCGAAGACCAGGTACTACCCCAGGAGTCAACCAGCCGCGCCCGCATCGGTGATTTTGCCCCCATCATCAGCAATGGCGGTTTCGATCCGGAGCTGTTCGCCAACAAACTCGAAATGTATCTAAAGGGTAAAGTTCCGGGGGCGGGTTATCGCATCTGGGTGAACGGACAACCTTTCAGCAAAGGGTCAACCGGCGTTGGAAAAGCCCGCTATCCGATCGATGCGCCTGAACTGGCCTACACCCCAACCGTTCGACAGGATGTGGCCGGCTGCACCCAGTTTGTAACGGCGCTGACGGTTTTGCGGATTCTGGAACGCAATGGTAAATCGGCGCAGGAACCCGTTTGGCCCTATTTGCCCAGCTACTTCAAGCCCCATCCGGATTTCAAAAAACTGCGTTTTATCGATCTGCTCTCGCATACCAGCGGTCTTGTCGACCTGAGTCCCGGCACGCCCAATGACTATGTTGAAGATATCCAGGCCACGGTGGAAAGCGGAATTCAGTTGAGTGAGTTTACCAACAATCAATACGATCAGGAACCGATGAATTACACCATCTGTCGGCTGCTGGTACCCTATCTGATCGCTAAACTCGAAGATCCCACGATTCTGAATATACTCAAGCAGATCGAAGGCAATGCGATTCAATTGAATCTCTATACGTCTCTGACTTTCCTGGAACAGGTGCGATCGGCTGTTCTAAAACCTGCGGGGATCGGCACCTGGAATCAGGTCGATTTTCAGCCCTGGGGCGGTTCCTCGAATCAACTCGCCAAGTTTTATCCAACCAACCTGGCCAATTCACCGGGTCTGAACGGCGTATCGAGGGTGAAGACGTCGGGTGCGGTCGGGTTATACATCAATGCAAACGAACTGGCCCAGGTGGTCGCTGCAGCACGAGCCGGTAAGATTGTCTCGGCCAACACGTACCAGCTCATGAAACTAGGGAAGTCGCTGAAGCACTCGTTAGGCTTCGATGATGCATTTGACGGGAAGCACGGTTCTTATTATTACAAACACAGTTACATGGAAGACTACAGTGGCGGGAACCTCAGCGCAGCGATCATTGATTTTCACGGAGATAGCGGAGAACCCCTGAACGTTCAACTGGTGCTGACGGCCAATATGCCGAATAAGGTGGCCACGCATCCCATTATCCTATCCCAGATTTTTGACGAATCCTGGAAGTAAAGCAAAACTGTTTTCATTAAAAAAGCCGCTCTGTGTTCACAGAGCGGCTTTTTTAATGAAAAGCGGGTCAGATTGACCGTTAAATAAGAGCATCGGATTTTCTTACAAAATACAAACTTGTTTGTATGAAATGCCCCTAACCAATGGGCCACCTTTGTAGCATCAGTTAACCATTAAAATCTTTCTGAAAATGCTAAACCTTAAGCATCCATCCACACCATCCATTCAGGAAACCGATTCAGTAAATCGTCCGAAAAAAGTAGGCATCATCGGTGCGGGCGTCAGCGGACTGGTTACGGCCAAAACCATGCGCGAACACGGTTTTGAGGTCGTTCTGTTTGAAAAGGAAGCCGAGTTGGGGGGCGTCTGGAGTTCCACCCGCCGGTATCCCAATGTCACCACCCAGAATACCCGCGATACGTACACGTTCTCCGATTTTCCGATGCCCAAACACTATCCGGAATGGCCCACTGGCCAGCACGTTCAGGAATACCTGGGTAATTACGCCCGCCATTTCAAGATTTTGTCGTCGGTTCGGTTCAACACCAAAGTGGAACTGGCCGAACCCATTGAGGAGGGAAAAAGAGGCTGGCTGCTGCATCTGAGCCAGAACGGCAATTTGACCAACATGACGGTGGATCATCTGGTGGTTTGCAACGGCGTTTTCAGTGAGCCCAATATGCCCCTGATTCGGGACCGGGAGTTGTTCCGGGGTGAGGTGATGCACAGCACCCAATTTCGTCAGGAGCATCTCGACGCGGCCAAAACCCGGAAAGTAACCGTCGTCGGTTTTGCCAAATCAGCCCATGATATTCTCTCGCAAGTAGGTAACGTTTCGGAAAAACCGGTTTGTATTTACCGGGAAGCCAAGTGGAAAATGCCCCGTATATTTTGGGGACTCAACTTTAAATACCTGCTTCTCCACCGGTTTGGCGAGTCGCTGTTTCCCTACCGGGTTTTATACGGCATCCACCAGTTCTTACACGGCCCGCTGGGCAAACCCGTTACCAATTTGCTGGTGAAAGGAATTGGTAAGCTGGTAGCGGCTCAGTTGAATCTTAAGAAAAGTGGTCTGTTACCCGAAAAACCGTTCGAGAGCCTCGCCAATTGTTCCATTGGGCTTACTTCTGACAATTTTTATAAGTGGGCAGCATCGGGCAAAATCCAACTTGAAAAAGGAGAAATTGGCCGCTTTGAAGAAGACGGGGTGGTCTTGACGAACGGAAAGAAAATTACCGCCGACATGGTTGTATTTGCCACCGGATTCCGGCAAACCGTACCATTTTTCGACCAATCGGTCAGCCGTAGGTTGCGAAACGAAAAGGGTTGGTTTCAGTTGTACCGCAACATCCTGCCGACCGATGTGGCGAATCTCACTTTTGTGGGCTACAATCCGTCGCTCTTCACCCCATTTACATCCGAACTGGCGGCTCACTACTCGGCTCAGTATTTTAAACGTGAACTCATACTGCCTGCTCCCGCCGATCGGAACGCTGAAATTGGCCGCCACCAACAGTGGTTAGCACAACGGGTTCCGCATGGTCATTCCTCAGGTCTGTGCATTATCCCGTTCTCGTTTCATCACGCCGACGAATTAATGCGCGACATGGGGCTGAGTACCCGCCGAACCCGAAACCCGATTAAAGAATTTATGGCCCCTTTCAACCCTAAAATCTACAGCGGGCTGTCGCAGGAATTGATGACCCAATCGCGAAAACGATCACAACATGTAGCGTTCGTCCAAGCTTAATCCAGCCCTAAACGGCGAGTTGAGGCTTTCGTAGCTTTTGAACCGCGGGTGGTAGGACGGGCAAATTCGGTCCGCAACACGGCGAGTTCTTTCACCTAACGTAATCGCCAGAGTCAAATTGATTTTATCAAGTGGTGGGTTCATGCTGTACTACACGGAGAATAGCTTTACAGAATTGAGTAGAGCTATTCTCCGCGTAGTATCCTACTTAGTAAATTTCTTTTCGCATTTTGAACGGACATTTTGACCCCAATCAAGTCCTTTGTTAAAAGAGAAAATAACCGGTTCAGAAAGTTATACATTTCAGATCAAGCCCGTGCGTCACGGTTTCCATTAGTGAAGTGCCACACAGCCTGATTTGTAAATGAACCTATCCATCAGTCACTAGACGGGGTAGCTGATCATCCGTCAGTGGTTGAGGCAGATGGCAGCCTTGCCAAAACGGATCGATTGATCGCAGTACGCTATGAGTTTAAACCGCGATTAAAAACCGCTGATCAGTTGTCCCGTTGATACCAGGAATCAGTCACTTCACCGTCCGCCCGCCTGTTAAGCCTGAGTCAAGCTACTGAAATGGCATTGTATTTGTGTATTCAACTCTAAAGTGAAGTGAACAATCCTTTCAGCATGGGTTTTACACCCGCCAATTCTGGGATGTGATTTTCGCTGATTCATACCTAAGAGCGTAATGGATACACCGGACCATCAAGACCAGCAGTTCGTTCAGTCCAATCGCCAACCAGGCGATTGGAGTACTACTTTACCCCTAGAGGTAGAAACAAAATACGTTTTAAAAAACAGCTACCCAATTCCTGAAAACGAATTTCAACGACTCGTTGACCTGGCCGACTTCGACTTGGATTATTCGGGGCTTCAGGACAAATTTAAAGACCTCACAACACTAGCGGCCAAAGTTACTGGAACAGAAGTATCCTTGATTAACCTAATTGATTCGTATACGCAGTGGAGCATCACCAATTACGGGCTGGATTTGACTTCGATGCCGCGTGAAAACTCCGTCTGTCAGTACACCATTATGGAGCCTGACAATTTTGAGGTTAAAGATTTACAACTTGATGAACGATTTGCAGAAGAATTTTATGTAACCGAAGATCCCCATTTACGCTACTATTTTGGCATACCTCTCAAATCGAGCAATGGCAACCACCTTGGTGCACTTTGCGTACTCGATACGAAGACAAAAGAGCTTGACGCGGAGAAAATAGAACTATTACGAATTATTGCCGCTGAAGTCGTGAGCCGTCTCTATACCATTCGGGAGATACAATACTTAAAACGACAGGTAACCGAAGTAAATGAATCCCAAAGACGGGTATCCCATGACATTCGAGGGCCTTTGGGGGGTATTCTTACCATGGCCCAATTGGTAACCAGCAGTGAAGCCAATCTCAAACTAAACGAAATTCTGGAATTTATTCAGCTCATTCAAGTATGTAGTAAATCGCTACTCGAATTGGCAGATGAAATTCTAGTCAACGATGATAAGTGGAAGCTTGAGAACGGCAATTCGTCCCAATCAGAAGTCTTTCATCAAGTCAAATTGAAGGATACCCTGGATAAGCTATACACTCCCCAAGCCCGGGCGAAAGGAATCCGTTTCATTGTTTCGACAGATGCTTCCACTGAATTGATTCCCTTTTCACGTAATAAAGTGGTACAGATTGTGGGTAATTTAATTTCAAATGCCATCAAGTTCACAATGGAAGGTGGGAGTGTTTGGGTCACTATCAAGTTACATATTGAGGGATCCCACAATATTCTGAGTCTAACCGTTCAGGATTCTGGCTTAGGTATGACGAGCGAGAAAGTTATGTCTATATTGACTGGCCAGGGCCGTTCGAGCCATGGGACAGCCGGAGAGTCCGGCTATGGCTTTGGTCTCCCTTTGGTTCAACATTTGGTTGATACGCTGAAAGGACAACTGAGTATTACTTCAACCCCAGGGCAAGGGACTTGCTTTAAGGTGAATTTAAGGCAGCAAAAAGTCAGTTGATGGAGAAGCCCCGGTAGTGATTCCTAATTTGGGTTCTTATCAACCCAGCGACAAGCCCGATAGTCGGGTTGATCCGGTCGAGGGGGCATTTCCGGTTCTGATGCGCCCCTACTAGCCTAACAAACCGATTAGGAAGCACGCATCAGCTGAAGAATCTAGCCTAAGTCCTCACAGAGCGGTTTCTCGTGGTCCAATTAAGCCAGAGAAACTGAAGAAACGGCAAGTGCTTCAATAAGACTAGGGCTTCCGTTACTTAGCGGAGTTACAACGGCAGGCAGGTTACCCTAAATTGCCCGGCAGCAATTACCGTTTCACGGTCAGCTGCCGTTAAAGCCGCGCTAATCGACCCTATCAAAAGCCTGCGTTCCGAATAAGCATGAATTCTAAGCTCTACTTGGATCTAACCAGCGATGGATGGAGCGGTAGCAGCGGATCGTTGGCTGGCCAACAAGTTTCTATTTGTTCTAGATAAGGGAATAAAGGTTTTCTTGACCGCTTGACTGGCGGCGGCTTAATCTGAACAATTTTGGGTACTGGTCCTGGCTCCAGTCTATGATCTGGGAAGTAGAGGTATATGCAAAATCGTCAAGCGTTAATCCATTCGGGCGAGTTGTCGACTTGCTAGCACAAAAACCCCTATGGTTCAACTGCAAAATTGCTCGAGCCTGCACTTGTAATTCATCCCCACCCAATGCCCATCGAAGCCCTATCACCCTCCCTATGGTAATCAATCCGGCACACTCATCTCAATGCGGCACTGGTTGTCAGCAGTAGTAGGGGTGGATCCACATTTACTGAACCGATATCTTGACCCAAAATAAGCCACTTTTGATTTTAAGGTGATAGAGTTCAGGAAACTTTAAATAATGATCTGGAGCCCATTTACTTCTCTTTTTCCAATTGCTTTAATATCGAAATAACCTGTGTGAACTCCTGCATGCGCATTTAAAACATCAATATGCCCTATAATTTTTTACTTCTGGTATGATTCTCAGACGGTTGTGAAGCCGTCCATCTGACGGACCCATCTCAACTTATCTGTGCTGCTGAAAATGTTACACGGGTCACCGTTGCGATTGATTCGTAAGATGGCAATCGCAACGACCCGCGACGGCACGGTCCGCCGTTGCAGTACCGTTCGCAGGGGCCGGTCCGCCGGTGCGGCCCCACCCCGGTTGAGTCTATTGGAGTAAGGCAATAAGGTCAAACTACCGTCTCGTGGAAACTCAGGGTCGCCCGAGCTGGCGTTTGGCGAGAAAGGCATACTATTTTAATTCAAACCACGATACTCAATCGGAGAAACCCCCACTTTTTGTTTGAAGAACCGGGTAAAATGCTGCGGATACCTGAACCCAAGTTCATAGGCTATTTCGCTCACCGATTTACTGGTATCGAACAGCCGCTCTTTCGCCAAATCAATCAGATGCAGTTGGATGAATTCCAGGGCCGACTTCCCTGTTTCCTTCTTGATCAGATCGCCGAAGTAATTGGGCGATAAGTTCAGTTCCTGGGCGAAGTGGGCAACGGTGGGGACGCCCTCTGTCCCTATTTTTTCTCCCAATAAATAGTCGTTTAGTTTCTTTTCGAACTGCTCCAGTATGCCGTGATTAGCGTGCTCCCGGGTAATGAATTGCCGATCATAAAAGCGTAAACAGTATTTTAAGAACAATTCCAGATTCGCCACGATCAGCTGTTTACTGTGGCGATCAATGGTTTGGCTGATTTCGGCTGTTATATTATCAAAGCAAGTCGTCACGACGGCTCTTTCTTTGTCGGAAAGATGCAAGGCTTCATGGGACTGGTAACTGAAAAATGAATAGTCGTGGATCTGTTTACCTAAACTGGTGCCTTTGATCAGATCGGGATGAAAGACCAGGGCCTTCCCATACGGTTGATGCCGTTCGCCTTCCGGCTCATTGGTTATGATCTGCCCAGGCCCAAAAAAGACCATCGTTCCTTCGGCATAATCATAATACTGGTTGCCGTACCGCAGATCACCGCAGTTCGTCTCTTTGATGATAATGGCGTAAAAGCTGAGCGTAAACTTCTCCCGGAGAAGGGGCTTCGACTGATTAAAATCAACCAGACTGATGAGCGGATGCTGGGTTCGATTGTTGAACGTATCCGCATATTTTTTGATCGTATCGTAGTGGATCATGGGCTCTTTTTTGGTCAAATCTATAGACGAAAATCGTGCTTTTGTAGGCTACCTGTAAAAGTGGTAGGCAAAACCGTAAAATGTATAAAACAGAGTGGGTTGGCACGGGGTACCTTTGCACCGTACTGAATGGACTGTCACGCAAACACCTGTCAATGAGTCTACCGGGTGATTTGATAGCTTGTTTAGGAAACTTCATTCCATCCAACGACCTTGAAACAAACCCAGATACGACTACTGCCTTTAATGCTGGTTTTTCTCAGTATCCTGGCTTGCAAAACTGACGATCCGATGACCCAGGAAAACCCCATTCCGCCAGCCGGAAACACAGCGGTTATCAACCCCGGCAACCCGAATCTCTCCAATCAGTTACGTATTCGGGTGGGCACCGGCACGTTCACGGCGACCTTGTTGGATAACCCGTCCGTCACGGCCTTCAAAGCGCGGTTACCTCTGACGACCGTTATGAAAGAGCTCAACGGCAACGAAAAGTTTGTGGATCTGCCTAACAGCTTACCCACTAGTGCCTCCAATCCCGGAACGATTCAGGCGGGGGATCTAATGCTCTACGGTTCCAGCACCCTTGTGCTCTTTTACAAAACGTTCCAGACCTCGTATAGTTACACCAGGCTTGGCCGGATCGACAATCCGGCGGGACTGGCAACGGCCCTGGGCGCGGCCAGTGTAACCGTCACCTTTGAGCTGGAATAAGCCTATTCATTCATTTAACAGCTAACCAATGAAACCACTAGCAATTCGAATGCTCATCTTTCTACTGATCGTGGGGCCGGCATTCAGTCAACATCTACCTGCACAAAACGCATCGAACGTGGCGCAGACCGAATACTTAACCTTCACGCTCAGCGATAAGGTAACCAAGAAAAACGTGTATTACCAGACGCGGTATGGCATTACCGTGGCCGCTCATTTATATACCCCTAAAAACATCAATACCTCCAAAAAGTATCCCGCCCTGGTCATTGGTACGCCTTACGGGGGCGTCAAAGAACAGGGAGCCGGTATTTATGCGCAAAACATGGCGGAACGGGGCTTTGTAGCCCTGGCCATTGATGAGTCGTACAATGGGGAAAGCAGTGGAGAACCCCGGCATGTTTCCTCGCCGGACGTGTTCACCGAGGACTTCAGTGCGGCCGTCGATTTTTTAGGCACCCGTCCCTTTGTGGACCGAAACCGAATTGGGGCAATCGGGATTTGCGGCAGTGGTGGTTTTGCCCTGAAAGCCGCCCAGGTCGATCATCGGATCAAAGCGGTGGTGACCACCAGTATGTACGATATGAGCGACGTCATGCGCAACGGCTGGAAAAACAGTATGACTCCCGAAGAGCGCAATAAGACCCTGGACCAACTGGCCGAGCAGCGGTGGAAAGACGTTGATCGTGGTCAGCCGGAATTAGCGGCCTCTTTTCCCAGTAAACCAGTTACGGCAATCCCAGCGGGATTAGACCCCATTGCCAGTGAGTTTTTTGAATATTACGGCATGAAGCGGGGGCATCACCCGAACGCCATTGGTGCCTTTACCAAAACCAGCCCGATGGCGTTCATGAACTTTCCGCTGCTGAACTACATCGAAACCATTTCACCCCGACCCATTTTGCTGATTATCGGTGAAAACGCCCATTCACGTTATTTTAGTGAGGATGCCTACCAGCAGGCGGCCCAGCCCAAAGAACTCTATATCGTGCCCAAGGCCCGGCACATTGATCTGTACGATCGGGTCGAGATGATCCCCTTCGAAAAACTCACCGCCTTTTTTACGCAGTATTTAACGGAAGCTAAGCCGGTTGAAAAAGAGAGCAAAGCGGTTAGTGCCAATAAGTAAGGGTCGATCAACAAGTTAAATGCCAGGATACAAAACCATGAATGATCAAGTCGTGTTTGTAACCGGTGGTGGGATGGGGATGGGTGAAGCCGTCGCCCTGCTGGCCGCCGAACGAGGAGCCAACGTCGTCGTCGCCGACGTGAATGAAACGGCGGCTCAGACCGTCGTGGATCGAATTAAAGCAAGGGGTGGAGAAGCCATCGCCGTCAAATGCGATGTCAGCTCAGCGGGTGAGGTGCAAGCCGCCATTGAGCGCACGGTAGCCGTCTATGGCCGATTAGATGCCGCCTTCAACAATGCCGGGATCATGGTGCCCCTGACCGATACGGCGGATTTGGAAGAAGCCCAGTTCGACCGGGTGACCAGCATCAATTACAAAGGGGTGTGGCTGTGTATGAAATATGAATTGCAACAGATGCGCCAGCAGGGCAGCGGGGCCATTGTCAATAATTCGTCGATTGGGGGATTGATCGGCGGTGTAGGCCGATCAGCTTATCATGCCGCTAAACATGGTGTATTGGGACTGACCAAGAGTGCGGCAATGGAATACGCGCCCAAGGGCATCCGCATCAATGCCATTTGCCCTGGCACGATCGAAACGCCGATGGTCGATACCATGTTTCGAACCGGCGATCTGTCGCAGCATGCGACTATCCAAGGAGCGCCCATCAAACGACTCGGTAAAGCGACCGAAGTCGCGGAAGCGGTCCTCTGGCTGTTTAGTCCAGCCTCCAGCTATATCATCGGCCAGCCTATATCGGTCGATGGTGGTCTGAGTATTTCCTAACCGGGCACTTGGTGCGGGAACGATTTACCCAAGTAGACCAATAGCCGCCGATGACCCAATAACCAACAAATTATGAAAACGATCATCCTTGTATTCTTCTATTCAAGCCTTTTATCCCTCGGTTTCATGGATTTAATGATGGCTCAAAACATAAACAGGACGCCAGCCGTAAGCCAGGGCTCAGCCTCCAATTTTAGCGGTAGCGTTCGGGTGACTACGTTGGTAGCTGCTAATACCGAAACCGATTGCATCGTCAGTAGTGTCACGTTTGAAGCAAAAGCCAGAACGTTCTGGCATACGCATCCCAACGGGCAACTGCTGGTGGTGACCCAGGGGACGGGCTATTATCAGGAGAAAGACAAACCCATTCAACTCATCCGGGAAGGTGAATCGGTGACCATTCCTCCTGGGGTAACGCACTGGCACGGGGCAGGTCCTTCCAGCCAGTTCACGCATATTGCCATCAATCCCAATTGCAGTAAGGGAGGAGCGGTTACCTGGCTCCAAGCCGTTACTGATGAAGAATACGATAAAGTGCCTAACTAGGCACTCAATACACCCACTTTGAGTAAGCTAATTGCACAATTGCTATCTTTATTTCGATTAAATATAGAAAAAGGCAAGAACAGGCAGTGTGAATGCCACTCCCAGTAGAATGTTAGCGCATTTAAACGAACAACTACCGATCAACCCCGTAAAACGGCAATGTTATGGAAGAGTCAAACGAGTCGACGATGAGTCGGCGTGAAATGATTGTTGGAACGACCGCTGCGATTGCCGCTATTACCCTGGCAAACGTGACGGGTACCCAGGCGGCTCCGCATTCAGTTTCCCTGTCGCTAGCGAAGGTATCATTCACCGTCAATGGGCAACCCCATGACCTGGAAATGGATACCCGAACAACCCTGCTCGATACCCTCCGGGAACACCTGCACTTTACGGGCACCAAAAAGGGCTGTGATCATGGGCAGTGTGGCGCGTGCACAGTACTGGTCAATAACCAGCGGATCAATTCCTGCCTATCGCTGGCCCTGCAGCATCAGGGCGATACCATTACCACCATTGAGGGGCTGGGAACACCCGATAAGCTGCATCCCATGCAGGCAGCCTTCATCAAGCACGATGGCTACCAGTGCGGCTACTGCACCCCGGGGCAGATTTGCTCGGCGGTGGCGGTACTCAATGAGATCAAGGCCGGTATACCCAGTCACGTGAGCGCGAGTTTGATTGATAAACCACAGCTCACCGACCGTGAACTGCGGGAACGGATGAGTGGCAATATCTGCCGCTGCGGGGCTTACTCCAATATTGCCGAAGCGATGAGTGAAGTAGCCGGAAAAACAGCCTAACTCGATAAGGTCTTATGAAAACATTCACCTACGAACGCGTGCAGACGCCCGCTGAAGCGGCTGCTGCCGCGGCCCGAACACCGGGGGCTAAATTTCTGGCGGGCGGCACCAATCTGCTCGATCTGATGAAGCTGGAAATCGAAGTGCCCACGCATATCATTGATATTGGCAAAATTGGCCTCAACAAAATCGAACCAACCCCGGCTGGAGGCCTGCGCATTGGGGCGCTGGTGAGTAATACGGATCTGGCTGCTCACCCCATCATACGTCGGGATTATGGGCTGCTGGCCAGAGCCCTGCTGGCGGGGGCATCGGGACAGTTGCGCAACAAAGCCACCACAGCCGGTAATCTGCTGCAACGGACCCGCTGCCCGTATTTTTACGATACCAACCAGCTTTGTAACAAGCGTGTGCCGGGCAGCGGCTGCGCGGCCATTGCTGGCTTTAGTCGGCAACTGGGCATCATCGGTACCAGTACCTCGTGCATCGCCACCTACCCAGGTGATATGGCCGTGGCGTTGCGTGCCCTCGATGCGACGGTAGAAACGGTAAAGGCCAACGGTGCCAAACGTACCCTTTCGCTGGACCAATTATACCGCCTGCCGGGTCAGACTCCGCACCGGGAAACGACGCTGGAGAAAAACGAACTGATTACCAATGTCGTCCTGCCGCCACCAGTGGGTGGGGTTCAGATCTACCACAAAGTACGCGACCGCAGTTCCTATGCCTTTGCCCTGGTGTCGGTGGCCGCTATTCTCCAGAAAGGAACGGGCCGGGTAGCGGTTGGGGGGATAGCCCCCCGACCCTGGCGGATTGAGTCTGCCGAGCCGCTGCTGCCATCCGGGGCGAAGACGTTTACCGCCCAACTGCTGAAAGGAGCCCGACCCACCAAAGAAAATGAATATAAGCTAGCCCTGGTGGAACGAACCCTGGCGGCCGTTTTAAACGAAGCTAACCACTGACATGAAATTTGAAACGCCTGCCGGAATCAATCCGATCGACCAGCTCAAGGTCATTGGGAAACCAACTGATCGCATCGAGGGTCCGCTGAAAACAACGGGAACGGCTACCTACGCCTACGAGCATAACGACGCCGTGTCGAATCCTGCTTATGGGTACGTCGTGGGGGCGGCAATTGCCAAAGGACGCATCAAGGCTATCGACCAGACCAAGGCTAAAGCCGCGCCCGGTGTACTGGCGATCGTAACGGCTGCCAGCGTGGGACCACTCAAGCCGGGTCAATTTTACGTCGACCGGCTGCTGGCCGGGCCGCAGATCGACCATTATCACCAGGCGGTCGCCGTGGTGGTGGCCGATACATTTGAGCAGGCCCGGGCGGCAGCTTCACTCCTGAAAATCAGCTATACCAAAACCAAAGGCGCGTTCGATTTGGCAGCCGCCAAAAACTCATCCCCTGTTGCCTCAAAGGGTCCGTACATTCCATCCCCGCAGTCGAACGTGGGTAATTTTGAGGGGGCGTTTGCATCGGCCCCCGTCAAATTGGACGAAACCTACACCACCCCCGACCAGACCCATGCGATGATGGAGCCTCACGCGACCATTGCCAAGTGGGATGGGGATAAGCTGACGTGCTGGGCATCCATTCAGCAGATCAACTGGGGCGTTCGGGACATCGCCATCGTGCTGGGTATCCCAAAGGAAAATATCAGGCTGATATCGACCTTTATTGGTGGCGGCTTCGGCGGGAAAGGCACGGTGCTGTCCGACATCATCGCGGCTTCCCTGGCGGCACGGGCCGCCGGTCGACCGGTGAAAGTAGCGCTGCCCCGACCGCTGATCATGAATAACACGACCCACCGCCCGGCGACGATTCAGCGCATCCGGATCGGTGCCACCCCCGAGGGAACCATCACGGCCATTGGGCACCAAAACTGGTCCGGGAATCTACCCGGTGGGCTCCCCGAATCGTCAACGGCCTCGACCCAACTGCTATACGCGGGAGCCAATCGATTCACGCAGCTGCGGCTGGCGGTGCTCGATCTGCCGGAAGGAAGTGCCATGCGCGCACCGGGGGAAGCTACGGGCATGATGGCGCTGGAAATCGCCATGGATGAAATGGCCGAAAAACTGAACATGGACCCCGTGGCCTTCCGCATCAAAAACGACACCCAGGAAGACCCCGAAAAATCGGGTCGCAAATTTTCCTCCCGCAAACTGGTCGAGTGCCTGCAAACCGGGGCGAAGCAATTTGGCTGGAACAAGCGGCAGGCTAAACCCGGCACCGTTCGGGAAGGGCAATGGCTGATCGGGATGGGCGTGGCGTCGGCCATCCGGGGGGCACCCATTCTGAAGTCAGCGGCCCGGGTGAGACTAAACCGGAAAGGCATCGTGACGGTCGAAACCGACATGACCGATATCGGAACAGGCAGTTATACTATTATCGGACAAACGGCGGCCGAGATGATGGGCATCAGCCTGGATAACGTGGTGGTCAAACTGGGCGATTCGACGTTTCCCGAATCACCCGGTTCGGGCGGGCAGTTGGGCGCGGCTTCATCTACGTCGGGCGTCTATGCCGCCTGCGTCAAACTGCGCGAAGCGGTCGCTAAATCGTTAGGCCTTAGCATCGAGAAAGCCGAGTTCGTGACCGGACAGGTACGCGAAGGTAACCGCAGCTATCCGTTAGGCGAGGCCGCCAAAGCCGCCGAACTCGTTGTACAGGATGAAATGACCTACGGAACCCTTTCCCAAGAGTACGCGCAGGACACCTTCGGGGCTCATTTCGTGGAAGTGGGCGTGAACCGCTACACGGGAGAAATCCGCATCCGGCGAATGCTGGCCGTTTGCCAGGCCGGGCGTATTCTAAACCCCAAAGCGGCCCGCAGTCAGGTGATCGGGGCCATGACCATGGGCGTGGGCGCGGCTCTAATGGAAGAACTAGTGGTCGACAAACAGGTTGGCTTCTTTGTCAACCACGACCTGGCCGGTTATGAAGTGCCCGTACACGCCGACATTCCCCATCTGGAGGTCATTCTGCTCGAAGATCTCGATCCCACCATGTCGCCCATGAAAGCAAAAGGGATTGGTGAGTTGGGGCTGGTGGGTGTGGCGGCAGCGGTCGCCAACGCCATCTATAATGCCACGGGTATCCGGGTTCGCGAGTACCCCATTACCCTTGACAAGCTGATCGATAAACTTAGCATCAATGGATAAGTAAGAAATCAAGTAACATTTTCCTTTATAAAAATTACGTCAAACGCCTGAACCACCATCCTGATGGATCCCCTAGACCGACGAGATTTTTTAACCCGCTTAACGCTGGCTACGGCCGCTTTGGCCACACCCGGATATAGCTTTTCCAGCGTGGGCAGGGCCGACGAATTCGTCGAGGTAACCACTACTCATGGTCGACTCAGAGGAGCACGAGCTGAAGGTGTAACAATCTTTAAGGGTATACCCTACGGGGGGCGCGTTTCCGGTGACCGGCGCTTTCGGCGGCCCGCTCCGCTCGAACCCTGGACCGGTGTGCGGGAAGCACTCCAGTTTGGTGCACCGGCCATTCAGCCACCCCGGCGCAATGAACCCACTCCCGCTGAAGACTGCCTGTTTCTGAATGTGTGGACACCCGCCAGCGACAATCGCAAACGCCCGGTGATGTTCTACAGCCACGGTGGCGGATTTGTGGCGGGCTCCGGGGCATCGGGTGGACAGGATGGAGCAAATCTGGCCCGCAACTTCGACGTCGTGGTCGTGGAGACCAACCACCGGCTGGGGCTTCTGGGCTTTCTGTATCTGGACGAGCTGGGTGGTTCAGAGTATGCCGGTTCGGGCAACATGGGGATGCTGGATATTGTGGCCGGTCTGAAATGGGTGCACGACAATATCACTCAGTTTGGGGGTGATCCCGCCAACGTCATGATCTGGGGTGAATCGGGCGGTGGGGCTAAAACCTCCTGCCTGTACGCCATGCCTGACGCGGCTCTCTACTTCAATAAGGCATCGATTGAAAGCGGGCCGGGGGTTCGCATGCTCCCCAAAGACGTAGCCGCCGAAACGACCGCCATGCTGCTGAAAGAACTCAATATTAGCTCCAAAGAATGGCGCAAGCTGCTCGACGTACCGGCGGCTGATTTGCTCGCCATCCAGAACAAGCTCCCCTCGGTACCGCCGTTTCAGGAAAAAAATAAAACCCAAATTTTGGTGCGCCGAAACTACGGCGGCTTCGGGCCAGTAGTGGATGGTGTGGTGCTACCCCATCATCCCTTCGACCCGACCGCACCGGCCATTTCACGCAATAAGCCGCTACTGGTGGGCTGGAACGAAGACGAGTACACTTTTTTTGCCTGGCAAAGTAAAGACACTGGTTTCGCTAAACTGGATTTTGACAGCCTAGCCAACAAACTGGAACCGCAATACGGAACGGATACACCTAAACTGATCGACACATACCGGAAATCAAATCCCAACGCATCGGCCCCCGCTATTTTTGTTGCTATCTCCTCCATCGCTATGATGGGACTGGGGTCAGTAGATATTGCCGAGAAGAAGGCAAAGCAAGGTGGGGCACCGGTGTATCTGTACAATTTCGGCTACAAGTCCGAAAAGAAAATTCCGGACACGGACTATGCGCTGGGTACGCCCCACGCGATGGACATATCGTTTAAATTCAACAACGAGGTGCCCCCCCGCGACGGATCTGCACCCAAAGAAAGCTATTTCGGGGGTAATCGCCACGAACGTTTTGCGGCTTCCCGCCACTTTGCCGAACTCTGGACCACCTTCGCCCGGACGGGCAAACCAGCCGCAAAGGACGTACCCGTCTGGCCAGCGTATAACCTCAACACCCGCCCCACCATGCGCATCGATTCAACTTGTGAGGTTATTGACAACCGCTTCAGCCACGAACTGGCTATGTGGCGGTCAATGGGTAAAGTCTGAAGGATCATAACACGCATCAACTCTTAAAATCTACTACTAACGACTGATGGAAACTAACATAAACGGAAAAGTGATCGTCATTACCGGCGCCAGCAGTGGTATGGGCGAAGCGGCAGCCAGGCACTTGTCAGCGCTTGGGGCCACGGTTGTACTGGGCGCCAGAAGAGCCGACCGAATTGACGAGCTGGCCAAAGAGATACAGGACCAGGGAGGAAAAGCGCTGGCTATGGCGACGGATGTAACGCAGCGGGATCAGGTAAAGAAGCTAGTCGATTCAGCGGTTGACCAATTTGAGCGGGTCGACGTGATCCTGAATAATGCCGGTGTGATGCCCTTATCGCCCATGGACCGCCTGAATGTGGATGAGTGGGATACGATGATCGATGTGAACATTAAAGGGGTACTCAATGGTATTGCCGCCGTTCTGCCCTACATGAAAGAACAGAAGTCAGGTCAGATTATCAACACTTCTTCGGTAGCGGGTCATAAAGTGTTCACTGGATCTGCGGTCTATTCGGCTACTAAATTTGCGGTGCGTGCCTTGACGGAAGGCTTACGGATGGAGGTGAAACCTTATAATATCCGGACCACCATCGTTTGTCCCGGCGCGGTTAAAACAGAATTGCTGGACCATATCACGGAGGCAGATATTAAGCAAGCTAATCAAGAATATGTAGGAGCGGTTGGAATTAGTCCGGACAGTTTCGCCCGGGTGGTAGCGTTTGCCATCAGCCAGCCGGAGGACGTTGATATCAACGAAATTATCTTCCGTCCGACATCCCAGGAACTTTAAGATACACCCTACTTGCCGCTGTTTTGTTGATCGGTATTACCGATCCTGTCCGATTACATTCGTCACGGGGAAACCACAGTCCTCATATGCTGATTCTCCATCCATCTTATAGAAATTATACAGCGTGCACCTGATGAAGTTTCGCATAAATCATCGAAGTAATTGACAATCATCGGCTCATTTAACGAAGGCGCCCCGTAATACCGCCCGGTTCGGCCGCTGCCCTATAACCCAACCTTTACTCGTGAACTGGATAATAGGTTCAAGGCCCTCTGATCCAAATTTATTTTTTTGATGCGAAAAAAGTGGTATTTGATGATTGTAAAATTGGTGATCGATTCGCATTTAATAAACCGATTTCCAGACCTAAAAAGAGACCTTTATTTAGATTGAAAGCTGATGGGTTCAAAAAGCTGAATGAAGCGAGTACCTTTACCCTGACCCCTACCCTTCTAATTGGCTTTCATTCAACCCAAAAAAGCCGGTTCTAATTCGCGATCGGCGCGGTGAAGGTCATAAAACTAATGGCGGACAAAGTTCACGGCATTGCTGGTAGTATCTGAAAATAGAGGACTTTTACAGGCACGCAAAGGCGGCGGGCCGCGAGTCTTACCAAGCCCGGGTCTGTTTCCTCTTGCCTGAAGGTATCCCCGATTTCTTCGAGCTTCCCGAAATAGTTGAAGCCATTTCTGGCCTGCACATCTCTCTGAAAGAAAAGAACATTTCGCCTTCCGAATATAAAAACCAAAAATTAGAATCTAAGGGCTTTTTACCTGACATATACATCCAGAAATTCAGGAATAGTTCGAAATTCGCACCAAAGGACAGATCTTTGTATGGAAAACGGACAAAACTAGAGCAGCCATACCACCAAAAGCAAAATGTGTTATTGCGTTCCCAAGAATATCGAAGCCTACTAGAAAAAAGGAGGAATGCGGTCCTTAGTCAACAGGCCTAAAACGTTTCTCTTCGCATACGAAGAGAAAATATCCAAGATTATATATTTAAATAATAAATCGAACTCCTGATGAAATCCCATTTCCTCCTCCTAATTATTCTTGCGTCCTGGACAAAACAAGTCTTCGCTCAAAAACAAATCGCCATCACCATCGACGACTTGCCAACGATCAGCAGGAGCATGAATACCGATGCGTTGAGAGCGGAACTGACGGATCAGCTTTTAGGTCATTTGAAACAATACAAAGTCCAGGCAACGGGGTATGTCATCGGAGAAAAACTTGTCAAGGACGGGAAAGTGATTCCTGCTCAATACGATTTGCTAATGAAATGGCTGAAAGCCGGTCACTCACTCGGGAACCATACTTTTGGACACGTAGGCATCAACACTATTTCGGCAGCCGCCTATGAAAGGGATGTGCTCGGTGCCGATACACTGCTTCGAAGTTTTCTTCACAGACAACATGCTGAACTGAAGTATTTCCGGCACCCTTATCTCCACAGAGGAAATACGGTTGAGAAACGGGATTCGCTGGAAATGATACTGGCCAAACACAACTACATTCAGGCACCGGTGACGGTCGATAACGATGAATATCTTTTTGCCGCTGCATTTGAGAAGGCGGTCAGTAGCAACAACCCGCCTCTCGCCGATTCGGTTTCAAACACCTATATCAACTATATGATGAATTACGTGCATTATTACGAATCCCAAGCCGACTCGCTGTTCCACAGGCCTATACCGCACATTATGCTCCTACATGCCAACCTACTCAATAGCAAAGCACTCGGCCTGTTACTTTCCAGACTAAAAGCGGATGGCTATCAGTTTGTCACCCTACAAAAAGCGCTGGAAGATCCTTGTTACCTGACAAAGGATCAATACATCGGAAAGAGAGGTATCTCCTGGATTCACCGTTGGGCACTTAGCAAAGGTAAAAAAGGGGCCTTCTTTAAAGGCGAGCCGGAAGTTCCCAAATTCATCTCCAATCTGACGAAATAACTATTTGGTCTTCAACAAAAAATAATCTGCGCAAACTTGGGTTAAGAAAAACGGAGGTGCCCAGAATACTGAATTGAAAGGTAATACAATCAGTTAACAAAATAGAGATACCCCCATCTTTCCAACAATTGATCACGGAATAGCCTTTTTGAGGTACACTTTCCAAGCATAATGGATAGGAATTACTCCATTTAACGGAACATTAAGTTAAACATGAACTAACTTAGTGGATAATGAAAACAAGGAGACAATACGATCGCTCGGGCGCCCCCGGACAAATTTAAGAAAATGGCGCCGAGAGCTCTCAGTGGCCAAGGGATCATTAAGAGCGACCGCTAAAGACTAGGGTATCCCTTCTATTCTGGGTTATCTATCCCCTTTTGAATACAGCAGTAGGAAATTCCAACCTGTTGCTTAAACTTTTATCCATTATTTTGTTGCTAGTCCACTTTGCCGTATACCTGTTTTTTAATTGGGGGTGGCACCCTTCTCCTTGAATGCATGAGCATCTTGGGCCAGCACGGTTTGCTGGTGAAGGGTGTTATCAGTACAGATCCACAGGTGCGGAAGTATTGCACGGAGTCGGGTCTAACCTGTATTGATGCAACAGCCCCTTTTGTTTCGATTTTAGAATCGGAGCCCTTCGATTATTTAGTTAGTATTTCAAACGGCTATATTCTTTCTAAGGAAATTTTGCAACTTCCCCGGTTGCATACCATAAATTATCATGATGGTCCTCTGCCTGCTTACGCCGGTGTCCATGCCACATTTTGGGCGTTGGTCAATGGCGAAACAACCCACGGGATTACCTGGCACCTGGTCAATGAGGGCATTGATACGGGGCCCATACTAAAGCAAAGTCTAGTCACCATTGTGCCGGATGAAACCTCCATTAGCCTGAACAAGAAATGTTACGCAGCGGCCGTCGCTGCGTTTCGCGAACTGGTGGAAGAAATGCGCTTGGGTCCGCTTCCAAGTTTCTCTCAGGACCTGACTCAACGGACCTACTATGGTCTCAAAAAAAGACCCCATACTTTCATAGACTGGACCCATTCAACCAGCCAGGTGATCAATCTGCACCGGGCACTTAATTTTGGTTTTCACCCTAATCCGTTTGGTTATCTCAAAATCAGAATCAATAATGATGTCCTGTTCGTGACAGACCTCAGTGAGGTAAGCGAGTCGGCAGACCACCGGCCTTATTCACCGGGAACGGTTGCATTTTTAAAATCTGACGTGCTGGTGATAACAACGGGCCAGGGCTTGTTGGGCATTCGAGCGTTGACAACACGAGCGGGAAAGGGAATTGCTCTGCCGGAATTTTATTCAATGAGAGGCCTGGCAGCTGGTCAGCAATTGGGTCAGTCCGAAAAATCACTTGAGCTGTACTACCAATGGGAAGATCTTTGTAGTCCTCATCAGGCCTATTGGAATGAGAAAATCAACCGTTTCTCGCCCACATCGATTGGTGTTTCTACGCCTGTACAAATAACCAAAAGCCTTGAAAAAGCCGTTGACTATAGGAAGGCAGATCTGTCATCCGCCGTCGAAACGGCCTTAACGAAATTGGAGGGAACAAACCAAACGGATCAGCTCCTGACTGCGTTTCTGATTGTGGTTGCCCGGCTGAACGATGAGCACGCGATTCACGTAGGATATAGCGGGCCAATAAGCCGGCAGATAGCCTTTGAAACAGCGGATTTATTTGTGGATTGCTTGCCATTCTCGATTGATTTTGACCTGGAATCGGATTTTGCAAAATCGGTGGCGGCAACACAACACGAGCAAGCAACCACTATAAAGCACCGCTCTTTCGCCCGTGACTGGTTACTGACCCAACCTGCGCTCCAGGCAAAGGCGAAGCTGTTCAATGAATCTACGTTCCCAATTGTGATTTACCAGACGGCCAGGCCGGATGAACAGCCCTTGTATCCAAACGCGTTGACGTTGATTCTTTCCGATACCGGCCCCTGCAAAATCGTTTATAATCCTGCAGTTTGGACCGACGCCCAGGTAGCGGATTTAATCAACCGCTGGGAAGTTGTCCTGGAGCGTGTTGTCCATCAACCGTCGCAACCACTAAAAGCCATTTCTTTACTCTCGACGGCGGAACAGCAACGCGTTCTAAAGGACTGGAACGTAGCTAACGTACCTTATCCCTGCGATCAAACGATCGTTGAATTGTTTGAAGCTCAGGTTAAGGAAAACCCGTTAAACGAAGCGCTGTGTTGCGGAGGTAATTCGATAACGTATGGGGAGTTGAACCAGCGCGCGAATCAACTGGCCTGGCACCTGCACCACCAGGGGGTCAGGCCCGAAACGCTCGTGGGAATTTGCTTGGAACGTTCGGTTGAGATGGTGATTGGTCTGTTGGGGGTTCTAAAAGCGGGGGGGGGCTATGTACCACTGGATCCGGCATATCCGGCTACCAGACTTGAAAAACTGCGTGCCCAAACTGGCGTGCAAATTATTGTAACCCAGCAAAAATGGATCGTCCGATTCGCGACGGAGGGCATTGCGTTTGTAGTGCTGGACCAGCCAATTCTATCCTGGACCAGCGAAGCGGACAGCAATCTAGCCCTGCCAGCCAGCATCGACCAGTTGGCGTATGTACTCTTTACGTCGGGCTCTACGGGGCACCCTAAAAGTGTGGCCATTCCCCACCGGGGAATTATTCGGTTGGTCAAAGAACCCAATTATGCCCAGTTTGATTCGACGACCGTTATGCTGGGCCTGGCTCCGCTGGCGTTTGATGCGTCGACATTTGAGCTTTGGGCCACTCTCGCAAACGGGGGACGATTAATTCTGATGACAGATCAGCAACCCACCCTCCATGCCATCAAGGACGCTATTCAGACCCACCTGGTAAACACGGTTTTTTTTACAACGGCCCTGTTTAATGTGCTCGTTGACAGTGATGTGTCTGGGCTTACGACCCTCTCTCAACTACTAACCGGCGGAGAAGCTGCGTCGGCCCAACACCTCCGGCGGGCCCAGCAACAGTTGCCGCTTTGCACGATCAGCAATGTGTATGGCCCCACAGAAAGTACAACCTTTGCCAGTTTTTATTCCCTGCCCCCTGCCCAGGAGGATATACCGAATGTCCCCATTGGCTGGCCATTGACAAACACCCAGTTATACATTGTTGATTCATTCCTGCATGTAGTGCCGGTCGGCATTGCGGGCGAATTAATAATTGGTGGAGATGGCCTGGCCAGGGAGTATGTATTCCAGCCTGAGCTGACAAAAGAAAAGTTTATTCCCGACCCGTTTAGTCAGAAGCCGGGCCGGCGGCTTTACCGAACGGGTGATCTGGCACGCTATCGAAATGACGGAGCGATTGAATTTATCGGTCGCCTGGATGATCAGGTTAAGGTTCGCGGTTTCCGGATCGAACCGGGCGAAATTGAGTACGCACTTCGCCAGCATCCGGCGGTGGGCGAAGCCTTCATTACGTTGACGGATTCGCCATCGGGGCAGAAAGAACTGGCCGCCTACCTTGTTCCCATACCGGATTGCCAATTGGCAACTGAAGAAGTCCGGCAGTTTTTACAAACCCGCTTGCCCAAGCACCTAATTCCGGCTGCGATTTTGCCGGTGGAAGCCCTGCCGCTGACGGCCAATGGTAAAGTGGCCAAAAACCTGTTGCCACCCGCCATCGTTCGAAGCGGAAATGGAGCCCATGAGGAATTGACCGGAACCGAACAGGCGCTGATGTCCTTGTGGGTTGAGGTGCTAAAAAATGCGGATTTGGGCAGCGAGGATAACTTTTTTGATTTGGGGGGTAATTCCCTGCTCGCCATGCAGTTAGCGGCCCGCATTCATCAGCGGTTTAACCGGCAGCTATCGGTGAAAGATGTATTTGATTACCCAACCCTTCGCCGATTAAGTCTCCACCTGGATCAGCTGCCAAAGGATCATCCGATGGCCATCGACGGGCCGAAACCCGCCCATGAGCAGAGACCACCCGGAGGCATTCCCTTGTCCTATGCCCAGAACCGGCTGTGGATCATCCACCAGATGCATGAATTGCGGGGTACGTACAATGTACAAATTATTCTTAAAATTGAAGGACCGCTCAACGTGCCGGCTTTAGAGAAAAGTCTGGCTGAAATTGTCCGTCGGCATGCTGTTTTACGGACCAGCTTTTCGCATTCGAACGGGGTCCCGTTTCAGCAACCGACCACCGACTTTTCGCTGCCTTTTCAGGTGATCGAACTGAATGAAAACGAAGCCAATTCGACCGAAGTCTGGTCACACTGGCTTCAGCAAGAAGCCTACCTGCCTTTCCATTTGGAACATGGCCCGTTGATTCGGTTTCGGGTGGTACACCTGAATCCGGATTCGTGGATGCTGCTGCTGGTGTTTCACCATTTGGTTTACGACGGCTGGTCAACCCGGGTTTTCGCCCATGAACTAAGTCAACTTTACACCTCGTTTGTTCGGAATGGCCCCGTTACCTTACCACCCTTAGCCATTCAGTATGAAGATTACGCTAGAGCGCAGCCAAAGCGGTTGGCACCTTTACGGGTGGAACGGGAACGAGCGTATTGGAAAAACCGCCTGACCGGCGCCCCAATCCGGGTTGCTTTACCCTTTGATAAACCGGCTCCGGCTATCCAATCGTTTGAGGGTGCCGATTACTCCTTTCCACTGTCCGATGAGCTCTGGCAACAGCTGCGGGGAAGTGTTCAGGAACCGGGAACAACGATTTATCTACGTTTACTAACTGCCTTCTCGGTTTGGCTTGCTCAGGTTACCCAGTCCAGCGATTTGGTCGTCGGAGTGCCCATTGCGGGCCGCAATCAAGCGAATGTAGTCGACACCATTGGTTTTTTTGTCAATACCCTGGCGCTGCGCATCGGGGTGTCGGCGGACTGGACTTTTCGACAACTTTTGCGGCAGGTGCGGGAATGGTCCCTGGAAGCCTACGACCATCAGGATCTTCCCTTCGAGCAGGTGGTTGAAGCGCTGAAGCTACCCCGTACCCTGGCGTACGCCCCTTTGGTGCAGGTCCTGTTTGATTATCAGGAAGATTATACCAAAGACTGGAAGTTGGATGAACTAGCCATTGACATGCTTTTTCTGGAACAGAAAGTGGCCAAATTTGATCTGCATGTTTCATTCCGGGAAACCAAAGCAGCCAGGCTGGTCACGTTTAATTACCGGACGGATTTGTTTTCTGAATCAGCCATTGTGGCCATGGCCGGTGGTTTTATAAGGGTTTTAAAGGCGATTGTGGCCGAGCCTGATCAACGACTTGGGATTCTGCTGGGTCAGGGCCCGGAACAACGTTTACCGTCCGCGGTTGATTTACCCGTCCCCGATAACGTGGCCCCCCACCCCGACTCGCTTTCCCATTCGCAGCCATTAGACGGTCCCATGGCGACCCTACTTCAATCCATTTGGAGCTGGTTGCTTGAGATTCCGGTCATTGATTTGGATGATGATTTTTTTGACATCGGTGGCCATTCGCTGCTAGCCTTTCAGATGATTGCCGAACTCCAGCGAAAAACCGGTCTATTGATTCCCGTCGGCAGTGTTTTTGCCAATCCGACGATCCGCAAACTGGCCACGCACCTAGCTTCCGTCCGTGCCGATCTGGTTTGGGAGTCACTGGTTGCGGTAAAACCGCAGGGCAACAAGCCGCCCCTTTTTTTAATGCATCCGGTGTCTGGCGATGTGGGCTATGTCTTCCAGCTCGCGTCCCACTTGCCCAACAATCAGCCCGTATATGCCCTGCGAGCCGTTGGCCTGGATGGCATCAGCGACCCACTTGACAGTATCGAAGCCATGGCGGCCTATTACGTTGACCTGATTCTCGAAAAACAGCTGGACGGGCCGTACGCCCTGGGCGGTTTTTCGCTCGGAGGAATCATTGCCTTTGAAATGGCACAGCGACTGCAACAGATGGGAAAAGAGGTATGCCTATTGGCCATCATTGATAGCTATCCCGTCAATCCCTCGCGGGATAATGGCAACCAGGTGCCCATCACCCAACTCCTGCAATACTATTACGATGTCTGGCGGTCATTACCCAAACGACCCAGATTACTTTATCGAATGGTTCGGAAAAAAATCCCCTTTCTGGGGGGGTACGTTTTGAACCGGTTTTGGCGGTCTATACACCACAAAGCTCCTAAAGCTGACGGAGCCGATCCCAAGACGGCAGAAAACCCGCTTGTCACCATCAACCAGCAGGCCTATAGCCGGTACACCTTTAAACCCCACAACGGGAAAATTATTTTTTTGCGTGCCGTTGGAAACGATAATCCCACCGATACCTATAAACAGATTAGCTTTGGCTGGAGCCGGTTAGCGCTGGGGGGCGTAGACGTCCATTCCATTCCCGGGGATCATTATTCGCTTTTTAAACACGACGAAACGATTTCAAAAATCGCCCGTATACTGACTTCGTACCTACCCGCCTAACGCCAGGGTTAGTTTAGTCAGGAATCCATTATCATTATTTTGTCATGATTCAAAATGTTTCATCCACTTCCGGTCCACAGGTTGAGTATCCCCGGGAGATTCCAATCCATGAACTGATTGCCCAACAGGCCCTTCAATCTGCGGATAAAATTGCCATCGTTGCCGGTGATCAGGAATTAACGTATCGCGTTGTGAATGAAACCGCCAATCAGTTGAGTCATTACCTGACCCAACAAGGGGTAAAACCGGGTGATGTGGTTGGCGTGGCCCTGGACCGTTCGCCCGAGCTTGTTCTGATCCTGTTGGCTATCCTGAAAACCGGAGCGGCTTACCTGCCCATCGACCCAACGTTTCCCCCGCAACGGTTTCAATTCATGTTACGGGACTCGGCCGCTCACTTTCTGGTTACGTCGAAAGGATATCAGGACAAAACCGATGCGCATGTCAGCGAGCTTTATGTCGAAGATGCCCTGGTGTCCGCTTCCCGGTTTGACAAAGGGGCGCTGGTGGGTACGACATCGGGTGACGATCTGGCGTATGTGCTGTATACATCCGGCTCAACGGGACATCCCAAAGGTGTCTTGGTTGAACATCATAACCTGGTTAACCTGCTTTGGAGTATGGTGACCATGCCTGGCATGTCGAAAGAAGACCGTCTGCTGGCGGTGACAACCGTATCGTTTGACATTGCGGCAGTCGAACTGTATTTACCCCTGCTGGTGGGAGCCACACTCGTTATCGCGGATACGCCTTCAACGCGGAATGGCAGTTCGCTGCTGGGTCTCATCCAGCGGCACCACATTTCGATCCTTCAGGCTACGCCAATTACTTTCCTGCTATTGATTACTGCGGGCTGGCAACACCGTTTACCCCTGAAAATTATGTGCTGTGGCGAACCATTGTCATCGCTGCTGGCTCACCAACTACTCGACCGGTGCGATTCGTTGTGGAACCTCTACGGTCCGACCGAAACCACCATTTATTCGACGGGCAAACAAATTTTACCAACTGACCAACTGATCACCATCGGGCGACCGATTCAAAATACGCGCGTTTATTTATTGAATGAAACGCAGCAAATGGTTCAGGAAAATTGTCCCGGCGAAATATGCATTGCCGGTGATGGGGTCGCCAGGGGGTACCACAACCGACCTGATCTGACTTATGAAAAATTTTTACCCAACCCATTTGCTTCGACCGGACTACTTTACCGGACCGGCGATTTGGGACAATTAACGACTGATGGCGAAATTCAATTTTTGGGGCGAATTGACCAGCAAATTAAAATTAGGGGCTACCGCATCGAGCCCGGTGAAATTGAACACGCCCTGGGCAATCTGAACGGAATTCGGGAAGCCGTGGTCGTTGCCCGGGAAGATCGTTCCGGAACCCCCCGAATGGTCGCCTATCTCATACTGACCACGTCCTTGTCGGACCAGGATTTTGCGGTCCAACTTAACCAGTGGAAAGCTACATTGAAAAATAGTTTGCCGGCATATATGATCCCCGCGACGTTTATTCAGGTAGAACGATTTCCCATTACACTTAATGGGAAAATAGATCGCAAGTCGCTGGCCGCCGGGCCCAATCTTGTTGGCGATGCCAAATCGATGGGACATGTAGCTCAATTGGCAGCACCACAAACCACTTCATCAACCAATCGGTGGCCATCCATTTTCACCTGGCTTAAGCGAATAGCGCTAAAGAAATAGACCAGGTGAATGCATGCGGTCTGAATCTTAACCTTTTTTGCTGGTCGCAAAGAAGACTTGCTTCTATTTTGAAACGCCAATGCACATCCCTAATAATAACAAATTAAATAGTAGGTCCATCGAAGTGGGCTACTTTTTCAACACTGACCAATGGTATTTTTTACTGACAAATATATGAGTTGGGCTTACTCCGTCGGCATAGACTTTATTACATTAGAAATACCCCTTACACAAATGACGTCAAGTTGTTTTGATTTTTATCTTCTACTGGGTTACTTTCTAAGGGTTTTTTGAACGAACATACTGACCTCAGCGAAGCCTCTCGTTGGGTTATAAAAAATGAAAGGTCCAGAAAGCTATAACTTACAAAGCGTGGGAATTTATCAATTCTTTTGACAACACAACATCTATTGAATGGACTCGAACGCCACAAAAGCTACTTTACACTGGATTAGAAAAAATTACCACCAAAATCACCAAAAAAATATTCGGAAATATCGAACTTTTTGTAAATAACAGTCTCCTTAAACTAAGAAAAGAAATAATTTCGGTTGATTTTCAATCGCTTAATCACCGGTTCCGATTATTTTTGAAATCTGGTAATTAGGCGAAAGTTCTAAAGCTTTTACAAATGGTGGTAGTTGCGAATGTTAGTGAATGGGTTCGAGCGGCAGCAGCAGGAGAAACCACTGCCTGGAACACCCTGTATCGAAAATATTATCCGGGCATGTACGCTATTGCTTTGCGCATTTGCCGGGATTCCGACGCGGCTACCGATGCCGTTCAGGATGGGTTTGTCTCGGCCTACCTGAAACTTTCGCAGCTAAACGATCCGGAGAATTTCGGTGGCTGGCTCCGGCAGATTGTCACCCATACCTGCTACCGTACGCTTTCCCGCCAAAAGAATACCGTTTACCTGGAAAGCTTACCCAGTGAAAACGAGTCCTTCTGGGAGGATGAAATCAATCGAAAGTTCGATCAGCTTTCGACCCAAAGCCGACTCTATAGTGCCATGGCTAAATTGCCCGATGCCTTACACAGCACCTTGATCCTGCGCTATTTTTCCACCTTTCAGTCGTATGAAGAAATTGCGGCCATTCTGGGTGTGCCCGTGGGAACGGTCAGAAGCCGTCTCAACCAGGCCCGACTCAAACTGCTCGAACAGTGGAACCGGCACCAGGATGCCAATGAACGCGAATGGCGGGAAAGTGAAGAGTGGAATGACTATTACCAGGCGATGTATGGGGGGATGCATACCTATGATGCGTGCAAAACCAAGTTGCTGACGCATCTTCAGCACAGCCAGATCGTATTTACCACTGGCAAAAGCTACGCCGGAGGGCAGGTTTTGGAGAAAATGGTGGAAGAAGACCGCCAGGTCGGCAGCTGGCTCAAGCCCGTCACCATTTTTAGTAGTGGTATTATTTCGGTGATTGAGGCTGTTCATTTCAACTCCAGTGAACACCCCAACCATTGCCCTCCAGCCTCGGTTACGGTGATTCACCGCAAAGATGGGAAGGCCAGCCGGGTGGTTTTTCATTTGTCCGAAAAATAAATGGGTGACTGAACCGAACTTTTGGTAGGGTTCTCATCTCTTAGAGAAAAAGAAGAGAAACGATGAACATTCTGATTTTCGGGGCTTCGGGAGCTACGGGTCAACAGCTGATCCGGCAGGCATTGAATCAGGGCCATAAGATAACCGCTTTTGTTCGGGATCCGACCAAACTGACTACCACGCACCCACGGCTTACCTTGATTCAAGGCAATGTAAGCGATTTTGCCACGGTGCAACGGGCAATCCAGGGCCAGGATGCGGTGGTCTCCGCCCTGGGTGCTGACAATATGTTCAAATTCGACCCGGTTCTGATGACCGGACTTGCCAACATCCTCAAAGCCATGGAAGTTGAATCCGTGCCGCGCTTCATCTATTTGTCTACGCTGGGCGTTCGCGAGAGTCGCAAAGAGGCCGGGTTCATGATTCGAAATTTAGCCCCGACGCTGTTACGAACCGAAATCAGGGGACACGAGGAACGGGAAAAAATGATTCGTCAATCCCGCTTGGAGTGGCAGATTGTCCGGGCTCCGATTTTGACCAATGGTCCCTTAACGAAAACGTATCGCGCGGGTGAAAACTTGATTTCCCGCCATTTTGCCACGACGCTATCCCGGGCTGACGTGGCCCATTTTATGCTGACACTCGTAGGTGATGGCCGCTTCATCGGCCAATCCGTTCGACTCCTGCCGTAAGCAAACCGATCCTTTCAATTCACTTTTCAAATGTCAATGAATCCACTGGAAGTCATTGTAGTTGGGGCGGGCCATGCCGGTCTAAGCACCAGCTATTTTCTGAAGCAACACGGGCTGAGCCATCTGGTTCTGGAACGGGGAACGATTGGGGAATCCTGGGTTTCCCAGCGGTGGGACAGCTTTCGCATGAATACCGCCAATAAGCTCAACACCCTGCCCGGATGTGAGCCTGACGAAACCGATCCGGACACGTTTGATTCGGCTCAATCGTTAGCGGTATCGATGCAGCGCTATGTGCAAACGCATAGGCTTCCGGTTTTGGCTCATACCCTGGTTACCCGAATTGACCAGGAGCCCGGGTCCACGCTGTTTCGAATCCGTACCACGCAAAATGGACGGATGAGCACCTATACGTCCCGGCATGTGGTCATTGCCTCAGGTGCGCAAAGCAAACCGCAAACCGCATTACTGGAAAGCAAAATTGCCCCTGAGATCCGGCAAATCCACAGTAGCCAATACCGGAATGTGACTCAACTGCCCGAAGGAAATGTACTGATTGTGGGCAGTGCGCAATCAGGTTGCCAAATCGCGGAGGACCTGGTTGATGCCGGAAAAACCGTCTATCTGGCGACAAGCAGGGTGCCCCGATGCCCCAGACACTACCGTGGCAAAGACATTATGGACTGGTTGATTCTGACGGATTTTTTCAATGTTCGTCCGGATGAAGTGCCCGATCACGCCCTGCTGCACCTGAAAACGCCTTTGCTCAAAGGCACGGACAACGGCCGCAAAACGCTCAGTTTGCAGATGCTTGCCAAAAAAGGCGTTATCCTGTTGGGCAAAATGCAGGAAATCACCGACGGCACGGCCCGTTTTTCCGCGGATGCGTTGACGCATGTCCGTTTTGCTGACGATTTCTCCCGGCGGGTAAAAGCAATGATTGACGCTTTTATTGCTGAAAACCAATTAACGGCCCCGGCCGCCGAACTGGACCCGGACGATGAGCCGGACCCCTTGCTGGATATCTCTCAAACACCGACAGCAATCAATTTCAGACAGCAGGAGATTACTTCCCTGATTTGGGCGACGGGTTTTGTTTCTGATTTCAGTTATATCCACTTGCCGGTTTTCGATAACTCCGGAAATCCGGTGCTGCAAGATGGCCTTTCCCCGGTGGACGGCTTGTATTTCCTGGGACTTCACTGGCTGAGGAGTCGCAAATCAAGTGTCCTGTTCGGTATCAAGGACGATGCAAAGTGGATTGCCGACCAGATTTTTTCAATTGTTCACCAGCAAAATCAGGCGGCCATTCAATCCGAATGAGCCTGGTATGTACGTCTTCTCATTTTATGCAAACTCTAGTTTTTTCAATTAAAAACGCTTTGTCTTATTTGTTGCTTGTCGTAATTGGCCTCTATGCCGGCATGCACTTTTTTCATGAAATGTGCCCGGTTGAAACCCAATTGACTCCGTTGGAGTATGCCAAATACTGGAAGATTGTCGACGGTACGTTCATGCATCGTCGAATGGGTGTCATGGGCCCGGCGATGATCGGACTTTTTATGCTTAACATCGCCTTTACGATACGAAACTGGAAAAGCCGACATTTTCTTTTACTGGTCCTCTCCTTCCTTCTTTTTGTGATCGATGTGGCGTTTACCGTTCGGGAACAGCTGCCGATCAATGAATTTATCAATGGTCTGGACCTGAATCACTTGACAAACACAAATCTGGCAACGCTAAAGGGATATCAAACGGCCGCAATTGCCAATTTCCAAAACCGGTTCGTATTTGCTATGCTTTCATTTGGCCTCCTTGGCCTCATCCCGTTCACTACGGTCGGTGTAAATTCAGGGAAGCGATACTAGAAAAGTTTTTTTCGACATTTACCACCCACCGTTGGTACCCAGGTAGGGTTAAGTATACCCTTTCTACGGGTTCTCCTGGCCTTTTCAAAAGTAACCGTTACGTTCCAAAAACGTTCTTGGCCGTACTGCGATTCAGCATTTTTCCACCCATTACTCATAAACAAAACGAAAATGAAACAACGTACCGTTTCCCGATTGGGCTTAGCCTGCATGGCAGGTGGGCTGTTATTTACCCTCAGTCTTTTCACGATGGGGGCCGTCAAAGGATTTCCCCCAGCCATGCGGCTTTTCTTTGAGCAGCATGACTACCTTTTGCGAACGCTGTTTTTGCTGTCCCAGATCGGCTTTATGAGTGGGCTTTACGCTCTACTAATCACCGGCGCCACGGGTCGCTCAATGGGGGCCAAAGCGCTACTTTTTATTCCCTTCCTGGGCCAACTTTGTTATGGCGCAACAGCCTTGTTACCTACCCCGGTGGTAATGACCCTGCTACCGATCCCGTTACCGCAGTTGGGGGCCATCCTGAATGCGATCGGCATGGTTCTGGTGGGCATCGCCGTCTGGCGGGCGGGCCGCTGGCGTGGCTGGCAACGCTGGATGCCTCTGCTCACGGGCCTCTATCCCCTGGTGGTTATGTTTCCGGTACTGGCGATCACCGGCCATCCGCCCCGTCTGCTGATTAACTTGTGGGGATTAGTCTGGGCTCTACTGGGGTATGCCCTTTCCGCATACGCTAAGAACCGCACCCCGACACACTTAGACTTACCCGGTAGGCGTCGTGGTGATTCCGTTTCGGGTGAACACCGACAGCGAACGGTGTGAACAGACCGTGTTCAGCCAGAACAAACCGATCAACGCCAGACAACGCAACTGTCTGACAGGAACGTAATGGTGCCGTAGTGGTGCGCCGACTTGTACATGGTCCAGCTGCGGTTCCGGCCACAGGAAGGCGGTGCGTAGCCACTCAATCAACACAAATCTGATGCAAAAGCACTATTGTCGCTGGCAATGCACCCCAGTACTTTTGCCTTAATTCAATCAATTACCACATCAAGTTCATGAAAACCAACCATCTGTCCATCTGGGCAACCGGCCTTCTTTTGGCCGGATCACTACTTAGTTCCTGCGAGAAAGACCTGGAACAAACCACATCAGCTCAGCCCAAAAACAGCCTCCATTCGGATACCACCGGCGTTCTCAAACACGGCACCTTCAGAGGAATACCCATCACGTATAACGATAAAAATGGCCAAGCCATTCTGGAAGGTGACATCCTGCTCTCGAAAGACGACCTGGCCTCAGTACCAGAGGGGGCTGGCAGTTCCAATGCCCGCATCAAAGGAGCCGGGTTAGCGAACAAAGATCACCGCTGGCAGGACTGGACGGTTCATTATGAGATCGGACCTAATCTCGACAATGCCACCATCAGCAAGGCAATTCAGCACTGGGAGGCTAAAACACCCCTCCGGTTTGTTCCCCGCACTGATCAGGCCGATTACATCCACTTCGTTGACTCAAATGAAGGGAACTTTTCCTTCGTGGGCAGACAGGGCGGCAGGCAGGAAATTAAGTTAAAAGAAGATAATGAAATGGCCGTTGTTATCCATGAGATTGGCCATGCGGTCGGCTTATATCACGAACACAGCCGACGCGACCGGGATGACTACATCAACATTCTTTGGGATAACATTATTCCTGAAGATAAGATAAAAGAACAATTCAATCGCTGGCCTATCGGACAGGGGTTTGATTACGGCTGGTTTGACTACAATTCCGTTATGATGTATCCGAAAGACGCCTTCTCCCGGAATGGCAAAGCCACCATTACCCGCAAGGACGGCCAAAATTGGGTACGCGCGACCTACTTATCAAACAATGATGTTAGTACGGTCATCTCCATGTATTCGAACCTCTACATTGTCAGTGGGGGTAGCCTGTACGCGGTCAATCCAAAGAATGGAAAAGCGGCATTTCTGGGTAAGGACTGGAACGGTGCAGCTAAGACACTAGCTGAAAACGACCAGTACATCTGGGGCATCCAGGGGGGGGAACTATGGAAAACAAACCGGTATAATGGGCACTACGAGCCAGTTGGTACGGACGACTGGACGGGTGCCAAAGGACTGACCGGTCAGGACGCTCAGGGCAACTTCTACGCGGTCTATAACAGCAAGCTTTATAAAATTAACCAGTATGGTCAGCGGACGGCACTAGCTCAATGGCTGGGTGTTCAAACCCTGCATTACCATAATAACGCCTTGTATATAGTGGCCAATGATGGGTTATTTAAAGTCAGTACGACGACGGGCCAGATTGAGAGGAACTACAATGGTGTTACCTGGTATGATGTTAGAGGCATGGCTGCGGTGAGCGTCAATGCAGATAAGATTTATGTCATGCGCAGGGACGCTCTATTCCAGGTCAACACGGTTACCGGAGCCGTTTTGGGTGGGGAGGGATTCGCCGACGTAAAAGCGATGACCGGAGCGGCCGGCTACTTGTACATTGTGTCGGGCAGCGACCTGATCAAGATGGATGAGTTTAGCAATAAACAGAAATTTTCTGGAAGCTGGTCCCAGACAGAGTCCATTGGCGTGGTGCGTAACCCCAAGCTCTTGTCATTCTGATCAGTCAATGCGAGCGGGTGTGTTCGATAGCAATCTCGTCGGGCGAGCCAACTCAAATGATTAGTTCGCCTGACAAGAGTGCTTTTAAAGACGGAAACCAGTCAACGACAATCGAATGTGGAACACGGAATCTCTTTGGTTTGAAGTCGCCCTGGTGAGTGGAATCTTTGCCGTAGGCAACATCCTGATGGGGCACTTCGAGGAGCAAACGCCTAAACTACGGCGCGTGGGAAAGTACTTGCTCACGCTGCTGCTCATCGGTAGTTTATCCGCTTATGCCGGCCGAGACGTCGCCCTGATTGTCTTAGGGCTGACCTTGTTCCCCATTCTGTACGTTCATGGCTACTACCTACCCCGCAAAAAAGGCATCAACGGCTGGACCGGCGAACCCAAGAGCCGATACTATGACTTTCGGGGCTGGGATAAAAACGTGTTTAAAGAAAGGTAGATCGCTGAAACCCGATCGGTGCATCAGGCTAGTTTACGGTATGAACAAAGTTGAACGCGAGCTGTTGGGGGCCTTAGTCGCCTTCATGGCTACTTCGTTCTACTGGGTCATTGACGACAAAAAATCGGGATCCAAACATGAAGCCATCCGGAGTTTACAAAACACATCTGGGCCAACTGGCGGTAGAAGCCTTTTACGATTCGGTACTTGACGTCTGGCCGATACCGTACCAAACCCAGTTGGTGTCAACCCGCCATGGCGATACCTTTACCATCGCCTGTGGCTCCGACCACCTGCCTGCCTTAGTCTTATTGCACGGAGCGGCTTCCAACTCCTTTTCCTGGCAACAGGATATAATTGCCTAAAGCCAGTGTTTTCGGGTGTATGCCGTTGACTTACCTGGGATGGGCCATGTAGTAACAGGTTTATGGTAGGGCGAACACAACTTCAGCGAAGCCATCACGACGTTCCCCAACCACCGTTTTAAATCAGACTACCAAACAATTCAGTATAATGCAAACTCAATTCAACAAAATCATGAACACAATTCACCATGTCAAAGCCCATGAAGGCGAACATTTGTATGCGGCCGGCGATGTTGTTACGATCAAAGTAGGCAGCCGCAACTCGGCCGGTTCCATGCTGGTTGTTGATGCGCGGGTACCCGCTGGCGGTGGGCCACCCGTTATACACCGAAATCCCTCCTCCAAGGTTTTTTATTTTCTGGAGGGGGTCTTCAAGATCACCACCGTGGATGCTGATAATCAGGTAAACACGATACGGGCCGAAGCGGGCGACATCGTTTCCATTCCGGCAATGGCGTGGCATAACATCAAAAACGTGGGTAGTGCAACCGGCCGCTACATCGGTATACACAGCCCACCGCAGATGGAGCCGTTCCTGCGGAAGATTGGCCAACCCATCGATGATCCGCTACATCCACCCAAATCCACGGAGCCGCCTTCGGCCGAAGAGCAGCAGCGGTTGATGGCCCTCATCCGGCAGTATATGGACATTTTTCCGCATGACCCGCGTATCGCGGAGTGAACTCCGGCTTTTTAACGACACAATCGCTCCAGGTTTTGCCTCGCGGGCATTACCCCAACGCCGTGTGGCGTATCTAAACACCGTTATCAATCAACAAGAGCGGTATTATTTTTTAATCTCAAATGTTTATCAGCAATGAAGTACAACCGAACACCGGTTGGCGGGTACGTTGTTGCCCTGCTACTGGCTGGTCTGGCCGTCTCCTGCTCCAAAGAGCAGCTGATGGAGCCAGCTCTTTCCACCATACCCGACGCGGTCGCCTTACAGATCAAAGCCGTCGATGAGGCCAACTACTACGGCGAAATTGTGCCCCTTGAACTGGCTAAGCAAGTCGCCGAGAACGAGACCTTCCAGCAGCTTTACCTGGCGGGCAACAAAGACCAGGGAACCAAAAACGCCCGGCTGGGCAGCCTCAAGCGGACCATTCGGCAGGCCGTCTCCTTTAAAGACAAACACAACCAGCCCGCCGTGCACGTGGTGACCTACAATCAGGGCGGCTTTGCCATCCTGTCGGCCGAAAAACGGGCGCAGGCCGTGCTGGCTATGGGCGACGAAGACAGTGTGGACGTGCAGCACATGCCCGAAGTGGTGAAGACCTGGCTGGGTCAGGAGCAGGCGAGCGTTGAACAGCAGCGCACCAGCCCGCGCGGAGCCCGGATTGCTGCCCCGAGCCGTGGGGAAGACTGGGGCAGTTTGCTGGCTAGCACGGGTCTGAGCCAGGCCGCTAAGGGTGCCCGGGCCATGGCTCCTCCCCCGCCGGACGGTCCCACCCCTGCACCTGAACCACCCTGTCAGCAGACCAATGTTACCTACTTTGAGCCGTTGGTAAGATCAAAATTGGCTCAATCTGGGACTGGCCCGTTCGGTACTGCCCATTTTAATTCATATGCTCCCAAGTTGCCTACCAATCATGCGGTAGCAGGCTGCTGGCCGGTAGCAGCCGCTGCTGTAATGGGTTTCTATGAGTATCCTAAACAGATTAAGTACCAGAGACCCGGTTTTTGGCAGGGTAGCACCTGGACTATTCTTTGGCAGGAAATGCATCCTTTCAGTGCAAACCTTCACACCGCCGAGCTGCTGGCCAACATTGGGTACGGCATGAAGGCTGAATGGGGGCTTAACGCAACCGGTGTGTACAACCAAAATGCAGTAGCAGCCCTCAAGAATGTGTTTGGCTATAAGACCGTCAAGCTAATCGGTGATCCTTTAGAAGCAGATATTATCAACGAGATCAACGGACACCGGCCCGTGCTACTTATAGGTACAGAAGGTAAAAATCCACAAGATGTGTCTAAACATGTCTGGGTATGCAGCGGCTACCGGAAGGCTGAATCGACCTGTAGCCTCAACACCTACTGGCTGCACATGAACTGGGGATGGGGAGGTGATTGGAATGGGTACTACTATGGCCGGTCGTTTTATGATGACAATAAAAAGAAGGGCTATAACAACCAGACCAATGTCTATGCCTATAACCGGGCGATGGTTGCCATACGGCCAGAGGCTAGCTTGTAAATTGATTTATCCAGTTGTTTTGTTAAAACACCCGCACCTGTTGCCCTAGTACAATAGGGCAACAGGTGCGTAAACTCCAGAAGCCACCTTGGGGTGGCTATTTCGGTCAAGGTGGTTGCGTATTCCATTAAAATAGCCTTACACAGATGGGGTCAAATACTTTTAGTGTACTACCTATTTTTGAACAGACATGTTGACCCATTTGGATTCCTATTTTACATTGAGACATGATAGGTTCAAAAAGGTATAAATTTCATGCCTGCACAGGCATGAAATTTTGTCTCAATAAGTCAGGCAATCTATTTAAGATGAGACATTGTTAAATGAGATAACGATTTGAGACAACTAATCAATTATATTCTAATCAAAGATTACTATTGCGGGAGTCCAACTGAAACGGGCGTTTCATGAAACAGGTAAAATGAATATCTTGCCCATGTGATCTAAATCTACTGGGCTTCTGCTCTGACTAGCAATGAACCTTCTCTTGAAAGTCTCTTCTGCCTGTATCCTCCTGTTACTGACTGGCTGCGGCAACTTTATCCGCTATGTCCAACAAAACAAAGCGGTTCGCAGTGGCTTTGTTCGACAGCACAACTTTGTTACTGCCATTCCCTTTAAAAAGGAGATTATTGATAAATACATCGTCGAATTAACCATCAATGCCTCCCCAAAAAAGTATCGATTCATTCTTGATTCCGGCGTGCTAATGAGGTCCTCCCAAAAAGCGTTCCGGTCAAAGATTGAGGATCGGACGTTAATTTGTTGGTTTTTCCTTCCCCTTTCCAACCTCATTTGGCGTTAGCCCACCGAGTGAGCTATGAGGTCGGAAGCTATTGTATTCCTGCCGCCAGTGTTCAACTTTTTCCTGAGCATCTTCCAGCGACAAGAACCAATGAGCGTTCAAGCATTCATCCGCGACGGCGGCCCGGCCGGAAACTACCGTTGAATGACTCGATAAACGCGTTATCCGTTGGTTTTCCAGGACGCGAAAAGTCCAGCGTCACGTTGTTATCATAAGCCCATTTGTCCAGTGACTTAGAGATAAACTCACTGCCGTTATCCACTTGAATGCGTCCAGGCACTGTTAAATGTAACGCTTTTAGCCGATTCATTACCGCAACGACATCTTCCGACTTTAACGACTGTCCCACGTGGATTGCCAGGCACTGACGACTATAATTATCCACTATAGTTAACGCACGGATTTTACGCCCGTTAAACAGCTGATCGGCCCGCGCGGCGTCCGCACGAAATCCATACCGCAACGGCGGACCGTTCCAGCACTGATGAATGCTGGAGAGTTGGGGGCGTTCTAACCGGTGGGCAGCCGCTCGGTTTCGACGTGGACGTTTGCTTCTCAGATGCAGCCCTTCTTCGCAATACACCCTATACACCCTTTTGTGGTTGTCCCGCCAGCCTTCTCGGCGCAGCAACACGTAAATCCGCTGATAACCGTACCGAACCCTTACTTGAGCAATTTCTTTGATTCGTTTCCGAATCACGGAGTCATCTCGACGACGAGACTTATAGTGTAAAGAGGATCGCCGGAACTGAATAACAGAGCATGCACGACGGGCCGAAACCCGATAGTTTTCCATTAAACTTGAGGCCATTTTTCTTTGCTGAACTGGCCTTAAAACTTTTTTTTTGAGCACATCCTGAAGCATTTGTTTGTCCAGGCTCAGGTCGGCCACTAGCTGTTTCAACTGACGGTTTTCTTCTTCCAACTGGCGTAATCGGTGCAGTTCAGCAACACCCAATCCGCCATACTTCTTCCGCGCGGGCGGCCCCGTTCCAATTGTAAAAGGTAGCCTCGCTAATGCCCATTTTGCGACATACTTCGGCTACGGCCACTCCGGTCTCAGATTGCTTGAGAGCAAAGACGATTTGCGCTTCGGTGAATTTCGTTTTCTTCATAGCAATTGTCTGGTTGATTAAGATATTACAATTGCCCGATTTTCTCTACTTCATACTGGAACGCTTTTCTGGGGGGACGTCACTAATGGTCTTATCGCAACAGGCGGCCGAAGAATTAGGCGTTATAAGAAAAGGAAAATACAGGAACATCAATGCTTTGAACAAGCACGTGAAGTTGGACAGTGTCAAACTGGCCGGGTTAACCTTTTACCGGCCTGGAACGGCGATCCTTGATTTGACGGGGGATTCTTTTTTACAATGCATTGGCGTGGATGGCCTGATTGGTTCAGCCATCCTGCGTCATCACCGCTGGCAGTTTGACCATCAACGGCAACTCATTACCGTGTCCGACCGATATGAGTCCTTGGTCAGCGATACCGCCAAACTCGTGCTGCCTATTACAGTTGATGGATTGCATAGAGCCGTTATTCCGCTTCAATTTCCCAACGGCACACAAAAGAAGTTCATCGTGGATATAGGCTCTAACAGCCACTTCATGACGAAGGACAAAGCCCTTTTTGTCCAACTCCAAAAGCAGTCGAAGTATTACACCCAGCTTGGATGGAATGGCCATGGCTTCTACGGCGATCGGTTTGATACCAGTTACAATGCGATCATTAAAGGCGTCAAACTGGTCGATACCCCATTGGACTCGGTCTCGGTTGCCTTTGGCAGCTATCGTGACGATTTAGTAGGCTGGGGTTTTCTGGGCCAGTATATCAGCACCTTTGATTGGGCTCAGCGAACCTTAACCCTGGTGGCCAACCATTCAGTCCAGTCCGCTGAACCGCTCGTCTCATTTGGCTTTTCACCGTTTATTCAGAAGGAAAGCACTTCACAGAAAAGCTACTGGACGATTGGTAGTATTATTGACGGATCTGCTGCTCATCAGGCTGGTTTAGAGCCCGGTGATCGTATCGTTCGAGTCAACGACAGCGAAGTTTCAGCGGTTACGGACCTCTGTGGAGTCTACAATCCGGCCAGCCAGATCTATCAAGCGATGAATACAAATGCATTGAGCCTGGAGATTATAGGAAAAAGCGGCAAACGACAGGTTCATCTGACGAAAACGCTTATCCTTCCTAAATAGAAATTTTAGTCAGCTCAGTCTCAGTAAACCCTCCCCAACGTAAGACTGGTAAGGGTGCAAATCTTGTTCGTTACCACCATGCAACTTGTTGCTCGGTAATAGCATCTGGGAATAGAAATCCGGATGGCTTTTATGAAATACGTTTTCCTCTGTTTATCGATTCTCCTGGTACCTTTCTATTCTTGGGCGACCTGGTCGATCATCATCGTTAATCCTAAAACGGGTGAAATCGGCATCGCCGGGGCCTCCTGTACCCACAACTGTAGTGGTATCGGTAAAATCATTCCTGGTCAGGGAGCCATCATTGTTCAGGCCATGAGTAATGTCGACGCCAGGCGAAAAGGAGCTCAAATGATTCAGGCTGGACATACTCCCCAGCAGATCATCCAAGCCTTGCAAGATCCAGCTTTCATGCCTGAAGAGCAACAGTTCGCTGTGGTTACCCTACAACAGCTAGCCGAACCCAGAACTTACACCGGAACGGCAACGAGCCCTTCGGGTGGTAGTTTAACGGCAACCGGTATTGCCATTCAAGGCAACACCTTAGCCCATCAAGACGTATTATCTGCTGTCATGCAAGTTGTAGTCGAAGCTCAGACCCAGGACTTGCCGATGGCCGAAATTCTCATGCGGGCTCTCGAAGCAGGCTCCGAGGCAGGTGGGGATAAGCGGTGCGGAGAGCAACGGGCCGCCTGTGCATTTATCCGCATGGTTAGCTCTAGTGAGATGCCAAACAAATCCAGTTTATTTCTGGAGTTTTTTGGTCAGAAGCGTGGGGGCATGAACGCCGTACATTTATTACGGGGCAAGTATGAACGCTGGAAAGTCAAGCACCGTGGTTAGGATAGTTGTGTTAGTGACACGTGGGTAGTCTTAAATTTGGGGCGAACTATAGAATGCATCGGCGCAAATGGAGAGACAGGTGATGGTGTATTGTTCATTCATAAACTCAAAGCCCTCATTCGTCAAGTTATACCCCGTGTTGGTTAAGTTGCCAACTGATTATTTTCACCTGCCAACGATCTTGTAAGCAGAGCGACACAACAAGACTTAACGATGAGAGGAAACAGGAAACAACACTGGGCTTTAGCACTGATATGGCTGACATGGCTTGTTGCTGCGTCAAGCTGGGCGCAGAATGGCCCGATACTCCGGGGCGATAGCTGGGCTGAGGTACGAAAGCGCCGGGGTGGCGTGGTTACCGTGGTTTGGGATCAGGTTGAACCCTTTGCCTACCGCGATTCAACCGGACGACTGGCGGGTATTGAGGTTGAACTGCTGGAAAACTTTCGGCAATTTGTTAAACGGCGCTATGGATTTGAACTAACCCTACACTGGGTTTATGGGGGGGGATTTATTCAGACCTATAACCGGGTCCGTACCAGCCCCCAACCGGGCGTTTTCGGCTTAGGAAACTTTTCGGTTACGCCCGACCGGCAGCGGGAGGTGCAGTTTACACCTCCTTACATGCCCGACCTGAGCGTACTGATTACACATCCCAGCGCTCCCAATTATGCCTCCGCACGTGACTTTATTACAGCCTTACCCAACCTCCGGGCGTATACCATGCGACACACGACGATGGCCCAGGATATTGACTCACTCCGTCGGGGGTTCTACCCGACTCTTCCGGTCACTACCGTCAACAACGATCTGACGGTGATGCGCCACGTCATTCACCACCCGAATGCCTTCAGTTACATGCCACTTTCGCTATACCTACTCGGTCGAAAGCGAGGGCTACCCGTCAAGCGGCAAACTGTGCTGATGAGCGAGCGGCCCGGCTACGCGGCTATCTACCCGCTTAAAAGCGACTGGGGCGAGCCGATGAGGGCGTATGCCGACGCGCCGGGTGCTCAGAACATTACAAATCAAATTATCCGAAAATACCTTAGCGAAAGTGAATTCGGTTTAGCCTTTGAAACCTCCGAACGGCCATCCAATTATGACTTTGAACGGCTCTCGCTTCAGAAAGAATTAGTTACACAGCGATTAATCAACACGGCACTGGAAGTACAAACGCAGAAAACCTACCGTAGCTTGGCCTTGCTCAGTATTGGGTTGCTATTGATTGTTGCCGGAATACTCTACGTTCGATCGGCGTCGAAGCAGCGTATCAATCAGCAGTTGAAGGCCCAATACGACCGAATTCAGCAACAGAATGCGGAGATTGATCACTACAACCGCAAGTTGAAGCTGAAGGTGCTGCAAGCCCAGATCAACCCCCATTTTATTTTCAATTCGCTGAACGCCATTCAGTATTTTATCATGCTGAACGAAAAGCGGAAATCGCTGGCCTACATTACCTCATTCGCCCGGTTCATGCGGCTGTTACTCGCCAACGCATCGCAGACATACGCGTCAGTAAATCAGGAAATGCTGATGCTTGATCAGTACTTAGCACTTGAAAAGACTCGGTTCAGCAACAAGTTCGAGTACCGAGTAAAATTGGCCAATAGTGCTTCGCTGGCCGAAATGGTGATCCCATCCTTGATTGTGCACCCTTTTGTAGAGAATGCCCTCTATTATGGAATCCTGAACCGGCCTGACGGGGCCGGATTTATCGACATTCGGTTCGACCAGACCCCAGCGGGCGTACGGGTCGAGGTAACCGACAATGGAATTGGGCGGTCGGAGGCCTTGACTATCAGTCAACGGAAGCAAGGTTCCGACCTGACTCCGCACTGGCAGACGGTAAAAGACCGGCTCGCCCTTCTAAACGAGCAAAATGAGCAAAAAATCCGGTTTGAAACGGTTGACCTGACCGACTCAGACGGCCGGGCTGCGGGTACGCAGGTGACGCTATATTTTCCGGCCCCGGCCACAGAAAGTTGTATATAACCCTAAATTGCTGTTTTAGTTATGAATGCGAATCAAGAGTTGAAAGCCATAATAAATAACCCAGCGGACAGTCTGCCCAGATAGTGCAAGAGCAACCCTTTCTGAGAACAGATTTTTGAAGCGGTTTGGATTTGGCTTTTTTCAATTAACCACTGAATGAAAGATTCCACCGGCTGCCGGATCGAACTGACAAAACTTGAATAAAGCTCATCGGCGGCATCCAGCCGTTTTTGACCTTTTTTGAGTTTAATCAGAATCATTAGTTCCACCTCCTGCTGAGCAAGCTGGACTTGTATAGGAGCTGAAGCTTAGATTTTGTCGCCCACCAGCAGACGATGTGGCACATAGGGCAAGGTGATTTGTTTGAGAACCGTCAGTTCATTGGCCGATGCGGGGGTGAAATGAAAACGCTCCGGTAAAGGATCGTACCCTGCCGAACAAAGCCCACAAGTGCAGTTTAAGGCTGTGGTAGTACAGGTTTTTACCGGGCCGCCGGGCAGAATCCTTTTTCGGCTCAGTCTGATGCCACTTTGGCTTGATAAGGTGGTTAAGAGCCAATGATCGGCAGCGAATCTACCGGGCTAATGTGGTGATGGCAACGCCGGGTCTACACCTGATGTACGCGTTCATGGATCATGACCTCAAATTGCCATCCGACTTGATTGAGTCGGTAATGGAAGTCTTGATAAGAGAGTAATTTAGGAAACCAATCCAGCCAGTGATCCAGGATGTAAACATAACGCTGTCGAATGGTGTAGCGTTGTTTAAGCACCCCAAACAGACAAATCGTTATCAGCCGCGTTGGCGGTTTAATCCTGGTCATTGAAATCGAGTTGTTGATTATTACTTTACCCCGGGTCGACGGTGCGATTGGAAATATAAGCACAAGTGCCTATCATAGCACTGGCAAACGTACCGGGCCGCCGGGCGGTCGTAGAGAGCAATAAGTTGAAGTTCGGGGCCACCCATGCGGTAGCATTCTACAAACTTACTTCTCTGACTGCGTTTGTCCATTTTAGCCTAGTTCAACTTTTGATTCGCATTATGAGTCAGTTCGTGAGTTCGCTTTGGCAGTCGTTATCTTCCATCGGTCTGAGTCATCCGAACGCCAACCAGCTTGGGCTACCGGCTGATTTGGGCAAAAAACTTATCCTCTGTAATCGGGTGGCCATCACCCTTGGGCTAGCACTTTTTCCGGCCACGTTTATTTTCTGGTCTTCGCCAGTGCTGTTTGGGCTATACCTGCTGGCGATGCTAACCTTTTTATCGCCCCTGCTGCTTAATTTCCTAGGTTATTTTTACTTGTCAAGGTATATTCTCACAATCACGCCGTCGCTGTACGTGCTGATCGGTGCGGGACTGACCACGCACGGCCCGGCCACCAGTCAGCAAATCGACATTCTGGCTTCGCTAATTTTTCCCGTTTTGTTGTTTCAGATTACCGAAAACCGCAGCATGTGGATTGGATTGATCTGGATTGGCCTGACGCTCCTGCTGTTTGAACCCGTAACGCAGCTTATTCCACGACTGCCCGAATTAACCAGCGATGAGCAGGCCGACAACGCAGCTACCCGTACAATAAGTGGCTTGTTTGCCTTCGCCATGTTCGTAACAGCTTTTGTATATCAGCAACAGATCAACCGGCAAACCGAACAGCAATTAGCCGAAGCCCTTCGGACGACCGAAGAGAAAGGCGAGACGGTACTCCGGCAGCACGAACTGCTTCAGCAGCAACTCATCGAGATAGAACAGCAGAAAGCCGAGATTGAGCAGATTAATCAAGCATTGCGGCTTCAGGCGCTCAAAGCGCAAATTAATCCGCACTTTGTTTTCAACGCGCTTAATTCTATCCAGCACTTTGTGATGCAAAAAAACACAATGGAGGCTTTGGGATACCTGACTAAATTTGCCAAACTGATTCGGCAGGTTCTCGAAAATTCGGTGAATGACCGGGTGGCGCTCGCCGACGAACTAAAAGCCCTGACGTACTACCTCGATCTGGAACGGCTTCGCTTCAACGGCATCTTTACCTATGAGATTGAACTGGACGACGACCTTGACCCGCAGCTCACCGATGTGCCCTCGATGCTGATACAGCCCTACGTCGAGAATGCCATTCTGCACGGTCTGCGCCACCGCCCCGACGACGGTGGTCAACTGCACATTTACCTACTAAATCAGGTGAACCGGCTGTTGTGTGTCGTTGAAGACAACGGCATTGGTCGAGAAGCCGCCCTCCGGTTTAACGCTGACCGCACCCACATCTCACGCGGCACAGCCGTTACCGACACCCGGCTGCGGCTACTAAATGCCCGGGGCAGCGACCTGATTCACGTAGTAACGCTTGACCTCTACGACGCCAATCAGCAACCCTGCGGCACCCGAGTTGAACTATCTATTCCGTTCTGATCGCCATGAAAACGGTTATCATTGAAGACGAATACCACAGCCGCGAGTTTCTGAAAACAGTGGTTGCTGATCTGTTATCCAGTCTCAGTCTGGTTGGTACAGCCGGCTCGGTTCCGGAGGGGGTAGCGCTTATTGAACAGGTTGCGCCCGAGCTGGTATTCCTCGACGTTGAGATGCACGCCGGTACGGGCTTCGATTTGCTCCGGCAAGTTAGTCAGTCTAAGGTACGACCGGATTTCGACGTTATCTTTACGACGGCCTACGACCACTACGCCCTACAGGCAATAAAATTCAGTGCTGCCGACTACCTGCTGAAGCCGATTGACCTCGACGAACTACAGACCGCCGTGCAAAAGGTGCAGGAGCGCCGTCGCAGTCGGGTTGACGACAATGTTATCGACCGCCTGCTGCAAAGCCTGCAACAGCCCGGCACCGAACCACAGAACATTACGCTGGCAACGTCCGATGGTCTTGAATTCGTCGCGCTGACCGACATCGTCCGTCTCGAAGCGGCCGGGGCCTATACCACGTTCTTCCTGAAAGAGGGCCGCAAAATCATGGTCAGCAAAAATCTGAAAGAGTATGAGCTGATACTACCCCCCAAGCACTTCTTCCGGCTCCACAATTCGCACATTGTTAACCTGAACGAAGTCCGGCGCATGATCAAAACCGACGGTGGTTACGCGATTCTGTCCGATGGAAGCACGATTATGATTTCGCCAAGGAAGAAAGACGACTTTCTGCGGTTGGTGGCGGGCCGGTAAACCGCGCCTTGCTTCGTGTGCCCAGAACAGGCCATCCATAGTGGGTGGCCTGTTTGCCTATCGGCCAAGTCTGCGACCTGATTCGTCAAGCCGGAAGCCGCATCCATCAAGCGGCTCTTTTTCGGCACCTGCCCGGTCCACTACCTTTGCTTCATCAACCGGGTAATCACGAACTAACCACCCCGGTCCTGATTACCAGTAAACAATAAACTTGGGCTTGGAAAAGAAGGATACACCAATCCCATAATCTTTATCAGAAGATGGCGGACTATTGTACAGTATACAGACCAGTCCATACTGGCATAATGCTAGTTTCTGGAAAATCCGAGTTAGTTCCCGTTACTTTTCTCTACCACTTTAATGCCGCAAGGTATCGGCCGAATCACCTGTAAGCAGTAGGCAATCCAATTCTTTTTTCCACACCAACTAAAATGCAAAAAGCAAACACAGTATCCGTCTTCGCATTGTGTCTGGTGACACTTTGCGGCTGCGAAGAAAGCGCTATTGAGCGGCACGAGCTGGCGGCACGAGCCGATGGAGTCGTCGTTAATTCCTTTCCAGAAGGCAATCCCTCTCCAGAAGGTAATCCTTTGCCAGAAGGGACCAGTCCGGGCGGGCAATCGCTGCCGTACCCAACCATTACCAGGAAAACGTTTATTCCAGACTATGATCTGTGGGCTCACACCAAGTGCCACACCTGGCGGATTGAGTGGCCGGAATACCCGGCCGGGACGGATCCGAACAAGATTCCAACGGTCTTTACGCTATCCAACGGCGCACTCAACAGTTTCGATTACCTGAACGCCCAATCGGCCTCCAACACGTACAAGACCCATTTCAACCTGTACCACAACGCTCAACTGGAAATGTCCAGTACGCTGTGGGACGAACTGATCTACTCGTTTAACGGTGGCAATCAGATGGAAATCACCTGGTTCAACAAGATTAATATTTCCGTAAAGAGCCTCGAACACTGGGTAAAAGAGCGGCCAGCCCTTTTCGAAAACAACTGGGTGGATAACAGCCAGGAGCCTCCAGTCTATCAGCAAGGTGATATATTCCTTTTTAAGGTAATGAACTTTTCACCGATGATCCCGAACCGCTACGGCGGTATTCGCATCGTCTCCATGACACCCCGCATCATCGAGGTGTACCTGGCCGTACCCAACAATTGATTCGGCCAAGCCTTTGTTGCCACCAGGAATTCGTCGAATCACTTCTAAGCAGCAGACAATCTAACTCTTCTTTTTTCCACACCAACTCGTATGCAACACGTAAAAGTAGTAACCGCCCTCGCACTGCTCCTGATAGCCGTTTGCGGCTGCGAAGAAAGCGCCATTGAGCGCCAGAGTCTGACGGCACGAACCGACGGCTTCGTTCCGAATCATCCTCCGACGAATGATGGCGGGTACGCTCCCAATCCGGGCGGACAATCGCTGCCCTCGCCGACGATTACCAAACAGACCTTTATCCCGACAGATAGTAGGTATGATCACCTCAAAACGCTCACCTGGCGGATTGAATGGCCGGAATACCCGGCCGGTACCGACCCCAACCAGATTCCGACGGTGTTTACGCTGTCGAACGGGGCACTCAACAGTTTCGATTACCTGAACGGCCGACCGGCTTCCACCACGTACAAGACCCATTTCAATCTGTATCACAATGCCAAACTGGAAATGTCCAGAACGCTGTGGAGCGAACTGACGCACTCGTTCGGGTCTGGCAATCAGATGGAAGTTGTCTGGTTCAACCAAAGCTATTTTTATAATCCGGCCAAAACCCTCAAGGAGGCAGCGACAGAGCGGCCGCAATTGTTCGAAAGCTATTATGTGGATAACAGTCAGGAGCCTCCAGTCTACCAGCAGGGTGATCTTTTCTTCTTTAAGCTGAAGAATCAGAACCTCTACGGCGCTATCCGCATCGTATCCATGACGCCCCGGATCATCGAAGTTTATCTGGCCGTTCCCTCAACGGTAACGACTGCGGTCTAGCCGATTCCCAAAAGGTAGAAGCTGTCTATGTTTACCCGAAGCAATGTATATGGCTCCGGGTTAGGGAGACCATGTTCTGTAGTCTTTGATTTTAACCAATAAACAGTCAAATCGTGAACACAAACAAAGCCATGAAAAAGTCTTTTTTCCTTCTTACACTCGTAGGCTTCCTGACGACGCAAGCCTACGCCACACCGACCAAAAACCGCAAAACCAACGCTCCGAAAGTTACGCTGGAGCAGCAATTAGCAAAATACATTACGTACCCTGACGTGCTCAGGTCGACCCACAAAGGGGGTGTTCTGGTGATTCAATTCCGGGTCAATGCCAAAAACGAGCTTTGTCAGATAGACGTGTTTAGCCAGAATGAGCAGATTAACAACTGTTTAACGAAGCAACTGACCGGTAAAAGCTTAACCGGCTATGGCAGCGACACCACCGAACTGCACACAGTACGGCTCCGCTTCCAGCCGGAGTAAGCCAGCGGTCAGCTAAAGTCTGCCAGCATCAAAACTATCCGGATACGGGCAGACTTTAGCCACTTTTTCTCTCTTTACAATCAAAAAATTTCTTTTCAATCATGAATACAAAATTCACACACCTCTTTATAAAAGTCTGCCTTGCAGGTTTTCTCTTCAACTCCAATCAAGTGCTGGCCCAGCAATGGCACACGAACGGCGGTAACCTGTACACCGGCTTAGGCGTCCGGGTTGGCCTCGGAACCACCACCCCTCAGCGTATCCTGCACCTACAGAGTTCACAAGACAATTTTATACGGGTGCTTTCGGTGGGTGGTGCCAACCTAGGTAGCCAAACGGCAGGTATCGAATTGCAGCGGCAAGTCCCTTTCGGTGAGTCTAATATGTGGTCCATCAATAACGAAAACCACTTCCGTATCCGGCACAACGGCGACCTGCTCTTTGGTCTGGCCCCCGACATGGCCCGGCTGGGCATCAACACCGAAAACCCGGTTGTGTTCACGATCTATGGCAAAAACGCTACCAAATCGGGGAATTATGTGGCCGATGGAGCCCTGCGCTTACACTCGAAGGTGGGCGACAACATCCACATGCTGGCGCTGGACGGCAACCAGATCGAAAGCAGCGACCCGCTGTACATCAACAACGATTCGGAGCAGAACGTCCATCTGGTCAACGGCGGGGGTAAGGTGAAAGTGGGCACGACGGACAACGAAGCCCGGTTTAGCATCGCTTCGGAAAACGACATGCAGCTCAAGCTAATCAACCCGGGCAACGGCGGGGCCGAATGGCGGGTCGGGGTAGCCAACAACGGCTGGGGAGCCGGGGGGGGTAAGCTGGTGTTTTCCAAAACCGCCAGTTCCGACGATGCAACGATGGTCATTACACCCGCCGGAAACGTGGGCATTGGCCTCACGACACCCTCCAAAACGCTGCAGGTTAACGGCACCACCTCGACCAAAGTCCTCGAAATCACCGGCGGGTCCGATCTGGCCGAACACTTCGACATCGAAGCGGGCGAAACGCTGCTGCCGGGTACGGTGGTGAGTATCGACCCGGAAAAACCGGGGCAACTGCGGGTGGCCCGGCGAGCCTACGACAAAACTGTAGCCGGGATTGTGAGCGGAGCGGGCGACGTGCAGCCGGGGATGCTGATGGGGCAGGCCGGAACGTTGGCCAGCGGACAACACCCCGTTGCCCTGACGGGGCGGGTTTATTGCCGGGTCGATGCGCAGTACGGGGCCATCCGGCCGGGCGATCTGCTTACCACCTCGCCCACAACCGGCCACGCCATGAAAACGACCGACTCGGGCAAAGCCCAGGGAGCCATCCTCGGCAAAGCCATGACCTCGCTGGAAACGGGTACGGGTTTGGTGCTGGTCCTGGTGAGTCTTCAGTAAGATATGCTAAACCAGTAACCAAAATGAAAACCATCAATTGCTTACTCCTCGGTCTGATCTGCCTGTTTAGCGTGTCGGCGGTAGCTCAGAAAAAAGTACCCTATTCGTTCGGGTATCAGGCCGAGACGTCGGGCCACGGTCAACTCCGGTTCCTGACGCAGGTGACGCAGCCCAACACGACGTTTCTGCGGCTGTATTTTGCGGGAACAAAACTAGGCGAAAACAGTTATCTGGTGCTGGAAGGCACCGATGGCGCCCGGCAGGAACTCCGGAAGCCGGACCTCGAAAACTGGCGCTACAGCTCGGCGTATTTTAACGGCCAATCGGTGACCGTCTCGCTGTTTGCCGCTGCCGGTGAGCGTAATTCGGTACATATTTCTGAAATCAAAGTGACCGACCCACAGGCGGGGCAGGCGCGAAACGCCCGGAAGGCGACCGGCGACCTGGGTGCTTCGGCCCGAACAGCGGCTTCAACATCCGGCAACATCACTGATACGTATCCGTATGCCAGAGCCGTAGGCCGATTCACTGACGGCAGTACGTGGTACAGTACGGGCTGGATTGCGCCCAACGGGGCGATTGTGACGTCATCGAGAGCTTTCATCAACGGCATGCCCTTTGACGATGACAATATCATCGAGTTCAACGTGCCACCCTCAGTTGGCGGTACAGCCGTGCATTCATCACCCCAGGATCAATACCCCACACGCGCTCCAAAGCCGAGCCGGGAGGGCAGATTTAATTTTAAAGAAGAACCCAAAGGGTTTCATGGCTATAATCTGGGCGATTATGGCTGGTGGGTGATAGAACCGCTGCCCAATAGCATCACCGGCCTGCGGCCCGGCGAACGTCAGCAGGAATACTTTCGCATTGCCCTTAACCCCGGTAATTTTACCATCGACTCTAAAGGGGATGGGGGCATACCAGTAGATATTTTTCACTACGGTGCTTATTCTGGTGGCCTGGCAGGCCAAGACGATCTCACCACCCGGACCTTACAGTTATTGGAAACATCGCTGTTGAGACAGAATGAGTTCATCTCTGGTCTTACCCCTGACCGTGACCGATTTGTGGTCTACAATACTCCCCTTGAACTGCAAAACTCCACGGGTGCACCCATCACTTTCAAAGAGTCGAACGTGGCCATCGGCGTTCACTATCAAGAACGTTTCATTCTTGAGGGAGTCGACATGCCAGGGTACGGCCTGGGCTTCCGGGACAATGGGTTTCGGGAGGAAGTAGGTAGATTCTACACCGAAAGATCGGCTTACCTTGACGTGGACGGAGCAAGTGACCAGCCTAACGGCCAAGTTCATAAGCCCTACCTCACCGTGCAGCAGGCGGCTCAGCACGCGCCTAACGATTATACGGTGTATACCGCCAAGGGTACTTATTCGGGCGCAGTTACGTTCACCCGGCCCATGACACTGCTGGCCCCCGTCGGAAAAGTGGAAATTGGTTCTTCCAATGCCGGAAGTCGAAAAGCCGCTGGGTCGACCATTCGGGCGCACTGGCTGGAAGAAGGGCCGTCGTCCGACCGGGAGTCGGCGGAAGATCGCCGGGTGCAGGTTTATCCCAATCCCTTCAAGGAGCAGACCGAAATCAAGTACCCGTTTGCGGAGGGAGGTCCCGTATCGGTGCGCATCTTCAACACGGCGGGTGTATCCATAGCTACATTACCCACAAACAACGCAGCATCGGGCCAAAACGGGGTTCGATGGAACGGCACGGACCAGAACGGAACGTCGGTTCCGGCCGGGCTCTATGTGGTGCAGGTCAACGACGGAAAACAGACGCTTACAACCAAAGTATTGAAGAAGTAAGCATTTTGGCAGATTTTGATTGAATATAGTTCCAAAATCAAACACTATTTACGACATGAAACGAATGATGAATAACTTGATTGCAGTAGTTTCTTTAGGGGTTACCCTGACAGGTGTTGCACTCGCTCAGACTCCACCGGAAGAGTTGGCGAAACGAACAGGCAAGGCGCAGGTAGCCGTGGTTGAATTTACGCCCGGCCCAAACGTAGCGGTGATGTCGCCAGAAGCCAGGCGGCAGCTTCAGGCCAGCATTGCGTTCAGACTGATGAAAACCAACCGGATTCACGTTGTGGACGTCCGGCACACGCGGGAAGCGTCGCAGGCCGACCTGACGGCGGTGAATGGAGCTTCGACGGCCGCTGCGGTGCGGGTCGGTAAGCAACTCCGGGTAAGTTACGTGCTGACGGGAACGGTTGACGAATATGACTCGAAAGGCTCCGCCACGCTCAAAACCCGGCTCGTTGAGGTGGCTACCGGAAAGGTCAAACACGCCGACGAGTTGTCGCACCAGAGCACCGCTGTCATGTACAGCGGTGGTGATGCTGAAATGAAGGCTAAAGTACTGTTACCGATTACGTTAAAGCTGGCAGATACGCTTGCGGCAGAAGCACTCTAAACAACAGTAACCATGACGTTTCATCAAATTCAACTCGTCAAAGAGTCCTACCAACCAGTAGCTGTTCTGCCCGCTGAGGCAGTAGGGAAACTCTTCTACGACCGGTTATTTGCCATCGCACCGGAGGTTCGCCCTTTGTTCAGCCGTACGTCAATACCCGACCAGTCGAAGAAGCTGCTGGCTACGCTCACCTACGTTGTTACCCGGCTCGACCGGCTCGACAGCGTGGTGCCTGATGTGGAAGCCCTCGCCCGCCGACACGTACACTACGGCGTTCAGGAACATCATTACGTTCTGGTGGGCCAGGCCCTGCTCTGGACGCTGGAACAAGGCTTGGGCGAAGCCTGGACACCGGAGGTGCAGGCAGCCTGGCAGGCTTGCTACACGCTGCTGTCGGAGACCATGATTAATGCCACCATCATGGCCTGACCGCCCGCCCATTTTTCTTGCCGATCTGAGCAGAAGCTATAACCCTAATGCGCAATTCCAATGAATGTCGAAGTCAGACGATTGATGCCTGGTGAGGTAGATCAGTTTACTGAACTGATCCACCTGTTCCGGGACGTTTTAGAAACCGACCTCGTAACGAAGTCCCGGCCCGAACACCTTCAACGCCTGTTAGCTAGGCCTGATTTTGTCGTTTTCGTCGCCCGGTTTGCCAATCAGGTTGTGGGTGGCCTGACGGCCTACGTCTTACCGCAATACCATACGGAAAAACCAGTGGTTTACCTGTATGATATTGCGGTTGGTACAACCCATCAGGGACAGGGTATTGGGACGGCATTGCTAACGCAATTGATGCAATACTGCCGCCGTCTGGGGGTAGAGGAGCTGTTTGTTCAGGCTGACCAGGAAGACAGTCAGGCCATTCACTTTTACCGGGCAACAGGCGGTTTTCCCATGCAAGTCATTCAATTTACGTACCCATTGAATGAATAACGCAGACAGATTCAGCGAATGGGTATCAAACCAAACACAAACTAACATGTATAACTTCTCTTATTTCAAAGAAAAGGATCGACAGACGGTATTGGATTTTATGGAAGAATATCCATTTGCTTTTTTAACCGGAAGTCATTTATCAGGCACTCAAGTAGCTACCCAAATTCCACTAATAATTGAAGAAAGACAAGGTGAATTGTTTTTGCAGGGACACATCATGCGCAACACAGATCACTATAAAGCTTTCGTTGAAAATCCCAATGCACTCATTGTATTTACAGGCCCTAATGCGTATGTAAGTGCTTCCTGGTACAGCAATCCACACATTGGTTCAACCTGGAATTATATGAGTGTACACATTCATGGTCAAATAAAATTTATGCCGGACGTCGATTTGATTCGATTAATGAAAAAAATGACATTGAAATTTGAAGGGGAAAATAGTAAATCTCCGACCATTTATGATAACCTTCCAGACGGATTTTTAAAAAAGATGATGCCCGCAATTGCCGGTTTTGAGATCAAAGCCGATCGGATAGAGAATGTTTTTAAATTGAGCCAGAACAGAGACGAGAAAAGTTATCTAAACATTATTTCAAAGCTGGAACAGCAAGGCGGTAACCGTGATTTAGTCGCAATTGAAATGCGAAAGCGCAAAGCAGAACTATTTCCACCGGGAAAAGAATGGGATGAAAATAAATTTGATTCATAACTGTTGAATACGTCAAAACCACTCACTACTTACAAAATGAAAAGAATGATGAAGAACTTAGTTGCAGCCGTTATTTTGGGCTGCTGCCCGCGTTGACCTCCTCCCTAAAAACTGGACCGTTATAAAGTAGAGAGTTCGGGCGATTTTTCGGTATTTTAACAACCAAATAATCGTCATGAAGAAGACCAAATTTACTGAAGCACAAATCGTATTTGCGCTTCGCCAAGCTGAAACAGGAACTGTTGTCGCTGAGGTATGCCGCAAGATGGGGATCAGTGAGGCTACTTTTTACAATTGG
>NZ_JBPZHB010000011.1:0-257108 GCF_051857545.1 Larkinella fluvii | reverse complement strand
TGCCGGAGGTACGCGATATAGGCTTAGTTGCGTACCTCCGGCACGCCTGGAGTGCTCAGAATACGCATTTGCTATTAACATTACGTGCCGCTGGCACTCAAACTACGTTTAGGCAAGGGCATCATCTCATAGTTCGCGTTAAGTTAACACGAGTACAATAGCTATGAATGAAGCGGACAGCAGGTTTCCTGCTGTCCGCTTCGAATTTTTTTACAAACGGTTTTCAAATAACACCCGCAAGATTTGTGGCAAGCTGCAAAGTCAACCCAGCAGGTGAACCAGCGAAACGACAAAGAACTCGGCTTTCCACCGGGCTTTCAATTGTTTGATGGCGGCCTGGAGCAGATTGAAAACCGACTGCGGGGCCATGTTCATGACCTCGGAAATGTGGTCGCGGTCCAGTCCCTGAAAAAACTTGAGATACACCACTTCCTGCTGCCGTTTGGGCAATTGCCCGATGAGGAACTTTATCCGGTCGACCACACAACGTGAGAATTCGTCTTCAACCAGACTTTCCTGCACTGAAAACTCGATCGAAAAAGGATCGATACAATCCAGTGGAGGCCCGGATGGAGGCCCGGATTGCCAGCGTTGCTTTTCCAGCGCCCGGTGCATGTGACAGCGAAGGGACGCCAGCAGGTATACTTTCTCCCCAACGGTGTCGTTCAGCGAGTCCCGTTTCTGCCACAATTCCAGAAAAAGAGCCTGAATGCAAGCTTTCACGAATGCGGAGTCGTGGGAATATTTATGACCGTATGCGAAAAGCAGCTGGCCATATTTTTCCATTAACTTCTCAAATGCCCCGCTATTTCCATTTTTAAACTGCTGCCATAGGTCAGGCTCATCCAGGGCAACCGGGTTTTTATTCAGTATATTCATGACATACCCTTGCTGCAGATGGTGGAAGATGCCTTGCCGATCAAATATAGGGTATTATCTGAATTCCTGAAAATAAGTCTTACTATATGTCAAAATAGTACCAAGCTGGGTAGAGTGGGGAGTTGTTAAAGGGTATTTACAATCCCGATAAGCACAAGAAAATGTGAATTGACCGACAACGACCGTTACATCCTGACAAACGGATTGGTTCGTTTTTCCTGGCCGATCGTCGTGGTTCCCATGTGGCCGGGGTAAACTGTGTAGTCGTCGGGCAGGGTGTAGAGTTGTGTATGGATGCTGTGAACCAGCGTATCGAAGTCGGAAAGCGGAAAGTCGGTTCGTCCGACGCTGCCCCGAAACAGCACATCGCCCCCAATGACGAAACGGTCGGCGTGTCCGACAAAAGCCACATGCCCCGGCGCATGTCCCGGCACAAAACGCACTTCCAGCTCCGAATTTCCGAATGAAACGGTTTGCCCGGCTTCCAGCCATTGATCGGCTTCGGTCGGCTCATAAGCCCGGAAACCGTAGTGCTGTGCCAGGATTTGCGCCGACTTCAAAACCGGCAGATCGCTTTCGTGCAGGTACAGTTCAACACCGTATTTCCGCTTGACGAACGCATTGCCCAGCACATGGTCGATGTGGGCATGGGTATTGAGCAGTTTAACCGGTTTCAAACCGTTTTGCGCAATGAAATCCGTCAGTATATCTTTCTCCTGCTGGTCGTAACAACCGGGATCGATGATAACTGCTTCGCGGGTTTCGTCATACAAAACATACGTATTTTCAGCCAGCGCGTTAAAGGTAAAAGCTTGTATCCGGATCATACTGAAGATAATAGGCGGTATTACAGAAGTAGAAACAGGCTGGGTTTTTTATGCAGGTCCGGTGTTTGGGCCTTCCATTCGCGGATACTCAGCGTTCGGACCAACTCGTCTTTGGCAGTCAGATTGCAGGCAATGCACAGCCGGGTTTCGGGGTTGCAGGCCGTCAGGATGTCGGCCAGCAGGTGGTTGTTGCGGTAGGGCGTTTCCATGAAAATCTGCGTCTGCTGGCGTTTGCGGGCATCCAGTTCCAACTGCTTGATTTCCTGAAGCCGGGCCGGTTTTTCGATGGACAAATACCCGTGAAAAGCGAACGACTGACCACTCATGCCTGACGCCATCAGGGCCAGCAGAATGGACGACGGCCCCACCAGCGGCCGAACCTGCCAACCCGTTTGGTGGGCCAGCCGCACCGCCACTGCGCCGGGGTCGGCCACCCCGGGGCAACCCGCTTCGGACAAAACGCCCGCATCCCGGTTTTGCTGTCTCAGAAGGGTTAGCTGCTGTTTGGTTTCGGCTTCGGGCGTGTCTTTGTCGAGGTCGTAAAACAACAGGTCGTCGATGACCACCCCGGTTTTCAGACTGCTGATAAACCGCCGGGCCGTGCGGACGTTTTCGACAAAAAACACCGTCGTCTGGCTGATCACCTCGCGAATTTGGGGAGCCAGCACCTGGTCGGCGGTATTTTCGGCCAGTATGGTGGGAATAAGATACAGAATGGGCATGATAAAAAAGGAAGCAAACCGCATCCACATCGAGCGGACCGGTTTGCAAAGAACCGAATAAGGTGATTACTTTTCCAGGAACCGCATCAGTATTTCCACAAACTCCACCGGTTTTTCAGCCTGCACCCAATGTCCGGCATCCTCGATGGTTTCGAGCGTGCTGTTCGGAAAAATGCGCTTGATTTCGGCCTCATCTTCGTCTTTGATGTAGCGGGATTTGGCACCCCGGATGAACAACGTCGGCTCGGTTACCGTCCGGACGTGGGCCAACTCGCCCCCAATCGCGTGCAATTCCTGCTCGATAACGGGCAGGTTGAGCCGCCAGTCGAACTGTCCGTCGTCGGTGCGAAACAGGTTTTTGAGCAGGAATTGCCGAACGGGCAGAATGGGTTCATACTGGCTCAGAATGTCGTCAGCGTCGTTGCGGCTTTTGATGGTCGTCAGGTCGATGGCTTTCAATCCCCGGATCAACTCGGCGTGGTGAACGGGGTAAAATTTGGGGGCAATGTCCACGATCACCAGCCGGCTGAACTGCCCGGGATAGTCCATTGCAAACTGCATGACGGCTTTTCCCCCCATCGAATGACCGATCACGATGGGCTGTTCCAACTGGTGTTCGGTGATGAATTCCTGCAAATCGGAGGCCATGGCGTCGTAATTGAACACCTCGCTGCGGGGCGACCGCCCGTGGTTGCGCTGATCGACCAGAAACACGCGGTGATTGTGTTCGGCAATGGATTTCGAAATGGTCAGCCAGTTGTCGGACGAGCCGAAAACGCCGTGCAGAATGATGATGGGAGTGCCGGTTTCGCCGGTCTGTCGATAGTAGAGTTTCATAGTGATCGTACCTACGGAGGTTCGTCCGTGAAGGGTTCAGGGGCCAAATTACAGAATATTGCCTGATATTTCACGGACGAACCACCGGGGATACGATTCAGGACTACCGAACGTAAACGGCTTTTTCGCTTTTTTCGATCAGTTGCCCGAAGGCTTTCAAATGGAGTTTGTATTCAAAAGCCACCTGCTCGAACAGCGTGGCGCTGCGTGGATCGACGGCAATCAGCAAACCACCACTGAGTTGCGGATCGGCCAGTAAAAACCGTTGCTCCTCCGTCAGTTCGCTGGTTTTTTCGCCGAAAAGGTCCCAGTTCCGGCGGGTGCCGTCCGGAATGTTTTCCGACTTCCGGTACTCGTCCAGCATCGGAAAAACCGGGACTTTGTGAAAATCGATCTCGGCGCTCAGTCCGCTGTTTTCGGCCATCGTGATCAGGTGACCCAGCAAACCGTAGCCCGAAACGTGGGTGAGTGCTTTGACGTACGGCAGTTTTCCGAGGAAGGTTCCGAACGTATTCAGTTTCGTCATCTGGCTCAGGGCCAGTTCGGTGTGTTCGGCGCTCAGGGTTTCGCGTTGCAACGCGGTGGCCAGCATACCGGTACCGAGCGGTTTGGTCAGGTAGAGGCAGCAGCCTTCCGTGGCCGTGCTGTTTTGTTTCAAATGGTTCAGGCGCACCTTGCCGGTCACGGCCAGACCAAAAAACGGCTCCGCGCTTTCGATGCTGTGAATGCCCGCCAGCGGAATACCGGCTTCGGCGCAGAGGGCGCGGCTGCCATCCAGGATTTGACGGGCAATTTCTACCGGAATGTTATTGTATGGCCAGCCCAGAATGGCCACCGCCAGCAGCGGTTCTCCACCCATGGCGTAGATGTTGTTGAGGGCGTTGGCGGAGGCAATCCGACCGAAATCGTAGGCGTCATCCACGAAGGGCGTGAAGAAATCGGCGGTGCTGACGACGGCTTCACCGTGGCCCGTTTCCAGGACGGCGGCATCGTCGCGGTGATCGGCACCCACGAGTAGGTTGGGGAAGTCGGGGAGGGGAGACGTTGGGGCGTTCAGCAGGGTGTGGAGAACGTTTGGGTCAATTTTACCGCCAAAACCAGCGTCACGGCTGAATTGAGCCAGTTTGTATATTTCCGTTTGTTGAATCATGTCCGTACGTGTTGTAACCGCTGTGCGGTTTTCTTTTTAATACTACTGAAAGATAAAAAGAAAGGTTTAAAATGTCGCTTTTGCAGGGCGATGGCTGAAGCTTTGAAAATTCGGTAAATACCTGAATAGTAGAAGATTGTCTAAAATAGATACAAAAACAGACGATGGCTTAACGCAATGGTAACATAAAAATAATGTGGCGAAATTGAACGATAAAAACAGATTTGTGGAGTTTTTGTAGAAAGCTTGTTTGTATAAATGTTATTTTGGTACTTTACTAAGAACTGCTACTTGAGTCACAAAAAAAAATGTCGTTTCTTTGTGAAGAACTGTAGCAGGTTGTCGGATACACTTCAAACCAAATTTAACCAAATCAACCATTTTTATGAACAGAAAATTACTGTCTATCTACCTGGTAGCGTTCCTGTGCGGGCTGGCCTTTGTGCTGTCCGGCGGAGATGTTCAGGCACAGGTGACTTCATCTTCCATTGCGGGTTTTGTGAAAGATCAGAAGGGAGACGGGCTTCCGGGCGCGACGATCGTGGCGATTCACACGCCTTCCGGTACGCGCTACGGAACCATAACCAACGGTGAAGGGCGTTATACCTTTCCCAACGTTCGGGTGGGTGGGCCGTATACGGTAACCTCGACCTTCGTTGGCTTTAAAGAACAGACCAAGGCCGACATATTTGCGAGTCTGGGAACGGCCGCCAATGTGGATTTTGCGATGGCCGACGAAAGCACCCAGCTTTCGGAAATCGTCGTATCAGGTAGCCGGAGCGATATTTTTAGCTCAGACCGGACCGGAGCGGCTGCTTCGTTCGGACGGGAAGCGATCAACACGATTCCAACCATTAACCGGACACTGACCGACGTTACCAAATACAACGCCTACGGCAACGGTCAGTCCTTTGCCGGTCAGGATCCCCGTTTCAACAACTTCACCATCGACGGGTCGGTTTTCAACAACGGATTCGGTTTGGGTAGCTCGGCACTGGCCGGTGGCCGGACCGGTACGACGGCGGTTTCACTGGACGCCATCGACCAGATTCAGGTGAACGTGGCACCGTTCGACATTCGTCAATCGGGCTTTACGGGCGCGGGTATCAACGCCGTCACCCGTTCCGGTACGAACGAATTCTCGGGGTCGGTCTATCACCTGTTCCGGAACAACAGCCTGGTGGGTAAAAAAGCCGATGGGGATGAAATTACGCCTAAACCCAACATCAATGAGAAAACGTACGGTTTTCGGTTGGGCGGTCCGCTGATCAAGAATAAACTGTTTTTCTTCGTCAATGGTGAGATGTTCGACAGCAGCACACCAGCCTTGCTGTGGAGTCTCGACCGTGGCCAGGGCGGTGGTAACGTTTCGCGGGTAACCGAAACCGATATGCGGGATCTGGATCAGTTTATGCAAACGAATTTTGGCCGGAGTCTGGGAGCTTATGATGGCTTTAACAACGATGTGAAAAGCCGGAAAGGCTTGATCCGTCTGGATTACAACATCAACGACCAGCACAAACTGTCGGTACGGTATTCACACCACAATTCGGAATCAGGCTCCATCATCAGCAACAGTAACAGTAGCAACACGGCGGGGAATGGAAACCGGACGAACAGCGATCTGGCGATTTCACCGGAAAACTCTGGCTACATCATTGCCGATAACACCCGCTCGATTGCGGCTGAGCTGACCTCGAACTTCGGGGGTAAATTTGCCAACAACCTCATTGCAACGTACAACAAACAGAACGAAGACCGGACGTATAAAACCGATATTTTTCCGACCGTCGATATTCTGAAAGACGGGAGTACGTACACGTCCATTGGGTTCGATCCGTTTACCCCGAACAACAAGCTGAATTATTCGACGATGAACATCACCGATAATTTCAGCTTTTTTGCCGGACGACATACCCTGACGGCTGGTGTTGTCTACGAACATTACACCTCGAACAACGTGTTCTTCCCGTCATCGAAAGGGGTATACGTATATAACTCCATCGACGATTTCAAGACGGCGGCTTTAGCCTCGATCAACAACCCGACCGCAACGACTTCACCGGTAACGGTTGCCCGTTATAATTTGCGGTATTCGCTGATTCCGGGTGGTGGTGAGCCCTTGCAGACGCTGAAACGGAATCTATACAGTGCTTATGTTCAGGACGAGTTTCAGGCAACGCCGAACTTCAAACTGACAGTAGGTTTGCGGGGCGATGTGTTTCAATATGACAACAGCACGGCTGAAAACTTTAACAATCCGATTGTTAAAGATTTGGAATTCAGGGATGAAGAAGGAAAAAATTACAAAATCACGACCGGAACATTCCCGAAAGCGCGTTTGCTGTTGTCACCCCGGGTTGGGTTTAACTGGGATGTGAAAGGAGACAAAACGACGCAGATTCGCGGAGGAAGTGGTGTCTTCGTTTCCCGGATTCCGGAAGTGTTGATTTCCAATCAATTAGGGAATAACGGGGTCAATACCGCCGTCATTAACGTACAGAATACGACGGCGTACCCGTTTGTTACCGATCCGAGCCAGTTGCCGGCAGCCGTTCGTCCGCCCGATCCTTCGACGGTTGATTTAACGAAACTGCTTCCGTACGTTATCAACGCATCGGATCAAAACCTGAAATACCCGCAAATCTGGAAAACGAACCTGGCCGTCGATCAGCGTTTGCCATGGGGGTTGATCGGTACGGTTGAGTTTGTTTACAACAAAAACATTCAGGCCCTGCGTTACATCGATGCCAACCTGAAAGCACCAACCCGGACGCTGAACGGCCCGGATACGCGTCCGGTTTTCCCGGCTTTCGGGGTAGCAAGCTCAGGGAGCGGAGCCGCCAACACGGTAAACATTGCCCGGTATTACAATACGGCCATTGCCAACGCCTTTGTGTTGAGAAACACCAACAAGGGAAGCTCGTACATCGTGACGGCGAAATTGGAAAAACCGGCTACCCGTGGGTTTGGTGGAATGCTGGCGTACACCTACGGCGAAGCCCGGGATTTGGCCTTTGTGGGTAGCACGGTTCAGGCCAACGTGCCGACAACGATGGGACAGAATTATCTGACCACCTCGTATTCGGATCAGGATTTGCGTCACCGGATTGTGGGGTATCTTAATTACCGGCTGAACTACGGCGGTAAATTTGGCGGTTCGACTGCCTTCACGCTGGGCGTTCTGTCGACCAGTGGCAGCAAAATCTCGTACACCTACAACCAGGATGTGAACTTTGACGGTCAGACGACCAATGATTTGTTGTACGTGCCGAGAAATGCTTCTGAGCTGACGTTTGCTCCGCTTACCGTTGGATCAGGTACGAGTGCCGTGACCTATTCACCGGAGCAGCAGCAAACGGCTTTTAATGCCTACATCGAAGGGAATGACTACCTGAAAACCCGTCGCGGTCAGTACGCTGAACGGAACGGCGGTAACTATCCCTGGCTGACTCGTTTCGACTTTACGGTTATTCAAGAGTTTTATGTAGCCGTGGGTGCCAAAGGCAAACGCAACACGATTCAATTCCGGGCTGATATTCTGAACGTTACCAACCTGCTCAACAATAGCTGGGGGCTGGGAAAAACCGTTACGACCTTTAACCCGCTGGCGCTGGCCAGTGTGAATACCACGACGGGTATTCCTACGTATCGTTTGGCAACGCAGGTCGTTGATGATCAGCGCATTCTGCTCAGAGATTCGTTTGTTCCCAGCCAAAACCTGAACGCGGTGTATCAGGCTCAGTTGGGTATCCGGTATATCTTTAATTAAGAACAATTTAGTCAGACAACACCCCCGCCGGAGCGATTCGACGGGGGTGTTTTTTTTGAAGCGATGAAAAAGTTGATTTTAGCCGGGGCATTTTTGCTGATTGGGGTTAGACTGTTGGCACAGCCCACATCGAAATATACCACGGCAAAAGCATTGGAACAGGTTCTGGCGTATCGTTCTGATCGGAAAATTCCGCTGATTCTGGCTCATCGGGGTGGCCCGGAAGTTACAGAAACGGAGAATAGTCTGGAGACCTTTCGGCATACGGTTCAGCAAATTCCGGATGCCATCATTGAAATGGACGTTCGGATGACCGCTGACAGCGTGCTGGTGCTGTTGCATGACGACGAAATTGGACGAACCACCACCGGGAAAGGGTCGTTGAAAGGGCAGACCTGGGCCGAACTGAAAGCGGTTTTCCTGCGCGATCTACAGGGTCATCCCACCCGACAGCGCATTCCGCTTTTCGACGATGTTCTGCGCTGGGGAGCCGGAAAGGTGTTGATGGCTATCGACGCCAAACCGGAGGTTGATTTGCGAAAAGTGATGAAAGCCATTGTGGATCGGGGAGCGTTGCACAGTGTTTTTGTCATTTGCTATTCGACAGCGGATGCTGTAAAACTGCGTACAGAGTACCCGGATGTCTGGATTGCGCTGGGATTCAATACCGCCGATCACAGTGAAACGCTCCGAAAAGCGGGTTTGTCGTTGCATCATCTTATTGCGTTGGCGGCTCGCCAGGGAAGTGATTTTTATCGGCGGGTTCATCAGGACGGTATTGCCTGTACGGCAGGCACCTACGGTCCTGGCAATCTGGATGAAAAACCGATCAGTGAAGTGGCCGAAGAGTATAGAAAAATCTTCCAAACGGGCGCGGATATATTAACAACCGACCGACCGGTGGCAGTCAGGTGGTTATTCAAGGATCTGTAAACTTACACCTTCCGCTCAATTCCCTGCGCCCGTAGCGCAACGGTGGCATCCCGGTAGCCCTGAACGATCAGCCGTCCGATGTCATCCGACGAAAACCGCATCAGGTTCAAATACAGCGGTTCGTTCGGGCGGACGAGGGTCAGGTGCATGGCGTTGCCCCGCAGTTTCTCGCGCTCAATCCAGCGTTCGGCCCAGGCAATGTCGTTGTTAACAATCTGATTGACCGTAATGTCTTTCACCCGCTCAACTAAATTCAGCAGACTGCGGTAATTGAATTTCTCCGTAAAAATCCGTTTGGCGTGGCAGGCAACGCACACCAGTTCGTCGGCCCCGTCGTCAATGGCTTCCCGCAGCGGGGCGACCTCCCGCAAACCGCCGTCCAGAAACATCTTCTGGCGATCACCACCGACGCAAACGGCGGGCATCAGAAACGGTAGGGAACTGCTGGCGATGACGTAATCCAGGATCGATTCGTCGTCGTTGCTGGTATACACAATGTCACCTTTGATGATGTCGACCGCACCCACTTTCAGTTTAACCGGGCTGTTGACCAGAACCGGCAGCTTGATGTGGGTTCGAATCAGGCTTTGAAGGGGCGTGGTGTCCAGCAAGCCATCGAAGCGGCTCAGCAGGGTGTTGTAGCCCATCACCAGCGTTGACTGAACCACGGCCACGTCCTTCGGCTGGGTGATGTTCCGAATCCAGAATTCGATCAGTTGCCGACCGGCTTTGGGCCAGTCGACGGCACCGTGTTCGGCAAACTGTTTCCCGGCTTCGTGAACCAGAAAAACCGCATTGAGACTCCCCACCGAAATGCCATAAATCGCTTCGGGTTCAAAACCGGATTCCAGAATGGCCTGAATCGCCCCCGCCTGAAAAGCCCCCTTGAGCGAACCGCCCCCTAATACCAGTGCACGCATAAAAGAAGAATGTAAAATGTAAAATGATGAACGCTAAATGTAAAATGACTGGAATTCGGCACTTTTACATTTAATATTTATCATTTTACATTTGAAATTAGAAGTATTTTTTACTAACCGTAACATTACATTTTTAGAGCCAATCTTGCAACGGGTGCGAAGTTTTTACGAAGTTTTGTCCTGATCTCGCGTTTGAGTGGTATACTTGCGCCCTGAATGCGGTTCGTCTAACCCGATGAACTGATGTGAATGATGCCACTATCGATCCGGGACATACAAGCGCCGATTGCTGCCGAAATGGAAACATTTGAGCACAAATTCCGGCAGTTTATGAAAAGCGAAGTCATGCTTCTGGACCAGATCATGAACTACATCGTGCGCCGGAAGGGCAAACAACTCCGGCCCATGTTTGTTTTTCTGACGGCCGGGGTTTGCGGAACCGTCACCGAATCGACCCACCGGGGTGCGGCCCTCATCGAACTGCTGCACACGGCAACGCTCGTTCACGACGATGTGGTCGATGACTCCAACTACCGTCGCGGTTTCTTCTCCATCAACGCCCTTTGGAAAAACAAAATCGCTGTGCTGGTGGGCGATTATCTGCTCTCCCGCGGGCTGCTGCTGTCGGTCGACAACGGCGATTATGATTTGCTGAAAATTGTCTCGAAGGCCGTTCGCGAAATCAGTGAGGGCGAGTTGCTCCAGATCGAAAAAGCCCGGCGGCTGGACATTACGGAAGCGGTTTACTACGAAATCATTCGCCAGAAAACCGCATCACTGATTTCGGCCTGTTGTGCCGTGGGTGCCCGCTCGGTGGATGCCAGCGCCGAAATGATCGAAACCGCCCGGATGTTCGGCGAAAAAGTGGGAATTGCTTTCCAGATCAAAGACGATTTGTTCGATTACGGGGAAGAGGAAGTAGGCAAACCGCTCGGCATCGACATCAAGGAAAAGAAAATGACGTTGCCGTTGATTTACGCGCTGAACAACGCGAAATGGGTCGAAAAACGGCGGATGATCAACATCGTCAAGAATGAAAGTGAAAACCCGAAACGGGTCGCCGAAGTCATTGATTTTGTGAAGAAGTCGGGCGGTATTCAATACGCCACCACCGTCATGACCCGCTACGTCGACGAAGCCAAAGCCCTTCTGTTCACCCTGCCAGACTCCCGTTATCGTACTTCTCTGGAACAACTGGTGCAGTATACGATTGAGCGCTCTAAATAGTGAAGAGTTAACAATTAAAAGTTGGCTGACGGATATTCGTACAGGCCAAGAGCTTGAATACGCTTTTAACTCATCACTCTTAACTCATCACTCTTCACTCTAGCCTCCGGAAGTTTCCACCACGGCAAATACGGCCAGGCGTGGTGCTCGGCGTGGTAGCCGAAAAAATAGCAGCTCAGGAAGGCCAGCATGTGGTTGCGTTTCTGGCTGCGGGCGTTGTGGGGCGGGTTGTGGTGTTCACCCCGGTGGGGGCGATAGGTGCCGAAATAAAAGAGCTGGAACGTGCTCAACACCGCCGGAACCATCCAGAACGCGATCAGATTTTCCATCGGAAACCAGAGTTTCAGGGCATTGTAGGTAACCGCCATCAGGACAATCTGAAGTACCGAAATATATTCTTTCAGAAAACTGTAATACCAGGCCAGAAAACCGGGATTGCCGTCGTGGTAGTCGGGGTCGTCGTGGGTGGCCGAGTGTTTGTGGTGCAGGTGGTGTTTGCGGCTGAGTTGGTTGTAGTTATTGAAGGCAAACAACGTGGCACACAGAAAGCCGATGGCGTTGTTCAATCGCTTGTTGTGGGGAGCCACCACGCCGTGAATGGCATCGTGGGCGGTAATGAAAACGCCGGTGTAGAGGTGGGTTTGAACCAGCACGAAAACATAAACCAGCGGATTCTGCCAGTTGATCGGGTAGTTGAGCAGAAAAACCAGCATGCCCAGCCAACTTAGCAGAATGGCCGCAGCAAAATAAAGGCCCCGGTTGCCGATTTGGCTCGGTTTAAACGAAATTGCGGAAGTGACCATTTAACAATTCATTTATCGGCTAACGACCCGCGTACCAGAAATGTTCATTACTTTTGGGGTTTATAACCCGACTCATTCTCCATAGTCCCTTCCCATTGGCATGAAACTAGTCCGTTTAGCCTTATTTTTGCTTGCACCCGCTTTGGTGTTTGCGCAACCTGCTCCCAAAAAAGCAGCCAGCTCTTCAACCTCCCTGAGCCGCCCGAAACTGGTGGTTGGCATTGTGGTCGACCAGATGCGGTATGATTATTTGTACCGGTTTTACAATAAATATTCGGAAGGCGGTTTTAAACGGATGATGCGGGACGGTTTTAATGCCCGCAATAATCATTACCATTATGCCGCTACGATTACCGCACCTGGTCACACGCACGTATACACGGGTTCGGCTCCGGCCATTTCCGGAATTGTCGGCAACGACTGGTACGACCGGGCCGCTGAACGGACAGTGTATTGTGTCGAAGATTCGACGGTACGATCGGTCGGAAATGCATCGTCGGCCGGGCGGATGTCTCCGCGAAACCTGCTGGTTACGACCGTAACGGACCAGTTGAAAGTGGCCACGCAGGGTCGTTCGAAAGTCATTGGCATTGCGATGAAAGACCGGGGTGCCATTCTGCCCGCGGGTCATGCCGCCAATGCTGCCTACTGGTTCGACTCGAAAGACGGAAGCTGGATTTCGAGTACATTTTATATGAAAGAACAGCCTCAGTGGGCGAAGGACTTCAACGCCCTCAAACTATCGGACAAATACCTGACGCAAAACTGGGAAACCACGTTGCCAATTGATCAATACACGGAAAGTACCGCCGATGACACACCTTTTGAAAATCCACTGGCTGGCGAACCCAAAGCCGTGTTCCCGCACCAGGCCATTGCGTCGCTCGGCAGTAAATACGAAGCCCTGCGGACCAGCCCGTTTGGCGATGTGTTGACAAAAGAAATGGCTATAGCCGCTCTAAAAGGCGAGAATATGGGAAAAGGCAGCGAGACCGATTTCCTCTGCGTCAGTTTTTCGTCACCCGATGCCATTGGTCACCGGTTCAGTCCATCGTCCGTTGAAATCGAGGATGAATACTTGCGGCTGGACAAAGTGATGGCGGACCTGCTGAATGCACTGGATGCACAGGTCGGAAAAGGGAATTATTTCACGTTTCTGTCGGCCGACCACGGTGCCGCCGATAACCCGGGTTACTCGCAGAGCCTGAATTTACCGGGCGATTTTCTGGAAGCAAAGGACATCAGCGCGGCCACCGACAAAGCCCTGACGGACGCGTTTGGCCCCGGGAAATGGGTCGTTGGCAATTCCAATTCACAAGTGTATCTGAACCACGACCTGCTGCGGGAAAAGAAAGTGAAAGTGTCCGACGCTACCGAAGTGGTGCGGATGGTCTTATTGAAAAATCCGGGCATTCAGAACGTGCTTAACCTACACGACATCAACTCAAATTCCGTCCCGGAATACTGGCTGCCTTTGCTGCGGAATGTCTACAACCCCCGGCGAAGCGGAGACCTGTATCTGGTGACGCAACCCGGCTGGCTGGAAGGCTACCGAAAGGGCGGCACGTCTCACGGAACGCTCTATAACTACGATACGCACGTCCCCCTGGTCTTTTACGGCTGGGGCATCAAACCCGGCGAAACCACCCGCCGGACACACATTGCCGACATTGCCTCCACGGTTTCGGCGCTCCTGCACATTCTGGAACCCAGCGGGAACATTGGCGATCCGGTGGCGGAAGCGATGAAGTGAGATTGAACCAGAAACAACCAAAACGACGCTAAGCCGGGTGAGGCTTAGCGTCGTTTTGGTTTGGGAATAATAGCTTTTCGATCAATTCATGCACTTTCGTACAGGGATTGTGATTGGCGTAATCGGTTCGATCGGCAAATTCAGCTTCTAATCTTTTTGCTCTGGCGATGGCTTGTTTTAGGTCACCGTGCTGTTGCAGCAGCAGAAACAGTTCTGCGCTATTCTTTTGATAGAAATACGCACTTCCCATTTTGGCTGATAATTCCCGTTCCAGTAATGTTTTATAATGGTCTCTTGACATTCCATGCTGAAAAAACTGGAAGTGCAACAAATACCACAATTCAAACGCTTCGTTCGTCCAGGCGCACTGAATGCCAACCGCTTGCCCTTTAAAAATGGCGTTGTTGAAGTTCTGATCCGGAAAACTATCCCGGTCAAATACTGCCCACACTTCATCGAAAGTTCTGCCAAACCGCTCCAAACGGGCTCGGGCTTTTTGCGCGTCTTCGATGACCGTTAGTGTATTGTGACCCGTTCCTTCAATCTCAAGGTCTATGGTATCGACTACACCTGGTGGTAGGTTTCTTTTCAGGCCTTCAAAGTAGTTCGGCTCTGTTTTAGTCCCTTCGCAGACGATCAGGTAGTATTTCCGCTTCGCTTTCGTGTCCTGTTTGCGGCTCGTTTCCTGACGGGCAAACCGCTTGAGTACAGCATTGTCTATTTTTGCTTTTCGAGCCATGCCGGAACAATTTTCGATAAATCGCCTATGTATGGAATGGCTCCATATCGCCCCTGAATATAGTCTTCCTCGAACGAGCGGTCTTTGCGTACTTTCGTGCCATCTTCTTCCTGATACTCTACCAACGAATATAAACAGGTGGCTCCGTATTGATCTTTCTCGGTGAAATAAATCTGGTCGCGCCGGAAAAGTTTACCGGTCAACAGATTCGTGTCGTGCGTGGCAAAGATGAGCTGTGCGTTATTCGGGTTTAGTTCGGGTTGATTGAAAAGTCGAATGATCGCTTGTGTCATCAGTGGATGGAGTTTAGCATCTAGTTCATCTACGATTAAAAGGCCACCATTCTGCAACGTGTCAAAAATAGGCCCAGATAGATCGAAGAGCTTGTTTGTACCAGATGACTCATTCTTATCCATATCAAAAGTCACAACCTCATTGACCAACTTTTTTTCCGCATCATATTTTGGATGATAGGTTTCAATTACTGTCAGATCACTGTTTTTCAATCCAATAGGCGAAAGTTGTTTGAAATCATATGTAAGTCTTGTTAATCTTTCTACCGGAGAAGGTTCATTTACAATACCAATTTCATCAATTCCAACAATCTCATTAATAAATACCAGAAGATCGGCTTTCTTACTTTCTTCTAAATGTTTAATTGTAAGGCTTCTAAGCTTTTCATGCGATGAACCTGAAATGGAATTAAGCTTTCCAAACCAACTTAAAATCTGTTTTGATATAATGCCATTAAACTGGTCACAAACTGCTAGGAATAATGCATTATTACGGGTTCGTTCTTCTAAATCTTTCCCTTCTTTAAAATCTTTCGATACATCAATAGCATCGTTTTCTCTAACAAAAAGAGATTTTTCCTGTCTTTTTTTTGACTCAAAAAGCCATTCTGCCCGCACGGCTTGGCGATCAACTTCAAAACCGTAGCGATACCGGATGTCATTTAGTAAAAATAGTACTTCAAAGTAGCTGGGTTCACCCTCGGTTTCGGTACTCAGTAAGAATGGTTCAACTTCAATTGCGGCTGTTGAGGAGCGCTCTGCTGATTTGGTTACAATCTGGCGCATCGTCCCCAGGGCATTCAGCACATTAGACTTTCCGCTGGCATTAGCACCATAAATGACAGCGCTACGGAGCAGTTGATAGCGTCCAGCGTCAATCAATTGCTCGCGGTGTTCACTGATGGATGACGCATCCAGCCGCAAAGTCTGGCGGTCTTTGATGGAGAGGAAATTGCCGACGGTGAATTCGATGAGCATAACGTTTACTTGAAATGTTTTGCAATATCACTATTTAACCAGAAAGGCGGTACTTTTTGAGAAAATTTCTCAAAAAGTACCGCCTTTCTGGTTGTCTGAATTCTTTTATTGAAAACTCTCCACCGGCATCTGCACAACAATAATCCGGCTGCCTTCCATTTTTTTGATCACTACCGGCCGCCCCGCCATGATCGACTCGTCGTTGTCTGAAACCGCCGTCCATTCCGTGCCCCGGTAGAAAATCCGGCCTTCGCCGGAGGCCGGGATCGTTTCGACGACCGTGGCTTTGTCGCCCACCGATTCGACGTATTCCTGTTTTCGGGTGCGCGATTCAAACCAGCGCCGGAGCGGTTTCCGGCCCGTGACCAGTGTCAACAGCGTGATGGCCGCAAACGCAAACAACTGGGCGCTGACTTCCGGTGTTACGCCCAGCCAGGTGACCAGGGCCGTAACGAACGCGCCAACGCTGAGGAAGGCGAAAACAAACGAAACACTGAGTAGCTCGGCAATCAGGAACAGAATGCCCAAAACAACCCACAATTGAGGCCAGGTGATGAAGTCCATCGCTTTATGATTTTTTGTCCTGATGTTTGACCACCGTCATGGCGGTTGAAATAATCGACGCCAGATCCCCGAAGTTAGCGGGCAGAATCAGCGTGTTGTTGGTGCGGGCCAGGTTGCCAAACTGATCGACCAGCTGCTCGGCCACCCGGAGTTGAACGGCATCCATACCGCCCTCGTCGTTGATCGCAGCCGCCACTTTCCGGATGCTTTCAGCGGTGGCATCGGCGATGGATTTGATGGCTTCCGCTTCACCCGACGCTTCGTTGATTTGCCGCAGCCGCACCCCTTCCGATTCGAGCACAACCTTCTGCTTTTGTCCCTCGGCGATGTTGATGGCCGATTGTTTTTCGCCCTCCGATTGCAGAATGACCGCCCGTTTTTCACGTTCGGCCTGCATCTGCTTCTCCATCGCGTTCAAAACGGATTGGGGGGGCGTAATGTTCTTGATTTCGTAGCGCAGCACTTTGACACCCCAGCCAATGGCGGCTTCGTCGATGGCCCGGACCACCGCCTGATTCAGCGTCGTCCGTTCTTCAAACGTCTTGTCCAGCTCGATTTTGCCCATTTCACTCCGCATCGTGGTCTGCGACAACTGAATCACCGCAAACCGGTAATCGGCAATTCCATAGGACGCTTTCTGCGGATCGACAATCTGAATAAAAATGACGCCATCGACGCGCACCTGCACGTTGTCGCGGGTGATGCAGATTTGTTCGGGAATATCGAGGGCGGTTTCTTTTAAACTGTGCTTGTAGGCAACCCGGTCGAAAAAAGGAATAATAAACGTGATGCCCGGCTGTAGAACCGCCAGGAATTTGCCCAGACGTTCCACCACGTAGGCGGTTTGCTGCGGCACCACCTTGACCGTCATGAAAACCACCAGAAGGGCCAGAACGACAAGGGTTAAAAAAACATATCCCATAAGAGAGTGAAGGTTAAGTGAATAAAAGAGGATAGAAGTAAGACGGAAGACAAGAGATAAAAGACAGGAGTGGCTCTACTCTCTGGTCTCACGTCTTTTGTTTTGACTAAATCTCGGAAAAATAGACGTATATCTCCAAGCACTGTGATGATAGGCAGAAAAATCCGTAAATGAAAGGTTGTGGGGCTGGATGGAGAAATTAGATTAATTTGCGGTAGTAATCAGCCGCTGGAGGGGCGTTGTCCCATTGGCAACGGGAAGTCTGTCAAGTCTACTTTGAATTCAAATGCCTGTTATTCATTATCCCGACCGCTGGGTTCGCCTGATCGGCATCCCGATTTGGGCGGTGTTGTTCCGGTTCATCGGCGATCCGGCTCCCCTCGGCGATTTGTTTCTGAATCCGCTCTTTTACCTCGATGTGGCTGTCATCATGGGGGTGAACGTCATTCTTTGGGAGTTCAACCGCTGGCTGATCCGAAAAATGGACGTGCTGTATTCCTGGGCGGCCCAACCGCTGCAACGGCTGGTGGCGCAGGGCGGTCTGGCGTTGGCTTCGACGGGTTTTATCATCGCCGTTTTTAGCCTGATCTACAACCGGTTTATTCTAAAAAGACCCCCGCCGTTCGACTTGTCGATCACGATTTCCAATGATGTACCAATCGGACTCCTTTTCATTCTGATCCTGCACATGGCCTATACCATGTACTGGATGCGAACCTACCACCGCCAGACCGTCGCCGAATTGCGCCGGCAACTGGCCGAAATCCGGACCGAACCGGCAACCCAGCCCGAATCCGCCGAAAACCGCAATCCAGCCTTAAAAACCTTGCTGGTGAACCAGGGAAAAGGGTTCATTCCGGTTTCAATAGAGCAGATTGCCTACATTTTTATTACCAATGAAATCAGCATCGTTAAAACCGTCGATAGCCAGTCCTTTACGGTCGATGCCACGTTGGAACAACTCAGTGAGCGGTTGCCTTCAGACGTTTTTTTTCGGCTCAGCCGCCAGTTCATCGCCCACCGAAAGGCCATCCGGAAAGTCGAAAACGACGGTTCGGGACGGTTGGTGCTGCATCTTCACCCCGTCCATTCCGAAGAGGTGGCCGTTAGCCGACGGCGTGTGGCCGAATTTCGGCAGTGGATGGGATCGTAACCCCAAAACCTCCGCGCCTGCATCCACCATTCGCGTTTTCATTTCGGCCATTCAGCCCGGAACGCCGACCAGTGGGCGGTCAAAAACTGCCTTCATATCGTTTTTAAGCCCAGTTTTGCAGCCAACAACAACTGCTGAACAATGCCATGAAAACAGTGCAAGTCTTCCTTGTCATGCTGCTGGTCGTCACGACGGTGAAGGCGCAAAAGCCCAAATCGACCCGAAACGGTCTGCCCATCACCCTCAGTCTGTTCTCCGAATCCATCAGTCTGCCCACGTTCAGGCACCTTCAGACAGGTGGCCTGGGCCTCAAAATCGGAACCGAGCTTTTCTACCGAAACCGACCCAGCTCACAACTCATCCAGACCCTGAACGTGGGCTATTACCGCCATCCGCGGGTACAAGCCGGTTTATTTGTCAGCTCGGAATTCGGTTTCCGGAAATACGTCGGGGTGTTTTATGCCGACGCGTTGGTGGGTGGCGGTGCCTTGCTGGTGCGACCGGTTTCACCTTCCTATACACAGGATTCGAACACGGGCGAGTACCGCAAAGCCCCGGCGACGCAACTCAAATTCATGCCCACCATCAATGCCGGTCTGGGCTACCGTTTCCACCACCGAACGACGGTATTCACTCGCTACGAACTCTTTGGCGAAATGCCATTCCGTGAAATTTTACTACCCCACCAGGCCCTGCACCTGGGCGCGAGGATTTTCTTCAACTAGAAAAAAGACGATAGAAGTGAGACCTAAAAAATGAGAACCCGCTAGGTAATCTAACTTCTCTTGTCTCAATTCTGACTTCTCTAAAAACAACAACTCATGAAAAATCAATTGATTTTCAGTGCCTTCGCGTCACTGCTACTCCTGGCGTGCGAAACCGAACCCGTTCTCAAACCGACGACTGAACCCGGTTCGACAGACGAATATGCCAATCATCCTAAAAACCAGCTTTACCGGAAAGAACTGGCGGATTTTCGCCGAACGTGGAACATTCCCGGTTCTCTGATGCTGCTGAAACGCGCCGACGAACCCGTTTGGATCGGTGCTGTTGGCAAATCCAATCTGGAGCACCAGACCGACCTTCGCATCACCGATCAATTCCGAACCGGCAGCATCACCAAAGCGTTGGTGGCAACGGTGGTCATGAAAATGAAAGAAGAAGGGCAACTGCGCCTGGAAGACAATCTGGCTGCGTTGTTGCCCGAGGTGAACGGCAACATTCCGGATGCGCAGACGATTACGGTTCGGCACCTGCTGGCCCACACCAGCGGTTTAGTTGATCCGACGAACGACGACCTTCAGTATCAGCTCGATCTGTTGAACAATCCGCACCGCCGGGTTCAGCAATCGACCGACAAAATCCTGCAACGATACGTCTACGGCCGGGCGCTGGTTTTTCAGCCGGGCGATCGCTTTCAGTATTCGAATACCAATTTCTGGTTACTGGGCAAATTGATTGAGAAAATTCGGGGAAAGAGCCTGCAGACGGTTTTAGAGGAGATGATTTTTACGCCTTTCGGTCTCACCCAAACCTACCTCGACCGGCGCGACGACCGCAACGTGGTTCGGGGCTACAACGATTTTTATGCCAACGGAAAACTGATGGATGTGACGGCCATCGACCGCGCCGATGCCGACGGTCAGGCCAACGGCGGTCTGATTTCAACCGCCGGTGATTTGCTGAAATTCAGTGAGGCTTTCTTTGCCGGGAAAATCATCCGTCCGGCGTCGGTACGGGAAATGATGACGATTCAGCCCGTCCGGAAGGGAGTCAATGAATACGGTTTGGGGCTGGAATCGTATTCTTCAAACGAACTGGGCATGGGCTGGGGACACAACGGGACGCTGCTGGGCGTTGACGCCAACTGGTTTTATTTCCCCGACAGAAAGGCACTGTACGTCATTTTTAACAACAACGGCGGAGGTTCGGACAAATCATTTGTGGAGAAATTGCTGAAATGAGCAAAAACGATCGTGTTTACGGAACTTTAATTCACTTTTAAAACGAATTTAATAGGGCTTTAATGCAATTTATCGAACTTTTTATCAGGAAAAAAGTTAGCAGAAGGATTGAAACTTTTAACAAGCTAACAGTATGAAGAAGATACTTTGGATTGCCCTGTGTGCCGCTATATTTGCCGAACCGGCTGCGTATGCGCAAGAAAAACCGGCTACGACCTCAGCCACCAGTACTACGGCAACGAAGGGGAGTAAAATGAAGGGTAAACACGGCAAACACCAGGTTGTTGTCAAAAAAACGACCGTGAAAAAGACCGAAAAGAAGGGTAACTAGAAGTGAACTTAGTTGTGAAAAAAGGCAGAAATGGCGGGGAACTTCCCCGCCATTTCTATTTCAGGATCAGTCGCGAAATCACCAGTCGCTGAATTTCGCTGGTTCCTTCGCCAATGGTGCAAAGCTTGGCGTCGCGGTAGTATTTCTCGACCGGAAAATCTTTCGTATAACCGTAACCCCCGAAAATCTGCACGGCTTCGTCGGCGGCTTTCACGGCCACTTCCGACGCGTAGAGCTTCGCCATTGCCGATTCCTTTGTGACCGGTTTTCCGGCGTCCTTCAAATCGGCGGCCTGGTAGGTGAGGAGTTTGGCGGCTTCGATGGTGGTGGCCAGATCGGCGAGTTTGAACGCAATGGCCTGAAACCGGGCTATCGCCTGGCCAAACTGCTCCCGTTCCTGGGCGTATTTCAGGGCGTGTTCGTAGGCACCAAGCGCGATGCCGAGGCTCAGGGCCGCAATCGAAATCCGCCCGCCGTCCAGAATTTTCAGGGACTGCACAAAACCGTCGCCCACCGCACCGAGCCGCTGGCTGTCGGGAATGCGGCAATCCTGAAAAAGCATTTCCGCCGTTTCAGACGCTCGCATACCGAGTTTGTCTTCTTTTTTACCGCCCGAAAAACCGGGTGTGCCGCGTTCTACCACAAAAGCCGTGGCATTGTGGGGGGTGTTGGGTTCGCCCGTTCGGGCAATGACCACGGCCACATGACCGCTTTTGCCGTGTGTAATGAAATTTTTGGAGCCATTCAGCACCCAGTCTTCTCCATCCCGAACGGCCACGGTTCGCATGTTGCCGGCATCGGAACCGGTGTTGGGTTCCGTCAGCCCCCAAGCACCAATCCATTCGCCGGAGGCCAGTTTGGGTAAATACAACTGCTTTTGCGCCGGATTTCCAAACAGCAGGATGTGATTCGTACAGAGGGAGTTGTGAGCCGCCATCGACAGGCCGATGGAACCGTCCACCTTCGCTAATTCGACAATAGCACCGACATATTCCCGGTAGCCGAGTCCGGAACCGCCGTATTCTTCCGGAACCAGAATGCCCAAAAGCCCCAATTCGCCCAACTGGCGCATCGTTTCGATCGGAAAATGCTGCGACTCATCCCACTCCCGAACAAATGGCAGAATCTGGCGTGCGGCAAAATCGCGGACGGTTTGGGCAATTAGCTGTGAACTATCGTCTACTTGGTTTTCTACAATTTCTGAAGTCATGAACGAGCTATGCTGTGTGGCACTTTTACGATGATTTTAATAATAATTTACAAAAAAAAATCGACAGACCCAAGCCGGTTGGTAAATCCGTCTGCAATGGATTTAGCAATTTACTGTGCGGTCTGAAAGGATGACTAACTGACAATAAGCCAGTGCAATACCCGGAGATTATCGACCTCTGAATCACAAATTCCGGGAGGAGCGATCAGAATTAAGTAAAAAAATCTATTTTTGTGTCCTGCAAACAAGGTATACAAAAAGTACAAATCAGTTGACTTCTATCAACCTATCTTAACATAAATACAATCACTTCTCTATGAAATTAGCCGTTATTGGAACCGGATATGTCGGGCTCGTTACGGGGACCTGTTTTGCCGAAACCGGAAACCAGGTCGTCTGCGTCGACATCGACGAGCGTAAAGTTGAAAAGCTGAACAACGGAATCATTCCGATTTACGAACCGGGTCTGGATGTTTTATTCAACCGGAATACCGCCGAAGGCCGCCTGAAATTTACGACCAACCTGGCCGAAGGGATTGAAGGAGCAGAAGTTATTTTCCTGGCGTTGCCCACACCGCCGGGTGAAGACGGCTCGGCCGATTTGAAATATATTCTGAAAGTGTCGGATGATCTGGGTCCGTTGCTGAAACAATACGCGGTGATTGTCGACAAAAGTACGGTGCCGGTGGGAACCGCCGAAAAGGTGTGGCTTCACATTTCGCGGGGCGCAAAAATCGACTTCGACGTGGTGTCGAACCCCGAATTTTTGCGGGAAGGCGTTGCCGTCGATGATTTCATGAAACCGGATCGCGTCGTGATCGGAACCAAATCAGACAAAGCCAAAGCCGTTCTCAATAAGCTGTATGCCCCGCTCGTTCGGCAGGGAAACCCGGTGATTTTCATGGACGAGCGTTCGGCCGAAATGACCAAATATGCCGCCAATGCGTTCCTGGCCGTTAAAATTTCGTTCATGAACGAGATCGCCAACCTGTGCGAGAAAGCCGGTGCCAACGTCGACGACATTCGCCGGGGCATCGGAACCGACAGCCGGATTGGCAAGCGGTTTTTGTTCGCCGGGATTGGCTACGGCGGAAGTTGTTTTCCGAAAGATGTGCAGGCGCTGGCCAAAACCGCGCAGGAATACGACTACGATTTCAAAATTCTGAAGTCGGTGATGGAGGTCAACACCAAGCAGAAAAGCAAGCTGCTGCCGATCATCAAGGGCCATTTCGACGGGGATCTGAAAGGAAAAACCATCGCCGTCTGGGGGCTGGCGTTCAAACCGTATACCGACGACATCCGGGAAGCACCGGCGCTGGAAAACATCCGGGCCTTGCTGAAGGAAGGTGCCAAAGTGACGGTTTACGACCCCGAAGCAATGGACAATGTGCGGAATGTTCTGGGTAATCAGATCAACTACGCCCATACGTCATATGCTGCCCTGGACGATGCCGATGCTCTGGTGATCATGACCGAGTGGCCGTTGTTCCGCACGCCGGACTTTGGAAAAATGAACCTGTTGCTGAAAAACAAGCTGATTTTCGACGGTCGGAATGTCTACGAACTCGACCAGATGAAGGAAGTCGGGTATACGTATTACAGCATCGGGCGCGAAACCGTCACGCCGGAAGTCGCGCAAAGTGCGTAAACGGATCAACTAAAAAAACTGAAAAACTATTTATGAAACGCGTACTCATTACAGGCGGGGCTGGTTTCCTGGGGTCGCACCTCTGCGATCGGTTTATCAAAGAGGGCTACCACGTCATTGCGATGGACAACCTCATTACAGGCGACATTCGCAACATCGAACACCTGTTCCACCTGCCCAACTTCGAGTTTTATCACCACGACGTATCGAAATTCATCCACGTTTCGGGCGATCTGGACTATATTCTCCACTTCGCGTCGCCCGCCAGCCCGATCGATTACCTGAAAATTCCGATCCAGACGCTGAAAGTCGGGTCGTTGGGCATTCACAATTGCCTCGGACTGGCGCGGGTTAAAAACGCCCGGGTGCTGATCGCTTCCACCTCGGAAGTATACGGCGATCCGGCGGTTCACCCGCAAAACGAGGATTACTGGGGCAATGTGAACCCGGTTGGTCCGCGTGGGGTATACGACGAAGCCAAGCGGTTTCAGGAAGCGATCACGATGGCGTATCATACCTACCACGGTCTGGAAACGCGAATTGTGCGGATTTTCAATACCTACGGCCCCCGGATGCGGCTCAACGACGGCCGGGTTTTGCCCGCCTTCATCGGCCAGGCGCTGCGCGGTGAAGACCTCACGGTGTTCGGCGATGGTAGCCAAACCCGTTCATTCTGTTACGTCGATGACCTGGTTGAAGGCATCTACCGGTTGTTGCTGAGCGACTATGCCTACCCGGTCAACATCGGCAACCCCGGCGAGATCACCATCCGGGAATTTGGCGAAGAAATCATCAAGCTGACGGGAACCAAGCAGAAGCTGATCGTTAAACCGTTGCCTACCGACGACCCGAAACAACGTCGTCCGGACATTACACGGGCGCAGCAGATTCTGGGGTGGGAGCCGAAGGTTTCGCGGGAAGAGGGCCTACGGATTACGTACGATTACTTCCGCAGCCTGCCGGAAGAAGAATTGTACAAAGCCGCCTACCACCGGGAGTTTGCAAAAAAATAAACAGACAAACGTTTTTTCAGTGTCGCCGGACTTTAGTCCGTAACAGTCAGTCCGTTTCGGGCAGCCTGTTTCTCTGAAAAGGGTAAATGTTGGTTGGTATAAGGAGCCTGCGTAATCTTTACGACTACGCAGGCTCTTTTATTTTTTGGATTGGTATTATTCTTGATACGGAAGAGTTAATTAACTTTCGGCATTACCTCCTCTAACCCGTCCAGGTATATGATACACCCACCGATTATCCGGTGTTTCTCAACAATATGGATAAAAACCAATTCGCTCATTCTCATACCTTTTATCCTCGCTTTAACGCTTCAACTAACCGCCCATGCCACCGTTGCTTTTCCATCCGATGATTCACTTTCGACCCAAAATGGCCGCCTGACCGCCTTTCGGCACACCAGTTCGACGGATACGGTTTCGGCTAAAAACCTCCGCCGGATCGTGACCGCAAATTCCCAGCAAGCCTTGCAGGGGCAGGTGCCCGGCCTGCTGGTTCGGGCCAATTCCGGCGAACCGGGCGGGGCGGCCACCCTGCAAATTCACGGGCCGGGGCGGTTTGGCGATACCACGCCACTCGTGGTGGTGGATGGGATGATTATCGGACAAGCGGATAACCTGAACTGGCTGGCTCCAAACGCCATCGAAACCGTCGAAGTCCTCAAAGATGCAACCTCGATGGGGTTGTACGGCATGAGGGGTTCCAACGGCGTCATTTTGATTACCACCAAAAAAGGCGAAACCGGTCAGCCCCGCGTCACCGTCGATTTGTATACCGGCGTTCAGCGGACGACCCGGATGCCCCAGCTTCTCAATACCCGCCAGTACATCAGTTACATCAACGACAGCCGCTCGAACGGTGGCTTGATTCCGGCCTTTAAACTGACCAATCAAGTATCGCTCGATACGCTGCTGGGCACCAATACCGACTGGCTCGGGGCGTTGTTTCGGCCCGCTCCGGTTCGGAGTGCGTATGTGTCGGTGGCGGGGGGGAAGGAGTCGGCGCGGTACCTGATCGCTGCGGATTATTTCAAGCAGGACGGCGTCATTCTCGGCTCCGATTTCGAGCGGTTATCGATGCGGCTCAACACCGATTTCGATCTGACCGACAACCTGAAAGTGGGGCAGAACCTGACCCTTAGCCAGTCGGTTCGGCACGCCAACGACGGAACCGGGGGGCGGACGCCCATTGAACAGGCGCTGAAAAGTGCGCCCTATCTGTCGATTACCAACCCGCGACGAATTGGCGGCTACGAAGGCACTACTTACCTCGACGCCAACAACGACGCCCTGAATCCCATCGGCTTGTCGGTTTTGACCAACGACCGGCACACGTCCCTGAATCTGATCGGTGATTTGTTCGGTGAATGGACGCTGTTCGATGGCCTGACCTACCGCGCAACCCTCGGCTTCGATCTGCGCAATTTCGACCGCGCCTATTCCATGCCCGCGTTCAACATGGGCGAATACAACATCAACCTGACGGCTTCGCTGGCCCGGGCCAAACAGACGAATTACAACACCTTACTGCATCATCAACTGAGTTATTCGCACACGCTGGATGCTCATTCGCTGACGGTTCTGCTGGCGGGAAGTCGCCAGACCTACCGAAATGACGACATCCTGGCCTATGCGGATGATTTGCCCGGTAACGACATCCGGTCATTGACGGCCGGTCAATCCTCGCGCAACCGGACGGTGGGCGGCACCTACGCGTTCTACCGGGTGGTGAGTCTGATGGGCCAGTTGTCGTACGATTTTCAGAAAAAATACTGGTTGACGGCGGCAGTCCGGCGCGATGGTTCGTCGCGTTTCGGACCGGGACACCGCTTTGGGGCGTTTCCGTCGGTGGGAGCGGCCTGGTACCTTAACAAAGAGCGGTTTTTGGAATCGGTGCCGTATCTGAATACCGTCAAACTCCGGGTAGGGTGGGGAAAAAGCGGCAACGACAACGTCGGGGATTTTCAATATGCTTCACTCATCGCGCAAAACTACAATTATCCGTTCGGCCCCACCAACTCATTTCTGGGCGTCGGGGCGTTTCCAAGTACCTTGCCCAACACCGGCATTCGCTGGGAAACGACCACGACCAGCAACGTCGGGTTGGATATCAATGCCCTGGAAAACAGTGTGAAACTGCGGGTCGACTATTTCCGGAAACAGACCACGAATTTGCTGGTGGAGGTGCCTTTGCCAGCGTCGGTGGGCGCTGCGGCTCCGCTGACCAATGCCGGGGTGGTCGATAATTCCGGGATCGATCTGAGTCTGACGGGCGAACGGAGCAACGACTGGATCAGCTTCAGCCTGACCGGTTTTGCCAGTTGGCAGAAAAACAAGGTGGTTTCGCTGGGCGACCGGCCCGATCCGGTTTTGGGTGGATTGGTGCAGGATGAAACGGTAACGGCCACGGCGGTAGGGCAACCCGTGGGCAGTTACTACGGTTTTCAGCGGGTGGGTATTTTCCAGACCCGCGACGAAATCATCAAGAACCCCAGCCTGACCGGAACCGAACCCGGCGACATTCGCTACGCGGATTTGAACAAGGACGGCAAAATCACGGACGCGGACAAAACCTTCCTCGGTAGCCCGATTCCGACGGTCTATTACGGTTTTTCAGCGTCGGTGAGCGGGGCCGGTTTTGACCTGTCGGTCTTGCTGCAAGGGGCGTCGGGCAACCAGCTTTACAACGCCACAGCCTACTGGCTGAACGGGTATCTGGGCCGGTACAACGCCGGAACGGAAGTGCTCAGCCGCTGGACGCGCGAAAAACCGTCGACCACGCAGCCCCGCGCGGATGCGTCCGGAACCCGGAATTTTCGCCCGTCCGACCGCTTTGTGGAAGATGGCAGTTATTTTCGGTTAAAGTCCCTGCAACTGGGCTACACCTTGCCTGAATCGCTGACCTCGACTTTTGGCGCCAGCCGATTGCGGGTGTATGTCGGGGCGCAAAATCTGTTTACAAAAACAAAATATTCCGGTTTCGATCCTGAATTTGCCAGCAATCAGGCCCTGGGCGAAGGCATTGATGTCGCCCAGCAACCACAGTCAAGAATGTTCCTGGGGGGATTACAGCTTAATTTTTAATGGTTTACGGTTTTCGGTTTACGGTGAGCTGACGCATTCAACCTGTACGCGCGCCAGCCCACCGTAAACTGAAAACCGTGAACTGAAAACCGAGTTCATATGAAAAAGATAAGCACGCTTTTGCTGGTGGCCGGGTTGGTGGCTGGTTGCAGCGACAAGGCGCTGGACGTTCAGAATGTGAATGTGCTGACGACGGATAACTATTACAAAACGGAAGAAGATGCACTCAAGGCCGTCAATGCGACTTATGCGACCCTGGCGTCGCCGGATCTGTATTCCCAGATCATGCATTTGACCCAGGAACTGATGTCGGACGAAACCGAGGCCACGGTGTCGACCAGTCCGAGTCTGGTGTTGATGCGTGAAGCCGAAGCCGATGCCAGTACGGAAGTGTTCAATTTTCTATGGACGGGCTGTTACCAGGGTATTTACCGGGCCAATCTGGCCATCACCCGCATTCCGGGCGTTCCAATGAACGAAGCGAAGAAGAGCCGTTTGCTGGGCGAAGCGTATTTTCTGCGGGCGTTGTATTACTTCACGCTGGTGACGAATTTCGGCGATGTGCCGCTGATTCTGAAAGTAGTCGATGTGAGTAAACCCGAAGAGAAGCAACCGACCCGGATTGCGGTTCCGCAGGTGTATGCGGCCATTCTGAAAGATTTCGAGGAAGCCGAAAAACGCTTGCCGGTTTTGTATGAAGGCGACGAAATTGGCCGGGCCACACGCGGAGCCGCCAAAGGATTCCGGGCCAAAGCCTTGTTGTATCGGGCCAACCTGACCAACAGCCAGACCGATTACGCGGCCGCAGCCAAACTGTTTAAGGAGATCATCGACTCCAACGTCTACGATCTGGTGCCGAACTACCGCGATAACCACACGAATGTCAATGAGAACAACAAGGAGTCACTTTTTGAAGTCCAGTTTTCGGCAACGGTCAATCCCGGTGCGTTCTGTGATGAATGCGGAACGGGCGGGTTGCGGCCCCTCGAAATGGGCGTTCGGGGCCGGGCCTACAACAACGTGATTCCGTCGGAATGGTATGTCAAGCAGTTTGAAGTGGGCGACACGCGCCTGCTAGCGTCGGTTTTTGGGCCACAGGGGAGCAAATTCGACGGGCTGGATTATTACAAAGTGCTGGAGTACACGTCCTGGTTCGACGTTTTACCGGCGGATTTTGCCGTCCGAAAATACCAGAAAGATGGCGGAAACGAGTTCGACTGGACGACGGGTTCGGACGTGAACATCCGGCTGCTGCGTTTTGCCGATGTTCTGCTGATGTTTGCCGAAGCCACCAATTCAGCCTCCGGGCCGACTGCCGAGGCCTATGCCGCCGTCAACCGCGTTCGGAAACGGGCGGGTTTGAAGGAACTCGACCCCGGTTTGTCTAAAACCGCTTTCATGGAGTGGATCGACCATGAGCGGGTGGTGGAACTTGGGCTGGAAGGCCACCGCTGGCGGGATCTGGTTCGCTGGAAAAAAGCCTACCTGGAACTGACCTCCAAAGGCCGTCCTTTCGATGAAAAGAAGCATTATCTATTTCCCATTCCCGCCAAGGAACGCCAGCTCAATCCGAATCTGACGCAGAATCCGGGGTGGTGAAAAAGCAAAGGAATAATGAATATCGAATGTTGAATACCGAATATCGATGTGATTGATCCGGCTTTCGATATTCGACATTCAATATTCGTTATTTAAAGCTTAAACACATAACTGCCTGAACCAATAGCCACGACGGTTTGGGCGGTTTCCGTCCGCAGCACCTTGATCTCTTTCTGCTGATCAAGGGGTTTGCCGCTTTCCAGAATCGGGCTTCCGGTGGCGTTGGGCAAATAGACCGTCGCGATGGTGTTGGCCGGAATGCTCACCATCAGTTCCAGTTGACTACCGGTTTTTTTCCATTCACTCCGGATCGGGCCGTAAGGCGAATGATACCGGACGCGGGTGTGGGTGATGTCTCCCACGACCTCGGGTTTGATGACGATCGCTTTGAAACCCGGCACGTTTTCGTCCTGCTGAATCCCGCCCAGGCCGCTGTAAAGCCATTCCATGAGGTGTCCGAGCATGAAATGGTTGTTGGAGACAAACCGCAGGGCGGGCCAGGATTCGGTCAGGGCGGTGGCGCCGTGAGCCAGTTGGTAGCCGTATCCCGGCACATCGGTACGGTTGTTCATGGCGTAAATGGCGTCCGAAGCGCCGATCTGACCCAGCGCCAGCAGCAAATACCGGAACCCGATGTCGCCCGCCGTCAGGCTGTAGTGGTTGTCTTTGAGGTTTTTCAATAAACTGGCTGTCACGGCGGCCTGGTTGTCGGGCGTCACCAGCTTCATGTAAATCGGCATGGCGTTGGACGTCTGGCTTCCTGATCCATACTGCCCTTTTTGGGCGTCGTAATACGTTTCATTGAACGCCTTTTTAACGGACTGAGCCCGTTGCTGAAATTGATCGGCGTCGGCGGTTTTGCCCAGCAAACGGGCGGTTTTTTCCAGAATGGTCAGGTCGTAAAAGTAGGTGGCTGTGGCCGTAATGCCTTTGGGTGTCAACTGCGATTCGCCCGGCGGTTTGGGTCCCAGATCGCACCAGTCGCCCAAACCGTGGGTCAGAATGTGGTTATTGGCTTTGGTGCCCAGGTAGGCCACGTACTTTTTCATCATGTCGTAACTTTCCACCAGAATGCTTTTATCACCGTACCACTGGTAAGTATACCACGGCAGAATCACCCCGGCGCTGCCCCATTCCGGGGAGTCACGAAAACCGCTGGCGAAGGCGGTGTATTCGGGGGCAATGTCGGGAATGAGGCCATTGGCCAACTGTGCCGACTGCATATCCCGAATGATTTTCGGCAGCAGCGTCGCCAGATCGTAGGTATACCGGGCCGAGCCACTCATGAGGTGCGTCTCTTCCAGCCAGCCCAGTTTCTCGCGGTGCGGGCAATCGGTCAGCGTGCTCACCATGTTGCTTTTGATGGCCCAGTCGATGAGTCGGTCGATGCGGTTAAACAGCTCGTTCGAACACGAAAACGCCCCGACGGTTTCGGCTGAACCCCGAATGTGCAGGCCTTTGACGGCTTTCAAAACCGGAATTTCAGCGGAAGGCATCGCGATCGTACTCAGCAGCCCCTGGGCAGGAACCGCACCTTCGATTTGCAGATACCGGAAACCGTAGTACGTGAAGCGCGGATGCCAGGTTTCGGTGCCGGTTCCTTTGAGGGTATACCGGTAAAAATGCGGTTGGCCGCTGGACTGCTGCGTGACCAGACTATCGTCACCCAACAACTCGCCGGGCGTTATTTTGATGATGGAACCGGTTTTTCCCGTTACCGAAATCTGCGGAATCCCAGACATGTTCTGCCCCAGATCGATCACGTAAATACCGGCTTTGGGCTGCGTGATCCGCACCGGTTTGAAGGTTTCCATGATCTTGACCGGCGGTGCGGTTTGCGACCGCAGTTGGGGCGATCCCTGCACCACGAGCGGAGTTTGCCAGTCGGTATCATCAAAACCGGCTTCCATCCAGCCCGAAATGTCTTTGGTGGCGTCCCAGTCTTCACCCCCGTAAATACTCGAATAGGTGATCGGGCTTTGCGTCACTTTCCATGATTGATCGGTAACTACCTCCTGATACGTCCCGTCTTCGTACGCCAGTTGCAGTTTGCAGATCAGTTTCGGATAGCCAAACGAACCCACAATTTTCCGGTAGCGTTCAACGGGAATGTTATAGAAACCGTTGCCGAGGAGCACACTCAACACTTTTGCGCCCCTTCTGAGCGCAGTCGTTACGTCGTAAGTTGCATACAGGGCGTAGTGATCGTAGTTCGTCCACCCGGGATCGATGAAATGGTCTTTTACGCGTCGCCCGTTGAGGCTCAGTTCGTAATGGCCCAAACCGGAAATGAAAGCCGTGGCTCGCTTCAGCGGTTTTTCCAGCCGGAATTCTTTCCGAAACTGGGGCAGCGCATTCTGGGCCGATTTCCGGTCTCCCAACGGTTTGTCCGCATTGGGGTCGTGGACAAACGGAACAATCCGTTCCGATGCGGGCAGTTCTTCCAGCGCAATCCACTGCGCCTTGCCCCAGTCGGCTTTGGTTAGCAAACCCATTTGCCAGGTAGCGGGGGGGCTCCAGCCCGACGGCAGGCCGTCTTTGTCCCAGATCTGCACTTTCCAGTAATACGACTGGCTCGCCAACAGCGGTTTGCCTTCGTACGGCACCTGAATCGACTGGTCGGAAATGCGTTTGCCCGAATCCCAGAGGTTGCCCTGACCAGCCGCCAGCGTCTGCGGATTGTCGGATACCAGAATCCGGTAAGCGGTTTGCTTTTGCCCCCGAACCGCCGACACCATCTGCCAGCTCAGCCGGGGCTGACGGCTTTCGACACCGAGCGGATGATCCCGGGAATCGCACCGAAGCCGGGTGAGCGGAACCGGTTCGGCGGTCCAGGCATTGAAACTAAGCAGGCAAAAAAAGAGGAACGGGTAAAAGGGCAGTCTCATAACGCGTTCGGGGGCTTTCGCAGGCTGGAAAAGTCAGGCGACAATCGCCCGTTCATTGTCCTCAAAAGCGCTGCGGTTCAGGAAGTCTACCCACTGGTCTAAAAGTTTAACCTACGGTTTTCGAAATGCGGGTCAAGACCGGCCTGCCGGCGCCGTTGCAATCCGCAGTAAAAGACCGGTACAGATTTTGCCTGCTTTCAATAAACTGACACTGGCGAAAGCGTGTCCTGTACATCCAACGTTATTCATCGATGACCATCAAATGAGAAGAATTGTTCTTTATACACTGGGTGGAGGGCTGGCGATCGCTTTCCTGGTTTATCTCTTCAAAACGTATTTTCCGTTTCATAACGAAAGCCCTCCGGTGGCACTGATTAATCACGACTTTGAAGAGAGCGTGGTTGGCATATTCGATCGGAAAAATCAGCTAAAAAAGGGACTGGTAAACTCATTTCATACCCTTTCGGTAACCCTGGACCGAACCGTTCAGGAAGCCGCTCTGCAAAAACTGGTTTCAGAACTACCGGCTGATCTTCCGGTTTTAATCACCGTTCAGATGGCCGTTTCGCCGGATCAGGAGAATGGCCTTGATGAAATTTTAGAAGGCCGGTTTGACGACTCTATCAAAACGTTTTGCGAGGCAATAACCCAACATAAATCGGAAATCTACCTGCGGTGGAGTCCGGAAATGGAAGTGCCGGTACGGCTTTATTTGTGGCAGTACCAGTCACCGGTTGTATACATCGATGCGTTCCGGTATTTCGCAAAATGCTGCAAAACCGCATCGCCAAAGACTAAAATGGTCTGGGGGCCAGCCGGTTATCCCGGAGCTGACGAATACTGGCCGGGAGAAGAAGCGGTCGATTTGATCAGCATTACCCTCGATGGTAAATCCGAACAACTGGCCACGGCGTATCCCCGGGTCGCGAATCCAATTACGGCCATAAAGCGGAAAATACATCGGATGCGGTTTATGGATAAGCCCCTGCTTATTCTGGCATCCCGGAAGGAAAAGGCCGATCCATCGCTTTCGAAAACGATACAGGAAGCGATTGCGGAGATCAAAAAAGAAGCACACGGTATATATGCGAATCTGTCTAAAAGACCGGCTATTGAGAATGCGGTGACGCAGGCAATGTCGAAACCGGAAATTGGCGTATATGATCCGAAACAGTTTCTGGTTAAATCAAAATCCATACAGGCAGAACATCTTTTTATTGATTTGGAGGCTGTTCAGGACGGCAGTTTTGCCAAAGAATTTAAAGCCGTTGTCGCGCGAAATCATGATGTGATTATCAGCATGGAACCGTGGAAAGATCGAAAAATCCGAAAAGATACCAACGTGTTATCGAATACAATTTCCGGCGTTTATGACGACGAATTCAGGGCGGTTTATCAAGTCATTTCGGCGACTACGCAAACCGTTTATTTGCGATTTGCACACGAAATGGAGATTCCCATTCAGCGATATGCGTGGCAAAGTCAGGACCCGGTTTTATACAGCAAAGCGTTCCGGTATTTCATGAATTTTGACGGAAAAAGAGCGAAAAATATCCGGCGCGTGTGGGGACCCGCCGGTGACCGGGGCTCCTTGGAATGGTGGCCCGGCGACGATGTGGTCGACTACATCAGCGTGGCGATTTATGGACTTCCCGACAAAAATATCACCGATCCCGCCCGCCAGGAGTCATTCCAGACCATTTACAGCCGCAAACAGTACCGGATGCGATTGGTGAACAAGCCAATTTTTGTGACCGAATTTGGAGTGAAAGGCCCGGAAGATTTCCAGAAGAGATGGCTGGAAGAGGCTGCCAACGTGCTGAACGCGCACCCGGAAGTGTTTGGCGTTTGTTACTTTAATCTGGCCGATAACCCGAAAGTCTGGGGCAAGATCCCTCCCCCGGACTGGAGCATCAGCAAGCCGACTTTCGATCATTTTGTCCGAACGCTGGCCGACCACCGCTGAGGGATGCTGTCCCTGGGCCGGGTAGAGGCCGTGACCGGAAGCGGGGTATGGAGTGTCGAGCGGACGATGTCCAGAACTGTATTTCCTTTCAAAACATACAGATAAAGCTGGTAGCTCGATGGGTTTTCCGGGATGGTAAGTAATAAACGAGGCCCTTTGCCCACATTTTTTACCGAAACGGGGTTTTCGAAGCGGTCCATTTTTACCAGTTTCCACTCCAGGCGAAAAGTGACCGGTACTGCCTGGGCCAGCACCCACTGATCGGTGTTGCGGATGAGTGCATGGTAGGGAAGCTGCGCCCCGGGAAAGGTGCCCAGGGCAGGTTTCAGGATTTTAATGGGAGGAGGCAACACTGGCAGGGACGTCCCTTTCCAGGTATGACGCAATTGCAAGATCGCTAGCTTTGTACGACCCTCATGGTCTTTTAACCCGTTGAAACTAACCCAGTCAGTGGTTTGTTCATCCTGCCAGTTTTCAATAAATAAACCGGTTGTTGTTTTTGGAAGTTTGGCATATTCGCTGACGCTAATTTCACTAAAAAAATACGGAACCTGTAGTTTAACCAGTTGTGAAACGGCTCGTGATGGTTTCTTCAAAACCAGCCCGAAAGCGTCGATAGCCGGAATAAAATGGTGGAACCGGTTCGTAAGTTGTACCAGATTTTCCGATACGTCCAGATTGACGGTGACGGGTTTATCCGGATCAATTTGTTTCAGCTCGTTGACGACCGATTTGAGCCACGACAGGTAGGCATATTCCTGATAAAGCAGATCCGGTTTGTAATAATAACGGGAAAGTTTCTGAAATGAGGTATTACCCATATTCCAGGAGACAATTTCGGGATGGCCTTTCAGGTTTCGGACGGCATCCAGAATGGTAGCGCGTAAGTCCGCCAGCTTATCCTGATCAGTTACAAAATTAATCTTGTCTGGTATCCAGAAACTGTAGTGAATTGTAAGGCCGGTTTTTTGTGCTGTATTCAGAAGGTTATGCTCGTAAATACTGGGTCCGCTGTATTTAAGGGTCGTGATGCCCAGTTCTTTCATTTCCTTGAAATCGGTTAGAAAATCTTTTTTGGTAAAAACCGACCGACTTTTCATCCAGTTCTGCCCCTTGGTGTAATTGATGCCTTTGGTACCGATAAAAAAGTTTCGGTTAGCCGGGCGGGAGCGGGCGAGCGGTTCGGCCGCTTCTGCCAACACCGGTATTGTTTTTTCTGCGGACGAAACACCTGCTTTAAGTTCCGGGTTCTGACCTTCTAAAAACCGCAGTGAATCCGGCGACTGAATCCGCCAATCCCGCGCGTCGTTGCTTAACCCTCCATTGACCAAAACGAGTCCCTTTATTTCAGGAAAGGTTCGCTGTGCCGACTGAATGGCCTTTTTTAACCAGTCGGTTTGCTGGTTTGCCGAGCGTAAAGCACCCAATTCAGTGAGCAGAACCGGTAGGCCGGAACGAAAGATGGGATTTTGGTGGAAGGGGTTATAGCGGTCTTCCAGAGAACGGTTTTTTTGGTCCGCCTTGACAAAACCGTCATTCAAGACCGTAACGCCGATCCAGTCGACGTAGTCTTTACCGGGGAAATAGGCATCGATAGCGTCGACTGTTCCGGGGCTCCAGACCCAGATTACCGAGTAAACACCCTGCTTTGAAAAATAGTTGTGGACGTATTTCCAGGCTTCTTTGAAGTCGTCCGGCGCGTTTTTAGTTGGCTTAGGCCCCTGATAAACCGGATTGTCGGCTTCCGGAGCGAAGCGAAGAAAGACGGGACGATGCAGTGCTTTTAGTTGTTCTGAAAACCTGAGAAGATAGGAATCGTAGTGGCCTTCGACAACCTGGTGAAAAAAGAATCCGTTTGTATCAGCACTATTTTTTGTCTGGTAGTTTGCAAAAACAACCGGTCTGGGTTCCCAGCTAATCAGGGGAATAGAGCCATTTCGATAAACGGAATCGATCGATTTGAGTGGTAAATACCCCTCCTGTTTATCCCCCCAGGGTATGTAAAGCGAGATAAGGTCAACCTGAACCTGAGTAGATGCCTGGTAGGATTTGATTGTACGCACGGAAGAAATTCCACCGGGTTTGTCCGGCGAATACATTCCATACAGAAAAAGATGGTCTTTGTGAGTGAACAGGGAATGAGTCGTCTCGGTTTTAGAATGAAATTTTGCAAAAAACAGAATGGAGAAAACCAGAATTCCGGTGATCCATAGTGCGGTATGGCGCAGTCCGGTATACAGCCACCGTCGCAAAATCCAGAAATACCCTTTTCCCTCTTGGATGACTTTGATCAGGTCGTTCAGGAGAGGATAGCGCTCTTTAACCGCTCTGAACTGCTGCTGTCGACTGGCCGCAATGGTAAAAATCATGAACAGGCTATTCAGGCCGGCAAAACCCGCCATGATCAGATTGTAGGGGTTCCAGTCCGTATATAAACCGTAAGTGATCGCCAGAATAGACAGGGTCAGAATCGACAGATTCGGGATGTTCAGGGGCCAGTTATTGGCTTCGTTTCCATCTTTTGGCGTAGGAACATAAGGTACTTTTTTCCTGAACAGGGTGTAGATGAAGCCCAGGATAAAGATCCACCAGGTTCCGATCATAAGCAGTCCTCCTACAATGTGAAAACCGCGTTCTTCGTCCTCCATCACCCACCATTGTACGAAGTGCCGGATCAGCACAATGGATGCGGTAAACGGCAGGCCGATGGAAACGAATTCGGCCAGATCGATGTGCATGGGGCTCACGCCAAAGAACAGGGCAAGGATAGGAATTAAAAAGTTGATCAGATACAAAACGCCGGACAAATAATGGAGTGGAATGACACCGTAATGCAGTTTTTGCCGCCATGTAAATTGCGTAAAAAGCCGGGGATAGGTCGTGAAAAGCAGCTCAAAAACCCCGCGTGACCATTTCAGTTGCTGTTTGTAATAGGCTGACAGCGTGGACGGAACGAGACCGCGCGCCAAAACCGCCGGAACATACACCGACTTCCATCCTTTGGCGTGCAACTGCATGGAGGTGTGCATGTCTTCGGCTAACCCGGCCGCATGACCGCCGATGGATTCGAGGGCGGTGCGCCGGAAGGTGCAGTTCGCCCCAATCGCCAGAACAGTTCCGTACCGGTTCATGGTCATCATCATCGGGCCGTAAAACTGGTACGTTTGCTGGGCTGCCCCTTTGGCAATCAGGCCCTCATCGTAGTTTTTATAGGCCTGGACAATCTGCACATACCCAACCGCCGGGTTGTTGAAATGCGTGACGATGGGGTCCAGAAAATGCGGAAAAGGAACATGATCCGGATCCAGAATGACGCACAATTCGCCGGACGAATGGGCCAGGGCGTTGTTGATATTCCCTGCTTTGGCGTCTTTTTTATCGGTGCGGGTGATGTGATGGACGCCCAGTTTTTGGCACACCTCCCGCAGATAAGGATCGTCGGCTTCATCGCAGAGGTAGGTGGTGTGCGGATGGGTGATCGCCTGAATGGCCGTCAGCGTTTCGATGATCATTTCGTACGGTTCTCCGGCACAAAATGTGGTAAAAATATCGACGGTATACGGTTTGATGGCGGGCGGTGTTTCGGGAACGGTTATGTAAAAATAATGGTACCATTCATGCAGAATTTTAAGACACGTAAATCCAAACGCAACCATCAGCATCCAGTACAGAGGCAAATAGCCTCTGACCGACGCTTTCAGCATGTTTTCCATGAAAAAGACCAGGGACGCCAACCCTAAAAAGATCATCAGGCGAAGCGTGAAGCGTTCGCGTTTCGATGGCGGTTTTACGGACGGAATGGATTTCATGGGTCACTTACCACGTAAAAAGGGGTGTTACAGGTGGCGAAATTCCCATTTTGGAGGTAAATGGTTGCAAACACACGATAAGGCCCTTCCAGGTCGGGCGCAGAAAAAGTCGCCTTTAGATTCTGATTTTTTTGGAATAAGCCCTCGATTGGTTTGAGCTTTTTGGTGCTGTTTTGGTTGTTTTCCCGGTACCAGTCTTCCGGCAAAATTTGCCATTTAACAGTTTTGATCTGGTCATTGGTTTTATACAGAAATACCTCCGCCGTTGACAAACTTCCCGGGCTTAGCAGAATATTATCGCGGGCTCCTTTTTGATTCACCAGCATGTACCGGAGTTCAGGAAACGGTTCGGGCGATGGTTTGCCGGTCCAGATATACTTCATGATGGCCACCGGTTCAGCGGGTGCCCCGGCTTCGTCAAACAGGCTAAACCAGGTGGGCGTGGTTTCCTGTTTATTTCCCCAGAAAAAAACAAAAGAGCCTAAAAACCGGGGATCTTCCCGGGGAACATCCTGCTCATACCGCTTTAAATAAAAGTCGGCTTTTTTCTTACTCGTGTTTTCAATGTAGGCACCCCAGGCGGTTTGTTCCGTCCCTTCCCAGGGACCGTCGATTCCCCATTCAGTCAGCAGATAAGGCCCGTTCCAAAACCAGGAAAAATCCGCCAGGTCTTTCCGCAGGGATTTGATGTTGCTGTAGATGTTAAACGAGAGCAGATCGACATCGCAGCGGGTGGTGATGTTGAAAATATATTTGGTATTAAAATTCAGGATTACGGTAGTAACGGGATGGTCAGGATCATCCCGGTGAATCATATCCGTAATCGCATTAAACGTGGTGTAAAACCGGTAATACGAAAAACCGAACGGGAAGTCGAGTTCGTTGCCCAGGCTCCACATCAAAACCGCCGGATTGTGCTTGAAGCGGTTGACAACAACCTGCAAGGCTTTGAGGTGGGAGGCCACTTTTACCGGATCGTTGTAAAAAGACATATCGTCATTCATGGGAAGCGGCAGACCCACAACCACGGCCAGGTGGTTCGCCTGTGCACTGTCCAAAAGGCTCGCAAGCCGGGTAGTATCCCAGGTTCTGAGCGTATTTCCGCCCGATTCTTTTAACGTATGGAAGTGCGAATAGCCGGCGGCTCCCTTGATTTCAAAAGGTCGCCCGTTTCGGTGGAGGATGAATTTTTCGCCTACTTCCTTGATCGATACAGTTCGCTGGCGGGGTTGGTCGTTTGGGTTGTGGCACTGCGATAGCCCGGTCAATAGCACGATACTGCCAAGGAAAAGAATTGTCAGAACTGAAGCTTTCGTTGGTAACCTCACCGTTTGATGTTCAGAAATAGTAACATACGGAATTGATCAGGCCGGATCAGCCAGAGCATCTCTTTCTAAGTCTACGCGGTAAACGCTGCAAACATCATTCCAATTCCCGTTTAGATTTCCAGAAAAAGAACTTTAAAAAAACGGTGAAAGGTCCGCAAGTCAGGTATTATTTCCGCTCAAAAATGCGCAAAATGATGTTTTAATCTGACGGTATTACCGGTTAATAAATACCGCATAAGTATATACGTTAATGTCATAATTATTCCAGTCATAGTGATACATTTACTTGTAAAATTTCAACAAAATAAACATCCACTGTATGAAAATGATCCATGTACTTCGGGGAGTTCTTTATGTATTGGTCGCGTTTCAGTTTACGGGCTGTGGCGACCATCTTTTTCCGAACGTTTCACCGGGTTCAGTTCCTGACCGTATGCGGATTAAAACCGTAACGCAGGAACTCGCTGATGTCGCTGGCCGGTCCAGTTTAGTGCAATACATCAGTACCTTCGGTTACGATTCGCAGGGACGTCTGAACACGATTACGACTACTCAAAATCCCAGTGATTCGGATGCACCGGTTGAAACGGGCGCTTTTACTTACAATGCCCAAAACCAGGTCATCCAGTTTCAACGCGAAATCAGCCCGGCGGGTGAATCGAAGATAACGGAGACCTATTCGTATACGTATGTCAACAGCCAGATGACCCGGCTTTATTACACCAACGATAAAGATGGACGGGACGATAACGTCTGGAACTTAACGTTTCAATACAACCCCGACAGCAAGGTGAAAAGTAGCCGTAAATCCTTTGAAACCGGTGGGGTTTCTTACCGGGAAGACAGTGAATACTTCTTCACGGGGAACAACCTGACGGCTGTAACAACGACGACAGAGATGTCGCCAGGCCCCGGCGGAGGTACGTTTACGACCAACTTTACGCACGATTCCAAAATAAATCCTTTCTATAACACCGCCGTCATTCCGGCCCCCTATGCCACGGCGGGGGTGTCAACGCCCTTCAACGGAATTCTGAATTTTTATACCTATTATGGCGGGGTTGACAATGTTCTCCACCTGAGCCGGAACAATGTGCTTTCGTCCGGATCCATCACATATGCGTATACCTACGTCGGGGATTTACCGGCAACCCGCATTACAACCGAGCCCTTTAAACCCCAGGAAACCTTAACCTATGTGTATGAAAGTTATTGAACCTTCATCCGGTGGCTGAGATGCTCTTGTCCGAACGGTTTGGTCTGGAACGACACTGGTACCGACCTCTTTCGAAAGAAAACCGTGACGCATCCGGATTGAAATCGTCTCAAAACAAAAACGGTGACTAAGTATATAGAACCCTGCTTGGTCACCGTTTTTAACAATACACTGCCTGAGTCGCATCACGGGTTTAAACAGCTTAGTTACAAAACCTTGAACCAACTCTGCCGGGCAGATCAGGAGATTTATCGACCTAATTTGCCTAAAAGTTTGACGAAAACTATTTTTTGTCCTATTTTTATCGACCAGACCGTTCTTGCCTTGATAATTACTTAACCAACATGTAACCCAAAACCTGCTCATGTCGAACCTGAAGACGACCCTTCACGGCCTCCGATTGGCTTGTACTGTATTGCTTTTAGTAAGCGTTGCCCCCCGCAGTTGGGGCGCTTTTTTTCAGGCCGACACCAACGGTGTCAGAGCCGACACGGCACAGGAAACCATTGAAGTGGTCGATGTGCCGGAAGTCTTGTCCATCCCGGAACCCGTTCTGCGCGACCGGCTTGCCAAACTGGAACAGACCATTCCCCTGAACTACAACAAAACCGTCCACGGTTTTATCGATTACTTCACTTTCCGCCGACCGAGTTACACCAAAAAGGTGATGGAGCGGATGCCGATGTTCTTCCCCCTGTATGAACGGTTGCTGGCCCAGCACGACATTCCCGACGAGTTGAAATACCTCTCGATCGTTGAATCATCGCTGGACCCCAAGGCGGTTTCGCGCGTCGGCGCAGGCGGTTTGTGGCAGTTTATGCCGTATACCGGTGCAGATTTTAAACTCTATCAGGACGAATACATTGATGAGCGAATGGACCCTGTCAAGTCGACCGATGCCGCCTGTCGCTATCTGAAAGATTTATACCGGGTATTTGGCGACTGGCACCTTGCGCTGGCGGCCTACAACAGCGGTCCGGGAACGGTGAAACGCGCCATGCGCCGGTCCGGGGGCGATTCGTTCTGGACGATTTATAATTTCCTGCCGAAAGAAACCCGCGCGTATGTCCCGCAATTCATTGCGCTGACCTACATGATGAACTTCGCCAATGACCACGGAATTTATGCCGAACAGCCCGAATATCCCATTCCCTGCGATACGATTCACGTCAACGGGTATCTGTCGATCGAGCGGTTTTGCCAATACAGCGGGGTGCCGCTGGCCGAAATTCAGAAAATGAATCCGTCGATCATGACGGGCGTGCTGTCGGATCAAACCCGCAGTTTTGTGCTTCGGGTTCCGAAAGCCCATTTCGATTATTTTGCGGCCAATCGACGGTCGATTCTGGATTCTGCCGGTCGGAACCCAACGATTTCGACCAATATGTTGCTGGCGTCGACGGAAAGCGTCGACTACCGTTCCGACTCCGCACGAAAACGGGACTATTTTCCTTTTACCGATGCCAATGAGGAGCAGGATCGGGAGTCGCAGCCCGTGGTAGCCGCCAACGCCATTGCCTCCGATGAGGAGGATGTTGAGGAGGTGGTCCGCCGAAAGCCAAAAAAAACCGTGTACGTCGTGAAGCGGGGCGAGGTGCTGTCGCGCATTGCGGAGAAGTACGACGTGGACGTGTATGACCTCAAAAAGTGGAACCACCTGCGTTCAACCCGCATTCAGAAGGGCCAGAAGCTGGTCATTTTCCGGGAACAGGCGCTGCCGGAAACGTCGTCCCGGGTGGCCAAAGCAACCAAAAGTCAGGGGAAGTCAGAAGTGGCCAAACGGACTAAGACCTACAAACCAAAGTACCACCGGGTTCAGGATGGCGACACGCTCTGGAATATTTCGAAGCGGTATAGCGACCTGAGCGTCGATGAACTTAAAAAACTGAATAAAATCAAGGGAAATTCACTCAAACCCGGTCAGCGTCTGATTGTAGGTTAGAAAAGAATGAAGAGTTAAGAATGAAGGGTTAAGAGTTAAAGAGAAGAATAAATAGAGGCATGTTTAACTCTTCATTCTTAACTCTTAACTCTTTCGTATCTTTGACTTTTTAAGACCGGCCTGGACTGGTTGAAAAAAGCTGTTTATGATTGCTTACATCAGCGGAAAAATTACCCACAAAGACCCGACCCTTGTGATTCTGGAAACCAACGGAGTCGGCTACGAAATCCATGTTTCCCTGTATACGTCTACGGTTTTGCCAAAGCTGGGTGAACCCTCGAAATTGTATACGTATCAACACATTCGCGAAGATGCCCAGACCCTGTACGGTTTTGGCGATCTCGACGAAAAAAACCTTTTTCTGGATTTGATCGGGGTGTCGGGCATCGGTCCGAACACCGCGCTCACCATGCTCTCGACCCTGACGCCGGTTGAACTCCGTCAGGCCATTTTGATGGAAAACGTTGGGGCGGTTCAGAAAATCAAAGGCATCGGTAGTAAAACCGCTCAACGGGTTATTCTGGAATTGCGTGACAAGATGAAAAAAGCGGGGATTATGGCCCAGGCCGGTACACCAAACTACCGGATGACCGTCAATCCCGTTCGGGATGAAGCCCTGGCGGCACTCGTTACGCTGGGTATTCCGAAGGCTGCGGCCGAAAAAAGCCTCGATACCATTCTGAAACGCGAAGGCGACGAACTCAACGTTGAACAGCTTATACGTTTGGCTCTCAAGTAATTATGGGTTGTGAGTTATGAATTATGAGTTGGCTAACGCAAGCGTCATAACTCATAACTCATAACTCATAATTCATAACTAAAATATTGGCAAGGTTTTCGCCGTTTGGTGATAGAGATGTATCTGAATAAACTAACTACCTATTCCACCGAATCAAATTATACGTGCCTCTCTTGGAATGTGTTGAGTCCCACCGATTGACCCGGTTGCGGTTGTTAAATGGCCGGATTGAGCCCTGGATGGTTGTGTTGTGTGCGTTACTGGTTGGGTCGGCCTGGATGCCGGTAACCGCCCAGACACCTGCGCGTCGCCGGACGGTTTCGCTGGCCGATTCTTTGGCCCGTGTCCGTCAGGATAGCATCCGGGCCACCCGCTCGGCAGAGCGCCGACCCATCATTCGCTGGCGCGACCGGTATGTAAGTCCTTTTTCCGTAACCATTCCCAAGTCTCCTTTTTTGCTGCGTGATCCACGGGCGGTTTCAACTGAGGTTCAGCTCAATGGGCCGGGGCAGATTTCCGTACTGGAACGCATCGGTAGCCAACCGGAAACAGCGCGTCCGACCTCCGGATCAGCCACTACCCCCGCTGCCACAACCGGAAACGCCGTCGTCGGAGCCATCCCGGTTGCGCCCGCGCCGACCCGGCCAGTGCCTGGGTTGCCCTATCGACCGGCCGAGACCATGTCGTATGAAGACTATAACCGCTTACAGAACCAGCGTGTTCAAAAAAGTTTGTGGCGCGAATACGCGGCCCGGAACGATGGACAGAGTGCGGTGAGTGGGCGGGGGCTGGTTCCAAAGCTGGAACTGCCTCCGGTCTTCGACCGACTCTTTGGCGGCTCATTGGTGGATTTTAAGCCAAACGGGTTTGTGATGCTTGATTTTGGCTATCTCTACCAGTTTATCGACAATCCGATTATTCCGGTTTTGCAGCGTCGAAATGGCAACTTTGTTTTCAATCAGCAGATTAACATCAGCTTTAATGGCAAGATCGGCGAGCGGCTGGGAATCACCGCCAACTACGACACCAAATCTAGTTTTAATTTTGAAAATGTCCTGAAACTGAATTACCGTCCGCCGGTTCCGAACTTGCCCAGTGCCAACGGGTTACCCGGTTTACCCAGTCCCGGCGGTTTGCCGAACGGTTTGCCCACGCTGGGGAGCATGACGCCTTCGGCCATTCCCCAGTTTCAGCCCCAGGACCCCAGCATCATTCAGGGGCTGGAAGCCGGTAACATCAGTTGGCCGCTCAGCAGCCAGTTGATTCCGGGGGTGCAAAACCTGTTCGGGGTGAAAACCCAGCTTCGTTTTGGAAAACTATACGCCACCGTGGTGGCATCGCAGCAGCGATCAAAGCAGGAAGAAATTACGATCAAAGGCGGATCGATGCAGAAAAATTACGAGATCCGGGTCGATACCTACGACGAAAACCGCCATTTCTTCCTGTCGCAATTTTTCCGGAACAACTATGAACGGTCGCTGAAAAGCCTTCCCCAGATTATATCTGGTGTAACCATTACGCGTTTAGAGGTATACGTAACCAACCGGACCAACACCACCACTACCCTCCGGAACGTCGTCGGTTTTGCGGATCTGGGCGAACCAAGACCGTTCAACACCGCCAACCCGAACCTCCAGCCCATCAATCCGGACGCCAGCAGCGCAGCCGACAACACCGCCGGCAACGGCTTGTTTGCCCGATTGAGAGCGAACAACGGCATCCGTCAGGTGGATCAGGTGAACTTTTTACTGGATGGTACCTTTGGTTTTGCCAAGGGCGTCGACTATGAACTGCTGCGGGGGGCCAAACGACTGACCGAAACCGAGTACAAGTTTCAGCCGGAACTGGGGTATATTTCGCTGGTGACGCCCCTGCGCAACGACGAAGTGCTGGCGGTTTCTTACGAATACACCTACCGCGGCCGGAAATACCAGGTGGGGGAATTGACCGAAGATTACCAGAATCGTCAGGATAATGAAGTGCTGATTCTGAAGCTGTTGAAGTCGTCGACGATCCGCAACAACACCCAGTTGCCGATGTGGAACCTGATGATGAAAAACATTTATTCGCTCAACACCTCGCAGATCAACAAGCAGAATTTCCAGTTGCGGATTATTTACAAAGATGACCTGACCGGGATCGATAACCCCAATTTGCAGGAAGGGCCGGGAACCATCAAGGACATCCCGCTGGTGCAGGTCTTCAACATGGACCAGGTGAACGCCCAGCTTGATCCGCAGCGGGACGGTAATTTTGATTTCGTCGAAGGCGTCACGGTCGACAGCCGGTATGGCCGGGTGATTTTTCCGGTGCTGGAACCCTTTGGGTCGTATCTGGCCAACAAATTCGGAACCGACGACGCCCTCAAAGCCAAATATGTTTACAACGAACTATACCGAACCACGCTGGTTGATGCGCAGCAGGTAGCGGGTAAAAACAAATTTTTCCTGAAAGGGAGTTACCAGTCGTCGACGGGCGGGGAAGTGACCTTGCCCTATGGCGTCGATGAGAAATCGGTGCAGGTGACGGCGGGTGGCGTGCCCTTGTCGCCCGGTTCGGATTTTGTGGTGGAGTCGCAGATTGGCCGGGTGCGGTTTCTGAACGAAAGCCTGATGAACTCCGGGCAGGAAATCAAGGTGCGGTATGAGCGCCCCGACCTGTTTCAGAACCAGATTCGGCGACTGATCGGAACGCGGCTGGATTACAAACTGAGCCCCGAAGTGAACATCGGGATGACCGCCATGAACATGCGGGAAACCCCCGCCGGTTTTCTGACGCGCGTGGCCATCGGAAACGAGCCGGTGAACAACACCATTCTGGGGTTCGACGCCATGATTCGGAAAGACTCCCGGTTTTTGACCCGGATGCTGGATGGACTGCCGCTGATTCAGACCAAGGAACTGTCGAACATTGCTTTCCAGGGCGAAGTGGCCCAGTTGTTTCCGGGCGTGGCTCCGCGCGTGAACAACAACGCGTTCATCGACGATTTTGAAGCCGCCCGGACGCTCTATGACCTCACCCGCCAACCCACGCGCTGGCGACTGGGATCGACGCCAACGACGCCGGAGCGGGCTTTTCCGCAGGGCACGTTTGCCGAACCCCTGGCGTATGCCTACAACCGCGCCCGGATTTCGGTCTATACCGTCGACAACACCTTCAGCACCGCCAACACGGTGGGAGGGGGACGGGCGCCCCAGAGTAACCTGACCGAGAACGACTTAAGGAATGTGTACGAACAGTTTTTCCTTTCCAACGAACTGTTTCCGGGGCGCTCGGTCCGTCTGGTCAACCTGCCGGAGAACATTCTGGACGTGGCCTATTTCCCCCGGGAACGCGGGATGTACAACTTTAACCCGAACCTGGCCGCCGACGGTCGACTGGCTGGTGACCCGAAAAAGAATTTTGGCTCGGTGATGCGGGCCATCACATCCGATGCCGACTTTGACAACGCCAACATCGAAAACATCGATTTCTGGCTGATGGACCCCTTTGTGGGCGCTACAGATTCGACCTTCGCCACGGTTCACGACGGTTTTGAGAACAAGGCCAACCGCACCGGTGGCAAGCTGGTCTTCAACCTGGGTGATATGTCGGAAGACGTGATCAAGGACGGGCGGTATAATTTTGAAAACGGGCTGGCGGTTCCGAACGGACTCTCGCCTGATTCGACGGACTGGGGGCGGGTGACGCGCTCGCAGTTTGTGACCCAGGCTTTCGATAACGTCACGCGCTCGCAGCAGGACATCGGTCTCGACGGGTTGAGCAACCAGGACGAGAACAAGTACTTCAAAAGTTACATCGATCAGGTTTCGCCCCGACTGAGTGCCGCTGCCCGCGAACGGCTGTTGAGCGATCCCGCCAACGATGACTTTATTTTTTATTACGGCCAGCGCGCCGATTCGGTCCGGCATATTGTCAGTCGGTACAAACAGTATATGGGCATGGAGAACAACTCGCCCGAATCGCAGGATCGCAACCAGTTGGTGACGCCCGCATCGACCACCCTGCCCGACATCGAGGACTTGAATTCCGACAACACCATCAACGACAATGAAGCCTATTACGAATACGAAATCGACCTGAAACCGGGACAGCTTGCAGTGGGCCGGGGCTACATTGTCGATAAAGTGGAAGTGCAGACCAAGGCAGGCCGGCCGGTGACCTGGTATCTGTTCCGGATACCGGTACGGGATAATCCCAAAAAAGTCGGGAACATCAACGGGTTTAAATCGGTGCGGTTTGCGCGGATGTACCTGACGGAATTTGAAGAACCGGTGGTGTTGCGGTTTGCGCAGTTGCAGATGACGTCCAACCAATACCGGAAGTATACGGGCGACCTGTCGGCGCGGGGCTTGCAGGAGGTGCCGGAGCCCTACGATGCGCAGTTTAAAGTGGCTGCGGTCAATGTGGAAGAGAACAGCGCCCCCGGACAAAACAAGTACATTTACCGCGTCCCCCCCGGTTTTCAGCGCGACCGCGATTTTACGCAGATCAACCAGGTGGAACTCAACGAGCAGTCGATGAGCCTGAGCGTGACCAACCTGCGGGATGGTGACTCGCGGGCGGCTTTCAAAAATACGAACCTCGATTTGTTGTTCCGGGAGCGGCTGAAGATGTTTATTCACATGCACAATGAAGAGAACGAAAATGGCCAGGTATCGGCCTTCGTTCGGCTCGGAACCGATTTTACGGATAACTACTACGAAATCGAGATTCCCAATCTCGTTTCAACCCCCGACGGTAGCCAACCCGACGATGTGGTGTGGCCTACTGCCAACGACCTCGATCTTTCCATCGATGAACTGATCAACCTCAAGGCGGAGAAAAACCGCCAGTTTACGCGAACATCGGCCCAGCCGTTTACAATGAATAGTGCCGACGGGCGGTATAAACTGACGGTGGTCGGTAACCCGGATTTGAGCGCGGTGCAGATCATCATGATTGGCGTCCGCAATCCGAAGTCGGCTGACGAGCAGGCCAAGAGTTTTACCATTTGGGTGAATGAACTACGCGCCAACGGCTTCGACCAGACGGCCGGCCGGGCCGCCGTTGGGGTGCTCAATGCCAAGCTCGCGGATGTGGCCACCGTTACGGCCTCGGGGAAAATAACGACGTTTGGCTTCGGTGGTGTCCAGCAGCGGATTTCGGAACGGTCGCGGGAAACCTCCACTGAATACGGGGTTCAGTCGCAGATTGCGGTCGATAAACTGTTGCCCGAAAAATGGGGCTTGCGGATTCCGCTCTACGTCAATTACGACCAGCGGCTGATTCAGCCGCATTTCGATCCGCTCGACCCCGATACGCCACTGGAAACCACATTATCGACGCTGAATGAAAATGACCGGGACCGATACCGCAGGCTGGTCGAAGACCGTTCCATCCGGCGCGGGATCAACCTGTCGAACTTTCGGAAGGTGAAAACCAATCCGAATGCCAAAAGCCATTTCTATGATGTTGAAAACCTGTCGTTTACGTATGCGTTCAACGAAGCAACCCGGACGAATATTCTGACCGAACAATTCATTCAAAAACAAACGCGCGGAGGCATTGCCTACGTCTATAGTGCCCAGCCAAAACCGTTCGAACCGTTTAAACGGTTTCAGTCGCTGGAACGGCCCTATCTGCGCTGGCTGCGTGATTTTAACCTGACGTTGCTGCCGACGCAGGTGGCCGTGCGGGGTGAGGTGGACCGGAGTTTTATCAAAACCCAACTCCGCAATTCCGAACTTACGACCGAGGGCATGGTACCGCAGTTTGAGAAGTATTTCTGGTTCAACCGGTACTACGATTTGCAGTGGAACCTGACCAAAAACTTGATTTTAACTTACAACGCCCGTTCCAACGCCATCATCGACGAACCCGCCGGGGATCTGAACACGCAGGCCAAAGTCGACTCGGTCTGGGCCAACGCCCGGCGGTTTGGCCGGACGAAAAATTATGAGCAGAACATCCGGGCTACGTACCGCATGCCACTGGATAAGCTGCCATTGCTCGACTGGATTGCCGCCGACCTGACCTACAACGTAGGGTATCAGTTTCAGGCCAACTCGTTTGGCATTACCGATACGCTGAATGTGCCGTTTGGCAATACCATCCGCAACAACCGGGAGTGGGGCATTCAGGGACGGGTGGATTTTATCCGCTTGTATAACAAAATCAAGTCGCTGCGGTTTGCCAACACGCCCTCGGCTCCCCGCAAAAACTTCACCCGAAACCCCGGTGATATCGAGGACATTCAGCGCACGGAAAGCCGGGTGCTGAAGAGTTTTGTGCGAACATTGCTAACCATTCGGGGGATCAATTTCAACTACACGGTGCAGGAATCGACGCTGCTGCCGGGCTTTCTGCCGACACCCCGGTTCTTCGGTCTTTCACGCGAAAATGCCCCCGGATTGCCGTTCGTGCTGGGAAGTCAGGATCGGAATATCCACCGGAAATCCGCCGAACGGGGCTGGTTATCCAAAAGTACGGTGTTGAATCAGCCGTTTACGCAGACGCTCGGCAAGAAGTTCGACGCCCGCACAACGCTGGAACCCTTTAAGGATTTCCGCATTACGGTCGAAGCCCGGCTGACCCGCCAGGATAGTTACCAGGAAGTATACCGGGTCGATACCACCGGCGGTTCCTTTACGAGCCTGAGTCCGTACCGCAACGGGCAGTTCAGCATGTCGTTTTTGTCGTTCAAAACGGCGTTTACCAAGCTCAACAGCGACAATTCATCGCCGATCTTCGACCGGTTTGCCGAATACCGCAAGATCATTCTGAACCGTCTGATGCTGAACCGGCCCGTGGGAAGTGTGGGCGAATACAACCTGACATCGCAGGATGTGCTGATTCCGGCCTTCTTCGCGGCTTACAGTGGTAAGGACCCCAATACGGTGAAAATCAATCCGTTCCTGCGGTTTCCGCTGCCCAACTGGCGGGTCGATTACAACGGTTTGTCGCAACTGAAACCGTTTCGCAAACTGTTCAGTGCCTTCACCTTAACGCACAGTTACAACTCGACCTACAGCGTCGGCAACTTTACCTCGTCGCTCGACTACGAAGCGGCTTATGTGAATCTGGCCGTGATGAACTACCCGCTGGCAACGCTGTTCAACGAGCAAAACCAGTTCGTTCCGATTTTTGTGATGAGTACCATCACCATGACCGAACGGTTTTCGCCCTTGCTGGGTGTGACCTTCCGGACGCAGAGCAAAATCAGCGGAGGGCTGGAATACAACCAGGATCGGAGCGTTGCCCTAAACTTGTCCAATGCGCAGGTCGCCGAACTCAGCAACAAGGACATCACGTTCCGGTTTGGATTCACGAAGACGAATTTCCGGATTCCCTTTAAAATCAACGGGGCCTACCAGCGGCTGAAAAATGATCTGACCTTCAACTGCAACCTGACGTTTCGCGATACGCGAACCGTTCAACGGAAATTTGACGATACCGCCCAAAACGAAAATGGCGTTGGCGAGCAAATTATTACCGCCGGAAACGTCAACTTCCAGTTGCGGCCACAGGTGAGCTACGTCGTCAATCGCCGGTTGAACGTTCAGGTTTATTTCGATCGAACGTTCAATGATCCGCTGGTTTCCAACTCGTTCCGCCGGGCCACTACGGCGGGTGGTGTTCAGATTCGCTTCAATCTGGCGGAATAAAATAAACGGGTTATTTCCGGCCAACCGGCTTTCCGGCTGGAACCCCTCAATCATTCTGGCGGTTTTTCCAGTTATAAGAGGTGAATGCAAAAGCGAACGATGGGAATCCACCTGAAAAGTAGTTTACTGGTATTGTTTTTTGGTTTAACGGTTTCATCCGCCTGGGCGCAGGGTTCGCTCGTTCGGTATGTAAAACGGGTCCTGAACGATACGTCTTCGGCCGCTACGTCAAAATTGCTGATTTTCCCCACCGCCGGTTTTGCACCTGAAACGAGTGTGGAGATTGGGATTCGCACGTTTTCATTGTTCTATGCCAAAAAAGACACTGTCGTCAACCGGCTTAGCGAGATCGTTCTGTATACCTTCGTTACGTTCCGGGGACAGTTCGGTGCTTTGCTCGAAAATGCGGCATATACCAACAAAAACCGGTTTTTTTTTCTGGGACGGGCGCGCTATCAACAGTTTCCGCTCCTCTATTATGGCATTGGGCCGTCCACATCATCGGGCAATCCGGTGCTGGTCAATTCCAATTATGTCCAGATTCGCCAGCGTATTCTTCGGCAGGTCAAAAACAACTGGTACGCCGGTGTCGAAGCCGATTTTCAGAACATCGGAAGCGTTTCGTTCGAAACCGAAAACAAACCCAACTTTGACTTGCCGCTGGGTTATGAAGGCTCCACCACGATGGGGCTGGGCGCGGCCGTGGTGTATGACGATCGGAAAAATGTCCTGAATGTTCGAAAAGGAGGATTTCTGGAAACGGGTATTTTGTGGTACCGACCCGGTTTCGGCAGTGATTTCAAATACCGGAGTGTGGTGCTCGACAGCCGTCTGTTTCGGCCACTGGGACGCCCCAACCGGGTACTGGCCCTGCAACTGGCCGGTACGTTCATGACTGGCGACATCCCCTTCAACAACCTGGGGTTGATCGGGGGCGAATCGCTCATGCGCGGCTATTACCTCGGTCGTTACCGCGACAAGAATGTGCTGGCGGGGCAGGCCGAGGTACGATGGCTTCCGTTCGGCTTCAGCAAACGCTGGGGCGCAACGGTATTTGCCGGTTTAGGCACGGTTTCGCCCACCGTTCGGTCGTTTCAGGTCGATCAGGTCCGGTGGGCTGCGGGCGGGGGCGTCCGGTTTTTGTTCTTCCAGAAAAAAGACGTTTTCCTGCGGGCCGACCTGGGCGTCACCCGCGAAGGCACCGGTTTCTACATCTCGCTGGGGGAAGCGTTTTAGTCAGACCAGATTTCTTCCGATCCAGTAAATGAGCACAATTCCCAGCACCACCAGGCTGGCGGTTTTGCCGTAAAACCGCCGGTGAAAACCGGCCTGGCTTTTCCGCAAAGGCGTGTATTCCAGCACCAGTCCCGTCAGAACGTAGGGGAGTGATGCGACCAGCAGCGGATTGTGGTGATAAGCCTGCCGAAGGTTGCCGTGCATCAACTGGTGGAGACAGCGTTGCGAACCGCATCCCGGACAGTCTAGACCCGTCAGAAACCGGAAGGGGCAGGGCGGAAAAAACGACACCCGCGCCGGATCGAACCAGAAGTAAAGCCCCGCCATGCCAATTAGCAAAAACAGGAGAGCAACCGGTCCGGATCGGTTAAAAAAACGAGTTAGAGACCCCACTGAGAATACCGATGAAGATGGCGGCCAGGTACAGGACCCAAAAACCTATGGACACAAAGAAGCTCACTTTGGTCCACTTGGCGGCTTCGTCGGACGCGCGTTGTGCGCCGGCAAAATCACCGTTGCTGTAGCGGGTTTCTACATTGGAAGCATTGACGATGCCGGCGATGCCGAAGGGCAGACAACAGAAGAGCGTGACCAGAATGGACTCCACCAGCCAGGTTTTGGGTCGGTTGCCCAGGCCTGCCGACAGCGGTTGGTTCGGCGTGTACGACTCCTGAAAAGGCTGGTAGGCCGGTGGGTTTGGCGTCGGGGGCTGAACCGGGTAAACTGGTGGTGCCTGTGGGCGGGAAAGCCATTCGTTGATTTCGGGAACGGTTTGGGCCGCAACCCAGTCGGGCAAGCCCTGCGTCCAGACTTTAGTGTCCGGTTTGAGGGGCTTCGACCGCAGTTCTTCCAGGGTAAACGGGCCGAGCTGCTGGTTGCCCTCCAGATAGTAATATTGCTTCATGTAGAAAAAGGAAGGAATGGTTGGGGATTGATCCTCAAAAAACTAGCCGTTTGAAAGATAGAAAAAGATGTCCATTGATGCGTATTCAGGCCCTCCTTTTTTTACGAAAGGCAATCGGCCAGCGTGCGTACGTACCGATCGACATACAATTCAATATCCCGGCTGCGGTATTGCAGAATATAGCGTGGGTGATCGAGGGTTACGATTCGGTCGAAAAACCGGTGTTCTTGATTGAGTTTTTGAAAGAACGCTTCATTTTTTCGCCCTAGGCAAACCGCCACCCGCCGGTTTTTCTCCAGACCGGATTGGTCGAATAAAAGTTGCGTCCGGACGGTATCGGCAATGGCGGGCCAGAGGGTGGCAGTCGTCGCTTTATCGTCGTAAAAATTGTAGTTCTTTCCTTCTTTCACCAAGGCCAGTGGGTAAAGCGACGTCAGGAAAAACTGCCCGTAAAATGCTTTCGCACCGCCGAAGGCTTCGACAATCTGGTAAATAAACCGGCTCGAAAGCTCCGGTGAAGGCGGCAGATCGTTATCGATTCCGCAGTATTTTTGGAGGTTTTGGGGTGTGGTAAACGAGATGCCCGTTACACCCGCGCCAAAGCGACCGGGATTGATGCCCAGGATGTATACCCGGGGCGCATTGTCTGAAAAATAAGTGGTAAAGAACTGCTTGACAATGGCTTGTACTTCCGGTTGCCGGTACGGATTGAGCGCACCAACTCCGGATGGGAGATTCGTCGGCTCTTTCAAACCCAGATAGTAGGCAATCGCGCGGTCGGCAAAGGTTTCCATCTTACTGATACTGGTTGTAGCAAATGGCCGCGATTTCGCCAATGATTTTTTCGGCTTCCGGAGTGGTGGTGCCCTGCACAAAAACCGAGAGCAGAAAGGGCTTGGTGACGTAAAAAATACCGGCATCCCCCCGGACGTACGTAAGCTCCCCGGTTTTGTGGGCAATAACAGCCGACGGGGGCAGAAACAGCCGGAACGTGGTCTGGTCCGCGTTACGCTTCAAGATGTCGATCATCTGGGCGCAGAGGGCCGGTGTCGCCACTTCGTTGCGATAAATTTTCTTCAGTAACAGGTTCATTTCCCGGGCGGTTACCCGGTTTTCCCGGCCCTGTTTGGCGGCCAGGGTGTCCATCATCATCCGGTTCAGGCGGCTCTTCGTGAGGCCCAGGGTTTGCATTCGGCGGTTGATGTTGTCCATGCCTAGTTCCCGGATCAGAATGTTGGTGGCGGTATTGTCGCTGCGGGTCATCATCAGGGTCAGGACCTCCAGGTTGGTGATCTTGCTTTCGTCGGGATAGGTTTGCAAAACCCCTGAACCGCCGGTTTTCTCCGATGCCAGCAGCACATGGACTTTGTCGAGATCGAATTTCCCGGCTTTTACCTGTTCCATCGTTTCGATCAGAATCGGAATCTTGATGACGCTCGCCGATGGAACCAGTTCGTCGGAAAGATGAAAAAACCGGGTGCTGTCGGTCAGGGATTCGAAGGCTACATTCACCTGGGTCTGAGCCGGTAATTTTTGGAGATAACCGGTTAATTTATCGGGCAGAATCTGGGCCGTTGCCAAAATGGGAGCCAAAAAGAGGGAAAGAACGAGAAGGAGAGCAAAGCGAAAAACGAGGGTCATTACCGGGATGGAACGTTTAAGTCAGGTTGGTTGGGAAGTACAGTTTTCAGTTGGGTCACCAGCACTTCATTGATGCGGACGTAACTTTCGTGGGTCCAACCCGCCACGTGGGGCGTTAGCAAAACCCGGTCTGATTGGCGGAGATAATCGAACGCTGCCTGCTGATCGGGCGTCAGTTTGGCAAGTTTTTCATTTTCCAGCACATCCAGACACGCCCCCCGGACTTTTCCACTTTCCAGCCCCCGCACCAGGGCGGGCAGGGACACGATTTCGCCCCGGGCAATATTGATCAGAAAAAACGGCTTTTCGACGCGTTCGATAAACGCATCGCCGATCATCATCCGGGTTTCGTCGGTCAGCGGAACGTGCAGGCTCAGCACGTCAGCTTCTTCCAGGATTTGTTCCATTTCGGCTTCCTGGGCGTAGGCTCCGGCATACTGCGTCAGGTATTTGTCGTAACACAACACCCGGCATCCAAAACCGCTGAGCCGACGCGCCGTGGCCCGGCCGTTGTTGCCAAACCCGACGATGCCGACGGTCAGGCTGCCGAGTTCATAACCCCGGTTTCCTTCCCGATCCCAAACGCCCTGCCGCACTTCCCGGTCGCTTTTGGCAATGTTGGCCAGCAAGCCCAGCAACATGCCCACGGTATGTTCGGCCACCGCATCGCGGTTGCCTTCCCCCGCGTGAAAAACGCGAATGTTTCGCTGGTGGGCCAGCTCAAGATCGATCAGATCGAGTCCGGCACCGGCGCGGCCAATAAAAAGAAGTCGCCGGGCCGCTGCCAGCACTTCGGCATCGACCGGTGTTTTGCTCCGGATCAGCAACCCTTCGTAATCGGCGATCTGCTCAATCAGCTCACTTCGTGAGATTTTGGGTTCATACCGAAAGGCAAACCCCGCCTGTTCGAGCATGGGAAACAGAGAGGGGTGCATTTCGTCGGCAATCAGGATTATGGGTTGAATCTGGGACATCCGTATGGTTTTTGTAACTTGCAAAAAAATGAACCATGAACAATGACGAATGAACACGATCTGAGAACGCTTACTAAGGGCTTCGGGAAGAAAAACTGCTGTTCTGCAGGCGTTGTTCATCGTTCAATCGAACACAAGGGCGAAACTAATAACTTAAATGGAACCGCGCCAATCGGAGAAAAATAACGAACGCCAACCGGAACCCCAAACCCGTCGGCCAGTCATCGGAATCACCCTCGGGGATTACAACGGGATTGGGCCGGAAGTCATCCTGAAAGCCCTGCAACACAACCGCTTGCAGAAAATCTGCACCCCGGTTATCTATGGTTCGATGCGTGTTCTGAACCGCTATCGGAATATGTTGCAGCAAAGTGGCCTGTCGTTGAAAGACTGGAACCTGAACGGGATTCAGCAGGTTGGGCAGGCCAATCCGAAGTTTACCAACGTCATCACCTGCTGGAACGACCAGGGCGGAAATCCGGGCGGGGATCGGCAGGGGCAGGAAGTTCAGCCGGGCAAAGTGACACCCGAAGCCGGACAGGCTGCGCTGGCGTGTTTGCAACGGGCCACGGAAGACCTCAAGGCGGGTCATCTGGATGCCATTGTGACGGCTCCGATTAATAAAAATAACATCCAGACCGAAACCTTCCAATTTCCGGGTCATACCGAATATTTTGCCGAAGCCTTCGGGGTCAAAGAAAACCTGATGTTTCTGGTGAGTGACGTGTTGCGGGTTGGTGTCGTGACGGGCCATATTCCGCTGGGTCGCATCCGGTCGAACATCACGAAAGAGAAAGTGTTGCAGAAACTGCATTTGATGTACCAATCCTTACGGGGCGATTTTGGCATCCGAAAACCGCGCATTGCGGTGCTGGGGCTCAACCCACACGCGGGCGAAGAGGGATTGCTGGGTAACGAGGAGCAGGAAATTCTGAAACCGCTGATTCAGGAATTGCGCAACAAGGGGCAGTTGATCTACGGGCCGTTTGCGTCGGACGGTTTTTTCGGAACCCGGGCGTATCGCAAGTACGATGCCGTGCTGGCGATGTACCACGACCAGGGGTTGATTCCCTTCAAAACCATTGCGTTCGACGAGGGCGTCAATTTTACGGCCGGGATGCCGGTGGTTCGCACCTCGCCCGACCACGGAACGGCGTATGACATTGCCGGGAAAAACCTGGCCGACGAAACTTCGATGATTCAGGCGATTTATGTGGCCTGCGATGTGTCGAAATACCGCAAAGAAATGGCGGAAATTGAACGGAATGCCTTGAATAAGAAAACGCCAAGTGGTAAAATAAGTGAGCAGTCTGCTTAAAAAATTATGCTAAAATCGATGACCGGGTTCGGCAGTGCCACCCAGGAAGCCAACGGGCTGACGGTAACTGCTGAAGTAAAAACGTTGAATTCTAAGTTTCTGGATATTTATTGCCGGTTACCGAGGGTGTTCTCCGATAAAGAAGTTGAATTGCGGAATCTGCTCACGCAGAAACTGGAGCGCGGCAAAGTGGAGCTGTCGCTGAATGTGACCCGCCTGTCGGATGTTCGGCCGGGGGTGACCGTCAACCGCCCCTTGATCGAAGCCTATCTGAAAGACCTCCGCGAAACCTCGCAGGGACTTTTGCTGGATGTGGCGGATGGGGATCTGTTCAAACTGGCTTTGCAACAGCCCAACGCCTTCAATTCGGAAGCCTCCAGTGCGTCGGACACGGCCGCCAGCGACTGGGAACTGATTCAGTTGACTGCCCTGGAAGCCGTTCGGAAATGTGATGAATTTCGGCAGCAGGAGGGCAATGGCCTGGAAATCAAGTTTAGGGAGTACATCCAGATCATTACCGACCGCCTGACGCTGATCGAGGTGCAGGATGTGAAGCGCATTCCGGCGGTTCGCGAACGGGTTCGCAGCATGGTCGTCGAATTGATGGGCAGTGACGAATTCGACCAGAACCGGTTTGAGCAGGAGCTGATTTATTACATCGAGAAATTTGACATTTCGGAAGAAAAAGTCCGGTTGAAAAACCACCTGAGTTATTTCATGGAAGTGCTCGCGGCTGAGGAGGCCAATGGTAAAAAACTTAATTTCATTGCACAGGAGATTGGGCGGGAAATCAACACCATCGGTTCCAAAGCCAACGATGCCGCCATTCAGCGGCTGGTGGTGCAGATGAAAGACGAACTGGAGAAAATCAAGGAGCAGACGCTGAATGTGATTTAAGCCCGAACTCTGACAGGGTCGATACGCTCTTCGACCCTGTCAGAGTTATTTAAAAAACGCTCCGTTCTGGGTTGCCAGCAGGTGCTCAAACGGAATGTCTTCCTGTTTGATGAAGCCTTCTTGGGGCAGCAAGCCGTCGGCCACCAACTCAACGACGGCGGCTACCGATCCGGCGGTGGTCCAAGAGATGGCCCGCCAGGGTTGCCCGTCGATTTCGCGGGGGTGATAGGCCCGGTAAAACTCTTCGCGTTCGAGAACCGCCCCTTTCCAGCCTTCGACCACGGCATACACATATACCACATCGGCCTGCACGGGCGGTTTGGCTTCGGTCAGAATCTGCTCGACCAGCACGCGTTTGTCTTTCAGAATCAGTTCGTACAATAAAAACCGCATCAGTTTGGCGTGACCGGGGTAACGAATGGTCTTGTAATTCAGCGTATCGACCTGCCCGGCGTAGGTTTCGCACATGGTTCCCAGGCCACCGGAAGTGCTGAAGGCTTCGAATTCCTGCCCTTCGATGTTGATCACTTCGATGCCGTCGAGGGCCGGGACGGTTTTGAAAACGCCGTTGGAAATCACTTCACAATCGTTTAGGTATTCATTGATCACCCCGGCTGGCGACCATGTAAACGAATAACCCAGTAAGCCGTTCGGATAGCGCGGCAGAGCGCCCACACGCAGTTCGATATCCCGGAGTTTGGTGAACCGTTTGGCGAGGTCAGCCCCAACAATGCCGATCAGACCCGGTGCCAGCCCACACTGCGGAGCCATGACGGCTTTGGCGGTTTCGGCCATCAGCCGAATGGCGGTCGTGGTCGGCACGTCTTCCGTCAGGTCAAAATAATGAAGGCCCAATTGCCAGGCGGTGGTGGCAATCGGCAGGTTCAGGTTGTAGGGCAGGCAGGAGACCACGGCGTCGAAGTCGGCCAGTGTTTGCCGGAGGGTGGCTTCGTCGGTAACATCACCCGAAATAACCGGGAAGGGGAGGTCGTAGACCGGGGGTAGTTTGTCAAAACCGGTTACGGTGAAGCGTTTGTTGAGGAGAATCCCGACCAGCGAGCCGACTTTTCCCAGGCCAATCACAAGAACTTTTTTCATAGGCGTGTTTATGCATTGAACGATCTGCATTGGCAAGGTACTAAGTTTTTACAGAAAAGGAATTCATGAAACTACCCCTCACATTTTACGAAAATCACGATACCATTACGCTCGCCCAACGTCTGCTAGGCTGCGAACTGGTTCATGAAAGCCCGGAAGGAACCACGGCGGGCATCATCGTGGAAACCGAAGCCTACCTGACCGGCGACCCGGCCTGCCATGCCTACCGACGCAAAACCGCCCGCAATGCGGCCATGTTCGGCCCGGCGGGAACGCTGTACGTATACTTGATTTACGGTTTTTACCATTGCCTGAACGTCGTTACGGGGCCGGAAGATGTGGGGGAGGCTGTTCTGATTCGGGCGCTGGAACCCACCGAAGGCATCGACCTGATGGGCAAACGGCGGAATCTCGATCCCGCTACCAAAGCCGGTTTGCGCGGACTGACCAGCGGCCCCGGCAAACTGGTGATTGCGATGGGCATCTCGCGGGATCACAACTTCCTGTCACTCACCGAATCTCATATTTACATTCGCCCCAGCCAACTGAATAACTTCGAACTGGTGACGACAACGCGCATCGGTATTACACAGGGCGCCGATTTGCCCTACCGGTTCTATGTGAAAGGTAACCGGTTTGTGAGTAAGCCGTAAATTCTTAATACGATAAAAGGCGCTTTTCGCAGGCTAGAGCCGGTTTTTGCCAAATTCGACTAAAATTTTGATGAAAATATTGGGACGCAATCCGTTCGGATATACCTTTGCAATCAATAATTAGTCTAAATAATATTTGTGAATACAACCGAAATGATCAGATCTACGTTAACAAACCGTCTCTTTATACCCCTTTCTGTGCTCTGTATGAGTCTGTTTTGCTTTACAGCAATGGCTCAAAATACCGGTTCGATTACCGGAAAAACCCGCACTGCCGACGCCCGGCCACTGGCGCAGGCCAACGTTCGCGTGGCGGGAACCCGCCTGGGGACCATTACCAACGAATCCGGCGAATACCTGATCCCGAACGTACCGGCTGGTCCGCAGGTGCTGGTCATCAGCCGCGTGGGCCACGCCCGCATTCGCCAGGCCGTGATGGTGGTGGCGGGTGAAACCACTCAGGTGCCCGATCTGACCGTGCTCGAAAACGCCGAACAACTGGATGAAGTGGTGGTCGAAGGGAAAAACTCGTACAAAACCGACATTCCCTCATCCAGCCTGCGCCTGAAAACGCCCTTGCTGGAAGTGCCGCAAAACATCCAGGTGGTAAACCGGCAGTTACTGGCTGACCAGCAGATTTTCGACATGCTGGAAGGCGTTTCCCGGAACGTCAGTGGCGTTACCCGGCAGGAACACTGGGACAATTACGCCCGGCTGAACATGCGTGGATCGCGGGTGGCACCCTTCCGCAACGGGATGAACGTGCAATCGACCTGGGGGCCGCTGGCGGAAGATTTGTCGATGGTGGAGCGGATCGAGTTTGTGAAAGGCCCGGCCGGATTTATGATGGCCAACGGCGAACCGAGCGGTTTTTACAATGTCGTGACCAAAAAACCGACTGGTGTGACGCGTGGCGAAGCCGCCTTCGCGGTCGGAAGTTTCGATACCTACCGCGCCACCCTCGATCTGGACGGGAAACTGAGCCAGGACAACCGCCTGTTGTATCGACTGAACGTAATGGGGCAGTCGAAAGGCTCGCACCGCGATTTCGAGTTCAATAACCGGTATACGATTGCGCCGGTGGTCAAGTACAAAATCAACGAGCAGACGTCGATTACGGCCGAATACACCTACCAGTATTCCCAGATGTCGGCGATCGGTTCCGCGTACGTATTCGACGCCAACGGCTTGGCCAAACAGCCCCGCAATGCGACCAACTCCTTTGCGAACCTTGATCCTACGGTTATTCATGACCACAGTGCTTTCCTGATTTTTGAGCACCAGATCAGTGACAACTGGAAACTGACGGGGCAACTGGCATATTTCAATTTCAACCAGGTCGGCAGTTCGCTCTGGGCCGATTCGGCGAAAACCGACGGGCGGATTTACAGCTACAACGGGATCTGGGATGCCGCCAACGAAAGCAAGTTCGGGCAAATTTTTGTCAATGGCGAAGTGACGACCGGGCCGGTTATTCATCGGATTCTGGGCGGTCTGGATTTGGGAAACAAGAAATACATGGCCGATTGGGGTCAGAGTTTTCCGCTCTATGACAGCACCTTCGTGTTCAACTCCAATTCGCCGAATTATTACCTGCCCGCTCATTTGATTCCGAAATTCGACCGCTCGACCAGCCTGCGTGCCCGTGCCGGCGTCAACGTCATGAGTCAGTCATTCACCGGTTTATACGTGCAGGATGAACTTCGGTTCTGGCAGGATCGGATTCGGTTGACGCTGGCGGGTCGGTTGACGTCGGTAAAAGACAGCCAGTATGGGGCCGGAACGAATGAAACGAAGTTCACACCCCGCGTCGGGATCAGCGGTTCGATCAATAAACAGACTTCAATTTACGCCCTGTATGACCAGGCTTTTGTGCCGCAGTCGGGTGCCGACCGGCAGGGCAGAGCCTTCGATCCGATTACGGGCAATAACCTCGAAGCCGGTTTGAAGAAAGACTGGGCCGACGGTCACTGGAACTCGACGGTTTCGGTGTATCAGATCACGAAAAACAACGTGTTGACCACTGATCCAACTAACCCCAATTATTCGATTCAACTGGGCGAGACCCAGACCAAAGGGGTTGAAGTGGACGTTCGGGGCGAACTGTTGCCCGGCATGAATCTGGTGATCAATTATGCCTACACCGATGGCAAAATTACGAAAGATACGAAGTCGGAAAACGTGGGACTGCCGGTTCCCGGTTTTAGCAAACACGTAACCAACGCCTGGCTGTCGTATCGCTTGCGGAAGGGTGTCTTGCAGGGATTGGGTGCTTCGCTCGGGTATCAGTGGCAACTCGACCGCTACGGCTGGTTTTCGGATGCTGTCGATGACAAGCCAACGATGCCCAACACATTCCGGCTGGATGGCGCTATCTCCTGGCAGAATAACCGCATGAGTGTCGCGCTGAATGTGAACAATATTCTGGATGCTTATCTGTATTCGGGGGCTTATTATGCCTGGAGCAAAGCCTATTACTGGCAGGCCGAGGCACCCCGCAATTTCCGGCTGAGTTTAGGGTATAAATTTTGACAGGTAGATCGAATGACGGTAAAAAAGTTAGTTGGAAAACTACACCTCTGGCTCGGACTGGCGTCCGGGCTTTTGGTGTTTGTGGTGGCGATCACGGGCTGTATTCTGGTCTTTGAGCAGGAAATCAAAAGCATCGTTCGCCCGTTTCAGTATGTTGAGCCGGTAGCCAACGGCATCGTTCTGCCGCCTTCCCGATTACAGGCTATTGCGGAGAAGCAGGTTCCGGGAAAACCGGCGAAAGGCGTTAATTACGGGGCGTTGGGTCACAGCGTCAACGTGCCGTTTTACGGCGCAAATCCCGATTATTATGTTCAGGTGTATCTGAATCCGTATACGGGCGAAGTGTTGAAGGTGGTGGATGAAGAAACGGATTTCTTTCATTTCATTCTGCACGGGCATTACTATTTGTGGTTACCGGAAGAAATCGGTCAACCGGTCGTGGCGTATGGGACGCTGGTTTTTACGATCCTGCTGATTACCGGAATGGTGCTGTGGTGGCCGAAAAAATGGAGTCGGTCCAATCGGGATAAGAGCTTCAAAGTCAAGTGGAAAGCCCAGTGGCGACGGGTTAATTACGACCTTCACAATGTGCCTGGTTTTTACGCCCTGTTCATTTCGCTGGTTTTGGCCATAACCGGCATGATTTTCGGGATTCAGTGGCTGGGTAATTCGATTTACTGGACCACCTCGGGCGGAAAAACCATGCCTGACTATCAGCTTCCTCTGTCGGATTCAACCCAAACCCGGCGGTATACAAACCCCGGTGACCGACTTTGGCGGCAGTTTTACAAGAACAAAACCGAAACCGCCAGCCTGTATATTTCCTGTCCCGAACGAGCCTCGGAATCCATTTCGGTTTCGATCAACCACCGGCCCGGAACCTATTACAAAACAGATTATTACACCTTCGATCAATACACACTGAAAGCCTTAACCGGCGAAGGTCCCTACTTCGGCGAATACGAAACCGCCGGTTTTGGCGATAAACTCCGGCGGATGAATTACGATATTCACGTGGGTGCCATTCTGAGTTTACCCGGCAAAATTCTGGCCTTCTGTGCCAGCCTGATCTGCGCCAGTTTGCCCGTGACTGGTTTCATCATCTGGTGGGGACGCCGGAAGAAAAAGGTCCTCAAACCGCAACGGCGCTTAGCGAAAACCCAGGCGGTTTAAACGGTTTACGGTATTCGGTCTTCAGTTTACGGTAGCTGACGCGCGCTTACATGAGAATGCGTCAGCCACCGTAAACTGAAAACCGAATACCGTAAACCTTACACTGACCTTACGGATTGCAATACTGTTTACTTTCTTCCGTCGTGAAGTTAATGGGCCAGCTTGTGCTGGTGACGGTGTAATTGTTGATTTCAATATCCAGACGATCCGGAATGGAACCGGCCCGCAAGTCATACGCCTTGTTGAGCTGGATCATCACTTTCGCACTGAGCGAAGGAAATGCCAGCGTGGGCAGGTCCTGCCAGTCGTCCTGGCTTCCGGCTGCCCGGTATTGCGCATACAAGACTTTAAACGGCAATTTGTCCGGATTCACACCGTTGGGGCCGCACTTGAAGTTGAAGAAAATGGTCACTTCCCGGCGGCTGTCGGGCGCTGCGGGCGGCAGTGGGGTGTAAGGAACCGCTTTCAGATCGAATGAGACCTCGCTGTTGGCACAGGCGTCAATTTCGGGCGAAACGTAGGCTTTGCTGGCATTGTCGTACAACCGGAGCCGGATTCGCAACCCTTTTTTCAGGTTGGTCAGCCGAACCGAACTGCCATTGTTGATGGCCGTGGAAAAGGTGAGCGGATTTCCGGCGCGCACCACGATGTTGCCGTCCTGGTCGATGGCTTCCACACGGTAGGCCGGGCTGCGGTCGGGATAGTTACTGACAAATTTGAACGTCGGGCCATCGGCGCAAACCTCTTCGGTGAAAGCCGCCACCCAGAGTGAAAGGTGGCTGATGTCGGCCACGTATTCCAGGCTGCCATTGGTCGCCCGCTGCACCTTGCCGGGTTCTTCCCGCGTCCATTTATTGGCAACTTCATCGAAGCTGAACAACGGAATGACATCACCCGGCTGGATGTTTCGTCCTAGCGTCGGGTTCATCATCTGCGAACTGAGGGCAAAGGAAATCCGGATCGGTTTCGAAAACGTTTTTGCCAGTTGATAGTCATCGTTATAAACCGTTATGTGGGCACCACCGGCGACCGACAGAACCTGCTGATTGCCCAGAAAACCACCGGCGGGTGTCGATGCGTTGATGATGCCGTTGCCCGGTAATTCCGAAACCGCCTTTGTCGTTGAGCTGTTGTTGATGGGATCGGCCGTTACGGTCAGGTCGCCACCCACCGGCTGGCCGGCCACGTCTTTCACCTCACTGCCCTGCGGCACCGTGACGGTTGCCTGGGTCACGTTGGGTTCGGCTTTCGTCTGCACCGTAGCCGCCGTTTGCACCGTTCCGTTGTCGCTGCTCTTGAACGATTGGTGAGCGGGTTCGGCGTTGTTTTTCGTACTTAGCAACGGGATGGTCAGGTTGCGGGGTGTTGTGTTTTCCAGCCTGATTTCCTGGATGTTATCGACCAGCTCATCGGCCAGGGTCACAATGTTGAACCGAATCGGAGCCGTGGGTGAGACCGTTGTGGAGGGCGACAAACACAGAAACAATTTGCCATCGGAAGTCAGTTTAAATTTTTTGGTATTGAGCGTCGTAACAATTTTTTCGGCGTCCGGCCCCGCAATTTTGACAGTGAGTTTATCGGGCGTCAACCCGGCTGGAATGGTATATTTGACCTGAACGGCTACCGCCAGCGGGTCTTTAAATTTGAGTTCAACATTTTCGACCGGATTCTGGCATGCATCGAGCAACCCTACCACCAGCACACACACCATTGATAATAAACGTTTCATAACGAGATGATTTTGTTGAGTAAAGAGGAGAGACAAGAGAAGAAAGACGAAGCTTGGCTTGTAGATACACCATGGCTATGGGTCTCATTTCTTTCATCTATACTCTATTTTCTGTTGAATAAACCGTAGGTCAATAAAAATTGAAGAGAGGGTAGAAAGCGATAACTTTTTAGATTTTGCTGAATAACCGGTATTTGTTCGTCGATGGTGGTGGTTTCCAGAAAACCGGTGTATTGCAGATCGACTTTGGGTGAACCGAGGTAATACGCGCCTAACTCCACCGCAAAACCCAACCGGCGGACGGGCGTTGAGCGGCCGTAGCCGAAACCGGCGTAGCCCAGCACGCTGTTCCACTTCAGCGAGGCATTGACCACACCAACGTTTTCTTCCGAAATCTCAATGCCACCGAATTTTACTTTGCCCTCGGCAATCACATTGGCGGTCAAATCGGGCCGCCACGTATAGCCCGCCCCACCGGTTATGAAAAGCTGGTTGCGCTTGAAGGGGTGCCACTTGACGGACGCCAGCGCAATACCCACCACCAGATCGGGCGTGATGTTCAGCTTGCCCTCCCCGGCTTTTACCCGGAAAACACCGTCGTAAGCAAAGTAACTGACGCCGACACGACCCACAATCCGGGCGTCGGGGCGGAGGTTTTTGGCGAGTTGAATCCCCAGACCGGTGGTGCCCACCTGTAAACCAATGGCGTACGGAGCGGGTTGTAATCGGATGGAATCACGAACCGATTGTGCGGCTAAACGCATCGCGCTGGTGGTGATTAAAAAGAATAATAAAAAAGCTGTAACTGGTTTATTCATACGCACTTATTAGTTAGTAAACAGATTTATTATCGGAAGTTAAGCAATTATCAGACAACAAATTTGAAATGGATATGAAATATTAGTAATTGGTCGGAGTAGAAGAATATTTATCACATTAGCGGGTTCCTTTATAATAATTTTGTTCTCAAATTAGCCGCATTAACGTTTGGTGTGTCAAACTGAGGGCTTTTGAATAAATTACCGGTATGCAACAATTCCTTCAAAAACTAAAAACACAGCCACTGATGTCGGGCACCAGCACCGGCCAGGCCTTTTGGCACTCGGCTGCGGAAGAACACCTGCTGGATTCATATTCACCCGTCGACGGCCAATTGATGGCCCGCGTTTTTCCCACCACGCACGAAGACTACAACCAGGTGGTGGAAACCGCCCGGGCGGCATTCCTGGAATGGCGGAGCGTTCCGGCACCAAAACGGGGCGAGATTGTCAGACAGATGGGTGAGCAGTTTCGGCAGTACAAAAAAGAACTCGGCACGCTCGTCAGTTACGAAATGGGAAAATCTCTGCAGGAGGGGATGGGCGAGGTGCAGGAAATTATCGACATCTGCGATTTTGCCGTGGGTCTGTCGCGACAGCTCTACGGTCAAACCATGCACAGCGAGCGCCCCGACCACCGGATGTACGAACAGTGGCATCCGCTGGGTGTCGTCGGCATTATTTCGGCCTTCAATTTTCCGGTAGCGGTTTGGTCGTGGAACGCGATGCTGGCCTGGGTCTGTGGCAACGTCTGCATCTGGAAACCGTCGGAAAAAACACCCCTCACGGCTTTGGCGTGTCAGCAGATTATCAAAGACGTGCTGGAGCAAAACGAGGTTCCGGAAGGTGTTTCGTGTCTGATAACGGGTGGACGTGAGGTGGGTGCGTGGCTGGCGGAAGACCCGCGGATTGCGCTGGTGTCGGCCACCGGTTCCACGCGCATGGGCAAGGCGGTGGCGCAAACCGTTGCCGGACGACTGGGCCGGTATTTGCTCGAACTGGGCGGAAACAACGCCATTATTATTTCGCAACATGCCGATCTGAACGTCGCCATTCCCGCCATTGTGTTTGGTGCGGTAGGAACCGCCGGTCAGCGGTGTACGTCCACGCGACGGCTGATTATTCAGGAGTCGGTTTATGAGGATGTCAAGCAGCGTCTGGTAAAAGCCTACGGGCAGCTTCGCATCGGAAATCCGCTGGAAGAGCAAAACCACGTTGGGCCGCTGATCGACCGGGCGGCTGTGTCGGTTTATCAATCGGCCTTGTTCCAGATCAAGGAGCAGGGGGGGCGGTTGCTGATCGACGGTGAAGTGCTGGAAGGTCCCGCTTTCGAATCGGGCTGTTACGTCCGGCCCGCCATTGCCGAGATGCCCGCGCAGACCGAAATTGTTCAGCACGAGACGTTTGCACCGATCTTGTATTTGCTGAAATACCAGACACTGGAAGAAGCCATCGCGCTGCAAAACGGTGTTCCGCAGGGCTTGTCATCAGCGGTTTTTACGCTCAATTTGCGCGAAGCCGAGCGGTTTCTTTCGGCCGCCGGGTCGGATTGCGGTATTGCGAACGTGAACATTGGCACATCGGGTGCCGAAATTGGCGGGGCCTTCGGGGGCGAAAAAGAAACCGGGGGCGGTCGCGAATCCGGCTCCGATTCCTGGAAAGCCTACATGCGCCGTCAAACCAACACCATCAACTACGGAACCACACTTCCGCTGGCGCAGGGGATTAAATTTGAATTATGAATTAAGAGTTAAGAGTGATGAGTTAAGAGTGATGAGTTAAGAGTGATGAGTTAAGAGTTGGCCTGAGCCATTGAATGCGTCAGCCAACTCATCACTCTTAACTCTTAACTCATCACTCTTAACTCAAACTAACCCGAATGGTGCCTTTGGCCACTTCGTTGGGTTCCAGAATGATGAGGCCCTGGCCGTTGTTGAGGGCGTTGACGTTGCTGGTGAGCGATTCGATAGCGATGTTGTCGCGACCGGCTGGGGTATAGACGACCAGATATTTGAATTTTCCCGGGCCGGTTTCCTGCCAGACGTTCAGTTGCAGACGCTGTTTGGCCGACCGCAAAACCGTCGTGACGCCCTCTCCATTGTTTTCTTCAACGATAAATGCAGCATCCAGCACCCGATCGCGGAGCGCCAGTTCGCCTTTCTGTTCGAAAACTTCCTCGCCAACCGGCAGCAGACGGTCGTCCAGCAAAACTTGCTTGGCGGCCGGTAATTCAATGGTCAGTTGGTCGACGGGTTCTTCGTTCAGGGTAAAGTAGGGGTGCCAGCCAAAGCTGACAGGGGCGGTTCGGTTACCGGTATTCTGGGCTTCGTAGGCCACCGTCAGACCGGCTGTTGACAAGGTATAGCGGATTCTGAATTCAAACGGAAAGGGGTAGCCGGGGTAGGAGCCGTCGTGGAGGTAGCGGAGCGTCAGCGAGGCTTCCGATTCGCTGATTTCCTGCCCAAACAGTTCAAAAGCTTTTCCAAAGACAAAACCGTGAATGGCGTTATCGTGGTGGGCTTCATTCATCGGGAGGGTAAACATTTCACCTTCAAAAGCATAAATACCGTGCCGGATGCGGCTGGGAAACGGGAAAAGCAGGGCGCTGGCGTGGGTTTCGTCGGCCAACACCGCCTGTTGCGATTTGGGTGCCCGGATGAGTGAAACCAGTTTGGACTCCTGAGTCGAGCGCTGGTGACGCAGCACCAGTTGCCGGACCATAGCACCGTGGGCGGGCAGCAGGCTGACAAATTCGCGGGTTTCGATGTTGTGAATAAAATATTCGGTAAATGCGCCAAAAGGCTGGTGGTGGATTTCAAAAGGCATTTTTCGATTCGATTAAGATGTCAACTGGGGATAGTCGGGTACGCTTTGTGTACTAAACCGGAAACACGAAGATAGACACTTTTTATTTTTTGTGCGGATTCAGCCCGGGACAGGACTCCTAAAAGGACTTTTTTTGGATTAAAGCCATCACAAATAGTATTAAATAATAAAGTGGCCATTTTGAATAAAATAACTTTTAAAAGATAAAAAATGGCATGTAACTTGTTGAAAAATAGCAACTAAAAAACTATTTATAAGACAAGTATTTATGCGGAATTTTTACTGGCTTCTCGTGCTTTTACCGGGGTTTATGTCGTCTGCGTTCGGACAGGCAGGCACAGATACTTTAACGGCTCAGCGGCAATTTGGTTTAACCTGGCAGCAGGGAATCTCAAAATCCAATCAAGTTGTTCCGGCTTCCCGGCAAACCCCAATCGGCCTTGAACTGGCTTATAGTCAGGTAAGTTTGCGTCGGCGGGCCTGGGAAAACTGCCAGTGTTTTGCGCAGGTGGGTGGTTATATCAACTACATCACGTTCCGCAATCCCGATCCGCTGGGACGCACGATGGGCGCTGGTCTGTTTTTTGAACCCCTGATCAATTACCGCAGTCGGTTGTATTTTTCGGTTCGGGGACTGGCCGGACTCACGTACCTGACCCGGGTTTACGACCCCGTTGACAATCCGACCAATGACCACTTCAGCATGCCCGTCAGTGCCTTGATTGCCGCCAGTTTTACGGGCCACTATCGGCTGACGAAGCAGTGGGATCTGACGCTCGGTGCTACCTACAACCATATTTCCAACGCCGGTACGCGATTGCCCAACCAGGGCATGAATGTTCCGACCATCGCCCTGGGAGCCCAATACCAATTGCATCCGGCGGTTTTTCCCGACACCCGCCTGTGGATTCCGGCTCCCTTAACCCGGCGGTGGATGAGCCGGGTTTTGATGATGGGGTCGGTGCGGGTATTGCCTGAAACAGATACAAAGCCAGAAATGGCGTTGCCGGTATTTGGTGTGAATGTGGTGGGAGGATACCGGGTGACGCGAAACCATGCCTTTTCGGCAGGCTTCGAACTGGTGGACGACCGGTATTTTAAGGAACAACTCATAACTTGGACCAAAGGGAAAGCCACTGATGCCCGTCAGGCTACCATTCTGGCGGGGTACGAATTCTGGCAGGGGCGTTTTATTTTTGCCGCCCACCACGGCTGGAACATCATCCGTCCCCTCAGGTATAAACCGGCTTCCTATCAGCGTTATAACCTGCTCTACCGGCTACGAAACGGAATCACCGCCGGTATGAGTGTAAAGGCCTACGGTGAAAATACGAAAGGATTTAGCGTGATGGCGGGTTACAGCCTGTAGACCACCACCGGAATGCCCGCCGTTTTCAACACGGATCCGCAATCAGGGTATAAGAATAATTATTTAATGAAATGGAAAGAGAAAAAGTGACTTTTGAGGTTTTTCATCGTATAGTATTTAGTGAGCAATGCTATACTATGTAACTACCTAAAATTGTCGTTCGCCGTGTTTGCATCCGAAGAAGTGCTTTCCCCCGATGAAATATACAAAGCGCATAACGAAATCAGTCAGCTCAAACAGGCCCTGGAACGGGAGGCTGTGTTTGGAGAAGGACGATTACCGAAAGAGATCGTAGACTATAAGGAAAGAAGGCATAACTTACTCTACTACCAGCTATCGCTTACCGCCCGTACTCTCCCGATTTATGACTTCATCGGACGCCCGGTTTACCGGCCATCCCATGAATTGTCGGATAGTCAGGTGAGTCGGGAAGTCGATCGGCTTCTGCTGTTGCTGGCCCACAACGGAATTGAAATTGCCATATCGGATCCACACAGCAACGCGGACGACCGGAAATTGTACTCGTTTCTGACCGAAATGGTTTTTAAACGGGAAGTCAAAGAAGTTCGATTGCCAGGCATCAGTTACAGCATCGACTACAATTACTATTGTCCGGATTATACGCACTCCTGTATTTTTATTGCCGACGAATTGCTCTCTGGTTTATTCGAGCGTGATTATGAGCGACTGGAAAGCTGCCTGTCTCCTCATTTTTACATCAACAACAATCCATTGGAGGACTTGTATCAGCATGTGATTGTAAAATTCGATACCTACCGGGCCTATCTGCACAACTATTTGCTTGTCGGCTGGACGATCGAAGGCATCGATCTAAACGAAAACCAACGGAAGGGAACCGTACACCTGGCCCTTCATTATGGACGGGAGAAAGACAAAAAAACCTTATTTACCAACAAGGGAAAGTTGGTTTGTTACGGAAATGAGAACAATTGGTGGTTTATTCACCAGATCGATCTTCCCGGTTTAAAACTGGAGTAACCCAAACCGTGCTTACATTTCGCCTTCCACACCCAGCCCAAACAGGGCAAAATCGTATTTTACCGGATCGGCCGGATCAAATTGTTTCAGGGTTTCGGTTAACGCAAGGGCAGCTTTCCAGTCGGTTTGAGGACGATCCAGGAGCCCCAGTTTTCGGGCCACGCGCTCCACATGTACGTCGATGGGAATGATGAGTTGTTCCGGTCGGATGCGGTTCCAGAGGCCGAAGTCGACACCCTGTTCATCGCGCCGAACCATCCAGCGCAGAAACATATTCAACCGTTTGCAGGACGAATTTCGGGTGGGCGTAGCGATGTGCTTGCGGGTCCGATCCGGAAAAAAAGGATCACCGCAAAACAGGTTGTGAAACGTTTCCAGGAAGATTCCTGCCGGGTGACAGTTGCCCTCATTCGGCCCTTGTTCGAGGTTGCAGGCAGGTATAAAAGCATCCTCCAGGGTTTGATGGTGTTGGTAAAACTGGCGAAAGAAATGCAGGAAATACAAGGTGTCCGTCGCGTTGAACGTACGGTGTTTGAAGTCTAAAAACCGCTTCAAATCGGTGTCCTGATGGTTCAGTACAAAATCGTAGGGTGCGCCGTCCATGCGGTCGATCAGATCGCCGGCTTTTTTGAGAATGACCGGACGTTGTCCCCAGGCCAGCACGGCCGCCCAGAATCCCATGATTTCGATGTCCTGCCGTCGATTGAACCGGTGCGGAATGCTGATGGGATCTTTTTCGATGAACGAACGTTGGTTATACTGCCCGACTTTTCGGTCGAGTAATTCTTTTACGGATACGGAATCGTACATGAGGACGGTTTGAACCACAAAGGCAGGCGGCAGGCATTCGAATGGGTTTCTGAATGCGCCGAAAAATTTCGGATTAGCAGGCTATTATTTGCTTTTTCCGCCACTCAAAACGTAAACCACGCCTTGTGAGATCTTGGAAAAAAACGAAACCACGACGGAAAACAAGGCCGTAAACAGGGCAATGATTGGGTAGGAAAGGGTGAAAACGGTACTCCAGACTTTGTAGCCCGTGGTTGCCTTCATCTTCTCTTCCCGTTCTTTGTGCCGGCGGGCAATGCGTTCGGCTTTTTGTTCTGGTGTAAGCATAAATCAGAGTAACGTCGAATAAAATTGGAGGTTGGTTAAATGGCTGTATGGTTTAATTGTTAAATAGTTAAAAATGATTGACGATTTTACAATCAGATGTTAAGACAGCCAGCCAACCATTGAAACCATTTTTAACCATTCCAACCATTTAAGGTACTAAGTAACTAACCTCAGCACGAAAACGCCGATCGGCGGGAGAAAGTTTCTCGAAGGCCCGTGCCGAAACTTTCACGATCACTTTGTCATTGACGCTGGTGTCGGGCAGGCGGCCGATAATTTTCACCCAGATCGACTGTTGGTTCATGTCGTTTCGCACCAGAACCAGCGTGCCGATGGGGGCGGAGCGGTGCAAAGCCAGGTACTTATTCGAGTTGCCGGAGTTTTCGATGATTTCGGCCATCCCGATTTCGGAAATGCGACGCGTGTTGCCACCGGGGTTTGGAAGCGGGCCTGAATCGCCGGGGCGAATGATGCGGGGTTCTGAGGGGGCCGAACTGGTGGGTTCGGCGGCTGGTCGTTCGCTTTCCACGGGTCGGCTGGACTCTTCCCGGGGGGGCGTTGGAACCGTGCGTGGAGGAGCCGCCGGTCGCTCGGTTTTGGGCGAGTCGTTGCGGGAGGTCCGCGAAACTTCGGTCGAGGAGTCAGACCGGTGGGTGGGGGCCACGGCGACAGGCTTGGCCAGCGGTTCCCGTACACGCCACGCCTTTTCCGACACGATCAGTGCCTGACCACTTACAATGTGGTCGGACGAAAGGTTGTTCCATTTGCGAACTTCCTCCATCGAAACCCCGTAGCGCGACGCCAGGCTATACAGGGTTTGCCCCGGTTCCACCTGGTGAATACCGCTGTTGGCTTCCCGAACGGTTTCCTGTTTCACTTGGCGCTCCTCGCGTTTCAGCGATTCTTTTTCCTCTTTTTTGATGGCTTTGGTAACGGCTTTTTCTTCTTTCCGCGACAAATTGCCGGCCGGAACACGCACAACCTGATCGTAGCGGACGCCATCGGCAAGGCCCGGATTGGCGTCTTTGATGGCCTGAACGGTGGTGTTGTATTTCCGAACGAGCGAATACAGTGTTTGCCCCTGTTCGACCCGGTGCAGAACGTACAATTTACCGTCTTTCTTCTCCATCCCGAGAGAATCCGGCAGAACAGGGTGGGCTTGGGTAACGATACTGGTCAGCCAGCCAGCTAGTAACAGCGGCATCAGTCGCTTCATGGCATTGGTGTCAAATAATAACTCGTAAGACAAGTTGAAGTGGTTTGAATGATGATCTGGTTTTGCCAGACGCAGAAAGAGCCGTTTCCGACCAACGGCTGGACGTTTGATTCGGAGAGCGGCCGGGCGGTTTCAGGGTCCTGGCCGGTTTTCTGGTGTAACCAGATCGTTCGTAGACGGTCGGTGATCAACACGGATGCGTGTAGCTGATCGTTTGTTTCACGATAATAATACGAAAAAATCAGTTTATCGCCAATTTCTAAATAATCGACCGGGCCAATCGGCTCCTGCTGCGTCTGTTTTTTTATATACCGGTCGACAACCGGCCACCAGGTGCTGGCCGTCGTGTAAGAAACGGGAAAAGACAAGCGTGAATTGTTGAAAACCGGTGGATTTTCAGCAGTTTCAACCGGTTCGCCATCGGCCAGCCGAAAGGCCACAACGGGGGAGGTGGCCAGGTCGGTCAGCGAGGCTCGTTGCGCCCAAACCTGTTCGGCATTGGCTCCGGTTAAAACGTGTTGGGGCCACTCCCAGCGCGGCTGACCGGTTTTAAGGTCCACGTTTCCCAGGGCCGTTGGAACCGGCAACCGGTTGTTATCGAAGCGGTGGTAGAGTGCCTGACCATTCCAGACACCAATCAGGGAAGAGTGAAACGGCAACTGGGGGACAGTTTCGTAAACCACCTTTCCTTGCGGTAATGCCACGGTTGCGAAGGTCAGCGTCTGGAAATCTCGGTTTCGCAATTCGGCAACAAACAGGCCGGGGCTTGTATCGACCTGTTCAAAAACCAGTCGCCAAACCGGGTCCGAAAACCGTAGTTGGAAAGCGATAGGCAACTGATCGGGGTTTGCGTTGGTCATTCGGATTAAGGATCGGGACAGAATCAGCACGCCATTTTTTCCTGTGTAAGCCGAGTTCCGTGTATCTTGCACCAAAAATACCGAAAATCGACGAATGAACATCCTCGGAATTATCCCGGCTCGTTATGCCTCCAGCCGTTTCCCGGCCAAAGCTCTGGCGGATATTGGTGGAAAAACCATGATTCAACGCGTGATGGAGCAATCCCAAAAGGCGACCTCCCTCAGCCGGGTAGTGATTGCGACCGACCACGAAGCCATTGCGGGGCCGGTCCGCGCGTTTGGCGGAGAGGTCATCATGACCTCCGAGAATCACCAGAGTGGAACCGACCGGTGTTACGAAGCGATGCGGGCCGTTGGAGAGACGTTCGATTATATAATTAATATTCAGGGTGATGAGCCTTTTATCAAACCTGAGCAGATCGATCTGCTGGCTTCGGTGCTGGATGGACAGACGGAACTGGCCACACTGGTGAAGCGGATCGAAGATCCGGAAGTGCTGTTCAATCCGAGTACACCGAAAGTGGTACTGAACAGCCGGGGAGAGGCCCTGTATTTCAGTCGCCAGACGCTTCCGTACCTGCGCGGCTGGCCGTCGGAGGAATGGCTGCAGCACCATTTATTTTACAAACACATCGGTATTTATGCCTACCGGGCCGATATTCTGGGTCAGATTACGCAGTTGCCGCCCTCGCTGCTGGAAAAAGCCGAAGCCCTCGAACAACTCCGCTGGCTCGAAAACGGCTACCGGATTCGCTGCGTCGTGACGGAACTGGACAGCTACGGGATCGACACGCCGGAGGATCTGGAGCGGTTGGTGCATTAGTGTCCCATAGGGATTAAACAGCGTAGCGTCGGTAGAAGATGGGTTTTTGCTAAAGATCGCGTGCCGTGGGACACGCAACCATTTGTCCGGCAGTCGCGTACCTCACGGCACGCGGGGGAGCGATTCGCCTTGTTGCTACCGACGCTGCGCTGTTCAATCCCTTAGGGATAAGCATGCCGGATACTCCCAAACTCAGACCTCGCGCAATATCTTTATCCGTCGCAAACTGCTAGAAAAACAATCATTTTTCAAAAAGGTGAACTGAAAAAGGTAACTTGCCCGCCGGTCAAGACCGATCATTTCATTGGAACGAGATGTTAAAGACTGTTAAAATCGAACCACCTAAACAGTTTCGGTCGTTACCAAGTTGAATTAGAATACACTATTCAATCTAACCACGCAGAAAACCGTATCATGCAAAATTATTCCATCCTCTGGGCCGATGACGAAATTGACTTATTGAAACCCCATATTCTTTTTCTGAATAACAAAGGATATACCATTACACCCGTGAACAGTGGGGCTGATGCGCTCGAAAAAGTGGATCAGGAAAACTTCGACCTCGTTTTTCTGGACGAAATGATGCCAGGGATGACGGGGCTGGAAACGCTCCAGCAAATCAAGCAAATGCGGCCCAACCTGCCGGTTGTGATGATTACGAAGAGTGAAGAAGAGCACATCATGGAAGGGGCAATCGGGGCCAAAATTGCCGATTACCTCATCAAACCGCTCAACCCCAACCAGATTCTGCTGTCGGTTAAAAAAATTCTCGACAACAAACGCCTGGTCACCGAAAAGACGAACCAGAGCTACCAGCAGGACTTCCGGAATTTATCGAACCTGTATAACGACCGCGTCGATTTCGAAGATTGGGTCGATATTTATAAGAAGCTCATTTTCTGGGAGCTGGAACTGGATGGCGCGCAGGACAAGAGTATGGGCGAAGTTTTCAACATGCAGAAGAGTGAGGCCAATGCCACGTTTTGCAAATTCGTGATGAACAATTACGAAGACTGGCTGAATGAACCCAAAGGCGACAAACCGGTGATGTCGCACCAGTTGATGCGGAAGAAAGTGTTTCCGTTGATCGAGCAGAACAACCCGCTTTTCTTCGTGCTGATCGATAACCTGCGCTACGACCAGTGGAAAGTGATCGAGCCGATCCTATCCGAGTATTTTACGGTTGAAGAAGAATCGTCCTATTATTCTATTCTGCCGACCACGACGGCTTTTGCCCGGAACGCCATTTTCTCGGGGATGATGCCGAGCGATATGGAGAAAAAACATCCCGATTTGTGGGTGAACGACGACAACGAAGAAGCCGGTTTGAACAACAACGAAGACCAGTTTCTGAAACGCCAGATCGACAGCAGCCGCCTGAACATCAAGTTTTCGTATCACAAGATTCTGAACATCAACCAGGGCAAACACCTGGTCGATAACTTTAGCAACCTGATGCAGAACGATCTGAACGTGATCGTCTACAACTTCGTGGATATGCTGTCGCACGCCCGGACGGACATGGCCATGATCAAGGAACTGGCCCCCGACGAAGCGGCTTATCGCTCGATTACGCGGTCCTGGTTTAGCCACTCGCCTTTGCTGGAACTGGTCCGGAAGATTTCGGAGAAGAACGGTCGGCTGATTATCACCACTGACCACGGCATGATTCGGGTGCAGAAACCGGCCAAGATTGTGGGCTACCGGGATACGAACACCAACCTGCGCTACAAGCAGGGCAAAAACCTGGGTTTCGACGACAACCACCTGTTCGTTTGCCGCAAACCGGAAAACTTCTTCCTGCCCCGGATTCACGTCTCCACGGCCTATGTCTTTACGCTCGAAGATTATTTCTTTGCGTATCCGAACAACTACAATTACTACGTTAATTATTACCGGGATACATTCCAGCACGGCGGAGTCTCGCTGGAAGAAATGATCATTCCGTTTGTGTATTTGAAACCGAAGTAATAAAGAGTTAAGAATGATGAGTTAAGAGTTAAAAGTGTAACGCGCCAGCCAACTCTTAACTCATCACTCTTAACTCTATAATCCCTGCTCAATCACCTTCCCATCCTCAACGCGCAACACCCGGGCGGGATACTTGCGGAGGAAGTCGTAGTTGTGGGTGGCCATCAGGATGGCGGTGCCGGAATTGTTGATGGTTTGGAAAACATTCATGATTTGTTCGCCAACGGCCGGGTCGAGGTTTCCGGTGGGTTCATCGGCAATCAGAATCATGGGTTCGTTGAGCATGGCGCGGGCTACCACCACGCGTTGCTGTTCCCCTCCTGAAAGCTGGTGGGGCATTTTTTTTTGCAGAGTTCCCAGACCCACCTGCATCAGCACCTCGGAAATGCGGTTTTTCATCTTGGTCTGATCCGTCCACCCGGTGGCTTTGAGCACGAACCGCAGGTTTTCCTCGATGTTGCGATCCATGAAAAGCTGAAAGTCCTGAAAGACAATGCCAATTTTCCGGCGCAGATACGGAACATCCTTCGGCTTCAGTTTTTCCAAGCCAAAACCGGCCACGCGGCCGGTACCCGCTTGCAGCCAAAGGTCCGCATACAGCGTTTTGAGCAGCGAACTTTTGCCGCTACCCGTTCGGCCAATTAAAAACACAAAATCCCCTTTGTTGACGTCAAACGTCACATCAGCCAGGACAATCCGACCTCCCTGGTAGATATCAGCCTGATTCAGAGACAGAACGGGTTCGGTAGAGAACATAATTGTCAGTTAAGAATTAAGAGTTAGGAATTAAGAGTTAAAAGTTAACTGTGCGGTTTAATGCGTCAGCCAACTCTTAATTTTTAATTCTTAACTCATAACTTATTTGGTAGCTGCTTTCTTGTGATCGGCTAAAAACTTGGCCAGACCAATGTCCGTCAGGGGATGGCTGAAGAGGGCGTTGATTACGCTCAGCGGCCCGGTCATGACATCGGCGCCCACTTCAGCACACTGGATGATGTGCATCGGGTGCCGAACGGAAGCCGCCAGAATCTGCGTGCCGTAGCCATAATTGCGGTAAATTAGGGCAATTTGCTCGATTAGCGCAACTCCATCGACCGAAATGTCATCCAAACGACCAATGAAGGGAGACACATACGTGGCACCTGCCTTGGCCGCCAGCAGGGCTTGTCCCGCCGAAAAAATCAGCGTGCAGTTGGTTTTGATGCCCTTTTCCGTGAAGTAGTTGATGGCTTTGATGCCTTCCTTGATCATCGGTACTTTCACGACAATTTTATCATCGATTTCGGCCAGTTCTTCGCCTTCGGCAATCATTTCGTTAAACGTAGTCGCGATCACTTCGGCGCTTACATCGCCATCGACAATGTCACAAATGGCTTTGTAATGCTGCATGACGCTGTTTTTACCGGTAATGCCTTCCTTCGCCATCAGAGATGGGTTGGTGGTCACCCCGTCTAAAATACCCAGATCCTGCGCTTCGCGAATATCGTTTAAATTGGCGGTATCGATGAAAAATTTCATAGAGTCTAAACTGAAAGAAAAGAGATGATATGAGTGATTAGATTGCGTTCAACAATAAAGATAATCGTTCAATCAGACGATCGGATTTTTGATTTTCCGTTGAGCGAATCAGGTTCTGAAGCGATTGGGCCGCGTTCAGAATGCTGGAAAACAAAAAAAGGCAAACCGACATCTCACCGCTACGACCGCCTACCCTTGCTTCTGTCAAGACCTGGGGGATTCAGCAGGAGCTGGTAGTGCCTGTTTGCCGGGTGCAAAATTAGTAATTTATGCAGGAAAATAAAAGCCGCTGGCTACTTTTGTAGCAATTTCACGTTGATCCTATGAGAAAGACCGTTTTAAATACCCTAAAAGGCCGTTACCCGTTCGAAAGAATCTCAGGAAAGAGCGGCAGAACGCTCGGGATGGGCCTTGTTGTCTATTGCCTGCTCATCCTGCAATCCTGCACATCGTCGGAAGGCAAACTGACGGAAGCCCGGGCCTTGATGCAGCAGGGCAAATTTCGTGAAGCCATTCAGCCCCTGAATCAGGCGATCGATGCTGATGCGGATAATTACGAAGCGTTCAACAGCCGGGGCGTCGCCTATTTTGAGTTGAAAGACTACGAAAATGCCCTGCTGGATTATGAGCAGGCCATTCAGTTGAAGCCCGACTTCTATAAACCGTATTACAACCGGGCGAAATTGAAAACCGCCCGGGGCGAAACCGACTCGGCTTTGAAAGATTACGCCGAAGCCATCCGCCGGGCACCTGACTCCTCCGACATTTACCTCGACCGGGGCCAATTGTTTGCCAACAGCGGGAATCTGGTATCGGCTTTGTCGGACTTCAACCAGGCCATCCAACGGGATGCGAAAAATTCACTGGCGTACTTCAACCGGGGAAACATCCGGTTTCAGCAGGAAGAATATCCCGAGGCCCTGAATGATTTTACGAAAACCGTGCAACTGGACGCTAAATTTGGCAAAGCGTTCAACGCCCTGGGTGTGACCCAGGTTATGATGAACCAGCGCGAAAATGGATGTCTGAGTCTGAAACAGGCCAAACAATTGGGCTATACCGAAGCCCAGGCGTATCTGACCGAATACTGTCAATAAAAGATCTTTTACACTTTTATACCTACTAAACCCATGCGGAAGATTCTTGCCATCACGTTTGGTCTGTTGTTTACCCTCTTCGCGGCTTTTCAATACAACGACCCCGACCCACAGGTGTGGGTTCCCATTTATGGATTTGCTGCTATTGCCAGTTTTATGGCGCTCGGAACCGCCGGGCGTCCGTGGTTTTACTTGGCGGCCGGTGCCATTTACCTGGTTTCGGCCATCTACTGGTGGCCCCCACAATTTGAAGGGTTTTTATTGGACGAAATGGGCATGAAAACACTCAACGTCGAACTGGCCCGCGAATCCGGCGGACTGGCAATCTGCGCCGTGGCCATGCTGCTGCTGGCGGGATTGACGCGGGGAAACTCGTCTGTCAGAACCGGTCACTGACCACGGCTTTTTTAAAATAAACGCTCTTCGCACTTTTGGCGGGAATCATCGACTGAATGGCTTCGGCGGTTTCGATGGGCAGGTCGGATTCCAGAATGCTGGCGCCGTCTTTGAAAACCGCCCTGTAAGCGGCTGCCCGCTCGTCCGGCGTTCTGAGTTTGTCATAGGTGGGAGCCGCCGAAATCATGCACATGACACCTTTTGCATTCAGCAAACGGTACATTTCCTGGTTTTCGGGTTTGACATCCGGGCCAATGTAGGCGATCATCTGCGAAAACGGAATCCCGGCTTTCTCGTACTCCTTCATCGCCTGGGGCGTTTTCACAAAAGCCGAAAACATCTGGTTTTTGTTTCCTTTGTAGTAATATAAGGCGTCTTCGGCGGTGTGAACGGTCAACATCACGAAGGCGTCGGCTTTGTGTTCTTTAATGAGCGCGGCAATCATCCGGAAAGGCACATCTTTTTTGTCCAGATTCAGAATCGTTTTTCCCCGCGCCCAGTCGATGGCTTCGGCCAGTGTCGGAATGCGGTGTTCGGTGATATTTCCCTCCGCATCTTTCAGCCGGAATTTCTTCAGTTCATTCCACGTATAGTCGCCCACTTTCCCGGTTCCGGTGGTGGTTCGTTCCAGCGTCGCGTCGTGCATCAGCACAATCACGCTGTCTTTGGTCAGACGTGGATCGATCTCGAAAAAAGCCGGGGTGTGTTTCAGCGTGTTCTCGAACGTCGCCATCGAATTCTCCGGAAATCCTTTCACCATGCCACCCCGGTGGCCGCTGATGATCGGCCGGTCTTTGCCCGTCCACCGGAAAAAACTGTGTAGTTCTTTGGGCGTTTTGATCGCCAAAATGTGCAAAGGTTGCTGGGCCTGGACGAGATACGGGAAGAAAAGGAAAGCCAGAAAGGGAATTGTTTTAAACATACCAATCAGGGAGTGAACAGTCGTACAAGGGTGACGGGTTACGCTGGCGGCATACCTGCCGACTGTATGGGTTTTTGAACCGCAATTTGGTTAAAAATGCCTGAGTTTATTCGGTTTCGGGGGCAATTTTAAAACCACGGAGATGTATACACACCGAGGGCCTGCCCGGAACAACTCCTGACAGGCCCTCAATAGATGGATTAAAAACCGCTTATTTCTGCAGAACCAGACTTTTCGTGCGAACGTCCTGCCCCTGTTGAACCTGAACCATATACAGCCCGGTGGCACCGGTTAACCGCACTTTCTGCTTCTGGATTCCACTGCCTTCCAGCGTGCTTGTAAACCAGTTGCGACCCAGTAAATCGACAACCGATACCGTCGATTGCTGCCAGGTGGCGGTGTAGAAGCTTACCTCAAATTCGCCACTTGTCGGATTCGGCGCGACCAAAATCTGGATGCCGGATTCGTCATCGAATGAGGCACTCAAGCGGGCGCCGGGGGCGCAGGGGCCGAGCACTTTGGGAGCCTGTTTCAGCGTGTAAGTGCTGCCCAGCACGCGCGCCGAAATGGTATGGGTCCGGTTGTCTTTCAGATTATCGGGTGTCGGAAAGCTGTAGACGTGCCGACCGTCACCTTTTCCGGCGGCTTTGATGTCCTCGCGGTAAATATCGGCCAGTGCCGTTCCCAGGGAGGTGTTGCCTTCCAGAAACTCGACCGTCAGCGGGGTGTTGGGTTTGTTCCGATCCCAGACCCACCCCCGTATCGTTCCGCACTCGACCTTGTCCAGAAATCCTTCAAAATTGCCGGTTACGGTGGTTGGATTATTGATGGTAACCGTAACGGCAGTCGAGGAGCCGCTTTCGCAACCGGTTTCCTTTTGGCATTTGGCGGTATAACTGGTCGTTATGGTGGGGTTCACGGTGATCGGCGATCCCGTCTGGTTGGTGCTCCAGACCACCGTATAAGCACACCCGGTAGCCGTCAGTTGCACACTTTGGCCGGATGTCGCCGTCGTGGAACTGGCATTGACGGCGGGGGGCGCCGGTGGTGTACAACCGCCCGGGGCCGTAATCTGAACCACGCTACTGAACTGCGAGGTTTCGCTCGTACTGATCATTTTCAGGCGGTAATACGCCGGTGAGGAGGTATTCGAATGTGTGAAACTGTAGGTTTTGGTGCCATCACTGGTACCGGCTGCCGCCACTTCACCCACTTTGCTGTAGGAACTGCCGTTGGTACTGAATTCAACTTCAAACCGGCGGGAGTTTTGCTCCTTGCTGGTGGCCCAGTCCAGTTTTTTCTGCGCTCCGTCGATGGCGCCTGTAAATGACGTCAACGTGACCACAAAGGGCGCGGGTGCGTCGGCCGGAAAAGCTCCGAAGTATTTGTCCAGAAAAGCCAGGCGTTTCTCGAGCCAGGGATCGATGTAGGAGAAGTCGGCTAATGCCAGTCGGTCGGGCCACCGCAGGGTTTCGCGGGCGTAGGCTCCTTCATTCTGGAGCAGGTTATAATGAGTCCGCAATTCCTGTTTGATACTTTCCAGGCTATAAATGGTGCCTCTCAGCTCAAACCAGCGTTTTCGTAGTTTGGATTTAAACCCATCGGGGTCCTGCGACAGGAGCCGGTTATAGAGCCCGTTGGTCATGACATCGTTCGTATGGTATTCTTTATTTCCCGTAAAATCATACCCAAACGAAGCATCCAAATCCCACGGAAGGTAAAAGTATTTTTCACCTTCTTTGTATTTCGCCAGCACCTGGTTGTTCGACATGTTATCCGCAGCGCGGATGGCGTTAATGAAAACGAAATTGTCGATCAAACTGGTAATTTCCACCCGGTTGAAAATACCGGCTTTAAAATTCTGATTGGAAGAATTAACGATAAAGTTTACAAAGTCATAGAGGTTAAACCAGAATGACTGTTTCGGATAATCGATTTCGAACCCGCCCCAACTCAGTCCGGCATTGGGATCGTAGCTGGGCAAAGGTCCGGTATATTTAGTTGCACTTCCCGGATTAGTCTTGTAGAGTTCGCCCCTAACTTCGCCGTCGTCGGTGATTTTCTTGAGTTTTAATTGCTTCCGGTCTTCCTTTTCGGTCAGCAGATAAACGCCGTTATAAGAACCGTTAATGAATACATCGGTATACCGGAACCGGATTCCGCCAATGGCTTCCGGTTCTTTCGCGATATACGGCAGCGTGTGCGTTTTTAGCCAGAGTGAATGCGCCGTTGCATTCTGGAGTCGCATGGATTCGCCGTACATGGCCAGCAGGTAATAGTCACTGTCTTCGCGCAATCCGTCCAGACTAACATCCCGGCTTTCATCCCCTTTTATATCGTTCCACAACTCCATATTATACCCTTTCTTCGGGTAACCTCTCGAGAAATTTCCCCGTACCCGAATGCCCATGTAAGACGTCACCAGTGGCTTATCCGCGGTAGAAAGGGTAATCGTTCCCGGCGTCCGGACATCGTCTTCTTTTTCGTTAATAGCTTTACTGTTAACGGTTTTAACGTTCAGGATCGGCAAGCCAGTGAAGAACAGGGTAAAGATGGCTCCGTTGTTGTTAATCTTGTAGGCCTTGCCCTTTTCAAAAGCGGCAGTCGCTTCTGAAAAGGTATACTCCTTATCAAACATGATTTTCGGACGTGCCGGTTGTCCGGGTGGAATGGCCGGAATTCGATTGCAGACGATCAGCTTTCTTGATTTATCAACCTGAAAGCTCTCAGGCTCGACACTAATGGACTGTGCGCATACTACCGTGGTTTCCAGAAAGGAAATCAGCAGGAATATTCCCAAAAAACACGAATAGAGGGATTTAATAGCGGTAAAGGTTTTCTTCATAACGCGAGAAAAATTTTAAGTAAGGAGTGATATAAAAGAGGTTAAAAGCTATATGACGGCTAAACAGGCTTCTCAAACGGAATAAGTTCTATTTCTGCGTCATATACTACTACAAATATAGAATTTATTTATAGGATGGTACATTGATTCTTTACCAGGAGAGGAAGTGAATTATCGGCCTATACCCAAAAGCTTCATTCGGCAGACTAAATGGCGTGACCGGGTGACTAAGAACTGCATCATTTAAAAGGGTAATTCGGGTTAAGTTATCAAACGGTATAACTATTCCGATTGTAGAGGTGGATGTTTTTGTCCGATAATAGCGTTTTGTATGTCATAAAAATTGCTTGTAAAAGCAATTTTAAATTGACTTACTACAAGACAAAATTTATGGTAGAAAGAATGAATAAAGCGCATGTCGTAATAGGCTTCGGTTACGACATGCTCCGGCAATGCATTCCTATTACTTCGGAAATCTAGTTGAATGTATGCCGGAATTCGAGCGGAGAGAGATTCGTTTTATTCTTGAACAGTTTGCTGAATGACTGCGGGTATTCAAAACCGAGTTGATACGCAATTTCGCTCACCGAGAGGGAAGTGGTCGTCAGAATTTCCTGTGCTTTTTCGATCAGTTTATTGTGGATGTGCTGCTGGGTGCTCTGGCCCGTCAGGTTGCGCAGCAGGTCGCTTAAATAATTGGGCGAAATGGCGAGTTGTTCCGAAATGTAGTGTACCGTCGGCAGCCCCAGTTGCTGCACTTTCTCGCCGGAAAAATAATCCGCTAAGAGCGCTTCCAGCTTGATCAGCAAATCATGGTTGGCAGCCTTTCGGGTGATGAACTGCCGGTTGTAGAACCGGTTTGAATAATTAAGCAATAATTCAATGTGCGAAACAATAACATCCTGACTGTAGGAGTCAATATTCGAACGATATTCCTGTTCGATATTCTTCATAATGGTGGTGGCCATTGCTTCTTCTTTTTCGGAAAGATGCAGGGCTTCATTCGCGGCATACGAAAAAAAACCGTAATTGCGGATGGATTTTGCCAACTGGTAATTCCGGATGTAATCGGAATGCACCACCAGCCACCAACCCGAAAGTGCCAGTTCATCCGTGATATCCGTGGTAATGACTTGCCCCGGTGAAAAGAACGTCATGATCCCTTCGTCGAAATCATAATAGTTCTGACCATACTTTAATTTTCCTTTGAATCCTTTTTTAATGCAGATCGAGTAAAAATTGTAAATAAGGCTTCTCATGCTTTCATCCGTATAGCAGGTTATTTCTTCGAAATTAATCACGCTCACCAGCGGGTGTTCTGGTTTGGGTAACTCCAAAATCCGGTGTAATTCAGCGATTGAACTGATAAAATAGGGAGAACGGTCGTTCTTTTTCATGCCGGTTTCGTTTTTAAAGAACCGGAAAAGCATTTTTTGGCAATGCTTTTCCGGGTTGCCTTTCTACTTTTATTTATAAGTTTACCATCGCCATTCCTCCAGCGTCATACCGGTCGCCGGTTGGCGTTCCCAGCGGAATGATGGCTTCCAGCCGGGCCAGTTCGTCAGCACTCAGCGTGATGCCGGTGGCCGCCAGATTCTGCTCTACGTATTTCACGCGTTTGGTACCCGGAATGGGCAAGAAGCCTTTGGCAATCACCCAAGCAATGGCCAGTTGCGACGGCGTAATGTCTTTTTCAGCGGCCAGTTTCTTGATCTCGTTCACCAGCTCAATGTTTTTGTGAAACTGCTCCCCCTGAAAGCGGGGAATGCTCCGGCGGAAATCGTTGGCGGGAAAATCATCTGGTGTCTGAATGTCGCCGGACAGAAATCCGCGTCCTAACGGCGAATAGGCCACAAAACCGATGCCCAGTTCCTGAATCGTTGCCAGAATACCGTCTTCCTCCACACTGCGTTCAAACAGGGAATACTCGGTCTGGACCGCCGTCAGGGGATGAACGTTGTGCGCCTTCCGAATGGTTTCCGAACCCACTTCCGACAACCCGATGTACCCGATTTTCCCTTCCTGAACCAGCTCGGCCATCGCGCCTACGGTTTCTTCAATCGGCGTGTTGGGGTCCAGACGGTGGAGATAATAAAGGTCGATGTAGTCGGTTCCCAGGTTTTTCAGCGAACGCTCGACGGCTTTTTTGACATAGTCCCGCTGGCCGTTGATCCGCCAGGTCAGTTGCTCATTATCGTCGATCTCGTAGCCAAACTTGGTGGCAATCACATACTGATCCCGGTTTCCCCGGATGGCTTTGGCCACGAGCCGTTCGTTGGCGAGTGGGCCGTACAAGTCCGCCGTATCCAGAAAATTGCCGCCCAGTTCGAGCGAGCGGTGAATGGTCGCAATGGATTCGGCTTCGTCGGCTTTTCCGTAAATATCCATGCCCGCAATCTGCGTCATGCCCATGCAACCCAGTCCAATGGCCGGAACGACAAGCCCCAGACTGCCTAGTTTCGTTTTTTGAATACTGCTCATAAGTTCTCTTGTTAAATCGGAGTCAACTATTGACGCTGCAAAGGTGCGACAGTTCATCTCCGAAAAAGTAACCAGATCTCTTGATGTTGTATCCAAAATGAGGAAACGGATCGAACGGATTTCGATCCGTTTTTTCTGCCTGACGGATGGGCGTTACTGCCAGCTTGGTACGCCAATGGCCCCAAACCACGTTAGATACCCGGTGGCCATGATATGGAGAACCGACAGCACGACCATGTGCCAGTAAAGTGTTCTGTTCAGGCTGGCTTTCCGTTCCCGGATCAACGTGATGACGGACCAGACGGCCGCCAGGGCAAAAAGAATGGACAATACCAGCGCGGAAACCGATAGAAACCCCATCTTTCCCAGCCGTTCCATTGGATCCTGCCCGCCGATGATGCCCAGAATCGTGGTCACCACAAAAAGCAGACTCGTCAGAAAAGGCCACAAAATAACGTTGCGTGTCTCCTTACGGCCCTGGCTGGTCCTCCAGTATCGGATCAACCAGATGCTGCCGAAAATTACCGAACCCAGCAGATACAGGATCCAGAGGATACTGAGCAGGTATTGACCGAAGGCCAGAACCGGTGAAATCCGCAGCAGAGCCAGACTGCCCACGTGAACGACTTCCCCCGCCAGCGGGTCCTGTACCTGCACCACACTGATTTTCCCGGTTTCGGGTGAGGCATACTGCCGGTCGGTCAGGGCGACGTGGGTTTCTAAACCGCCCCCGAACAGGTTTCGGCTAAAAAGAAAATTTCCGTTCCGCCAAAGGCGCTTTACATCCACAATCCGCTGTTGAAAATACATCTTTTGCACCCGCGGATTGATCGGAACATAATAGCCCGAGATCGCATCATCGAGCTTTCGATCCACCGGTTTTTTGCGGGTCGAATCGGTCTGAAAAGGGGCGGTCTGAAAACTCCGGATCAGGTTCCCGATCTGGGAAAGGGCATTTCCGTTTGCGGCATTGATCATAATGGCATAGCCCACACGGTGGGTCGGGAGATATGCAAAATCCGTCAGTCCGCCGTTCACCCCGCCTGAGTGGGATCGGTACACAAACTGCTTATACGGGGTCGAATAGTTGGCCAAACCGTATCCGTAGTCCAGACCCGCCCGGGCGCCCGTGGTGGTGGAGGGAGTTTCCATGCGTTTCAGGGAGGCTTCACGCACGAGTTGCCGGCCACCAACCTGACCCCGGTTGACAAAAAAACGCAGCATCCGGGCCATATCCAGCGGTGACGCATTAATGGCCCCCGACGGACGAACGCTGATGTTCCAATACGGCTGGGGATCGTTGTTCACGTAGAGGGTGGCCCCCCGTTGCCGGTAAAGCTCCGACGCAAAATAGGTCGCCGTTGTCATGCCCAGCGGTTGAAAAAAATGAGTCTGTATGTAGTCTTCAAAACGCTGGCCCGTCCGTTTTTCGATGATGTAAGCGGCCACCGGCGGACCTGAATTGCTGTAGGCCATTCGTGTGCCCGGCATCCAGCGGGATGTCCGGGTGCCCGGCAGAAAATCGAGTCCCTGTTTCAGCGTAAGGGTTGGATCGTTGAGGGCGTAATCTGCCATGTGCATATCGTCCCAGCCCGTGGTGTGTTCCAGCAGATGCTCCACCCGAATCGGAGCGGTTTTTTCCCAGGGGTTAACGTAAGCGATTTCGGGAGCTAAATCCCGGACCTTGTCTTTCAGACTTATCCGGCCTTCTTCCTGGAGCTTCAGAATCGCCAGCGAAACGAACATTTTCGACACCGAACCAATGCGGAACAGCGTCGTAGCGGTAGCCTTTGTGTTTTTTTCCAGATTGGCTTTTCCCAAACCGGCCACCCAAACCGTACTGTCTCCGTTCACCAAAGCCACCCCGACCGCCGGGGTCCCGGTTTCTTTCAGCACGTTTTCAATCGCCCGTTGAAGTTCCGGAATGGTTTTGGGGGACTTTGGTTTTTCCTGGCTTTTTCCGGTCAGATGAACGAAAAGGAAGCAAAAAAGGAAAAACGTATAACGAATTTGTTGGGGGAAGGTCATGCCGGAGGTCTTTCTACGTGGGCCAACGCTGTCAATTGCGCATTTTCAGTAGAAAGTCGCTTTGGTTCCGGCCATACTCTGCCAGGACAGAATCGTTCGCCGGGTAGCTTACTGAACCGGGGTGAATGTCATCTTCGGCAGCTTCATGGCCTTGTCGATCAGTTTGATTTCCAGACGCAGAATTTCCTCCTCGGCTTTGGCGTCTATTTTCTCGGCATCGTCACTGGGTTTGTGGTAATCCGGATGACCGCCGGTGTGGAAGAACAGCACGGGAATTTTTTTGGCGTAAAAAGCCGCATTATCGGAACCGCCGTTGCCGGCCCGGTCGGTGAAAAATTTTACCCCGGCGGTGACTTCTTTGAAAACCGTCGGCCAGGCGTCGGCGGTTCCGTAGCCTCCGATGCCGATGCCGCGTTCCGGGTTATACCGGCCGATCATGTCCATACACACCATGAAGTTCATCCGGTCCAGCGGCAGGGTGGGGTGGTTCAGGAAATGCCGCGAACCCAGCAACCCCAGTTCTTCCGCGCCGAACGCCATGAACAGAAAATTGTACGGTTCTTTCTCCGAATTTTTTGCGTAATACTGCGCCAGTTCCAGCAAACCGGCCACGCCTGAGGCATTGTCGTCGGCCCCGTTGTGAATCTGTCCCCGCGGGTTGGCGTCCAGCGAACTGCCCTGATCGCCCAGGCCCAGGTGGTCGTAGTGCGCGCCGATCACGATGGTATGCTCCGCGCCGTTGTCCAGAAATCCAATGACGTTGGCGGCTTTGCGGAGGCTGTCGGGCACCACCACGCGCCGAATTTTGGCCGTAAAAGGCTGGTAAAAACCGTCTTCCCCCAGCGGTTTCAGACCGTATTTTCGGAAATGCCGGGCAATGTAGGCCGCGGCTTTGGCATTTTCACGACTGCCGGTACCCCGGCCTTTCATTTGGTCGGAAGCCAGTTTTTTGATGTGTCGGGTAATGCGGCTGGCCGATGGCTCCTGCGCAAGAACCGGAACGGTTAACAGAAGAAATAAAGCAAAAAATCGGTAGTTCATGCCCGTAAAAGTAGCGGATTTTGCCGGTTTTGAAGCACAGAGCCTTATTGCAATGGTTTCAGATTGAAAACATTTTCGCAACTTTGTTATCAGGTATCACCGCTTTTTCACCAACGAATCAATTCCTTCATCAAGCTGTTTTCTACTTCATGCGCATCCTGACAGCACTTGTTTTTGCTCTTCTGTTCCAGCGTCAGACCTCGGCTCAATCGTCGCAAAAACCGAAACTCAAGGTAACGCCCCTGAATGATAAGGTTCTCGTTCATACGACCTACGGGGTTTATCAGAACACCAGTGTTCCCTCTAACGGACTGATTATTAAAACAAAAGATGGTGTTGTGCTCGTGGATTCGGGTTGGGACAGCGATGGCAATACCGACAACACCCGGCAATTGCTCCAGTGGGTGGCCGACAGCCTGCGTCAGCCCGTTCGGCTTTGCATTGTCACGCACGCCCACGAAGACCGCGTCGGCGGGATTGCCGAACTCCGGAAAGCCGGGGTCCGTGTGATCAGTACCCCCTTGACGGCCCAAAAATCGGTAAAACTGGGTTATGAGGCTCCCGAAGCCATCGTACCAAACGATACCACGTTTACCATCGGGCAGGAACCCATCCGCTGTTATTTTCCGGGCGAAGGGCACACGAGCGACAACATTGTGGTCTGGTTGCCGAAGCAGCAGATTCTGCACGGCGGCTGTTTCGTCAAAAGTGTGGCTGCTTTCGGGATGGGCAACCTCGCCGACGCCAACCTGAAGGAATGGGCGAATTCCATTCAACGGGTAAAAAGCCGGTTTGGCACGGCAAAAATTGTAGTGCCGGGTCATGAAGAATGGAGTGATCCGAAATCCCTGGACCATACGCTGCGGTTGCTGGAGAAGCACGCGGCTTCCAAACGTTAAAAGGGCAAGCGTCAGGCGGTTTTAACGAATGCCGTCAAAGATTTTCCCGGTACGGTTCCGGTTTTATTTAATGCGTTAGCTTTCTCCGCACCGTTTCGGCAGTTCGTAAATCTTTTAGACTGATTTTGGCCCGGTCACGAAGGACTTTACTGGCGTGGAACTGGTCGGTAACCGTGTGCAGCAGGAAGGCCAGCATCTGCGCTTCGTTTGCCGTTAGCTCAAGTTCAATGCGCTTTTTCATGGTATCTGTTGTTGTAATAAATAGAAGCGTAAAACCGTATCAGCCCCATCATGAAACCGTGAAAACCTGCCGCTGGAAAAAGCCGCTCGGGTTCAATTAATCGCATGAATTGGGATACGCCTAGATAACAAAATAAGTACAGATTTAGATCGCAAAATGACCGGTTTAACTACGGAAAATACAAGTAATTTGCGCGTATGAACAGTCGTGAGTAGAGCGGAAAAGTTGGGTCTGACATAGAAAAAACCGACCTGGAACAGGCCGGTTTTTATGTACTAACCGGAAGCACCTGGTCAGGTGTTTGCCGATTCTGGCAAAGGCTATCGTGTGAACTTACCGGTATTTTTTTTCAATGGCATTCACCAGCTTACGGGCCGCAGCCCGTTTGGCGTTAAACCCGTTGGTGCCGTTGGGGCTGGCTCTGTAGGTGTCCGTTTCCCAGAGCAGCACATCGGCTTTGTCGTAGAACCGGGCACTACAGGCCATCGAGGTGCCTCCCCAGGACGTAACCCGGATGCCTCTGCTGGCTTCGAGGTTTAACTTGATGATGAAATCAGCCGAGGATTTGTTGGCGGCTACTTTCCAATGGCCCCATTCCTGAAGCTGATCGACAAAAGCTTTCAGCGTTTCCTGGCTATTTTCGTTTTTCGACAACGATTCGACATAAACGGTATTTCCCTTTTTGAGCGGTTCTTCGGACTGAGCCAGAGCCAGTGAGGAAACGAGGAGCAAAAAACTAATCCAGATTTTCATAGCCGTAGCGTTTTGAGTTGACAGGGAGATATAAAATGAACGGTCCAGGTCGCTTTACCTCCCGAATTTAAAGGCTGCACCGAGTTCGAAGCTGGAACCGGCCGAATTGACGAGTCCAAGATTGAGCTGCGCATACGGGCCAATCCGTTCATTGACCAGATACCGGGCACCGAGTTGGGCACCGGCAAAAACGTTTCCGGAGTCCGTTCGCCCATCCCGCGACGCAAAGGGTTTGGCGATGTGAATGCCCAGGAAAGGGTCAAGTTTATTGCCTATAACCGAAAAAGCTTTGGCCAGATGGTAGTTGCCCAGCACGCCAATCGAATAGGCACTGTAGCCCTTGTTTGACTGATAAACCACTTTACCAGCGATCCCGATCTCATCCGTAACGCCATATTCAACGGCTAACGTAACGGGTGTAGCATTGTTTTCCAGGAGCAAACCGGCGGTGCCAACAATCCGGCCCTGCTCAAAGGCTTTCTGGGCCTGCACACGATCGCTGCACAGCAGCATCAGGAAGGCCGTGCTGAGGATAAAAGCAAGTTTCTTGCACATAATCAGATCCTTAAATGGGTGGAACAAGTGAGGTTACTTTTCGGCCGTGAACTTGAGCTCGGATGTTTCCTTCGTGGTCGGATCGGTTTCGGAAATTGCCAGATTCATTTTTTTGCCGTCGGAACTGGCAATGGTCTGGTTTCCTGCGGTTAGATCATAGCCCGACCCGTTTTGCTGCACGGTGAGATTTTTCAGCTCGATGGACTGATCGTCGCTGCCCGTTATTTTCAGCGTCAGTCGGAGGGTCACCTGATCGTCGGTGGTTTGGGGCGTCAGGCTAGCGGTGCCGGATACGGTCTGGCCGTTCTGGGTATACGGCAGCGTCGGCAGATTGATGCGGTCGTCTCCCGAAACGTAATAGAACGACTTCAGGTTATATGTACCCGCCACGGCTTCCGCCGGTTTGGCGGGCGCGACTTCGTTATCGTCTTTTTTGCAGGCCGTAAAAGTCAGTGTTACCAGAAGGAACAGGAGGAGCGTTTTCATAATCGTGCGTTGTTTTGGGGTGATTACCGTCAATCACCGGGGCAAAACTATCGGCTCGTTCCCGAGCCGACAATACCGCATTTGTATGATTTTTTACGCTTTATTTCCGTCCCAGGTACTTGTTGACCGCTTCAACTTTGGAGTGGACCTGGAGTTTTTCGTAGATGTTGAAGATGTGTTTCCGGACGGTGGTGGGGCTGACAAACAGCTCTGTGGCCACTTCCTTGTGGCTGTGTCCTTTCGACAGCCGATCCAGAATTTCCCGCTCGCGGGGTGTCAGAACGTCCAGTTCGTTGGGGGCTGTTGGGCTAATGTGAAACGAACTGGCAATTTTGCGGGCAATGGTGCTGCTCATGGGCGATCCGCCTTCGTGCAGTTCGGTGATGGCTTCCAGGAGTTTATGGGGCGGGCTGCGCTTGAGGATGTAGGCATTCGCCCCCGCTTTGAGCGCTTCAAAAACCGTCTCGTCTTCGTCATACATCGTACACATCATGAACTGGGTGGTCGGGCAGAGCTGTTTCAGGTGCCGCACACAGTCGATGCCGTTCATGCCCGGCAGGTCGATGTCCATCAACACCACATCGACACACTGACCCGGCAAATGATCTAGGGCCGCTTCGGCTGTTTCAAAGGTGGCCTGACAGGCGAAACCGTCGGCACCATCGACCAGAATGGCCAGCGACTGCCGGATCAGTTCCTTGTCTTCTACAATGGCGACGGTGATGGGGGTGTTCATCCGGCAATATTGGCGCTTTTTTGGGTTTTCTGCCATACTGCATTTGCAGTATTTTTGGCCGTCGGGTAGGGATATGTGATGGTCACACGGGTACCCGTCGGCGAGGAAGAAATGTCACAGGTGCCGCCCGATTCGCCCATGCGGTTTTTCATATTCCCCAATCCGTTCCGGAACCGGCTTCGTTCATGCGGGGCAAAACCGTGACCATCGTCGGCGACTTCAATCACCAGCCGGTCGGCTTCGGGCCGGATCGTGAGCCAGACCTGCGTGGCCTGCGCGTGTTTCACCACATTATGAAGGGCTTCTTTTACGGTTAGAAACACATTCCGCCGGTCTACCCCCCGCATGGCAATCTCCCGGGGCGACTCGCTTACCTGCGTCCGCAGGCGCAAATCCGTATCTTCGATGAACTCGCTGGCGAAGGCCCGGGTGTAGGCAATCAGTCCGTTGAGACTGTCGTTTTTGGTGTTCAGCGACCAGATAATTTCGTTCATGGCCGTCACCATGTCGGCCGAAATTGCCGAAATTTTGGCAATTTCAGGGAGCGTTGCGGCATTCATCCGCGTTTTGACCACCTCGCTCAACAAACCGATCGTCGTCAGCGATGCGCCGAGGTCATCGTGCATTTCTTTGGAAATCCGCAGCCGTTCTTTCTGCTGCCCCTGCAATTCGGACTGCACCACGGCGAGTTCGTGGGCGCGCTCGGCCGCCAGCAGGGCGTTGTCTGCCGTACGCCGACGCTGGCGCATATAGAAGTAGGCGAACACCAGACCGCTCACCACGCTCAGTCCTACCAGCCCCGCCACCAATAGCCACAGCTTCTGACGTTGCTGCGCCTGTTCCAGTTGCTCGATCCGGCGTTGTTTTTCGGCCAGTTGCTGCCCCGCTTCGGCCTGCCGGAGTTTCAATTCGTATTCGCCCAGCAGTTCCTTGGCCTCCCGCGTCGACAACGAATCGTTGGTTTTGACATACTGCTGATACCACGAAAAGGCGGTTTTGTAATCCCCTAAACCGTGGCTGGCATTCGCATATTCCCGGTAGATGTTTCGAAATTCCGACAGGCCCACCCGGTTGGTTTTCGCCATGTCGTGCGCCCGATCCAGCAGCGGTTTTGCCTTTGCAAACTGGTTCAGGCCGTTATACGTAGCCGCCTGACCGGCCAGCAAATGCAACTCCTGGAGGGGGTTGTTAGACTGGCGATTCAGCCGCAGGGCTTTCTGGTAGTAAAACAAGGCTGAGTCGTACCGGGCTTCTTCGTTGTGCAGATTCGCGATGTTGCTGTACAAATTGATCAGCAGCGAAAGGTCTTTGGTCGTGTCGAGAAGGGCTTTTGTTTTCCGGTAATACACCAGCGCTTCCTTCAACCGGTTTTGTTTGACGTACACAGAGGCCAGGCTGTGGTAGTCCACCGCCAGTTCCTGATTCGTGCTTTTCGCAATCCGGTCATATTGAATCGCCCGGTTGTAGTAGTTCAGGGCCTGCGGATACAGCTTTTCGGCTTCGTAGATCAGGCCCAGATTCTGGTACAGAACCGCAGCCTTTTTCCGGTTCTGATGGGCCAGCATGTAGGGTGCGGCCAGCTTGAGGTGCTGAATGGCCTGCTTGTTTTTGCCCTGCCACTTGGCCGACTGTGCCAGCGCAAAATGGCATTGACTCCGGTATTGTTCGGACGGCTCCCGCAGGGCTTTTTGCAGGGCTTCGGTCGCCAGTTTTTCCGATTCGTCGTGCCGACCCAGCACATCCAGCAGGTAGGTGATGAGTCGTACACTTTCAAAATATCCTTTGGTGTAGCCGGTTTTCTGAGAGACTGCCAGGGCTTCCCGGTAGTCCTGCAGGGCCTTTTCGGGCTGCTGCATTTCAATAGCCTCGGCCTGGTTGAGTTGCGTCAGAATGGCCGAGGTGTCCGCTAGCGACTGTCCGAAAGCGTTTGTTTCCGATAGAACCAGAACCGAAACTACAAGCAAAAGTCGTTTGACCAGCATACAGATGTTGGTTGTGCCAAGGCATTGATTCGTAAATATAGATGACTGGTTCTTTATTTATTCATAACCGGTGTTTAATCGAGCGCATAGGCTTCCGAAAAAGTAAAACCCTTTTCGACGGGATCATAGACGTAATCCCCGTCGGGTTCCGACAGCCCGGCCTGTTCCAGGTATTCGATCACCTGAAAGTGGTTGGTGAAGACGATGGGGGCGTGGTCGTCGACCCGAAGCTCAAAAACGGATTGCTCGATGTTGTAGGAAACCGCATATTTCATGGCGTATGGTGGCAAGCGTGAGGTGAACCCATACAACACCGGGCGGCTGGTTAGTGTTTGCGGTTTTTTGGGCTTTTAAAGGACGGATCGGCGGTTTTTTGGCTGACATACCATACCGATCACTCTGCCCGGTTTTTAGTCGCGTAGCGACGAAATGTTTGTAGCCTAATGCCTACCGGGTTTCGGCCTTTTGGGTCGCATAGCGATCGGACTTTGCTTTTTGCTGGATCGCTACGCGTTACGCGATCCTGGAAGGGGAGAAATGCCTTCTTTTTCTACAAACATCTGGTCGCTACGCGACCCACAAGAACGGTTTTTTGAAAGGTTGACTTCTGTTGAATCCTACGAATCGCGGGCGCGGACTATCCGGAACGTAATCAGATTTTAACGGATAGGTAGGACGGCTGGATTGTTTGCTTTTGGTGGTTTAGCGGGGTAAAATGGCTCTATTATTACCTCATGTTTTAAAATCGTTACGCCATGAATCGCAAAATCCTGATTGTCACCGGTGATGGTGGCGAAAGTTACGAGACCCTCTATGCCGTTCACCGCTTTCAGGAAGAAGGCGACATTGCGGTGATTGCCGCGCCCATCAAACGCCGGCTGAACCTGGTAATGCACGATTTTGAACCCGGTTGGGATACCTACATCGAGCGGCCCGGCTATTGTCTGGTTTCCGACCTGACGATCGACGAGGTGGTGGTCGACGATTATGACGCCATTCTGCTGCTGGGTGGCCGCGCCCCCGAATACCTGCGCAACCATGCCGGGCTGCTGGAGGTTGTCCGGGCGTTTGACCGGCAGTGCAAATGGGTCTTTGCCATCTGCCACGGCATCCAGATTCTGGTCACCGCCGGTTTGGCGAACAACCGGAATCTAACCGCTTACGAACATGTGCGGACCGAAATTGAGATGGGTGGTGGCACCTATTCGACCCAACAGGCCGTCCGCGACCGGAACATGGTAACCGCACAGACCTGGCAATCACACCCCGAGTTCTACCGCGAAGTCTTTGCCTGTCTCAAAAAAGAGGAACTCGTGGAAGAGTAAAAGCCGAATTTGAAGCCGTGTCGTTTCTGCCTTCTTTCTGCGCTTGCTGAAGAAAGCAGAAACGGCTCTAAAGTTTGATTGAAAGCTCCAAATACCCATCTAAACCACGTTCAACGATTTTTTGAAGGGTTGAAAAGCGAACTTCTTTTGAAGTTTTCATAGCCCGCTTCCAATTCTTCCCGCTTCACACTGCCCCGTTCGCCGTAATGCTGGTTCTTGAACTGTTCGAGCGTGGTGAGGGTATTATTTTTCGTTTTCATAGGGTGGCTTCTCATTTATACATCTTGTCCCGAACCATGCGAATGTTGTTGAACATCGGCAGGTCTTCAACGCAGTCAGCCGGAATAATGCCCCGGTTGATCCAGTTGACCACCACCTGAATCGAAACACCGTATTTTTTGGCGTAGTCCCGCACCGACAGCCATTCGCCCAGATCCAGTTCCTGGCCGTGCGATTTCAGAAAATCCAGCGTTTGTTGCTGGCCTCGCTTGATTTCTTCCAGTTCCGCAGTGAGATCAATTTTCGTTTTTTCCATCTCAGTGTATTGTAAAGGGGCGATTTAGGCCTCATCATCGGCCTTTTGTCCCGCAACCACGCAAGCAGAAGCAACAACCAAAAAGAGCTATATTCTGGGTCTCGATTATAAATAAATCTGTAGATTATTTTTTATCACCCAATCCGGTAAAATGCTGCTTTCTCTGGTCAGTTCGATGATTTCTGTATATGAAACGTCCACCAGGCGCACTTGCTGAAACAGCGATTTATTCTCTTCAAACAGTGGCATGGTACTGACATACATTTCTTCAATGACCTCGGTTTTAACTTCGTGTCCACCGTTCAAAAACCGGGCTTTCGCCCGGTTGATACAGAGATGAAGATCGTCCGTAAAAAACAGCAACAGGTTTACCTGGTTCGACCGGTCGAAGTTGGCAATCGACTTTAGATAAGCGTAATGCGAGGGAAACCCTAAATTCAATTCCAGGGCGAAATCTTCCTTATTAAACAAGCATTCCCGGATTTTTTGATGGGTTGTCAGGGATGCAATGTCCTGATAATCGGTGAATCCTCTTTTTTTGTATTGGTAGGCAGCTAGATCCTGATCAACGATTGGAACGCCTTCCGGGATCAATTCCCGGGCGTTGGTACTCTTGCCGATGCCGGGAGGGCCGGCGATCAGATAAATTGTCATTGGATCACCAGAATGCGGCCGTCTTTGTGTTCAGCGACCACATGGCCGTCCGGACGCTTGTAGACCAGCGGCTGACCAATGGAAAACAGGTAATCCCGCGCATTTTCAGCGCATTGTTTTTGCCAGCGGCTCCGCTCCTGCGGGGTCATGGCCCTCGGGTCTTTGACCATCTTTCCGGTCTGATACTGCACGTCGGTGGTCATGTCTTTATTCCTTTTCAGCAAAAATAACCAAAAAATACACGTTTCGCTACCATAAGCTTACCGCAATCTTACACCACGGCGGTAGCATGCTGTTTTTGCTTGCGTGTGGTACGTTGGGACTACATCGATACGGTCTCTGGCCCGAAGCCGCCGGTTTTAATGGGGAGATTGGTCAATTACTGGTTAGGGACAGAAAGTCTTTGAATAGAAACGCAAGTGACAAAGGGTCTCTCTAGAATTAATATTCTATTAATTCTAGCTCCTCTAATCTAATAGCCATTGCTTCGATTGAAACTTGAAGAATTTTTGACAATGAATCAAAAGGTCTAGAATTATAATATCCACACTTTGCAATCATTCGAGAAAGGTCACGTTTGTTTTTAACCTTCTTGCGAAGTTCATGAGCCGTACTATCAAGTAAACGTGCAGTGTTCTCATTAATCGTAAACCTCTTAATTTGAAATCGTTCATAAAACAGTTGGACTACTATCTTTTTGGGCATCAAAAATACAGCTGCAAATTTATCTGCTTGTATTTCTTCAATTGGTCTATATCGTTCTATGTCCGACCCATCTAATGGTAAATCACGGTGAAGTTCTATTTTGTCATGTAGCAAGGCATGTCCAAGCTCATGAGCCGTAGTGAATTTAATAACATCTGGCTTATACATATCTGAGATTGTAATAGTATAATCCTCGTTATTAATTATGCCAGCGATTTCTTCACCCTGTTCATTAACTCCTAAGGTATGTACTTTGTGAAATGCATATCTTAATAACTCTATAACTTTTTGTGGTTTCAGCACGCCAAGTAGATTATCTGGAGGGTTAACACTCCATATTAGTTCTTTATAACCCCATAATGCATTTTGAATTCGTCTTGCTAAATTTTCAATATCAGTGTGGGAAACATTAGATTTTCCAAATAGTGATTTCCTAATTTCAGTAAATTCTACTAGAAAATCCCCCTTTATATCTGCTTCCTCATCAAGGGTATCCATTAATCTAACATTCTCTTTGCTGAGATTATTAAACTCATTCTTTAGCTCCTTTTTTTGAATTTCAATTGAATTAGTCCAAGCATTTTTTGGGAACGATTGTAGATTTAGGCTTATGATAGCAATACAGCCTGAAAGACCTGAAAGAGAACTACCTAAAGCTACGCCTGAATCACCCCTAGCTGATTTAAATCCTTTATCAAATACTACAACGGAATATTTTGCGAGCTGGATACAAAGATTTGCAATTTCAATCGGAATTTCCGTTGATCTTTTCAGTTCTTGCAGTGATTCTTCCTGAAGATCGTTTTTTATTTTTTGATTTCTCTCTTTGTTTCGTTCCTTTCTCTTTTGAATCGTCTTATCAAACTGTAAAGAATCTTCTTCAAACAATACTTCTAATCTTGGCCCTATGATATTAATAATTTTGTTTTTTATTGCTTCAAACTCTGTTTTACAATGTATATATGTTTTTTCTCTTTCAAGCGTAAGTTCAATAACAGTCTTTAATAGTTCAGAGCTTAAAATTCCATTAAGAGCAGCTGCACTACCAGATCCAGGTTTATGATTACCCGCACCGATTTTATCTAGTAAATGTCGAGTTGGAAGTTGTAGTAAATCTGTGCTCATTAGAATTTGTTATTTTTTAGTAAAGATAAAATATTCCATGAAATATTTTTGGCGTTTTGCTGCTGGTAAACCAAAAAGCCACCGCAGTTCCTAAAAAGCCACGGTGGCTCCCTTCACTAAAAACCGTATCTAAAATCTTACTTCCCAAACTCAACCCAACTTACCCCGCCGATATTCTCGGCTTTCGGGTCCGCGTTCACAAACACGAAATACAAATCCTGCTTGCTGCCGGGGTCCTGAATCGGGGCGCTTAGCTCGGCGGTTTTGTTCCAGGCTCCCGTGGCCGTATACGCCACCGTGCTGATGACCGGGCCTTTCGCCGAGCCAGTATGCACTTCAATCGTGCCTTCGTGGTCTTTCGAGGCCACCTGGTACGTCAGCTTCTGGATGCCTTTCAGGTCCACGCCTTTCAGCACGAAATACGCTTTGTTTTTAGTAGCTCCCAGCCGTCCGCGCTGACGATTCATGTTATACACCTCATCGGCATCACCGGCCTGCACTTTGGCGGGGCGCAGAATCAGGCTCTCGCTGCTGGTCAGGGGTGTGATGGCTCCGCCTTGGTCGGTATACGACGCCGACAGAATGTAGCGCCCCGTCTGGTCCTTGCCAACGTGCTCTTTCAAAACCGTCGTGCCCTGCTGCGGCAGCGTCACGTCCGGTTGCTCGTTCCCCAACGCCAGCACGTATTTCACGATTTCGGTGGCGTCTTCCTTCGACAACTGCGGGTGGGCGTTCATGGCGTGTTCGCCCCAGACGCCACCACCACCGGTAATCACCTTGTTGGCCAGCCGGGTGGCTGCGCCCTTGTCACCCCGGTATTTTTTCGACACTTCGACGAACGCCGGGCCGACCGATTTGCCGTTGATCTGGTGACACGCCTTGCAATCGCTGGCCTGCATCAGGTTTTTACCCAGATTGAACGTGCTCGTAATCTGCTGGTGACCCACCAACTGGTCATTCCCGGCGACTTTCGGAATGTAGTTCAAGGCGACTTTTACTTTCTTCTTATCGATCACCTTGTCCTCGTTGTCCTTCACATTGACCGCGTATTTGAACGGCGTCTGGTCGGCGAAAAAGAACGTGCTGTTGTCGGTGGTCGCAATGGCCACCTGCGGCAGCGTGTTTCCGACTTTGATTTCCAGCGTATCGACCGAACTTTGACCCGATGGGTCGGTCACTTTCAGCGTTACCGGGTAAATGCCGTTTTTCTGGAACGTAAACGTCGGATTGGCTTCGGTCGAAGCCACCTGATTGCCTTCAAATTTCCATTCGTAGGTCAGTTTATCATCCTCGTCGAAGTCGTAACTCTGGCGGCTGTTGAAGGCCACTTTGAACGGAGCCAGCCCGATCGTATCCCGTGCCGTCACCTTCGCAACGGGCGTGCGGTTTCCGGGGTTGAACTCGATCTTGACCAGCCGCGCATCGTCGTTGTCGATGCCATACACCGAACCGTATTCCAGCATGTACATCTCACCTTTCGGCCCAATCTCCAGATCGACCGGACGGCGGAAATCGCCCCGCACCGGCATGAAGGCTTCCAGGCGTTTGTAGTTCTGGTTGTCGTCTATCCGAACGGCATACACCCAGTTCCGCATCCAGTCGTACATGAACAGCGCCTTGTCGTAATACTGCGGCAGTTTCACATCGGATTGCAGGTTGGCGTCGAAGTGGTAAACAGGGCCACCCATCGCACACCGACCGCCCGTTCCCAGTTCCGGAAATTCGGTTGATTTGTTGTAGGGATACCAGACCATCGCCTTCGTGACGGGCGGCAGGTTTTTCAACCCGGTGTTGTTGGGCGAATTGTTGACCGGCGCGTTTGGATCGAACTCAGCACCCACGGCTTTGGTCGCAAAATCGTAGGCTTTGTACGGTTTGCTGTCGCCAACGAAAAACGGCCAGCCGTAATTCCCGGCTTTCTTCGCCTGGTTGAACTCGTCGTACCCGCGTGGTCCCTGCGGCCCATCGGTGCCGGAATCCGGGCCAATTTCACCCCAGTACACAATCGACGTTTCGGGGTCGACCGAAATCCGGTACGGATTCCGGCAACCCATGACGTAGATTTCGGGCCGGGTTTGCGCCATGCCTTTCGGGAACAGGTTGCCCTCGGGAATGGTGTACGAACCGTCGGGCTCGACGTGAATCCGCAGAATTTTACCGCGCAAATCGTTGGTATTTCCCGCCGAACGGGCCGCATCGAACGTCAGCCGACCGGCCTGCCAGTCGGTCGGTGAAAAACCGCTTGATTCAAATGGCACAGTGTTATCGCCCGTCGAAATGAATAGATTGCCGTGTTTATCCCACGCCATCGACCCGCCGGTGTGCGCGCTCACTTCCAGATCGATCGGAAATTCGATGATGGATTTCTCCGATTTAAGATCCAGCGTACCGTCGTCGTTCATCACAAACCGCCCGATGCGCTGCTTCGTTTCCTCGCCGGTCTGAATCGTGTAGAAGAAATAGAGGTAGTGGTTTTTGGCAAAATTCGGGTCGATGGTCATGCCCAACAAACCGTTCAGATACTTCTCGACGGCTTTTACCGGAAAATCATAAACCAGTTTTGTGCTTCTGGTTTTGGGATCATACATATAAAACTTGCCCTTCCGTTCGGCCATAAACACCCGCCCATCCGGTGCCACGGCCAGTTCCATCGGTTCGTTGAGGTCGTTGGACAGCACGGTTTTCACAAACCGGGTTTCGTCCGGCGTTTTCACCGCGTACGATTTCGAGTAGTCGAGGTCCTTGTTGTCGCCGATCACGTATTTCAAGCCGCCGAGCAAATGTTGCTGGAACAGCGGCTCGCTGTAGCTTTCGTTCGTATGCCCACCGCCGGTATAAAACGCGCGGCCCCCGTCAAATTCGTGGTACCAGACAAACGGGTGATTGTCGCCGTTGCGACCACCTTCGTACGTCGTTTCGTCCAGTTTCGCCAGCACTTTGATGTCGGGATTGATGTTCCGGTAGCTGTACAATTCATCAAAGCGCTCCCAGCGGTCGGGCAGAAAACTGGTCGACGGGTGGTTTTTGTCAATTACGTCGATGGCGACTTTCTGCTGCTTGGGGTGGTGCAGGAAATACGCCCCGGCGAGTTTGTTGTACCACGGCCAGTTGTATTCCGTATCCGCCGACGCGTGAATGCCCATGAAATTGCCCCCGGCCTGAATGTAGCGTTCAAACGCCACCTGCTGATCGGGGTTCAGCACGTTGCCGGTGGTGCTCAGAAACACAACGGCGGTATAGTGTTTCAGGCTGTCCTCCACGAAGTAGTCGGCGTTTTTGGTCGTATCGACCCGAAAACCGTTCTCCTGGCCCAGCTTTTGAATGGCCGCAATCCCGGTCGGAATCGACTCGTGGTAATAGCCTTTGGTGCGCGAAAAAACCAGAATGCGCGGCACTTTCGGCTTGGAGGCTGGGGCCGTCGCCACGGGTTCGGGGGTTGACGACGGAACCTGTGACGTAGACTTCTGGGGCGTCTTGCAGCCGTAAAAGCTCCCGGCAACCGACGCCATAAGCAGGAGCGTGGCACCGATGGTACTTGTTTTGATAGAGATTGGCATTTTTATCGGGAAATTAAATTCGGTTGAGCACATCAAAACGGTTTTAACCGTTTGGGGTAATGCAATGACCCTGCATGAGGGCTACAAAATGATTCATCCCTACGGGATTGGTTGCCTTCGATCTTTATCTTTTTCGGCGGGTTAAAACCCACCGCTACAAAACGCTTCATCCCTACGGGATTGTTGGATTTGATCATTCCGGAAACATGAACCCTGTAGTAACCCCGGTCAAAACCGGAGGTTGAGATGAACGAGATGGGTTTAAAATTTCACAGGAATGACTCCTTTTTCACCCCGATTCAAACCGGAGGGAAATAGAGAAGGGTCTAAAATCCCGTAGGGATGATTCATGTTGTAGCCCCCGGTTTGAACCGGGGGTAGACGTGAACAAGATCCGTTTAAAATCCCGTAGGGATGATTCATGTTGTAGCCCCCGGTTTGAACCGGGGGTAAACGTGAACAAAATCCATTTAAAATCCCGTAGGGATGACCGATCGAATGCCAAAGAGCACTTGTTTCTTGATAAAAAAGAACCGTGGGCCAGGAGCAAGAATCGTACATAGTGGAAACTATTTTAACGGTTTCAGGCCGGGCCTTCGGTTAGACTTTAATCGCCCATTCGCTTTTCAACGACCTTTCCAACAGGCCGTTGGCTTCTTTGTCTTTCTTGAAATTCTCCTTTTTCGGATCCCATTTCAGCGGACGTTTGAGCTGGTAGGCAATGTTACCGATGGTGCAAACCGACGCCGTGCGGTGGCCAATTTCTACGTCGCAGATGGGTTCGCTGCGCTTCCGCATGGCGGTCAGGAAGTCCTTGTAATGGTTGTCGCTGTGGTAAACGTGTTTCTCGTCCGGACCGATCACCTTGTCTTTGAGCGTAGCCGGGGTGGTTTCCAGCTTCTTGCGCTGAATGTTTAACGTACCTTCCGAGCCGACAAACTGAATGGCGTTGTTCCATTCCCAGGGCTCGTGGGTCATCGTGATGCCGTTGTCGTAGCGATACGTCAGGAATTTGTGCTCCTTGCCATCGGGCGGAATCACCTCCACGGGGCCGCTGTTGTCCATGTCCAGCGACCACTGGACGATGTCGAACATGTGCGCCCCCCAGTCGGTCACCATACCGCCACCAAACTCCTTGTAATTCCGCCAGTTGGGGAACACGTCTTTCGACAGGGGTGGGGCCAGTTCGGAATTGAACGGTACCGGTTCGTTGGGTCCCAGCCACATGGCCCAGTCCAGTCCTTCCGGAATGGGTTCAGCCGGTAAATCATACCGTTTCGGCGGAGGTCCCACGTTCACCTTGATGCCTTTGATGTCACCGATGTAACCGTTGCGGATCAGTTCGGCGGTTTGCCGGAACTCCGGCCACGACCGTTGCATGCTGCCCGTTTGAAACACCCGCTTGTGTTTGCGGGTGGCGTTCACCATCGCCCGGCCTTCTTTGATGGTCAGCGCGAGCGGTTTTTCGCAGTAAATATCTTTCCCGGCTTCGGCGGCTTTCACGGCCATGACCGCATGCCAGTGGTCGGGAGAGGCAATGACCACGGCATCGATGTCCTTGCGGTCGAGGAGTTGCCGGAAGTCGTTATAGGCCTGAATTTCCGAATACGCGCCATTGACTTTGGCCTTTCCGTCTTCGCTGGTGTAATAGGCTTTGGCCTGTTCGATAAACAGATCGCGTTTGGCTTTGTAGACTTCCGCACTGGCCAGAATCCGGGTTTCGCCGGTGGCCAGAAAATTCCGGGAGAGACCGCGGCTTTGCTTGCCGGTTCCGATAAATCCCAGCGTAATGATGTCGCTTGGTGCCCGGTAGCCCGTTCCGTCGGACCGCCGACCGCCCAGCACAAACCGGGGGACGATCATGAAGGCCGACAGGGCTGCGGACGCCTGTCCGATGAATTTTCGACGGGATAACGCACTAAAAGGTTCTTTTTCCATGAGGGTCTGGCAAATTGAGCTTGATTTCCAAGTAGAAAGCCAAAACCGCCCCGGATTTACTATCGGCGGTTTTCGAAAAGCCGCCCATTCGGTCGCTTCAGGGGCGGCTTTTTCCGTTTCAACCGCCTGACCACTGGCCGATGCCCGACGACGCGCCAATTTTGACGCCGATTCCAGTAAACACAAATCAAACTGAACAAATGAAAACACTAGTGATGACGTTGCTGACGGTGGTCCTGCTGGGCAGTTGCAAAAAAGACACGGACACCGTCCTGCCAGGGGGGCATGTACCGACCAAAGCCGCCGGGAAATGGATGTACGGCTCGTTTGCCATGGGGGACTTCTGGGCCTACGACGGTTCCTACCAAGGCAAACCCTTTGAGCTGGCGGTGGTGTTCGACTTTAAAACCGATGGTAACTACGAGAAGTATTTCGTGGCGACTACCCGCGATTATTCGGGTTGCAAAACCGAAGCGTTTACCTTCGAAAAAGGAAGCGTGGATTTCAGCGAAACCGACGGATCATTTACGACAACCCCCACGGAGGGCCATTACCGGGGCTTTTACTCCTGCTTTCCGAAGCAAAATGTGAACCGGAAAATGAATCGCGAGGAACTGAAAAAGCAGACGTACTATTACGAACTGAAAACCGGCAGCAATGGCAAGCCGAATCTGGTGGTGCGGTTTCAGGAAGGTGACAGCAACGTCAGTACGTTTCTGCCGACATCGTGGTAAATGAACACCCTTAAAAAAAGCTAAAAACCGGTCAGGTCTTCAAGACCTGACCGGTTTCGTTCCGTAATTCGACAGCGTTCTTAATTCACCAGAAAATACACAATCCGGCAGACGGTTCCTTTGCTTTTGGGGTTTTGGGTGGCCGCTAGGCGGAGTTGCAAAACGTGCTTTTTATTGGGTAGGTTGCTGGCGAAAAGCTTGTACCACGGCAGGTGCAATTGCTGGCTCCACTGGGTCTGGAGGTCCATTTTCTGGTACGGCCCTTTGTCGATGCGGTATTCCACTTCCCCCGCATCCGGCCCCGAAATCAGGGCGATGCCAACGGCAGTTCCCGTAAAGTTGAGCGAAAGAGCGGCTCCCGGCGTGGTGGCTTCCAGCATGGGCCGGTCGACAAAACCGGGGCGGGTCGAAACGCCATCCGCCGGTTTCCAGTTATCGACCAGCTTCCAGCCGTTTTGAAGCGACGCTTCGTTGATCGAGACATAATGGCCATTATCAAAACTGCCGCGAACCAGCGGAGGCACCACGGGCAATGGGTTGGCCGGAGCTGATGAAGCGGTTTGAAAAGCCGTATTCAGCAAATACTTCATGGTTTGAAAATACACTTCCTGCCCGAACGGCGACGGGTGCAGATCCTTGAAATCGTATTCCCACGAAAACTCGTTCGCTGCGATTCGGTCGTACACTTCCCGGGCCAGGTCGATAGAAGGCAGTTGGTAGTGGGCAGCTACCCGCTCATGGTTGGCGAGTTCCACAGGTTTTTTGCCCTGCCGGAAATCACCGAACTTGTCGGGGTCGGCAAATTCCATCAAAATGACATCGACGGCCGGATTGCTTTTTCGGGCGTGCCGCACAATGCCTTCCAGCGCGCGAAGTTGCGTCAGGCTATCGGTTTCGTTCGTGCGGTCGTTGACGGCGGCTTCCACGAACAACAAATCGACTTTGCCCTGGCTCAGTACATCCTGCTCGATGCGGAACGAGTGCGGCAAACTCCCGAGCGACGGAATCCCGGCTTTGATGAAGGTGAATGCCGTTTGCGGAAATTTCTCCTGCAAATACCGGCTCACCTTGTCGCGCCAACCGGGATTGTGGGTGATGGAACCGCCCAGAAACGCCACCGTGGCCTTTTTCTGCTCCGTGATCACCCGGTAGGCATTCGCCAAACCAGCCCGGATGGTGACATACGCCGACGAGGAAAGCGGTTTTTGAACGGGAACAGAATGCCGGGTGATGAAATCGGCCCACCACTCGGGATGTTCAATCGGGAAGTGATGGCCTTCGAGTGTTTGCGCACCCCTCGACATGGCATAAACCGTGGTCGGGCCACCCAGTTTCTGATACCGTTCCACGAGCGGAAACGTGTTTTCGTCGGAGGGGACCAGCTTGTCGTTCAGGCTGATGACGTGCAAAATGGGGATTTTATAAGCCGCCATGCCTTCCAGATGATCCATCGGATTGTCGTCAAATGCCAGCGCCTGTGGTTCCGAAAACCCGTAGACGTCGAGCAGTTGCTGCCACGATTTGGCGTCGCCCTTACTTTTTCCTTTTCCGCCGGGCCAGCTCTTAAAATCACAAACGGGGGCTTCGGCATAGATGCAACTCACTTTGGCGGGATTCCGTTTGGCCCAGCCGTAGACGTACAAACCGCCCCGGCTGACGCCCTCCAGTGCTACCTTCGGGGCAAAGCCTTTTTCCGAAACCAGATGCTGGTAAAAAGCATCCCAGATCATCATCGCTTTGGGGCTGCCGTATAAGTCGTTGGTGTTGATATAGGCAATATGAAAACCGCGTTCCAGCAGCATGCTGTCCATTTCGATGTGCCAGTCGGGGAAGTGGGCGCGCCAGACCCACGGATTGCCGGGCAATGGTTTTCGGGGTTTGATGTACCGGGCCGGTACGTCATTTAGCTTGAATTCTACTTTTTCAAAGCTGTGCCAAGGGGTGGTTTTTTCGCCCGGCTGAGCGCGCAGAATACCAGCAGTGAATGTTAAAAAGAGGGCAAAGATGATCGGGAGGGAACGCATAGGAACGGAAGATCGACTCAAATCCGGAAGCGATAATCGGTTTATTTCTACTCTTTTCCACCGGTTTTACGGGGCGTCTCAACGTGTTTCCGTGTCCCCGTATTCCCGCGTCCCCGTATTCCCATATCGCCCCGTCCCCGGGTTATACCCGGGGCTAGTTATGGAAGCCTTTCAGGCTTTAAGGGGGGGACGGCAAAAAATCAGCCTCCGGCCAGAAGCCGGAGGCTGACAAAAAATTACCATCTCTATTTTAATTCCGTTGTTTGTTAACGTGTTTGGCCACCGTGCCGATGGGGGCGATCCAGACGCCGTTGGCGGGGTCTTTGGCGTATTCGCAGAGTTGCTTCAACATGGTCAGGCGTGTGGTTTGCCCCCCGGATTCGGCGGTTTCGTGACCCGCCAGCACCAGCCACTGCCCGGTTTTGCGGGCGGTTTCGATCAGGTCTTTGATTTCACTGAAATCCTTTCCGTCCATTTCCATCCCATAAATCTGGGCCATGTCACAATAGGCCGGATCATTGGGCGCTTCATTCCGCCAGCCGCGGCCGCTGATGAACAGGTCGGACACAATCGGCACGTAGCTCTGCGTGGTTTTTCCGCGCCCGATAAACATCTGCCCACAGGGGTAGGCAAACACTTCCGGTTTGACGCCCAGCAGTTCCTGCACCTGTTGGTTGGCTTCGATTAGTTCCGCCCGCATTTTCTCGCCCGTATAGTCCTCCAGCGCCTTTTCCCGCGACCACGTAAAGTTGCCGCTGCACGGGTGATTGACCGAGTGATTACCCATTTCGTGACCACTCGCTACGGCTTTTTTCCAGCCTTCCAGCCGTTTTTTTACCGCCGATGGCACGACGAAGAACGTGACTTTGACATCGTATTGATCGAGCAAAACCGTCCCCTTGTCGACGTTGCTCAACCGGGCATCGTCGAAACTGAGGCTTAAGGCTACTTTCTTGCCGTTCGGCCAGACAATGGGGGCTGCCGATGGTTTGACGGATGGCATTTCGCTCGAAAACGAAAGGCTAAGGAGGGCGCAGAATAGGGTAGATGCGCGCAGGATCGGGGTTAGTTTCATCGGAATAAAGTCTGAAAGACAAAGGTAAGAAAAACCGCGGTCATGGTTTTTTAACGATGGGAGGGTGTGACTGCAAGTAATTGACCACGGATTCCGTCAGATCTTTGGCGGCAGCGGGCGTGTAGGGCGAAACCGTTATCTCATACCCACCGTGCGTGATTTCTTCTGCCGTCAGCAAATACCCCAGCCAGCCGTTGCCGTAGCCAAAATAGAAGGTATAGGGGAAAGGCGACCGGTCGCGAACCTCGTTGGAAATTTCACAGAACAACTCAAGCGGGGCGCTCCAGATGGCGATGTCGTTGTTGATTTGCAGAAACCGGACGGGCAGTTTAATCATATTGACCCCGGCTTTCGTGGTGCGGGTGTAGTCTTTCAAATCATCGACCCAACCCAGTTCGGGCTTCCGGGGTGTTTCAACAACCAGGCTGGCGGTTTTCAGACTAACATCCGCCGTGGTCGCCTTGATCGACTGGTTGGCGGTAATGATTTTGTCACCCAATAAGGTCTTGAACTGGTGGAGTCGACCTATTTTGTGGTTTGCGTACTGGCTGTAGATCGGGGCAATATTGCCGGCCGCCCCGTTGATGAACAGCAACGGAATGCCCAGTTGTTCTTCTACATACTGAGCTACCACGCCCGGCGCATCCCCGCTGATCAGCAGGTTTTCGCCCCCCATCACCGTTCCGTGAATCGCATAGTTGGAAATCAACGCCATCGGGGTACCGTCTGCTTTATCCAGTCGAAGCATCCCGATCCGGCGATCGACCGGGCCATCCGGGTCCATCCCCAGAAACGCTTTGCCGTCGACGCCCTTCGCCCGCCGGTTGATGTTGGCCTGCGCCATGCCCCACCCCACCCCCAGTCGGGCCGGTTCGAGTTTCTTCCGGGCTTCGGCGACACCATCGATGAGCTTCTTTTCGACCACATCCGTGTAGTCCGAATCGAATTTATGCTGATACCGTTCACCCATAAAGAGTGCCGGTAAACCGGGGGGACCCACTTCGGGTGCCGAATGCGTGTGCGTTAAGGTCCACCAGAAGTTGACCGGATCGATGCCCAACTGACTTTTCAACTTGGCGGCTACCTTGTCGTATTCGGAAGGCGAAACCACGGCAAAATCCGACGATACCAGCACGAACTGCGTTTTGCCGTCGTCCAGTACGGTGATCCGGTGGTAAATCCGATCCAGAACCCCGGTCGAGCGCCGGGCACCGTAGCCGAGCAGCATCTGGTGACCTTCCGGCGTCACGTCCACCTTGACCACAGCCGCCCGAAAACCGGTGGCTTTGGGGGTGATGGCCTGACTCCTTATCGGAAAAAGCAATAGAACAGCTACCGCCCAAAGGCCGGTCCGGCGTTTAAAAGTCGGTATATGGTTTTGAAAAAAAAGCATGGTTAAGGAGTTAAGAAGTGTTTTTTTGGGTTTACGGTATTCGGTTTACGGTTTTCGGTTGGCTGACGCGTTTTGTTTGCATGCGTCAGCCACCGTAAACCGAATACCGTAAACCGTAAACTCATTTCGCCTTCCGGATATACGCCAGCAGATCCGCCATTTGCTGCGGGTTGATCTGCTTTTCCAAACCGGCGGTCATGGCCGACATATTCATGGCTTTCAGGGTCTCGATGTCCTGCCGGGCAATGGTGGTTTCCTGGCCGCCCTGGTTGCGCAGCGTAAGGGCCGTTGGTGTTTCGGTCGAGATTAATCCCTGCTGGGTTTCGCCGTTTTTCAGCGTGATCGTCCAGAGGTCGTAGCCGTCGGCGATGGACAGGTTCGGGTTCAGAATATCGCCCAGAATGGAAGCCGGTCGCCGGTTTCGGATGGTCGCCAGATCGGGGCCGAACGCAATCCCACCCGTGCTGCTGATCTGGTGGCAGAGCGCACAGTTCTGCTGGAAAACCAGCGCACCCTTGTCCGCATCAGCCGGTAGTTCCAGCGAAGTCTGGTATTGTTTAATGACCTCATCCCGCTGTTTGTCGCGTTTCGTCAGCAGCACCCGCGCCCGGTTTCGCGATTCGACGTTCGAGTTCGCCATCAAACCGACGCTGCGGGGCCAGCCGATGCTGTTCTGGTCGATGGTTCCTTTTTCGACGGCATCCAGCAGCAGCTTGATCCGGGATTGTCGTACCGGGTCCGGGCCGCTGAAAAACGTTGCAATGGCCGGTTCGCGGATGTCGGGGGTCATGACGGGCCACTTTTGCAACACATAGTCACTGACCGTGGCATCGGGGATCGAGCTTAGGGTTTTCAGCGCGGCCACCTGAACCGAAAGCGGCTCATTTGGCGCAATCATTTTTTTCAGGAGCGGGATCTGGGGCGTTGCGTCGCGCAGGGCCAGAAAACCGAGGGCTTCGGACCGCTTCTCTTCCGACTGTTTCGGATCAGCCGCCGTCTGAACCGCCTGTTGAAAAGCCGCCGTTGTCTGGGCGTCGTCCGGCAGGCCGGTTACCTGCAAAAACTGAAGGCAGGCCGAGCGAACGGAAGGGGAGGAGTGATTGAAAAAAGACCGGATCAGCAGTTGTTGTTCTGCCAGAAAATTCGAGTCGAGCGTCGAGTTTCGCCGTTTTACGCCCTGGGCGACGCCTTTGATGATGGAGGGTTGCCACGTTTCTTTTTCCGCCGAAACCGGTACGAGCGCTTTCTCCAGAAGCGAATGAATCGTTTTCGGTGGCTGACTCGCCCCGGTCATGGCACTGAGCCGCTCGACCAGCGAACCATACGCCGGTTGGTCGGGCTTGTAACGCGTCAAAACCGCATTGAGCAAATCGCCTTTTTGCGACGCGGGCGCGGAAAGGGCCGCAATCTGAACCCATTGGTCGTCGATGTCGGTGAACAGCAGTTTCTGACGGGCGCTGGCTGCTTCGGGCGTTTCAACAAAACCGAGGGTGCAAAGCAGTTGAAAGCGGACTTTCGGATCGCTGTCGGACTGCATCGCCAGCAACGCTGGAATGAGCGCCGGGGCGGTTTTGAGATGTAGTTCCGCCAGTTTGATCGCGTTGGTTCGGACACCCGGAACCGGGTCTTTCAGGGCCGCCGTAATCAATTCAGGGCGAAGTTTTTTTAGCCCTTCGAGCGTCCAGAGGGCGTGCAGACGACCCAGGGGCGACGACGGATTTTTCGCCATGACTTCCAATTCGGCCACATCCTGAGGTGTCGCGCGATCCAGCAAAAGCCGTTGCGCATTCCGGCGCCACCAGCTATTGCGGTTGGCCAGTTTTTCGATCAACTGCGCATTGGACGCCTTCCCCAGCAGGTCTTTGTTCAGGACGGCGGGTTTGGTTCCTTTGGGCGTGATGCGGTAGATGCGGCCCTGATCTGTTCCGTTGTATAAGGCCCCGGATTTGATAACGTCTTCGGCCATCCATTCGGGGTGTTCGACAATTTGCCGGTAATAATCAATGACATACAGCGCGCCATCGGGTCCGACGTACATATTGACGGGTCGAAACCAGGCGTCCGTCGAAGCCAGAAATTCTTTGCCGGTGTGGACGCGGCTGGCCGTAAAACTGGCTCCTTTTTCATGGATTTTATCGAAGTGAATCAGATTGCTGACGGGTTCGGCCACAAACGTCACGCTGTCGTACAGGGCCGGAAACACCCCGCCCAGATACGCCGTTATGCCACAGGCCGACGTGATCACGCCAATGTCCGTGAGCAGCTGCATCTGCGGATTTTTGGTGATCGGAAACACTTCGGCGGCATTGCCGTGGTCCGAAATCGACTGGGTGACGTTGGAAACCAGCAAATCCGGATTGCGCTTCAGATACGGCGTCGTGATGACTTCGTGGAAGGCGTGGTTGGCGTTGCTCACCAGCAGGCGGTTTCCCCAGGCGTCGAAGGTATGACCAAACTGCGTATTGCCGGCCACCGGTTCCAGTTCGTAGCGGTCGGGCCGAAACCGGACGCTGCGGCCACTGGCGTTGTCGGGCAGACGGATGCCATCAGGTTTTTTGGGAAAGAAAACATCACTCCCGCGGTCGCCGAACTCTTCCTTATACACCTGCGCCGTCACCGCCGATTCGTGGGCGAGGTAAATCCAGTTGTCAAGACCCAGCAGGGGCGCGTTGACGTTATGCTGCGGATTGGAAAGGGCAAAACCGGTCAAAACCGTGTCGCGGACGTCGGATTTGCCATCGCCGTCGGTATCTTCCAGGTAGTAGACATTCGGCGCGTCGGTCACCAGCACGCCTTTTTTCCAGCGCATGATCCCGGTAGGCAGCACGAGGTTCTCGGCAAAAACCGTGCTCTGGTCCATGCGACCGTCGCCATCTGAATCGGTGAGCAGTTTGATTTTTCCGGTACCGGTTTTGTCGAGCGGATAACCGTGCATTTCCACGACGTAAAACCGCCCATCCTCGTCAATTTCCATCGCAACCGGGTCGGCCACCAGCGGTTCGCTGGCCACCAGTTCGATCTGAAAACCGGGTTCGAGTTCGAACGTTTTCAAAGCCTCTTCGGGGGAGGTTCCCGAAGAGGTAGACGACTTCTGACAACCCGGCACCATCACCAGGCTGGCAGCGATCAGACTGTAAAAAAGATACTGCTGTATTTGAGTCAATGAAATTACCATTGGGTCAGTAATTCGGGTTTTGGGTCAGCTTCGTATTCTGGTTCAACGCCGATTGCGGAATCGGAAGCAAATAGTTTTTATTGGCAAAGAACGTTTTGCCGCCTTCCGGTGCGGGAATGACCGTGTACACCGGTTTTCCGCCCACCAGCTCAATTTTCATGGCGTGTAACGTTCCGTTCAGGTTCTTTTCCGCCAGCTTCAACCGCATCAGATCGAACCAGCGCCGTTCTTCAAACGCCAGCTCCACCCGGCGTTCGCGCATGATGGCCACCCGCATCTCGGCCTGCGTCAAGCCGGTTTTCAGGTTCGGTAATTCCGACCGCGTCCGCACCTGGTTGATGGCGGCATACACCGACGCATCCGGCCCGACGGCTTCGTTCTGGGCTTCGGCATAACTCAGCAGCACCTCGGCGTAGCGGTAAATGATAAAACTGCCGCTGTTCAACAAATGGTTGCCGTTGATGGTGTATTTTGGATTCAATCCCTTCCGCAAATAATAACCGGTATTGGTCGCTTCATTGGTATTACTCAAATCCGTCGCATTCCGACTACCGACGCCCTGTTTCATTACCATTTCGGCGCCAACCCAAGTCGATCCATCATACACAATGGACTGATAAAACCGCTTTTCCCGGTTCACATACGGATTCTGCGGATCGTAGCCCGAAGCCGGGTCTGAAATCGGTAAACCGTTGGCCATCGCGTATTCGTCCACCAGTTCCTGCGTCGGGTCGACGCCCCCGTAGGCTTTTTGAACCCCGCCGACCATCCAGGGACCCCAAAGGCCTTCTTTGCCACTGCCCAGGGCCGTACCACCGAGGTATTGCTTGGCAAAAAGCACTTCCACATTGTTGTTGTTGTCCTCGTAAAATTGCGTTTCGTAATTGGAAAACAGGCTGTGTGAACCCAGATCGATGACACGCTTGTTGGTAGCGGCCGCCAATGCCCAGCGGGCTTTGTCGTTGGCGGTATTTTTCAACGGACTGGCCCAGAACAGTTCGCACCAGCCTTTCAGCGTCAGTGCCGTGGCTTTGGAAACCCGGCCGGCTTCGGCCTTGAGCGGCAGGTCATCGACAATGGCGGCACACTCGTCCACAATGAATTTGTAGGTTTCTTCGTCGGTGTTGCGCGCCCGGAAAATGGCGTCGCCCTGCGTGTTCTGATTCAGCGAACTGGTGATGATTGGAACCCCGCCGTGGGCGGTCCAGAGCAATTGGTAGTAATAGGCGCGTAAAAACCGAGCTTCCGCGATTTTGGGTTTTTTCCAGGTATCCGGAAAGGCCGACGCCGTTACTTTTTCGATGAATAAATTGGCCCGGCGGATGTTGGCATACTGCCCCCACCAGTTGGGCGCGTTGCTGGCCGTATAGACCGACGGCGAGTACAAAACCCGGCTGGGCAGCCCGTTGACGCCGTTCATGGCATTGTCCGTAAAGTTTTCCCACGGATCGAAGGTGTTGAACGGCCCCGGAATTCCGGAGTAGACGTTATTTAGAAACAGGTCGGCCGTGGCGGCATCGGTCCAGACGATATCGTCCGAAATCTGGTCTTTGGGGGCCACGTCCAGAAAATCTTTGCAGGAGAAAACTCCCAAAATCAGGAACAGCAAAGCTACTTTGCCATTCAACTTTATAAGCCTAGACAGGTTCATCGCGGGGGGGTGTTTTCAGGATTAAAACGTTACATTCAAGCCAACTGACATCACTTTTTGCTGCGGATAACTCCAGGCGTTGGCCTGCGTAATTTCCGGGTCAAAATTCCGCAACTTCGTCCAGGTCAGGACGTTCTGCCCCGACACGTAGACCCGCGCATTCTGGATTTTTATTCGCTGCGTGATCACCGACGGAATCGAATACGACAGGGTGGCGCTTTTTAACCGCAGGTAGCTGGCATCGCCGATCCAGTATGAGGACGTCTGCGTGTTGTTGGTCGTCGGGGCGTTGGTGATGCGTGGATAGGTCGCATCCGGATTTTCGGGCGTCCAGTAGTCCAGTGTTTCCCGGACCGCACCCATGCCATTGCTGAAGGCCCAGGCTGCACTGCCCGAGTAATAGAAGTTGGTTTTGGCCGCGCCCTGAAACAGCAGGTCGAGCGTGAAACCTTTGTATTGGACGTTGGGGGCAATCCCGTAAATGATTCGGGGCGTGGCTACGGCGTCACCAATCCGGGTGAGGTCGTCGTCGTTGATTTTGCCATCGTTGTTCATGTCCTGATACCGGATGTCGCCGGGTTGAACCGCCCCCCAGGGTTGGACTGCAATTCCCGGTTTTAGCTTACCGGCTTCGTCAAAATCGGCCACCTGAAAAAGACCCAGTGATTGAAAGCCAAACTGCGTTCCGAGCGGTTTTCCGGTCAACCGGCGGTTGAGGTTGTTGTAGGTTGCCCCGGCTTCAAACACCTGCAATAGCTTGTTTTTGGCGTACGTAAAATTGCCGTTGAGGGCAACGCGCAGGCCGGACGCAAACCGGTGTGCCGAGCCAATGGACAGGTCAATGCCCTGGTTTTGCATGATCCCGGCATTCACCTGGCTCAGTCCGATTCCGTATTCGGACGGCACAATGACATCGGGATTAACCAGCATGTTGGAGCGTTTTTCGTAGAAATAATCCATTTCCAGGTTCAGCAGGCCTTTCCATAACGTGGCTTCCAAACCGATGTCGGTCTTTTTCGCGCGTTCCCAGGTGATGTTCGGGTTCGGTTCGTTGCGTTCGCGGAGGGCCTGAACGGCGTTGCCACCAAGCACATAGGCCGGACCCACCACGCTGTAGGTGCTCATGTACTGAAAGGCACTCCCGGCCAGCGCGCCCACTTCGCCGTAGGACCCGCGCAGTTTCAGGTTATCAATCCAGCGCACATTGTTCTTGATGAAATTCTCTTCCGACAAACGCCAGCCGAGCGAAAAGGCCGGGAAGAAACCGTAGCGGTTTTCGGGGGCAAAGTAATAGCTGCCGTCGTAGCGACCGCTGGCTTCGAAGAGGTATTTATCGGCGTAGTCGTACGTAACCCGGTAAACCAGACCCATTTGCCGGCCGTAGTTGGAAGTTCCGGTGGTCGTCATGTCGGCCTGACTCGAACTCCCCATGTCCAGTTCGTCGATGCTCAGGTTGTAGTTCCGGCGGGTAGCACCCAGCAGCATCGCGTCGTTGGCTTTGGCTTCAAAAACCGCCAGCGCGCCCACGGTGCTTTTGCCAAACGACCGCACGTAGTTCAGGCTGGCCTGGTAGGTCAACTGCTGGGTCTGGTTGTAGGTCTGGTTCAATGACGATTTGGCCTGACCGAAAATGCCGTCGGTGATCACTTTCGTCGTTGTATTGATCGTAGCCAGGTGAACCGGAGTCGTCCAGATTTTATCCAGAACCATCGTCGGATCGTAGGCAATCGTACCTTTGGCCACCAGCCCCGGAATGAACGGAATCTCCTGTTCCACCGACAGTTGAGAGTACAAAGCCGTCGTATTGGTTTTCTGATACCCGCTGTTGTAAATGCTGCCGGTGACGTAGGTGCCATTCATGCCGTTGCTGAAAAACAGCGGGCCGTTTTGCAGGTGAGAATAGGCAATCAGTTCGAAAAGACGCGACGTGCCAATCGACGGATACTGCGACTTTTGCACCCTTCCGTTCAGGTTAAAAGAAATTTTGGTGGTTTTGGTGGCCTGTGCGTCGAGGTTGATCGCCAGGTTATACCGTTTATTGCTGGTCGACGGCCACATCCCGGCCTGGTACTGGTAGCCCAAGCTGGCGTAATATTTGATCCGCTCCGCCCCGCCCGACAATTCGATGTTGTGGGTGGTGATGACGGCGTTGCGGTTGACAATTTCCTTGACGTAATTATCAGCCGGGTACGAATCGTTGTCCGAACCGTCTCTGAATTTCTGTAACGCTTCCGCCGAATACGGTTCTGGCAACCCGGCGTATTTAGCGGCTGCATTTTTCAGCGAGGCAAAGTCGTAGCCGTATAAATAATCGGGCATGACGGTCGGATTCTGAAAACCGACGTAAGCATTATACGTCAGCGACGGCGTACCGGTTTTTCCGCGCTTGGTCGTCACCAGAACCACCCCGTTAGCACCTGCCACTCCGTAGGGTGCCACCGCTGCGGCATCTTTCAGGATTGTGAACGTTTCGATGGTGTTGGGATCGAGTTGCTGAAAACTGCGGGGAATATTGTCAACAATTAATAAGGGCTGGTTGTTGCCCGTGGAGGAAATCCCGCGAATGTAGATATTGGAACCGTCGCGGCCGGGTTCGCCGGAAGCCTGTTTGACGATGACGCCCGGCAACCGACCCCCCAGGCTGTTGCTCAGGTTGGTGACGGGAACAGAGGCAATTTCTTCTCCTTTCATGGCCGAAACAGCCGCCGTCACCGAGGTTTTCTTCTGAACCCCGTAGCCCACCACAACGACTTCGCTCAACGCTTTGATGTCCGGTTTCAGGCTGACGTTGATTTCGGTGCGGCCACCGACCAGCACTTCCTGTGGTTCGTAGCCCACAAAACTAAAAACCAGAACCGCTTCCGGACCGGGGATGGCCAGCTTGTAGGTGCCGGTTCCGTCGGTGGTGGTTCCGCGCGTCGATCCTTTTAGAACAATGCTCACGCCGGGCAGGTCTTCGCCTTTTCCGGCATCGGTCACCCGGCCCTGGATGGTGATGTCGGCAACAACCGGTTTTTCCACGACGCGGGCCGCCGGAACCTCTAGCGCTGCTGCTTCGGTGGCCGGTCGGTTTTCGGTTTGGCGGGCGAAAGGGGCTTCGGGAAATCGACTCGGATTGATTTCCGACCTCCGCTGCGGTTCTTTGGCGGTGATCACGTAGCCCCCGTTTTTCGATTTTTTATAGCTTAACCCAAACGGTTTTAACACCGTCTCCAGGTTGGTTTCCAGCCGGTCGTCCCAGTGAATGGCGTCCGACGAAACGACGTAGCCCTCCACAATCCGGTCGAAAAACAGAATGTCTACTTTATAATGGTTTTTCAGTTCCCGCAGGGTTTCTTTCAACTGGCGGTTTTCGGGCCTCACAGACAGCGGCTGGCGGGCTGAGGTCTGGGCCTTCGCGAGCATTTGGGCAAAACCTGGCTGGATAACACCCAGCAGCAGAATCAGCAGTGGTGGTATTCTTTTTTTCATGGAGGTAAATAAGAAGAATGGGTTAGTAAGCAGAAATGAGAAGAAGTACGGTGGGTTAGTGAGCAGGATTCGGAATGACAATGTGGTTGCCGGTGCGTTTGTAGGTCAGGGCCGACCCTTCCATCAGCGACTCCAGGAGTTCTTCGGCGTTGCCGGCTGTAAAAGAGCCGGAAACGGTCCATTTGGCCAGTTTGGGATCGGTGATTTCCAGCACCAGGCCGTAGTTTTCCTTGAACAGATGGGTGATTTCTTCAAGCGTCGTTTCTTCAAACACAAAGCGGTTTTCGCGCCAGGCCGAAGCGTTTTCGGGCTGACTCAGTTTCCGGAGCTGGACCTGCCCATCACGCCGGTTTAAGGTCACCAGATCGCCCGGCTTCATCATCAACTGACGGGGAGCCTTGCCCTCCTGGTACCGGAGCTGCACTTTCCCTTTATTCAAAACCACTTTGCCGCCCCGTTCCCGGTTGTACACCGAAAATTCGGTGCCGAGTACGACCACCTCGAAGTTTCGGTTTGTTTTGACCACAAACCGCTGATCGTCCGTCGTGTGGGTAACCGAAAACGTGGCCTCGCCCGATAGCGCCACATCCCGCGTCTGAGCACCAAATCCAAACCGGGGCACCTTCAGCGTCGAGTTCGCGTTCAGCGTCACCTCACTGCCATCGGCCAGTGTCAGTTGCCGGGTTTCGCCGTAGGTCGTGGTATATTTTTCGTTCATGACGTCGTCCCGATACACCCAGCCACTCCCGACCAGCAAAGCCACCGAGGCCGCAGCAACCCACCGAAACCAGGGCTGATGGGTCATGGGAATGGGCCGATCGACACCAGCCGGTTCGTCCTCCTGCGGGTCCTGAGCCATTCGCATCTGGTGACGGTTGAGGGCGGTTTGGACATCGGCCACATACTGCGGATGCTGGCTTTCCCAGATTTCCAGCCAGTGAAAAAACTGTTCCCGGTTGTCTGTATCTTTGGCCCATTCGTCGATCAACTGCTTCTGAAAAGCCGTAGTACGACCGGCGAAGTAGTTGAACAAGAGTTCTTTCGTTACCTGTGTTTTCATAAGTCAGACCGGTTTCGGGCTGGCAAAAACAGCCACACCAAAACCATGTTTCAGGAAGTTGTTGTGGTTTTATTGCGGATACTGGCAGAAGCTGAGGAGCAAAATCAGCCATTTGTCTTTCAGGAAAGCCCGGACGTGGCGGATGGACCGGTACATGTGGACTTCGACGGTTCGTAGGGAAAGGTTGAGTTCCTGGGCAATCTCGGTGTATTTCCGGCCTTCAAACCGGTGCATGACGTAGACCTGTCGCTGTTTCATCGGCATGGCGTCGATGGCTTTTTCCACGTCGTGATACAGTTCCTCAAACTGCGTCACGGAATCGGGTTGCTGCTCGCTGGGAAACGAAACCCGTTCGGCCTGGTCGAGTGAGGTGCTGCGTTTCATCTCGGCCCGGACGTAGTCGAAAGCCCGGTTGCGTACGGCGGTGAAAAGAAAGGCGCGGTAAGACGTCGTGATGGTGAGGTAAATGTGGCCGACGTGGAACTCGTAGAAAATGTCCGAAACAATGTCCTCGGCAATTTCTTTGGACGAAACAAACCGGACAACGTGGCTGCACAGCGACTGGTAATAGTGCTGAAACAGCAGTGCGATGCCCGAATCCGGGTTCTGTTCAAACGCCTTATGAATCAGCCGTTCGGCATCCAGTGCCACCGCCGGTCGCTGAAAATGGGCCGGAGGATGATCACTGAGCGGACGATCCCCGAGTGAAAATGGGTTTGCCTGATTGCCATTTGGGTCCGGTACTAAACGTCTAACCTCTCCCATGTTCGGTAAATGGTGAAAATACTAGTCAGAAAGGCGAAATCACTGCTTCGATACAGGGAGACGTTTCAGGGACGAAAAAACACTTACCGTAATTTTATATTTATTTGGCAGATTTGAAAAATAGTTTGAAGAAAGTGTCGATTCCCTGTTTACTTGCCAATTCTATTTTAGAAAATGAGCCAGTACGTCAATTATAAATGGTCTATGAAAACGAATCAGGGAGTCGAAACCGGTCAATCCGTTAAAGGAACCGTATCCACGTTGAACACACCATCGTTTCCGTTTAAAGTCGGTTTATTCGGAATTGGGCTGGATACCTACTGGGCGCAATTCGACGGGCTGGAAGCCCGGTTGAAAGGTTACCTGCAGCGCGTCGAGTCGCGGTTCAGTCGCCCGGGTGTCGAAGTGGTCAACCTCGGCCTGGTCGATTCGCCGGAAAAAGCCCTGGTGGCCGGTCACCAGTTCCGGCAGGCCGACATCGATCTGTTGTTCATTTACGTCACCACCTATGCCCTGTCGGCGACGGTTTTGCCGGTGGTGCAGCGGGCCAAAGTGCCGGTAATCGTCCTGAATTTAGCACCCGAACCGGCCATTAACTACGAATGGTTCAATCAGTTGAACGACCGAACGCGGATGACGGGCGAATGGCTGGCTTACTGCTCGGCCTGCCCCGTTCCCGAAATCGCCAACGTATTCCGTCGCGCCCACATCCCGTTTCATCAGGTCACCGGCATGCTTGAAAACGACCCCGAGGGCTGGCAGGAAATCGATGAGTGGATCGAAGCCGGGCGGGTGGCGCACGTCATGGCGCACAACTGCCTGGGTTTGATGGGCAATTATTACAGCGGGATGCTCGACATTTATTCCGACCTGACGCTGCAAAACGCAACCTTCGGCGGCCATATGAAAATCGTGGAAGTCGACGAGCTATCCGCTCTGCGGGAAGCGGTTTCGCCGGAACAGGTGAAGGAACGGACGGCGGTTTTTGCCGAAACCTTCGACGTTCAGGCCGATTGTTTACCCGAGGAACTCGCTCGCGCTGCCCGAACCTCCGTGGCACTGGATCAGTTGGTGGAAACCCACGGTTTGGGATCGCTGGCGTATTATCACAAAGGCAGTGGTAATCCGGCGAATGAAGACACGATGAGTTCGGTGATTCTCGGTAATTCACTGCTGACGGCGCGCGGGATTCCGGTGGCGGGTGAATACGAAGTCAAGAATGCCCAGGCCATGAAAATCATGGACAGCTTCGGCGTTGGCGGTTCTTTTACGGAATATTACGCGATGGATTTTGCCGACAATGTGGTGCTGATGGGCCACGATGGTCCCGGCCACATCCGCATTGCCGAGGGCAAAACCAAGGTCCGTCCGCTCTATGTATATCATGGAAAAGTGGGTCGGGGGCTTTCGGTGGAAATGTCGGTTAAAAACGGGCCGGTCACGCTCCTGTCGGTGGTGGAAAACGGGAACGGGAAAATCAGTCTGCTCGTGGCCGAAGGTGAATCCGTGCCGGGACCGATTCTGCACATTGGCAACACCAACAGCCGCTACCGGTTTTCGCCGGGTGCGCGGAACTTCGTACAGACCTGGAACAGCCACGGTCCGGCGCACCATTGTGCGGTGGGAGTGGGGCATATTGCTTCCAAACTGGCAAAACTGGGGGCGTTGCTAAATGTGGAGGTGATTCAGGTGTGCTAGCGTGGCTGACGTGGTTGATCGCGATTGCAGATCTTGACCAGCACCGTTGCAAATCTTGATCAGCCCGACAATTAAAACATCTTTGTCTGATAAATTGGAATTTCTGGATCGATTTTTGCATATACAAAACCAAGGACCGTTTAGTAAAGATTCCCTCTTTTTTATCTTTCTGCTGCTTCTTCTCTTGTCACCGTACTGGTGACCCGGCCCCCTTCTCTTAGTGAGTTTCCTTCATACGCTGTTCAGCAAAAACAAGGTGAAAGTTTTTATCCGGTATATGGTTAGTGGGCGTTGCAAAATGATTGTACAGGCAATTTTTAAAAGAGCCAGCCTGGATTGTGAGGTGGTCGATCTCGGTGAAGTAGAGGTTCGGGGGACAATTTCTGTCGGACAAATGGATCAGTTGCGAACCGGTTTATTGGAAGCCGGGCTCGAACTGATTGACGATAAAAAAGAAGTGCTAATCGAAAAAGTGAAAAACGTAATTGTGGAGCTGGTTCACTACACCGACGAGCTGCCCAAAATGAAGAATTCGGACTACATCAGTTCGAAACTACAATATGATTACACCTACCTCGCCAACCTGTTCTCAGAAGCGGAAGGTACGACCATTGAAAAATACATTATTGCTCATAAGATAGAACGGGCGAAAGAATTGCTCCGGTATGACGAACTCAATCTCACCCAAATCTCCTACAAACTCAATTACAGCAGTGTCGCCCATTTGTCCAACCAGTTTAAAAAGGTGACCGGAGTAACGCCTTCCAACTACAAGCAACTCAAGCAAAATGGACGCAATACGCTTGAAAATGTGTGAATAATGTAACCTTTCTGGGGAATTGTGTAACATATACGAGTTTGCAAAAGCCCATCTTAGCAGTGTAAAACAAAACCAGCCTGATCATTCAACGACTATGAAACGAAAACTACTTAATAGCCTGGCCTACAGTGTCTTGTTCGCCTTACCGTTCATCGGTTTCGGACAGAGCGCACCGCCCCTCGGAACCACGTCTACCTTTGCTTTATTTACCGCCAACGGTGCGCTTTTGAACGACGGAGCCTCCCAGATTACGGGTGACATTGGAACCAATGTCGGATCCATTAGCGGTTTTGAGACAGCCACCATCTCCGGAAACACGTATACCGCCGGAAGTCCGCAATCGATCCAGGCAGCGGCTGATGTCGCGTTGGCCTACAGCTCTTTGCTTGCCGCTCCCTGTAATCCGACGGCTATCGGTGTTGAACTGGGGGGACAGACGCTGAATCCGGGTGTTTCCTGCCAAACCAGCGCCAGCCCTACCACCCTGAATGGAACGCTCACCTTGAGTGGAGCCGGTATTTTTATCATCAAGTTAAACAGTGCTCTGGTAACCGGCACCGGTTCAACCATTTTACTGACGAACGGCGCCACGGTTGAAAACGTATTTTTTCAAATCAACGGAGCCGCCACCCTGGGAACCGGTTCGACGTTTAGAGGAACCATCATTGCCCTGGATGCCATTGTACTGAACACGACTACGCTGGAAGGAAGGGCCCTTTCAACTGCGGGAGCCATTACGATCAACGCCAGCACGGTTATCGTTCCTACAGCGGCCCCGTTGCCGGTAACGTTGGTCAGCTTCACGGCGAAAGTACAAGCCAATCGGACGGTCGAACTGGCCCTGACAACATCGCTGGAAATCAACAACAAAGGTTTTTTAATTGAGCGGAGCAAAGATCTGCAACGGTTCGAAAAAGTGGGTGAAGTAGCTGATGTTTCGGTGAATAGCACAACCTTGAAAACCTACCGGCTGACCGACCAGACACCCTATTCCGGCACCAGTTATTACCGCCTGACGCAGACGGATTTAAACGGCCGATCGACGGTTTACCGGGCGGTTTCGGTGGTAATGCGGGATGATGCGTATGGCGTGTACCCCAATCCGGTGGCTCGCGGGGAACGCTTTGTGCTGAAGCTGGATGAGCCCGAAACCGCCATTCTTGGGTTCTACAGTGCCGATGGACGTTTGCAGTCTCTGCAGAAAACCGGTATTCAATCGGGGAATCTGCTGCTGAAATCGACAGGTCTGTCGTCTGGTGCCTACATCCTCAAGGTTCAGGAACGGGGGCAGGTACGCCAACACCGTTTTATTGTGGAGTAACCGGTTGTTTACCTGATTGGCTGGTTGATAGTCTTTATTGCGGGCTGGCCTTCGATTCTCAATAGTCCATTTTGGAGCAATTTAACGGTGATTTCGGTTCACCCTGGCACGGCTTTGTGCGGTCATTCCGACTTTTTCGGCTCCCTTATCTGCGTATCACGAATGATCGAGAACTACCTCCGAACGCATACCAACCGTTTTCTGTCCAGCTACCTGATTCTGCTGACCGATACGATCATAACCGGTATTGCTTTTGCCCTTGCTTATGGTCTGCGGTTTAATTTTGATTTCAGCGCCATGAACGGGGATAATCTGCTGGCCGGTTTGCTGATCACCACCCTCTGTCGGTTAATCTGCTTCGTTCTGGTGGGATCTTACCGCGGCATTATCCGACACACCAGCCTGGAAGACCTGCGGCTGTTGGGGCTGGCGGTTTCGATGAGTACGGCACTAACGGCGCTGGTTTCCGGCCTGCTGGCTTTGGGAAATGGGCCGTGGACGCTTTATGTGCCGGTTTCCATTCTGCTCATCGACTATTGCTGCTGTCTGGTTATTCTGGCCGCCAGCCGGTTTGGTGCGAAGGCACTTTACTGGCATTTGCTGCTGGTGGGGGGCGGGCGTCGCCAGCCTGTCCTGATTTATGGCGCGGGCCAAACCGGACTGCTCACCCGCAAAGCCCTGGAGCAGGATGCGGATCACTGGTATCAGATGCTGGCATTTGTGGACGATGATCCCGCCAAACGGGGTAAAGTCCTGGAAGGGGTCGAAGTGCTATCCCGTCAGCAGGCTTACCAGCGGTTTATCAAAGGCCAGACCGTGCTGCCCCAGGTGATTCTGGCGATGGAATCCTGTACACCCCATCAGCGGACGCAGATTACCGACTTTTTTCTCCAATACGACATTCCGGTCAAAACCGTCCCCGGGGTCCGGCAGTGGATGGACGGCCGTTTCGATGCACTGCAAATTCGTGACATTCGCATCGAAGATTTGCTCGAAAGAGCCCCGATTCAGCTTTTCAACGACACCTTGCGGGCACAGCTCGATGATCAGGTGGTGATGGTGACGGGCGCGGCCGGTTCCATCGGAAGTGAACTGGTCCGTCAATTGTTGAGCCATCACCCGCGTACGATTGTGCTCGTCGATCAGGCCGAATCGGCCTTGTTCGACCTGGAGTTTCAACTCCGCCAGCACTTTAAAACCGCCCTGAACGAAATTCGCCTGGTGATTAAAATCGCCGATGTGTCCAACCAGACGCGAATGCAGCACGTGTTTCGGGATACCCGGCCGACGCTGGTTTTTCATGCCGCAGCCTACAAACATGTTCCGCTGATGGAGGAACATCCATTCGAGGCTGTTCGGGTCAATGTGCTCGGTACGCAGGTCATGGCCGATCTGGCGCTGGAATACGGGGTGCAGCGGTTTGTGATGATCTCGACCGACAAAGCCGTCAATCCGACCAATGTCATGGGAGCCACCAAGCGGCTGGCCGAGCTGTATGTCCAAAGCCTGAACCATTCGGATTCGCTGCTGCGCCGGACACGTTTTATGATCACCCGGTTTGGCAACGTGCTGGGTTCCAACGGTTCGGTGGTAACGGTTTTTCGGCAACAGATTCAGGCGGGTGGCCCGGTGACGGTAACCCATCCCGAGGTTCGGCGGTATTTCATGACCATCCCGGAATCCTGTCAACTGGTGCTCGAAGCCGGGGCGATGGGGCAGGGTGGAGAGGTCTTTGTCTTCGATATGGGTGAGCCGGTCCGGATTGTGGATCTGGCCCGGAAGATGATCCGGCTGTCGCGCGAGCCGGGCGGGCAGGACATCAAGATTGTTTTTACCGGGCTGAGACCGGGTGAGAAACTGTATGAAGAACTGCTGCATACGAACGAACGCACACTGCCCACCCATCATCCCAAAATTATGATTGCCCGGGTGGCGGCACTGCACGCGGAGGAAATCCGGTTTTGTCTGGAACAACTCCGTCACCAACTCGCCGACGGCAATGACCGGGCTTTGGTCAGCAGCATCAAACGAATCATTCCGGAGTTCATCAGCAACAATTCCGAATTCAGCACACTGGATTATTGAGACTGGCCTTTGGGCGGGGAATAAACACCAACCGAATCATGCATAAATTAGTAGTTGTCGATGGTCATTCTATTGTGCGCTCGGGCATCCGTCTGCTGTTGAAAGACTACTACGGCACAATCCAGATCGACGAAGCCCAGAACGGCGGGGTGGCTTTCCGGAAAATCATGGACACCGACTATGATCTGGTGATCATGGAACTGAACCTGCCGAATACTGATACGTTTAGTTTTCTGGAAAATCTCCGCAAGATGGTGCCTGAGCTGCCTATCCTCCTTTTCACGACCGTCACCAAGTATGCGTTCCTGAAGCGGTATCTGCAAATGGGGGTAAGTGGCTACTTAAGCAAAGAAGCCGGCGATCCGGAAATTCTGACGGCAGTGCGGAGTATTCTGACGGGCCGAAAATACATGGATCCGTCGTTGCTGGACCAGACGCTGGAAGACCGGCATCAGGCGGATGAACTGGACCCCTTTCAACTGCTGTCGAACCGGGAGTTTGAAATTGCCCAACATCTGTTCAAAGGGACATCGGTGAGCACCATCGCCGATTATTTAAATATTCACACCTCCACGGTTGGAACCCATAAAGCCCGGATTTATGACAAACTTCGGGTCGATAACGTCATCATGCTCAAGGATTTGGCCGAATTATACCGTTTGATCTAGCAATGGCTCCCGGGCGTTTCAATACCGGTTTTGGAAAAATACCCGTCGTATCCGGAAGTCTGAGAACGGTGCTTCCGGCAGTTGGTCGTTCCTGTTTACAAAAATCGTACAAATGTTGATGTATATTTGTAAACAACCGTATGCAACTGACCCCGTATGGCTCAACGTAACCTGTCATTGAAAGGCCCCATTATTTCAATCGAAGATGATGACGACGACCAATTTCTGCTGGCGCAAATTATAAAGCGACTGGACATTCCCAACGAAATCCGTTTTTTCTCCAATGGCCAACTGGCTTTGCAGTATCTGGAAGCGACCGACGAACAGCCTTTCCTGATTTTGTGTGACATCAATATGCCCATCATGAACGGGCTGGAACTGCGCCGACGGATCATTCAGAACGAGACTCTGCGCCAGAAATCCATTCCATTTGTGTACCTAACGACCGCAGCCAATCCCGACATCATCCGCGAAGCGTATGAACAGGAAGTTCAGGGCTTTTTCCAGAAAGCAACGGATTACGCCGGTTTTCAACAGCAAATGAAACTTCTCGTTGCCTACTGGCAGAACTGTCTGCATCCCAACAGCACGTTGTAACCGCTTTGTTTTGTCAATTGGAAGAACAATACAATTTCGGGATTGAATCAGCCGTTTACTATTCGACCGAAAACACCGTGTCGCAGCCGATGAAGTCGGTTGGGTTCGACAGGGGGCGGCTCCTGAATCTCGTATTTTTCCCAGCATTGGTTTCCGCATTCTATGGCCATTCTGTTTCGTATTTTTTCCCGGCTGAGCTTTTTTTTAGTCGTTTACACGGTTTTAGGTTGTACCCTTTTTGATGGATTATCTCCCAAAGACAAAGGCTCGAATGTCATTGTGGGCTGGGGCGATAGCATGACGGAGGGCAGCAACGGCAGCTCATACCTGATCGAACTGCAAAAACTGGCCCCGCAGTACACGTTTGTGAACGAGGGAATCTCCGGAGAAAAAAGCTACCAGATTGCCAAGCGAATGCTGGCTGCGACGGACAAACATTCGTATAATACAATCATTTGGGCGGGTCGCAATAATTACCTCGAACCTGAACAAATCAAAGCCGACATCGCGTCGATGGTGAAAGCGTTAGGGCACGACCGGTATCTGGTGTTGAGCATTGTAAACGGTAGCTTCGGCCAGAACGAAGATGTTTTTGGAGCTGGCCACGACGCCATCATGAAACTGAACGGCGAGTTGTATACGATTTATGGCGATCATTACATTAATATTCACGCGTATTTACTGTCACAATATGACCGGTCGAGCTACCTGGATATTGTCGATCATACGGATGATGTGGTGCCGAGATCATTGCGGTTCGACCCTTTACACCTCAATGAAAAGGGAAATCAGAAAGTGGCCGAGCGAATTTTCCAGAGTATGAACGTCCTGACTAACCAATAAATCTTTCCATTGGCGTGAGCGCATTCGTTCATTTAGATGCAGGGACGACACCGCTTGTGAGTGGTTCCGATGCGGGAAGATCGGCAAATAGGACTGTTTTTTAGTACGAATTTTCGCTTATTAAATTTGACTATTTCAAGAATTTATTAAACAATATTGTCTCCAAAAACCGTCCTTTGTTCCTGAAAGTGACTTTTTGATCCGAAATCCTTCCAATAGGAAAATGATTTCTCACTTTCACGACCAAAACCGATGAATCGGATTCTCTTTGTAGCCACTCTTGCATTTGTCACTCAAGCTCCTTCATGGGCGCAACAGCCGACTGTTTCATCCGAAAAAAACGATGTGCGATCCGAATCGCCGGTGATCGAACGTACCGAATCCATCATTTACGAAAAACGGGTAACGGAAAAACGCCTGAACAATGCATATTCGATCCCGGCACCCGTTTCCGGATCGACGGCATCACTCTCTGTTGAACCGCCCGTCTATGAATCCCAATCGTCGGTCAGCCTGCCCCGCAACGGCCAGGTAACAACAGGTTCTGCGGTTTTTCCGACAGCGAACGTGGCATCGAACCCGGATGAAATTCGGGCATTGCGCAGGATGATCGAGGCTCAGAATACCAAAATCGACAGCATTCAAACGGATCTTGGGCAATTGAAAGGAGCTACAACTGCCGCTTCGCCAAACCACCTGTCAAAACCGGAAAAAATGCTCAAACGCGACAACGTTTCGATTGGGGTTTACGCCGGACCCAACTTCTCGAAGTATTCGACAGATCAGGATAGCCTGGAATCCAAAGCCCGGGTGGGCTACCAGCTCGGCGTTTATGTTCGCGGAGGAGGACGGCTGTTTGGGCAATTGGGGGTTGAATACGTGGGCGTTTCGTCGAAACTCTACAGCAAGAACGATAAAGGGACTTCGCTGAACGACATCAACAGTACCATCAATACCCACTACGTTCAGATTCCGCTCCAGATCGGGTTTCGGCCGGCCATGACCCAGACCAAGCGGACGGGAATCCGGATTCAGGCGGGGGCCGAATTGTCTTATTTACTGAATGCCGATAAAAATGATTTCAACCTGACCGACGACGATTACAACAAAACCGTTGTCAATCTACTGGGTGGTGTCGGCTTCGATCTGGGGCCGGTTACCCTCGATGTGTCCTACCATCATGGCATCAAAGACGTGTATAAAGCCGAGAATGCCAAGCTTCGGATGGTCAGTGCCAGCCTCGGGTTTAAGTTCTGATTTACCCGAATGATCCTGAATAAGGAACGTTTTTGGGCGATTTTCTAAAAAAAATGCAATATCGGGAACAATCACTGGTCGTTGAGCGTACTTTTGTAAGAATCTCTTCCGCAGTTCATGACGCGCCGACAGCATTTTATTGTGATCCTGATTTTAGGAACGCTCACTACGATCAGTCCATTTTCCATCGACATGTATCTGCCGGGTTTTCCGGCCATTGCGAAAAGCCTCAACACCACCATTGAACAGGTGCAGCTTTCACTGACCGCTTATCTGATCGGTATTTCGGTGGGGCAACTCCTGTATGGACCTCTGTTGGATCGCTATGGCCGGAAACGCCCGTTGTATGCGGGGCTGGTGCTGTATCTACTGGCTTCGATTGGCTGTGCGCAAACAACGTCGATCGAAACCCTGATTTTAATGCGGCTTTTGCAGGCTGTCGGGGGCTGTGTTGGGTTGGTGGCGGCTCAGGCACTGGTGCGTGATTTGTTTCCGGTATCGCAGATTGCCCAGGTTTTTTCGCTGCTGACGCTGGTGCTGGCCATTTCGCCGATGATTGCACCCACGGTGGGTGGTTATGCCACGGTGGCGCTGGGCTGGCACTCCATATTCCTGATTCTGGCGGGAATAACCGCGCTCATTCTGGTGGCTATTTATTTCGTTTTGCCCGATGGGAAACAAGCCGATCCCTCGTTGTCGCTCCGGCCCAAAGCGGTTTTGAGCAGCTTTCTGACAGTGGCAAAACATCCACAGTTTTTGACTTACACGCTGGTGGGCGGGATTGCCACATCGGCTCCTTTCGCCTATATTTCCGGCTCACCCGATGTCTTTATGAACATCTACCGGATCAGTGAACAGCAATACGGGTGGATGTTTGCCTTTTTAGCCATCAGCATGATTGCGCCAACGCAATTGAATCACCTTCTGTTGAAGCGGTTTCGGAGCGAGCAGATCATTTATGCCACGTTGACCTACCAATCCATAGTTGGCTTGCTGATGGTTTGGGGAACCTGGGCGGGCTGGTTTGGCCCCTACGGTTTGATCGCTATGCTGTTCTTGTTTCTCGCGGGTCAGGGACTGACCGGCCCGAATGCCTCGGCACTTTCACTTTCTCCCTTCTCCCGCCACGCAGGCAGCGCGGCCGCGCTGATGGGCAGCTTCCGGATGGGCTTTGGCGCGTTGGTCTCCGCAGCCGTCAGTGTTTTTCACAACCACACCGCCATCCCGATGGTGGGTACGATGCTGATCTGCGTGGTGAGTGGTCTGGCTATTTTTGTGACGGGACAAAGGGTGATTCATTACCGGGCGAAGAAAGCCGGTTTTGAAGAATCACTTTCGGAAGTGGCTTTGTAAAAGGTGGTTGTATCAAACGCATAAAAAAACCGTAGCGAGCCTCGCTACGGTTTTTTTATGCGTTACCAATCGAAGTCTTTGCGGTGTTTACTTACTGGCTTCGGCCGCTGGTTGTTCCTGTTCGACGGCGCTGGGGTCCATCCACATTACTTCCCACAGGTGCCCGTCCAGGTCCTCAAAACCGTGTCCGTACATAAAGCCCTGATCCTGTTTTTCATTCGGCGTTTTTCCACCAGCCGCTACCGCTTTGCTGACCAGTTCATCGACAGCCTCCCGGCTTTCGGCAGAAAGGCAGATGATCGATTCGGTGGTTTTGGTCGAATCGGCAATCGCTTTTTTGGTGAATGACTGGAAGAACGGTTCTACCAGCAACATGACAAAAATATCCTCGCTGATGATCATACAGGTGGCTTTTTCGTCCGTAAACTGGGGATTAAAGCGGTAGCCCAATTGGTTAAAAAACGCGACGGATCTGTTCAGGTCTTTAACGGGCAGGTTTACAAAAATTTGAGTGGCCATGTGTATTTGTGGTTTAAAGTTTACCTGACAAAAGTACGGCCGAACCCGGTTTTTCGGGTGTGTGAATGCGACATTGACCGGGTCGAATGCGACTTTCTGCGCATCAAACATTTCTTTAATGTTACCGTTTTTTAAACTATTGGCACATGTACGTGTCTATAGGGCATTCAACTTAACATGAAACGCTATGAAAACGAATCATAATAGTTTTATCCTGATCCTGCTGGTTGCATTGCTGGCGGGTCATTCGATGGAGGCTCAAATTCTGAAAAGCTGGAGCCCTCAGGCCAAAGGAACCGCCATTGGGGCCGGAACCGGAGCGGCCGCCGGTGCCATCATCCATAAACGGAATCGTGTGGTGGGTGGGGTAGTCGGTGGGGTAGTCGGCGGTGCCGCCGGGTATGCCGTTGGGAAACACATCGACAACAAACGCAAGAAAGCGGCCTGGCAGGAAGCCGGTCGCCGGGCGGCAGAACAGCAGCCGCTGGCCACCAGTAAGGGAGCCGCTCCTTCCATTACGAAACGTACCGCCGTGGCCGCCAGACCCGCGGTGTCGACGCCAAAACCGGCCTTCAATGCCCTTCAACCGGTGCCAACGCCCGAAACCGAGAGCAATCCGGCCTTGTATATCCTGAATCAGGGCTATCTGCCCAATCCGTATTACGGGGATCAGGCAGCGCCGTATGGAGCGACGGAATACCGTCAGAAAAGCTGGTAACCTCATTTCGTATTGGTTCATTACACCCTAAAATCGCAAACACTATGAAAGCATTCATCGCAATATTGATGCTGGCAACGCTGACTACGGCCTGCTCGCCAGCCAATGAACCTGTCAATGTGCAGGAACTGAATAAGCAGTTTATCACCGCCTGGAATACGAAAGAAGCCGATAAAGTTGTCGGTTTTCTGGCCGACGATGTTCAGTTTGTCCAGGGTAACAGCCACTGGCAGGGTAAGTCCGAAGTCGCCACGAAATGGGTTCGGGCCACCTTGCCGACGCTGGACGATCTGAAAACATTTGCGGTCAGTTCATCAACCGATCAGCAAACCGCCTACGAAGCCGGAACGTTCTCCGTAGACGTGTTGCCCGCCAACCCGGATGAACCGCACGGAACCGGTGAAGGGAACTATATGCTGCTCTGGAAAAAAGGAGCCGACAACACCTGGAAGCTTAGTTACGCCCAACTGGAAGACCTGCCGGTTCGGGTCAAGTAAGAACCCGTATTTTTAAGAGTTTCTTCTGGTCTCATCGCCCGTTCTGACAATCCGCCGGTTGTTGGTGCGGGCGATTCCTTTTGTTTATCCAGGCCACCAACCATTCATCCCGGTATTTAGACCGCCAAAGTACTATGTATAGCAAGGTACCTTATGAAGTTGCTATCTTTGAACCATCAAAACGGCGGCAACGTCGTAGCCGCCGGAAAACGGCAGTAACAACAAACGCTGACAACATCCTTAAACAACCAATACAATGAAAACCTTGTTCGCTTCTGCTCTGCTTGCTTTGGCCCTGAGTACGTCTTCAGCCTCGTTTGCCGCTGACAACAAAGAAAATGCCGAACCCAAATCCACGTTTCAATCGGCGGTTTATCCGGTGATCAACAGCATGAAGGTGAGTGTGAACGTCAGCAAACCGAAAGACAGTAAAGTCGATATCCGGTTGGTCAATGAAGCCGGGCAAACCTTGACGGTTTTGAAACTGGGCAAAGACAACGAGACGTCGATCATCCGGTTTGACCTCAACAACCTGGAAGACGGGATTTACAAAGTGGAAGTTTCCGACGGGGTCAAAACCGACGTCAAAACCGTGAAAGTGCAAACCAGCACCCCTGTTGAAGTTGCGCACCGTGAAGTGAGTTTGAAGTAACCAGCGGAAATCCTTCACGATTTGATAACCCACCCGCATCGGGATTCGAAGTAACTTTGCAATTCTTTCGTATTCTCATGTTCATTGGGTAATCCAAACAGGCTGAGGATTTCCGGCAGATTCTGTTTCAACGATTTAGATTTTACGCAACAAATCCCGACAGCTTGCCGGGATTTGTTTTTTCGTTCGCATCAGGTGGCTGGAAATCGCAGCATTTATCGGCTTGATTTCATGGCTTTTACGACCTGCAGACTTTCGTCACTGGATAATTTCTCATATTCCTCCGTTTCGCAACCCAGCAGAGCAATCCGGCCGTTTTCGTCGCTGTGAACACCCCAGCCGTAGCGTTTGGTCAGGGGAGAAGCCCGAAAACACGGTTGTCCTTTGGAGAAAAACTGCTGCCGGGCGGCTGGCCGTTCACTTTCCGTGAGGTCGTTCCGGTCGGCAAACACCTGAAACAGGACATCATCGGAGGTATAGTGATACGGTTTTTGGCTCAGCATCTCAAACTGCAGCGTGGCCACCGATTTGGCATCACCTTTCTGCGGTGGAATTTCTCCCCGGCTTGCGGGACAGTCGTCGGCAACGGCGATGAGCGTGTTGGTATAGTTGGTGGTGTGAATTTTCATGGCGAACGTCGATTGGAAATTTCTACTGTAACACCTTTCCGCCCGTTTCTGCAATTCTGAATTGGATGAGATCGGTGATCAGGGCCAGCGGCAGTGGTTTATTATATGCAAACTGAACCGTGCTTTTCGATCCTTTGTAGGGCGCGATGGCTTCCTGAAAAGCGTCGTTGCCTTTGGGGGCCGGGTACATCCCGATGTGGTTTTTATGGGCCGAAAAATGAATCAGATAACCGTTCAGCCTGAACGTCGGCATGTTGTAGCTAATGGTTTCTTCCGAATCAGGGGCCGCTTTCTGAACAGTTTCCCGAATTTGTTGCAACAGTTCCTGTATTTGTGGTGGAAAACCGGCGATGTAGTCGTCGATGCTGGCTGGTTTGTTCATACGCGGAAAAGGGTTTCTTTATTCATGAAGTCTTTTATAGACCAGGAAGGCGTGTGAGAGATGAAATACGAGAAAAAGTACTGAAACCGCCCCGAAAATCCAAGGTCGATAGGACAGATTGAAAGAAAACGAGCGACCCATCAGTCTGATCCCCATTAACCAGACAAATGGCGTGTAAGCGGGAGCCAGAAAGCCCCACAGGCTGTGGCTCCACGCGCTGTCGGGGGCATAGAGCAGGACGAGCCACGAGGAAAAGTAGAGGACCAGGCCGGCCCCATACACAATAAAACCGGTTTTCTGGGTCCTTGACACCAGCGAAAGCGGCATCAGATAAGCCAATCCAAAGACTAGCCATCTCAGGCCGTTTTCGCCGAAAGCTAGAAACGGAGGGATATCCTTCCAAAATACCGCAGGTTGAAAAACGGGCGGCAGTTGATTCGAAAAGGCCAGATTCCAGAGCAGAATGGGGATGAGCAGAAGAAAACAGTTTAGGAAATAGGTTTGAAAGGGGTTTGGTTTCATTTCTTCCTGTTTTTTCGTTTTGGGATAGGAACGCGGATTGAACGGATTTAAACGGATTATCACAGATTAAAATCCGTTCAATCCGCTTCATCCGCGTTTCTATCCTAAAATCTTCTCCAAACACTTCATTGTAATCAAATACGTCGGTTTTACGCCCAGCGTCCCCAAACTCCCGGAGGCCAGTGTCGCCCCCGTGAGCAGTGGGTTATCCGACGCGTAATAGGCATACCGAACCTTCATGCTGGGCTGTACGCTGCCCCTGATTTTGGCGTGTGACTGAATCGCTTTCTGGTAATGCGCGCCTTCCATTTCGAGTCCGACGGCTTTCCACGACGAGTTTTTGAAATACGACAGAATGTCTTTGTTCTGCAATGACGTTCCCAACACCGTGATCATCGCGCCCTCGTAGGCATCGATGCCAAAACCGGCAAAATCAGCAATGGAAAAGTCGTTTTCCAGTGGATAATTGTCGGCGGTTCCCTCAAAAATGTGCGAAGTTGGAATCATGAGGTCGCCCTTATCGCCGGTTAGAATACCGGCTTTGCCCATGATTGAGATGGAGGCTACATTCAGCGCGAACGACTCGTCGCCATGGTCATACGGTTTCAGTAATTCGTCCATCGTTTCGAAGGCCTGTTCGCCAAACGCGTAGTCCATCACCAGCAGCAGCGGTTGAGTTTCCTGAATCAAAACCGGGTCGTGGGCGATTTCGGGCGACAGCTTCGTCGCATTAAGCTGGGCGGTATCGATCACCTGCACCAGCAGATTCGTGCCGCCCAGATCCTCCAGTTCGTGCAAGCCGTGGGCTTCGGCAAATTCGGTCACCTGCTGGCGGAGTTCCTGTTGCGCGGGTTGGCTGAGTTTGTAGGCCAGATCGTAGAGGTTTTCCCAGGACGTCACTTCGGCCAGCGCAGCCGGGGCATACAGGCAGTTGACAACGCTGTGCGGATTGGCGCTGATGACGTGAATCGGGCGGTTTTGCCAGCCGTTGGTCTGAATGTAGTGTTTGATGCGGGTGGCCCAGCGCTCACCGTACAGGTGCTGCCCGACGCGCTCCCGCAGCATGGGCGTGAAGTTGATTTCGCGGTCGACTTTTTTCTCCTGAATTTCCCGTACCGACACGCAGCCCAGACCATAGACGATCTGGAAAAGCCCGTTGTTGGTTCCGGCATTTTCCGCAAACCGGTGGTAAGCCTGCTGCGTTTCTTCAAACGTCCGGCCCAGAATTGAACTCAGGTACATCAGTGCCAATTCCTGTTCGTCTTCCTTGACGGTTCCGCCAGACTGGATAATGGCCTCTAGTTTTTCCCATTCGCGGAGTTTGTTGCCCCGTTCTATGAATACATTCCGCCGGATTTTGTCGGCTTCCATGAACAGAAACGTGAGGTGGGTCAGAATGTCGTAGATCTCGCTGCGGCCGTTCGTGACCTCGATCACCATTTGCTCGTTATCGACGCGGTAACAGTTCCGACGGCGTTTGGCCGGCACCAGCACCGGAAACCGCGAATGCTCAAACCCTTCGCGCGACACCAGCGTAATGACCCGGCACGCTTCGATGCCCTTCGGCAAGCGGTCCATGACATACACAAGGCCGTCTAATTCAACCCGTTGCGGATCGTTGACCGAGCCGTAGATTTCGGGTCGGAGGGTCAGCAGGGCCTGCCGGATTTCTTCACCCGATACACCGGACGGTTTATAAAATCCCCGGTTGAACAGGTGACGCATCGTGATATAAAGTTTTTCAATAGCCAGACGGGATTCCTGAGCGCGGGTGAGGGGGGGCGAATACTCGGTGTTCATCGTGAAGTAGATAAGTGGTTGCAAGATAAATGTTTGAAGTTGACTTGTCTTTCATTCCACTTTTGAATAATTCATTTTATTTGATGAATTGGGAAATGGCAGGCCACGAAGCAGGGGTACTAAAACCGTCGGCCGGGGCGTAAATTGTTTCCCTGCACCAGGACGTGACTCCCTGATTACCACTGCTCAAACACAAATCCCGCTTGTCCGGAATTCCTTTTCTAAATTTCCGTACTTTTGTAGACTGCGAGAAACTCCATCAGCAAATCAAAATGTTTACACTTCGAAAAATGACCCAAACGGCGGTGTTGCTGGCGGCTTTAACCCCGGCCCTTCGCGCACAGCCTTCTCCCGAAAAAGCCAAAATGAGTGAAAATCCGCTTTTGCAACCGTTCAAAACACCGCATGAGACGGTGCCGTTTGATCTGATTAAAAATGACCATTACCTGCCCGCTCTGAAAGAAGCCATGACGATGGGCCGGAAGGAAATCGACGCCATCGTGGCGAATCCGGCCGCGCCGACGTTTGAAAATACCGTGGTCGCGCTCGAAAATGCTGGTCGTATGGTCAACCGGGTGTCGTCGGTGCTGTTCAATCTGAACAGCGCGGAAACCAGCCCCGAATTGCAGAAAATTGTGCGGGAAGCCTCGCCCTTGCTGACGGAATACGGCAACGATATTTCCCTGAATGAGAAACTGTTCAATCGCATCAAAACCGTTTACGATCAACGCGATCAGTTGAAACTGGAAGGTGAAGACCGGATGTTGCTCGAAAAATCATACAAGGGTTTTGCCCGCAACGGCGCCAATCTGAAAACCGCCGATAAGGACAAATTCCGGGCCATCAACAAAGACCTGTCGCAGTTGTCGTTGCAGTTTGGCGAAAACGTGCTGAACGAAACGAACGAATACCTGATGGAAGTGACCGACGAAAAAGACCTGGCGGGTTTGCCGGACTTTGCGCGGGAAGCCGCCAAAGCCACGGCAACGCAGAAGGGAAAAACCGGCTGGGTGTTCACCTTGCAGGCGCCTAGCTACCAGCCTTTTATGCAGTATGCCGACAACCGGGAGTTGAGAAAGAAGCTGTTTATCGCCTATAACTCACGGGGTTTTCATAGCGATAAAAACGACAACCAGCAGATTATCGGCAAACTCGTCCAGCTTCGCTACGACCGCGCCAAGCTCCTGGGCTACCAGACACACGCCGATTTCATTCTGGAAGAAAGCATGGCGGGTTCGCCGGAGAAAGTGAAGCAGTTTCTGAGCGAACTGGCCGGTTATGCCAAACCCGTGGCCGAAAAGCAAATGGCCGAACTGACCAACTACGCGAAGCAGAACGGTTTCAAGGACGAACGACTGGAACGCTGGGATTACAACTACTATTCCGAAAAACTGAAAAAGGAAAAATACGCCCTCGATGATGAAATTCTGAAACCGTATTTCAAACTGGAAAACGTCATCGAAGGAGCCTTCACGATTGCCAACAAGCTGTACGGCCTGACGTTCAAGGAGCGGAAAGACGTGCCGACGTACAACCCCGAAGTAAAAACCTACGACGTTTTTGATCAGGACGGCAAGTTTCTGGCGGTTTTTTACGGCGATTACTTCCCGCGGGCGGGTAAACGCAGCGGGGCCTGGATGAACGATATTCAGGGGCAGAAAGTTGAAAACGGCGTGAATGTTCGTCCGCACATTGTCAACGTCTGCAACTTTACGCGTCCTACCGAAACCAAACCGTCGCTGCTGAATTTCAACGAAGTAACCACGCTTTTCCATGAGTTTGGGCATGGTTTGCACGGCATGTTGGCCAACAGCAAATACGAAAGTCTGTCGGGAACGAGCGTGTACCGCGATTTTGTGGAGCTGCCTTCGCAGGTGATGGAAAACTGGTGTTACGACCCGGAAGCGCTGAAACTGTTTGCCAAACACTACCAGACGGGCGAAGTGATCCCGAACGATTTGATCGAAAAAATCCGGGCGAGTCAGAACTTCATGGCCGGTATGGCCAACCTGACGCAGTTGCGCTACGGGCTGGTCGACATGTACTGGCACGGCGGTGCGCCGAAAGGGGAGACCGTCGAGCAGGTCGAATCCCACATCGACTCGCTGGTGAATCTGTTTCCAAAAGTACCAGGAACGGCTTTCAGTCCGGCATTCTCACACATCTTTGCCGGTGGGTATTCCGCCGGTTATTACAGCTACAAATGGTCGGAAGTACTGGATGCCGATGCGTTTGAGTTCTTCAAGGAAAAAGGACTGTCGAGCCGGGAAGTGGCCGACAAATTCCGCAAGAACGTTCTGGAAAAAGGGGGGACGGAAAAACCGATGGAGCTTTACAAGAAATTCCGGGGCCGTGAACCATCTCCGCAAGCCATGCTTCGCCGAAGCGGACTGACGCTTTAAAAAGGGTTATATCGCAGAGTTAATCAGAGGTTATCAGAGAAAAACTCCGCTTAACTCTGATGCCCTCTGATTAACTCTGCGATATAACTTCACTTATTCGCACTCAGCCGGTTAGAAGCCGCAATCAGCAACATCATCAGGCCGAAGCCCAGGAGTGGAAAAGCCGGAAGCCGGGCCGTGACCGTCGACAGCGAAACCTGGTCACGGGTTTTTACATAAATCGCCAGGGCCACGAAGGTGCCACAGAGGGCGATCGCCAGTAGCCCTTTGCCGGCATACAATTCCGGCCACAAAAAGGTGCCCGCCAATGCATCATACATGCCATAGAGAACGGCCATGCAGTCAATGGCAACGCCAAGTCTGAAAAGAGATTTCATAGGATTAATTGGGTTGGTTGGTGAACGGGCCGACAACCGCCGGAATGAACCAACAATTGTCTTCACGGTCGTTGAATAGCGGATTGAAATACCGGATTTGGTTACACTTTTGCTACCCGGAACCAATAACTGGCGGGTTTGAGTCCATAAGTTGCAGCAACCGGCAATAGCTGGTAGAAGACCTCCCAAACGGCTTTAACAAACTTTAACGGGCCTGACCGGCGTCAAGCGGGGTTTATTTTGTTAATTTTGGGGAAAATATACCGCTTACCCCAATGCAGACCATCAGAGGAACAGAATCTACAGTGCGTTCCGGGACGCCCCCGCAAGCATCCGGTTTTTCGTATAAACGCATCAACAACATAACCGGCTGGGTGCTTTTCGCCATCGCGCTGTTTACGTATGCGTCGACGGTCGAGCGGACGGCCAGCTTCTGGGACTGTGGCGAATTCATTGCCTGTGCCTATAAACTTCAGGTGCCTCACCCGCCGGGAGCGCCGTTTTTCCTGCTGACGGGCCGCGTTTTCTCGATGCTGGCCCTCGGCGATGTCACCCAGGTGGCCTACTGGATCAACATGATGTCCGTGCTGGCCAGTGCCTTCTCCATTCTGTTCCTGTTCTGGACGATCACCATGCTGGGTCGCAAACTGATCAACAAGCAATTCAATGAACTGACTCCGACCGAAATCTGGACGGTGATCGGTTCCGGTGCGGTTGGTGCCCTGGTCTATACATTTTCGGACACATTCTGGTTTTCTGCCGTTGAAGCCGAAGTATACGGGGTTTCTTCCTTTTTTACGGCCATTGTCGTCTGGGCGGCTTTCCGCTGGGAACTGATCGAAGACGAGGCTGCCGCCAACCGCTGGCTGATTTTCATCGCCTACCTGATCGGCCTTTCCATCGGCGTCCACTTGCTGAACCTCGTGACGCTGCCCGCCATGGCGTTGATTTACTACTTCAAAAAGAACCCGAAAGTGACACTTTGGGGTGGTGTTATTTCCTTCGGTGTCGGGATGGTCATTCTGGGCATCATCAACTCGGGTATCATTCCGGGACTTCCCACGGCGGCTTTTGCCGTTGAACGGTTTTTCGTCAACACGTTTGGAATGCCCTTTACGACCGGTATCATCATCTTCACGATTGTCTTTATAGGAGCACTGATCTACGGAATTATCTGGTCGGCGCGCAAAAACCGGCCCATTTTGAACACGGCTTTGCTGGGACTGGCATTCGTTTTGATTGGCTACGCGTCCTACATTCAGGTGCTGATCCGGTCGGATTTCAATACGCCGATCAACGAAAATAACCCGAGCGATGTGGTTAATTTCGTGTCGTACCTGAAACGGGAGCAATACGGGAATCGTTCGCTCAGCTACGGCCCGCTGTTTTTCTCGCGCCCCGTCGATCAGAAAAAAGGCGCTCCACAATACGAAAAGCGCGACGGCCAGTACAAAATCTTCGATTATGCGCCGGAATACATCTACGACAGCGACAAGCAAATGCTGTTTCCGCGGATTTACAGCAACCAGAATAATCACCCGCAACTGTATTCGCGCATGCTGAACATTCCGCTCGACGCACAGGGGCAACCCACGCGGAAAGTGACGATGGGGGATAACCTGCAATTCTTCTTTCAGTACCAGTTGGGGCACATGTACTGGCGTTATCTGATGTGGAATTTCGCCGGACGTGCCGGTGATCAGGAAGGGTCGGGTTATCTGCTGCCCTGGACGAGTGACGATGGTGTTCCGGATCTGATCAAAGACAACAAAGCCCGTGATAACTTCTACATGCTGCCGTTTTTGCTGGGCTTGTTCGGGATGGTCATTCAATATTTCCGCCGGCCAAAAGACCTGCTGATTGTGGGGATGCTGTTTTTCTTTACCGGGATTGCCTTGCAGATCTTCCTGAACTCTCCGCCTTCCGAACCGCGTGAACGGGATTACATTTACGTAGGCTCATTCTACTTCTTTGCCATCTGGATCGGTCTGGGGGTGGTTGCACTGGTAGACGGTTTGGCGGCCTATTTGAAGAGTGAAAAGATGCGTGTGGGGCTCGTCGCTGGTCTGTGTTTGCTGGTTCCGGTGATGATGGCGGCCAAAAGCTGGGATAACCACGACCGGTCAAACCGTTACCATTCGGTTGATTTTGCCAAAAACCTGTTGAATTCCTGCGCCCCGAACGCCATTCTGTTTGTGGGTGGTGATAATGACACGTTCCCCTTGTGGTATGCCCAGGAAGTCGAAGGTTTCCGGACCGACGTACGGGTTTGTAACCTGAGCTTGCTCGGTACCGAGTGGTACATTCAGCAAATGAAACGCAAAACGTACGAGTCTGAAGCGTTGCCAATTTCGCTGGAATTTGCCCAGTTCAACAAAGGGAAAAACGACGTGATTCCGTTCTATGAAATCCCGGCGGTGAAAAATGGCATCAACCTGAAAGAATACATCGGGTTGGTGAAACAGAACAACCAGGCAATTCAGGTGCCGCTGACAACCGGCGAAATGACCAATATTCTGCCGTCGCCGACGTTCTTCCTGCCGGTTGACAAGGCGGAGGTTCAGAAACTCGGTTTTGTGCCGGCAAATCTGCTGCCGATGGTGAAAGATACCGTGGTCTGGAATTATGGCAAACAGGATATCTACAAACCGGATCTGGTGATGCTCGACATCATTGCGACCAACAACTGGAAACGGCCGATCTATTTCTCTACTACGCTGGGGCAATCGAACTACCTGAATCTGAAGGATCACATGCAGTTGGAAGGGTATGCATTCCGGTTGATGCCGGTGCAGGTGCCGAGTGCAACGGACGGTTTTGTGAATTCCGACGTGATGTATACCAACATGATGAAGAAAACCTTCTGGCGGGAAATGAACAACCCGAATTCGTATTACGACGATACGTACCGTGGTTCACCGGTTATTTCGGCCCGGATTGCGTTCCTGCGGCTGGCCGATCAGTTGATGCGCGAGGGGAAAAATGCCCAGGCCAAAGAAGTGCTGAACCATTCGTTGCAGGTCATTCCCGACAAAAGCATTCCGTACGACCAGATTTCGACTAATTACATCCGGATTCTGCTGGAAGTAGGCGACCTGAAAACCGCCCAGGCCATTGCCGATGTGGTCGCAAACCGGGCCGACCAGAGTCTGACCTACATCAAGCAAACCGGTGGCGGCAGCGACGACGCCAACTTTGATCTGTACAACCTGCAAACCATCGTGAACGCGTTCCGCGAAACCAAAAACGAAGCGCTGGCGAAAAAATACGACGCGCTGTTCCAGAAGCATTTGAACGCGCTGGGATAACCCGGAGACAAGGGAGGTGAGAATAGAGAGTAAAGAATTTACAATTTGACTTTCAAATCTTTACTCTCAAGTCTCACCTCTCTTGTTTTCCACTGACATAAAAAATCCCGGCCAGTCTGGCCGGGATTTTTTATGTCAGTGGAAAAAGTCTTTCATTTTATCGAAGAACCCTTTTTCGTTCTTTCCCGGTTTGGGATGGAAGTTCGGCGAGTTTCGCAGTCGTTCCAGAATGCTGCGTTCTTCGGAACTGAGTGTTTTAGGCGTCCAGATGTTGATGTGGATGAGTTGATCACCACGCCCGTAGCCATTCAGCTCCTTGATGCCTTTGCCTTTCAGACGGAGGATTTTGCCGCCCTGCGTACCCGGTTCGAGGGTGATTCGGGCGCGACCGTCGATCGTTGGCACTTCCACGGAGGTTCCTAACGTGGCATCGACGAAGTTGACGTGCAAATCAAAAACCACATTGTTGCCGTCGCGTTTCAGGTTGTCATCTTCCTCTTCTTCCACCACAATCAGCAAATCACCGGCCACGCCCCCGCGCGGAGGAACGTTTCCTTTGCCGGTTACGGAAAGCTGAATGCCTTCGGCAACACCCGCCGGAATTTTGATGGGAATAACGTCTTCCTGCAACAGACGACCTTCGCCGAAACAGGTGTCACAACGGTCGGTGACCATTTTGCCTTCGCCATTACAGGTCGGGCAGGTGCTGGTCGAAACCATCTGACCCAGCATCGTATTGACCACTTTCCGAACCTGACCGGAACCGTTACAGGTGTTACAGGTGGTGACGGCGGTACCGTTTTTGGAACCGTTGCCACCACAGGTCGTACAGGAAACGTGGCGTTTTACCTTGATTTTTTTCTCGACACCGTTGGCGATTTCCTGCAGGTTCAGCTTCAGTTTAATCCGCAAATCCGAACCGCGCCGGACGCGCCGACCCTGCTGCTGACCACCCCGGCCGAAGAAACTGCCAAAGGGGCTGTCGTCGCCGAAAATATCGCCGAACTGCGAGAAAATGTCGTCCATCGACTGGCCACCACCGCCCGCGCCGTTCATGCCGGCATGGCCAAACTGATCATACCGTGCTTTTTTCTGCGGATCGCTCAGCACATCGTAGGCTTCGGCGGCTTCCTTGAATTTGTCTTCGGCGGTGGGATCGTCCGGATTTTTGTCGGGGTGGTGTTTGATCGCCATCTTCCGGTAGGCTTTTTTAACTTCTTCCGGCGAAGCGTTTTTGTCGACCCCTAATACTTCGTAATAATCTCGTTTCGTAGCCATGTATTGTTCGTTGAAAAACGAGTAGACTGAACGGGGAGGGGCGGAAAGCCGTCCTGTTCAGTCTACTCGTTCTAGCCTATCGTCATCGTTCAGGAGCCTAAAATCACTTTCGCAAACCGGATCACTTTATCATTCAGAAGGTATCCTTTTTCCGTTTCGTCCATGATTTTTCCTTTCAGATCATCGCTGGGAGCCGGAAACTGGGTAATGGCCTCGTGCAGATCCGGGTTGAAAACCTGGCCCAGCGAGTCCATCGGCTTCACGCCTTTGGATTCCAGAACTTTATAAAATTTATTGAAGATCAATTTCACCCCGGCTTTCAGCGCTTCGACATCCGATGTGTTTTCTGCCGATTTCAAGGCCCGTTCGAAATCGTCGAGAACCGGCAGCAACGCCACCAGCAACCCCTCGTTGGCGTTGGAGATCAGGTCGATTTTCTCCTTGGCCGTGCGCCGACGGAAATTTTCAAAATCGGCATACAGGCGGAGGTATTTATCCTTTAAATCAGTCAGTTCGACACTCACTTTATCGAATTCGGTAATCACCTGTTCGCCCGTTGCACCGGATTCGATGTCGTCCGACGTATTGTCAGTCGGAGCTTCCGAAACGACATTGGCTTCATGGGCGGTATTGTCAGGTTGCTGCTCTTCGGTATTCAAAGTTTCTTTATTTTCCATACGCTTGGTTGTATTTCGTCGCCACCACATAGTACCCAATAAAGTCGCAAATTAGTTGCCAATTTTTAGAATACTGACAAGATGGCATTTTTATTCGTGGGCCGGGCCTGTTAAATTTGACAGGAAACCCGGTAACGTGTCAGCTTCGGTACGGATAAAACCCCGGAATAGCGGCCTTGGGTTCAACCCGACTATGATTTCAGCGATCCAAAAACATACCCGCTTGCTCAAAGCCAAAGCGACTGAACTAGGCTTCGATTTCTGCGGAGTTTCCAACGCCGAATTCCTGGAAGAAGAAGCTCCGCGGCTGGAAGCGTGGCTCAACCGGCAGATGCACGGCAAGATGGGGTACATGGCCAATCACTTCGACAAACGGCTCGACCCCCGGCTTCTGGTGGACGGGGCGAAGTCGGTGGTGACGGTTTTGCTGAACTACTACCCCGAAAAAACCGTAGCGCAGGAAGAAGGCGGGTACAAAATCTCGAAATACGCCTACGGCACAGATTATCACTTTGTTATCAAGGAAAAGTTGGCGGAGTTACTGGCCTTTGTTCACGAGGAAATCGGCGACGTCAATGGGCGGTTTTTTGTCGATTCGGCCCCGGTGATGGACAAAGTCTGGGCCAAACGCAGCGGCCTGGGCTGGGTCGGTAAACACACCAACCTGATTACCCGCGATACGGGCAGTTTTGTCTTCATCGGTGAACTGATTCTGGATCTGGAACTGGTGGCCGATGGCCCCATCGCCGATTATTGCGGCACCTGCACCCGCTGCATCGACGCCTGCCCGACCGATGCCATTACCGATCCGTATGTTGTGGATGGCAGCAAGTGCATTTCCTATTTCACCATCGAACTGAAAGACGCCATCCCGGACGAGGTAAAAGGGAAATTTGAAAACTGGATTTTCGGCTGCGACATTTGCCAGGATGTTTGTCCCTGGAACCGGTTTTCCCGCCCCCACACGACCCCGGCGTTTGACCCCAATCCGGCTTTGGCGGAATTTACTAGGAGCGATTGGGAAGAAATCACCCAGGATATTTTTCAGGAGATTTTCCGTCGGTCGGCCGTTAAAAGAACGAAACTGGAAGGATTAAAACGGAATATTTCGTTTGTGAAAACGGGTGAGTAAGTTTGATAATTCTCCAGAATTATGAATAATTTGGCGTTTAATACCCTCTTAACCAATTACCGTAATGACCTATGTCGTAACCGTTTTATCCGTAACGCAGGTAACCCATGATGTCCGGTGTATCCGATTTCAAAAACCGGGAAATTATACGTTCGTACCCGGTCAGGCCACGGACGTCTCAATTAACAAGCCAGCCTGGAAAGAGGAGAAACGACCTTTTACCTTTACGTGCCTCAATACCGAACCTTACCTGGAATTCACCATCAAATCCTACAACGACCACGAGGGCGTTACCAAACAGATTGGATTGCTCCAGGAGGGCGATGAACTGATCATCGATGATCCGTGGGGAACCATTGAATACAAAGGTGAGGGCTATTTTATTGCGGGGGGGGCTGGCATAACGCCATTTATGGCCATTCTGCGGCAGCTTCACAAAGAGAACCGTCTCGGAAGCAACAAACTGTTCTTTTCCAATAAAACGCCCGCCGATATTATCTACGAAAAAGAACTGAAAGAAATGCTGGGCGATCAGGTGATTTTCGTCCTTACTCAACCGGAAGCCGGGAGCAATCATCCCAAACAACGCATTGACGAAACGTTTCTGAAAACACAGGTAGATCGGTTTGACAGCCATTTTTACATCTGTGGTCCGGACCCCATGATTCAGTCCATCGCCGGGATTTTGACTCAAAATGGAGCCGACCCGCAGGCCGTCGTATTCGAAAAGTGATTCTAGAAATATTCTTGTTTTCTTTTGAAATTCACATGGTTGTATTGAATTTTCAAAAATAAAAAGACGATCGATGGCTAGCGTTTTAACCGACACGAATCCTCAATCCGTGGTTTCGCCATGGACAAAATTCAGCAAAAGTGCCCTGAACTGGTCCAGCATCGTACTCGTGACGACAGGTTGGGTGAGTGCCGCAGATGTCAGTTACTTTAGCGGCAACGACAAGTTTAAAGTCTGCTGGTTTCGAATCACCGTTATATCGAGACGACCCGTCCAGTTGACCTGTTGCTGAATCGCGATCAGCCGACCGAGGTTGGGCGTCTCTTCCTGATTCGCCGTTCTGATCACGTCGCCGGGTTTCAGCCCCGAGGTTTCGAGCAGACTTCCTGTGGGAATGTTCACCACAATAACGCCTTTTTCGTCCGGCAAACCGAAGGCCGAGCGGTCGCCCAAACCGCGTATATTTCGGATCGAAGCGCCCAGCCAGGTCATTTCCTGCACCGAATCTTCAAACCGGCTGTCTAGTAAAATAGGGAGTTTAGGAGAACGGGCCAGAGCGCGCAAAGCCGGTTTTTGAACCCCAGATTGGTTCATCGGAAAATTCTGAAAGCCGGTTTTTAAAGCCGGACTGGTGGCGCTGACCTGATAATTCCCTTTTTCAGGCTGAACAAAAACCGGATCACCAGAAGCGCTGTGAAGGTCAGTCCCGTCCTTTTGCGCCTTTTGTAACGCAGGCTGATCCAGAAAAAGATTCGCATCCACTTCCTGGCCCCAGTCTTTGATGCCGATGGGCGCGTAAGGCCGCATGACGATGTTTTTCCGGAAGACGTCTCCGCTTTTGGCAAACCAGACGTGCGGGTGAAACGAGTTGTTAATCAGGATATTGTTTTCGGCGATGCGGTAAAAGCCTTCCCGGAATTTCAGACCGCCGTTCAGCAGAACGTTGTTGTAAATGTGGTAATTGCTGCTGCCGTCGTCCAGGTCAATGTCCCAGCCGTGGTCGCAGCGAAACCGGTTGTTGCGGATGATTGTGGTTTTCTGGGCATCCAGCCGAATGAGTTCCGGGTGAACGGCCACCAGACTGTCCATGGTCTGCCGGTTGGGGTGCCAGAACCGGTCGCGGCCCCAGGAATTGAACGCGCCATGATCGCCGGTTTCCAGAACCGTGTCGAAAACGTCGTTAAACTCCAGCAAATGACCGCCCCAGGTGCCATCGCCGATGTTGATCCCGGCGCGGGGAACCTGATAAATCGTGTTGTGCCGGACAATGATCCCGGACGCCATCGCAATTTCTACGCCCGCCGACTGTTTTTCGATCTGACCACTATCATGAATGAGATTATCAGCCGCCACGCATTCGGACGGAAACCGGTTATTTTTCGGCCCTGGTGTCAAATCCATCTGGCCGTACGGGACAAACTTTTCATACCGAAAAGCGGGAGAACGCACCGCCGATGAATCGCCCACGAAGCTGATGGCACTCGCTCCGATGTGGTGAAAATGACAACCTTCGACGGCCGATTTTCGGTTATAACGACTCAGCATCACCGCATTGCCACCCAAGTCGGCAAACTCGCAGTCTTCGATCCGGCAGTTTTCGGTATTCTCCAGATACACCGCAGCACCCCGGTACAGCATCCAGTCGCTCCGCAGCAGCGGCTCATACGGTTCCATAAACGTCCGTTCCGCATTCACAAACAGAATACCCTGAATGCGAACCTGTTGCAACGGTTTTTCCAGTGTTCCTCTTAATTCGATCAGGCTTTTCAGGTGAGAAACTGCCACGGTGGCGGTTTCGGGATTGACACCCGGGGGCGGAATCAGGTGGAGGAGTTGGGTCTTTTTGTCGAAAAACCATTCGCCGGGTGCGTCCAGTTCTTCGAAAATATTCTCGACAAACCGCTCGGTTTTGTGCAGCGGAGCGGGGCGGTTATTCTGCCAACCGCCTTCCTGTTGCAGTTGCCCGCCCGATTTTCCGGTAATCCGGTAATGAAAATCGCCCCATTCGCCCTGGTGGAGCGCATGAATAAAACCGCCTTCGGGCGACTTCCACCGGCTGATCCGTTGTGTACTCAGGGCGTCGGCAGCCGTACCGTTGAAGACCCTTGCTTTGGCGTCATCATTCGGATACCGCGCCAGAATCTGCTTTTTCCCGTTGAGAAACAATTGTTCGAAAGCCGGGCCGTCGACGCGCGCGGTCCAGGTCGTTGTACCGGTTTTCTGCCAGCGTAGCGCCAATTTCCGGCCACCGCTGATTTGCACCTTTTCATTCGAAAAAGCACTGATTGTCAGAATTTTCCCGTTCACGGTTTCCGGCCTGACGACCACGGTTTCGGCTAAATAATAACTGCCTTTCCGCAGAAAGATCTGAACGGTATTCCGGGGAGCGGTTTTTACTTTTTCCAACGCTTTCGATACCGTGGCCAACGGCAACGCGATCGTGCCGGGATTGGAATCTTTCCCCGACGGAGCGACGTAAAACCGGCTTTGCGCCCGAACCGTTAGCGTAATCAAGGAAAGAGAGAGCCAGATCCATTTGGTCATAAAGTATTGATTTGTAGTAAAAACCGCTGCCAGATTTTAGACATCAATCCACCGATTCCGGCCAGTACTGCGCCATTTTCCGGCGGAGAAACGCCACACTGCGCTCCAGTTGCGCCATGCCATCGACTCCGTCTTCGATGCTAATCCAGCCGTCGAAGCCAACGCCCTTCAAGATCGTAAAAATAGCATCATAATCATTCAGGCCCTTGCCGATTTCGCCGTGGCTCAACCGTTTGGCGTAGCCCACGGCACCGCCTTCTTCGTTGCGCAGGTCTTCGATGGTACCGGAAAGCAAAAACCGGTCGCTGGCGTGCATCGTCACCACGCGATCCGCCACGCGGGCCAGCAACTCCAGCGGTTCTTCACCTGCCAGAAAGGTGTTACTTGGATCATAATTCACACCAAAGTTCGGGTCATGAATGGCGTCGACCAACTGGCAAAACACATCCATTTTCTGCGCAAATTCCGGGTATTCCCAGAAATCGTCTTTGTAGTGGTTCTCGATGATGAGCGTAATGCCGCGTTCGCGGGCGTAGGGCAAACAGGCTTCGATGCACTCAGCCGCCAGTTTAACGCCCTCATCGATGGTGAGTTCGGGCCGACGCTGGCCGGAGAGAACACGGCAATACGAACCGCCCAGGGCGTAGGTCATATCGATCCAGCGTTTCTGTTTGGCAATTTCAGTGGCGCGAAACGCCGGATCGGGGTGCGTAAAATCCGGGGAGCAGCACATCATCGGAATCACCTTGCCGTGGCTTTCGACCTGCTGGCGAAACCGCGACCAGTTGGCTTCGTCGGCCATTTCGAGAAAACCGGCGTACCATTCCAGACCGTCGATGTCGAGCTGGACGGCGAGTTCAATCCATTCGGAAACCGTCATCGTGCCGTCTTTGCAGAGGGCTTGCATAAAAGCTTTGGGAAAAGCAGCGAGTTTGGGCATTTTAATAGTGGTTTAGAGTTAGGGTATTCGGTTTACGGTAGTCGGTAGCTGACGCATTTTTTAACTCGCGTCAGCTACCGAATACCGTAAGCCGAATACCCTAAACGGTTAATTTTTTGGCGGATTTCGTCCGATGAGCGGATGTTGTTCCAAATCAACGATTTGGCCGCTGATGGGTCCACTCTCGTCGGCCAGCCAGTAGACAGCCGCAGCCGCAATTTCGGCGGGCCACAGAATGCGACCGGAGGGTGCAAAAACCGGCGGGACGTCCTTGTACCAGTCGACGGGCAAACCCTGTTCGTGTTTGCGCCGGGCTTCATTTTCGGTCAGCACCCAGCCGGGGTTGATCTGATTCACCCGAACGCCGTCTTCCCGGTGGAGGGTGTCGCCGAGGTTGCGGGTCAGCGTCATCAGCGCGCCTTTCGACACGCTGTAGGCCATCAGATCCGGTTCTCCACTCCAGCCGTTGACCGAGCCAATGTTCAGCACACAGCCTTTTGATGGTTTCAGATACGGTAAAGCCGCCTGGATCAGGGCAAATGGAGCCAGCGTATTTACTTCCAGAATTTGCCGGAAAAACGCCAGACTTGTTGTATGAATATTGGAAGACGCGACCCAAGCCGCGTTGTTGACTACGGCATCCAGCCGCCCGAATGTTTGCACAGCCAGATTGACCAGTCTTTCCGCAACGCCTTCAGCGGCCAGGTCTTCAATGTACAGAACGGCGTTTTCAGGACCCAGTTCACGCACCACTTCCTGACCCAATTCGGACTCCAGACCGTGAATGACGACCCGGGCCCCTTCTTCGACGCAGCGTTTCGCAATGGCTTTCCCGATGCCCGTACAACTGCCGGTAACGATGATGACTTTCTCTTGTAAGCGCATTCTGAGAGGAAAGAGAGGAGAAGAAAGACAAGAGACTAAGCGAATCTGAAGAGATTTTAACGAATACGTTTTTTAGTCTCATTTCTCTTGTCTCATCTCTTTATTCTATTTTAAACTGGTTTCAAAACGCTTTTGATCACTTCGCCGTGGTGCATTTTTTCAAAGGCCTCGTGCCATTCGGTGATGGGCCAAACGCCACCGATGATCGGTTTGACGTCGAGCTGACCACTCGTCAGCAATGCCAGAACGCGTTCCCAGATCGGCCAGTTATGACTGAAACTGCCCTGAAGCGTGACGTTTTTCTGCACCAGCGCGTCGAGTGAAAAACCGAGTGGTTGAGGTCCCCAGCCCACTTTGGTGATGTGGCCGTTGGGGCGCACCAGTTGCAGCGCGATTTTGAGCGTAATACTGGCTCCGGCGGCATCGATAATGCAATCGGCTCCCAAACCGTCGCGTTTTTTAGCCCATTCGGTCGCATCGCCGATGATCGCTTCGCAGCCGTATTGCTGGGCGATTGCTAGACGATGACGATCCGCTTCCAGACCAACAACCGCCACTTCGGCTCCGCAAAGCCGCGCCATGGCGGCACACAAAATGCCGATGGTGCCCGGACCCAGCACAATGACGCGGTCGCCGGGTTTAATCCGCGAATTTTCGACCACGGCGTTGAAGGCCACGCAACACGGTTCGGTCAGACAGGCTTCTTCAAACGCCAGCGAGTCTGGCACGTGGTGAAGAATACGCATCGGCACGCGAACATATTTGGTCATGGCGCCATTGACGCCGTAGCCAAAGCCTTTGCGGGTGGGGTCCAGATTGTACAGACCCTGCCGTGTCATGGGGTTGTTGGGATCGATGATGGCGGCCGTTTCGCTCACGACGCGGTCGCCTTCTTTCCAGCCCACGACCCGGCTTCCCACTTCGACAATATGACCGCCAAATTCGTGACCAAGCACAACGGGATAGTTGACCGGCCAGCTATGGTCGGCGGTCCACTGGTGGAGATCACTGCCACAGACGCCGACGTTGGCGACTTCCAGCAACACATCGTCGTCACCAATGGTCGGTTTCGGAATTTCACGAATTTCAACCGAGCCTTTCTCGGGAGCAAAATTGACAACAGCAGCAGACTTCATTGATTTTGTGTGGTTCAAAGAACGGATATAATAATTTTTGAAACAGATTTAACACCCCAACCCCTGAAGGGGCTGGAGGCATTTTTTATCTTCCAACCACAACATCGCCATAGGCGTGGATCTTTTCGCAAATAAGCCGCAACGAGCTTTCCAGATCGCCATCGGCGGTTTTGAACGAATCGGCATCGATGGTCAGGGGCGCACCCAGAACGACCAGCGGAGCGCCAAATTCCGGACAACGAATGGCCTGTTCGAGCGAGAGTCCACCGACGGCCTGCACCGGAATCTTCACCGCCTGAACCACCTCGCGCAACTGGTCGAGCGGGCTGGGCATCCGGTGTCCCTGGGCGGCAATGCCCCGGCGTTCGTCGTAGCCGATGTGGTGAATGATGAAGTCGCATCCCAGGTCTTCGAGCCAACGTGCCCCTTCGATCATGTCCGGGCAAACCATGTTGTCGCCCATCACCTGTGCGCCAAAATCACGCCCGGCTTTCACGACGCATTTGATGGTTTCGGCATGCGCGCGGGCCATCACCACCACGTGCGTGGCTCCGGCCTTCGCCATCATCTCGACCTCCAGGTAGCCGCCGTCCATCGTTTTCAGATCGGCAACAATCGGAACATTCGGGAACGCTTCCCGTAATTTTCGGACACCGTGCAAGCCTTCCGCCAGAATGAGCGGGGTGCCGGCTTCGAGCCAATCTACCCCAGCGCGCATGGCCAGGGCAGCGGTTTCGAGGGCTTCATCGATGTTGGTGAGGTCGAGGGAAATTTGAACAATGGGTTTCATTAACGGAATTGAATGAAGGTTGTGTAAAACGGGAGCTACGTACCAATAGCATTTTTTTCTCCATGACTACTCATAATTTTGCAAAAAAGGCCACTATTCTATAAATAATTCCCTGCAAAATAGTCGGAATTGCAGACTAAGAAGTACTATACCTGTGCGCGGTTAAGCGGGTAGGGTAGGTTCACACCACATTTGAAAAAAAGAAGATCATGGCGTCGCATTCAACGTTACTTCAGAAATTAAAAAACGGGCATAACGTCTACGGTACCTGTATCACCTCCACGGCACCCATGTGGCCGGTTACGCTGCAACGCGCCGGTCTCGACTTCGTTTTTCTGGATACCGAACACATTCCGCTGGACCGCGCTGAACTGGCCCGTCTGTGTCAGATTTTCCGGGCCTATCACATTACGCCCATCGTCCGCATTCCGAAGCCCGATCCGTACCTGGCCTGTCAGGTGATCGATGGCGGGGCGGTGGGAGTGATTGCGCCGTATCTCGAATCGGTCGATCAGATTATCGATCTGGTGGGTGCCACGAAGTACCGACCCCTTAAAGGCGAACGACTGGCCCGGTTTCTGAGCGGAAAAGAGCAAATGCCCGACGACCTGAAGCAATACATCGACGCCCACAACGCCGGAAACATCTGCATTGCCAACATCGAAAGCGTTCCGGCACTGGAACGGCTGGACAGCCTGCTGTCGGTGCCGGGTCTGGATGCGGTTTTTATCGGTCCGCACGATTTGTCGGTCAGTCTGGGCATTCCCGAGCAGTATGATCACCCGGATTTTGAAGCGGCTGTGCGGAAAATTATCCAAACGACGCGGAATAAGGGCCTTTCCATTGGTATCCACTTTTCGCAGTCGCCGGAACGGCAGGTGTATTGGGTGAAGCAGGGCGTCAATATCATCGTGCATAGTTTCGACGTCGCGCTGTTTGGGCAGCGGTTGCGCCAAGATATTGGCACAATTAAAAAAGCCGTCGGCGACGATGCGACGACGGAGGACGGTTCTTCGCTCGTTATTTAAAAACGAGCGTGTTTTTTTAATTAATGCATTCGCTTTTTGCCCCTCTAGGGGATTGAGGGGCAAAAGTGAGCGTCCTACATCAGTAAATTCCGGGTTTACAAACCTTATTAACGTATGATGGATCAGATCAAATGGGGAATTATCGGTTGCGGTAATGTGACCGAAGTCAAAAGCGGCCCGGCTTTTAATAAAGTGCCCAATTCGTCGCTGGTGGCGGTGATGCGGAGAGACGGCGAACTGGCCGCCGATTACGCCATGCGCCACGGCGTGCCACGCTGGTACGACGATGTAGATGACCTGATCAACGACCCGGAGGTCAACGCCATTTACATCGCCACGCCCCCGGATGTTCACACCGATTACGCCATTCGCGCCATGCGGACGGGTAAACCGGTTTACATCGAAAAACCGATGGCCCGGAACTGGGAAGAATGCGACGCCATCAATCAGATGGGGCAGGAGACCGGTTTACCGGTATTTGTCGCCTTTTACCGCCGGTCGTTGCCCTACTTTCTGAAGGTGAAAGAACTGATCGATCAGAAGGTGATTGGCGACATCCGGCTGGTTAACATTCAGTTGCACTGGCAGCCGTATGCGGAAGAAGTGGGGCCGGATGCAAAACCCCGCTGGCGGGTTTTTCCGGAAATCTCCGGTGGAGGCCATTTCCACGATTTGGCGTCGCACCAGTTCGATTTTCTGGAATTTGCCTTAGGACCGGTCAAAACCGCCCGTGGAATGGCCCGGAATCAGGCCGGACTCTACAACGCCGACGACATTGTAATTGCCAATTTCGAATTTGAATCCGGCGTTCTCGGCACCGGAAGCTGGTGTTATACCGTGAACAAAGAACAGCGCATCGACGAAGCGCAACTGATTGGCTCTGAGGGGAAAATTACGTTTCATTTCTTCGAGAAATTTACCATCAAGGTCGAAACGGCAGCCGGGGTGGAGGAATATAATCTACCCTATCCGCCCCACGTTCAACAGCCCCTGATCGAGACCATTGTTCAGCAATTGCGGGGCGAAGGCCAGTCGCCGAGTTCGGGCGAAACCGGAGCGCGGGCCAATTTGATTATGGATTGGATTACAGCGAAATAATCAGGCAAAACATTCCGCATCGGCGATTTTAAGGGCTTCGGAGATAATCGCCAATCCGTCGTTAATCTGCTCGCGGGTCACACAAAGGGGAGGAGCCAGGAAGACGAGATTCCACCGCACGAAGGTGTAGAGGCCCAGTTCGCGCAATTTGGCGGCTACTTTGTTCATGACGACCATTTCGGACGGCTTGGCGTTAAACGGAGCCATCGGTTCTTTGGTAATACGGTTTTTGACGAGTTCCAGGCAACCCAGCAAGCCGGTATTCCGGAAGTCGCCAATGGAAACGTGTTTTAATTTCATCTCTGCGACGCGTTCCTCGATGTATTTTCCCATCGCAACGGTGTTCTCGATGAGGTGATCGTCTTCATAAATTTTGATCACCTCTAGCGCAGCCGCGCACGGAACCGGGTGGGCGGAATAGGTGAGTCCCAGGGGCAGCATCGCATCGTCGTAGCGGGCGGCAATTTTGTCGGAAACCATCAGCACACCCAGCGGCAAATACCCAGCAGTCACGCCTTTGGCCAGCGCCATCAGATCCGGAACGACGCCGGCATGATCGACGCCAAACCATTTTCCGGTGCGGCCAAAACCGCTCATGACTTCGTCGATAATCAGCAGAATACCGTATTGATCGCAGATTTTTCGGACTTCAACCAGATAACCGTCCGGATATTTCAGACAGCCGGAGGTGCCCGATTCGCCTTCCAGCATGATCGCGGCAATGTTGTCGGGACCTTCGTAGGCAATGATGCGTTCCAGTTGCGCCACCGATTCGGGCAGCAGCGTTTCCGGTGCGTGGGGCCAGCGGTAGGCATTCGGAATGTCGATGTGAACAAAATTCGGGGCCTGCTGCGAATCGACCGGTAGTTTCCGGGGATCACCGCCCGCCGAAAAGACCCCGTAGGAAGCGCCGTGAAACGATTGATAGCGGGTCAGAATCTTGTGCCGACCGGTATATAAACGAGCCAGTTTGATGGCATTTTCGTTGGCCGTGGCTCCGCAAACCGTAAAAAAAGCTTTGTTCAAATCGCCGGGACAAATTTCGGCCAGTTTTTTACCCAACTCCCCCCGCACTTTGGTCACACAACTGGGTGTAACGTAACTCACCTGTTGCATTTGGCGAACCACAGCTTCCGTAACCCGCTGATTCCCATGGCCAATGTTGACATTCATCAAGCCGGATGAAAAATCAAGAAACCGGGTTCCGTCGTGGTCATAAAGATAAACCCCCTCGCCCCGCTCAATGCTCAGGGGACTAAGTCCTTTTTGTTTCGACCACGAAAAGAGGGTATAATCAAAGTTGTTCCGGAGAATTTCGTCTCTTTCCTCCTGCGAAACGGTGGCGAAATCTGCGATCATGAGGGGTATGGATTTACAGGGGAAATGATCAGTTAACTCATCCAGTTGACGCCTGCTTCGGCGTTCCACTTGGTGGTGATTTTTTTGAGTTTGGTCCAGAATTCAATCGAGCTTTTGCCGGTAATGTCCAGCGCGCCAAACTTCGATTCGTTCCAGCCGCCGAACGAAAACGGTTCGCGCGGAACCGGCACCCCGATATTGATGCCCACCATGCCGGTGCTGGCTCTTTCGGCCACATACCGGGCGGCACTACCGTTTTGGGTAAAAACGCCGGTAGCATTTCCGTACGGATTGCTGTTTTCAATGGTCAGGGCTTCCGATACGGTTTGGGTGCGGACAATCGCCAGAACCGGCCCGAAAACCTCTTCCCGGGCAATGGCCATATCCGCCGTTACGTTGTCGATGATCGTGGGGCCGACATAATAACCGTCTTCTTTCCCGGAAACAACGGTATTTCTACCGTCGACCCGTATACGAGCGCCTAGTTTTTCGGCTTCCGTGATGTAGTTTTCGATTCGGTCTTTGGACTGCTGGCTGATAACCGCGCCCAGATTCTGGCCCGGAATCACTTTCTGCGCTTCTTCGCAAATCTGGTCGACAATGTGGTCGACTTCGCCAACGCCGAGCATGATGGAAGCCGCCATGCACCGCTGGCCGCAGCAACCCGTTACGGAAGCCACGATGTTGGATGCCGTCATGTCCAGAACGGCATCGGGCAACACGATCAGGTGGTTTTTGGCACCGCCCAGCGCCAGCACGCGTTTCAGATTGGCCGTGCCGCGGGTGTAAACCAGTTTGGCCACTTTGGTCGAGCCGACGAAGGAAATGGCCGCAATATCCGGGTGATCGCAAATCGCTTCCACGATGGTTTTATCGCCGTTGACGACGTTGAAAACGCCATCGGGCAAACCGGCTTCTTTCAGCAGGGCGGCAATCCGCATGACACTCAGCGGTACCTGCTCCGACGGTTTGATCACCATCGTATTCCCCAATACCAGCGCGTTCGGAATCGTCCAATGAGGCACCATGCTCGGGAAGTTGAACGGAACGATGCTGGCGACGACACCCAGCGGATACCGTTCGCTGTGGCACTCGACGCCCCGGCTGACTTCCAGCACTTCACCGCCGATCATCTGGGGCAATGAACAGGCAAACTCGGTCAGCTCGATGCTCTTGTCAATTTCGGCCCGGGCTTCGATCAACGTTTTTCCCCCTTCTTCACAGATCAGTTCGGAAAGCGCACGGCTGTTTTTCTTCAGCAAATTCATGTACTCGTAAAACACCTGAACGCGCTCCTTGATCGGGATGGCCGACCAGAGTGGAAAGGCGGTTTTGGCCGCCTGCACGGCTTTATCAAGGGTTTCGGCAGTACTCAGCGGAACCGTGGAGAGCAGCGAGCCGTCCAGCGGTGAAATCACTTCCAGATACGGGTCATCAGGGAAATCGACAAAGTGTCCATTGATGAATTGCTGCACTTTCGGATATTTTAACGTGAGCGTATCCATGCTTTCCAGAACGGTTAAGGGGCAGAAAAGTCTACAACAGTAAATATTACAACTAATTAAAGAATAAAGCAAAATTCCGGCCAGATATGACTAACGAGGTAAGAGCATAGAAATAAGAGGTGAGAATAAAAAGTGTCAACAATTGACTCCTTATTCTCACTTCTCTTGTCTCAACGGTCCGCCGTCACGGTTCTGTGTTCTATTCGCCTTACTTTACCCGGAAAAGCCGGTGGGCCGTGTACGTTTGTCCAAACTGATCCGTGGTCCGGACCGTCATCCGGTGGGTTCCCGCTGGCAGGTTTTTTGGCAGGACGCCCCGCCAGATGTGATTGGATAGCTCCGGTTCGTCCATTTTCCAGCCCAGAAACTTTTCAACTTTGGTGCCGTCAACGGTGGCGTCGAGGTAAGGGTCTAACTGGTGCATGGCCCCAACGGCGGGGTCGCGCGCGGGGGTAAATGCCAGGGGAATCCAGTTGGTTTGTCCGGCAAGTTGCATCTCCACCTTCGAGCGGGACGATCCGGCAAACACATTGACAACGACGTGGGTCGTATCCCAGGCGGATTGGGCTTGCTCTTCCGGTAGGTAGATATTCATCTGGTAATCAGCCGGTCGGCGGGCGGCTTTAAACCGGATGGAATACTGATTGCCGTCAAAGGTCAGCAGGGAATAGCCGTTGGGTGCGCCGTCGTTCATGGTCGCGTGCGGGATTCCCGTTTCGTCTTTGATTCCCGCCCACCAGCTTCCGCAAACCGTCGCGTTGATGAAATGGTGGTGCGGTTTGGCACCCGTCCAGCCCCATTTTTCATCCACGAAAAGGTGCGCCATCGTGTGCGTATGACCGGAAATGGAAAAGAGATGGGGGCGGTTTTCGATGATCTTAAACAGCTCCTTGCGGTTGTCGCAAATCACAATCGGCGCGTGCATCACCAGCACCACCAGCTTGTTTTCCGGTACATGGGAAAGATAATTGCGGACAAAATCGAACTGCGATTCGACAAAGTGCGCCTTGTACTTCCCATCCGCATTGAAATAGATGTTTTTCAGGACGATAAACGCCACCTGAGCGTACTCGAAGGCGTAGGAACTTGGGCCATAAAACCGCTCGAACGTTTCGTCGCTAAACCGGTCGTCGGTGGCACCCCGGTTGAAATCGTGGTTGCCGAAGGTCGTATACCAGGGGATTCCGATGTGGGCAATACCAGCATTGATCGGGGCAAACAGATTCGGGTCGTCAGCGACGATATCACCGAGGGAAAGGCCAAATTTCGCCGACGTGCCGATGCATTCTTCCACCACATCGTGCAGGACATAGTTCACTTCGGTCATGCCCCGGGCCTGCGGATCACCGAACAACAGGGCCGAAAACTGCTTTTCTTCTTTCTGCGACCAGAGCGGAAAATCGATGGATTTCGGCAATGGCCCGGTGGGGGCGACGCCTTCTGTCTGGGTGGCCGGCGAACCATTGGGTTTATGCAGATACGCGTGCTGCGGAATCTGATCGCCATTGATCGGAACACCAAAACCGGCGGGTTTGATGACGAAAAAACCAGTGTCGTCGCCAGTCGCAAGGTTCCATTTGCCAGACTTGTCTGTTGTGGTAACTTCCCTACCATTCGATACACAGACGTTGGCTAGTCCCGGTTCGTTTTTGTCGCGGATGCGGTTTTTGTTGAGGTCTTTGTACACCGTTCCGGTGGCGGTGGTTTGGGCGTTGACAAATTGCGTCAGCAGTAGCAAAAGGGCGGAAACCGTCAGGATAGAGTTCATGCATTAAGATAATTAATGGGCTACCAAAAAACGCTAACAGACACCTGTAAGGTCTTGAAGACCTTGCAGGTGTGATTCTATCGGGATCACCAGACACCACCAAAAACCTGTAGATCTTCAAGACCTTACAGGTTTTGTATCATTACTTCCGAATGAGCCAGATTTCCGTCACCTGCGAACCGCGCTCACCTTCTCCACAGGTCCAGATAAACGTTACTTTTCCGTCTGACAAAGCCGCTTGTGGCAAATCAAATTCGTAGATTGGTTGCTCGCCGGTTTGAATAAAATCGTGGATCACCGATCCGTCGTCCGTCGTCAGTTTCATGCGGGAGCGAAACCGGCCGGTGTAGGCAATCCGCATTCGGTAAGAAGCCGTCGGGTCGAGCTCGTCATAAGCAATTTTCAACGGCTGGTCATACAATGTCTTGGCCTGTTTCATCCAGACCCGGGGTGTAATCTGTCCTTTAAAACCCGTTGCCTTGATTTCATCCACCCATTCGACCCCGACCAATCCCACGCCGAACCCAATCCGGGGCGATTTCAAACTGCCGGGGTCGGCTTCCCAGCTTAGGCCCGAAACCACCCGGTGCCAACTTTCCGGAGCGCCCAGGTGGTCATAGAAACCGCCGGGGCCGGGGTCGGTGCGGTGCAGCATTTCCTTGATTTTCAGAAATCTTGCGTTCTCGTCGGACAGTTTCTCAATCTTCGCCATCTGATCCAGTAGCCAGGGCGAGTCGTTGAGGGGGATGTCGATGTTGTCGATGAAATTCCCGCGTCCCGACATCGCACCGTGCTTTTCCATCGTCAACTGCGCACCGATCGACTTGAAAAGGGAGTCGGCCAGGGCAAAGCATTTTGTTCGGTATTCCGGCAGAATACGGTTTTTCCAGGCTTTTTCCAGAATCTCGTTCGCCCGCTTGATGGCTGGTAAAGAACCGCTCGTTTCGGCACCAGCCAAAGCATCCCGCGCCTGTTGTTCCAGTTCCGTTTCGTACAAAAGTCGTCGTTTCGTGTAGGCATCGTAGTAAGCCCGAATCTGGCCCATCTGAAACCGGGGGTTCTGCAAAACAGGAAGTGGAGCCTGCTTTTCCAACGCCTGCCACTGCATCAGTGTCTGGTAAACAGCCTGATTGGTGAGCAAATTACCCCGCCAGTTTTGTTCCAGCGAAAGCAGCCCCTGCGCAACGGTTTCGGTAAAGTCCGGACCCATAAACAGACGGGCGTAATCGCGCAGGGTTTCGATGACCGGCGTTTCGGGATTCCAGTCCTGATCGCTCCAGACAAACTTGTTGACGTCGTCGTTGGTACCTTCCGAGTAGCTGATACTGCCCGCGCCAAATTCGTCGAGCGCATTGTGAATGGCTTTTTCGTCGTGGGGTCGCGGGTTGATGCTCTCGCGGCCACTGGTCATCGACCACGCCAGATCCCAGTGCGGCACCGGGTACTGCGAACTGTAGTTGTGGGTGATGTCGGGGTAATGCCGGATCGGGATCGACGGTTTTACCACCTTTCGGATTTCCTGCACGGTCATCTTCACCCAAGGCCCAAAAACCACCCCGCCGAACCAGGAATAGTCTTTGTTGACGTGCTTGAAAAAGGCGTCGAACCAGGCTTGTGTAGGCCGGAACACTTGCGGAGAAACCCAGATTTTGGCTTTGGGATGGTATTTAGTCAACACAGCCGCTTCTTTTTCGAGCCAGGCAAACAGCACGTCCGGCTCGAGATCGCCGGGATCACCGCCCGGTACAAACACCGCATCGAGCTTCGGAACGGTGGCGAAAATTTCATGCCGTTCGTTCAGTTCCTTCTGAATGGAGTCAGGATGGACGTAATCTTTGCCCAGGTTTGGGTACCACATCCAGACATCCAGGCCGTATTCCCGGCAAATCCGGGACTGTTCGGCGATCATTTTAATGGCTGGCAATTTCATGTGCCGACTCGTAAAATCGTCGTCCGTTCGTGGGGGCAGAATTTCGATGCTATTGGCTCCAAACAACGCCAGGTCCCGGATGTACTGATCAAATTGAGCCACCGAAAAAGCATCGTAGGCATTCGTTTTCGGCCGATACCCGAGTTGATGTCCCCGAATCGGATATTTCGGGCTGGTCGCAATCGACGCTTCACCGGAAATCGTGATTTTGCCGGGCCGCATGTCCAGTTTGCGCAACAACCGCCCCACGCCATACAGCAAGCCCCGTGCATCATGCCCCACAATCAGGACGGTATTGTTGCTTTCCTCAATCACCAATTTAAAACCTTCGCTTCGGGTAGCGGGCATCCTGCTCGCGGCCGAACGAAGCGGTTCCGGAAGTGCGGCCAGCTCTTTTTCGGTGGTTACATAGATGGCTGCTTGTCCAGCTTTGGGGATTTTCTTTACGACGGACCACTGAATTTGACTCCGTTTTCCCACTTCCTGTTGCAGGATTTCCAGGCTTCGGAGCAGCACTCTGGGGTCTTTTACCGGACAGTAAATCTGCGCTTTGGTGAGGTCGATGGGGTCTGCTTTGGCCGGAATGGATAGTAGGCCGGAAACCGTGAGCAGGATGAAAAAGAAGAATATCCACGTACGCATGTGATTCATTCAAAGGGTTAGGAAATAAGCATTGTAAAGGTAGATTCTTCGTCATCTTCCACTACCAAAAGCGTTTAAACGGTTGTCACTTTGGGTTTAATACCCCACGGTTAAAACCGCGGGCTACTTGAGAAGTTTAACCGTTACATCGTCCAGGTAATAGACGGCGGGTGTCACGGCTTCATCGGCACCCGGCAGGGGAGGCCCCGGCTCCTCGTTGGGTGTTTTCCGGTTGGGTAAATCACGGTAGGAGCCTGTCCGAACCGATAGCCGTTCGATTGATTTTACCGCTTCAGCCAGTGCGGCTTTTTCCAGTACCTTTTTGCCGTCGATGCTCAGATCGAAGCTTCCCTTAAGGCTGGCGTTGACTGTGAACGTGAGGTCATACCATTGTCCCGGTTTGTACGCTTGCAGGCGTTTTTCGGTACTGCCGTCCGTGGCTACAATATTCCCTTTTTCATCGAACCGCAGCCGGACGGGGCGGTTCCCGTAGCGGTCGGTCAGGTCGATTTCCAGCGTGCCGTTTGTATTTTGGGAAGCCCGGATTCTCAGCTTCATTTCAATGCGGTTTCCTTCTTCAAACACCCGAATCGCCCGGGCGTAATCGTAAGGGTCTTTGTCGGATAATTCAAGGCATTTGCCGGTCGCGCCCGGTGTGTTGACCACCGAAACCGGGGCCCATTTCGGCGCGTAGATATTCCAGTCAGGAACCCCGCCATTCAGGATCAAACCGTCGAAAGAATCCGCAACCGGGCCGCTCACCGCATACCGCACCGGTGTCGGAACCCGGCTGATCCAGATGTCTTCCTTGTTCATGCTGTAGGTCAGCCACAGGTCGTTGCCCGGCGGGTTGCCGTTGCCTTCTTCAATGCCGCGCACGTAGCAGGGGCCAAAGTCTTTCCAGCGACCGAAAAACCGACGGGGCGGCACTTCCCCCTGAACAATCAGCAGGTTATCAAACAGAATGCCGTCATCGCCGGTGATCAGGGCCAGCGGAAACCGGTGTTCATCCATCTCGATGGGGTTGTAGCAAATGGCATACCGGCCATCGTCCGTGCGTTGTCCCCACTGCTTTCCACCCGCCATAATGAGCGTCGGCACCTTGACCGGATCGGAAAAGGTAAGGCCATTGTCAGACGACAGGGCACTGTGCGACCGTTTCCACAAGGCTACCACCTTGCCGTCTTTCCGGTGGTAATACGACAGGGCTTCCCGGGCTTTTTTGCCGCCATAAAAACCGTCAAGTCCCCGGTCTTCATCCCACCATTGAAATGTCATGAGTTTGTCGGCTAATAGCGCGTTGCAGGCGTCCAGAAAACCGGTATCCGTGGCTTTTTTGTAGAAGGGATAACTGGTGTTGGTTTCGTTCCATCGGATGCCGTTGAGGGTCGGGTGACTGCTGTAGCGGATGAAGTAGATCGGCCCGTAAGTACCGTCTTTGTAAGCTTCCCGAACCACCCGGCCAATACCGCCCTGCCCGAACGGATCTTCCGTATGCCCGTAGAACGCCAGCACGAGCAGCCGACCGTTGGGAGCGACGTAAAACCCCATGCGCTGGTGCATCATGTACCCGTTGGAACTGTCGGGAATGGTAACGCCGGTTGGCGGAACGTATGGCGGAAAAACGACCTCGGGTTTGCCCCATTGCCGACCGTCTTTGGAGGTGATCACCAGCGTTTGACCGGGCGCAATGTGCTCATCGACCGGGTTGCTCAGGTATTGCTGGTAAAAGGTGTTGTTCCAGTAGCACAGATTGGAAGCGTGGTTGTAGGTCCAGCCGTGATCATCGGCCAGTTCGGGATGGGCGCGATTGACGCGCAACGTCTGACGGCTTTCCACGCCAACGGCATACCGGAGACGCCCTTCGTGAACACTCGGATCGACGGTTTCGCCACCGATGTACCGCACCGGTTCGGCAGGGCTGCCGGTCTGTGAATGAGAGGTAAAGCTAAAAAACAAAAAGAATGCAATGTAAGGTAAAGGGTTTCTGAAAGTCATACTTTTAGGATTGCACCCCTCCCCTAAAGGGGACTTTTAAATCTGGATAATTCTGTGTCCAAGTCCCCTTTAGGGCCGGGCCGTCGTTACGGATTTAGGGGTTTCGTTAAAGTTTTACAGGCGAAAAGCGCAGCTTTTTGGCCCGGATTTCGGGTCGGTCATACGCCTTGTTTTTGTCAGGAAAGCCCACATCCCAGGGCGACGGACCAACCCATTCGGATTTTTTACCGGCGATGTTGATTACGCCATCGGTCGAAATTTCGACGACGGTATACAGCGGATCTTTGTAAGGCGCGGTGTATTTAATCCATTTAAAATTTTTGTCGATTTCGGCGCTGTACCGAACGTGACCGTATTCTTCGCCCAGCCATTTGTAAGACATGGAGTTGATACAGATGTACCAGATGCCGTTCACTTCTTCGGCCCGGTCATAGTGGATGTGACCGTAAAAATTGGCGATGATTTTGGCCTTCTTGGTTTGGGCATTGTGCGCTTCCAGCATCGCTCGGATTTCGGCGGCATTATCGACGCCGTCGAGCCCCAGGCCCTGGTGGGAGAAGATGATGATGGGGGAGGTGGCCTTTTCAAGCTCTTCTTTCAGCCAGGCCAGTTGAACGATTCCAATGTGTTCCTGATAGCCTTTCAACTCCGGAGATTTTTTGTCGTTACCATCCAGTACGATGAAGCGAAAGCCCTGTTGATCAAAGGCATAATACGAAGACGTCATTTTTCGGTAAGCCAGCGCCTGCGCGAGTGAGGTGCCGCCGTCCATTTCGTGGTTGCCAATGAGGTGGTATTTGGGGCCGGGATAGGCATCCCAGATCGCAAAAGCCGGGGCGTATTTTTCGGCGGGAATCCCAAAATCACCGAGTTCGATGATGAAGTCCGGTTTGGCGGTTTTCATGCTGTCCATAAAAGCCGTCAGCCGGGCTTCGCCGTCGTGCATCGTGGGAATGTGCACATCGGAAAACATCCCGATTTTTACCTTTTTAACGCCTTTCGATTGCGCAAACGAAAGGGTAGTAATCAGACAAAGAATTGAAAAATTGACCAGAAAACGTTTCATGTCGAATGCTTTCAAAGCTTGATAAAGATCTTTTTCCGGTAGAGCAGATACGCCGGTATGAAATTGACACAAACAAAGAACAGGGCATAGAGCATACTAGCCAGTCGCGGATCAAATCCCAGACCGCTTAAAGCCGTCACACCATGTTCGTTTAAGGAGTGACCGCCAAACTTCAGGTAGTAGAAAAGGATGGAAAGAACATCCGCCAGCACAAAAACCGTGATGGCGTTGGCTCCGAAAATAATACCGGGTTTTGTACCCTGCGTGTTGCCCAGAATATCTACCAGAAAATACACCGCACCGAGCAACAAGGCGGCAAACCCGGAGGTGATCAACACGAACGAACTCGTCCAGAGGTTTTCGTTGGCGGGGAACGTCAGGTTCCAGAGGAAACCGAGTGCGGCTGTGAACAAACCGGCCGTCATCAGGTAATTTACTTTTTCGTTTTGGGTTAACGAGCTGATCATCAAGCGGCCCGCCAGCATACCGGTGATGCCGGAAACCGCCGAAGGGATGGTGCTCAGAATGCTTTCGGGGTCCCAGGTGCCTTGCCACATGCGGCCCGGTAGAAACTGCGTATCGAACCAGGCCACGAGGTTCACCCCCGGTTCCAACATGACTTTTCCGATGCCGGGTGTCGGAATTTGCGTCAGAGCCAGCCAGTATAGCAGGAGCGTTATGGCGCCAATCCAGGCCTGCTGTTTCCAGTTGGTATTCAGAAAAAGAAAGGCACAGAGGAGAAATACGAGCGCAATTCGCTGCAACGTGCCGGTCCAGCGGATGTCTGAGAAATTGAAAGTGGGCAGCAGGTTGAGGAACATCCCAACGGCGAAAATCTTCAGCGAACGAATCACAATTTTCTGGTACATTTCTCCTTTGGGATCACCCCGTTCCAGCCGTTTCGCATACGCCAGCGTGATGGAGACGCCGATGATGAACAGGAAAACCGGTGCAATCAGGTCGGTGAACGACAAACCGTTCCATTTGGTGTGCTGCAACTGGAAGTAAACCTGGTCGCCATCGCCCGGAAAATTCACCAGAATCATGGCGGCAATCGTAAAACCACGCAGGGCATCGAGCGAGATCAACCGGTTTGGTGATGACTCCAGGGAATGGGCAGGCGGGGGCAACTGGTTCGTTGGAGAGGTCATCGAAACGGAAGTTGAAAAAGTCTTTGAAAGCCAGTGGTATTTTTAATACGCTATTCCGTATTATTAAGGCTACTTAACGACCCCTTCCATGCGTAACTTTTTTTGCCTTACGGCTTTTTTTGCCGTTTTACTCCTGCTGAACGGATGCAAATCCTCCGAAAAAGAAGCGGGAAAAATTGCCGTTTCCTGGGAATTGGTGAGCAATTTTACCGATGTCGAAGGCGGTTTTGAAGCCCGGTTCATTCTGAAAAATCACGGCGAATCGGCCCTTACTGACAAAAACTGGGCCCTATTTTTTAACATGTCGCCCCGGCCCATCCTGGCATCGAAAACACCTCAACCGGCTACGGTTCAACACATTAATGGAGACTGGTACAAGATGACGCCGAATGCCGGATTTGCGTTGGCAGCCGGCGATTCGACGGAAATCCGGTATGCCGGAACCGAAGCAATCATTAAAAACACGGATTCTCCGCTGGGGCTTTATTTCGTTTTTTACGACCAGGACGGCAAGGAAGAAAACGTCGTTCAGGTGTCGGAATATACCGTCGTGCCTTTTGCCAGAAAAGAGCAGCAGTTGCGCGGAAAAAACGATTTAATGCCGCTGCAAACGGCGGCCAAACGGTATCAGGACAACCTGGCACTCAGCCTGATCGATGCGTCCCAATTGCAGAAAATCATTCCGTCGCCGGTTAAAATCACAGCGGGCGCGGGAACGTTCAGTCTCGATAATAAACTTTCCATTTACTACGGGGCCGGTCTGGAAAATGAAGCGAAGTTGCTGAGTCAGAAATTGAAAGGGCTGACCGGCACCGACTTTACGATCAAGAATACCGCCCCATCCGAAAAAGGCATTGTGCTCAAAACCGGGCCGGTTTCGGTGAACGGGATTGCCAAAGAAGCGTATAAACTAAGCATCGACGGCAACGGAATTGCCATTACCGGAAGCGATGCCGCCGGGGTGTTCTACGGCACACAGAGCCTGCTGGCGTTGATTCCAACCGCTACCTACCTGAAACCAGCGGCTGCGGTGGCCCTGAATTATGTCCAGGTGGAGGATGCGCCCCGGTTTCACTTCCGGAGTTTGCACGTGGATGTCAGCCGGAATTTCCAGACCAAGGAAACCATTCTGCGCATCCTCGACCTGCTCGCCACGTATAAAGTGAACCATTTTCTGTTCTACACGACCGAAGACGAAGGCTGGCGGCTGGAAATCGACGGTTTGCCGGAGTTGACGAAAGTGGGCGCCCAGCGCGAACACACGACCGGCAAAGAGACGTCTGTACTGCATCCGTCGTACGGATCGGGGCCGAAAGCGTATGAAGAGGGGAAATACGGCAGCGGTTTTTATACGAAAGCCGATTTCATCGAAATCCTGAAATACGCGAACGAACGGCACATCAAAGTGATCCCGGAACTGAATTTTCCCGGCCACGCGCGGGCGGCCATCAAGGCCATGGAAGCGCGGTATGAACGCTTGATGAAGGAAGGCAAGGAGGCCGAAGCGAACGAATACCGGCTGATCGATCCGGATGACAAATCCGTTTATTTATCGGCACAGGCGTATACCGATAACGTAGTGAGCGTGGCGAAAGAATCGACGTATCACTTCTACGAAAAAGTAGTGGACGAGATCACCAAAATGTACGCGGAAGCCGGTTTGAAACTGGATGTGTTCCATGCCGGGGGCGATGAAGTGGCCGAGGGTGCCTGGACCAAATCACCGCTGGCGGCTCAGTTGCTGAAGGAAAATCCGGCGATTAAAGACCCGAAAAATCTGCAAACATACTTTTTTGGCCGACTGCTGAAACGGCTCGAAAAGCGGAACCTGGAAATTCACGGCTGGGAAGAAGTAGCCCTGAACAAGTCGGCAGATGGAAAATACATTCCGAATCCCGAGTTCGTGGGTCGCAAGGTGGTGCCATACATCTGGAACAACATTTATGATCTGGATTTGGGCAACCGGCTGGCAAACGCGGGCTATCCGGTGGTGTTGTGCAACGTGACCAACTTCTATTTCGACCTGGCCTACAACAACGATCCGCAGGAACCGGGCCTGTATTGGGGCGGTTTTGTCGACACGCGGGCCAACTGGGCTTTTGCGCCGTTCGACATGTTCAAAACCACCTACAAAACCTCCATGGGAAAACCGCTGGTATTCACTGGTTTGGAGAAGATGAAACCGGAAGCCCGTAAAAATGTCATCGGCCTGGAAGCGCAACTCTGGAGTGAAACCGTGAAAGGGCGTGACATGCTCGAGTATTATACGCTACCCAAACTGCTCGGATTTGTGGAAAGTGCCTGGGCCGCCGAGCGTCCGTGGGAAACCATCGAAAACCGCGATGCTCGTGAAAAGGCCATCCAGTCGGGCTGGAATGTATTTGCCAACACCCTGGGCCAAAAGGACTTGCCGCGTCTGGCGGTTCTGAATGGCGGGTACAATTACCGCATTCCGATGCCGGGAGCTATTCTGGAGAACGGAACGTTGAAAGCGAACAGTGAATATCCGGGTCTGGCGATTCGTTATACGACCGACGGCTCCGAGCCAACGGCGCAATCGACTTTGTATACGGCACCGGTGGCGGTTTCGGGGTCCATAAAACTGAAGAGTTTCGATGCGGCTGGCCGGTCGAGCCGGACGGCGGTGATTGATTAACCTTTAAAAGCGAATCATCGGTGGAATGATATAATTTGATGCATTTTGCCGATGATTTGCTCTATACTGTATGATCGCCTTTCGGACTGAAAGCTGCGGGCTGGTCCTGTTGCTATTGCTCGTCACGTTGCCTTTGATGGCTCAGAAAAAATCGGCCATGATGCTTGGGCTTAACCCGGCGGTCACGGTTGAACCCTTTTACGAAAAAGGTGAGTTGGACCTCAATATTTTGCCTGTGGTAATTCAAAAAACGCTCAACCGGCGAGTCGATCTGCGTCTTATTTCGGTATTGAACCTGGGTATTCGGAAAACCGGCAATCAGATTAGCCACGTGGGCCTGGAAGCCACGCTGCCAGTTTACCTGAAGGCCAAAGAAAGCCTTGCTGAACCGTCGAAAGGCCTTTACCTGGCTCCCGGCTATGCTTTTACCCGAAACCGACTCGGTCGGCACAGCAACAGTAGTTTTTTTCTGGAGCCGGGCTACCACTTATCGGTCAGTCCCAAAATGAGCCTGACTTTTGGACTCCAGTTTGGCCGAACGTATTTCGCTTATGATGATGATGCCACCAGGTGGGATGGACATTTTGGCTTTAAACTCATTATTGGCTATTGGCTTTGATTAGCACCCCTATATGAAACACAATTCCCTGATTGTCATTCTGATTCTGCTGATCTTTTTCGTTATTTCCTTTCTGACCAATATCCTCGGTCCGTTGATTCCGGATATTATTAAAAGTTTTGAGTTAAGCATCGGTCTGGCCGGTTTTCTGCCGTTTGCTTTCTTCGTGGCCTACGGGGTGATGTCGATTCCGTCGGGCCTGCTGGTCGAAAAATACCGGGAAAAACCGGTGTTGCTGGGGGCTTTTTTTCTGGCTTTTGCGGGTGCCCTGCTCTTCGCGCTGATACCCGGTTTTTCCATTGCCCTGTTCTCCCTTTTTCTGATTGGCCTCGGGATGGCGATGCTGCAGGTGGTGATCAATCCGTTGTTGCGGGTGGCGGGTGGCGAAGCGCAGTTTGCGTTTAACTCCGTACTGGCGCAGCTATTCTTTGGCGCAGCATCGTTTCTGAGTCCGCTGTTATACAGTTATTTAGTAAGCCATGTTCATTCCGGTACAGAATCTTCGTCGGTGATTGCCCTCCTGAATCAACTGGTTCCGGCCAATCTAAAATGGGTGTCGTTGTACTGGGTTTTTGCCCTGACGGCCTTGCTGATGGTAGTCGTCATTTACTTTGTCCGGTTTCCCGAAGTAGAACTGAAGGAAGATGAAAAAATCGATACCGGCAAAGCGTTTAAAGACCTGCTTGGCAACAAAACCGTCTGGCTGTTTTTCTGCGGTATTTTCGCGTATGTCGGTACGGAACAGGGGATTGCCAACTGGACTTCCCAGTTTCTCCAAACCTACCACGGCGTCGATCCGGCCACCACGGGGGCTTCCGTGATCGCGTATTTCTGGGGTTTGCTAACGGTCGGATGCTTGCTCGGCTTGTTGTTGCTCAAGATCTTCGACAGCCGCCGGGTGTTGATGCTGTTTGCCGCCGGGGCCATTCTTTCCCTGCTGGCGGGCTTGTTCGGCACCAGGGAACTGGCAATTTACGCCTTTCCACTCACCGGGTTTTTCGCGTCCGTCATGTGGTCGATCACGGTATCACTGGCGCTCAATTCGGTACCGCACCACCACGGGACGTTCTCGGGGATTTTGTGTACGGGCATCGCGGGCGGAGCTGTCGTACCACTAATTGTCGGTGGATTGGGCGAGCTGGTCGGCCTGCGGCTGGCGATGTTGTTTCTGTTGCTAACGCTGGGCTATATTTTCAGCATCGGCATCTGGGCCAGGCCGTTGGTGAACAACGCGACGGTGAAGAGTTTTCGGGAATTATTTGAGTAAAAGAGTTATATCGCAGAGTTTAGCGGAGTAAATTAGAGATACGCAGAGATTTTTTATACTCTGCTTAACTCTTCTTTTTCTCCGCTAAACCGCACGGGCGGCCCCGTCTGCGAAACAAAACAAATGTATAAAATCATCCTCCTGATCGACTTTGCCGAGGACTATAGCAAAAGCCTGTTGAAGGGCGTTACCAAATATTCTCGGGAACATGGCCCCTGGGTGTTTTGCCGGATGCCGCTTTTTTACCGTGAAACCATCGGCATTAAAGGCATTCTGCAATGGGCGAAAGAGTGGGGAGCCGACGGGATTATCGGACAGTTTTATAATGACAAAGAGATTTCCGAAATCATCAAAGCCGGTATTGCCGTCATTGCCCAGGACTTCAAAGAGCGGTTTGACGATATTCCGAACATCACCGGAGCCTATCACGAAGCCGGGGCGATGGCGGCCGATTACTTCCTGAAAAAAGGCTTTACTCAGTTTGCGTTTTACGGGTTTAAAGACATTGTTTGGTCGCGGGAGCGGGCGGAAGGGTTTGAAAACCGGATCAAAAGTGCCGGGTATGGCGTCCATTCGTTCGAACATACGAAGGCCCAATCCAGCGAATTGTGGTATTATAAACCCAGTGCCTTGAGCCATTGGCTGCAATCCTTACCCAAGCCGATTGCGATTATGGCCTGCGATGATCGTCAGGGTCAGCATATTACGGAGACGTGTCGGCAAACCGGAATTCGGATTCCTGAGGAAGTGGCCGTGCTGGGCGTCGACAACGATGAAATGATCTGTGAACTGTCTGATCCGCCCCTGTCGAGCATTGCGCTGGACGCGGAGAAGGGCGGCTACGATTCGGCCAAACTGCTCGATCACATGATCCGGACGGGGGTGACCGGTTTTTACGACATTGTGGTAAAACCGACGCAGGTGGTGACGCGCCACTCGACCGACATCTATGCGACCAATGATCATTACATTGCTTCCTCACTGAAATACATTCACCAGAACATCGATAAAAACCTCCAGGTGGATGAAGTTGTCAGACAGGTTCCGTTGTCTCGTCGGGCACTGGAGAAGCGGTTTTTGACCATTACCGGTTATCCGATTTACAAGTATATCTTTAACCTGCGCATCGAAAAATTCACCCAGAAACTGCTGGAAACCGACATGACGGTGTTTGAAATTGCGCTCGATATGGGACTGACTGACAGCAAGAACATAGCTCGCCAGTTCCGGCAGGTGAAGGGCTGTTCGCCCAGTGAATTCCGGAATCAATACGTAGCGGGGAAATAGAAAAAATGAGGTTATTTCGCGGAGTTGAGCAGAGGGGAAAAGAGTGAAGCGGAGTTTTTTATATTTTCTCTCCGCTTCACTCTGATTTTCTCTGATTAACTCTGCGAAATAACACTTCTTCTAATCCTTAACCACAGAACCCATGCATCCTTTTTTAATCACGGTTTTTCTTTGCACCAACGCGTTGTTTTATTCCGAAAGCCAACCCAAAACCGCTCAATCGGATTGGATTTGGCTTTTCGACGGTACCAACACCAACCAATGGATCAGTGCTAAATTCGATCAATTTCCGAAAGAAGGCTGGTCGATTGACAACAAAACGCTGGTGGCCAATAAAGGCGGAGACAAATCGAAGCGGGGTGGCGACCTCGTTTCGCGCCGGAAATTCAAAAATTTCGACTTGCGGTTTGAGTTTAAACTGACGCCGGGGGCCAACAGCGGGTTGAAGTATTTCGTCAAAAAATACCCCGATGGCGGCTGGCTGGGCTGCGAATACCAGATCATCGACGATGCGGGTAACAAAGACATCGCCGGTGACAAAGATGACAAACGACGCACGGCGGGCTTATACGAGTTGTTTGCCCCGACCGAACGGAAACTGAAACCCATCGGTCAATGGAACGAAGGTCGAGTGGTCGTGAACGGTAAGCACGTCGAACACTGGCTCAATGGCGTCAAAGTTGTTGACTATGAGCGTGGTGACGAGCGGTTCAAAGCGGCCAAAGCACAAAGTAAGTTCAAAACCGTCGAGGATTTCGGCGTCATGGAAGAAGGCCACCTCCTGTTGCAGGACCACGGCGATGAGTCGGCTTTCCGGCAGATTCGGATTCGGGAAATGTAATTACGGTATACGGTTTTCAGTTTACGGTATTCGGTGGCTGACGCACGCTGAGAAAAGAATGCGTCAGCCACCGAATACCGTAAACTGAAAACCGTATACCGAAGATTTACTGCTTCAACAACCACACGTCCGAAATCTTCGAGTGTTGGCGCCAGTTGAGGTGTGACTCTTCCGGTTCGTCGAAGGTTACGGAAATGCGACCGTCCTGCGTGAGCGAAAGCGGCACAATCCATTCCTTAAACGTTTCGGTTGTCTTGTTGTAAATAAGAGGCTTCAAACGGATACCGTCGACCCGCAGCAGGGCGTCGCCGGAACCCGTTACCCGGATGATGTAGCGCGCGCCGGGGTCGAGGTTGTCGTAGTCGAGGGCCGGTTCGTTCTGGAACGTTTGCGTCGATAGTCGGGCGCGACTGGAGCCATTGTCCCACCAGGCAATGTCCGTGGCGTCTTCGGAAATGGTTTTCACGCGGGGGCTGTTGCCACCACTCGACACGTCGTCGTAATAACTCCCCACACCGGGCGTTTCCCAATTACCGATGACGTGCATCCGTTCCACTTGCTCTTTCGGCGTTTTCATGGCCCGGATTTTCTTAAATTCATCGGCCAGCCACCAGCGGTTGTTGAGCGGATAATCGACAAAATCGAGCAAACAGCCGCGTTCATAGTTCTTGGCTTTGTATTTCGGGACGCTGGTTTGCAGACCAATTGATGCGTACAAATCGGCACACAGCGTTTCGATTTTCTTCCGCAGATCGACCGACATCGGTTCTTTATCCGCTTTTTCTTCCGTAGCTAGGGCCAACGCCATAGTTTTTTCAATACCGGTTTCGGTGGCCTGCGCCAGCAAGGCGTTGGCGGTTTTTTCCAGTCCCTGTTCGTAAAGCAGTCGGCGACGCGTGTAGGCATCGTAGGTTGCCCGCAGGACCAGCATTTGCCAGCGCCAGTTGGTTTTCAGCTCAGGATGAGCGGTTTCCAGATTTTTCCAGAAGGAGAACGTCGCTTCGACCCCGCCATTCTGGGCCAACGGGCCTTTCCAGTTGGCTTCGAGGGCCGCAATGCCGTCGGCGGCATCGCTCGCCAGGGGCCAGCCGAAGAAAAACCGGCTGTAGTCGTTCAGAATCTCGTTGACGTCTTTGGTCGGGTCCCACCCACGCTGACTCCACACCACTTTGTTGATATCGTCGTGACAACCATCGGAATATGATACAAAACCGTCGGTGAACGGCGCAAATTTCCCGTGAATATCCGCAAAGAAGAAGGGCCGTGGGTTAATGGCTTCGCGGCCCAGGGTCAGCGTGTAGGCCTGGTCCCAGCGTTCCACCGGAAACTCACAGCGAACGTTGTGGGTGATGTCCGGATATTCGCGGTGTTGGTAGGTTTTGGGCAAGCGAAAACGGGTTTCGGCCATCGGCGGGCTGCTCGGCCCCGACACCACGCCCTGCAACCAGGTGGGCTTATGCTGATCGAGGTACTTGTAAAAATAATCGACCTGCTCCGTATTGAATCCCTGCAATGAAATCCAGATTTTAGCCTTCGGATGGTACTGAACCAGCCTGCCGTGGAGGTCTTTCAGGAACGCCATCACCTCGCGCGGGTGGTTGTCGCCGGGGTCACCGCCGGGGACGAAAATGTGATCGAGCCGGGGGCAGGATTTATAAAAAGCCTCATGGTTTTCCAGTTCGGCTTTTCGCTTCGTTTCGTCGGTTAATTCAAACTCAGCCGGGGTCCAGACCCAGTAATCCATGTCGTATTTCTGACACAATTCACTCATCCTCACCCGCATCTGGGCGGCCGGTATGGGAAAATGGGGACTGCCTTTTCCTTCTTCGTGAAACGGAATGCCCTCGACGGCGTTGGTTCCGAAAATGGCCAGTTCGCGGTAATACTGGTCAAACTGGGCTACAGTCCAGGCATCGTACGAATTGGCGGTATTTCGGTAGCCCAACTGGTGTCCGCGAATCGGGTAGGCGGGCGCACTGGCGAATTCGACCGGTCCGGCGAGTTCGAGCCGCTTCGCATCCATTTTTAAATTCCGAAGCAACCAGCCGGAGCCGAACAGAATGCCCCGCGCATCGGCCCCGATGATCCAGAGCGTTGTGCCTACGGTGACGATGCGGAAGCCCTCCGGTTTTTGCTCCGGCCAATTCGTTCCCGTTCGGGCCGGAACCGGTTTGTCAGCTATTTCCTGATCGGATGCCAGAGCCAGAACGATCGTCGGTGTCGTACCGCCGGGCCAGGCTTGCGACTGTTTGAGCGTGTTATTGGTTCGTTTGGCGATTTCCTCCACCAGCATCTGCGGGGCGGTGGTCCGCATGGGCGACGGAATGGAAGGTGAAACGAGAAGTGTTGCATTTTTCAAGCTAATCGACTGAGCAGCAAGCTGGAATGCAAGGAAGAAAAGGAAGAGGGTTAAGCGAGAGGTCATTGGGAGATAGGAAGTAGAGGTTATTTCGCGGAGTTGAGCGGAGCAAAAAAGAGCTAAGCGGAGATAAATAATAAAAACTCTGCTTAACTCTTTTTACTCAGCTCAACTCCGCGAAATAACTCTGTGAATTTTACGGATCGCTTCCGCGAAAGACCGCATGTCTTCCCGGCTCCCCAGCATCGCGTGCTGAAAAATCCAGACGGCTTCTTCGCTGCACGCCCGTTCGGCCGTCGGGCAATGCACCGCCGTGTAATCGACAGACTCCGGAATGGCGTAACACATGAAGTTTTTGTTCTGAAAAACCGGCTGTTTGTAGAGCGGATGCGGATAGCCGGTCGAGCAGGGAACGCCTTCGGCCGCCAGCCGGGCCACAAATTCGTGACGGGAAAGCGGGCCGAACGCCGTGGCATCGTATTTGAAAATGTACAGGTGATAGCAATGCCGAATCGCTTCCGTGCCCCCGCTCAGGGGCGTAATGCCGGGAATATTGGCCAGTAATTCATTCAGATACAGTCCGTTGTCATTTCTTAAAACCGTCTGTTCTTCCAGCCGGTTGAGTTGTTGGGAGAGCAAAACCGCCTGCATCTGGGTAATGCGGTAATTGCAGCCGGGGTTGAAATGATCGTACCACTGACCGCCTTCCATCCGCCCGACGTTGCGGAGCGACGCCATCATCTTGTACAGCGTTTCGTCGTTTGTAACCACCATACCGCCTTCACCACTCGTCAGGTTTTTGGACGACTGAAAACTGAAACTGCCCGCATCGCCGATGGAGCCCAGTTTTCGTCCTTTGTATTCGGCACCGTGGGCGTGGGCCGCGTCTTCAATCACGCGCAGGTTGTGACGGCGGGCAATGTCCAGAATGGCATCCATGTCGCAGCCCAAACCGGCGAAGTGAACGGGAATAATCACTTTGGTTCGTTCCGTAATCGCGGCCTCGATGGCGTTGGGATCGAGGTTGTAGGTTTCCGGGTCGATGTCCACGAAAACCGGTACGCAATTGACTTCCAGCACCGTAGACGCTGTCGCAATAAAGGTATAGGGCGGAACGATGACCTCGTCGCCGGGTTTGACTCCGCAGGCCATCAGTGCCAGCCGGAGCGACACGGAACCGTTGACACAACTGACGGCGTATTTTGTGCCGCAATAAGCCGCAAACGCCTGCTCGAAAGCAGCTACGGCCTCCCCGCAGTCGGGATTTCCCCAGCGTCCGCTCCGAATCACTTCGGCCACGGCCTGTACTTCACTTTCGTCGTAGATGGGCCAGGGGAAGGTCGTCTGCACGGTTTTCTCACCGCCGTCGATGGCCAGGGTTTCCAGTGTACTTTTCATTTCCATGCTGTTCAGGGGGTGGCGGTATTCGGTTTACGGTATTCGGTTTACGGTGGCTGGCGCAAGCTTCATACGCGTCAGCCACCGTAAACCGAAAACTGTAAACCGAATACCGTAAACCTTTTAGAATACGGCTGCGATTGGGTTTCGGGCTATTGTTACGGCGAAATTTTCGAGCGAATAGCCTGTTTGGCAGCCTGTAACGTATTAGCTCAGAAACCTTTCCTGAAACCACCATGAATTTGAAGTCGCTTTTTACCAGCCTGCTTGTTGCGGGGATGTCGATGGGTACGGCCTGGGCCATCCGGGGTCAGTTTGGTCACGAACAGGGCGCGGCCTGGGCCGGAGCCATCGGCGCACTGAGTGTGCTGCTGGTGGCCAAGCGGTCCGACTGGTATGCGCGGATGTTCAAAGCGACGCTGGCGGCTGCCATTGGCTGGGGAATCGGCGGTATCATGAGTTACGGCATTGTGGTGGGCTACGGGCGGGGCATCGACTTCGTGAACGTTTATTATGGGCTGATGATGTTGTTCATCATCGGCGGTTTGTACGGTTTTATCGGGGGCGGTTTGTTCGGGCTGGCCCTGGCCGATTCGCCAAAGAAACGCGTTTCGTGGCCTCATCTGATCGTTGAAATGGTGGTGGGCGCGATTGTCGTTTACTTTTTCCTGATCGAAGAATGGGGCTGGCTCATGACGCCCCCGCGCTCCGAAATGTGGGCGGCCTGTCTGGGAATGGCAGTGGCCCTGACCTGGTATCTGTATCGGAACAAGCAGTATTCGGCCTTGCGCGTGGCGGTTTTTGCCGGACTGGGGGGCGGTTTCGGGTTTGCCTTCGGAAACTTCCTGCAAGTGATGGGCGGTTTGTCGGGCATCAAATTCAATTTCTGGAATGTCATGGAATACACCCTGGGCTTTTTCGGCGGCACCGGGATGGCGTATGGTACGTTTACGTCGTCCTGGGAACCGGCCGAAAACCGGGAGAAACGGGCCAACGTGTGGTTCCCGCTGTTGATGCTGGTGTTGTTCATTCCGTTTGTGGTCTGGGATCAGACCTTCGAGTTAAAAAAGCTGGAAGAAAACTTCACCCGCATTACAACGGGCGATCTTTCGGCGCTGGCGCAAACGGTGCGGTGGGTGGCGCTACTTGCCGTGTTGGCCACCAGCGCGATCTGGTTTGTGAAGTATTACCAGACCCGGAAAAGCGAATGGATTAGCTACGATTACAACGATGTCCGGACGTTTTTTGTCGGGCATTTCGGGTTATACATCGCCTACAGCTTTCTGATAACCGGTGCCTTTCTGAGTACCTACCGGATTGAACAATACCTATATGTGGTGAATCTGCTTGTGATCATGCTCCTGATCGGAAAAACAAAACCGGGGTTTTCAAACCGGGAACTGAATGCCCGGAAATGGGCGATGGGCTTTGCGCTGGTGCTGGTTTTTATCGCGGTGATCGCGCTGGTGGCGATTCATTCGCACGGGGAGTTAAAAGGCATGAACCGGCGGTTTGAGTGAGTTTTTCGGTCCGTTAGCGCGCACCATACGTCCTCTCTTTTTAGGGTTAAAAATTCTATCTACCCCTTTCATTACTAGCGAATTATCCTATATTTGGAGCATGAAGAATTTTCTGCTGCTCCTGTTTTTGCTCACGGTTTCGGGAGCGGTGCCGGGCGTTGGTCAAACGAAGATCGACAGCCTGATGGCGTCGTCGGCCGGACTTCCGTTTGGGCAGAAAAAGATTAACGCGCTGCGAAGAGTCGCCTGGGAACTGGCCAAAACCCGGACCCAACTGGCCCTGGCGCGGCAATATGCCGATAGCATCGTTCTGGTGGCAAAAGCGACCAACGATGCCGATGGCGTTGCCGTTGCCAATCTGTATTACGGGGTGATCAGCAAACACGGGGGCGATTTTGAGAATGCGCTCGACCATTTTGGTCGGTATATCCGCTATTTCCGGGCTGCCGGTGATTCGGTAAAAGTGGGCATTGGCCAGTTTGAAACCGGTGTTCTGGAACGGGAGCGGGGCAATTACGAAGCCAGTTTGCGGGCTTTCCAGGAGGCATTGCGAATCAACGAAGCCAAAGGGGATGTCTACGCCACGGGCAACAACCTCAATTCCATCGGTTCCATTTACGGACGGATGCAGCAGTGGGACAATGCCATTGCAACGTACCGCCGTGGGCTGGTTTATTTCGAGAAAGAGAAAGACCGGGGCGCACAGGCCAACGCCTACGGAAACATGGCGAACGCGTATGCCAATAAAAAAGACTACAAGCAAGCGGAACTGCATTTTCAAAAAGCACTCGCGATCCACAAGGAGCAGCGGATGGAGTGGGCCGTGGTGAAAGATCATGTCAACATTGCGGCCCTGTTGAACAAGCAGGAAAAGTATGCCGAAGCGCTTCCGATTTACCAGCAAACACTCGCTATCCGCCAAAAATTACCCAACAAAGCCGACATTGCCGGAAACCTGTATTACGTGGGATTTACCCAACTCAAGTTGAAGCAATACGCTGCCGCCAAAGAGAACCTGCTGAAAGCGCTGGCAATGGCGGAAGAGATTGGAGCGAAACCGGTGATCGGCGATGCCAATGCCGCTTTGTCAGAAGTCTACACCGCTCAGGACGATTACCAGAAGGCCCTTGAGCAATACAAAAAACACACGGCCACGAAGGATAGCGTCATGAATCTCCAGATTTCGGGTCGCCTGAACGAATTGCAGGTCAAGTACGAAACCGGCGAAAAAGACAAGCGGATTGTGCTGCTGGCGAAAGAGAAGGAGATTCTGGCGAAGGAAAAAACGATTCTGGCCAAGGAAAAAGCCATTCAGGAACAGGAAGCCCTGCGGCAGGCTACAATCCGGAGAATGTATGGAATTGGTTTGGTATTTCTCTGTATCCTGAGCGCATTGGCTTTCATTCTGGTCCGGCAACGCATCAAAAACCAGAAAGCGATTGCAGCCAAAAACGATGAGCTGAAAACCGCCCGGTTTCAGCGCGAACTGAGCGAACTGGAACTGAAAGCCCTGCGCGCCCAGATCAACCCGCATTTTCTGTTCAACTGCATGAACTCCATCAACCAGATGATTTTGAGTGGGGAGTCCGAAAAAGCGTCGCTCTATCTGGGGAAATTCTCGAAGCTCGTCCGCCTGATTCTGGAAAACTCCGACTCGAAGGAAATCTCGCTCACCAGCGAGCTTGCCACCATTCGGTCGTATATCGAGCTGGAAGAGCTGCGGTTTAAGGGAAAAATCAATTATCGGATCGACGTCGACGAAAGCATCGATCCGGAGGATACCTACATTCCATCCATGATTTTGCAACCGTTTGTCGAAAACGCCATCTGGCACGGTCTCATGCACCGGGTTTCGAACGAACCGGGAACCATTGCGATTTCGGTGGCCAACCAGCGCGAACACCTCACCTGCCTCATCGAAGACAACGGCGTTGGACGCGGAAAATCCACCGCCCTCAACGAACAATCGGTGATCAAAAACAAGTCGATGGGGCTGAAAATCACGGAAGAACGACTGCGGTTTCTGAACCACGGAGCCGCCAGTCAACTGATTTACTTTACCGATTTGATGAATGCTTTCAACCAGCCGGCCGGAACCCGGGTCGAAATCCGTATTCCCGTTTCATGATCAAGACCATTGTTGTGGATGACGAAGCCGATGGGCGGGCGGCCATTGCGATGGCCCTGGCCCGATATTGTCCGGAGGTTTTCATCGCCGAAAGTTGCGAGACGCCCGAAGCCGGTTTGCGGGCCATTCACGCCCACAAGCCGGATCTGGTTTTTTTAGACATTCAGATGCCCCGGATGTCGGGCTTCGATGTGTTGCAGAAACTGTCGCCCATTACGTTTGAGGTGGTTTTTGTCTCAGCCTACGACCGCTACGCCATTCAGGCCATCAAGTTCAGCGCCCTGGATTACCTGCTCAAACCGCTGGATGTCGACGAATTGATACAGGCCGTTCGGAAAGTAGGAGAGCGGCTGCGGCTGAAGAACAACCCCTACGGTTATCAGTCCGTTTTGCACAACCTGCAATTTCGGGACGGGAAAATCAAGCGGCTGGCGGTGCCAGCCCTCGACGGCATTTCCTTTTTCGATACCGACAGCATCATTTTTTGCCGTGCCGATGGCAGCTACACCACGCTCTATATGCGCAACAAACAGCAGGTGGTGGTGGCCAAAAAGCTCAAGGATTTCGAAACCCTGCTGGCCGAATCCGATTTCTGCCGGGTTCACCATTCCGCCCTCATCAACGTCCGGCATGTTCAGAAATACGTCAAGGGCGAAGGCGGTTACGTCATCCTTTCCGAGGGGCATCATATCGACGTTTCCCGCCGGAAAAAAGAGGATTTTCTGCGCCTGATGGACCTGATTTGACACTAGAGCTTTTTGGCCACTGACACTATTTTCTGATTTTCCGAATTGATCCCGGTATCGGTCAGGTTTCCGTCTTTGATGGTAAAAACGGATTTGTCCGTGGCATTGACCGTGTAAGTATCTCCGGATTTCGAAACAGTGCCTTCCCGCAGGTTGCTGGCAAACAGCTTATCCCCGGCCAGGTAATAGGACGTTATAATTTTAACGTTTGTATCATCCGTCCTGACAATGTCGTATTCGCCCCGACGGCCATCAGTATGGGGGAATTTGGTAACGGCATTCCCGACTGTGATCGAAAGCAACTGATACTTCCCCACAATCTGAGAAGCCAGATCCGGGTTCGGCTCGACTTCTTCGCTGTCTTTCGAACAGCCAGCGAGGAGGAGCGACAGAATGAGCAGGAGTTTTGCGATTTTCATGATTCTTTCAGATGGTTCGTTGGTCTGAAAGATATCATGCTGAAAGCCAGCGGAAAACTATGCTTTTGCAGGTGGTCATTCCGGTTTCATAAGTGGTGGCAGCGCTTTCACGGAAAGCGGACTGCGCCTTTCAACTCGCGGGGCAAATACCCGAATTTCTTCTTGAAAGCGGCCGTGAAATGCTGATGGTTTTTGTAACCGATCAGGTTGGAGACCTCGGCAATGGTTTCAAACTGGCCCTTCCTAATCAATTCCTTGGCCTGTTCCATCCGGCAATCGGTCAGGTAACCGAAAATCGTGGTCTGAAACAATTCCTTGAAACCCTCCTGAAGTTTGGTGCGGTTTAGCCCCACAAGCCGCGACAATTGTTCGATGGAGTAGGGGGTCGTGAGGTTCTGGCTGAGGAGTTCCCGGACCTCGTAAAGTTTATCGACATCGGTTTTTTTTAAGGTTGAGGAAGCGGTTTTGGCCGTGGTGATCTGGTCGATTTGCAGCGTTAGTAACTCGCATACTTTGGCTTCCAGAAAAATCCGTTTTAATATTCCGGTATACGGGCATTCTTTCAAATCGGCCAGAATTTCCTTCATCCGTGGGGTGATCGGATAACTGCCATTGCCCAGAAGCGCGGGGACATCCTTTTCGATATGGGTGCCGAAAAGACCAAGCTGCTCAAGGTCGTGGTTAAAAAGACGGCGCAGGAAATCCAGCGATAATTCAATTTCAACACTGGATGCAAAAGGCGTTTTCAAATAGGTTAGATGACCTTTTAAGGCCGGGTAAAAGAGCAACGAATGCCGCCCGGTCATGATGTTGGTATCGGGTTCGAACCAGGCGTTGGGTCTGTAAACACAGCCGCCGGTTGTGATTTCAAAATGCATTTGTAAATACGGAAAATCACTCTCAATGTGCTGCGTAAAGGCATTTGCGTGTTCAACCTGAAACTGGCTGATAATGATCCCGTTCAAATGAATCCGGTGGGAACGGGAATAAATACCGGCATAGTTGAACTCGCCCTGGTATTCGGTTATGCCAATTTCGTTCGGAACCGAGTAGTCATCCGAGTATTCACGAATGTGCTGGATTTCTTCAAGGTCCTCTGATTTAAATACAATCTTCATAGAAATTCTGCTTCTCGCGTCATCAATACTGCATCTGACGTTATTCCTCCAGCCCTGAAAAGAATACCTTTGTCAGCTATTAAGAATTAGTCTTAATAATCAAAGGTAATGATCTCTATCTTTCTGTCATACAATGAGTAAAAGATTTTTGATTTTATTTCTTTTTCTCATATCACGGTTCTGTCTGGCTCAGAGTCTCTTATCCGTCTGGAATGGTTCGGTAAAAGGGACCAAAGGGAATGCATTACCGGGAGCGACGGTGTCCATTGTGGAATTGAAAAAGTTTACCACCACGAATTCAGCCGGAAGTTTTGAGTTTACCGGCATACCGGAAGGCACGTATCACATTCAGGTTACCCACGTGGGCTATACCACCGCCGTGAGAGACGTGCAATCGACGGGACAGAAGCGGGTTCGGCTGAATCTGGTGTTGCAGGAAGAAGCCCGCGAGTTGACGGAGGTGCAGGTGCGGGGGAAATCGGAAACCCAGCAGGCGAAGGAAACACCCATTAAAGCGGAGGTTATCAATACCAAAGCCGTTCAGGAACAGCCGTCTACGCTGGTCGAGCTGATGAATCGGTCGGCGGGAATCCGCATCCGGCAAACGGGCGGTTTGGGTTCCAACGCGGGCCTGATGATGAACGGTTTTCAGGACCGGGCCATCAAAAACTTCAAAGACGGTATTCCGCTGGATTATCTGGGCGCGGGCTACAACATTGCGTTGGTTCCGGTCAATATGCTCGAACGGGTGGAGATTTACAAAGGCGTTTTGCCCGCCGGTTTGGGGGCCGATGCGCTGGGCGGAGCCGTCAACCTGGTGACCAAACGATCACTGTACCGCTACGCCGAGGCATCTTACGAAATGGCATCGTTTAACACGCACCGGGCCTCATTGAATGTCCTTTATTCCGACACTACCCGGAAATTCTTCGTGGGTGCCGATGCGTTTGTCAACCGATCCGATAACAATTACAAGGTCAATGTGACCGTCACCGATCTGGAAACGGCGGCCCGCAGCCAGGCGAAGGTGCGGTTATTTCACAACCGATTCACGAATTATTACGCCGAAGCCTACGGCGGTTTTTCCAACACCCGCTGGGCCGACGAGCTGCGGCTGGGCGTCACCTGGTTTCGGATCGATCGCCAGAACCAGTACGGATCGACCATGTCGCAACCCTTTGGCGCGTCGGTCAGTCAGCAATATTCGGTCATTCCCACACTGCGGTATCGCAAAGTGTTCCGAAAAATCAGCCTCGACCAGTTTTTGACCACCAGCACCATCCACGTTCAGCAGATCGATACGGCGCGGGGCGTTTACGATTGGTACGGAAATTTTAGACCAAGCCCTTCGCGAACGGGCGAAACCTCAACGCGGGGTTCGTTGTCGGACATTGATTTTTCGTATTTCACCTCCCGCTCTAACCTGGCCTACCAGCTCGATGACCGGAATAAACTGGAATTGAATGTCGTGTCGGCGAGGCTGGTTCGGCGGGGAAAAGATCCGCTGGGGCTAACCTTCAAAAACGGCATGGACATCCTGGCGCCAGCCGCTCACTACACCAAGCTGATTACCGCTCTGGGCCTGGAATCGAAGTGGCTGGAGGAGAAAATGGCTACGAATCTGATCGTTAAGTATTATCATTCCAGTGTCGATGCGACTGATACCGATTATTATGGAACCGTGATACCGCGTTCGGAAACCTCAAACCGGTGGGGAATGGCCGGAGCCGCCAAACTTTCGCTCGGGGCCAACGCCTTCGTTCGGGCGTCGGCGGAGGTGGCCACCCGGCTGCCGGAACAGGACGAACTCTTCGGCGACGGGAATTTTCATATTGCCAACTTTGAACTCAAACCCGAACGAAGTACCAATTTCAACCTGGGTTACCGGACTGAAAAACCGGGTCGCTACAGCTTCGAACTCAATTCATTTTACCGCATTACGCGCGATTTGATCCTGCGGGTGCCGGTGAATATTTTCTTCACCCAGAATCAGAACGTAAACAACGTCAAAGGGTTGGGGGTAGAAGCCGACGCCACAGTGTCTCTGACGCATTGGCTACGGGCCAACGGCAATTTCACCTGGCAGGATTTTCGGCTGTTTAACACGGGAAACCAGACAACGCAGGGATCGCGGTTGCGCAACACGCCCTACTTTTTCGCCAATCTGGGGCTGAATGGTACCCTTCCGCGTCTGTTTGCGGGCCACGATCGGCTGAATCTATACTATTATTTCATGTTCGTCCGGGAATATTACCTGGATTACATTCCAAAATCACTGGAGCCGAACGGTTTTCTGGGGCTATGGGGAAAAGCTCAGTTCAACGCCCCGAACATCATTCCGAACCAGCAACTGCATTCGATGGGAATGACGTACAACCCCGTCAATGACCGGTTTTCGGTCGGTTTACAGGTCAAAAATATCTTCGATAGCCCGGTTTTCGACAACTTCCGGATTCAGAACGCGGGCCGAAGTGTGCATCTTAAAGTGAATTACATCCTGAAATAAATCGCTTCATTTTATTACCCATACCCATGAAAAAAGTACTGACCCAATTTGCACTTTCCTGTCTGACCCTGGCCCTTTTCGCGGGGTGTTCGAAAGACAGCACCGATGAAAATCCGACGCCAACCGACAATGCCAAATACGTGCTGATGACGGATGTGGTGCAGTTTCAGGCGCCGGGCTATCTGACGGCTTTTAACGGGATGCCTTCCGGAAACATCGTTGATATTCAACCCAAATCGTTGCAGCTAACCCAGGCGTTTGGGTTTCGTACGTTCGGGAAATGGCTGTTCAACCGCGCCAATGCGGCTGGCGAAGTGGGCCTACAGAAGTTTACGGTGACCGACGACGGCAGTTTGAAAGACGAAGGGTTCATTGCTGGCGCAACCCAGTTTCTGGTGGTTTCCGAAACCAGCGGCTATTACCTCGACGAAACCCGGGGGACTCTCAAGCTGCAAAAATTCAATCCCACAACCATGCAGCGCACGGGCGAAATCGACCTGTCGTCGTTGCAAAAAGCGGGCGTCGAATACCAGGCGGTTGGCAAACACACGATTGCCGCCAAGGATGGAAAACTGTATGCCGGGATTACGTATGGCACGAAAGCGCAGCAGGGCTACGGCGATGATCTGTATAATTACGTGGAGTTTGCCGTGATCGACATGGCGACCGACAAGCTGGAAAAAACGATCCAATATGACGGCCAGAAAGGAATTGGCTGGGGTTCGTCCGCCAATAAAATGTGGACAATTGGCGACGATGGCGCATTGTATCTGTACAGCACCGGTTTGACCGACGGTTTTACGAACCCGGCCGTGATCCGCATCAAAAAGGGAGAAACGGATTTTGACCGGACCTGGAAACTGAAAGGGACGGATTTTCAGACGGCCATGGCGATCTCGATGGGCCTGGTCAAAGGCGGAAAATTTTACACAGAAATCCCATCCGAACCGCTGAAACCGGATTACAGCAACCTGACTGCGATCATCTGGGATTACTACGTAATCGATATGACGACCCTACAAAAAACGAAAATTGAAGGGATGCCGCAGCACCATTATTCGTATGCCAACGAGCAGGCCATCACCGAGATTGACGGAAAAATCTATTTCTGGGTGAAGAACAAAGACCAGAAAATCGACGGGTATTACGTGCTGGACGGCACCAAAGCCACGCAGGTCTTCAACAACACCCACGACGGTTTTACCTGGGGTTTTGCCAAGTTACAGTAAAACAAACAGTAAATCCGATCGGTCATGAGCAACGTAAAATCCATCCAAACCTGGTTTCAGATCCACAAATGGACCAGTCTGATCTGCACGGCTTTTCTGCTGATGCTGTGTCTGACGGGCCTCCCGCTGATTTTCCACGAGGAAATTGAAGAACTGGAAGGCAAACAACTGGCACCAACCCTGCCCGCCAGCACCCCCAAAGCGAGTCTGGACCGGCTGGTGGAAACCGGTCTGAAGCTGAATCCCACCAAGGTAATCCGGTTTCTGTTCTGGGATGAACACCAGCCCAATACGGTTTCGCTGAGCCTGTCGGATTCGGTCGATGCCCCACCCGATAACTACAAAATTGTGATTCTCGATGATCGGACGGCGCAGGTGCTGGAAGAGCCCAATTACCAGGAAGGGTTCATGTATGTGATGCTGCAACTGCACATCGATATGTTCATGGGCATCGGCGGTAAATTGTTTCTGGGGTTGATGGGCATCCTGTTTGTCGTAGCCATCATCTCCGGCATGATGCTTTACGGACCGATCATGAAGCGGTTTGAGTTCGGACTGGTGCGCACCGAAAAATCGACGCGGCTGAAATGGCTCGATCTGCACAACCTGCTCGGCGTAGTTACCATTGCCTGGGCGACGGTGGTCGGGCTCACGGGTGTCATCAACACGCTATCGGAGGTGGTGCTGGGCTTGTGGCAGGTAGGGCAGCTTTCCGAAATGACGGCCCCGTATAAAGACGCGGCCCCGTTGACCGGAAAACTCAGTTCGCTCGATCAGGCCTTTGCCATCGCCCGCAAAGCCGACCCCGGCATGGAACCGTATCTGGCGGCTTATCCGGGGACGGGCTTCAGCAGCAAACACCATTACGCCATTTTTGTCAAAGGCAAAACACCCCTGACCGAACGGCTGATCAAACCCGCCCTGGTCGATGCCAAAACCGGTAAACTCACCGACATGCGAACCATGCCCTGGTATGTCAACGCCCTGTTTATATCCCAACCGCTGCACTTTGGCGACTACGGCGGCTTACCCCTGAAAATTATCTGGGCGGTTTTCGATCTCATCACGATTGTGGTGCTCGGTAGCGGTTTGTATTTGTGGTTTGCGCGCAACAAAGCCACGCAGGCGAAAATTGCCCGACTCGGAAAGTCCAACTCGCAAAAGGCGGTTCAAAAGCTGGAAGATTCTGAAATACTGGCGCTGAGTGGCGGGAAAGGAGAGGGGTATGAATCGTGATTTCTGGCACATCTGGACCATTCCGCTCTTGCTGGCGTTGGTGAGCCTTTTTGGTTTGATCGTTGCCTTGATTGGCGACGGTTTTATGGATTTTCTTTCCTGGGTTTCGCTGGGGATTCCGTTGGTCGTCGTGGGCTGGTTTGTGAACCGGCCATCGACCAAACGCAGGGAGCATTAGGCCGGCGCCTGATCCGGGAAGGCGTTGCAGATGAACAAATCGGCACTTCTTCCCTTTTTGTTGATATATTTGCCCCGCAAAAAGCGAGATTTAAGGGAGCCGAACCGATTGAGAGTTGTTAAAGATACGTTATACAAGCTGATTGGTAGTCCGGACGGGTTCTCACTCGAAGCACGGATCTTCAGTGCCATTTGTGTACTGATTCTGGTTGTGATGGGATATAATATCCCGTTCAGCTTTTCCGTCGGACTGCCCGAAACCGGGTGGATCTGCACGGTGCTTTTTGGTGTTAGCGGTTTTGTCTACTACCTGACGCGGATCCGGAAAAAGTTTGTTGCCGCCCTCACGATTGCCGGGGTCACGATCACGATCCTGTTTGCAGTAAACTACTTTTTTAATTCAGGCATGAGCGGGGCTTCGCTCCTGAGCTTTACCATTACGTTGTTTTTACTCCTGATTGCCGGACCGTCCCGGCACTCCCTGTTCTGGGTTTTGTTCAATCTAACGATTGTACTTTCTCTGTTAACGATCGAATACCTGTATCCGCAATTGATTGTTGAAACCTATCCGACCCGGCTGGCGCAGACCGTCGATCTGGCTTCGACGTATAGCGTCAACGTTTTTTTTCTCTACTTTGGCACCCTCTTTTTTACCAAGGCCTACAAACTGGAACAAAAGCGGGTGGAGGAACGGTCGGTGGTGTTTGAGCGATTGAATGAGGAGAAGAACAAGCTCTTTTCGATTGTTTCGCACGATTTGCGGTCGCCCCTGGCTTCGGTTCAGCAGTATTTGGAGGCCTTAAAACAAATAGAACTCCATTCCGATGAGCGGAAAAAGATCGAATCGGAACTGTTGGTAGGCATTAATCATACGCAGGAAATGCTGGTAAACCTGCTGTCGTGGTCGACAGGCCAGATGCGGGGAACGACGGTTTCGCTGGCGCCGGTCAACGTCGGTGTGTGTCTGAAACCCATCATCGAAATTTACAAACCGCTGGCTGCTCAAAAAGAAATCCAACTGATATTCCGGGTCGATGGGTTGCCGAACGTGCTGGCGGATGGCAACCTGCTGCAACTGATTGTACGAAATTTGGTCGGGAATGCCATCAAATTTACGCCCACCGGCGGACAGATCACGATTGAAGCCACCCGGACCGATACGAGCGGTCTGATTACGGTGAAAGACACTGGTCGCGGCATTAAAGAAGCGGACAAGCCCCGGCTTTTTTCGCTGAAAGCCCAGCCCACCTTCGGAACCAACAACGAGCGGGGCGTCGGGTTGGGTCTTTTTCTCTGCAAGGAATATGCCGAAGCCCAGCAGGGAGCCATCTGGTTTGAAAGCCAAGAAAAGGTAGGAACTACATTTTTTCTGGCGTTGCCGTTGGCAATACAGGCAAAAAATTAACCTTCCAGGTGGTTTTTTATAAGTCTTTAATAAAACAAACGATGCGGTTGGCTTCGGTAAAACCGGTTTTTGTGTGGAAATCGATGCTTGCCCCATTCGTCAGTTCCGCATCGGAGGCAAAGTGTCGGCATCCGTTTCGTTTTCCCCATTCTTCGCCAAGACGCACCAATTCACGGCCAATGCCGCGCTTTTGATAAGCCGGTTTTACATAAATCGCTTCCAGGTAAGCCACAGGCGATTCGGTGGCACCTTCAACGTAATCGGTACGGATGGACAGATGGACGAAGGCGATGTAGCGTTCCTGCTCCCGGACGAGGTAACAGATTTCGGTCTCGGCATCCACGATGCTTGTATAGTAGTCATATTCTTCGTCAAACGTGCAGTCCGGCCAGAGTTCTAAAGCCAGTTCCGTTAGCGTTTTGACGGTAGCTATTGCCAGTGGTTCAATGATCATTGCGACGGTTTTCCAAAATTTTCAAGTGGACTGACGGTTGTCAGTCCGGATGTTGATGGTTAAAGATAGAAAACCTGACGGATAGTTGATTTAACAATGGCCTGAGTGGGAATGATAAACCACAACAGGAACGATTCATAAGAAAAAACCGGTGATCGATCGATCACCGGTTTGGCTTTTCAGTGTGAACAGAATTCAAAATTTTGAATTACCTGACCACTATCCGATGTACCCGGGTTTGGCCGCGCTCGGTTACCTGGATGACGTACATCCCGCTGGCTAAATCGGTGTGGATCAGGACGTTTTCGTTGGTGACCGACTTCGTGAACGAGAGGTTGCGGCCATCCACGGTCTTCAGCGTGATTTTGGCCGTTTGCGGTTCGTCCAGTTGCAGGGTGAAGGTGGAGCCTTCCACCGGATTCGGGAATACGCCATAGGCTCGGTCCAGAATGACGGAGCGAATCGGAAAGCGGGTGGTTTTACCGTCGATGTCCACCTGTGTCAATCGGTAATAGCTTGTTCCTCGGTAGGGAGCCTGGTCAACAATGCGGTAATTGCTGCGTTGTTCGCCCGGGGTTGTGCCTGCCACATCCTCAACCTGAGTCACTTTTTCAAACTTTCTCAAGTCAATGCTGCGTTCAACCACGTACATTTTGTTGTTGGTTTCCGAAGCCGTTACCCAGTTTACTTCCACCGTGACGGGCGACAGCGGTTTGACCGAAAAGCTGATCAGCGAAACCGGCAGAGGGGCAGCCGCCAGATTACAGCGGGCACCGTCGTTGAAACCGGAAGGAATGGAGGTTGACAAGTAATTGGCCGTGTTGGTCGTCGGATCGATGCGGAAGAACTTGCCGCTGCTGTTGGAAAAGACGTACAAGTTCCCATCGCTGTCGAGGAAAGACGCGCCAAAACCCGTCTCTGACTCGATGCCCCCGCCGGTGACGGCAACGGCCGAGGTCGTGGTAGCGCCCGTTGCGGGGTTCAGGGTCATCAGAAAACGGGAGCCGTTGACGATTGCGTGCAGTAAACCGTCGGCCGAGCTGTACGACCAGTCGGTCAGGGGCGTAATCGGAATTCCCGTCACAAAAGGAGCGCTGGTGGCCAGGGTGTAGCCCGAAGTCGGTTTTACGACTTGAAGATAGGTGGCCGGACGGGCCGGATTGATGTCGACGACGGTGTAGGCATCGGTATTGCCCTGGTAAAGAAACAGATAACCGTCACCCACCACGTCACCGACATTGTAGGAGTATCCCGGTAGGTTCGGAACGGTGAAGGCCGTTACCGTGCCGGCGGCATCGATTCGGACGATTTCGTTCGAGTTGGGCGCAAAACCCCACAGCATGTTGTCGACCGTGTTATAACCGATGGCATTGACGTTGCGGTCCAGGGTGGCCACATCCGTTCGTGTACCGGTAACCACGTCATATTCGTACAGGGTGGAAGCGGCCCCTCCGCTGCCGGCGGCCACCTGATAGTAGTTACCCGTACAGGAGAAAGGAACCGGTGTGGGGGCGGAAGTGACAGGGGCTGCGGAGCTGCAACGGGCGCCGTCGTTGAACCCGGAAGGCGTAGAAGACGACAGCAGGGTGGCGGTGTTGGCAGAAACATCGATCTTGTAGAACTTACCGCTGCCGTTGGCAAACACGTACAGATCGCCCGCGTTGTCGATGAAAGCCGCTCCAAAACCGCCGGGGGCATCGGCTTCAATGCCGCCACCGGTCACCGGCGTGGCTGCCGTCGTGATGGCTCCTGTAACCGGATTCAGGGTGGTGAGCAGAGCGGAGGTGTTGGCCAGCCCGTACAGCAGCCCGTCAGCAGGTTTGTAGGCCCAGTCACTCACCGGGATGGCCGCCGTAGGAATTCCGTAGGGCGAGACCGAGAACAGGTTGAAACCCGTGGTGGGATTGACGACCTGGAGATACGTTGCCGGGCGGGCCGGATTGATGTCGACGACAAAATAGCCGGAGCCATTCCCCTGGTAAAGAATTAGATAACCGTTGCCAATGATATCTCCCGTGTTGAAAGCTGCGGCTGGCAGGTTTGGAATGGTGAAGGCCGATACAGCCCCCGTGGCGTCGATCCGGACCACCTCGTGTGAATTGGTGTCATAGCCCCAGATCAGGTTGTCGAGCGTATTGTAGCCTATGGCATTGATGTTGCGGGTCAGGGCTGCGATCGTGGTTCGGACTCCGGTGCTCATTTCATAAGCATACAAGGTGGAGTTGCTGCCACCGCCCGGAGCCGATACCTGGTAACCTGATGTGCCACAGGTGAAAGGTGTTTGCGCAAGCAATTTTGTGGGCAGGAAAGAAACCAAAACCAGTGAGCAAAAGGGGTACAGGCGAGCCAGTCCTGAACGGGAAACGGTGGAATTGGAAAGTAGGCGGGGTAAAAACGGTTTCTGGTAAAAAGTGTGTATCATGCGTAAGTTGTTTTACACGAGAACTAGTAAACATGGAGTGTATATTCCCAGTAAAAGTACAACTTATGATGAACGATAAAAACGATACGCCAATTAAATGTATGATCAAGCAATTTTTCATATTGTAATGCAGTGATATGCAGAATGTATGGCTAATCATTTTTGGTTTTCAACCCGTCGAGTGCCTGATGGACTTTTAGTACGTAATCCGTCTGAATGACATCGAGGCCCATTTGAGCGGCTTTCTTATATTGCTCCGCATTTTCAAAAAAGCCGAGCGCATCCGAAAACACCTGAATGCCGTAGCCATGAATTTGCCGGATCAGCTCATGGGTGAGCGAAGGCCAGCGCACATCAAACGCATACGGACGAAGCTTTTCAATTTTGGCGGATAACTCATCGGCATTCTTTAACGATGGCATCAACTTCGCTTTCGGAGCAACCTGTTTCAAGGACGCTAAATAGTCGTCGGAGCCGTAGAAAACCGCATCGGCCAACACGCCAAACTCGGCTAATTCTGTCACTAACGGTTCTGGTGCAACGGCCTTGCAATCGACATACAGGTTTACCTTCGCAGCATGGCCGGTGTTCCAATCGCGAATCAACTGACAGACTTCGCTCAGGGTCGGAATTCGTTCGTCTTTAAATTTCTCATTAAAGCCTTTTCCGGCCGAAAGCTGCTTCACCTCCGCCAGCGTCAGGTTCTCGACCGGTCCCGAACCGGTGGTTGTTCGGTCAAGTTTGCCATCATGGAGGATGATCAACCGGCCGTCTTTGGTCGTTCGAACGTCAATTTCAATGTAACTAACCGGCATCGCCAAAACCGCCCGGAACGTCGCCATCGTGTTTTCCGGTGCCACGAGCGACGACCCCCGGTGGGCCGAAATGACGGGTTGGGCGTTAGTGGTATTCTGGAAAATGGCACCGAAGGCTAGAAGTAGAAATGGAAGTAGGCGCATCATTTCACGATTTTTAATTCATCTTTCACCTTCCCGTCCTGGTCAAAACTCTGATAGACCAGGGTTTTGCCATCCATTTTCAAGTGCTGGTACAGCGGTCCGTTTTTGTGCCGGATCACGGCGTATTTCTCGTCGGGCCAGACCTTGTGATCGCTCGGAATGCCAATGGAGATCGTGTAAATCGTACCCTGGGCCGGGGAGGAAACCGGTTTTTCGGCCAGCATCGGTTTGGTGCGCAGGTAATAATGAACGTGGCCGCTCATCACCATGTCGACGTGGTATTGATCGAACAGGCTGCACCATTCTTTACGGATGCCGGCGTAATCTTCTTCGAAATTATAGGGCGGGAAATGGAAAAAGGCAAACTTCCAGGTCGCTTTCGAATTCGCCAGTTGGTCTTTGATCCAGGCGGTTTGGACCTCGATCGGCGAGGTCGCGTCGATCATCAGAAAGAGGGCATTCTGGTACGTAAACGCATACGTCTGCTCCGTTGGAACGTCCGGCGATTTGGGGCCATTTTTCGGTAAACTGAACATTTCCTGATACATTCCCGCTCCCAAACCGTCCTGGCTGTCGTGGTTACCCGGAATCGGCATCAGCGGTTTTTGCTCGAAAATACCACCGGAATACTGCCACAATTCATCCCATTCATCGCGGTGCAAACCGGTGCTGACGAGGTCTCCGGCGATGGAATAAAAAGCAATTTCGGGGTGTTTTGCCAACGTCTTTTGGGCCATCGCCCCCCAATCCGGCGACTTGTGCGTATCGCCAAACCAGATGAACGAGAACCCTTCGGCGATGGCGCTCTGGGTCTTGAACGTGGCCGGTTTTGACCATTTGCCGGACGTCGAACCCACCCGATAGCCATACGAACCGCCCGGCTTCAGGCCGGTAATGTTCGCGGTAAACCGGTTGGCATACCGGTCATTCTGCAACAAGCGGTCTTCCATCCGAAATGCCGTCGCCGGAGCCGTCAACGTGTCCGTTGTGCTTGTTTGCCAGTATTTTACCAGCCCATCCGCAACCGGGACTGACGTCCGCCATTGCACATCCATCGTGCTCGTGGGATCACCGCTCCAGGTGAGCAGCACCTGATCCGGTTGGTCCGAAGATGGGGATATGGTTTTCCGAAACGCTCCCACCAGATGTGCTTCCCGCGCGCGTCCGCGAATGGTCTGGAAAAGCGTTTGTCCGCGCAACGATTCGGGCACTTCGGTTAGCGTCAGGTCACTCCAGTCGTGGTAGGTAAAGGCGCCCACCCGAATGGTGTCGAGCGTTTGGTGGGTTGGAAATACGTTGGAAATAATAACTTTTTCGCCCGCTTTCTGTGGCCCCACGCTGATGAAATAAACCGGCCGGTGTTTGTCGAATCCGTTGATACCCAGTTCTACCCGGCCAGCCGGGAAGGTTTTTTGCCAGACTTCATAGGTGTATTCTTCGTTTTTAACGACCCGGTCGGTTTTCTGAAAACCGCTGTCTTCCAGCCAGAACGGCAGTACCTTCTGCTCCTGATGGCGCATCAGCGAAACCGTCACCGGTACATCAACGTCGAAGGTCAAATACCGGGTCGCCAGGGCGGTTTTCTCCGCTTCGGTCAGAAACTGAAGTACATAGGCCTGGCTGATCGTGTCGAGTTGTTCCGGTTTAAGGGTTTGATACAGCCGGGTGACGGCCCCATCCATGACGTCTTTCACCGAGGCCGTGGATGGGTTGGAGGTGGTTCGGCAGGCTGAAAAGCTGAGTGAAAGAACGAAGAATAAGAAGGCGAATGTTGACTTCATTGGTCAGTATAAGAATATGTAACCGCTGTCAGGGTCTTCGACCGCTGACAGGGTTACGGCGCTCTGTCAGCGGCCAAAGGCCCTGACAGCGGCTAAAATGATTAAGTTGTCAAAACGAACTGGGTTTCAAAAATACTTCGTCATTGTCCGACACAAACATGCGCGTACTTTCGGTGTAGGTGCCGCCGTTGGGGTTGGCATATTTCAGGTCTACGTAAAAGGCGTGATACCCCGATGCTGGATAGGCTTCCGAAACGTCGACTTTGGCTTTGTTTTTAACACCCAGGCTTTTGCTCGTCCAGGTTTCATTCCGGAAATCGGTGTCCGGCGAATTGGCCGACCAGACAATCACATCGACCAGCGCATCCGCTGTAGTTTTGATCGACACATCGACGCCTTTTTTGGTACTCGTGGCATTCCACTTGCAAACGGGATACGGTTTTTTCGCCATCGTGATCCCGAAAAAAGCACCCAGTCCTTCGAAGGCCGACCTTCCATCGCCCAGGCTGTGACCGGCATTCGGCACGTAATGAATCAGGTTTTCACCCGGAATATCGTCGAAATAATTTTTGATGTTGTCCACCACCCAATATTCATCATTCGTGCCCATAAAAATCATCTTCGGCATCGTTAAATTCTTGCGGTACGAATACGGATCGACCATCGTATTGATCGCATTCCCACTCTCGGTTTTGGCAGTTTGCGGAATCCCGAGTTTGACATAATCTTCGATCTGAACGCTATAGTCTTTCCACACTTTGACCTGGTAATCCAGACTAACCGGCATGTTCAAAATGTCGATCACCATTGGAGCAATGGCCACCACCCGTTTGTCGTTGGCACCCGTTAACCAGGTGGTCCAGCCGCGTTTGGAAGCACCGGAAACCACAAACCGGGAGATGTCGTGCTTCAACGTTTGCTTCGAAAATTCCTGCACCGCGTCCATGGCTCGCACCGCACTTTTCACCATTGGAAACAGCAGGGGCCAGGAATAATCGCCGTCTTTTTTAAACTGATGGAGCGTGTATGAAATCAGGGCATCTTCCGTCAGGTTGTCATACAGCGGCTGGTTAGGAGCCTGTTTCAGCAGCGTAACAATCGCTTTGTTTTTGGTGGCAATGTCCACCAGACCTTTGATTACTTTATCTTCATGGCCTTTGGCATTCCAGTTGGGCTGTTCATTTTTGTTGGAACCGCCGGTAATAAACAGCAGCGAACCGTCGTAGTTATTTTCTTTCGGAACCAGAATGGTCATTTGATGCCGCCAGGTATGTTCGCGCCATTTCTGCGAGGTGAGCAGCAGGTTATAGGCTTTTACATCGCCCATTTCATACGAATCTTTGAGTTCCCATTGATACGTTTTGTCGCCATTGTTCAAATAACTTTGAAGGGCCGTAGCGGGCGTAATGGGTGCTTTTTTAGGGGAATCAAATGATAAAAAAGCCAGTGTTAAAAGCAGAAGAAATGGTGTTGTGAATCGTTTCATTCGTATAAGTGGTTTTTGGTTATTCGGGGTTTAAGGGTATTTTTTTATTCTGGTTTCGGGCATTCCGACACGGTTTTTAACGCCTGTTCCATGTAAATTTCGCCGGTCATTTCGCCCAGGCTGGTTCGGCTGATGTACTCATACCGTTTGAAACTATTGAAATCGACTTTGGTGAGCATGTAGCCGAATGCGTCGTTCGTTAAGCCAAACAGAAACGGAAATTTGGTGTTCATGTGCCGTTTGACGTAATACCCAATATTCGGCAAGGCTTCCCCCGGAACCGTCAGAATCTGGGCCGGACCAATGTTCAGCAAATTCAGTTGGGTGGTCACTTTGTCAGAACCGGTGAGTTTATACACCAACGGTGAGTTTTTGATGATGTATTTCATCATATCCGACTCAATCGGAAATTCGACCATGCGGGTCGCACAATAGACCGATGGATTTTCGAGTGTGGGGGCCGTTCCGACGATCCGCAGGGCTTCGTCGCCCAGCAGTTCACCAATCCGGATGCATTCTTCCCAGGTGTTGGCTTCAGTTCCGCCCTCCCGCCGGACGTCCGCCGTAACCATTCCGCCCTGCGCGCCGTTCATAAAAATCGCCATGCCCCCGGTTTTCGACTCAATTTTGTCGTACAAGGGGCCGCACAGATCCGGACTCAAAATGCCGCGTCCCGACCCGATCACCTCGGGGTGGATGGCGTAATTGACCAGCGTCACAATCGGTTTCCCTTTGTTGGCTCCTGCGGAAGCGATGGCCTGAATGACCCCGCAGCGCGGATCGTACAAGTCGGCCGCGTAATAATTAAACGCAATTTTCCCTTTCGCTTCACCCACTGCCACTTTCAGACTCGCCGGTTGCAGGTTCTTAACGGCTTCTTCAACGGCTTCGGCAATCTGGGCCACACATTTCTCCAGATAGGGCAAATCCGCCAACGCCTTGCCCGACTGATCCGGAAAACCGTAGGCATCCGGGCCGCTGTGGGTGTGCGTGGCCCCGATCAGCACGTTGCCGGGCGGCACACTTTTGATCAGCGCCCGGGATTTATTGCCCAAAACCGAAGGCCAGCCGAGGTTATCGACGCTGACGATGGCAATCCGGGTGGCGCCTTTTTCGAGCACAAACGCCCGAACGAACAGGTCTCCCTTTTTCTCCGTCGCTTTTTTAGGCGTACCAATCCCGCCGGAAATGGGCAACAGCGGATTCGGCGTAATCACCCGCAAAGCCGCCCCCGCCCGAAATTGCTGCGCGTTAGCGGAAACCGTTGAAATTAGAAATACGAACAGGAAATAAAACGTCTTTTTCATCGATAATTTCTTCCCAAAATCGGATTACAAATCCCGGACAGGCGGGATCGGGATTTTCAAATCCCGATCAGCCCGCCGTCTCTATTCTCTTGTCTACCCTCTTGTCTCTCAAAAAACTACCACGGTTTTCCGGTGCCTTGCAAAACCCACGGTTTCGACCAGGGGCTGTTTTTGCCATCGGCTTCCGAGTTGGGCGTCAATTCCAGGCGGCCGAGTGCGGCATCTGAATTGGCTTTGTTCAGATTCCGCTCATCGAGCATGTAATAAAACCGGACGGGCAGCACCTTGCGTTTGGCGTTAGGGCCGGTTTTGAGTTCGGGAAAACCGGTCCGGCGGTAGTCGAACCAGGCTTCGGTGGCGGCTGTCCAACTGGCAATCCACTTCTGCTCGATGATCTGCTTCTGGGTTCCGTTGTAAGCCACGTCTTTCTGGGCGACGTAGGTCGGGTAAGCACTGGCCAACCCCCAGGTTTCGAGGGATGTTTTCACCCCGGCTTCGTAGCGGGCTTTGGCATCACCGGCGGCCCAGCCTTTCTGGGCGGCTTCGGCCAGGATGAAGTTCACCTCCGACGCCGACATCAGCCGGGCTTTCAGCAAAGGCCCTTTGGCGGCTTTATAGATGTCGTTCAACCACGAAACGTGCGGGTTTTTAGCCGCCTGTTCGGCCGTCGGGCTCAGGTTATAAGCCGAGCCGCCGACAATGGAGGTTGGCAGACCAACATACGAGGGATTGGTATTGACTTCTTTTCCCACCACCATGTCAGGGGAGAGATACCGTTTGCCATCGATAATTTTGTCGGTTTTTGCCGGAAGTGTGGCGTCCACCACCAGTGGAATCTGCACTTTATTGGCCCAGATCGCCAGCCGGGGGTCGTTGACCGCCAGCAGGGCTTTGACGAAGGTATCGCTCATTTTTAACCGGCGGTAATTGCTTTCGCTGGCGTCGTAGGTTGCGTTGGCCGGCCACGAATCGTCGTTGCTGTTGCCCGCAAAGGCCATGGCCGCATCGTCGGCCGAAGCCGTAATGATCGGATATTGCGTGGCGTTGGCGACGATTTTTTCAATACCGGCTTTGGCCACATCCGGTTTTTTAGACGAAATCCGCATATAGTACCGCAGGGCGAGCGAGTTGGCGAGTTTCCGCCATTTGGTTGGGTCGCCTTTGTAATACACATCGGCAGCGTCAGCGTTACTCGTATAAGCACTTTTAGCTTTGGATAACAGGGTGTTGGCTTTTTCCAGATCGGCCAGAATGCCGGTGTAAATGGCTTCCTGCGTATCGAAAACCGGGAATGTATTGGCCGCACCCCCCGCTTCTCCTTTCAGCGCCTGGCTGTAGGGCGCATCGCCCCAGAGGTCGGTAATGAGTCCGAACAGCATGGATTTCATGACGAGTGCAATGCCTTGGTGGAGTTCGAAATTGAGCGTTACTGAGCGGTCGTAGACGTACTGATTATTCCGCAGAATGTCGTAATAGCTGCTCCAGCTTTGGCTGCCACCCCAGTCGTAATCGTTGTGACCACCGCTCCAGCCGTCTTTCTGGGTATGTTGCATCACCCCGGCAATGTCCTGATAGCCCAGGTTTACGAAGGCTTTTCCTGCTTCGGTCAGGACGGTTGAGAGCACCAGATTCGGGTGCGCCGTTGTGGGCTCAACCCCGTTGGGATTGACATTCAGGTCCGTGAGATCCTTGCAGGAAATGACCGTCAGGGAAAACAGAACAACGAGACTGATAACTTTATGCGTGACAATTTTCATGGTTTTTGAGAAGATCGGGTTGCTTAAAATGTTAAACCAAGCCGGAAGCCCACCGGAATAACCCAGGGCGTGACATTATACCGTTCAATGCCCTGCTTAAACTGAATCCCGGAGCTTTGGACGCCGGATTCGAGCTGGAAAGCCATTTCGGGATCGATGCCGATCTTGGCGGCTGTCCACAGAATGATGTTCCGGCTGTAGACCGAAACGTTCGCATTTTGCAGCCCGATTCGTTTGACAAAACTCTGCGGCAGATCATACCCGAACGATACTTCACGGAGTTTGAGGAACGACGCATCAAACGTTACCGCCCGCGAGAACGCCCAGGAGGTTGAACCGGCAAACGGCAGCATCAGGGTGCCGGGGCCGCCCAGGTTTTCCTTATAGCCGGTTGGTTTGCCATTTTCGTCGTAGCCGGTTGCCACCACGCCCGGAATGAACACCCCGCCGTGGGGGAGGGTGTAAGGGCCGTACTTGAACGGATAACCGTTGTAGTCGGGGGTAGGGCCACCCACCAGCGGGAAGTTATTGCCATTGATCAGAATCATTTTGTCCTGATTGGCCACGAGGTAGTTACGGAGCGCATCACCGGTCAGGCCGTTGGGGTTGATGAGTTTATCCAGAAACAACTGCGAGCGGCCGTCTTCTTCGCCGTAGCGGTAGGTTTGCGAGACAAAATCCCCGCCATTCCGCCAGTCGAACGTCATGTTCAGGCTGAAGCCGCGGTAGCTGAGCGACGTTTGCATACCCAGAATAAAGCGGGGGTTGAAATTCCCGATTTTGTTCTTGGTGTTGATGGCGTCGATAGACTGCCACTTGCCGGTCTGATCCAGAATGGGATAGCCGTAGTAGGGTGAATTTTTGTCTTCCACCGTAACGACTTTGGCATCGTATAAATCGCCGATTTCATCACCCACATACGTCCAGGCACCACCTTTGGCGTCGGTCCAGAGCGTGAAGTAGGGGAGGTCGTCTGACAGTTTTTTGATGGTGGTCCGGTTGCGGGTCAGGTTGGCGTTGAGGTCCAGTCGCCAGCCGTTCTTTTCCAGAGGGGTTCCGCCCAGCGTTAGCTCTATTCCTTTGCTGACCAGCAAACCGGCGTTGATGTTTTTCAGGGTATAACCCGATGACGGCGGTAGTTTGGTGCTCAGAATCTGGTTGCGGTTTTCCGATACGTAATAGGTGGCACCGGCCCGCAGGCGGTTTCGGAACAGATTCACATCAAGGCCAAACTCCGTAGAGGTGGCAATTTCCGGCTTCAGGTCCGAAATGAGCAGCGTGCCCGGCACGTTCAGGCGTGGAATGCCGTCCCAGCTTCCGGCGTTGCCCAGTGTGCTGAGCAGCATATACGGATTGGCGTCGTTGCCCACCTGCGCAATTCCACCCCGCAGTTTCAGCAAACTGATGGTGTTGGAAACCGGCAGAATTTCATTCAACAACACGCTCAGCGAAGCCGAGGGGTAGAAGTAGGAGCGGTTGGCGGCTGGCAGCGTACTCGACCAGTCGTTGCGGGCCGTCAAATCCAGGTACACCATGTCTTTGAAGCTCAGGTTGGCCAGACCATACAGGCTGTAGATGCCGCGTTCGAATTTTGTGCTGCTGTAGTCAAGGTTGGCTGGGGCAATGTTCTGAATGGTGAAAACACCCGGAACGATCAAACCGGTGCCGTTGCGGGTGGCGTTGGTGAGGTTCGAGCCTTTCTGGTGGCGGTAGTTCCCCCCCGCCGAAACCGATAGGCCAAAGTTGCCAATGTCTTTCTTGTAGGTGGCCAGAAAGTCGGCGTTGCTTTCGAACGAACCGATGTTGATCAGACCGTAGGCTCCCCGCGGATCGTTGGTGTAGCTGTTGGCGATCTTGGTTTCCCGTTGTTCCTGGTAGGTGTCGAGCGAATACCGGCCCATGAAGCTGATGTCCTTCGTGATTTGCCAGTCGGCGCGTAGGTTCCCAAAAACGCGGTCGCGGGTGAAACCATTGTTGATTTCGTTCGCCAGAAAATACGGGTTGTTATAAATTCCGTTATACTGTGTACGTTGCTGCAGACCTTCCTGGCCCGGCATCCAGTAGTTTTTCAGTTCGAGCAGGTCGATGTGGGGCGAAGTGTTGTATGCCGCCTGCAACGGATTGGAACCCCGGTTTCCGGCGGGGCGGTTGTTGGAGTTGTTGCGGCTGATGTCGATGTTGGTGCTCATCCGCAGTTTCTCGCTGAGTTTGAGCGACGAACTGAAATTCAGCGTGTTTTTAAACAAATCCGAGTTGGGAATAATCCCCCGGTTTTGCATGTTTGAATACGAAATCCGGTACGTAATCTGGTCGGTGCTGTTGGCGATGGAAATCCCATTGGTGGTGGTGATACCGGTCTGAACGAAGTTCCTGACGTTGTTTTTGTGCGATACCAGCGGCAACGGAATCGGTTTTCCGTTGGCATCCAGCGGGCTGTTCCACTGCACTTCTTCGTAGCCTTTGTCCAGGGCTGCGCCATAAGTCGCGCCGATTTCCTCCTGAATCAGCTTGCCAAACGGATTGGTCAGCGGGTTTTTGCTGATGGAAACCGGAATGGCCGAATACTGCCCCGAGCCAAAACTGGTTTGCCATTTCAGAAACTTGTACGGTTGGTCGAACACCGTATTCGAGGTAATCGTTACCGTCAGCTTTTTGACTTTGGAGCCGTTTTTGGTCGTGATCAGCACCACGCCGTTTCCCGCTCGCGTGCCATAGAGTGCGGCTGCGCTGGGTCCTTTCAGGATCGAAATGTTCTCGATGTCGTCGGGGTTCAGGCCCGAAATGGCATTGCCATAGTCGACCCGGTTGTCGTTCCCGACCTGGCTGACGTTGTTGAGCGTGTTGGCAATCGGCACGCCGTCGACCACAAACAGCGGCTGGTTGTCGCTGCTGAGCGATTTGGCACCCCGGATCACCATGCTGACCGACGAGCCGGTTCCGCCGGTGGCGCTGATGTTAACGCCAGCTACTTTGCCGGCCATGCTATTGAGCACGTTTTCCTGAACGACGCGCGTGAGGTCTTTGCCGTCAATTTTTCCAACCGCGTAGCCCAGCGAGCGTTCTTCGCGTTTGATCCCGAGGGCCGTCACCACGGCTTCCTGCAACATTTCCGCATTTTCGGTCATCGTTACGTCGATGGTGCTGCGGTTGCCAACGGTCACTTCTTCAGTTTTGTAACCGATGAAGGAATAAATCAAAACCGGATTGGTACCGCTGACCTCCAGCGAATACCGGCCATTGTTGTCACTGGTGGTTCCGAGCGTGGAGCCTTTGATGAGCACATTGACGCCGGGAATGGGGGAATTGTCGGTGCCCAGCTTGATGGTGCCGCTTACCCGCCGGGATTGTTGCGCCCGGGCCGGAGCGAGAATCATCCCCAGCAACCATGTGGTGACAAACAAACACTGGAGCGTTTTCGAAAAAATAGAGGTTCGGTTCATAGTTTTTGCATAAGAGTTTACAGAAAAAGAGAAAAGAGGAGTTACGAAATTGAGTATACGGTTTATAAAAATAAAGTGCTGAAATATAAATAATTTACGTGAAAAAGGGTGGATCCTGTCCACCCTTTTCAATTTGTTCAAGGTAATTTAATCACCAGGGTTTGCCGGTTCCCTGAATCACCCAGGGTTTGGCCCATTGGCTGTTTTTGCCCCGTATTTTAGTATGGGAATTTTCTTCCAGTTTGCTCAGTGCACTCGTCACATTGGCGTTGTTGTAGTTGGTTTCGTTATCGCCGTAAATGAAACGCACCGGCAATACATTTTCAGCCGCAGCCGGTCCGGGTTTAAAGGCGGGCAGGCCGGTTCGGCGGTAATCGAACCAGGCTTCGGGAGCCGCCGTCCAACTGGAAATCCATTTTTGATCCATAAGTTGGGCCAGGGTATTATCGAATTTCACCCCGGCAGTGGCAATGTAGGTGTTGTATTGCGTTCCCACACCCCAAGTTTCGAGCGAATTTTTCACCCCGGCGTTGTAGTGGGTTTCGGCACTTCCAACCGCCCAGCCTTTCATGGCCGCTTCGGCCAGGATGAACGAGGTTTCGGAAGCCGACATCAGCCGGGCTTTCAGCAAACCGCCACTGCTTCCGCGATAGAGTTCGGCAAGTTGCGAAACGTGCTGATTTTGAACAACTTGTCCCGTCGTAGGATTGTAATTGTACGAGCTTGGGTCAATCAAACCGGGCGGAACACCCACGTATTCACGCGTATCGATCGCTACGGAGAAGGTGTTGGGGTTGAAGTTCCGGGTAAACTTCGTACCGGCTTTCACCAGGGGCAGGAAGGCGGCATCAGTCAGCGAAACCGTACCCGTCTGAATCACCCCGTTTCGGCGGATAAACGGATCGACCGGGGTAGCAAGGGTCGGATCAGCCACCCACTGCACGTAAACCGGCGCAATCCATACTTTCAGACGCGGATCGTTGAGTTGCAGCAGTTTGTCGACCAGCGGTTTAGCGGGTTTCCGACGACGGTATTCCGAGGGGTCGGCTTCAAACGCAACGGCACCGGGCCAGGAGTTGGCGGCAGTGGCACCAATGTAGTCCATGACGGCATCTTCGCTGGGGCTTTTGATATAAATACCGGAGCTGTAAACGCTCTCGATCCCGGCTTTGGCAATGTCTGGCAATTTGGCCGAAATCCGCATGTAATACCGCAGCAGCAGCGAGTTGGCAAACTTGTGCCAGTTGGCCGCATTGCCCTTGTAGAACACATCGTAGTTGGTCAGATAGCCCGTTGTTTCGCCGGTGGCAAACAGGGCAGAAGCGGCCTTCAGATCCTCGATAATACCCTTGTAAATTACCTCCTGGCTGTCATACGTCGGCAGGATGTAGTCGTTAGACAAGTTGCCCTTCAAGGCATTGGTGTAAGGCGCATCGCCCCAGAGGTCGGTGATCAGCCCGAAAATGTAGGCCTTCATGGTCAGAGCCACACCCTGATGGAATTTAAAGCCCAGTTCTGACGCCCGCTGATACAGAAACTCGTTGTTACGCAGCAGGTTATAATAATTGCTCCAGTCGTTGGGCGTCCAGTCGTAATGGTTATGTCCGCCAAACCAGCCGTCTTTCTGGGTGTGCTGCACAACCCCGGCAATATCGCCGTAGCCAAGTCCCAGATAACTGGTTGCCAGGCCGGTAGTGACCGTTGGCATCAACATGTTTGGGTTGGCCGTAGCGGGGTCAACCACATTGGGGTTTTCATTCAGTTCGGTCAGTTGTTCTTCGCAGGAGGAGAACAGGAACATCGCCAGAATGAAAGCCGCTTTGGAAAAAAGGTGAAATCGTTTCATGGTAAATAAGATGTTGTTACGATTACAGACTGAAGCCTACTTTAAAGCCAACCGGAATGGTCCACGGCATGACGTTCTGCAATTCGATGCCTTGACGGAACCGGCCACCATCGGCCTGGAAAGCCCGTTCGGGATCGATCCCGATTTTAGCCGCCGTCCACAGAATAATGTTCCGGCTATAGACCGAAATGTTGGCATTGCGCAGTCCGAACAGTTTCGGAATGTTGTAGCCCAGGGAGATTTCCCGCAGTTTGACAAACGAAGCGTCGAAGGTGATCTGCTGGTTAAAGCTCCAGGGGTAGGTGTCGGTGATCGGGTAAATGTTGGTGCCGGTGCCGCCCAGGTGTTCGGTATACGTGCCATCGGCATTCTGGATTACGCCCGGAATAAAACCGCCGTCGTATTCAAGCACACCGTCGCCGTTGGAATCGAAGCCCATACCACCCGTTGCCTGCGTATGCCCCCCGACGCGCGGGAAGTTGCCGTTTTCGGGGATGATGTATTTTTCCGGATCCGACTTGAGCAGGTTTACCAGGTCCGTCGATGACATCGTTCCACCCGGAATCAGGTTGTCAAGCTGCCGTTGTGACCGCCAGTCCGACTCGCCGTAGCGGTAGGTATACGATTGGAAGTTGCCTCCGCTCCGCCAGTCGAAGCTGGCATTCAGCGTAAAGCGTTTGTAGGAAAGCGATGCCTGCATCCCCATCATAAACCGGGGGTTGAAGTTGCCGACTTTCACCCGCTTATCCCGGTCATTGACGGCTGTCCATTCGCCGTTGCGGGTCAGGATTGGCCAGCGGTAATACGGCGAAGAGGCATCCTGCACCGTGGCAAAACCCCGGCTGTAGAGGTTTCCGATTTCTTCACCCACGAAGGAGAAGGCACCCCCGTTGTTGTCGTCCCACAATTGGTAGAAATCGATACCCGGTGCCAGTTCCTTGATGGTCGTCCGGTTGCGGGTGAAGTTGACGTTCAGATCCAGGTTCCAGCCGTTGGCACTCTTGATGGGTGTTCCGCCCAACACGATTTCCCAGCCTTTGCTCACCAGGGCCCCGGCGTTGATCAGCTTGCTGCCAAACCCCGAGGAGGTGGGCGTCGTAACGGTCAGAATCTGGTTTTTGTTCTCGGCGTTGTAATACGTTCCGTCGAACCGCAGGCGGTTATTGAACAGATTCAATTCCACCCCGAATTCAGTCGAGGTTTGAATTTCCGGTTTCAGTTGCGGGTTCAGCAGAGTTCCCGACACATTGGTCGTAATCAGGCTTCCCCACGAACCGGTTCCCAACGCCGGAACCAGCCGGTAGGGGTCGGTGTCGTTCCCGACCTGTGCGATGTTGGCCCGGAATTTCAGCAATGAGATTTCAGATGGCAGGTTGAAGGTATAGTTGGCCAGCCAGCTCAGCGAAGCCGAGGGGTAGAAGTAGGAGCGGTTAGCGGCCGGCAACGTACTCGACCAGTCGTTCCGGGCCGTCAAATCCAGGTAAAGCTGGTCTTTGAACCCCAGCGATGCCGTTCCCAGCAAACTGTAAATAGCCTTCTCGTACGTGCTGTTGGAGAATTGCAGGGCGGTATTCGGAATATTGGAAATCCGGTACAGGTTCGGGATGGTCAGGATGGCTCCGCCCATGTAGGAATCGCGGTAATTTTGCTTCATGACGTTTCCACCGCCGGAGATGCTCCAGTCGAAATCGCTGATTTTCTTGCGGTAGGTCACCATGGCGTCGGCATTGGTTTCATACCGGGCAATGTCCTGCAGGTAATAGCCACCATTCCGGCCCCGGGAGTAGCTCCAGGGAATTTTGGTTTCCCGGTTTTCGGCAAACTGGTCGTGCGAAACCCGGGCGTAAGCCGACAGTTCGGGCGAAATGGTCCAGTCGAGTTTGATATTTCCGAAAACGCGATCCCGTACAAAGCCGTTGTTGAGGGCATAGGCCAGAAAATACGGGTTATCGCCGTTGGAAGAAACCGACCGCTGTTGAATTCCTTCGCTCCCCGGCACCCAATAGTTGGTCAATTGACGAACATCGACGTGTGGATAGAGGTAAACAGCCTCGAGCGGGTTAGCACCCCGGTTGTTGGTGGAAGGGCGGTTGTTCGATTTCGACCGAACGAAGTTGAGGTTCGTGCTCAGTTTGAAATTTTTGCTGATGTCGAACGCCACCGCCGTTGCCAGCGAATTCCGGAATAAGTCCGAGTTCGGAATCAGGCCCTTGTTCGTCATGTTATTGAACGAAATCCGGTAGGTTGTTTTGTCCCCTGAACCCGCCAGTGCAATGTTATTGGTTGACGTAATCCCGGTTTCCAGGAAGTTCTTCATGTTGTCCTTGTACGACACCAGTGGTGTAGCCACCTTGTTGCCATCGGCACCCACTGGGCTGTTCCACTGAACGGCGTTGATGCCGGCATCGAGCGCCGGGCCACCCCAGTAGGCCGAGCTTTCGTCCAGGCGGTTATTGCGGTCGCCGTTGCCGTATTTATAGTGAAAATCCAGGTAGCGGTAGGGCCGTTCAAACACATTGCTGGTCGAGAAGGTGATGCCGACGCCTTTGCCTTTGGTGCCTTTTTTGGTCGTTACCAGAATAACCCCGTTCCCGGCGCGTGAGCCATACAGTGCGGCTGCGCTGGGGCCTTTCAGCACCGATATACTTTCGATATCTTCCGGGTTCAGGTCGGAGATGGCGTTCCCGTAGTCGACGTTGTTGCGGTCGCCCATGGAGCGGAGGTTGTTCAATCCGTTGGCCACCGGCACCCCGTCGATGACGAACAGCGGCTGGTTGTCGCCCGTCAGAGATTTGGCTCCCCGGATCACAACGCTGATGGAGGAACCCACCCCGCTGGTCTGGTTAATGGCAACCCCCGGCACCCGACCCGCCAGCGAGTTCATGGCATTTTCCTGCGTTACATTGGTAAGATCGTTTCCTTTCAATTCAGGAACAGCGTAGCCGAGGGACCGTTTTTCGCGTTTGATCCCGAGGGCCGTCACAACGGCTTCATTCAGTGTTACACCGCTTTCGGTCAGCGTCAGGTCAACCGAGCTGCGGCTTCCGACAGCAATTTCCTGGGTCTCAAAACCGATATACGAAAAAACCAGTACCGGATTTGAACCCGTTACATCGATGGTATACTGGCCGTTTCCGTCGGTGTTGGCACCGGTTTGCGAGCCTTTCAGCACCACGTTCACACCGGGCAGGGAAGCGCCGTCGACGCTGGACGTTACCCGGCCACTCACTTTGCGGCCCTGCTTGACCTCACTCGGCTCCGATGGCTGGCCGGAACGTTTCCGAATGACGATGTTTTTGTTTACTGCTTTGAATTCCAGTGCCGATTGTTGGGAAATGCTGGCCAGGATGCTTTGTAAATTGTTGCCATTCTCGATTTTGACACGCTTTTCGAGTTCACTTTTCAAGTTGTCCTCATACAGAAATACATAACCGGTGATTTTGGTAATTTTACCGATGATTTTCTGGATCGATCCTTCCTCCCGGACCAGGGATATTTTAACGTTTTCCAGATCGATTTCCGGTCGATCTGCCCATGCTGCCGAGAAACACAACCCCGCCAACAGTGCTACTGTACACAAATGCCTTAACATTCGTGGAATAATAGAGTTCGAGTTCATAGAAGTATTAATTAAGTAGGAATTATCTGTAGATAAAAATGAATTTAATTTTATCCATAAAGTCGCTTGCCACATCAAATTAAGAGGTGTTTTCGTTCATTTTCATCGTTTCTCTTTTTATGATATTGTTAATTTCGAATGATCACGGTTTTGCCGTTAATTTCGTACTGTGCATCAATCGCATAGGTGATTGATTCTAACATTGAATCAAGACTTTCGTTCAGGTGAACACCCGTAAATGAGGTTTGATAAAGTAATTTGTTTTCAATGATAATATCGACATCATACCACTTTTCCAGCGTCCGCTCCACGGAAATCATGGGCGTATTATTGAATTGCAGTGAACCGTTTACCCAACTGCTTTCCTGTACGGCATTGACGTCGGTAATCCGGAACGATTCGGTCGATTTGGAATAGATTAATTTTTGATCTTTTATCAGAATAATGGGTGTCGATGATTCAGCATTTAGATTGACGCTAACCTTGCCGGATCGGACGGTTATTTCCACCTCATTTTCATCGTCATAATTCTTAACATTAAAAGACGTACCGAGTACTTTTATGCGGAGATCACCCACCGAAATGACGAACGGTTTCGATTCGTCCCGTTCCACGTCAAAAAAAGCTTCTCCCTGCAAAGCAACCGTCCGGACGGCCTGACCGAAGGCATTCGGAAACCGTATTTTGGTGTCCGAATTGAGTTTCACCACACTGCCGTCGCTCAGACGCAGGCTTTTCCGTTTTCCGCGTGGTACGGCCTCTTCTTTGGTGGGCGTGTTCGGCGCAAAAGTGGCGGTTTTGGGTTGGTTTAGGGCAATGGGGAGCGTCGAATTGCCGGTGGCGAAAAAGTAATATAAGGTGCCCAGACTAATCAGGAGGGTGACGAAGGCGGCTATGCCCCGGTAATCGGTATAGAATGTTCGAATCGGCAGCGACGTCCGTTTTGACCGCGTGAGGGCGGTCTCATCATCCGGTTTTATAGTCGGTTCTGAGTTGGAAGGTGAACGTTCTTCTTCGACCAGCTCATTGAAATAGTTTTCCAGAATCGGCGAATACTCCTGTAGTGTCTCATCTTTTCCCAGCCCCTCCAGCAATTCATCCAATTCTTTCCCCGTCAGCGTGTTGCTGATGAGTTTGTTAATCAAATATTCGGCGCGGGACCGTACCATTCTATCGGTAGTTTGGTAAGTTGCCTATAATACTGTGCCGACTTGCTAAAAGACTATTGATCAGAGAAATATTTTTGATGAAACCGGTCTGAATCGGGTGCGTATAAAAGTCGAAAGCCATTCGAACGGTGGGAGTCGAATGGCTTTCTGAACAAAAACCGGGAATAGGAGTAAGCCGGATTATAAAGCCGCCATGTCAACCTTTTCGCGAAGAAACTGCTTCGCTTTTACCAACTGATTCTTAACGGTATTTTTTGAAATCATCAGCATTTCTGCAATTTCCTGGTAAGATTTACCTTCCTCGATGTTGAGGAATAAAATTTGCTTCCGTTTTTCAGACAACAGGTTTACCGCCGTATAGAGGAGCTGAAACTTCATTTCTTTATCTTCCAGTTCTTCGTCGCGGGCGGCTGTCATTTTTTCCATGTACTGCTGTTTGAGCTGGTTGTTCTTCTCCATCTTTTTCAGATGATCGAAGGCCATATTCCGCAAACAGGTAAACAGATACGAGGTAAAGTTAAGGGTAGGGTTAATTTGCGAGCGTCGATCCCAGATTTTGATAAAGACTTCGTGAATCATGTTTTCGGCTTCTTCTTCGTCCTTCAGAAGCGTGATGCAGAATTTGAGAGCCGGTGTCCGGTAGTACTTATATAACTCCGCAAAAGCAGCCTGATCGCCCTGGATCACTCTGCGGAGAATACGTTCATTTAGACAATCCATTGTCGTGGGAGATTAGGAAACGTTAAAAATTACGGGCGATTGGGTACTCGTTCTCTTCAATGGTGTGACCTGTTCAGCAACTGGCTGTTGTTAAGCTAAAATTGGTCATTTTTTTTGATAGATACGTCGCAAAATGCGTAAATCTATCCTCAATTTGCGCAAGACGGTTTTTAGGTGAATTTACTGGTTTTTTCGGGCTTTGTATTCCTTGTATTTCCGGTTATATTCTTCCAGTTGTTCCGGTTTGAATCGCTTCTGGTACTCGGTCGGCAGGTCGAGTCGCTCGGGTTTGAGCGCGGGCGACCGATCGGTAAGCTGGTTTTTCCCTTTGGCATTTTTAGCCAGTTCAAACGAGTCGTAGAGTTCGCCCGTAACCGTAAACGACTGGTAGGCCAGCTTCCCGCCGTCGATGGAAACGATCTGGTACAACTGCGTATTGGATGCCGCCCGGTCCATCCAGTCCTGCAACCCGATGTCGTACATCTTCGGCCCGCTAACCGACACCACATACACCGGTCCGTCGGGATACTTCCGGCTTTTTCCCAGCGGCATGTTCAGGCCGCGCCCGTAGGTGTGGTCGTGCCCCTGTAACACCAGATCGACGCCGTATTTTTTATAAAGAGGCTCCATTTTGTCGCGCCATTCCTGGTTGTCGCGTCCGCTTTTGGTCGAATAAATCGGGTGGTGGTGCGTTACGACCGTCCAGCGGTTGGGGTTGTTGGTCAACACCTTCACGAGCCAGTCGGCCTGCTGATCCAAAACCGTCGAGTCGAGCAAGGCCCCCTGCGAATCCAGCGAAACAAACCGGGTGCCCTGGTAATCGACGTAATAAGCGGTTTCTTTGAGTTTTTCGGGTCCATTTTCGGGCAGCACAAACGATGGTCGCCAGTGCCGCGACACCTTCCGCTGCTCGTCATCATCCTTAAAATATTCGTGATTGCCGGGCGTGGCCAGCGTCGGCACCATGCCGTTGATCCAGCCACCGGCTTCGAACCATTCGCCCCACTGCCAGTCGGCATTGGAGGTCGTGATCAGATCTCCCGCGTGAATCATGAAAGCGGCTTTTGGCATGGTGGAATACGCCCCGCGAATGGCCCGCGACCAGAGCGAGCGGATGTCGTTTTGCGCATCACCAAAGTAGATGAACGAAAATGGAACCGGGCTGTCGCTGGCCGTCGTAAACTGAAACCATTCCGTCCAGTAGGTGCCGTTGCCTACGCGGTAATTGTATTTCGTGGCCGGTTTCAGGTTTTTGAAATGAACGGTATGATACAGCTTCGTGGTGCCATCCAGCTTGACCGCCTGGGTCGTCGCAGAAACGGTACTGGCTTTCGCAGCCACTTCGGGCGAAGGATCAGCTTCCGCAATCATACCCACGGCATTGGTGATGGTCGAATCGGTTCGCCAGTTGACCGACTGCGAAGTCGCCGGGTTGTCCTGCCATCCCAGGGTTAACCGGTCCGGATAAACCGATGGCAGATACGGTTTGTGTTCCTGGGCCTGAGCAGGCAGGCAGGATTGGAAAAGGAATAGAAAAGAAGCAATGCGCAGGGTAAACGGCAGGTGAAATTTCATAGGGACTCATTTTTACCAATGGAAATACTGCCAAAATTGCGAAAAGGACTATTACCGCTGTGTTAATCTTTTGGTTTTCAGAAAAGCTGAAATTTGCGTCCCCGGCCCGATAGCCCGGAATTCCGATTGCGGAGTATACTACAGCAGAAACCGTTCCGGATCGTTCATGAACCCAAAACGAAATCTTTATACCCTCCCGCTGTACCTGTTATTCGGTCTGTTCTGGTCGTGTGGATCGGGCGATCGGGTCGTGGAAGAAGAGGCCGTTTACCAGGATTCGGCTTTCTGGCAGGAATACCACGAAGCGTATCCGATCGGCACCCGACCGGAAGAAAACGAGGTGCGCAGCGTGGCTGTTGATCGGGAATCCACGGTTTGGGTCGCTACGGCCGCCGGTGTTTTCAGGAAACAAGCCGACCAAAACACCTGGACCCCTGTGATGACGGAAGCCGACCAGGGCCCGGCTTTTGCCGTCGAAGTGGCTGGCGATTCGGCGGTCTGGCTCGGGACCTGGAATGGGGTGTATCGGGTTAAAGACCAGAAACTGGAGCGGATGAACGGGTCGGTCGCGCCCATTTCTGCGCTTTGTGCCGCCAGCGAAGGCGTTTATGCACTCGGCCCCCACGGCGTCTGGCTTCATACGGCTACGGGCTGGCAACCCAAAAAATACCCGATAGCCCGCTCGATTCGGGATGTGATCTCGGATCGGAAGGGCGGTATCTGGGTGGCCACCGATGTGGGGTTGTACCACAGCCAGGCCGACTCGACGGTGCATCTTTACAAAACCGATCACCTGATCAGTGCCTACATCAAGGGAATTGCCTTCGATTCGGCGCAAAACGTATGGGCGGGTGGATTGGGGGGTGTGACCGTTCTGAACCAGCATCAGAAAGTGAAAACGCTGCGGCAGGAAGAAGGTATTCCGTCCAATTTTGTCACCTGCGTCAAACAATCGCCCGACCGGTCGATGTGGGTGGGAACGGAGATGGGGGTCGTACGGTATCAGCCCGATGGCCGTCATTCGCTGCGGTTTAGCCGACGCTGGTTGCTCGACGATCACGTCAACGACCTGGCGTTCGATGCCGCCGGAAACGCCTGGATTGCCACGGCGAAGGGGGTAAGTGCGATCAAAAAACGGAAGATGAATCTGGCGCAAAAGAACGATTATTTCTACGACGTCCTGATGAAACGCCACATCCGCGAACCGTGGATTGCGGGGCAGTGCAAGTTGCTGACGCCCGGCGACACCACGACCTGGGCACCCGATGACGACGACAACGACGGCGAATATACCGGCAACTACCTGGCGATGGAATGCTTCCGGTATGCCACCACCCAAAGCCCGGACGCAAAGGCGAAGGCCGCCAAAGCTTTCCGGTTTTTGAAACTGTTGCAGGAAGTAACGGACACCGACGGTTTTTTTGCCCGAACCATTGTGCCAACTAGCTGGACCAGCGTTCACGACGGAAACCGCACCTTCACAGCACGGGAACGGGCCGACGAACTGGTGAAGGAACCGCGTTTCAAACCCGTCGAAACCCGATGGCGGAAATCAAAAGATGGAAAGTGGCTCTGGAAAGGCGACACGAGCAGCGATGAACTGTGCGGCCACATGATTGGCTACTACCTGTATTATGAACTGGTGGCGGATGAGGCCGAAAAAACCGTCGTCCGCCAGCACATCGCCCGGATTGTGGACTATCTGATCAAACACAATTACAACCTGGTCGATGTCGATGGCAAGCCGACGCGCTGGGCGGTTTGGTCGCCGGAGCAACTGAATCACGACCCCGAGTGGACGCCCGACCGCAGCCAGAATTCGATGGAAATGCTGTCGTTTCTGAAGCTGGCGCACCACGTCACGGGTCAGGCGAAGTACGAAAAAGAATACCGGCGGCTCATCGATCAGGAGCATTACCTCGACAACATGGCGCAGATTGCGCAGCAGAATCCGGCCTGGTTCATCTATTTCGACGTCATGTTGCAGGCGTATGTCTATCCGATTCTGATCCAATGCGAGAAAGATCCCAAACTGCGGGAATTCTACGAAAAACACATGGATGCGTGGATGGAACGGCGTCGGAATGACCGCAATCCGCTCGTCAATTTCTTTTATTGCTATGCACGAAATACAAAAACCGAGCTGGCGGCATCCGTGGATTTTCTGGTCGATACACCCCTGGATCTGGTCAACTGGCCGTTCGATCACACGAAGCGGGAAGACGTTCGGATTTCGCGACACCCGGTTCTGGATGAATTGCAGATCAATGAATTGCCGCCCGCCAGCATCCGAACCGTCGTCCGTTGGGACAAAAACCCGTGGTCGGCCATCAACGGTGACCCCGGCATCGAACGCGAACCGGTTTTCTGGTTGCTGCCGTATTGGATGGGGCGGTATTTGAAAATGATTGAATGAGAGGGTTGTTTCGCGGAGTTAAGCGGAGGAAAAGGGAGTTAAGCAGAGAATTTTCTTTAATAAAACTTCGCTTAACTCCCTTTTCCTCCGCTTAACTCCGCGAAACAATAAATTTTAACGATATGAACAAATTACTAACAAGCATCCTCGTTCTGGTAACTAGTTCCTACGGGGTCGCGCAGCCGAAAACCACCTACGCCGAGCAGCTTGGCTACCCGAAGGGCAAGAAAATTGTCATCTTCCACGTCGATGATGCGGGTATGTTTCTGTCGGCCAATCAGGGAACCATCAAGTCCATCGAGCAGGGCGTAGCAACCTCGACGAGCATCATGATGCCGTGTGCGTGGTCGGCCAGTTTTATCAAATACGTTCTGAAAAACCCGACGGTCGATGCCGGTATTCACCTGACGCTCACTTCCGAATGGAAAGACTACCGCTGGTCGCCGTTGGCGGGCATCAAACAGGTGCCTAGCCTGACCGATTCAGAAGGTGCCTTGTGGCCGGAAGTCGCCGACGTGGTGAAGCACGCCAAACCCGACGAGCTGGAACTGGAAATGCGGGCGCAGATCGACCGGGCCATTACCATGGGCCTGAAACCGACGCACCTCGATTCGCACATGGGGACGCTGTTTGCCACCCCGGCTTTCCTGGAAAAATACATTAAAGTGGGTGTCGATTACGGCATTCCGATCATGTTTCCCGGTGGCAACAACACGCTGCTGGTCGACAGCGAAATTCAGCCGGTAATCGACAAACTGAAGGCGGAAGGCAAATACCGGGAAGGCATGAATCTGCCCATTCCGGAGTCACTTAAACAAGCCCCGGCGATCGGTGAAAAAATCTGGAAAGCGGGGTTGCCCGTCCTCGATGATCTCTACGCCGATACTGGACAGTGGAAACCGAAAGACGTGAAAGATCCGAGTCCGGAAGCCTGGGGGAAATACAAAACGAAGCGGTTTAAGGAAATCCTGACAAAAATGAAACCGGGCGTAGCCATGATCATCATCCACAGCAACGACCTGAACGAAACCTTCAAATACATCAGCGGTTCCGGCGGTTCGCGGTATGCCGACATGCTGTCGATGATGGACCCCGAACTGAAAGCGTTTATCGAATCCGAAGGCATCGTGCTGACGACTTGGCGAGAAATGATGCAACGCCGGAAAGCGATTAAGTAAAACCATGAAGAAACTTCGTGCGGTTTTGTGGGCTTTTGTGCTGGTAACAAACGGGTTGCTGGCCCAGTCGTCCGTATCCGTTGTTCGGGAAGAACTGATTTTTCCGTATCAGAACGAGCACGTTCACGGCAGTAGCCTCGTTGCCCTGCCCAACGGCGATTTTCTGGCGGCCTGGTTTCAGGGCAGCGGAGAACGCACGGCGGATGATGTGCGGATCATGGGCGCGCGTCTGACAAAAGGACAGAAAATCTGGAGCGAACCGTTTCTGATGGCCGACACCCCCGGTTTGCCGGACTGTAATCCCGTGCTGTTCCTAAACCGGCAGAATAAGCTTTTTCTGGTCTGGATTGCCGTTCAGGCCAACCGCTGGGAGCATTCGATTCTGCGGTTCAAAACCGCCGTTGATTACGCCAAACCCGCTGCGCCGGTCTGGAACTGGCAGGATAACATGCTGCTAAAACCAGACGAGCGGTTTGAAAAGGAAGTGGCCATAAAATTCAAGAAGCTACCCGAAAATACTGCCGGTTGGGCCGAATATGCGCCAAAATACGACGATATGATTATTGAAGCCAGCCGCGATTTGCGCAAACGCAGTACCGGCTGGATGACGCGCATCAAACCGCTGCTGCTGCCAACGGGCCGGATTGTGCTGCCGCTGTATTCCGACGGTCTGAATCTGTCGATGGTTGCCATCTCCGACGACGACGGAACCACCTGGCGCCCCAGTCTGCCGATTGTGGGGCGCGGACCGATTCAACCAGCGCTGGCGCAACGGCGCGACGGAAGCATTGTGGCGTATATGCGCGACAGTGGTGATCAGCCCAGCCGGGTTCACATCAGCGAATCGACCGACAACGGCGAAAGCTGGACGGCTACCGTGAAGTCTGATATTCCCAATACCGCCAGTGTCGAACTGCTCCGGCTCCGGGATGGGAAATGGGCGTTTTTCGGGAATGACATCGACGACGGACGCCACCGGCTGAGCCTTTTTTTGTCGGACGACGAAGGGAAAACCTGGAAATGGAAGACCCGGATCGAAGACAAACAACCCGGCCAGGGCGGTTTTTCCTATCCGTCGATGATTCAGACGCCGGACGGGCTGATTCACCTGACGTATTCCTATCATCTTGAAAAAGGCCGGAAATCAATCAAATATGTAGTTGTCAATCCCACCGCTGTCAGGGTCTCCGACCGCTGACGGAGTGGGCAAAATCCCCAATTTTTATGCGAACACCACTTTACAGTTTTCTTTTTGTCATTTTCTCCAGCGTTGGTTACGCACAGACGCAGCCGGTTTACCAGGACAAACCCTACTGGCAGGATTACAGCATTAAATTTTATGCGGACAAGCCCAATGGCGACTTGCTGGAAGCGCAGGCCGACCGCAACGGTGCCATTCAGATTCTGACTTCCAAAGGCGATTTGCTGCACCCGCACGACGGTCAGTTTCTCTATCCGGGTACCCTGCAACCCGACAATACCTACCGGTTTATGAAGGACAAAAAGCTCACGGCTTTGGGCAGCTATCAGCAGCAATTCGTTTACCTCAGCGATCAGGTGGTATTTGCCAATGCCTGGGCAGGGAAGTTATTTTCAGGACACGGTCTCCCGAATGCCAAATTCTTTCAGGGCGGACCGGATTTTACGTTTCTGGTATCCGACGGCACTTCCCTAAATTTGCTGAAAGATTCGAAAAGCCTCTGGAAAGGCAGTTTGCCGGGTGATGAAACCGTGGCGATTCGCTACCAGCCCGGCGCGAATCAGTTCTGGATTCTGGGTAAAAAATCGTTGTACACCTTGTCGGTTTCGGGTACAAAACTGACGAAAGTGCTGGATGGAGCCGGTTTCACGGCTTTCGATGTGACAAATCAGGGCAAAAAAGTCATTGTCGGAACGAACGACGGCTACCTGGAATTCGATGTGGCCACGAAAAAGCAGGTGGGAGCCATTCGCCGGAAATTGCCGTGGACCGACATTACTGCCGTGGCGGAAGTGGACGGGAAACTGTGGTTTGGTTCGACCAAAGGGGCATTTTCGCTAAAGCCGGATGGCAAGTTCGATTACTACAACGGCGAACGCTGGCTACCGGGCGATGAGGTCACGCACATTTCGAAAGGCCCCAAAAACTCAGTGTTGATTCTGACGAAAGCCGGTTTGGGGCAAATCTGTTTCAAACAGATGACGCTTTATGACAAGGCCGTCTTTTTTGACAATCAGGTTCGGAGTCGCCATATTCGGGTGGGATTCAATTCGACGCTGGACCGGATGGAAAAAGGCAATCTGGCGACGGGGTATCTGGACGATTCCGACAACGACGGTTTGTGGACTGCCATGTATCTGGGCGGGGAGATTTTCCGCTATGCCGCTACCAAAGATCCGGAAGCGTTGCAAAATTGCCGGGAGTCGCTCGATGCCATGGAGCGGCTTTACACCATCACGCCGGTGCCGGGTTTTCCGGCCCGATCGTTCGAACGCAGTGGGCATATGAAGGAACTCTCCGATTCGGAGCGTTGGCAACACGCCAGTGATAAGGAGTGGGACTGGAAATCGACCACGAGCAGTGACGAGGTGATTGGTCACATTTTCGCCTTTGGCGCAATGGCCGAACTGATTCCCGACAAAAACCTGAAAAGCCGGGCCATCACGCTCATCGACACGCTGATGAGTCACATCATCAGCCATGACATGTACCTCATCGATTTCGACGGAAAACCGACGATGTGGGGCAAATGGAATCCGGCCTACGTCAATTCGTTCCCGACCAATGTGGGCGACCGGAAGCTGAATTCGTCGAACATTACGGCGATGCTGCAAACCGCTTACCACTTCACGAAAAAGGAAAAGTACAAAAAGAAGCTCCTGGATTTGATGCAGAAACACGGCTATCTGACCAACCAGATGCGGTCGATGAACGAGATCGGAAAAGCCCCTGCGGATGCGGACGAACACGCCAAACACATGTCGGATGGCTGGAATCACTCGGACGACGAGATGTATTTCGTTGGCTACTGGGGACTGTATCGGTATGCGCTGAACGACACGTTGAAGGCTAAATACAAGCAGCAGATCATTGACCACTGGCAGGCGGAACGGCCCGAAAAGGAGGGTGCCTGGAACATCTTCACGGCCCTGACCGGCACGAAGGAATTTGACCTGAACGAAGCCGCCTGGTATTTGCGCGAACACCCGCTTGACCTCATCGACTGGTCGATTCAGAACAGCCACCGCAAAGACATCGAACTGCTGCCGGAAAAATTCCGCAGACAAACGACGAAGGAAGTGCTGCCCCCCGACGAGCGGCCCATCCAACGGCACAACGGCAACATGTTCAATCTGGATCGCAAAGGCCGGAGTGGCGGCTCGGAAAATAGCGCGGGTGATATCTGGCTGCTGCCCTACTGGATGGGGCGTTATCTGGGAGTAATCAGTGGACCCTTGAAGTAGAAGTTATTTCGCAGAGTTAAGCGGAGTAAATCAGAGTTTATCCGAGTTTATCAGAGTTTTTTCTCTGTGTAACTCTGATTTACTCCGCTTAACTCTGCGAAATAACTCTTTTGATGTCATGAAGAACTTACTCTTTTTCATTATCCTGATTTCCGTTCGATCAACGGCACAACAATCAGTTTATCAGGATATTCCTTATACCCAAGACTACAGCGTCAAGCACTATCTGAAAGACACGACGCTCGCACTCTCCCGGGTTTTCGCGGATCGAAACGGCGTCATTCAGGTGCTCTCGGCCAAAGGATTGCTGCAACCCAACGGCGGTCAATTTCAGTATCCGGGAACGCTGGAACCGGTTCAGGCATATCGACCCATGGCCGATAAAAAGCTGACAGGTCTGGGCGTTGCTCAAAAGCAATTCGTATACCTAGACGATCAAACCGTCCTGAGCAATGCCTGGGCCGGGAAGCTACTGGCGCGGCACGGTTTGCCGAAGGCCCGGATTTTCTGTCCGGGTGCCGACCGGTTTTCGTTTCTGGTTTCGGATGGCACCACACTGAAAATGCTTCAGGATTCGGCGGTGATCTGGACGGGAAAACTGGCAGCGGATCAGGTGAAAGACATCCGGTTCGAAGCGGCTCAAAACCGCTTCTGGATTCTGGGCGAACAGTCCGTGAGTGCGTTTTCGCTAGCGGACAAATCCCTGAAAACCGTGTTCCGCCAACCCGGACTAACTTGTTTTGAACTGGTTAAAACTCAGCTTTACCTGGGAACGCCCGACGGCTACCTGGTTTTTGATCCGGCCCTGAATAAACCCGTTGGCCCGATGCAGAAGAAACTTCCGGTGACGGATCTGACCACGATTTCGTATGCGCACGGCAACCTCTGGTTTGGCTCCAAACTCGGTGCCTTTATGCTGCGACCAGATGGGAAATTTAATTATTACTACGGCGAACGCTGGGTGCCGGGAAATCGGATTATTCATATTTCAGAAGGCCCGGAAAATAGTGTGCTGCTCTTGACGAACAAAGGGCTGGGCGAGATCCGGTTCAAGCCGATGACGCTGTACGACAAATCGCTCGTATACGAAAAACAGGTGCGGCAACGACACATCCGCTACGGTTTCAACTGCGACGTTTCGACGCTCAAAAACGGTGATTTGTCTACCTTCGAAATGGGCCAGCGCGACAGTGACAATCTGTGGACGGCCATGTATCTGGTCAGCCAGTTGTATCGCCATAAAGTAACCGGCGACCCCGAGGCTCAGCAAAATTGGATGGAGTCATTCGACGCGATGGAGCGGCTTTTTACGATCACCGGCATGAAGGGTTACTTCGCGCGGGGCTTCGAGCGGAAAGGGTATTTCAAGTTCAAACCGGAACAATGGGACGGCGGTTTAACCAACGGCTGGACCCACGCCAAAGACGGTAACTGGGACTGGCGTGGCACGACCAGCAGCGATCAGACCGTCGGGCAATTTTTCGCCCTCACCCAGATTGCCGAGTTAACGGACGGCGCTACCCGCAAACGGGCCATCGACCTGATCGATAAACTGATGACAAACATCATCAACAATAATTGGTATCTGATTGATTTTGACGGCAAACCGACGCTTTGGGGAAAATGGCATCCGGATTATGTGAACGGTTTTCCGACGATGGTGGGCGACCGAAAAATCAATTCCTCCAACATCATCGCGTTTTTGCAGGCGGCTTATCATTTTACCCAAAAACCAATTTACAAGGAGAAAGCGTATGAGTTGATGCAGAAACACGGCTACCTTGAAAACCTGCTGCGGCCGATGGGCGAGATCGGAAAAACCCCGGAAAACGCCAGCGACTGGGCCAAGATGCTCTCGAAAGAGTGGAATCACTCCGACGACGAAATGTATTTTCTGGCGTACGAGAGCCTGTATCGTTACGCGTTTGACTCGAAACTGAAAACCCAGTTCGGGGCCACGATCAAAGAACATTGGGAATTTGAACGGCCCGAGAAAAACAGCCTATGGAACTTTATTTATGCATCGACGGGTGCCAACGCCTTCGATCTGAATGAAAGCATCTGGCATTTGCAGGAGTTTCCGCTGGACATGATCGAGTGGAGCGTCGTGAACAGCCACCGGAAAGATCTCGAATTTGTGCCGGAAAACTTCCGCGAACAAACCACCACCTCCGTTCTGCCACCCGACGAGCGCCCGGAACTCAAGCACAACCGCAACCTCTTCAAACTAGACCGGCCCGGCGGCAACGGCATGAGTGAACTCAGCGCCGGTGATTCATTCCTGCTGCCGTATTGGATGGGGCGTTATCTGGGCGTCATCTCCGCACCGGTAAAATGAGTTGTGTCGCGGAGTTGAGCGGAGGAAGGGGGAGTTAAGCAGAGTTATTTTTACTTTCTTTTACTCTGCTTAACTCCCCTTTCCTCCGCTCAACTCCGCGACACAACTCGTATTAAAAATCAAATACCACATTAACCCGGAACCCCTTGTTAAACTCAAAAACCGGGTTGCCAGACACCGGGTCGGTTTCCGCGTGCTGCGTGATCTGATTCAAATACCCCAGTTCCAGCTTGAAATGGTCCCAGAACTGGTAGCCCAAACCGCCCAGAATCCGGTTTTGGTTGAAAATATTGACCCCCGCATTTTTGCCAAAACTGATGAATAGCTCATCGAAAAAAGTCAGGTAAAATTCGTTGTCGTCGATAGTGACCCCTTGCAGAGGCAACTCAACGGCAATTTGATACCGGACCCGGTTTTCATAGTTCCAACCGCTGATGCGCCGGGAGCCGGTTTCGGCAATCTGACTGAGCCAACGCTCCTCGAACCGAAATCGGTGTGAGAGCAGCAACCGGCCAACGGTGTCGTCCACTTGAATGTCCTGATACAGCCGATGTTCCGGCGTAGGCACACCCTGATCGGCCACCGGGTGATCGCCGTAGGGAAACGTTACAAAATGGGTGTAACCACCTCCGAGCTGGACTTTGTCGGTCAGCTTGTAATTGACTCCCAACCGCGCCAGCGACTGTTGCCAGGTTCTCACATACTGGATGCGACGCCATTGATATTCCGTGTGGAGCGACCACTTTTCACTCAGCTTGTGATCGCCGGTATAAACAAACCAACCGATGGGATTGCGATCGATGATGCGCTTCTGTTGACCAAAACTGACAATCGATACCAGCCAGAATACCGATACCCACCCAAGCGTTCGTAGACTCATCTTTGTAGAACCAATCCGAAGCCATAAAGGCTGAGCCATTCAGTAGGATTAAAAAGTAAAGAGCTGTTTCGCAGAGTAACGCGGAGAAGGGGTTTAAACTCCGCTTCACTCTTATTTATCTCCGCTCCACTCCGCGAAACAGCTTGGTTTTTGAACCCGGTTACTGGTACGTTATTTGTGGCAACATTGAGTATAAGGAGTTCTTTTTTTTGCCTTGGCAACGAATGTTAAATGGATTCACTTTTTGGACTGGTAGTGAGGGAGATCAATAGCGGTTTTTACTCAGATTTTTGCCTGATTTCTACCGAATGATAGATTACTAAGTAAAAACATGCATTTTTTTGGTAACAATCGGCTCTGAACGTAAATTGAGTTGTTTTTTGGTACAAATGCGATAGTGGTTGGGATAATTGCGACACTCTTTTTGGAAAAGGCCCCCTACATTTGCTTCAAACAGCATTTCCATCGGCCATAAACAACAAAACACACACACCTGGGACGAAAGCGAATGGCTGTTTCGAAGGCCGACACTAAATTGACAACCGGGCTGTCAGGAGTCCGCTGTGACTGGGAATGATTGAAACGTACCATCAAGTTGCTTTTGCAAACCCGTTTCCGGGCTTACGAAGTTTCGAACCGGAAGACTCCCGGCTGTTCTTTGGACGTGAAAACCAGATTCACGACTTAAAGGAGCGGCTGGCCGATGCGCATTTTCTAGCCATTGTGGGTTCGTCCGGAAGCGGGAAATCGTCGCTGGTCAAGGCTGGTCTGGTTCCGCAACTGCTGACGAGCAACCTGCCATCGGCTCCGTTCAAGACCTGGCAGGTGGTCTCTTTCAATCCCGAAGCAACCCCGAACCGGAATTTTGCCCTGGCGCTTCATCAGACTTTTGCCCGGCAAAACCGCCCGTTTGCCGAACGGTTTTCACCGGAAGACGTAGAAACGTGGCTGAGAACCAAGCCCGAAGCCCTTTTGGACTGGTGCAAAAATGCGAACCTGCTGCTCGTAATCGATCAGTTTGAGGACGTGTTTCGATACCAATCGACCGACGACGGCCACGAAGAAGTGGCGGGGTTCATCAACCTGATTCTGGCGTTGAGCCGTCGGCAGAATGAGTCGGTGTATGTCGTGCTGACGATGCGCTCGGATTACCTCGATGACTGCACGGATTATGAAGGGCTAACGGAAGCCATCAACCACGGTTCGTATCTGTTGCCCAAAATGAACCGGGACGAAATCCGGAAGGCCATCGTGACGCCGATTCAGGTGATGGGGGCCGGTATTTCCGAAGAACTCACCACCCGACTGCTCACCGACCTTGGAAACCGGGCCGATCAACTGCCGATTCTGCAACACGCGCTCATGCGGACGTGGAACTACTGGCAGCTCAATCGCAATACCGATAATCCCATCGATCTGTCTGATTACGAAGCCATTGGCACAATGCAGAAGGCCATCACAGTACATGCCGAGGAGGTGTACGGAAATCTGCCGGATGAAAAAAGCCAGTTGGCAACCGAAAAGCTGTTCAAAGCGCTGATTGTGCTGGGAGCAGGCAACACGAGCGTGATCCGACCCATTTCCGTGGGGACCATCAGCGAGATTTCGGGGGTCAATCAATACCTGTTGATCGATGTCCTGAACCGGTTTCGGGAGCGGGATGTCGCCTTTTTAACCCCTTCGATTGCCCTGCACGCCGACCCCGATCTGATCATCGACATTAGCCACGAACGGCTGATGATTTTGTGGGAACGGCTGCAAACCTGGGTTAAGGAAGAAACCGATTCGGCTAAATTTTACAAGCAGGTTAGTCAATCGGCGACCTTGTACCACGAAGGAAAAACCGGGTTGTGGGTCAACCCCGAGTTGCAGATTGGCCTGAAGTGGCTGGCCGAAAACCGCCCGACACCGGCCTGGGCCAATCGCTACGATCCGTATCTCGAACGGGCAGTCAACTTTCTGGAATACAGCCGGAATCAATACGAATTTGAAATCCGCAACAAGGAAGAACGGCAGAAACGGGAACTGAAACGGGCGCGGTTTTTTGCGGCTTTCCTGGGCGTGGGTTCGCTGATCTCGCTTTTCTTCCTGATCGTTTCGGCGGTTTTGCGTACGGAAGCCCTCCAGAGTGAAGAAACGGCGATTGCCGAGAAAAAGATTGCCCTTTTTGAGCGAAACCGTGCCGAAGCCCAAACCCGGGAAGCCATTACCCAGAAGAAAATCGCCGAGCAGCAGGAAATCATGGCCGAGCAGCAGAAGCGATTGACCGAAGAACAGCGGGTGATTGCCGTGCGTGGCCAACAGACGGTTGAGCTAAAACGGCAGGAGGCCGAAACCGCCCGCCAGTTGGCCGTGGCCCAGACCCAGCGGGCCGAAGAAGCACGGAATGATGCGCAGCGGCAACGCCATCAGGCTGAGGAGGCTCGGAAAGAAGCAGAACAGCAGAAAAGTCGGGCGGAAGGATCGCAGAAAGAAGCCGAATCGCAGCGGTCGGTGGCGCAGACGGCCCAGCAATTTGCCGAACAGCAACGGGGGAAAGCCGTGGCCCGGACGGTCGCGATTCAATCGTATCAACTCAACGAAAACACGCAGGATGATCTGCCGGCTTTGCTGGCCCTGGAAGCCTATCGCCTGAACGTGAAGAACGGCGGTTTGCCCGATAATCCGGATATTTTCAATGCCTTATCCAAGTCATCGGACGCCAATACCGTGCTGCGCCCTCACGCCGACGTGGTGCGAACGGTGGCGATGCAACCCGGCTCCAACAGTCCGATGATGGCGACAGGAAGCGACGATGGTACGGTTAAACTGTGGGCAAACGGGGAACTAAATCGTGCGCCAGTATCCTTGAAAACACCCCGCCGAAATGCCAATGGCGTTCGGGCCTTGGCCGTTAGTCCGGATGGGAAAACCGTGTTTGGCGGCAGTGAAAACGGCTGGCTGTACGGCTGGAATACCGAAAAACCGGAGGCTATTCCATCGGCTATCAAAGCTCATGCAGTTCCGGTGCTGGCGTTGTTGCCGGCCGATGGTTCGTCCCGGCTGATCTCGGTCAGTGGCGATGGTCAGGTTCGGAGCTGGAAACCGGCGGCCAACCGGCTCGATTCGTTGCAGAACAACCGTTCCGGTTTTGCGATCTACTGCGCCCGGCTTACCCGCGACGGCAAACGGTTGGTGTGTGGTTCGAACAACGGGCAGATTCTGAGTTTCGACGCAACGGATCTGACGAAAAAACCGGAGGTGATTGCCCGTCGGCAGTTTGGCAACCGGGTAACGGCCCTGGCCTTTAGCCCGGATGGAACGCAGCTTCTGACCGGCACCTCGACCGGACTGCTCTATGCCTGGAAACTGACCGGAAATGCCCCCGAAGCAGTGGGAAACCTCCTGTCGGGGCGGCATTCGTCCACCGTCAGCGACATTGTTTTCTCGCCCAACGGCAAACTGGTGGCCAGCAGCAGCGCCGACTGGTCGATTCACATCTGGGATTACAACAACCTGATCAAACAGCAGCAACCCATCGTCATCAATGATTTTGACTCCTGGGTGATGGCCATCCGGTTCAGCAACGACGGCAAACGGCTGATTGCCTGCGGGGCCGACCGGACGGTGCGCATCCGCAACATCGACCCGGCGGATTTATATGCCGAACTGGCCCGGAAAGTAAAGCGCAATCTGAGCACCGAGGAGTGGGAGAAGTACATCGGGAAGGATATTCCCTACGAAAAAACGAAGCCTGATTAACCGTACATGACTAAATTTTACCCGATTGGTTTGATACTGAGTTTTTTGCTGCTGGGATGGGCTCGGCTGCCGACCTTGGCGCAGGCCAACTGCGACGAAGCGGCTGTGATCCCGGAAGCTGAAAAACGGTATGCGACCGGTAATTTCGATGAGGTGTTTGCGCTCCTGAATCCCTGCGTCGAGAAGGGGTTTAGCGAATATGCCCGTGTGCAGGCCTACAAGATTCTGTCGATGACTTACCTGGCCATTGACTCTTTGCCGCAAAGTGCGCGGTCGATCAGTCAGCTTCTGACACTCAATCCGAAATTTGAACCCGATTTTTCGGCGTCTCCGCGCTACAAAACGCTTTTTCAGCAGGTTCGCGAATCGAAAGAACAGATTTTACAGGTAACGTCGGTTTCCAAAAAAGCAGAAAATCTGTTGTATGTACCGGCCACGGTGGCGGTGTTGAACAGCAAGGATTTTGCGCAGCGGGGTTATAAATCGCTGGAGGACATTTTGCACGATCTGCCCGGTTTTGACGTCATTCGGGGCAACGGCATCGGCTCGACCAATTTCTACCAGCGGGGCTATCGCTCCACGTCCAACGACCGGACGCTGATTCTGATCGATGGGGTGGAGGAGAATGACCTGGTTTCGAACACGGTTTTGATCGCTCCCCAGTATCCCTTGTCGGACATCGAACGGGTGGAGGTCATTTACGGCCCGGCTTCGACGCTGTACGGGGCCAATGCCTTCATGGGCGTCATCAACATCATCACCAAAAATTTCCGGAATCTGCCGGGACCGGCCAAACAGGTGGCGTTCAACGGTCACGCCCGGTCGGGTGCGCTGGGTCGGAATCAGGTCGATGGTGTGCTGACGGCCAAAAATGCGGACGTCGCCCTGTCGGTCACGGGCCGCGTTTACCAATCCGGCGAACGCGATTTGTCGGACTACCCGGAATGGAATTTCGATGCCCGAACGGCGGGAGATTACACCGGACAGCTCGACCAGCTTGGCACCGACGCCACCGGCAATTACCGGGCGCAGCAATACCTCCAGCGAACCAACCTCACCAAACTCTATCCAAACAGTACCTCATACAAAGTCGATTACGCCCCGGATGGCAAGGCTACGGCCCTGCGCCTGACGCCCGAAGGGGCTCAACGAGCCGCCCGGTTGGATAATAATCTGTTTGGCAACACCCTGAACGGCAATGCAGTAGGATTCAGCAACACCAAACGCGACTGGTTTTTTCGGGGAAAACTGGAGTTCAAAGACCTGACCATTTCGTTTCTGAACTGGAAAACCGACGAGAGCGGCACGCCCTGGTATACCAACAAATCCACGATTTCGACGGAGAAGAACCCGCGCTGGGTGACGCAGGACCGGGCGTTTTCGATTACCTACAACAAGGCGTTCAGCGATAAGTTTCAGATCATGAATATCTCGTCATACCTTCTGCACGAGATTAAGGGCAGCACGAACCTGGTGACCTACAACGGCTATTACAATGGGCGACTCGGTTTTCTGGAACTGGAAAAAGACTCGATTCCGAAGGCGACAGCCACTTACCAATACCGCATTTCGACCCAGTTTCGGAACGAACTCCGGCTTTTCTGGAGTCCTTTATTCAACCTCGACGTCAGTGGTGGCATTGAATTGCGGAGCGGGTTGATTCAGGGCAACTACATCACCTCGACGCTGGCTTTTGCCGACGAAACCGGTTCGGTCGCCAACGCGTCCGGGCTGGCGGGGGGCAACAACTTCAAAGCCAACGACATCGGGGTGTATTCGCAGGTCACCTACCGACCGCTCAAAGACCTGAAACTGGTGGGCGGTTTACGGGTCGATAACAACCGGATTCGGAGCAGCGGGGGTTACGGCACCGTGGCAACGCCCCGGCTGGCGGCCATTTATAACCGGGGGAAAGTGATTTTCAAGGCCATTTATGCTGAAGCCTTCAAGGATGCGTCGTTTTTGCAGAAATATGGCACCACGGCCACCCGGCGGTTGCCGAACCCGACGCTGCTGCCCGAACGGGTGAACAACCTGGAAATGAGCGCCTACCTCCAGGCCACAGAGCAAATGTCATTCAATGTGGTCGGTTATTTTGCCAACTACAGCAACGCCGTCGGAACGGCCCAGGTCATGCAGGAAAATGGCAGCATGACGCAGCAGTTTCAGGGCATCGGCCGACGCCGGATCTGGGGATTGCAGGGCGAAGGCAGTTACCGGTCTGCCAAACTAAACATCTGGTGGAATTTCACGTACACGAACCCGTATGACGAAGACGCCAAACTCCGCATCAGCGATATCGCCGATTTTATGACCAACGCCGGTGCCGATTACCAGTTGACGCCCCGGCTGAGTTTCTACCTGGCGGGCAACTACGTCAGTGCGCGAAAAACCGGTGCGGGAACGGCGGGCAGCAACAACCCATCCCGGCGTTTCGACCCGTTTCTGGTACTCAAATCGAACCTTACCTACCACAATTTGCTGAATGGCTTGTCGCTGCAACTGTCGGTGAACAACCTGCTCAACAAGGAATATTATGTTCCGGGAATCCGGGAAGCCGATAATTTTACGTACGCTTCCCGTTTCCTGATGGATCGCCGGATTCTGTCGCTGGCGGTTTTTTACACCCTTAAACCCAAGGAGTCGGGCCCTGTGACATGGAATCAATGATTGCTGAAAAGTACTGTCTGGAAAAGGTAACGTATCCGGATCGGATGGACGAAATTGGTGTGCTTCGCGTGCGGGCCTGGATCAACGAACCGGGAGCCAATCCCCTTTTCTTTTCCAATCGAACCTGGATCGAGCCCCTCGACCAGACGGCTTACCACTGGGTCATTACCCGGAACGGTGTCATTGTGGCGGCTGCCCGGATGAACATTCACGAAACCATCGAAACCGCTCCGTATTCGTTTCTGCTGCCCAAAAACGAAAGCCGCTTTCGGTTTGAAAATCAGACCATTGCGTCGTTCAGTCGGATGGTGATCGACCCGCAGTTTCGCGGAAACGGGTTTGCCGAACAACTGGACCGGGCGCGCATCCGGATGGCCGAAAAGAAAAATGTCGATGTGATTGTGGCTTCGACGCAGCTCAACTTTCGGATCAGAGCCTTGACGAAGCTGGGTTTTTCGACGGTTTGCGAACTGCGGAACGCCCCCGAACGACCCGACTGGCCCCTGTTTTTCATGCAATACGACCTTAAAAAACAATTCGCGGATGTTCCGGCGGGACTTAGTCTATAGATTTCTCAATCTCCAGTCGGGCGAAGGCAAAACCGTGTTGCTGTTCGTCATTTACTCCCTGCTGATGGGAGGAGCGGTCGCCCTGTTTTTCGCCAGTACCACCTCCCTTTTTCTGGTCAATTTCAACCGTACCCAATTGCCGCTGGCCTTCATTGCCAGTGGATCGCTGGTCTATGTCCTCGGCCTGGGCGTACGCTACCTCCGCCGAAAAGCGTCTTTCCTGCGCGTCAATGGCTATTTGCTGGCGTTCATGCTCCTGTCAGTCGCCGGTTTGCTGGTGGCCTCCAGTAGCCTGAATAACAAATGGGTTTATTTTGTGCTCTACCTCTGGAACCGCGTTTTTGTCTTCATCCACGGCATCACGTTCTGGGCCACCGCCGGGCGGGTTTTTAATTTTGGCCAAAGCAAACGACTGCTCAGTTTCATCACGACGGGTGACGTCATTGCGTCGATCCTGAGTTATTTATCGGTACCGCTTCTGCTGACTTTCGTTTCAACCGACGATTTGCTGGTGCTGGCCCTGGTGTTGCTGGTGCTCTGCGCCTTGCTGATGACCTACATCTACAAACGCTTCCAGCCAAAGCTAACAACGGCTCCGCCTTCGCCCGTTGCCGCAACTCAGCCGGTCGAAACCGGTGCGATGGCGAGTAAATCGTATGAGTCGATGCTGGCAATCATTGCGTTGCTCACGGTTTTTGGCCTGATTTACGTCGAATTCATGTTCACGATTCTGTCGAAAGAGATTTTCCCCAACAAGGAACTGCTCGCCGGTTTTCTGGGTATGTTTTTTGGAATCTGTGCCGTGATTGAATTGATTATCAAGTCATTCCTGTATAACCGACTGATCAGTGCGTATTCCATTCGGGCCGGTATTGTGATCTTGCCCATTGCTTTGCTCGTCAGTTACACCGTTGGGGCGGTTTATGGCACCGTGTACGGAACGACCTCCCTGTTTTTTGCGCTGATTGCCCTGAGCCGCTTTTTTCTGAGTTCAGTACGGAGGTCGATCAGCGAACCGGCTTTTCAGGTGCTGTTTCAACCCATTCCGTCGGCCGAACGGACGCTGATCCAAAGCCGCATTGAGGGTGGCCCGAAGGCCTTGGGAAGTATTCTGCCGGGCGTTTTGTTACTGATTCTGACCAGTTTCAGCGCCATAACGCTCGTTCATTTGAGCTATCTGTTTCTGGTAATTCTGGTTTTCTGGGCGGTGGTTTCCTTCCGGATTCAATCCGAATACCGCACCACCCTGAATGCCGCCGTGATCCGGTCGGCAACGCTGGCGTATAAAAATACCATCGATCACACGACGATTCGGCCCAAAGCTGAACGTTCGCTCAGTTCGGCCCAGGCGTTTTCCAGCATGGTGCGGCTGGCCGAATCGGATAATCCCGACGACCGGGCACTGGCGGCTACGGAGTTGGGCTATTCGGGGCGGTATTATGCCTATACGCACTTACAGACGTTGTTGTACGACGAAAATCCGACTGTTCGGAAGGCGGCTTTGCTGGCTTCGGGGGCGTTGCGGAAACCGGAATTATGGCCCCGTCTCTTCGAACACCTGCTCGATGAATCCTATCGCGATACGGCGACCTCCGCGATTTTATCGGTTGGCGATGCCGTTATTCCGTCGCTGGCCCGGTTTTTCAGTCAGGCCAATTTGTCCGGAAAACAACAGGCACACATCGTCGGGATGATCAACGAAATGGGGGGCGACGCGGCTTTGCGGTTTTTGCGGGCGCGGATCAACCACCCCGTTCAGATCGTGCGCGACAAAGTGTTTGAAGGACTGAATCACCTGAACCACCGCGCCACCGTCCTGGAACGGCCCCATGTACTGCTGCAACTTGACGAGCAGGTGGGCTTGCTGGTCTGGTTAACGGCAGCCCGGCTTGATCTGGACTCGTATCCCCGGAATGCGCCGATCATCAATGCGTTACGGGACGAAAAAAACCGGATCGTTCCCAACGTTTTCAACCTGCTGGCCACGCTCTACGGCGACAACCGGTTCGATCTGATCAGCCAGTTGATCACCCAAAAAAACGACGAAATCAAAGGTTATCTGATCGAATTGCTCATTACGGCTTTGCCCGAAGAGGTGAAAGGCAGCGTGTTACCGCTCTTTTCGGACATCTCGTTCGCCGAGCGACTGCGGAGAAGCGCGGTCAATCACCCGCAGCAACAGTTGTCGGTGGAAGCCCGACTGCACGACATTATCAACAAGGATTTCAACAAGATTACGCCGGAACTCAAAGCCGTTGCCATTCGCGAACTGTTGGTTTGGCACGAAACCGATCCGACCACCATTCTGGTCGCCAACGTCTCGTCACCGGAGGAGCGGATCGCCGAAACGGCTTTCTTTGTCCTGAAAGAACTGAATCCGACCCGGTTTGGGGAGTTGCACCGGATGTTGCAGCTACAGCCCGATTCAGAACGCTGCCGTCTTGCCAGTCGGGTAGCCGGTTTTCAATCGGAAGCCGAGCTGTTAATAAGCCGGAACGAAGCCGTTGCGGTGGAGGAAGTGAGTGTACATTAATGGTGTCAATAGCTGGAAACGATGAGTCGGTTTGGATCATGCCTTTGCTGGATTGCCCTGTTCATGCTGGTAAACGCCGGGATGGCGGTTGGACAGTCTGGCGGGGCGGATGAAGGCGTGCCGCCGACGCGGATTTATTTGCCCGACCAATACAACGCGAACGGGCAAAATTTTGCCATAACACAGGACCAGCGGGGCGTCATTTACGTCGGTAATTTCGCCGGGGTGCTCGAATACGACGGATTGAACTGGCGAACTATCCCGACCACCAACATTACGAAAGTGTCGGCGTTGCTGCGGGCCAAAAACGGCACCATTTACGTAGGAGCCAATGGCGAATTTGGTTTTCTGAAAGCCGACAGCACCGGAACGCTCGGGTTTGTCAGTCTGAGTCAGCGGGTCAAAAGCCGGTTTGCCGAGGTGCTGTCGGTGGTCGAAATGCCGGATGGAATCTACTTCATTTGCCAAAACCGGGTGTTTCGCTGGAACGGAAAAACCGTCAACGAATGGGCGGTGGAGCAGGCGGTTCTGTCGGCGTTTGAGGTCAATCAATCGCTCTATCTGTTTCGGAAACAAAGCGGTTTAGGCGTGTTTCGGAACGGTTCGATCACCCCGGTCCGCCAGAACGGAAACGTGCCGGTGCTGTTTGACTTGCTTGACATCTTGCCTTTGAATAAAGATAAGTCGCTGCTAATCACCAGCAACCAGGGCCTTTTTCAGTTGTCCAACAACACCATCGACGTTTTCACCAGCCCGGTCAACGCCTTTCTTTCGGCCCATCAGGCCACCAGTGGTGTGGTGTTGAGTGATCGCAGCATTGCCATCAGCACCTTGCGGGGCGGTATATTGATCCTGAATTCCGATGGGCAGCTCAAACAGATTATTCGGGGCATCGAGGGACTGACCGACCAACTCGTCAATGCGATGTTTACCGACCGTGAAGGGAACGTCTGGCTGGCGCTTAACAACGGTCTGGCGCAGATGGAGGTGCCTTCGCAACTGACCCTGTTCGGCACGTCGTCGCGGCTGACGGGCGAAATTATGGACATTCGGCGGGTGGGAAGTACGGTTTATCTGGCTGCGGTAAACGGCCTTTTTCAACTGACCAACGCGGCCGTTCGCCCGGTGCCGGGCCTGAACATGAGCTGTTTTTCGCTGGCCGAAGCCGCCGGTTCGCTTTTTGTTGCCACCAGCAAAGGCGTTTATCAACTGATCGGTAACCAAAAACAGGCTCTGACGCAGGCGTATGCACTCAGCCTGTCAGCCTCTCTAAAAGACCCTTCGCGTCTGTACGTCGGAACGGAGAACGGGGTGGGCATTCTGACGGTTCCCCGTAGTAAACTATCGTCCTATCGGCCCATTTCCGGTTTTTCCGAGCGTGTGGTCGGCATCCACGAAGATCCATCCGGCACGGTTTGGCTCGAAACGCTGACGGCGGGTTTACACCGGCTGATCGCTACGACCAACGGGGTTCAGGTGGTAGAAAGCCAGCAGGGGTTGCCTACGTTGTTTTACAACCGCGTTGCGGTTACGACGCAGGGCGTGCTGGTTTTCAACGAAAAAGGCATTTATCGGTACAATCCGCAGCAAAACCGCTTTGCCGCCTACAATCCGTTTGGTACGGAAAAACCAGGGACGGCGTATTGGAAAAATAACCTGATGGAAGACCGGAGCGGGAACATCTGGACGGTGGAAGGCGACAAAAAACGTGTGACGCTGTATCAAAAGCAGGGCAACGGATTCAAGGAATTTACGACGCCGTTTCTGCCGATTTCCACCTCGCCGGTCAACGTTATTTACCTGGATCAGCAGGGGCTGGTGTGGTTTGGCGGGCGCGATGGCGTGATTCGGTACAATGCCGGTATTGCCAAAAAATACGCGTTGCCGTACCAGGCTCTGATTCGGAAAGTCCAGACGCTGGACGAGAAAAACCGGTTCAGTGACGTGAGTTTTGAGTATTCAGCGGCCAGTTTCCCGATTGCAAAAGGGCTGACTTTTCAATACCGGCTCGAAAATTACGACAAAGCCTGGTCGGACTGGACGCCGGAGAGCAAGAAAGAATACACCAACCTGCCGCCGGGCAACTACGTGTTTCGGGTGCGCGCCCGGAATATTTACGAAACCCCGAGTCGGGAAGCGACCTATTCCTTCCGGGTCTTTCCGCCCTGGTATGGTCGTTGGTGGGTGATCACGCTGTTTGTTCTGGCTGCCGGTTTGCTCATTTACCTCCTGGTGCGTTGGCGACTGAAAGTGCTGATGCGGGAAAAACAGGCGCTGGAAACGCTGATTCAGGAGCGAACCGAAGAGGTGGTCAGCCAGAAATCGGAGCTGGAAAAGCAGTCGGAAGAACTGGCGATCAAGAACGATCAACTCGAAAAAATCGACCTCATTGTGCAGTCGATCAACGCGGAAATCGACTTTGCGAACCTGTTCCAGACCATTCTGACGAAGTTTTCAGTGATTCGGAACATGACGAGCGCGAGCTTTTTGGTGTATGACAAACCGACGAATTCGTACCACTTCAAGGCGCTGCGGAGTAATCTGGAGTTGGCGCACGTGGCGTCGATAGGGCTCACGCGCGAACAGGCCGAAAACCGCTACCTGTCGCAAACCGTCGAAATATTCGAAGATATTTACCTGAAAAATGACGTCTATTACGAACCGTTGAACAATCCGATCGATGATCTGGATACGCCCAAGTCGTTGATTACCATTGTGATCGAGAATAAAGGCCACATCGAAGGGTTCATTACGCTCGAAAACACCACCCGTTCGGGCGCGTTCGACCAGCGCGACATCAGCATGATCGGGAATCTGCGGGAACACCTCATTGCCGCTTTCATCAAAACCCGGTTGCTGGAAAATCTCGAAAATACGTTGCACGACCTCCGCGCCACGCAGCACGAACTGATCCGTCAGGAGCGGCTGGCGTCGGTTGGGCAGTTGACCAAAGGCATCGTGGATCGGATTTTGAACCCACTCAATTACGTCAGCAATTTCTCCCAATTGTCGGAAGAGATCATCCACGAATTTACCGACCGGCTTAAAAAGGAGCAGGACGTGCTCAGCGCCGATGTGCGGGACGACATCATGGATGATCTGGACGTGTTGAAGATGAATCTGGCTAAAATTCAGGAACATAGCGCCAGCACGACCCGAATTCTGAAAGACATGCAGGTATTGCTGCGGGAAAAATCCCGGGATTTTCAGGACACCGATCTCAATCAGTTTGTTGAAACCAAAGCCCGGATTGCTTTGCACGAAATGAAAGGCGATTACCCGGATTTTGCCATCAATCTGGTGCTGAATCTGGACAAAAAGCCCGTCCGAACCAGCCTGCTACCGAACGAATTCGGGCAGGTGGTTCAGAACATTGTGAGCAATTCGTATTATACCCTGTTCGAAAAGAGCAAGCTGACCAAAGACTTCATGCCCGAAGTACGGATTGTTACCAGTCGGGTTGATGATCACGTTATTGTACGCATCCGCGACAACGGCAAAGGTATTCCGCAGCGGGAAATTGCGAATCTTTTCAACCCGTTTTTTACCACCAAACCCACCTCCAAAGGCACCGGCCTTGGCCTGTTCATGACCAAGGACATTGTGCAACTCCACCGGGGGAAAATCGAAATCAGCTCGAAAGAAGGCGAGTACACCGAGATTCAGATGACGCTGCCGGTTTTGGGTGATTAGCGTATGGTGGCGATTTTGCGGACTGGTTAAACCCGCAACGAGCCACGGAACGCCCGGGCCGCATAGTATGATTCGGCACCGTTGTGATAGACGAAAACCGTGTTGTAGCGACGGTCGCAAAAGAGCGCACCACCGAGTTTTCGGATCTCGGCAGGGGTTTGAATCCAGCTCGATGTTTTGGTGTCGAATGTTCCCAGTTGCTGCAAGGCCCGGTATTGGTCTTCCGTTAAGAGCTCGATGCCCATGTCTGACGCCATCTCGACGGCACTGTTTGCCGGTTTGTTTTCTTTCCTGGATTCCAGCGCTGCATGGTCGTAGCAAAGGCTTCGGCGGCCTTTGGGACTTTCCGCCGAGCAATCGTAAAAAATGTATTCGTCCGTCTTCTGATCATAGCCCACCACATCCGGTTCACCACCCGTGCTTTCCATATCGTCGAGCGACCACAGTTTGGCCGGATTCGCTTCCAGTCTGGCCTGCACTTTCGCCCACTCTAGCCCGGCGTGGCGGTTCTTGTTTTTCTCAAAACGGGCTTTTAAAATTTCCAGAAGTTCTTCGCGTTGTTGGGAAGACAATTCGTTTCGATGGCTCATTCTGATAGATTTGTTATACGTTTTTTCTAACTGTTGATTCAAGCCTTCATCATCCTACTGACTGGCGCATACTAAACTTTCTGTCGACCGGCCTGAAAGACCAGGATACACCGGTTAAGATTAGCAATAACAGGGGACCAAACAATTCTTTAGCGTCATCCCGTACGACTAAATGAGAAAAAACCGCCCCCGACATGGCGAAGAAAAAGCCGGCATAGGTCCATTCCTTGAGTAACGGAAATTTAGGGATGAGAATGGCGATAACACCGGCTATTTTCCAAATTCCGATCAACGTTAAAAAATAGATGGGATAACCCAAACGGGTCATCATGTCAACTTCTTCTTTCATTTTAATTAATTGTACGATTCCGGTTGACAGCATTCCCAGGGCCAGCCAGATCGTGGAAATCCAGTAGATTAGTTTATTTCTCTTTGTCATTTCCGGTTAGTTTAAAGGGCGTAAGATTTCCTGTAAGCGGTTGTGAGCCATGTTGATACCTTGAGCGAAGGGGAGCCGCAGCATCTGGTCCCGGAGGGCCACGGATCGGTAGACAATGTGCATCGTGAGTTTGCTGGTATCATCGGTCAGGTGTTCGAATTCCAGGAATTCAAGCTGAGCCTCAAATCGGATCGCCGAACCGGGCGTGTTTTCCATCTCGAAGGTACGGGTGATTTTCCGGTTCGATACCAATTCATGAATCACGCCATGGGACTGAAATACCACATTTCCCTGCGCATCGGCGGTTTCAAACTGCCAACTGCCGTGCTTTTTATTTTCAAGTTTCAGCACCTTCGTTCCCATCCATTGCGCCACCAGATCAGCCTCTGTGTAGGCTTTAAAAAGTAACGATACGGGCAATTCAAATTCCCGCGTAATCACCAATTCCTGTTTGCCGTCTTCGGCCATTATTTTTGTTTTTCGTTCCATACCAGCCTGTTGTATCCGTCTATTGTCCGGGTTTATAATTTTTCATAAGGGTTTCCAATTTGTTGAACCGATCATCCCACATTGCACGGAATGGTTCGATAAAATCCGCTACTTCTTTCATCTTTTTCGCATTGATGGAATAGTACATTTCCCGGCCGTTTTGGTGCTGTTCCAGTAATTCGCACTCGGTCAGTATTTGCAAATGTTTGGAAACGGTCGGTCTTGCGGTGTCAAAGTTAGATGCGATGGCTCCTGCCGTCATCGAGTGGGAAGCCACCAGCAGCAGGATGGCCCGGCGGGTCGGGTCGGCCAGGGCCTGGAATACATCTCGTCGTAAATTCATTGTGTAGTCATTTGGCTACAAATATATATGTAGCTGTTTGACTACGCAAAATTTTCTAAATTTTTTCTATCAGACAGGGGAAGGCTGATCCACGAAAGTTGGAGGAAAAGGTTGGGCAGTTGCCGTAACAGAACTGGCGTTACTGGATGTCGTAACTGCCGCCGTAGACTTTGCCATTGCTGAAATAGATGCTGATCAGTAAATCGCTGGCAATGGGCTGATCATCAACGATAACGGGTTGCCAGCGGGGCATATCCCGCAGGGCCGTTACAAGTTGACGGGCCAGTTCGCGCTCGGCCGGGGGGCGGTTTTGGATGTAGGCCAGTGGCTTGAGGCCAAACAGAATGCCCTCTTCCGACAGGGTTCCTTCCAGCGTGAAAAATACCGACGGCTCAGTGGGCTGAATGTGACGAAGCCGCTCCTTCAATACGGTGATAAATTGCTTTTTACCGCCTTCAAATTCTGCTTTTTTGATGAGGGGCTGGCAGTCAACCGGTATTCCTTCGGGCGTAAAACATTCGCCTTTCCGGGCTGTTCCCAGTTTGTATAATTCCCGGCGTTTCGGGGAGCCATCTTCATAATACGAAAAATAGGGGCCGTTGATCTGGCTATCTTTAAAATCGCAGGTCCAGTGCAGTTGTCCGTTCGGATACCAGGCCCGGGTTTGTCCGTGGCGAATTCGGAGCTGAAAATCCCGGTAATGTTCTTCCAAAAGCCGCCGGTTGGCTTTGTCATACACGCGGAAGGTTGCCACACGTTTCCAACGATCGTGGTAGGTGACTTCCTCAATCGAATTCTGAAATTCCCGGCGTTCAATCCGGTTCTTCATCCGGCGACTTTTCTTGTTTTCGTCGTCGGGCTGGGCGACCAGCAAGGTGGCCAGGGCTATCAGAAAGAAGCTGTTCATCGGGCGCGGAATGGATTTTACTTTTCACGTACTATATAGCTGCGAACGCGTACTTTTGTTCAACCGAAATCGGGTCAGCCTGTTCATTCAGTAACTAAAAATAGCGCATGAAGTCAATTTATATAATCATTGCTACATTTTTTTTATTTTTTCAGGGTCTGGCGCAGTCAGGTCCGCAACCAGGTCCGACGGTTACGTACCGCAATCCGGTTATTGCCGGTGATTTTGCCGATCCGTCGGTCATCCGCGTGGGCGACACCTACTACGCGGCTGGTACGTCGTCTGAATGGGCACCCGCCTACCCAATTTATTCGTCGAAGGACCTGGTCAACTGGGCGTATGTAGGCCCGGTTTTCTCCGCCCTGCCCGAATGGACGATGGGGAGTTTCTGGGCGCCGGAACTGTATCACCGCAACGGGATTTTTTACGTCTATTATACCGCCCGCCGGAAATCAGACCAGCGTTCGTTTATCGGCGTGGCCACCACCCGCGACCTGCGGAAAGGCTTTACCGATCAGGGCGTCCTGCTCGAATGGACGTCTGAAGCCATCGACGCCTTTGTGCTGGAAGATCAGGGGAAACGCTACATCACCTGGAAAGCCTACGGGCTGGACAAAGGAAAAGCCATCGAGCTATTGGGGGCTGAACTGTCGCCCGATGGGTTGAAGGTGACCGGCAAGGCGTTTACGCTGCTAACGGCAGAACGCGGCAACTGGGAAGCGGGTGGCGCCGAAGGGCAGGCGTTGTTTAAACGGGGACGGTATTTCTACATGCTCTATTCGGGCAATACCTGTTGCGGAGCCAATTGCAACTACCAGGTCGGTTTTGCTCGCGCCGAAAAACTGCAGGGGCCGTGGGAAAAATACGCCGGCAATCCGGTGCTGGTGGGCGACGATACTTGGAAATGCCCCGGACACGGAACCGTCGTGACGACCCCCGACAACCGCTATTTCTATTTGCATCACGCCTACAATGGCACCGATTTTACGTTTACGGGCCGCCAGGGTGTTCTGAGTGAGCTGGTTTGGGATGAAAAAACGCAGTGGCCGGTTTTCCGCTACGGAACCACGACGCCCGCGCAGGCCGAATCGCCCACCCGAATGGGGCAGAAAACGGATGTCAATTTAGCCGTCGATTTTGGAAAACCGGTGGGTAATTTGCCCTGGGTGTGGGATGTCAGCTTGCCAAAACCGGTGTTCAGCGTGGCGGGTGGTTCGTTCAAAATGCAAAACACCGTCGCTACGCCAATCGGGAATTTTCTGGGATTTGTGGTTAAAAAAGGCACCTATACCTTTTCAACCACGGTTGAGCCGCAACCGGATGTGTTGCAAAGCATCACGCTTTACGGCGATGCTGCGAATGCGCTGGGGTTCGGGGTTCGCAAAAGAACGCTGGAACTCTGGCAGGTGAAAGAAGGTGTCCGGCAAATCCTGAAATCACAACCACTGCCGACGACAACCGCTGCGGTTCATTTGCAGCTAAAAAGCCGTTTCGGCCAGCTTTACGATTTTTCCTGGTCGACGGAAGGAGGGAAGCCCGAACCTTTGCTAACGATGCCGGTCAATGGCGGCTACCTGCCCCGCTGGGATCGTGCCCCGCGCATTGGCCTGAGTGTTTCCGGTGAAAAACAGGGCTACGGGGTCGTGCGGTCTATTGGGATGCAGTATCATTGAAAAACCAGACCGGTTTTCAGGGTAAACCGCCCGTAATTTCCTTTAAATAATCAAAAAACGCTTTCTTCCGGGGTGAACTGATCTGCCAGTTGACGGGAATGGACTGATAGCCGTCGTTGAAACCTTCGTCCTTCAGGCGGTAATCGAAGAATCCCCAGGACGCGTAGGCAGTAGTAGCGGCCTGAAAATTGTTGGCGGGTTTATCAAAATCGAAATGATCGTCTTCGTTGAAGACCAGCGGCATGGGGCGGTACCCGGCCACGGCGCGGGTTTGCTGAACCATGTCGACAATTTTGGAAGCTTCTTTCACGCCATTGCCGTGTAGAATCAGATAGTCTGCTTCCCGCACCACGTTCTCTTGCGGGATTTTCCCGCCACTGTAGCTCGTGCTGACCAGAAACCGGTGGCCGTTTCGTTTTTTCGCTTTCACGCGCCGGATCAGTTCATGAACGCGCTCCGCTTTCAAAATGTCGTGGTCATACCGGATGTCACACTCGTTGTTGATCTCGATCAACACATTCCGATAACCGCCATTAGCCAAAATTTCCATCGTATTGTCTACGGCATTGACGACAGCCGCTTCATTTTTTAAGTACTCATCTTGCCCGAAATAGAACAAACCGAGGATAACTACCATGCCCAGCTCGTCGGCCTTGTCCAGAATTCGCTTGAGCCGGTTGGCAAAGTGAGGTTCATAACTGCCGTTTGGGTTGAACATCGAATTGATCCAAGGCTGGTTTTTGGAGTAACCTTCCGGGCTTCCGCCCTGCAAATTGAGGGTGATGGCCAGCAAACCGTGTTTTTTCCAAACCGGCATGGCGGCCACAAACTCCGCGGTGTTGCGGTTAGGGTCCCAGGTTTTGGTGTCGGGATAGGCCCACTTGGAGCGGGTTTCCGGATTTCGGTCGTCAAAAATACCCTGTACCATGCGGGAATTGGGCAAAAGTCCTTCAATCTTGTGACCATTCCAGGTGCGTCCTTTGAAGGTGGGTTTGCCGTTGATGTAGAACTGGTCGCCCACGATGGAAACCGTCGTTTTTCGTTTGGGTGGTTTGGATTGGCCGACCGACCAGTGAGGGAGAAAACAAAGAAAAGACAGGCTGACAAGTAAGGCAAAGGAACGGTTTTTCATGAAGGTTCAGGAACAGGATTGGGCGGCAAGGTATTGATTTCCCGAAAAAAGAAAAAGGGCACCGTTCGGATGCCCATCGTTCATTAGTCTGTGCCGGTTTTAGCTCCGGTTTCGTTGTTCCAGTTGATAAAGCCGGTCGCGTTGCCGGGAGGTCAGCACGGAGAGTAAATCTTTCCGTTTCTGTTGTTGCAACTGCCGGTATTGCCGACGGTCGTTGCGTTCATTCCGCGTCAGGCCCCGGCGCTCGTAGCGATCCTGAATGTTCCTGATTTCGCGTTTCTGGCGGTTGGTCAGGTTCAGTTCGTTCTGCCAGCGTTCCAGTTTATTTTCGAGGGGAATCTCCCGAACGTTGGGGTTATCGTAACGGCCATAGCGATCATCATTTCGGTCGTAGCGGTCGTTCACAGTAGGCCTTTGCGTCGTACAACCGCCAATCATTAGGGCCACAGCCGTTACCATTATCAATATCTTTTTCATGTTCGTATCGAATTGTTGTTCGTTAATGTGTTTTGGATGCGTATCGGCAGCGAAGGTTTAACGGAGAAAGCAAAATTGATCGAAAAGCAAAAAGCCCCCGGAAAATTCCGGAGGCTTTGCCTATATGATTTGTTGATTTCGGCTATTTACACAACCCGGTCTCCGCGAATCAATCGTAAGATAATGGCAATGACGGCGATCACCAGCAAAACGTGGATGATGTTACCCATACCAAAACTACCAAAGCCCAATAATCCTACCAGCCAAATGATGATTAAAATCACCGCAATGACATAAAGCAAATTTCCCATGACGTTTCCTGTTTTGGTTTAATGAAACTGTGATACGGTTATGGTTTAGAAAAATGCGTGCCAATTGTGGGAAAGGCGGTTTTTGAGCAAAAAACGGCTGTTTCCTGATTTTTTAGCGAAAAGTTGTACCCATAAATGACACAAAACTGGTGTCATTGTGTAGAAAATACTACCCACTTCTTTCGGATAGTGCGCTTTTATTCCTTGGGAGGGACGTAAAAAGAATCAGTTTCGGGTTTCGCCCAGGGCGGCCAGCCAGTCAGCATAATAAAGTTGTGTAGTCCTGGCATCTTCCGGGTGGATCGACTTCTTCCCGGTATTCAGACTTTTGAGGTGAGTCAGACTTGGATAAATACCGGCTTTTAATCCGGCGAGGTAAGCCGCACCCAGCGCCGAAACATCCGGCATACCGCCGTTGACGACCATTTTGCCAAGCAAATCCGCCAGAAATTGCAGGATAAATCCGTTGGCGGTCATTCCACCGTTCACCATCAATTCCTGCAAGTGGATTCCCGTGTCCGCTTCCATTGCCACGATGACGTCCTTAATCTGGTAGGGAATCGACTCCAGGGCCGCCCGAACGAGGTGGTTTTTACTGGAACCGAACGTGAGTCCGGAAATGGTTGCCTTGCGGGCCATCTGCCAGTGGGGCGCTCCCAAACCGCTGAACGCCGGAATGATATAGACCCCGCCGTTGTCGCTGACGGCTGTAGCCATCGCTTCGGTTTCCCGGCTTTCAGCAAAGAGGTTCAGGCTATTTTTTAGCCATTCGATGGTGGCCCCGCAGGTGACGATGACGCCTTCCAGGGCGTAGTCCACGCGGTCTTCGGTGCTCCAGCAAACCGTAGAAACCATTCCGCGTTTTGACTCCTGAAGCTCCGAGCCAATGTTCATGAGGATGGAACAGCCCGTTCCCAACGTCGCCTTGGCGGTGCCGGGTTCAAAACACCCCTCGCCAAACGCAGCCGCGTGGGAGTCGCCGATGAGGGCGGTAATTGGAAGAAGATGATCGAATAAACCGTTGAAATTCGACGCGCCGAACGAAAAAGCCGACGGTTTGGGCTGGGGGAGATTCAGTTGGGATAAACCAAAAGCTGCCAGCAGTTCCATGTCCCAGTCCAGCGTTTTCAGGTTAAAAAACAGCGTTCGGGATGCGTTGGTGTAGTCTGTAAAATAGGTCTGGCCGTCGGTTAACTGGTAGAGCAGCCACGTATCGACCGTACCAAAGTACGCATTTCCGGCATCGACGGCCTGGCGCACTTTTTCGTTGTTTTCGTAGAGCCAGATCAGTTTGGTTCCCGAAAAATAAGGATCGATGAACAGACCGGTTTTCGTTTTTACCTGCTCTTCCAGTCCTTCGGATTTGAGACGCTCACACACCTCGATCGAGCGTTTACACTGCCACACGATGGCGTTGTAGAGCGGCATACCGGCCCGATCCCAGACGACGAAGGTTTCGCGCTGGTTTGAAATGCCACAGGTCCGAATGGCCCGAAGATCACCACCCTGAGCTGCAAAAGTTTCGAGGCATTTTTTGACAGAAGCCAGCACATTGGCGAATAGCTGTTCTGGGTCCTGCTCGACGTAACCGTCGCCGTAATACCGGGTTCTGAGCGGTTCCGACGCCCGCGCAACGGCTTCTCCGTGTTCGTTAAACAGCAGCGTTTTCGTACTGCTCGTGCCTTGGTCAATCGCCAGAATAAAGCTGTTTTCCATGTTCTTACTCGCCTTTGGTGCTGGATTTGTCGATGATAACGGCCAGTAGGATGACGATTCCCTTGACAACCTGCTGCCAGAACGGCGAAACGTTTAACAGCACCAGCCCGTTGTTCAAAACGCCGATGATAACCGCGCCCTGCACTGTGCCGAGGATGCTGCCCCGTCCGCCCGACAGCGAGGTGCCACCAATCACCACGGCCGCGATGGAATCCAGTTCGTAGCTCGTTCCGGCATTGGGTTGCGCCGAATCCAGCCGGGACGTCACCAGCAATCCACCGACTGCCGCCAGCGCACCGGCCAGGGTGTAGACCCCTATTTTGATGCGATTGATGTTGACGCCCGACAGCCGGGCCGCACTTTCGCTGCCGCCAATGGCGTAGACGTACCGGCCAAACCGGGTCTGATCCATGAGTAAAACCGTGACCAGTACAATACCACCGGAAATCCAGACCGGCAGCGGAATGCCTAAAAACCAGCCGGTTCCGAGGAAGGTGAACGAATCGCCCAAACCGGTGATGGGAAATCCTTCGGTCCACAGCATCGTCAAACCCCGGGCGATGGTGAGCATGGCCAGGGTGGCGACAAACGGTGGCAGTTTAAACCGGGTGATCGCCCAGCCGTTGAACCAGCCGAGCAAACTGCCGGTCAGAATACCGGCGACAATGGCTCCGAAAACCGTAAAACCGATATACAGATTACTGGCGGGGAGTTCAATTCCGTTCCGGAGCAAACCGGCGGCAATGGCACCCGAAAGCGCCAGCACCGAACCGACGGACAGGTCGATGCCGGCCGTCAGCACCACCAGCGTCATGCCGACGGAAATGCAGATGTTGACCGAGATTTGCCGCAGAACGTTCCAGCCGTTGGCTACAGTAAAAAACTTGTCAGACAGTAAACCGATCGTGATGCAAAGCAGGAGCAGGGCAATCAGCGATTGAAATTTCAGGATAACGGGTCGGTAGGTTTGCAAGGAGATTTGCATGGATGCCTTTGTTAAATGGTTTGAGGAATAGCGGCTTTCAGAATCTCGTCTTCCGAGGCATCGGCGGGGAGTTCGGACGTTAGACTTCCTTCGCTCATGACCAGAATGCGGTCGGAAATCGCCAGAATTTCCGGGAGTTCCGAGGAAACTACGAGAATGCCCATGCCTTCGTCGGCTAGTTGCAGAATGAGCTTGTAGATTTCATTTTTGGCGTTGACATCGATGCCACGCGTAGGCTCGTCCAGCATCAATAGTTTGGGATGGGTCGCCAGCCATTTTGACAGAACGATTTTCTGCTGGTTTCCCCCGCTCAGGTTCCGGGCGGTTTGCCGCTCCGAGGATGTTTTGATGTTCAGGTCGGTGATGTATTGGTTTGCCAGGCTGGATTCTTTCGCCCGGCTGAGCAGTCCGTTTCGTTCAATGCTTTTGAGGTTGGTCAAACTGATGTTCGTCCGTACATCCAGCCCCAGTACAAGTCCGTCTTTCTTCCGGTCTTCCGGCACCAGTGCCAAACCCGCTGCGATGGCGTCGCCGGGTGACTTAAAATGCCTTTCCTGCTCATCCAGCCGAATTTTGCCGCTGGTTCGCTTCGGATGCAGGCCAAAAAGCGTTTCCAGCAATTCGGTTCGTCCCGCGCCCATCAGCCCGAAAATACCGACGATTTCGCCCCGCCCCACGCTGAAGGAAATGTTCTTGAGCTGGTTTTCCTGCGTTCGCTCGGGGTGCTTCAGGCACAGATTCTCCACCGACAGCAGCGGTTTGGGAGACAAAAAACCGGCTTGCCGACGGATGGTATGAACCGCCCGTCCAACCATTCTTCGAATGATGTCATCGTGGGTCATGCCCTGCATTTCGCCGGATTCGATGGATTTTCCGTCGCGCAGCACCACAAACCGGTCGGCCATTTTGAACAGTTCGTCCAGTTTGTGCGAGATATAAACGATGGCTTTCTGTTCCTTTTTTAAATCCGCGATAATTCTGAACAGCACTTCCACCTCGCTTTCGCTGATGGCCGAGGTGGGTTCATCCATGATGATCACTTCCGAGTCGATCAGTAGCGCTTTGGCGATTTCGACCACCTGCTGCTGTCCCACTTTCAGCTCCGAAACCAGCGTGTCGGGGCTGATGGACAGACTCAGCCGGTCGAGCAGTTGCCCGGTCCGCAGTCGCATTGCCTTCTTGTCGAGTGTTCCCCAGCGGGTTGTCAGTTCGCGGCCCAGAAAGATGTTTTCGGTGATGTTCAGGTACGGAATCAGGTTCAGTTCCTGGTGGATGATGGCAATGCCGCAGTCCTGCGCGTCGCGGGGAGAGGTAAACCGAACAGGATTCCCCTTGTACCAAATCTGGCCTTCGTAGTCGGGATAAACACCCGACAGGATTTTCATTAGCGTGGACTTTCCGGCACCGTTTTCACCAATCACCGCCGTCACTTTTCCGGCCTGAAATTCTAGGCAAACGGCGTCCAGCGCGGTTACCCCCGAAAATCGCTTCGTTATGTTTTCCGCTCTTAGCATATCACGTACCCACGGACCGGATGGAAATCGGAATGACTTCGATGGCTTCGGTATGCAAATGGGCCTGGTTCAGTTCGATGGCACCCGTAAACTCCACTTCCATCCCGGTTTTTACGCTGGTTTTAAAGGGAGCCACCACCCGCTTCCGAATAATCTGGTTGATTTCCGCCGAGACATTGTTCAAATCCATCGTACTGGTAAACTCCGTCAGGCTGATCAGCCCTGATGCATCGCGGGCGGCATTTCCGAAAATGTATTCCGTGGCCACGATGATGTCAGGTCCGTTGGTCAGCGAAACCGTGACCTCCTGATCGCGAACTGCGGTTATTTTACCCTGCCCTTTGACCAGAAAATACCGGATGTTGCCGATGCTCATCGCGTTGGAATGTGCAGCAAACGCCTGGTCTTTGTCGGTTTTCAAGGCCTGAATCAAGGTGTTCAGGTCGGTTGCTTTGGTTGTTGCGGGCAGCAGTTTGGTTTTCCAGAAGGCATCGGCGTAGGCTGTCGCATCGAACTGCGTCCGGGCACCTTTGGCCTTCACTTCGTCCAGTTTTTTGAAATAAACGGAATGATAGACCACTACCGCCAGCAGCAGAAGCAAGGCTCCATACTTTAATCCGGGTTTATTCATGGTTTAGTTTCTAGGACTACGTCTGATAATTATTTACACTTTCGCTTTTTGCCCCTAAATCCCCTAAAGTGGACTTGGACGCAGCTAAATCCGGATGCAGAAAGTCCCCTTTAGGGGATTTAGGGGCAAAAGCGAAAGTCCTAGTTTCGTTTAATCAATGCGCTGTAATCCTTGATGTTAGCTTGCGAAACCAGCTCGACGGCTACCGGCATTTTTTGCGGGAAATCCCGTTTCCCCTTAAAATAGTCGCCGGCATACAGCGCAGCGGTTTTCGCCATTGTCTCGGGTGATTGCAGGCCGGTCGCCATGATTTTTCCGTTGCTGATCGACTCGATGACATCCAGTGCTCCGTCGAAACCGTAGACTTTGATTTCGCGGGTTTTTCCAGCCGCCATTACGGCCTGGTAAGCTCCCATCGCCATGGCATCGTTCCCGCAGAAAATCCCGTCGATGTCGGGGTGGGCCTGCAAGATCGATTCGACCACTTCCAGGGCCTTGTTCCGGTCGAAATCGGCACTTTGCTGGGCTACCATCTTGAAAGCCGGGTACGAATCCACGACGCTGTGGAATCCCTTCGACCGGTTCCAGGTGTTGTTGTCGCCCACCAGACCCAGGATTTCGACATATTTGATCGCGTCGCCTGACGGTTTTTTCGGGATCGTCTGCACAAAATATTTCCCGATGGCCACGCAGCCCGCGTAGTTGTCGGACAGAATCTGGGAGGTTGCCGCCCCGCTCGAATTGACTTCACGGTCCATACAAAACACCGGAATACCCGCTTCTTTGGCTTTCAGAACATTCACGACCGAACCGTCGGCATCCGTTGGATTGAACAGGATGGCGTCGAAACCGGAGACAATGGCGTTTTCGAAATGATCGGTTTCCAGCGCCGTATTGTTCTGGGAGTCAAAGATTTTGGCTTCGTATCCCAGCGATTTCGCCTGGGCGGCTGCCGTTTCGGCCAGCACCACAAACCAGGGATTGTTCAGCGTCGAAATAATGACCGCAACCTGTTTAGGCTGGTTTTCGCTGGACGTTTTCTGGCATCCACCGAAAATCAGGAGCGTGATGATCAAGGCGAATAGCGGTATTTTTTTAGGAAAGAATGCCTGGTTCATGGTGTTGTTGCACAATCGATTAAAGTAAGTAGCCGCTGTTAGCGTGTTGGAAACACGCTAACAGCGGTAAAGGCCCCATTTTTACGGAAATACCGTCACAATCACCCGCTGATAACGGGTCAGGGCCGGTTTGCCGTTATCGGTTACGGCCAGAATGACATGCAGTGTCTCCGGTTGGGTCACTTTTGGGGCCGTCAAAAAAGCCGACTTTTGCCGGTTATCCTGAATTTCGAGCGGCCGGTTGCTTTCAAAAGTCCCTGGTTCGCGGTAATAAATCCATTCGTAGGAGAGCGAATTTCCATCGGGATCGGTTGATCCGTCCGCACTTAAAACCACTTTCTCCCCACTTTTTACCCGCAATTGATTGGCGTGTTTCAAAACCGCCACCGGCGGGTGGTTGGCTTCCTTGTACGGTTTGACGGTCCAGTCGATGCGGGCGGCAAAGTCGTGTTGGTAGGCCTGCCGCCAGCGCCAGATGGTCGCTTTGTTGCTGTTGTGCCAGGCTCCGTCGATGCCCACCACCTCGTCTTCGGTGTCGGTCCAGATGGGGCGGGTTTCGGGTTCCAGAAACCACTTGCGGGTGCGGGGTGTATACAGCTCGTAACGGCCGCCCCAACTACCGTAGTTGGGGTGTTCCGGATCGCTCAAGCCGTTGGTAATCAGGCCAAGAAAGCTGGGCGTGTCTCCTTCCATGATGAAATCTGTGTGCGGGTGTTCGGCACCGAGTGGTCCGTGGTTTTTTCGAATATTTTCGTCCAGCCAGCGGTTATTGACCAGATTGGAATCGGCACCGTCGAATCCCCGCGTGAAGCCGTCGCCACTGATGCCGCGCCAGGTGGAATAATGGTAGCCGCCCCGGGCGTGAAAACCGGGACTAATAATGTAAAAAAGGGTAGGGAAGGTCTTGCGAATCCACGGCCCGGCGTCATCCTGATCAGAAATGGTATAGACCCGGATTTTGGACACAAACTGCTCCACTTCTTCGGGGGTGCGGGTTTGCCTGACTTTCCAGAGGGCCTGTCCCAGGCAATTGGCTCCGCCCCAGATTGGAATCCAGACCGGGCGGTCGTCTTTCCGGTCCACCACGGCGATGATGTGTTCCGAGCCTTCCGAGTCGTTGCCCGGCCCAACGGCATCCATACCGTATTTGGGAATCGCCGGTTTGATGCGACTGAGCAGGTAGTCGGTTTCGGGATAGCCTTTTTCGTGGAGCAGCAGGTTGTTCCGCACTTTTCCGTAGGCCTGAACAATCCGCTGAATCCGCTCGGGCGCCACCCGGTTTCGTTGATGCACTGAGGTTGTAGCGATCAGTCCTTCCACATCCCATTGATTGGAATAGGTCAGAAACCGCACCATTGACTGGGCGTCATCGGGTTCATTTTCAATGTCGGTCAACACCAGCACCCGGAGTTTTCTGGCTTCCTGCGCCTGACAAATGCCTGACGATAGCAATACGATGAAGGAGAGGAGGGGTAGGAATACGTTTTTCATGGGTAGGAAAGGTTAAGCCGTTTTCCGAACCAGGTTCAGCCCGGTTTCGGCAATGCCTTCTTCGGACAAACCGTAATGATGGAAGATCTCGATCTGGGAACCCGTAACGGTGTATTCATCCGGGATACCCATGATTTTAAACGAATTACGAAAACCGTTCTGCATCAGGAACGAAGCACAGGCTTCGCCCAAGCCCCCGTATACACTGTGTTCTTCCACCGTGACAATCGGAACACCGCTTGAAGCGAGCTGTGCCAGCAACTCGTAATCCAGCGGTTTGATGGTGTGCATACTGACCACCGTCGACCGAATACCGTACAGGGTTTCCAGCCGCCGGGCCGCCTGAATGGCCGGATAGACGGTTTCGCCCGTTCCGATAATGATCAAGTCATTCCCTTCCCGGACAACACTGCCTTTCCCGAATTCAAACCGGCGGTTCGGGTCTTCGGTCAACAAGGGCATCGCTTTTTTGCCGAACCTGATGTAAATGGGATGTTCGGTTTGGGCCGCTAATCGAATGGCCTGTTCCGTTTCAAAATTATCCGCCGGAACAACAATGATCAGGTTGTGGACCGCCCGCAAAGCCGCAAAATCGTGCAAACTGTGGTGGGTCGAGCCCAACGCGCCGTAGCTTACACCGGCACTGATGCCGATGAGTTTGACCGGGTTATCGGAATACGCGACGTCGGTTTTGATCTGTTCAAACGAACGGGCCGTCAGAAAACAGGCGGGAGAAACCGCAAACACTTTTTTGCCGGTCGAGGCCAAACCGGCCGCGACGCCCACCAGATTTTGCTCGGCAATCCCGATTTCGACCATCTGCGCCGGGAATTTCTGGCCAAAAGGCACCAGCTTTCCCGAACCCCGCGAGTCACTGGTTACGACCAGAATCGTTTTGTCGGTGCTGGCCAGTTCCTGAAGCGTTCCCGAAAAAACGTCGAGGTTGGCTTTATACGTAACAAGTTCGTTTTGCGTGATTTCTGCCATGTCTATCAATCGTTCGTTTCTCAGCGGAGAACGGCCTCGGCCTCCGCCAACTCTGCCAGCGCGTGGGTATATTGATCGGGATTCGGCACGCCGTGGTGCCATTTCAACTGGTTTTCCATGTAACTGATGCCCCGGCCTTTGACCGTGTGTGCAATCACGAGGCTGGGTTTGCCGACCGTAAAAGGCAAAGCCGCAAAGGTTTCCTTCAACGCTCCCAAATCATGTCCGTCGACGTGCCGGACTTCCCAGCCGAATGCTTCAAATTTCCGGTCGATGGGGTCCGTATTGCAGACGTCGGTCGTGGCCCCTGAAATTTGCAAACCGTTGTTGTCGATGATGGCGCAGAGGTTATCGAGCTTGTAATGAGACGCTAACAACGCCCCTTCCCAGTTGGAACCTTCGGGTAATTCGCCGTCGCCGAGCATCGTGAAAACCCGGTAGGAGAGGTCGTCCAGTTTGGCGGCCAGGGCGGTTCCGACGCTGAGCGACAGGCCGTGTCCCAGCGAACCGGTATTCTGCTCGATGCCGTTGACTTTGCGGGTCGGGTGACCAATGTAATGCGAACCGTATTTACACAGGGTCATCAAATCCGATTCCGGGAAAAAACCTTTGTCTGCCAATACGACGTACAAGGCTTCCACCGTATGGCCCTTGCTCTGAATGTAGCGGTCGCGCAGGGGCGACCTGAAGTTGTCCGGACCGACGTTCAGAACGTGGTTATACAGCACATTCAGAATGTCCACGCACGACAGACTTCCTCCGGTATGCCCGGCTTTCGCTTCGACGATATACTTGAGAATCTTCCGGCGATAGTCGACGGACTTGCGGGCTAATTCCTGTTCAGTCATGCTTTCTTAATGTTCGTACACGTCCCAGCCCATGTAGTTTTCAAAGGCTTCTTTCAAAATACCGGCGGTTTTGGACGCATTCATCACCACATGGTGTTCAAAACCGTTGCGGCAAACGTACTGCATGAGCCCCTGCAAATTCGGAATTTGGGCTACCGCCCGGTTTCCGAAGGTATTCAGGGCATCGTCGGTCAGTTGGCCTTCGCCAATGTAGGCTTTGATGATGCCTTTGGAATCGTCGGTGCTGATGCGGCCGAAGGTGAGGGGAGAGGCCGGGGTGCGACCCGACAGGGCTCCGTACGTATTTTCTTCCCCGACGCTGGTCCCCAGAATCGGGGCGGTACTAATTTCAATGTCCGGTAAAAACGACTTCGCCCAGTTGCCACAATGAAACAGCACGCACTTATTTTCGTCGTCGGCGTAATTGTTGTTCCAGTCGACCAGCGCGCTGGGCGAACCGGAGGCCAGTTGCATGGCGTACATGCTCAGTGTTCCCGTCACATCGACCTCGCAGGCACTCGGCAACATGTTTTCACTCATCATGCTCATGCTGGTACAGACGTTGCAGCCGTAATTCTGCTGAATGGAGGTCCAGCACTGAATGGCGGTGGCGTCGAGGGAATTCTGTTCCACGAAGTCATTCAGCACCACGTCCAGTTTGGCGATCTGCACCAGCTTCTCATCCGGTGTGCGGCCCGTTGGCGTATACGCTTTAATGGCTTCCAGGCGGTTTTTGACGCTGATGTCGTCTTTGGTCAGCTTGTTGGCATTCCCCAGAATTTCGGACAAATCGACGGTCACCACCGAAATGCCGTTGCGCTGAAGAATTTTTTCGCTGTAGCGAACCGTGTTGAATCCGCCCGGCCGGGCACCCACGGCACCAATCCGGACTTTCTGCAAACCCCGTACGACTCGACAAACCCCGATAAAATTCTGCAAATCCTGCGTAAAACTCGGATCGGTTGGATGAACGACGTGTTTGGTCGTCAGGGTATATTTGATGCCGAACTGGTAGAGGTTATTACAAACCGAAATCTTTCCGCACCATGAATCCCGTCGGCGGGCGACATCCAGTTTGTTCAGATCGTCGGGATAGGCCTGAATCAGCACCGGAACGTTCAAGTCGGCCAGTTTCAGGGTTTCTGCGACGCCCCGTTCATCGCCGAAATTGGGCAGAATCACCAGAATGCCGCTGATTTCGTCGCGGTGCTTTTTGAACAAATCCGCACATTTCCGGGCGTCCTGAAACGTTTCCACTCCGCCCAGTTTAGTTTCTTCCGTTTCCAGTAAAATCGGATTGACGTTTTGGCTTTTCAGGATGTCGATGATTTCGACCCGCGACTCGGCCACCAGCCGATCCGGGAAAAAGTCACGGTTTCCAATGATGACACCCAGACTGATGGGAGCGCTTTCTTTCTTGGTCATAGTAAGTTAAGGGGCAATGGTCGTAGAATGATTGGCAGGTTTCGTGCTACCCGAAATCCGATAAATCGAAGCAATTTACAAAATAAACGAAAGTAAAAAATAGTAAACGAAAAAATAGGTCGGCATTTTAAAACTTAATAGTAGGAAAATTATATCATTTTATGGTTTTTAGCTTTATTTAATTTTTGTATTCTTTCGTTTGAAATGCGTCATCCAACCGCCTGGACGCGCGATTGGCAAAAGATAAAACCAAAAAAGCCCCCGACAGACTGCCGGGGGCTTTTGTATGCGTAAGCTGAGGGGATGATTACATCATGCCGCCCATGCCACCTGGGTGGCCATGTCCGCCACCACCAGCCGGTGCTTCTTCCGGTTCGTCGGCAATCACACACTCGGTGGTCAACAACAAGCCAGCGATCGAAGCGGCATTTTCCAGGGCCAGACGGGTTACTTTCGTCGGGTCGATGATACCAGCTTCCACCATGTTTTCGTAACGATCTTCGCGGGCGTTGTAACCGTAGTCGCCTTCGCCGGCTTTCACCGCGTTCACAACCACGGAGCTTTCGCCACCAGCGTTGGCTACAATCGTCCGCAACGGAGATTCCAGCGCAACGCGGATGATGTTTACACCGGTTTTTTCGTCTTCGTTGCGGGTTTCAACCGCATCCAATGACTTGATCGTCCGGATGAAAGCAACACCACCACCGGCAACGATACCTTCTTCAACCGCAGCGCGGGTTGCGTGCAGGGCATCATCAACGCGGTCTTTCTTTTCTTTCATTTCTACTTCGGTAGCAGCACCGATGTACAGAATCGCTACACCGCCCGACAGTTTCGCCAGACGTTCCTGTAGTTTTTCCTTGTCGTAATCGGAAGTCGTGTTTTCGATCTGTGATTTGATCTGGTTTACACGGCCCGTAATGTCTTCTTTTTCACCTGCACCATTGATAACAGTTGTGTTATCCTTGTCGATGATGATTTTTTCGGCAGTGCCTAAAAATTCAATAGAAGTGTTTTCCAGTTTGAAACCACGCTCTTCGGCGATGACCTGGCCACCCGTCAGGATAGCAATGTCTTCCAGCATGGCTTTCCGGCGATCGCCAAAGCCCGGAGCTTTCACAGCGGCCACTTTGAGGGCACCACGGATTTTGTTGACAACCAGCGTAGCCAGTGCTTCACCATCGACATCTTCGGCGATGATCAGCAACGGACGACCGGTTTGAGCAACTTGCTCCAGAACCGGCAGCAATTCTTTCATCGAAGAAACTTTTTTCTCCGAGATCAGAATGAACGGACGGTCCAGTTCAACTTCCATTTTGTCGGTATTGGTCACGAAGTAAGCCGACAGATAACCGCGGTCAAACTGCATCCCTTCAACGGTTTTTACTTCCGTTTCCGTACCACGCGCTTCCTCAACGGTGATCACACCTTCTTTACCCACTTTTTCCATGGCATCGGCAATCATCTGGCCGATTTCCTCATCGCTGTTCGCCGAGATTGTTGCTACCTGAGCAATTTCTTTCGACGTTTCGATGGCGCGTGACTGTGAACGCAGGTTGTCAACTACAGCGATAACCGCTTTGTCGATACCGCGTTTCAGGTCCATCGGGTTGGCACCGGCTGCTACGTTTTTCACCCCGATCGAGTAGATCGCCTGGGCCAGAACGGTAGCCGTCGTGGTTCCGTCACCGGCTGAATCAGCGGTTTTGGAAGCGACTTCTTTCACCAATTGAGCGCCCATGTTTTCGATGGCGTCTTTCAGTTCAATTTCTTTGGCAACGGTAACACCATCTTTGGTGATCGCCGGTGAGCCGAATTTTTTATCCAGAATAACGTTCCGGCCTTTTGGTCCCAACGTTACTTTAACAGCGTCGGCGAGGGTATCAACACCCTTCTTGATCCGATCGCGGGCGTCGATATCAAAAAATATTTTCTTAGACATGAGTGAAAAGGAATTAATGGTTTTAACGAGTAATGCAAACGGGTTTCCGGGCAGCCAGTGTCAGTTTAAACTGAACCGGGGCTGGCGGGAGAACCTTAGATAATGGCAAAAATGTCCGACTCACGCATGATGAGGTATTCTTTTCCCTCAACGGTGATTTCGGTACCGGCATACTTACCGTACAAAACGGTATCGCCAACCTGAACGGTCAGAGGCTCATCTTTCTTGCCCGTGCCAACGGCGACAATCGTTCCACGTTGTGGCTTTTCTTTGGCGGTGTCGGGGATGATGATACCAAATGCGGTTTTTTCTTCAGCAGGAGCTGGTTCAACCAGCACCCGGTCAGCCAACGGTCTTACGTTTACTTTACTTTCCGTTAGTGCTTCCATAATGGGCTTGTGTTTTAGAAGTTAAATTGTTTTGTGCTTAACTAGGGCCCGACATACTGTCGAACTGACGGTCGATTTTGGTCACTTATTGTGCCAGACCACTTTTTTCTGGTAATACTGACAAAATTTCCGATTTATAATGTCAGTTTGGTAATCAGTGGGTTAGGGCAAAGCCTTTTTGGTCGGAGAAAAAAAACGCCAAACACTATTTGGCAGAATGTGAATTTTCGTTAACTTACTAAACAACAAGACTGTCTGTTCTTCATTCGTTTTCACTATGAAAAAACTTCAGAAAGACTGGTTGACGCAAGGACTGATTGATTTAGAGTACAAAAAATTTGTCGTTCTGGCCTATCTGCAAAACGTTCAGCAACACTTCTCTGACAAAAAGTTATACCCTGACCTGACGGAATTGCGGGATCATTACGAGACCGGCCTCCGTTTTCGGAACCGCAAAGGTACGCTTTCTGCTTCATTCCCCAAGGACGCCACCGGAATTGACCCCGAAAGTCTTACGGTACGGTACCAGCCCCGGCAGGAAGACGATGAGTATATGTCAGAAATCGACTCCATCATGAATTTCGCCCTGCCCCGGTTTGGACAAACCCTGACGAAAGGGCAGGAAATGGCCGACGAACTGGCCGCAAATCTGACGCTGACTCCCATCGGTATGCTGCCGCTGCGCCGGGATGAAGGCTATATTTTTCTCCATTGGTCGTCTCATTCCCAGACCCATATCTATTATTTCAGCCTGACCTGGACGGGGTTGTCTTTGCCGGGATTAGCCCTGTCGACGACGCAAACCGGCCGCCAGCCAATCCGGACGCGCTACATCGACTCCGTGCGGAAAGGCGTCGGGCGGACCTACGAAACCCTGAAACTGGAACTGATCCGCCGTCGGCCGTTCCTGCCCAACCCGGCCACGTTCATGGTGGAATCAAAACGTCGTCTGCCGCTGGAGGAAACGTTGCTGCCCATGGCTGAGCGGTTGGTGGAGCGGGAGGTTTCAGAGTAAAAAGAGTAGTTCGTTACACAGAGTTGATCGGAGGATATCAGAGGTAATCAGAGTTTACATTAATTTCTCTGATTACCTCTGATGTCCTCCGATCAACTCTGTGTAACGCTCTCTAAAATCCCCCAGAGTGCGGGAGCTACACCCGGTTTTCATGCGTTTATTTTGACGGTAAACACTTTATCGACAACACCATGAAAACACGGTTTATCTTATTCATTCTGGTTCTCAATTCAATGCTGGCTTCCGCCCAGCAACTCACCGCTATTCCCGATGGCGGCAACAAAAAAGCTTTCGTTTCGGAGCAAATTGGCCTGACAAAAATCGCCATTCACTACAGCCGCCCCGGTGTGAAAGGGCGGGAGGGAAAGGTTTGGGGAACACCGGTGGCCCATTATGGACTGGTGGACCTCGGTTTCGGCACCAGCAAAGCCGCTCCCTGGCGGGCAGGTGCCAACGAAAATACCGTCATTTCGTTTTCGAATGATGTTAAAGTCGAGGGCAAAGACCTCCCCGCCGGAACGTACGGGCTGCACATGATATTGGGCGAGGCCGAAACAACGGTTATTTTCTCCAAAAACGCGACGTCCTGGGGCAGCTTTTTCTACGAACCGTCGGAGGATGCGTTGCGCGTGACGGTTAAAAACCAGCCTCTCGACAAGAGCGTGGAGTGGCTCAAATACGAGTTCATCAACCAGACGGACAACGCGGCAACGGTGGCACTTTCGTGGGAAAAACGCCTGATCCCGTTTACGATTGAGGCCGATGTGGTGAAGATTCAGTTGGCGTCTTTTAAAAACGAATTGCGCAACTCGCAGGGCTTTACGTGGCAGTCGTACGTTCAGGCGGCTAATTATTGCCTCCAAAACAAAACCGATCTCGATCAGGCACTGGTCTTGGCCGATCAGGCCGTTGGATTGCCCTTCATTGGTCAGAAAAATTTCCAGACGCTCAGCACGAAAGCGATGGTTTTGGTGGCCCTCAACAAACAGGCCGATGCCGATGCGGTGATGAGGGAAGCCGTTCCGATGGGAAATATGAATGAATTGCACCAGTATGCGCGCACCTTACTCCAGCAGAAACGGATGAAAGACGCATATGCGGTTTTTAAGGTGAACTACGACAAGAACCCGAACCAGTTTACGACCAACGTCGGGATGGGCAGGGGGTTGTCGGCCCTAGGTGATTTCAAAAAAGCGTTGCCGTACCTGAAGGCGGCTCTGCCCCAGGCACCGAACGAGCTGAATAAGAATGGCGTCACGGCGATGATCAAGAAACTGGAAGAGGGGAAAGATGCGAATCAGTGAGTTTTAGAGAGGAGTTGTTACACAGACGGGGCCGCCCGGCGGTTGATCGGAGGACATCAGAGAAAATTAATTTAACGCAAACTGTGAGATTATTGACCCCGGAGGGGTCCGATGTTAATAGCAAATGGGTATTTTAAGCGCTTCAGGCGTGCCGGAGGTACGCGATATAGGCTTAATTGCGTACCTCCGGCACG
>NZ_JBPZHB010000010.1:64117-394742 GCF_051857545.1 Larkinella fluvii | reverse complement strand
TCAAAGAACTACAAGCCAACGTCATTCTGGAAGTGCTCGACTTACCCAACGGTGTTGAGCTACTCAGAAAATACTTAGCACACCAAGCCCGAAGGAGTTAAAACAATCCTTCGTACAGTACTGCCGATGAATACAGAATGGGTATTTAAAATCTTAATTTTTTCTATAAAATAAGAGCATTTAAGAATCAATAAACAATGCCATCAGAAGCTCTCAAAAACCGCCCCGCGATCTCGCCAACCGCTTTCTGGGATGTCGATTTTGAGCACCTTGACTTCGAAATCAAATCCCGGTTTGTGATTGAGAAAGTATTGAATTATGGCCTCTGGGCAGATATTACCGCTTTGTTCCACTACTACGGTTTTGAACGGGTGAAAGCCGAAGTGCTCGAAATTGCTTACTTAAAAAAGAAAACGCTTTCGTTTTGTTGCGTTATCTTTGATCTGAAGCCCGAGCAATTTCGATGTTATACACGGCAACAGTCCAGTCCGGTACCCTGGAATTACTAAAGTAAAATACATTAGCATGCAATTCTCACACCTCCATTGCCACACCCAATACTCACTGCTCGACGGGCAGGCTGAGATCAAGAAACTAATTAAAAAAGCCAAATCCGACAACATGCCAGCCGTCGCCATCACCGACCACGGCAACATGTTTGGCGTGTTTGAGTTTGTGGCCGAAGCCGCCAAACAGGGCATCAAGCCGATTGTGGGCTGTGAGTTTTACGTGGTTGAAGATCATACCAAAAAGCAGTTTACCAAAGAACAGAAGGACATTCGCTACCACCAGTTGCTGCTGGCGAAAAACCCACAGGGCTATAAAAACCTGATCAAGCTCTGTTCGCTGGGCTATACGGAAGGACTCTACGGGAAGTACCCCCGGATTACGAAGGAACTGATCGATCAGTACAAGGAAGGGCTGATTGCGTCCACCTGCTGCATCGGGGCGTCGGTGCCGAAAACCATCCTGAAAAAAGGTGAAGAAGCGGGTGAAAAAGAATTTCAGTGGTGGCTCGACCGGTTTGGGGAAGATTATTACGTGGAATTGCAACGCCACGAGATTCCCGACCAGATCAAGGTCAACGAAGTGCTGGTCAAATTTGCCCGGAAATACAACGTCAAAATCATTGCCTCCAACGACTCGCATTACGTGGACCGGGAAGACTGGGTGGCGCACGATATTCTGCTGTGTGTCAACACGAACGAAAAACTGAGCACACCTTCCGAAAAGGAGTTTAACGATGAGGAAGGTTCTAAAAAAGGAACCCGGTTTGCGTTTTTCAGCGACCAGTTTTACTTCAAAAATACCCAGGAAATGTCGACGCTGTTCCGCGATTTGCCGGAAGCGATCGATAACACCAACGAGATTGTCGACAAGGTCGAAACGCTGAAACTGAAGCGAGACATTCTGCTGCCCAACTTCGTGATTCCCGACGGTTTTGCAAGTCAGGATGATTATCTCGAATTTTTAACCTTCGAAGGGGCCAAACAACGGTATCGGGTCTTGACACCCGAAGCCGACGAGCGGTTGCGGTTTGAGCTGGGGGTGATCCGGCAGATGGGTTTTGCTGGCTACTTTCTGATCGTTTCGGACTTCATTCAGGCCGGGCGCGACCTGGGCGTGATGGTGGGACCGGGCCGGGGTTCGGCGGCTGGTTCGGCGGTGGCCTATTGCATCGGAATAACGAACATCGACCCGATCAAATACAACCTGCTGTTCGAGCGGTTTTTGAATCCCGACCGGAAGTCCATGCCCGATATTGATACTGACTTTGACGACGAAGGTCGCCAGAAGGTAATCGATTACGTAGTCAAAAAATACGGCAAACAGCAGGTAGCCCAAATCGTGACATACGGTACGATGGCGGCCAAATCGGCCATCAAAGATGTCGCCCGCGTGATGGAACTGCCGCTGCCCGAATCGAACGCGCTGGCGAAACTGGTGCCCGACAAGCCAACGTACAACATGACCCTCAAGAAAATTTTTGAGGATTCCATCGAGTCGCTGGGCATGATGATTCAGCCGGAAGAAGTCGAGAACGTGAAAAAGATGCGGGCGATCGAGTCGGGAAATGACTTGCAGGCAAAAGTGCTGAAACAGGCCCGGAAACTGGAAGGCAACATCCGGAATACCGGTATTCATGCCGCCGGGATCATCATTGCGCCGGAGGATTTGTCGAATATCGTGCCGGTTTCGACGTCCAAAGAATCCGACCTGATCATTACCCAGTATGAAGGGAAAGTGATTGAGGATGCGGGTGTTATCAAGATGGACTTTCTGGGTCTGCGAAACCTCACGATCATCAAGGAAAGCCTGCGGCTGATCAAGCAAAACCACGGCGGTTTGTTTGTCAACGGCGTCGAAACCGACATTGACGACATTCCGCTCGACGACGAGGAAACGTACAAAACCTTCCAGCGCGGTGAAACGAACGCGATTTTCCAGTTCGAATCCGACGGGATGAAGAAATACATGAAAGACCTCAAACCAGACCGTTTTGAGGACTTGATCGCCATGAACGCCCTCTACCGCCCCGGCCCGATTGCCTACATTCCGAACTTTATCAACCGGAAACACGGGCGGGAAGAAGTCAAATACGACTTGCCCGAAATGGAAGAATATCTGGCGGATACGTATGGCATAACGGTTTATCAGGAGCAATTGATGTTGCTGTCGCAGAAGCTGGGCAACTTTACGAAGGGGGATGCCGACGTGTTGCGGAAGGCGATGGGAAAGAAAGACCGCGCAACGCTCGATAAAATGAAGGGCAAGTTTATGGATGGTTGCGCGGCTAACAAGCTGGCGATCAAGACCTGCGAGAAGGTCTGGACCGACTGGGAAGCTTTTGCGTCCTACGCCTTCAACAAGTCCCACTCGACCTGTTACGCCTTTGTTGCGTACCAAACCGCGTATTTAAAAACGCATTACAAGTCGGAATACATGGCTGCGGTTTTGACCAGCTCACTGGGCAACATCGAAAAAATTACCTTCTTCATGGAAGAATGTAAAGCCATCGGCATTCCGGTTTTGGGGCCGGACATCAACGAATCGGAGCGGTTTTTCGGGGTCAACCAGAAAGGCGAAATCCGGTTTGGGCTGGGGGCCATCAAAGGCACCGGCGACGCAGCGGTAGATTCCATCATTGAAGAACGCAAAAAAGGCGGGCCGTTTAAAGATGTGTACGATTTCGTGATTCGGATCAATCTGCGAACGGTCAATAAAAAGACGCTGGAAAGTCTGGCCTACGCGGGAGCCTTTGATAATCAGGAGGAATTTCACCGGGCGCAGTATTTTACCCCCGCCGAGGGAGAAACCGCCACGTATATTGAAAAACTGACGCGATACGCCAATAATTACCACGCCGAAAAATCGGCGGCCCAACAGTCGTTGTTTGGCGGAATTGGCGGAGAACCCAACATTGCCCGGCCTAAACCGCCCGTTGTGGAGCCCTGGAGTGAGATTGAGCGGTTGAAATTTGAAAAAGATGTGGTCGGTTTTTACATCTCCGGTCACCCGCTGGATGAATTTCGGATTGAACTGGAAAGTTTCTGTACCTGCACGCTCGATAAACTATTCGACGAAGCGAATCAGGGACGGGAAATTACCGTGGGCGGTATTGTGACAACCAAGCAACTTCGGCAGTCGAAAAACGGAAACCCGTTTGTGATTTTCAAACTGGAAGATTACAATGGAACGGTCGAAATGAGTTTATTCGGGGAGGATTTTGTGCGAATGGGCAATTACATCGAAGAAGGATTGTTTCTCCATGTGAAAGGAAAACTGCAAAACCGCTGGAACTCCGACGCCTTCGAATTTCGCCCGAATTTTATTCAGTTGCTGACCGAAGTCCGGACAAAATACAGTAAGGAACTCTGCGTTCAACTCGATTTGAAGCTGATTAACAACGAGTTTGTTGCCAAAATTGCCGATCTAGTGAAGACGTATCCCGGTTCCTGCAATCTGGTGCTGCGCGTGACGGATGACGAAGACCGGGTTGACGTCAGCATGTTGTCGAGGCCGTTTAAAATCTCGCCTGTAAATGAATTACTGAAAGAATTGGACGCGATCGATGGAGTCGGCTATCGTTTGAATTAGTGTTGAACTTTTTTTCAATTCAAAACATTGTACGTACATAAGAGTTAAAGTAGACAAAAAATCGAGATACAATCATGGCAAAAGCGATTGAAATAACCGACGCCAACTTCGCAGAAGTAATCAATTCTGATATACCGGTACTTGTGGATTTTTGGGCTGAATGGTGTGGCCCCTGTAAAATGATCGGACCCGTTGTGGAACAACTGGCTGGTGAATACGAAGGCAAAGCCATCGTGGCGAAAATGGATGTGGACATGAATGCCCAGATTCCGGCCCAATTCGGTATCCGAAGCATTCCGACTTTGATGGTATTTAAAAACGGAAAAATGGTGGACAAGGTGATTGGTGCCGTTGCCAAATCCGTTCTGGAACAGAAATTAGTAGCCCAATTGTAAGAATTGCGTGCTATTTTATCATAGATTGCCAAAGCCCGACAGCCATGTTGGGCTTTTTTGTTTGCATTTTGGGTGATTGAGTCACAATCTAATTGTCAAAGCTTGCCCGGTTTCGCGTTTTGGCCTATCTTACGAAGGAACGAATACCGCCTTTACACCCTGTACGATGCGATCACTTTTCTTCCTGCTTTTTCTCCTGAGTGCATTACCCGCCTGGACGCAGGCTTTCCGTCCCGACGAAGTCAAACGCTGGCAGCAGCGGGCCAAAGGCATTACCATCACCCGCGACACCTGGGATATTCCTCACATTTACGGAAAAACCGATGCCGACGTCGTTTTCGGGTTGTTATACACACAATGCGAAGACGATTTTGCGCGGGTGGAAGAAAATTACATCGACGCCATTGGCCGCATGGCCGAGGTCGACGGCGAAGACGCGCTGTACCACGACCTTCGTGCCCGGCTTTTTATGGATACCACGCAGGCAATTGCGATTTATAAAAAATCACCGGCCTGGATGAAAAAACTGCTGGATGCTTTTGCCGAAGGAACGAACTATTATTTGGCCACACACCCCAACGTCAAACCGCGCTTGTTGACCCGGTTTCAGCCTTGGATGCCGTTGATGTTTAGCGAAGGCAGCATCGGCGGGAACCTGAGTGTCATTTCTACGGAGCGGATCAAAGCGTTTTATACCAACTCGAAATGGTCGGCACGGGCGTATGATTTTGAGAAGACCGACCGCGAACCCGTCGGCTCGAACGGTTTTGCCATTGCGCCTTCTAAAACCGCATCGAAGAATGCCATGCTGCTGATTAATCCCCACACCTCGTTCTATTTTCGGTCGGAAGTGCATGTGGTTAGTAAAAAAGGCTTGAATGCGTACGGGGCCGTAACCTGGGGTCAGTTCTTTGTTTACCAGGGCTTTAACCAGAATTGTGGCTGGATGCACACGTCGGGTGACGCCGATTCGATGGACGAATACCTGGAAACGGTTGAAAAGAAAGACGGCATTTACCAGTACAAATATGGCACGGAATGGCGTCCGGTGAAAACCGAAAAGATCGCGTTGCCCTACAAATCCGGGAATGAAATCAAGCACAAAGACTTTACGATTTACCGCACCCACCACGGTCCGGTGGCGGGTCAGCTCGGTGACAAGTGGATCACCATCAGCATGATGAACGACCCGTTGAATGCACTGGCGCAATCGTATTTGCGGACGAAGGCCAAAGATTACAAGAGCTATCAGAACGTCATGAAGCTGAACGGTAATGCGACCAACAACACGGTTTATGCGGACCGAGAAGGAACGATTGCGTATTGGCACGGAAATTTTATCCCGAAACGAAACCCGAAATTCAACTGGAACGAGCCCGTCGATGGGAGTGATCCGGAAACGGACTGGAAAGGGCTACATGACATCACCGAGATTGTTCAGGTGAAAAACCCGGTCAGTGGCTGGATTCAGAATTGCAATTCAACGCCGTTTTCCGTTTCGGGACCGAGCAGCCCGGCCATCAGCCAGTATCCGACCTACATGGCGCCGGATGCCGAAAATTATCGGGGCGTCAACGCCGTTCAGGTGTTGAGCCAGAAGACGGTTTTTACGCTGGATACGCTGATTGCAGCCGCCAACGACCCCCATCTTCCCAGTTTCGACGACCTGATTCCTTCGTTGCTGCAAGCGTATAAAAACGTTTCTGCCAAGTCAGAGGAACCGTCCAAACCGTTGGCCGAAGCCATTGATATGCTAAACAACTGGGATAAAACGTACGGAACAACTTCGGTGGCCACCACGCTGGCGGTTTTCTGGGGCGAAAAGATTCAACGCCTAGCCCGCGCACAAATCAAAGGAAATCAGCGGTTTGACTTTTTGACGTTTACGGATTACGTCGTGAAAAACACAAGCCCGGAGGATAAAGTGAAAGCACTCGCCGAGGTCCTGGAGGAACTCACCCGGGACTTTGGCACCTGGAAAACTCCCTGGGGCGACATCAACCGGTTTCAGCGACTGACCGGAAAAATCAAAGAAACCTTCGATGATCAGAAGCCCAGTTTTCCGGTCGGCTTCACCTCCGCCACCTGGGGCTCGCTGGCGTCGTTTGGGGCACGGACGTATCCCGGAACGAAAAAAAGATACGGCAGTGTGGGCAATAGTTTTGTCGCTGTCGTGGAGTTTGGCGATCGCGTGAAAGCCCGGACGGTTGTCAACGGCGGCCACAGCAGCGACCCGGCTTCTCCGCATTTCAATGACCAGTCCGCGCTATTCAGCGCCGGAAAATTCAAGGACGTCTGGTACTACCCGGAAGATATTCAGCAGCATGTTGGCAAAACGTATCACCCGGGAGAAAAATAAATGACATTCCGCCTGCGATCAAAACCGCAGGCGGAATGCTTCCTAATTAACAGAAAGCCACAAAAACCCATTTTTGGAAGACACGCGTTCAATTGAACCCGCTTTTTCCCAATCGGAAAGTATTTTCTCGGCACTTGCGAAATCCTGCTCGGTAATAACGGCAAATTCCTGGGTTGTCAGACTGCGAAATTTGTGAAACAACTCCATTGCCGGTGACATAAAAGCCGTTTTCTGAATGTCAGGTTTTAGAAAGTGAAGTTCTTCTTCGAACAGGGAATACGGTTTGAAGCCATAGATTTTGGTTTGTCGGGTAGCCGTTTCGAGAAACAGGGTTGGAAATCCGCGCACACCCAACCGTTTGGCAAAAGCCAGGTCGTCTTCAAAACCGGCTATAGCACTGTGTTCATAATCGAACCGGAACCGTTCCACATCAAGCCCAACCCAGGAGGCTGCCTGAGCGAGATGCTCCCACCTCGTGATATTTTTCTTGTGCAGGAAAACCATTTCACGAATGATCCGCAGAAACAGGATGGCTTTTTCCGGACTTTGGTACCGGGCTGCTACAAACGCCACGGAGGGCGGATAGGAGGAAGGAAGCGGATCTTCCAGCCAGACATCGCCATCAATGGGCATCTGGTAATGCTGGCTAACTTCGTCCCAGTGGTGGGCCACATCGGCGGGTTTGCTAATGCCGCCACTGTTGTAAACGTCCCACGAAGGCAGCAAACCACCCATGCGATAGTCGATGGTCAAATACCGGCCATATTCCAGCTTCAATTTGCGAAGCTGTGGTTCAATGCCCCAACAGGTCGAACAAATCGGATCGGTAAAATACGTAATGTGAATTTGATCGACTGGAGTACCGTCGGAAACTGAGGCCAATGGTTCATTTCCGGCACTTAACACGTGATCCGGAATTTCGCAGACACCCGAAACCGGGTCGCACAGAAGTGGATGAGTCATTGTATTGATAAACAGGTTGTATAAATCTAGTCGGTAAACTCCCGGATAATGCTCAGGACTTCTTCGCCGATCATTTTGACTTTCGTTTTCCCGAACCCTTTTACGGTTAATAATTCATCCAGCGTTTTGGGCCTGATGCGGCTTAGTTCCAGGATCGTTTTCCGGGGAAGCACCATGTATCCGGCGCTGTCGTTCTCCCCGGCCAGATCGTCCCGCCATTTCGTCAGGGCTTTGTAGAGGCTGGTACCGGCTTTACTGCCGCTGCTTTCGGATGGCTCACCGGCTTTCCGACGGTCCTTCAATTTCCGGTTTGGCTGAAAAACCAGTTCGGATTCGTTGCGGGATTTCAGGTAAGCTAACGCTTCAAAACCGCTTCGGCAACCCTCAAAGCAATGCATTTTGATGAACAATTCTTTTTCGAGTTCTTCCAGTGATTCGCGCAAGGACTCCTGAACCAGTTTGTTATCAGAACCGGTTGGATAATGATAAAGAATGGGTAATAGTTCGTTGTTGATCAGGTTGTAGAAGTAAGAGCCCGCTTTTCGAATGCGTTCTTGTAACGGCTGGTTATCCTCCGGCAAGAGACTTTCGGCAAAGTAAGCCGGCAGTTGTTGGCGGAACCGCGTGGCCAGACTACCGGCTTTTTCATTAAAGAGGGTTTTGAAATGACTCAGGATTTGCTCAGCCCCTTCGTCCAGACTGGCAGCATTTTCGACCACCAGCCGAAGCGATTTGTTGATTAAATACTCCGATCGGTCGAACAGAAACAGGTCCAGCAGCAGGTTTTCCTGGTTGATTTGTTTCGAATTCCACAACTCCTGTTCGTCGGGCGTTTGCAATTGAACCTGTTCGTGAAATTCCTCCAGCAGCACCTCGGTTTTGATGCTGTGGGAGGGAATGGGCGCGCGCAGCACCAGACCATCCAGCGATTTACAGCGGCTCAGCGCCACGTAGACCTGCCCATGGGCAAAAGCCGCCGACGCATCGATAATTGCCTTTTCGAACGTTAGCCCCTGGCTCTTGTGGATGGTGATGGCCCAGGCCAGTTTGAGGGGATATTGAACAAATTTACCGACCGGTTCTTCTTTGATTTCATTCGTAGTCGCATCCAGAGAATACCGAATATTCGTCCAATCCATTCGATCAACCGCGATCGCGTCAACCTCTTTGGGACATTTTACATAAATAAAATCGTCGTCGATGTCGGTTATTTGCCCGATTTTTCCGTTGTAAAACAGCTTTTCGCGGGAAATGTCATTTTTGATGAACATCACCTGCGCCCCCACCTTCAGTTCCAGACTGGCATCAGTAGGGTAAGCGTGGGCGGGAAATTCGCCTTCGAGGGTGGCTTCAAAGGTGTGGGAGGGCGTCTTTAAGGCCCGCAATTTCTGATTGTTGATTTGCTGGGCCGCGTTGTTATGGGTCGAAAGGGTGATGAATCCTTCGCTGTCGTCCGGTGAAAAATCGGCAATATACCGTTGGTTCAACTCGTCCAATTGCAAACGCGTGACGCGTTTTTCGCGAATGCTGTTCAGGATGTCAATAAAACGCTGGTCGGATTGCCGGTAAATGTGTTGTAGTTCAATGGAAATGTACGGTGTTTTTCGCAGGGCGCGGCTTCCGAAAAAATAGCCGGTTTCATAATACGGTTTTAAAAAAGCCCAGTCATCATCCCGAATCACCGGCGGCAACTGCTGCATGTCGCCAATGAGCAGCAACTGCACGCCCCCGAAGGGTTCCGGGCGGTGGCGGTAGCGTCGCAACACCTCATCGATGCCATCGAGCACATCAGCGCGAACCATGCTGATTTCATCGATAATCAACAGATCCAGTGTCCGGAATAATTTGATTTTTTCCCGGTTTATTTTTTTGGATTCCTGACCTGCCGTTCCCGGAACCAGCGGGCCAAACGGCAGTTGGAACAGCGAATGAATGGTGACGCCCCCGGCGTTGATAGCAGCCACGCCGGTGGGAGCCACCACCGCCAGTCGCTTGGATGTCAACTGTTTAATCTCGTGCAAAAATGTCGTTTTTCCCGTGCCCGCTTTTCCCGTCAAAAAGACATTACGGTTCGTATGCAGGACGAAGTCGTGCGCAAGCTGGAGCTTTTCGTTAACAATGATGGGCATAAAGTAACATAATGTAAATTCAAGACCGTCAGAGAGTTACATTAAGTTTTGAGAACTCGCCGGTCATTCCTGAAAGGCACTCAAGATACGAAAAGGAATGATCACAGACTATGCATTTCGAGTCTTTTTGATTGCTATACATTGGGCGATGCCGGCAGGTATTCGAGTATGGAAACCTCACCCCGCAAGTCCATCAAAAGCGCTCTGACATTCAGGGTATACTGGTGGGCATCACTCCACGCATGAATCCGTTTTGCCAACTCAACCGCATGGATCTTGTGAAGTTCCTGTTCTTTTTTCTGATCTTCCGGTGAATCGTCAAAGGTACCTTCGTCGCCCAGGAATTTCTCGTAAGCCCCGCAATGGCGGTGTTCGAGAATATAGACATCCTGAATACCGTGCAGTTCCACTGCCGTTTCGATGTGTTGAAAAAGAACCTCGTTCCAGGCACCATGCAGGTTGGCTCCCAGCGAACTACCGGCTAAAATAAACTGGTCGTAACGATTGGCCAGGTTGTCACGGTGCATAAACCGCACGATGTCGTCCAGCAATCGCAGATCCATACAACTTAACAAAAGAACATTTTTACGGGGAGCGGGGTAGGTACTGGGCATGGTTGACTTTTGATAAGTATGAGAATGTGAAGTGTTATTTTAAGTGGCCTCCGCCTGCAATATAGCGTATTCAAGGTGAACAGGAGGCTCTTTCTGGTTTGAATTGTTTTTAAAATAGTACTATTCTTTTAACAAGCTTTACTTATCGAATCTGTCGGTTTAATGAAAAAATCATATTGTGTCCATACCTTGCGCTTTTGCCGTATACGACTTATTTTTACTCATCAGATGATATGATGACTACCGATACGATCCCAATCAAGCGCGAGAGTCTGGCCGATGCCGTTGTCAACAAGCTCCAGCACCAAATCGCGTCGAATCACTACAAAATTGGCGAAAGGCTGCCTTCCGAACCCGAACTTATGCAGCAGTTTGGCGTGGGCCGCTCGACCATCCGCGAAGCCATCCGCATCCTGGCCAACAAGGGCTTGATCCGGGTGCAACAGGGACTGGGTACCTTCGTGGAACTCCAGCAGAACAGCGTCGAACCGTTTCACCAGAGTCTGTCGCGGGCCGAGGGCGACGATGTCAACGAGGTTCGCCAGTTGCTCGAACTCAAAATTGCCGAAAAAGCCGCCCTGAACCGAACGCAGGAAGACATCGACATCATGAGCGGTTATCTTGAGAAACGGCACGAAGCCGCCCTGCAAAACCGTCCGGAAGAATGCATCGAAGCGGATATTCAGTTTCACATCCGCCTGGCAATGGCATCGAAAAATGAAGTACTTGTGGATCTCTACAGGATCATTGCCAACAAAATGAAGAAGTCGTTCATGGAAGTTTTTATAACGACGGAGACGTTGCTGAGTAAACAGAACATGCACACCTCCCTGCTGCAAAGTGTCGCCGACCGTGACCCTAAAAAAGCATGGTTTTGGGCGGCTAAGATTACGGGCCAGATCCGGTAGTGCGTTCGATTCCCGTAGATTCCAACTTCTAACAAAGGACAGTACGTTATGGATTTAATCCGATCAGCCCTTCGCAAACCCATTACCGTGCTGGTATTGGTGGCGGGTTTATTTTATTTCGGTGTCGGTGCCGTTCGCACGATCAAAATCGACATTTTTCCCAATCTGGATTTGCCGGTTATTTACATTTCCCACCCCTTTGGCGGCTACACGCCCAACCAGATGGAGTCGTTTTTTGGGAAACAGTACGTCAATCTGTTGCTCTACGTATCGGGGGTAAAAAGCATCGAAACCAAGAACATTCAGGGGCTTACGCTGATCAAACTGTCGTTTTACGAAGGCACGAACATGGCCCAGGCGGCCGCTGAAGTGTCGTCGTATACCAACCGGGCGCAGGCCATTTTTCCACCCGGATCGCAGCCGCCTTTCATCCTACGGTTCGATGCATCGACGCTGCCGGTGGGGCAGTTGGTGTTGAGCAGTCCCATTCGAACCAATAACGAATTACAGGATTTAGCCAACGTGTATGTCCGGGCGCGGTTTAGTGCCATTCCCGGTCTGGTAGCTCCGGCGCCCTTTGGTGGTAACTCACGAACAATTGTGATCCGGGCCGACCCGGCACTGCTGCGGTCCCACAACCTGACGCCCGATCAGCTTGTTCTGGCTCTTCGGGCCAACAACCAGGCCACACCAGCCGGTAATGTACGGGTGGGCGATCTGAATTATTTTACCCCGGCTAACACCACCATCCGGGAGGTGAAAGACTTCGGAAACATTCCCTTGTATACCGGATCGGTTCAGAGTCTGTACCTGAAAGATGTGGCGCAGGTGGAAGATGGCGCGGACATTACGTCGGGTTATGTGCTGGTAAATGGCCGCCGGTCGGTGTATTTGCCCATCACCAAATCGGCGGATGCATCGACCTGGGAAGTGGTTCAGAATTTGAAAAAAGAACTGCCCAATTTTCAGTCGTTATTGCCCGAAGACGTCACCTTATCGTATGAATTTGACCAGTCGGTTTACGTTATTAATTCGGTCGAAAGTTTGATTACCGAAGGCGTCATTGGGGCGATTTTAACCGGGTTGATGGTCTTGCTTTTCCTGGGCGATCCACGGGGTGCTCTCATCGTGATTATCACCATTCCGATCTGTATTATTTCCGGGGTTTTATTCCTGTCGTTATTCGGGCAAACCATCAATATTATGACGTTGAGCGGTTTGTCACTTGCCATCGGTATTCTCGTGGATGAATCGACGGTTACAATCGAGAATATACACCAGCATCTGGACATGAAAAAGCCCAAAGCGCTGGCAATCTGGGATGCCTGTCAGGAAATTGCCTTCTCTAAACTGCTGATTCTCTTCTGTATTCTGGCGGTTTTTGCCCCGGCCTTTACCATGAAGGGTATACCGGGGGCTTTGTTTTTACCGCTTTCGCTGGCGATTGCGTTTTCCATGATTACGTCCTACATCATGGCCCAGACGCTGGTGCCGGTATTGGCGAACTGGCTGATGAAAGCGCACGTCATCAAAACCAACGGAAAAGCCGGGAAACACGATGCCAAACAGGCCCAGGCGATTCCGGTGGCGGCCCAGTCGTCAGAAGAACGAATCCTGACCGGAAAACAGAAATTAGCGCACCAGGCTGATCTTAATAACGACGGAAAAATTGGCCGTTTCGAGCGGCTACGGATCAATTTTGTGCGCTTTATTTCGTGGACTCTTCCGTATAAAAAATCCATAACCGTTGGCTATGTAGTGGTCGCACTGGCCAGTACGGCTTTCTTTTTGAGCACCATTGGTCGCGATGTTTTACCGCGCGTCAATGCCGGACAGTTTCAGGTTCGGCTGCGCGCGCCGGATGGCACCCGGCTTGAAAAAACGGAGCTTACCATGTTGAAAGCACTCGATGTGTTGCACCAGTTGGTGGGGAAAGAAAATGTCGATATTACCTCCGCCATGGTGGGTATGCACAGCTCCCAGTTTTCAACCAGCCCGATTTATCTCTTCATGGCCGGGCCGCAGGAAGGCGTTTTACAGGCGAGTTTAAAACCCGATTATGACGTCGATCTGGATCAGTTAAAAGACCAATACCGCGCCAAAATGAAGGAAGCTTTGCCGGATATAAAAATGTCTTTCGAGCCAATTGAACTGACCGATAAAATCCTCAGCCAGGGTTCGCCGACGCCCATTGAAGTGAAGGTGATCGGGAAGAATAAACCGCAAAACGAGGAGTATGCCAACAAGGTGATTGCCAGTCTGAAAAAAATTCCGTATCTGCGGGACGTCCAAATTGGTCAGGCGGTCAATTACCCGGCCATCGACATCGAAATCGACCGCGTCCGGGCGGCCCAGTTGGGAACGGACATTTCGGCAATTTCACGTTCGTTGACGGCCTCGACCTCGTCGTCACGGTTTACCGAAAAAAACGTCTGGATCGATCCGAAAAGTGGTCAAATGTATAGCGTCCAGGTGGTGGTGCCGGAGAGCAAGATGGCAAACCTCAGCGATATTGGCGAAATTCCGGTGACACCCAATGCCAACCGCCCGGTGCTGAGCGATGTGGCCACCATTAAAAAAGGCCGGACGTACGGCGAAAACGACAACATTGGCGCGGTACCGGTTTTGTCGGTCACGGCGAATCTGAATGACATGGATCTGGGAACGGCTACGGTCGATGTTAAAAAAGCCATTGCCGATCTGGGTGAATTGCCGCGCGGGTTAACCATTGAAACCCGGGGGCTGACGCAGGTGCTGACCGAAACCCTGGATAGTTTACAAACCGGTTTGTTAACGGCGATCATCGTAATTTTCCTGATGCTGGCGGCTAATTTCCAGTCGTTTAAAGTGTCGCTGGTCGTTTTGTGTACTGTTCCGGCGGTGTTAGCGGGTTCCCTGGCCTTATTGCTGCTGACGGGCTCAACGCTCAATCTGCAATCGTACATGGGCATGATCATGTCCGTGGGGGTGTCCATTTCCAATGCGGTTTTGCTGGTGACCAACGCCGAACAGTTGCGAATGAAAAACCACAATGCCCTGCTGGCGGCCAAAGAAGCCGCTTCGCTGCGGATGCGACCCATTCTTATGACCAGTGTGGCGATGGTGGTGGGCATGCTCCCAATGGCCCTCGGATTTGGTGAAGGCGGTTCGCAAACCGCCCCGCTGGGCCGGGCCGTCATCGGCGGGCTGATCGCTTCAACTTTTGCGGCTTTGCATATTTTGCCGCTGGTATTTGCCTGGGTGCAGGAAAAATCATCGACCCAGTCGGTATCGTTAGACCCTGAAGACAAAGAAAGTAAACATTATATTCCCGGCGTATATGAATCGGTTAATTAACAGAGTAGGGTATTCAGTATTGGCGGTTTTTTCCGGCATTCTGGTGGTCAGTTCGTTGAATGGCTGCCACTCGAGCGAGGGGAAAACAGAAAAGACCGCCGTGGCGGAGGAGCCGCAACCACTGGAAGTGATTGCGTTGCGCAAGGGCAAACTCTCGTCGAGCCTACAGATTCCCGGCGAACTGATGGCTTTTCGGGATGTGGATATCTACGCCAAAGTGAGCGGTTTTATCAAGTCCATTCATGCCGACGTGGGCACGGAAGTGAAAGAAGGGCAGTTGCTGGCCCTGGCCGAAGCCCCCGAACTGAACGCGCAATTGTCGGCTGCCCATTCGAGACTGAAGTCGCAGGAAGCGTTGTACATTGCCAGTAAGGCCAATTACGACCGCTACGTGGATGCTGCCAAAACACCGGGAACCGTCGCCCAGACGATGATTGAACAGACGCTGGCGAAAAAAGAATCGGACATGGCCCAACTGGAAGCCGCCAAATCGTCGTACCGGGAAGTGTCCGACATGCGGAAATACCTGGAAATCCGGGCACCTTTCAGTGGGATCATCAGTCTGCGGAACGCCAGCACCGGGGCCTACATCGGGCCGTCGGGAAAGGGTTCGGAGTTTCCGCTGTTCGTATTGACGGAACAAAAACGACTGCGGCTGGTCATTGCCGTTCCCGAAGCGTATACGGGGTATGTCGACCTGAACGACGAGGTGACGTTTACCGTGAAAGCCTATCCCGATAAAAAATTCATCGGGAAAGTAAAACGGCTGGCGGGGGCGCTCGACAAACGCCTACGCTCGGAACGAACCGAAGTGGATGTAATCAACAACGACCGCAAACTCCTGCCGGGCATGATTGCTGAGGTAAACATTCCATTACCGACCAAAAATACGACTTTCGTGGTGCCAAAATCCGCCGTCATCAATGCCACGACGGGCGTTTTCATCGTCAAAGTGGTCAACCAGAAGGCCGAATGGGTTCCGGTTCAGAAAGGGCTGGAAGACGGAGACAGCGTCGAAGTGTTTGGCGAGGTGAAAGAAGGGGATCAGATTCTGACTACCGCCACGGAAGAAGTGCGGAACGGTTCTGCCATTCGTTCGGTAAAACAACGGACGTAGTCGCCGGAGAGCCGGTTTTTCAGGAACCGATGGCGTTTAGAATCACCGCGCACGCTTCCCGAATCTGCTCTTCGGTGATGATCAGTGGGGGCGCAATGCGCATGGAATTGTCGCAAAACAGAAACCAGTCCGTAATCACCCCCTTCGCAATGGCCCGGTCGATGACCGGTTTCAAAACGTCGAACGATTCAAATTCGGCCGCCAGCATCAGCCCTTTGCCCCGGACTGCTTTGATGGCCGGATGTACCAGCAACTGCTTGAACAACTGGCCTTTGGCTTCGGCCTGTTCGTGCAGTTTTCCGTCCAGAACAACGCGCAGGGTAGCCAGCGAAGCCGCCGAGCAAACCGGGTGGCCGCCAAAGGTGGTGATGTGTCCCAGAATTGGGTTAGTTTTGAAAACGCTCATGATTTCGGCCGAACTGATGAACGCGCCAATCGGCATACCGCCCCCCATGCCTTTGGCGCAAACCAGCACATCGGGAACGACCCCGAAATCTTCGAAGGCCCAGAAGGTTCCGGTCCGCCCAAAACCGGTTTGAATTTCATCGAAAACCAGCAATGCGCCCACCTCCGTACACCGCTTCCGCACCGCCTGAAGATACGACGCTTCCGGCACGCGAACGCCCGCTTCACCTTGTACCACTTCCATAATCACGGCAGCGGTTTTTTGGGTGATTTTTTCCAGGTGCTGCCAGTCACCGTGCTGGATGTGCCGAATGCCGGGTAGGAGGGGGCGGAAGCTTCGTTTGAAATTTTCGCTCCCGGACAAGGAAAGTGCGCCCTGCGTGGCACCGTGATAAGCATTGAAACACGAAATGATTTCCCGCCGTCCCGTAAACCGTTTCGCCAGTTTCATGGTGCCTTCGATGGCTTCCGTGCCGGAGTTGGTGAAATAGACGCTGGACAGCGGTTCCGGCAGCGTTTGAGCCAGCGCGTGGGCCAGTTCAACCTGGGGCGTCTGCACATATTCGCCGTAGACCATCAAATGCAGGTATTTATCCAGTTGCTCCTGAATGGCCGCCAGCACGCGCGGGTGCCGGTGGCCGACGTTGCTCACGCCGATGCCGGAGATCAAATCGATATAGCGCTGGCCGGATCCGTACAGATAAATGCCCTCCGCCCGCTCGATTTCGAGAGCCAGGGGAAAGTCGGACGTTTGGGCGACGTGCTGAAAAAACAGTTGCCGATGGGTTACTACTGTGTTGTTCTTCAAGGAAATAGTTAGTTGCCGGTGCAAAAATACACCTATATAACGCTTGGGCGAAATCGGTAAGTTTATTAACTTTAATAGTTATGAAATTTTCCTGCCTATGAAGCTAATCTACCTGTCTGTTATTCTGGGAATTTTGCTGGTTTCGAAGGGGTGGTCCCAGGACGTTTACTACGAACCGGGTCAGTCGCATATTCCCGGAACGTATGATTTTCTGCTCAAAAATGGCACCACGATACGCGGCCAATTCGTCCGGCGGGATAGTGCTTCGTATCTCATCCGAACCAAAAAGGAGGGCGACCGGCTGTTGGCAGCCCATGAGATTCAACGCGCCGATCTGGTTGGGGGCACCCTCCGCAGCGGCCCTGACTTTCCGAACGGCTTTCCATTCCGATTATTTTTGATGCCCACGGCGTATATGCCCGAAAACAAGAGCCTGTATTTTCAAAGCAGCTACGTTTTGTTCAGTCGGCTGGATGTGGGAATTACCAAAAACCTGAGTGTGGGTACGACCTTTCAAACCCTGAATCCCCGAAATTTTCACACGTTTTCGGCCAAATACGGTGCCAAACTGATGCCCCGAACCCACATCGCGCTGAATGTTCAGTATATCGGTATTCGTCTGAACGAACGCTTGTTGACCAAACTGGGATTAGCCCAGGGCGTGGTGACCGTGGGGGATGCGGAGCGCAACATAACCGTGGGAGCCGGTGTGACTTTCTCCCGACAGGGCATTGCTTCGTCGGGTGTCGTCACCATCGGCTATGTCCGTAAACTGACGCCGGATCTGACGTTCATCAATCAGAACAATATTCTGGTGGGAGAAGCCATTGAGCCGCAATATACCTACCTGTCCGGTTTGACTTCGGCGGGCTTGCGGTTTAACCGCCGTCGACACGCATTCGATACGGCGATTCTACTACCCGTCTACAGTTCCAACGGCCTGATTCGCACCAGCCCACTGCCGTATCTGAGTTATATGGTTCGGCTCGGAAAGTGAGTGTAGACAGGAGAGGTGAGACAAGAGAGTAGAGACTAAAAACCGTTAAGGAGGTCTTTACTCTCTTGTCTCATCTCTCCTGTCTACATTCACTCTTCAAAAAAACACACGGTTCCGCCCACCCAGTCGAAGTCTTTGTTGAATCGAACACCAATCATTTCGCCCCGGCTCAAGCGCGCCAGATTGGTCAGGAGCGTCGGGCGCGGGTCTTTCTCGTGCCAGATATAGAGCATCCGGATTTCGCACTTCACCAACCCGTCCGGCGATTGAATGACCGGTTCATATTTGACTTTTTTCTGGAGTAAGTAATTCTCTTTGTCAGAAATTGAATCCAGATCTTCTTTCGAAATATTCAGCATAACGCCACTGCCCGCGAAGGAAAAAAGCGGTTTTAAAACGTAATTTTCCAGATCATCAGGATAGGTTTCTACCTGATCCAGGTATTGACTGGTCGGCACATACGGGCTGTTCAGCAATGGCAATGTGTGTTTGCTAATACGAAAAAACCAGTTCGGGTGTCCAATCCATTCGACGTCTACGTCGTCCGTTAAGGAGAAAGCGGTTTTTAGTTCCGGAAAGTTTTCTAACTCATCAAATATCAGTCGGTTATAGATTCGCTTGATGTGGTAACGCTGTCCCTCTTTTTCGTAAAAAAGCTTCCGGCCCTCTTTCTGAATCTTTGTTAAACAAACTGCTTCGATGCCCAGCATCTCGTGGGTGATGGCAAAGTCGATGCGGGTTTTCTGTTTTTCCGGGTAAATTTCCAGCAGAATCACCTGCTCCGGCGGTTCCGTTCCGATGATCAACCGGCGCAGATGCTGGCGGTAGGTTTCGTCGGAATCGACATCGAACAGGTGGTTGAAACCGTCGGGAATGGGAAAGTAGTTTCTGAAATTACCAGACACGTAAGACTGGAAACCGAAGATCGACGGAAAGCCCTGCAATTCGATCAACTGCGGGAGCAAATCACCGTTTTCATCCTTACAAATGGCAAAGTCAATGGCCAGAAAAGAGGTGTGCTCATTCTCGTTCGGCACCCGTTGGCCGGGCGGAATGGCGGCTTCCGACCACGCTTTAAACTGATCCTCGGTGATCGTATCAACAATCGAATCGCAGGCTTCCAGAATCCGGTTTTTCAAGGCCAGCGGGACAAAAACCGGGGTTTCGGCCACCCGGAAATCCAGTTGTCCCGGATAATCGTGGTCAATCTGATCCAAAAAAGCCCGGTAATTTTCCGGGCTGAATGCTGCATTATAGGCCTGACGAATCGAATGAATCATAGTCGTTGGACGTGACCCGATGTCTGAAAAACCGGGCCACGTTTTTAAGGTGGTCAGATGGTTTGGCGCAGGAAATCCGGTATCAGTACCGATTCGGTCAGCCCGATTTTTTGAGGGTCCAGCAGCGACTCGACCATTTCGTTGTATTTTTCTTCGCCGTGGTTCTCGACAATCTGCTGCTTTTTCTCATCTTTCATGAAATACCGCAACATGCCTTCGCCGTCGGCTTCCGGGTGAAACTGGGTTCCGAACACCTCATCGGTAAACCGGACAGCCATAATGGCTCTTTCATAGTCGACGTGAGGACGAATTTTTTCCAGACACAACACCTTGGCATCCAGTTCACTAATGCGCTGCCAGTTGGGTTCGGTCAATTGGTAATCCCGCGAATCGACCGCAAAAAACGGATCCGGCAATTTCTGAAACAACGGATCGGTTTGGCCTTCGTCGGTTTTGTGAATCGGGAAAATACCAAAGGAGGTCGACCGCCGTTTGCTGATGGTTCCGATGCCGAGGTGCCGCGATACGAGTTGAAACGAATGGCAAATCAGAAACAGATATTTCTTTTGATTACTGGTCCGGTTGTGCGAAAAAAGCCGATCGATCAACTCAAAATAAGGCTCCTCCCAGGGTTCATCGCTCGGTAGCGGACTGCCGGGGCCACCGCTTGAAATGTAAATATCGTAGTCGAGTCCGGGTATTTCGTTCTTGCCACGGACATCGAAAACCGTATGCGTTAATTCAAGCTGTTCTTTTTCGCTGATGTTCCGGATTAGTTGCAGAATACAGCGCATGCCTTCATTCGGAACATTGTTGTACAGGTCCAGAATGGCCACTTTCATCGATTCCATTGGGTACGTTTCAAAGCTACAGGTAAACCCCCAACCCCCTAAAGGGGGCTTTCCTAAATGCTGTAAGCCCCCTTTAGGGGGTTGGGGGCAATCATATATCAAAGATAACTATCTCAAACCGTGAGAAGTTTCCTCCACAATGTAATCCACAACCCGCTTGAGATCATTGGTTTGCCGAAAAACCGCCAACTGCCGGTCGGCACCGGTACCCATTTCGAGAATGGTTTTGACATATTCGACATCTTTCCGGCTGCCGAGTTCGTCGACCACATCGTCGATGAAATCGAGCAGTTCCTGCGCCAGGGTGTGGTAGGGAACCTCTTCCTGCTTGCCGAAGTCGATCAGTTTCCCTTCAATACCGTACCGGGCCGCCCGCCATTTGTTTTCGTTGATCAGCAGCCGGCGATACGGCCTGAAATTCAGGTTCTGCTTATGGAGTTTGTGGATCTTAGCCACCAGCGCCTGCATCACGGCCGCCAGACAAATCGTTTCGTCGACGCGCATTGGCACGTCACAAATCCGGAATTCGATGGTGTCGAAGAACGGATGGAGCCGGATGTCCCACCAGATTTTCTTGCCGTTGTCGATGCAATTCGTCTTGACGAGCAGGTTGATGTAATCATCGTATTCGGCCGCCGACGAAAAATAGTCGGGAATGCCCGTTCGCGGAAATTTGTCGAACACCTTGGAGCGGTATGACTTGAAACCGGTATTTCGCCCGCACCAGAATGGCGAATTGGTCGAAAGGGCATAAATGTGGGGCAAAAAATACCGCACGGCATTCATGATGTGAAGCCCTTCGTTCCGGCTTTCGATGCCGACGTGAACGTGCAGGCCAAAAATCAGATTCGACCGGGCCACGTCGCGCATCTCGTCGATGAGTTTGTCGTAGCGTTCGTTGTCCGTGATAAGCTGATCCTGCCAGTCGGAAATGGGGTGGGTGCCCGCAGCCGCAATCCGCAGGTTCTGTTTGTCGGCCAAATCCAGAACCATCTTGCGGAGGTAGGTAACTTCTTCGCGGGCTTCGTGAATGTTCGTGCAGATGTTGGTGCCGACTTCCACCACGGCCTGGTGCATCTCGGCTTTCACCCGTTCCTGCAACTGAATTTGACCGCCCTCCACAATTTTCGACATATGCGAACGCAATTCGCGCGTGACGGGGTCGATCGTCTGAAATTCTTCTTCGATTCCTAACGTGAATACTGGCATGAAACAGAGTTGGGCTGCGTGAACCGATTACTTAGTGGACTTTTTCGCCTTCTTCTTCTCGACGGGTGCCGCCACGGGTTCTTCCACCAGCGTTTCCGGAACAAAAAGCCGACCGTGCGATGAACTTTGAACATACGATCCCCAGGTCAGGTTGTCCTCGCCCGGTTTTTGGGCTTTCGCCCGCGCAATGGCCATGGTAGCGGCTGCCTCCACCACCCACTCAAAATTGGCCTGGCCCACCGAGTGAATATCGGCGTCAGGTGCCGGGTTGCAGAAGTCGATGGCGTAGGGAATGCCGTCGCGGATGGCAAACTCGACCGTGTTGAAATCGTAGCCCAATGCCCGGTTGAGAGCGATGACGTAGTTTTTAACCGTCGTCATCAGTTTTTTGTAAGCCTCGCCGGTCACTTTGGGCTCAGCCGCGTAGCGCAGGTGGTGCGGGTTGCGCGGTTCGTAGGGCATAATCCGGACGTCGGTTCCGCCGATGCAATAGCAGCGGAAATAGTCATCGAAAATGATTTCTTCCTGCAACATCATCACCAACTGGGCGGTTTCGGCGTATTTTTCCCAAAGATCCTCCGCGTTGTAGATCTTGTACACGCTTTTCCAGCCCCCGCCGGAATGTGGTTTCATATAAGCCGGAAAACCGATGTACTTGAAAATGAACTCCCAATCCATCATTTTCAGATTGCGGAACGAGTTTTCATTCGTATCGTCGGGCCGGTCTTTCGAAGGTAGCAGAACGGTATTCGGAACCGGCACATTCAGTTTGGTCGCAATGGCGTTATTAAAAAATTTCTCATCGGCACTCCACCAGAAGGGGTTGTTGATGACCGCCGTACCGCTCAGGGCTGCGTTTTTGAGATAAGCCCGGTAAAACGGAACATCCTGCGAAATCCGGTCGATGATGACGGCATAGTCGGTGGCTTCGCCCTGAACGACTTTGTCGATGGTCACGAATTCGGCCACGATGTCGGTTTCTTTTTTGCTGTTGACGCGGTCGATAAAAGCTTGCGGAAAGGAGTTTTCCTGCCCAAATAGGATTCCAATTTTCTTCATATGCGTTTTACGGGATCAAAATCGGTCGTAACGGAATAAAGGATATGCCCACTATAATTGTTTAAAATGATGCCCTAAATGTGCCACATAATCGTCGATGAGCCACAGCAGGGTAACCGTCGGCGAATCATCAGGCGGAATGACCGGCTTTTGAAGGGTTTCCTCCGGTATATTTTCGGTAACATACAAAATTTGTCGATTCAACGATTGCCAGTACGTCAGTAAATGTTCCAGCGGGAGTTGCTGGTAGTGGTTCAACACCACCGACTGGTTCTGGTTATACCGCTGAACCACAAACGGTGACGGCAGAAACTGCGCGTCCGTAAACCGTTTGAGGTTGTTGAGTCCTGAATCGATCAAATGCCCCAGAATCTCCTTCTTGGACCATTTTCCGGGATTTCGGAAGGTCAATTCCTTTTCACTGTAGCCCCGCAAAAGCACCGGAACTTCCTCGAGGTACGTTCGAAGTTGTTGCAAAGCCTCCTGTAGCGGTCGCTGGTTTTCGATATAGCCGTATTTCAAAACGGGAAGGTGGTTTACGGTTTACGGTTTACAGTTTTCGGTTTACAGTTTTCGGTTTTCGGTGTGGTTCCCTGACCGGACTGACACATGCCGTATTTTTTCTTTCGTTATTCAAAATTCGATATTCCGTATTCGATATTCATTCAAAAGCACGCGCCAGCCCCCGTAAACCGTTAACCGTAAACCGAATACCGTAAACCGCCTTCATACCTGTGACAGATAATGCGGAAACATTTCGCGCCAGACGGGCCAGTCATGGGCGCCCCAGGGCCGGACATCGAGCCAGTGGTGAATGCCTTTGCGGTTCAGGATGCCCGACATCGCATAATTATCCGGTTTACAGAAATCATGTTCCGACGTCCCCAGAATGATTTTCATCTGGTAAAACTGGTCGTTGTGGGCGTTCGGAATGTAATCCGGCGGGTTGTTAAAATAGACGTTGTCGTCGTAATACCCACTCATGAACGATTTAATGTCGAACTTGGCACCCATCGACCAGAGGTGCGCGACTTTGTCGGGATGGCGGAACGCGAAGTTCAGCGCCTGAAAACCGCCGAAACTGCAGCCGCCCACCGCGATTTTTCCGACCTGACACTCGTGCTGAATCCACGGAACCAGTTCCTCGTTCACCATTTTGTCGTACCAGATGTGGTTTTGAATCCGGACCGATGGATGCAGGTGTTTGGCATACCAGCTATCCCGGTCGATGCTGTCGATGCAATAAATTTTAACTTTCCGGTTGTCGACAAACCACTGGGCGGATTCGATCAGTTTGAAGTCTTTGGCTTCGTAATACCGCCCCATCGTGGTGGGAAAAAGGAGTACGGGATACCCCCAGTCGCCATAAACCAGCATTTCAATGTCGCGACCCAGGTGGCGCGAATACCATTTTCTGTAATGTTCCTGCAAAATATCGGTTGGTTTTTTGTTGATGATTCCGGAGGAAAGATAACCATATTTACGAATTTCCACGAAAACTGTCTGTAATTTTGGGGTAATTAGCCGATCAAATTGGGAACCTCTCAACGGAATGAATGGACGATGAATAAGTGGTAACTTTCTTATAATGAGTATAGTTGGTGAAATAGCTTCGCTTGCCGATGGCGTAACGAGCCATGTCGACACCGGTTTGGTATCCGTTTACCTGAACCGGAGCGTTCGGCTGGATGTCGTTTTGCCGAAAGAATACGCGGGTTCAAACGAGTTCTTTCCGGTTTTGTTTCTTAACGATGGTCAGGATCTGGAACGACTCCGGATGATCACGGTTTTGAATACCCTTTACCACCAGAAAGCCGTCCAGCCTTTTATTCTGGTGGCCATTCATTGCGGGGACCGGATTCAGGAATACGGTGTGGCCGCACAGGCCGATTACCTCCACCGGGGTGCCAAAGCGGGTGCATATGCGGACTTTGTTGTTCACGAACTACTCCCGTACGTACGGAAACAATACCGGGTTTCGACTGATCCGAACGAGTCGGTTTTTGCCGGTTTTTCGCTCGGTGGTTTATCGGCATTCGATCTGGTCTGGCATCGCCCGGAACTGTTCCGAAAAGCCGGCGTGTTTTCGGGTTCCTTCTGGTGGCGGCAGCGCGGACTGAACGATGGCTATTCGGATGATAGTGACCGGATTATGCACGCGCAGGTTCGGCAAACCAAGCCGCCAGTTGGCTCGGCGTTCTGGTTTCAAACCGGGACGCTGGACGAAACCGACGACCGCGACCACGACGGCATTATCGACTCCATTGCCGACACCCTCGACCTGATTGCCGAAGTCGAGCGCCGGGGTTTTCGCTGGGGCCGTGAGGTGCAGTATGTGGAGGTGAAAGACGGTCGGCACGACCCCGAAACCTGGGGGCAGGTGATGCCGCAATTTTTGATTTGGGCGTTTGCCCCTAAATCCCGAAGCGTCGGCCCGGCCTGAAGGGGACTTGGACCCAGCCTAAACCGGATTAAGAAGTCCCCTTCAAGGGAACGGAGCAACTAATTTTTAACCGATTCCTGAACTGAACCCATGAAAACGATCCTTTTAACCGTCGCCATTGCCACCTTAATGGCCTGTAATTTCCCCGAACCGGCCGGAACCGTGGCCGAACGCAAACTCGTCTGGTCCGACGAATTCGAGAAAGCCGGTTTGCCCGACCCCAATAAATGGGCGTACGACGTGGGCGGCAGCGGTTTCGGAAACAACGAACTGCAATTTTACCGCGCTTCCCGCCCGGAAAATGCCCGCGTTGAAAACGGTTTTCTGATCATCGAAGCCCGAAAGGAAAAGCACGAAAACCGCGAGTATACCTCCGCCAAACTGATCACGAAAGGGATTGCCGAGTGGAAATACGGACGAATCGATGTACGGGCGAAGCTGCCGAAGGGGCGGGGAACCTGGCCTGCAATCTGGATGCTCAGCGCGAAAACACCGTTGAAATGGCCGCTCGACGGCGAAATCGACATCATGGAACACGTCGGTTTCAACGAAAACCAGATTCATGGCACCATTCATACCGAAGCCTACAACCACACCAAAAATACCCACAAAACCGGCATCAAAGTCATTCCTGGTGCCACGGACAATTTTCATACCTACTCCATCGACTGGACAGCGGAGAAGATTGATTTCCTGATCGACGACGCAACGTATTTCACGATTACCAAAAAAGAAACCGGCAGTAGCTACGAACAATGGCCGCTCGATCAGCCCTTTTACCTCATCCTGAATCTGGCCGTTGGCGGCAACTGGGGTGGGCAAAAGGGCGTCGATGAGTCGATCTGGCCGCAGCGGCTGACGGTTGATTTTGTCCGGGTGTTTCAATAAACCGATTTCGGTTTTCGGCTTCGCTGGCGGAATCGCCGACCCATCACAAGGGCCAGAATGACAACGAAACCGCCCCCCAGCCACCACCAAGTTGCTTGGAACGCAGGCAGCGGATCGGCGTTGCCCACCAGAATGAGTCCGGCCCAGCGGTAGGGCAACTGGTCGGTGCGTGAAGCGCTTTCCAGCCAGTCGAGCTTCGCTTGCTGAAGCGCCTGATCTTTCGGAAGTCCCTCGCTTAGGTGGTGATAAAACCGCTCCGTTAGCTTGTATGTCGCCTGATCTTCCACACTCCAGAGCGTGGTTAGAACGCTCGGAATCCCGAGCGTGGCGAATCCGCGCGCCAGACTGAAAATGCCCTCGCCCTGCTGGTTGACACCCAGACTGGTTTTACAGGCCGACAAAACGATGAGTTGCGTCTGGTAGGGGCCAGCGTCGCTGAGTTCCGACAACCGCAGGGTCGAATCGGCAAAGTACAACAGGGGTTCATGGCCAATGCTGTCGGCTTCGGCGTGCGTAAACAACTGAACGACACGGTAATTCGGGGCCAGAGTCCGGAATGCCCGGCGGGTCGCGGCCTGGTCGGTCAAAACCGTCGGGTGACTGAACTGATCACTGATTTTGGCCAGTACCTGGCCGGAGCCGGTGAGTGTTGCCTGCTGGAGGGCCTGGTTGAAATGCACCGGTGCCATGCCCAGAAATTCCGAACTCTTCGACGACGGACGTTCGATTTCTTTTAGTAAAACCGTGGCCGAATAACCGTAACTGAACGCGTGGTGTTTGAGGAGAAAGTCGGGTTGATTGGCGGATTTACTGAGCGTTTCAAACGGGATAAAGTGGTAATCGGGCGAAATAATGACGCGTTCTGTAGTCAGATTCAGCGGTTTAAGAAGTTGGTTGTAAACCTGATGGCTCAGCGTTAAGAACCGCCCGAACTGCCGGTTTTGCTGGTCGGTGGCACACAGCGGCAGAAATTCGCCCACCACCTTTTGATAGTCCTGAACGGACTGCCGCAACAACCGGGTGCCGGATGCCCCAACGGCCAGACTATACAAGGCACTGTCACCGACGAAATACGAAACCAGCGTCGATTTCCGGTCGTTCAGCCAGTTTTGAAGACGCGCCAGGGACGGAACCGTATTGTCGAATTTATAGCGGTAATACGTCGGATTTTCCTGCTCCAGTTTTTTGAGAAACGCATCCAGTTTTTCCTGTTCAGTCAGCAAAACCGTTCGCGTTGAATCGGAGGAACGGCTGCCGGGTTTCAACTCCGACAATGCATTTTGCATCGTGTTGATCCGCTGGCGAAAATCCTGTTCCTGCTGAGCCTGTTGCGGGGGCAATTCCTGCCTGGCACCCAGCTCGTTGAGTTTGTCGCTCAGCAAAACCGCCCGGCTTTTTTCAAAAAAATGGAACGCCATTTCGCTGTCATTCAGTCGGTAAGCGGTTTCTATGGCCCGTTCGTACATGCTGTGGGTTTTCTGTCGCCAGTAGAGTTTCGACTGCTGACCCGGCTGCTCAAACCGCATGATGTCGATCATCTGGTCGGCAATCTGGTAGCGTTTCAGGGCTTCCTGAAAAAAAGCACGATGGTTTCGGGGCCTGCTTTTGGCGTAGTCGAGCCAGGTGTCGGCTTTATTCTGGATCACCGTCAACAGGTATTCTTTGTAGGGCGTCAGCCGGATGGTCCGGGTCAGTTCTGCCGGTTTTTGCCGGTCATCGAAGTGCAGCGTGTCGAGGGCCGTCTGGAAATAGTTCAGGGCGGTTGGGTAGTGCTTTTTTCGCCAGTAAATCTCGCCGATGTTGGAGATGATGCGTACGCGGCCATATCGGTTATCGCCGATGGTTTCCAGGGCTTTGCGGTAATAGAGGAGTGCTTTGTCATAGTCTTTCAGGTAGTTGTCGTACAGAAAACCGATGTTGGAGGTCACTTCCGACTGGCCGGTTGGATTCTGGATTTGCACATGAACGGAATAGGCTTTTTCGTATGCATTGAGGGCTTCACCAAATCGGTGCAAACGACCCAACACACTGGCCTGGGACGAATACGCATTGGCCAGCTTAACCGACGGTTCGGGCGAAGTGCCAAACAGAAGGATGATCTGGTTGACGATTTGTAGAGCCTGTTCGTTGTCGCCGATTTCTTTCAGGCAGTTGGCTTTTTCGGTAAGATTAGCCGCCATCAATTCAGCATTGCCGATCCGTTCAGCGAACGAAACCCCTAATTCAGCTTGGCGGATGCTTTTTTGGTAGTCAGACTCCTTAAAATACAGATTGGCTAAATGCCAGTAGGCCAGTCCCACCAGTTCATACCGTTCGGGATAGCGGCTTCCCATCGTTACAAATTGCTGGAAAACCAGTCGCGCCGTCTGGTAATCCTGCCTGTCCAGGTAGATATTGCCCAGGTTGAAGTAGCTTTTGGCCAGAAAAGAGGGGCTGACATTGGTTCGTTTCTGGGAATTCAGCCGGATGGCCCGGCGGGTGTATTTGATTGCGGTTGGATAGTCCTTTTTAAGATAAGCCAGGGTGCCCAGCCTGTGCCAGATCTTGGCATAGGTGGAGTCGCGGTTGAGCTGGCAGCGGTCGCAAATCCGAACCAGCGCAGGAAAGCCCATGGCCTGTTGGCTGTTATCCAATGTCATCAGGCTATCATACCGCAACCGGATCATTTCGGGCTGCGGACATTGGCCCAGACCCTCGAAAAACAGGAAAAAACCGGTCAGAAAGCCACAATACCGCCACCCTCCCCAACGCGTTCGGAAGAGGAGAGTGGCATTGGCAAAACCGCCTGGCCTCATGCGGTAGGTTCGTTAGGGTTCATGGCGAAGTACGTAGTGATCTTTTAGCCGATTGGTCAGGCTGGGATCCGTTTTAAGCGTTGTCGGAGAAAGCGTGCGCATTTTGGTGTACAGTCCCGCCCGTTTGTGACCAGTCCAGTCCGGTCCGAGTTTGTTGACCAGTTTGCCCGTCACCACCGGAGCCGCGAAGGAACTCCCCGATTTTGTCGCTGCATTAGCGGCTGTGATGTCGAGCACCTCACAGCCCGGGATGATCGGGCCCGTTGCCTTCAGGTTGAGGTTATTCAATACACCGATATTGACCGCATGATTCGAATAGTTCTGGTTGGGGCAAACTTCAAACGGACCCTCCGGTGAAACGGTGGGATTGGCTTTGCTTTCCTTTGAGTCAGAATGAATGGTCGTAACGGCAATAACATTGTCACGAGTCGCACTGAATGCCGCCGGCCAGAAAGGATTGGTGTCCAGATTGCGGTAGATTCCCGTCAGCCACCCGAGTGGGTTTCTCTCCAGACGTTCAATTTTATTGCCAGCGGCTGCCACCAGGGTAATCCCTTTGATATCCAGTTGTTGAATGAAATGACTCATCAATTTGCTTTCCTGCTGGTTGTAAAATCCCCAACTGGCATTGATGATTTTTGCGTTCATTTGGCGGGCATACGACAGGGCGCAGAGGTTATCGAAGAGCGTTCCCTGGCCGTCGGCACCAAAGGTTTTGAGGTGCATAAAGCGGACCTTCCCCGCAGCCCAGGGGTTGTTTCTGAACTGTTCATGAATAAGCGAAGTCACCAGTGTTCCGTGGTTATTGTCGTCGTACGGGAAACTGGCATTGTTTACAAAATCATAGCCAAACTGGTCACCCACCAATCCATTATGATCGCGATCGGCACCGGAAACTTCGGCCGTGTTGACCCAAAACGAATTGGAGGCAGGTGTGTAAAGTGAACCATCGAATCCCGTATCCAGTATCGCGATAATGAAGGGTTGATCGGTTGGATTCGCGGGAGGAAGTATTACTTTAACCACCTTTCCCGGCTCATTAACAGGGCCGTAAGGCATTGAAAGCCGGTAGTTTTTAGAACCTGGTTCGTCCAGTTGCGGCCAGTTCAGGCTCCCATCGGGATTCAATTTAATGCCATACGGAGGTTCTCCACTGACGCCACTGCCCCCCCCTGTACTGGATGCCATTTCTTTTCCGCTAATAATCAACTGGTCCAGGTTTTTTCCTTCCAGCAACACGAGGGCGCTATCACAGGGACACCAGTGTTTGATTTTTATGGTCTCTTTCCCATTGCTTAAAAGCTCTTTATTGACTGAATCGACCATCTCCTTTTGCTTAACAACCGGCATGGGAACTTTTGCGTCTTTCTTATCGACGAAGGAAAATAGAATGATGTTCTGGTCGGGAAGATGTCCGGATTCCGGGTACGATCGAACCAAATCGCAGGATAGCAGGGCCCAAAGAGCCACAGAAAGGATGAGTAGGCTGGTAAAAATACGCATGGGGCTATAAAAAATTTAGTTAGTTGATCTTGATCGTTTCTACCAACTGCTCAGCTTCCTCCTTTTCCTCCAAATTGCCTTGAATAACAGTTAGTAACAACTTTTTTGCCCGGTTTTTATCCATCGGTTGCCCGCGCTTCAAAAGGGCGAGGGATTCCAGAAAAATACCCGGGTTGGCATACAGATCGGTTTGCTGGCCAAGTCGCTGAAACCGTTCGATGGCTTGGTCGTAGTTTCCGAGCCGCAGGGAAACAATCCCGGCCCGTTTTAACGCTTCCGGATGCGTGGGCTCCCGCTGGAGAATGCTTTCAAAAACTGTTTCCGCTTTCCTGAATTCCCCCATATTATAGAACTGAGAACCGGTTTTCAGGCTGTCGCTTTGCCCATCCAGTGAAACCGGCAGTTGACCATACCGTTTGGAGAGATACTGATCGGCTACTTCGCGGGCCGACGGGGGCTTTTGCCAAACCGTCAGATACCAGCTCACCCCCAGTACCAGAAGCAGACAGGCGGCCAGAAGCGTCAAAAACCGCACCGGCAGTCGGCGCACCGGCAACGGTTTCAGCATCCGCCGGGCTTCCTGACGAGCGGTCTGGCGGGCCAGCAGGTAAAAGGCCACAGATCGGGCCAGAGCCGGATTCTGGGGCAGAGTAGCTTCAAACCGATCCCGGTCTTCCGGTGACAGCCGACCTGCAAAGTAGTCGTCGATTCGTTCCAGTTCTTTCATCATGGGCGATGCATTTACGTCCTGGTTGGTGTGGAATGCGTCTTCGCCTTAGTCGTTTTTTTGCCGGATCAGGCTAACATCCTGTCTGAAAATTCGGTTTACGTTATTCGGTTTACGGTATTCGATTTACGGTATTCGGTTTACGGTATTTGGTTTACGGTATTCAGTGTTCAGTATTTGATGTTCGGTTGACAGTGCGCTAACCCCGCTGGAGAACCGCACCGTAAACCGTAAACCGTAAACCGAATACCGTAAACTTGTTTCCAATACGACCATTTCTGCCGACTAAGGGAGTGAACCCCAACCCAAGGAAATGTATGGCAGTTCGTATTGTGATTTATGAGGGAGATTGTAGTTTTCGAAAAGCCCTGTCGAGCCAGATCGCTGTCACGGCGGGCTATGTTTTGCTGGGCGCGTTTGCGGATACGCAGGAATTGGAAAACCAACTCCGCGGGCTGAATCCGCAGGTGGTTCTGCTGGATATTGAACTCTCCGTAGAGCACGGAAAAACTGCCAACGGGCAACTGCATCGCGAATTTCCGGAGGTCGATGTGTTGTTGCTGACCAGCGATGACCTGGACGAACGGGTGATGGAAGGAATTTGCGCGGGGGCTTCGGGGTATTTGCTCAAAAAAAGACCACCCGACCGAATTCTACGGGCCATTTGCGAGATTTACGACCGGTCGCAATAACCGAAAAACCGTTTGGCAAAAGCGGCTCTATAGTTTTTCAATCAGCACTTCGGCTTCCGCCTTTCCCTCCAGATTCTGCTCGATGACGGTTTTTAACAGCGTTTCTGCCTGGCGACGATCGTCGGGTTGTCCGCGTTTGAGTCGGGTCAGGGCTTCCAGAAACAGACCGGGGTTGGCAAACAGGTCGGCGCGTTCACTCAGCCGGTGGAATTGGTCGATGGCCTGGTCGTACTGCCCGGTTCGGAGCGCGACGAGTCCGGCCAGCTTTCGGGCACGGTCGTCGGCGGGGTTGCGTTGCAGCAAATCATTGAAAATCGCCCCGGCTTCCGGTAGATCCCCTTCGTTATAGCGGGCAATCCCGGCTTGAAGGCTGTCGGTTTGCCCATTCATTTGAGTAGGCAACTGGCTGAAATTCTGCTGAATATACTGGTCGGCCAGTTCAGCAGCCGACGGCGTCTGACGCTGGAACAGCCAGTAGCCCCCCAGTCCGAGAATGAGCAATGCGCTCGCTGCCATGGCGAGCCAGGCACGAGCCGGCAACTGACGAACCGGGCCTGACTCTTCCCGCAACGTTTCAAAGCGCGCTTTCCGGTCGGCGCGGGCTTCGTTTTGGGCCGCTTGCCGGGCCGTCAGGTAGAAAGCAACGGCTTCGGCCAGCGCGGGATCGGTTTCCAGAGACGATTTAAACCGCGCCCGTTCCTCCACCGGCAGGCGACCCGAAAAATAGTCATCGATGCGTTCCAGGTCGTTCATTTGTATAAGTCCCTCAAACGTTCCAAACACCGCAACCGGCTGGTTTTGGCAACTGCCGCCGTGTTGTAATTCAGTTGCCGGGCAATTTCATCGTCGGAATACCCTTCGCCCCAGGCCAGAATCATCTCCCGGCATTTCTCACCGAGCGTACCAATGAGTTTACGCAGCCGCTCGACATCGCTCTGGGCAATGAGTTGTTGCACCACCGAGCGGGCCGAATCGGGCAGTTGCAGCAGCGAATCATCCAGCGAAATGGCATCATGAACCCGATCCCGCTGCGTTGATTTTTTCCGAATCAGGTCGATACACTTGTTGGTGAAAATCTGATAAATATACGTTTTCAGTTCCGCCCGTCCTTCAAACCGACCCGCGAGGATATTCTCGATGACGGTGAGAATCGTATCGGAATAGGCACTGGCGCAGTCGTCTTCCCCCAAACGGTGTTTACGGGCGCCGTCGGCAATTAGATAGGCGTATTTCTGGTACAGACGATCTTCACATTGTCTGCGCTGAACACTACCGGCTTCTAGTCCGGCAATCAGGTCTGAATCGGTTGGCTGACGAGCAAAAAACCGCATGAGTAGGAGGGTCTGCTGGAACCAAATATGCCGAAAAAAGCGCGCTTTCCAATTTTTTCTGCGCAAGATGTTACCAATGTGGGGAAAGTGTGCGACTAAGATGTCAGAACAAAACTTCTGCACACACCATGAAAACAATTTTAAGTGGTTCACTCCTCTGCCTGCTTTCTGTTGGGACTTTACTCGCACAAACGAAGTCCACTACCGAAGACGTTACGCCAATCGACCGTCCCGGTTATTGGGAGGTCTCGACTGATTACCGCACCAACGGAACGGCCATCCGGTATTTTAATGCCGACATGCAATTGATTCACCAGGAAATTCATTCCAACAAACTGGTCAAACTGACGAAGAACAACGTACGACGTTTGAATGCCACCATGACGGAAGTGACCCGGAATCAGTTGCAATCTTCCAACGTCAAAACGGTAAGCCTGCCGACCAACAACGAAGACCCGAGAATTGTCCACGACCGCAAGCGACTGATGACTGCGGAACGCCGGGCCTCGACCGCCGGCATCATGGCACGGGTTGTGCCTGCAGCCGTTGGGTATGAAGCCTTCCTGAAGGTGTTTATTTACAACCCGCACGAAGAACGATTGCGGATCGAAATTCTCAACTCGAAGGGCTATTCGGTTTGTCAGGAGTTTAGCAACAGTTACCAGCGGTATTACCGTTTCAACCTGAGCAGTATGCCCGCCGGTGACTATCGGGTTCAGATCTACAAGGCGTCGGAAAGAAAGCCTAGTTTCGAAAATCTGGTTTCATTGAGCCGCAAACCCTCTCAGACCTTATTTTCGATGAAACCCGAACTGCCGGTGGGCGCAAAAACCGACTCGCTCATTTCGGAAAAAGACTGACCATTCTGATAGGTAATGAATCGGATTCCGGGATGACGCGCTGACTTCCCGGAATTTTCTTTGGTTAAACCGCTAAAATTAGATGGTTTGCAAAAAGGCCATCGTATCGACCCCGTCCGCATAATCGCTCAGGCCGGGGCGCTGCGTCTGGCCGAGGGGAACGCTGCCCGGATAAAAACCGTCTTTCGAGGCCACGCACTGAATTCGGTCGGAAAGGGCATTCAGTTTCCCAGCCAGGTTTTCCGGATCGGCGTAGGTTTGGTAATAGAGGGTTGAAATGGGTGAGACCAGGCCTTCGTTTTCAGTTACAAGCAAAAAACCGTTGTCGAAGTGTGGCACACCGTTGATGAGGTAAATCGATTTGTTGTAGTCGTAGTTGTTGTTGTATTTGTGGTGGCTCGTGAATTGAAAAGCGAGCGGATCCAGTCGTTGCAGGAACGGAATGAAATCATAATGTTCCGGAACGAACAGCGTGGAGACGTTGCGGCAGCCCAGACCAAAATAGTCGAGGGTGTCGTGGCCTAGTTTGTCCAGGTCGCCCGTCGTTTCTTCGCCGGTCAAGATGGCGACGGACGAGCGGTTTCGGCGGATAATGTGCGGTTTTTTGGAGAAATAATACGCAAAGTACCGGGCCGAATTGGAACTGCCGGTGGCGATGAACGCATCGGCCTGGTTCAAACGCTCGCTGACCTGGATACGATCCGCAAATTTGGGGTTGATTTCAATGATTTTTTGTATTAAATAATTGATAAGTACAAAATCGGGCGTACTTAGCTTGGCCAGCAAGTGATGGCCACTCAGCAATACACACAGCAAATCATGAAAACCGACGGCGGGGATATTGCCTGCCATGACAACGCCCACATTTTTAGGGGTTTCAGTTGTGACGTTATAACCTTTTATCCATGCCGATAACTTTTCTTCATTCAGGTAATCATCGGCAATGGCCAGAAGGGCTCTTAGGCTGTTTTCCGGCGTAAACCAGTGGTTGGAATAAAAGGCTTTTTCGGCGATTTCAGGCAATTCAGACGTGTTTTGGGCTTCTTTCAGGAAATTTCCCAACTGGACAAAAGTGGCAACGCGTTCGCTTAAATTCATTCTGATTCGGGATACTGGACGGACTATTGAACGGCCAAAATTAAATTATAGTTTGGTGTCAAACTTTAAATAATTATATTTGTTGATTAATTAACATTCACAATTAACCAGCAACCGTTTCGAAAGGTACGATTCTTTCCCGGAAGAAGGCGTTCCCAACGAATCATTAACTTTCTACCTGCAAATGGCAATCATGATCACAGATGAGTGCATCAATTGTGGTGCCTGCGAACCCGAATGTCCGAACACGGCCATCTACGAAGGTGGTGTCGAATGGACCTGGGGCGGAGGAACCGAATTGGATGTCGTCGATTTTGGTGATGGTACGGTAGTCAACGGTAAAGATCCGCAAACCCCGGTATCCGACGAATTTTATTACATCGTTTCTGATAAATGTACGGAATGTGTTGGTTTCCATGAGGAACCACAGTGTGCAGCCGTTTGTCCGGTCGACTGTTGTGTACCCGATCCGGACAATGTGGAAGAAGAAGATACGCTTCTGGCCAAAAAATCCTGGCTCCATGCCGAAGCGGCCTGATTGACTCACCAGATACCCCCAAAAAATCCCGGATCACCGATCCGGGATTTTTTTTGCCCTACAGTTTTGAAATCGTAAACGAAAATAGGATTATTTGAGTAATTAATTGAATGACATGTTAAGGTTTAACTTGTATATTATTCCAAAATAACGTCAGTTTACAAAATATGCTATATTGGCATATTTCATTTAAAAATACCCAATATGGCTCTAGTTTTAAGTGACTTTTGGCAATTTGTGTCCATTTTTAAGGAAAATTGGATTAAATTTTAGCAAATACTTGCAAATTAGGTATTGAGTAATAATATTTGTGCGTCAATTTAATTAATCAGCTAATTCTCGAACAAACCAAAGAAAATTATGAAAAAAACTGTTTTACTGGTATGTTGTTCGTTTTCTATCTTATTGTCCAAAGCTCAGGACGCCACGACGACTACTTCTAAGCCGCAGGAAGTAGCCGCCACAGAGCCTGAAGCTGAAAACAAGGGTAAATTTTCTTTCTCAGGCTACATCGATTCGTTTTACAGCGGTAATCTCAATAATCCTTTATCACGCAGCAACCTCGGGGCTGCCGGTACGGCCCGCGTTTTTGATCAGCGGGCTGGTCAAATTTCCCTGGGCCTGATTCAAACCAAAATCGGGTACAGCACTGACAAGGTCGATGCCGTACTTGACCTGACCTTTGGTCCGAATGCTGATCTGGGTAACTATGGTAACGTGATCGGACCCGTATCGGGCGGTACGTCCCTTGCTGCCATCAAGCAGGCCTACATCAACTGGAAGACGTCCGACAAATTCTCGATTATGGTGGGTCAGTTCGGTACCCACATCGGGTATGAAGTAATCGATGCGCCGGTCAACTACAATTATTCTTTATCGAACCTGTTCAACAACGGGCCTTTCTACCACACCGGTATCAAGGGTACCTACGCTTTCAGCGACAAAGCGTCGTTGATGCTGGGTATTGTGAACAACGTCGATAGCTGGAGAGACAACAACAAGGCGAAAGGCATCATTGGTCAATTGTTTTTCGCACCGGTTTCGGGCTGGAACGTCTACCTGAATGGAATTGTGAGCAACGAAGCCAACCCGGATTCGACGGGAAAAGCCGTAAAGGGAATGTATTCTGTATTCGATTTGACGACGACCTACCAGATCACGGAGAAATTTTATCTGGGTTTGAATGCCGCCATCGGTTCACAGAAAGAAGATTTTCAAGGTTATGCACCGGTTAAAACGGGTACCTCAACCTGGAGCGGGGTTGCCGTTTATACGAACTACGCTTTCACCGGCAAATTTGGCCTGGGCGCCCGCTACGAATATTTTGACAACAAAGATGGTGCGCGCGGATTGCGTAATTTCAATGGCGAAGGAACGAGTGTCAACTCCATCACCATCACGGGCAACATTACGGCTGCCGACGGTAACCTCCTGATCAAACCGGAATTCCGGCTCGACAGCTACGCCAAACCTGGTGGCAGCAACACGGCTGAATCCCAGCAGTTTGAAGACAGCGACGGTGCTTATACCAAATCCTCGCAATCGACGCTGGGACTGGCCTTTATCTACAAGTTTTAGTACGCAACCCCACACTGGTCTTTCGGGACCTTTCTCAACCTAATGTACAACTAAACCGTTCAAGTATCATGCAAAAACCATCTTACTTACCGCTTGCCCTACTGCTGATAGTCAGTGTATTGGGTGTGATTTTTCCAGCCGTTCCGAAGGGAATTGTCACCGAAGGCATCAATTCGGGAGATACGGCCTGGATGCTCGTTTCCGCTGCGCTGGTCTTGTTGATGACCCCTGGTCTGGCCTACTTTTACGGAGGTATGGTGAACAACAAAAACGTCATCTCGACGATGCTGCAAAGCTTCATTGCGATGGGTGTCATCAGTATTCTCTGGGTGGTAGTCGGTTTTAGTCTGGCTTTTGGCGAAAGCATCGGGGGTTTTATCGGAAACCCAACCACTTTCTTCATGTTCAATGGCGTACTGGATGGCAAACCATGGCCGTTGGCAGCAACAGTTCCCCTAGTCGTATTTGCGTTCTTTCAATTAAAATTTGCCATGATTACCCCGGCTCTCGTAACCGGTTCGATGGCAGAACGCGTGAATTTCAAATCCTATGTGTTGTTCATGATCCTGTTCAGCCTGATTGTGTATACGCCCCTGGCGCACATGACCTGGCACCCGGATGGTTTCCTGTTTAAACTGGGTGTTCTGGATTTTGCCGGTGGTACGGTGGTTCACATGTCGGCCGGTTGGGCTGCTCTGGCGGGTGCTTTGTACCTGAAACGCCGTAAATCACACATGGAAGCCAGCTACTTCCCACCAGCCAACATCCCGTTCGTTCTGTTGGGTACGGGTTTACTGTGGTTCGGCTGGTTCGGTTTCAACGCCGGTTCGGCAGTAGGCGCAACGCCCCTGGCCGCTTCGGCTTTCGCCACCACCAACACGGCTGCGGCTGCGGCTGGTTTGGGCTGGGTCTTGTTCGATGCTGCTAAAGGCAAGAAAGTATCCGGTTTGGGTTTCGCCATTGGTGCGGTTGTCGGTCTGGTTGCCATCACCCCGGCGGCTGGTTTCGTAACGATCCCAACGTCGATCTTTATCGGAACGGTCGCTTCACTGGTTAGTAATACGGTGGCTCACCTGCGTACAAAATCAAGACTGGATGATACGCTGGATGTGTTCCCCTGCCACGGCGTAGGCGGTATGGTCGGGATGCTGATGACGGGTATTTTCGCTTCGAAAGGTGTTAACTCAGCGGTTGTCGACGAAGGTCTGGCTTTCGGTGATACCAAACTGTTCTTCATCCACCTGATGGCCCTGGTAATCGTATCGGTTTTCGCTTTCGGTGCTTCATACCTGCTGCTGATCATCACCAACGCCATCCTGCCGTTGCGGGTTAGCGAAGAAGACGAGAAAGTGGGTCTGGATGTTAGCCAGCACGACGAATTCTTAGTTGACGCTTAGTCTCAAGATATACTGACAGAGCCACAGGGGTTGCCTGTGGTTTTGTTGTACTCGATGAAGGTATCTGTCTTTGACGGATACCTTCTTTTTTTGGGGAAAGGAATTAATCATAAATGTAAAATGGTGAATGCTAAATGTAAAAGGGTTTGAGGATGCGATCCTTCCCTTTTACATTTAGCATTCACCATTTTACATTTATAATTCCCTTAAAAGAAATCCCTCAATGAAGATGTAAGACGGCTGGTTCCGCAATGCTTTCCGTCACTTCCATTAACCCGGCGCTGTTCAGGCCCGTCAACAGAACGTGTTTGGTTTCGTTAATGAGTAGCGGATCGTAGGTGGCCGTAACCCGAACGTAGTTTTCGGTGAAGCCCAGCATCTGTCCGTTTTCGATGTCTTCCTCAAACAGAACGGAGGCTTCCCGGCCGACCTGCTGCTCGTAGAAAAACCGCCTTTTTTTGTCGGAAAGGCTGTGCAGCATTTTCGAACGGTCGGCCCGTTTAGACGGATTGACCACCGGTTTTAGGTTCAGGGCGTGCGTGTTGGGGCGCTCGGAATACGTAAAAACGTGCAGATACGAGACTGGAAGTTCGTTCAGAAAGTGGAAGGTTTCCAAAAAAGACTCGTCCGTTTCGCCGGGATGGCCCACAATCACATCGACACCGATGCAGGCATGCGGCATCAACTCCTTGATTTTTGCCACCCGTTCGGCATAGAGTTCGCGCTTGTAGCGACGGCGCATCAACGCCAGCACGGCATTGGAACCCGACTGGAGCGGAACGTGAAAATGGGGGACAAACCGCTTCGAGCAGGCGACGAACGCAATGATGTCATCGGTCAACAAGTTGGGTTCGATGGACGAAATCCGGAACCGTTCGATGCCTTCTACCTCATCCAGGGCCTGAATCAGTTGCAGGAACGTTTCTTTCGACTGAGCATCCTGCCCGGTTTTAGGTTGCTGCCCAAAATCGCCGATGTTAACCCCCGTCAACACAATTTCCTTCACGTTGCGGGCGGCAATTTCGCGGGCGGCCCGCACTACGTTGGCAATCGTGTCGCTCCGGCTGTTGCCGCGGGCGAGCGGAATGGTGCAATAGGCGCAGGGGTAATCGCAACCGTCCTGTACCTTCAGAAAAGTGCGGGTGCGGTCGTTGAGTGAATAGGAGGCATGGTAATCGACGGCTTCTTCGATGGGCGAATTATAAACGGCAGCTTTTCCGGACGGTTCCTTGACAAAATCGCCCAGCAATTCGGCCAGCCGAAATTTCTCGGAAGCTCCCAAAACCGCATCCACACCGGGAATGGTGGCGATTTCGGTCGGTTTCAGTTGCGCGTAACATCCCACAATGGCCACATAGCCATCGGGGTTGATGTGTTGTGCTTCCCGAACAATTTTCCGGCATTTCTTGTCCGCATTGTCCGTAACCGAGCAGGTATTGATGATAAAAATATCCGGCTTCTGATTGAATTCTACGCGCTCATATCCCTTTTGCTCCAGGATGCGGGCCAGGGTGGAGGTTTCGGAGAAGTTGAGTTTGCAGCCGAGTGTATAAAAAGCAATTTTTTTCATTTGACTGCAAAATTACAAAACTATTCGGTACAGTCGAATCAAACCGATAAGCTGGTGGAACGAAACCCGTAAGGTTTTGAAAACCTTACGGGTTTATAAGGCTGTCGAAACCTGTTAGGTCTTCAAGACCTAACAGGTTTCGGGGTTTTCAAGATTACTTATTCAGAAAATCCTGAAAGGATTCCTCTTCGTAGGCTTCCCCCAGTTCGATATCCTGTTTATGAATGACGCCATTGGAAGAAATGAGTTGGCGGCTGTTGTTGTCGAACAGCAAATGCCGATTGGGTTGGACGACGCCAAAACCGTTGTTAAACGCAAAATATGCAAACGGTCGGTTTTGCGGATTCAGCAAATCCCGGCTCCATTTAAAATCGGTAGCGTCCATCTTCAGTTGTTGTAACAAGGTGGTCGCCAGATCGGTTTGGGAGCCGATGCGGTCGATGACCTGCGGTTTGGCTTTCAAAGCGCCCCCCAGCCACAACATGGGAATGTGAAAATCCCGTACCCGGTCGGTTGACAAAACCGGTAGCCGGTGTCCGTGATCCGCCGTAATCACAACGAGCGTGTTTGCCCACCACGGCTGCTTTTTGGCCTGGGCGATAAACTCGCCCAAACTGCGGTCGGCATAATACATCGAATTCAGAAACAACGATTCTTCATCCGTGCCGGGAAATACCGTCGGCATCGGCACTTCGAAAGGTTCGTGACTGCTTAAGGTGAACAGCGATACAAAAAAAGGTTGCTTGGCTCCGCTCAGATCCGACAGAATCCGGCTGTACACCACATGGTCGTGGGCGCCCCATTTGGAATTCCAGTCGCTGGATTTAAAATCCGGTTTGGAAATGATCCGGCCAAACTGGTTGTGGTAGAGGTAAGATTTGATGTTGGCAAATTCGGTTTCACCGCCGTAATAAAACGACGTCTGATAACTGGCTTTTTTGAATTTTTCGCCCAGCGTTGGCAATTTCGCCGATTTGGTCGGTAAAGTCATAATCGAAGCGGTGGCCTGCGCCGGAAAACCGCTCAAAAGCGCGATCAACCCTTTTTCACTGCGGTCGCCACTGGCGAAAAGCTGGTTGAACAGGATGCCTTCGCGGGCGAGCTTTTCAAACTGGGGAGTTACACCGGCCCGTCCGCCCAGACCGGCAACGGTTTTGGCCGTAAAACTTTCCCAGACGATGAGAATGACATTCGGTTTTGGGGTGTTCAGCAACGACTGGTGGTTGGTGACTGGCTGAAAGAGCGTTTGTAGTGTCCGGTTTGCCTGCCCTTTTGGGAGAAAATTGAAGGGGTTTTTGCCGTATTTATTCCGTTCCAGAACCGAATGCATAAAATTCCATTGGGGGGTTACGGCGGCATAGTTAGCAAAAGCGACCGGTGAGAAATATACGGCACTGACATTCATCGGAGCCAGTTGGGTTCCACCCCGAATTGGAATCACCAGGGCTGTCGTTGCAGCCAACAAAAGGGGCGACGCAATCCACCACCGAACCGGTTTCAGCCGAAACACCAGGGGGTGAATCAGCCGTTTAAAATAATAATTGCCCACGAGTAACATGCCCACAAAGAGCGTAGTCAGTGTTAAAATCGGCGAAGCCGCCACCGATGCGGCTGCTTCCCGCGGTGATGCTAAATAATGTAAGGGGGTGATATCCAGGTGAAAACCCCAGGTGCGGAACACCTCAAGATCAGCAACCGTAATGAGGGAAACGACGATCAGTTCGATGAAGGTGATGATTCGCAGGGATCGCGCGAGTTTCTGGGAAGGCCAGTTGGGCAGCAACGTGATGAGCAGGGCGGGGATAACGGTCAGGTAACCAGCCGTTGAAAGGTCCATTCGCAGACCGTTGGCAAAGACACCGGCTACAGCCGTGGCATTCAACTGACTGGATTGGGGTTGATACATTAAAAAAAGAACGCGGCTCACCAGCAACCAGCCAGTCCAGCCCGTCAAATACGCCATGAGAATAAGCAAACGACTCTTCATTATTTTTGTAAATACAATGACCAGGGGACCGCAAAGGTAATACGATTCCGGGCGGGATAATGGCTTATTATGTAAACGGTTATAGAATTGTGGTTTACTTTATCTTTTGTAGGTGCAATTTGTTCTGGGGTAGATGCAAAATTTGGATGAAATAGGTATTTTCTCAGATGAAGGAATTTCAATAGTCAAAAACCGATTTTTGTGATTTTTAGCAATTTCTCGTGAAAAATAGGTTAAAACGGATGTTATTTCTTGGAAATTACAACAAATAATCAGTATTTTTGGGTGTTTTTAATCCAAAAACCACCTCGAACCTAATATGTCAAACTTTCGGTTTAAAGCTCTCGAAATTGCACAAAGTCGGCAAGCCCTCTCTGTTCCACCTCCGGCAGAACGTGTAACGGAATACTATGGCTCCTACACATTTAACAACGAGGTTATGCGTTCCCTGCTGTCGCCGGAAGCATATCTGAAAATCACCCAGGCCATCGATACCGGCGGCAAAATCGACCGCGACATTGCCGACGAAGTGGCAAATGCCATGAAAGCCTGGGCAACGGCGAAAGGGGCTACCCACTATACGCACTGGTTTCAGCCTTTGACGGGAGCAACGGCCGAAAAACACGACGCTTTCTTCGATGTGACGATGGACGGAAAAGCCATCGAAAAATTCAAAGGGGGCGCCCTGGTTCAGCAGGAACCGGATGCATCCTCGTTTCCAAGTGGTGGTCTGCGGAACACCTTCGAAGCACGCGGTTACACCGGTTGGGATCCGAGCTCGCCGGCTTTTTTGATGGACAACGGCGCGGGTGGAAAAACCCTTTGTATTCCCTCCGTATTTATATCGTATACCGGCGAAGCACTCGATTATAAAACGCCTTTGCTGAAAGCCCTCCTGGAAGTTGACAAAGCGGCTACGGCAGTTTGTCAGTATTTCGACCGGAATGTTACCAAAGTAACCCCAACCCTGGGTGTCGAGCAGGAGTATTTTGTTGTTGATAAAGCCCTGTTCTATGCCCGTCCGGATTTGGTAATGGCCGGTCGCAGTGTTTTCGGACATTCTCCGGCGCGCGGTCAGCAACTGGAAGACCACTATTTTGGCACGATTCCGCCCCGGGTAAATGCCTACATGGTTGACTTTGAATTTGAAGCCATGAAACTGGGCATGCCGGTTCGGACCCGTCACAATGAGGTGGCACCGGGTCAGTTCGAGGTGGCGCCCACGTTTGAAGAAGTAAACCTGGCCATCGATCACAACGCCCTGTTGATGGATTTGATGGAAAAAGTGGCGGAAAGACACAACTTCAAAGTGTTGTTCCACGAAAAACCGTTTGCCGGTATCAACGGTAGCGGGAAGCACAACAACTGGTCGCTTGGAACCAATACCGGCGTTAACCTGCTGGCTCCCAGCTCGAAACCAAAAGAAAGCCTGCGGTTTCTGACGTTCCTGGTCAACGTGGTAAAAGCCGTTCACGATCACGCGGATCTGCTGCGCGCCAGCATTGCCTCGGCGGGTAACGAATACCGTCTGGGTGCCAACGAAGCGCCCCCGGCTATTGTATCCGTGTTCCTGGGCGAGTCGCTGACGAAAGCCCTGGAAGACCTCGAAACGAAGTCGGAAGTGATTGTCAACAAAGGCGATAACGTCTATTACAAATTGGGGATCAACCGCATTCCGTCACTGCTGCGGGACAATACCGACCGGAACCGGACTTCGCCGTTTGCTTTCACCGGAAACAAGTTCGAATTCCGCGCCGTGGGTGGTGGTGCCAACTCGGCGTCTACCATGACAGTTCTGAATACGATCGTTGCCGCCCAGTTGGTTACTTTCAAACAGGAACTGGATGCCCGTCTGGCCAATGGTGAGAAGAAAGAACTGGCCATCGTCGAGATTCTGAAAGACTACTACAAATCGTCGAAACGGATTCTGTTCGAAGGAAACGGCTATTCGGATGAGTGGGTTGAAGAAGCCGCCAAACGGGGTCTGTCGAATATCAAATCGACACCGGAAGCATTGGGTGTATATCTGAAACCCGAATCGCTGGAATTGTTCGAGCGCGTAGGTGTCCTGAGCCATGCCGAAGTAGAATCGCGCTACGAAATCGAACTGGAGAAGTACATCAAAAAAGTACAGATCGAGTCGCGGGTAGTGGGTGATCTGGCGATGAATCACATCGTTTCAACGGCGCTGAAATACCTGAACAAACTGGCAGAAACCGCCAAAGCGCTGGTTGACCTGGGCATGACTGACCAAGCCGAGCCGATCAAAGACTTGATCAAGGAGATTTCGGCCCGCGTCATTGCCATCAAGAAAAACGTCGAAGAAATGACGGAAACCCGCAAGAAGGCGAACAATTTGACTGATACGGCCGAAATGGCGAAGCTATACGCTACGGAAGTAAAAGACTTCTTTGACGTTATTCGTTACGAAGTTGACAAGCTGGAGCTCATCATCGATGATGAAGACTGGCCTCTGGTAAAATACCGCGAGTTACTTTTCGTCAAGTAATAGTAATTTTCCAACCATATCGTTACATAAAGCCTGCGCCAATTGGTGCAGGCTTTTGTTTTGCTACGGCACCAGGCTTTTTTTTAATCCTATTAATCGGTTTTGACAACAATCAGTGGTTTATTTACATTTCTGCCTGCCAAACCAAAAAACCGGTTTTGCACGTTTAGAAAGTAAAGGCCCAACCTCTAACCGAACTAGTAATGCCGTTTTCGATGGACACTTTGCTGCGCGATTTAAGCCGCCTGCCACACCGGGGGGCGGCCACGGTTTTCGAAGCGTCTGCGATTGAACGGTTGTCATTGGCCCTCCGGGAACTGCAGGCCACCGTAACGGTCGAACCCTTCCGGACGCCCCGTACCTATGTGACGGTGATTTACTGGCTAATCGCCGGCATCGTTACCGGGTTGTTGACGGCACCCTGGCTCGGCTGGCTGGCGGTGCTCTGGACGTGGGGCTGGGTAACGTTGGCCTGGTTGTTTTTCAACTGGCGGTTTTCGCCCGTCACCCGGCTTCCTCCCCAGGTAACCTCCCACAATATCATTGGCCGATGGCGTGAAACCGGGTTTGGGTATGCCGGTGACCAGGAAAAACCGGTGATGAAAGTCATTTTGATGGCGCATTACGATACTGCTCCGATCTCGCTCTTATACCGAACCGGCACCGTGAACAGTTTCCATACCACCCTTGTTCTGTCGCTGGTGCTGATGCTGGGGGCCGGGCTGTTGGTACTCTTTGAACAACTGGGCGTAAACAGCGACTGGATGCCGTGGATTCGCTACGGTCTGATTGCGTATTTTGTGCTCCAGGCCTTACTCGGAACACTCGGATTTTGGCTTTATGGCTATACCAACGGAGCGAGCGATAACGCAACGGGGGTTGTGGCCGCCATCGCCACCGCCGAACGGTTGAAGCAATTGTATATGCCCGGACTGGAAACCGAAGTGGTGCTGACCGGAGCGGAGGAAGTGGGGATGATTGGCTCCCGGGCTTATCTGGACAAACACATCGACAGTTGGCCCAAAGGACGAACGGTGGTGGTCAACTTCGATACGCTGGGCAATGGGTCGCTGCGGGTCATTAAACATACCGGAACGGTTGAAGTTATTGAATACACCAACGAGCTGATGAAAACGGCGGAGCGTTTGCTGGAAGAAAAACCGTTCCGTGGGGTGGTCAAACCCGGCCGATGGCACACGGCCGATTTTGACAGCGTCTGGTTTGTGCGCCGGAAAATTCCGGTGATGACCCTGACGGCAATGGACGCCAAAGGCCGGATGCCCAACATTCACCGCCCGGAAGATCAGTTGCTGGTAACAGATGTCAGTGCCATTCCAACGGCGGTCGATTTTGCCATTCAGACGCTTGTACGGCATTACCAGACGTATGAAATCACTGCCGAGCGGTTGTGAATTGAACGGTCTGCCGGTTTTAGATGTTGAATTTTACGGGCGGGTTTGTAGATTTGCCCAATCGATCACACGCAAATTTTAACGATTACTGCAATGGGGACGTATAAAAATGAGGGATTTGAACCCGCGACGATTCAACTTCTGAAAGAGGAATGCCAGGAGGAAGGAAGTTCATTCGTCTATGTAGAGGATGAAGATGACGATCTGGAGGTTCTGAATTCCGGCGAATGCGTTCACGTTCAGTTTGTTGGCAAACATAAGGAAAACGAAGTTATTTACGACGCCATTATTTATACGTTGCGGCTTCACCACAGCAGCCTGGTGTATGAAATGGCCATGGAAAAGGTCAAGAAATCGTTTCCCCAATACATTCCGGTAGAAGAGCGGAAACCCGACTACCGGATCGACGCGGAACTGGAAGAGGAAATTGAGTTGTTCTTAACCGAGTTGATCGAGGAAATCGAGGAAACCGAAGCGGTAAAAGTACAGGAACACATTGAAATCGATCACGAGTTTGAATACGGAATCAGTCTGGATGTCTGTCTGAATGTGGAAGAAATTTCGGAAGAGGTCATCGAAGACTTTATTGCTCAGTTCAACAGCAACACGCTGAAACTGGACAAGACGATGTATTCCTTTACCAACGACGAACCCGAAGAGTAAGCGCAAATTTTGACGGCTCGTCCGTATTTATGCATCTGTTTTACCAGCCCGAAACGGAGACAAACGCTTTTCTGAGCGAAGAAGAATCCCGGCATTGCGTCAAAACGCTGCGACTGGCCAAAGGAGCGTCTATTGATGTGACCGACGGTCGCGGCAAACGTCATAACTGTGTCATTGAAAACGCCGACCCGCGCCGGTGTACTTTTCGGATTGTTGACACGCGTAGCGAAGTTCCCCGGCCCTACCGGATTCACCTGGCCGTGGCTCCGACTAAAAATATGGACCGAATCGAATGGCTCGTGGAAAAAGCGGTAGAACTGGGTGTCGATCAGTTTAGTTTTTTCGTTAGCCAGCATTCCGAACGCCGGATGCTCAAAACCGACCGGCTGGAGAAGATCGCTATCGCTGCCATGAAGCAATCCCTGCAGTTGTTTATGCCGGTGATCGATCCTGTGCTGGATTTCAAAACCGTACTAACCCAGGGTGCCGACGAGCGGTTTATTGCGCATCTTCCCGAAAATGAACCGGCGGTGTCTTTGTTGAAAGCCGCCAAACCGGGACGGACAACCCTGGTGCTGATTGGTCCCGAGGGCGATTTTTCGGAGCGTGAAATTCAACAGGCAATTGAAAATGGATTCAAAATGGTTAAATTAGGGGAGACCCGGCTGCGTACTGAAACGGCAGCTCTGGCGGCCTGTCATACGATTCATTTAATTAATACGACGACCTGAACATGAAGCGACTTACTGGATTTCTTTTAACGGTTTTGTTTTTCACGTTGACGACAACGTTGTCGGTGAAAGCCCAGTATTCGTATAAAATTGCCAAATTGAAGTACAACGGCGGGGGCGACTGGTATGCCAACAAAACGTCGATTCCCAACCTGATCAAGTTCTGCAATGCCAACCTGCGGATGAATATTTTTCCGGAAGAAGACATTGTGGAAGTGGGAAGCCCCGAATTATTTTCGTATCCCTTCGTTCATATGACAGGCCACGGGAACGTCGTTTTTTCGGATGCCGAAGCCCAAAACATGCGCCGGTATCTGATGTCGGGCGGTTTTCTGCACATCGACGACAATTACGGGCTGGATAAATTCATCCGGCGCGAGATGAAAAAGGTATTTCCGGAACTGTCGTTTATCGAATTGCCGTACAATCATCCGGTTTATCACCAGAAATTCAACTTCACCAACGGCTTGCCAAAAGTACATGAACACGATGGGAAGGCACCACAGGGATTTGGATTAATCTGGGAAGGGCGTTTAATCTGTTTTTACAGTTTTGAGTGCGATTTGGGGAATGGCTGGGAAGACCAATCGGTCTATAATGACCCGGAAGAGGCTCGCCAGCAAGCTTTACGCATGGGAGCCAACCTGTTACAGTATTCGACAACCGCTTTTTGAGAAAATAAATAAAAAATAAAAATTTGTCTTATTCGGTTAACTATCGACGTTATTGTTGTAGATTTGTAGAATCTAATTGCACTGAAGTTGGTTTTTAGCCATTCACCTTTAACAAATTTAATCCCGTGGTAATAATCCTTATTGCCTTTGTTGTTCACTGGTACGTATCGCTTTTCTGCCAGACATTTTTTCTGCACCGGTATTCGGCTCACAAAATGTTCACGATGAGCAAGGTATGGGAACGCTTTTTCTTTTTCCTGACCTATCTCTCACAAGGGTCCTCGTATTTGAGTCCTCGCGCTTACGCCGTTCTGCACCGGATGCACCATGCGTTCAGTGATACTCCCAAAGACCCGCACTCTCCACACCACACGAAAAACGTGTTTACGATGATGTGGAAAACGAAAGATCTATACAATGCCGTCCTGAACCGGGTTCGGCCGATTGAAGCTAAATTTGACCGCAACTACCCGGAATGGTATGCCCTGGAAAAAATCGGTGATTCCTGGATTTCACGTGTAGCCTGGGGAACCGTGTATTCCTTGTTCTACATCTTCGCCTTCGTTTACTTGGATATGCACTGGGCGTTTTTCTTCCTGCTGCCGATTCACTTTCTGATGGGACCAATCCACGGAGCGATTGTGAACTGGAGCGGACACAAATACGGTTACGCCAACTTCGACAACCACGACCGGTCTAAAAACTCGATGTTTTTCGATTGGCTGATGATGGGCGAGTTGTTCCAGAACAACCACCACAAACGTCCGAATGCTGCTAACTTCGGTGCGCGTTGGTTTGAACTCGATCCGACCTACCCGGTTATCCGGCTGCTGTCGGCGTTGGGAATCATTAAAATGCGCCCCGCAAAAGTGACCAGCCCGGAATTTGAAACGGGTCACGACCGTCTGGTGGAACATAACGAAAAAATGTCGGCTTAACGGCCTACACCTCCAACACAAAAAATGCCCGCCAGTCAGACTGGCGGGCATTTTTTGTGTTGGAGAAGAAAGAGGTTAGACAGAGAATAAAGACTTTATCATGGTGGAACTGTCTTTACTCTCTTGTCTAACCTCTTTACTCTTTTTCATAATAACTCCTTCGCCACTTCATCCCAAGAAAGTACCCGTTGGAAGATTGTGTTATCGCGGTTGTGTGGAGCGTCGAACAGGAGACCTTTCCCCTGAAAACTGACCAGATTATACGGCATGTCGTCGATCATGAACTCGGCCCGCAGAATGCTCTTGTCACCACAGAAGACCCGGTTTTTCCAGTGAATGTGCGGGAAATGCTGATCCAGCCAGTCGTATTTTTCCGAAAGGGAATTGCGAAACTCCATGGCCGCCGACGTAACGAACAGGTCGTATTTTTCGGAAAGTGCCTGCGTTACTTCAATGGCTCCGGGCATAACCGGAATGTCAGCAAAGAAACCCGGTTCGTGAACATAATCCGCCAGGCGTTTGTAAACGTCTTTTTCCAGCAGTTCATGAAACGAATTGTCCCGGAATACGGTGGGCAATGCCGTTGTATCGAAATCACGGCGGTAGATGGCAATAAACTTGCCGACGGTGTCCGCCAGCACATCATCCATGTCAATGGCAATACGTGGTTTCATTCTTTGAATTTTATGCCAATGGCTCTTTTGCCGCTTGAATAGACAATGGCGTCGATGGGCTTCTTGGCTTCGGTTGCTTCTTTTTTTACACGACGAACAAACTGTTCGATATCTTCTTCAATGGAATTGTTCACAATGCCACCGGTAAAGTAGGATTTGGCTTTCACGCCCCCGGAAGCATCGACGACGGTTTCGTAATCCAGTAGCGGTTCGTTCATGACGTAAACGGCCAGCCCGTCAATTTTTCGGACTTTAGCCAGTCCTTTGTTGGCGCCGGCTTCCTCTTTGAATTTAACGGCGATGGCGGTTTTTGAGCCCGAAATGACGACGGCATCGAATGCTTTGTTGTCTTTTTTTCCATCCTTACTGGCCCGTCGAACAAACTGGGCGGCTTTTTCAGAAACCCCTTCATTCACGACTCCGCCGGTAAACAGGGATGCGGCTTTGGCACCGGATGCAATTTCGAACACGGTTTCGTAGGCACGCAGTGGTTCGCACATCACGTACGTTTCAATGCCCTGAATTTTATCAACCCGTGCGTTTGTCTGGGCGAAAACGGTCGTAAAACTGAGAATGCTACAAAAAACAGCGGAAAAAACCAGTTTCAATTTCATGAGTATAGTATGTTGTTTAAGTAAGATGACCCTAAACTACAACTCTGGCAGACCCAAAACCCGTACGAAATGCTTCGTATGGCATTTTTAAGTCTTGAAAGGTATAAATGCCGGGATGAACGGTTAGACAATTTTCCGGTCCGGATCGAACCCTTCCAGGTAATCCGAAACGCGCTTGACAAACTGCCCGCCCAGCGAGCCGTCGACCACCCGGTGGTCGTAGCTGTGAGAAATGAACATCTTTTGCCGAACCCCGATCAGATCGCCCTGGGGCGTTTCGATGACTGCCGGTTTTTTCTCAATGGCTCCAAAAGCCATGATGGCCACCTGTGGCTGCACGATAATGGGCGTTCCCATGACGTTGCCGAACGTGCCGATGTTAGAAACCGTGTAGGTGCCATTGGCCAGATCGTCGGCGGTGAGTTTATTCTCTCTCGCACGACGGCTCAGGTCGTTTACTTTCCGGGTCAGTCCAACCAGATTATACTGATCGGCGTTGTGAATCACCGGCACAATCAGATTGCCACTAGGCAAGGCCACGGCCATGCCAATGTTGATGGCTTTTTTAACAATGATCGTATCGCCATCTACTGAGACATTGATCATCGGGAAATCCCGGATGGCCTTTACGACAGCTTCGATCAGCAAGGGCGTGTAGGTGATATTTTCGCCGTATTGTTGCTGAAACGCCTTCTTGTTTCGTTCGCGCCATTGCACCAGAACCGTCATGTCGGTTTCGACAAACGAAGATACGTGGGGTGCAATCCGCTTTGATTCGACCATCCGTTCGGCGATCATCTTCCGCATCCGGTCCATTTGAATGATGTCGTTCTGGCCGGTAATGGAAGCGGCTTTTGGAAACGAAGAACCCGTCGAAACCGGCTCGCTTTTCCGTTTTTCGACGTACGCCAGAATATCGTTTTTGGTAATGCGGTTTTCGGCACCAGTGCCCTTGATTGACGCCAGTTCAGCCTGAGAAATCCCTTCGGCCTTGACTATGCTCAGTACCAGGGGCGAATAAAAACGGTTGTTTTCGGCTACACTGGTTTCGGCATCGGTCCGGATTTCCGGATTGCGCGACGAAATCTGCGATAGGTCATCTTCCAGTTTAGCCGCTACGCTGGCCACATCCTGTTCGTCGGTTTCTCCGAATGGGGGCGAGTCCGGCGTTGGGGATGCCGGCAGATCCTCCGCATTCCCTTCGACTTCAATTCGGGCCACCGGGCTACCAATGGCCACGACATCACCATCTTTCACCAGAATTTCTTTGAGAATACCGGCATGAGAAGACGGCACCTCGGTGTCCACTTTGTCGGTGGCCACTTCCAGAATCGAGTCGTCGGCTTCAATGCGGTCGCCGGGCTGTTTAAGCCAGGAGATGATCGTGCATTCTACAATACTTTCGCCCATTTTGGGCATAACCATGTCAACAAGTGCCATTGGCAGGGAGTTTATTTTTCTTCCAGCAACGTTTGCCGGAGAAGGTTTAAGACTTGAACCGACGTGTTCTGAATATTCTGCTCGCGGTAAGGCCCCAGTTTCAGCAAGCGGGCGACGGTCTGTTTTTCGGTGGAACAGGCAATCCAGATGGTGCCGACCGGTTTTTCGGGGGTTCCGCCGTTGGGGCCGGCAATGCCGCTGGTGGCAATGCCCACGTTGGCACCCAACTTCATTCGAACGCCTTCCGCCATCTCCCGCACGGTTTGTTCACTGACCGCGCCGAACTGGCTGAGGGTCTCCGGTTGAACACCCAACTGGTTGACCTTAACGGTATTGCTGTAACTGACCACCCCGCCGACGAAATACCGGGATGAACCGGCGTATTTGGTCATCTGACTCGCCACAAAACCGCCCGTGCAGCTTTCGGCGGTCGCCAGCATCCAGTTTCTTTCGGACAACAACTGCGCCACTTTGGTTTCCAGTTCATCGTCATCGAACCCGAACACAAAAGGCTGGATCAACGGGAGAACGGCTTCGACCTGCTCATCGATTTCCTGTTTCAGCACCACCGGATCGCTGCCGGTTCCGGTGAGCCGCAGCCGCACCTGGCCGAAATGGGGCAGGTAGGCCAGTTTGATGTGAGCGGGCAGTGCATCTTCCCAGTTGGCAATCGTTTCAGCCAGAAAAGACTCGCCGATTCCCACCGTGCGAATCATCTTATGAACGATCGTCGGCGTTTCAAACTGGTTCTGCAACATCGGAATGATCCGGTATTGCATGAGGTTCTTCATTTCAAACGGTACGCCCGGCAGGGAGACATAGATGGTTTCGTTTTCATTGAACCACATGCCCGGTGCGGTTCCCCAGTCATTCGGCACGTAGGTGCAATTGAGGGGTAAATCGGCCTGTTTGGCGTTTATTTCGGTAATCGGACGGCCCCGGCTTTCAAAGAACTTCGTTACAAACGCCAGCGCTTCGGGATTTCGTTCGAGGGTCGTGTTAAAATACTCGCAAATGGTCACTTTCGTAATGTCATCCTTGGTGGGACCGAGACCACCGGTCAGAATGACCAGATCAGCGCGTTCGGTAGCTTCCTCCAAAATGCTTAGAATGGCTTCCTTTTGATCGCCAACCGACGATTTCCGGATGGTCCGGATTCCGATTTTCGTTAGTTCCGCCCCGATCCACTGGGTGTTGGTATCGGTAATTTGTCCAAACAGTATTTCGTCACCAATCGTTATAATTTCGGCCAGGATGGGTTTCATGAAAAAGAATCTACAAGTTTTTGTGGCTCGACCCTTTACTTTTTGTCAGTTTTGCTGTCTTATAGAGAAAGGCCGATTGACAAACTAACAGCAGATCGCTGTCTTTCGAGCCAAAAATACGTAAAAAAACGGTTTATCTTTTGCCGACAAACCATCGGTGAACGTTTCACAAAGAGTATCAACCTGGAAAGCACATGAAAAAAACAGTCCTTTTTGCCCTCCTGCTCGCCGGTTATTCCGGTGCCGCAATTGCCCAGTCCGATTCAACCCAACCGAAAAAGAAGGGTATCTTCGGACAAATTCTAGATAAAGTAGGTGATGTCGCTTCGGGCGGAAGCTCATCCAACGACGAAATTGCCAATGGATTGAAAGAAGCCCTCCGGATCGGGATCAGCAAAGGCTCCGATCAGGCTTCGGCCGTGGATGGCTATTACAAAAACACGCTGATCAAGATTCTGATGCCGCCGGAAGCCCAGAAGGTGGAATCGGCTTTGCGTAAATTGGGCATGGGAAAACAGGTCGACCAGTTCATCATGTCGCTCAACCGCTCGGCGGAGGATGCGGCCAAAAAAGCCAAGCCGATCTTTCTGAATGCCCTGACGTCGATGACCATTCAGGATGCCGTCGGTATTTTGCGGGGGCAGGACAATGCCGCCACGCAGTATCTGAAGCGCACCACCTCGGATCAGTTGATGGCGGCTTTTACGCCGGTGATCGACAGTACGCTGAAAAAAAACAACGCCACCCGGTATTATGGGGATCTGGTTCGCACCTATAACAAACTACCCATTGCCACCACCAAAGTTAATCCGGATCTGACCAATTATGCCGCCACGAAAGCCGTCGACGGTATTTTTACGCTGGTTGCCCAGGAAGAGAAACAAATCCGCGAAAACCCGGCGGCCCGCGTCAACGATTTGCTGAAGAAAGTATTTGGGCAGCAGTAAACCTGCGTTTAGAGGTTTTTTGGATTTGAATCGTCGGGGAAGGATTGCAAATCCGTTTCACAAATGTTTACCTTTGAAGTCTTAAAACTCCGCTGGGGGTGGGATCGTTGTTTGACGACTCCGCCTGGGTTGGCGGAGTTTTTTACTGTACTCAAAAGCAAACGATGAAAAAATCAGAAATCAATTTTGCGGTTGAATTAGACGACCACAATATCCCCGAAAAAATTTTCTGGAACGCGACGGACAATCCCAATGAAGGACTGAGTGACACCAAAGCGGTGGTGGTGTCGGTATGGGATCATTACAACCAGGGTACATTACGCTTGAATCTGTGGACCAAAGACATGGCCGTCACTGATATGAAGCGGTTTTGCGTCGAAGTGCTCGGCAGCCTCGCCGACACCATCGTAACGGCCACGGGCGACCAATCGATGGCCGACCAGATCGACAACCTTTGCCGGGCTCTAAGCAAAAAAGTGGAGGAAGAATACCGCGAGCAGCAGAAGCAGGCATAGCGAACGACAGGTTGTGTTCGGTTTACGGTATTCAGTTTTCGCCGGGCCGCCGGAGCTGTGCGGTTCCCCTACGGAACTGACGCGATAAACCGAAAACTGAATACCGTAAACCGTAAACCCTTTACTGATGAAGATATTGAGTTCAGTTGTGATCGTTGTTTGGCTGACGATTGGTTTGGCCGTTGGGCAAGGAGTGCAGTTTCGAAAGGAGCCATTGACGACGGTTTTAAGTGCGGCCCGGAAAGCCAAAAAGCCGGTCTTTGTGGAAGTGTATTCGGAAACCTGCCACGTTTGCCAAAGTTTTATTCCCACGTTTGCGAACAAAACGGTGGGGAAATTCTACAATACCCGTTTTATCAGCACCAAAATCGATATTTCCAATAAGAGCACCATCGCTTTTCTGGACAAAAACCGCCTGTTTGTTCCCTCCTTACCGCTGTTTTTATACTTCAATGCGCAGGGAGATCTTATTCACATGGCGATGAGTAACAATTCGACGGATGAGGTCATTCGACACGGAACCACGGCCCTGAATCCGGAAATCCGGTCGTCGGCCATGCGGAAACGGTTTGAAGACGGGGAGCGTTCCGCGAATTTCCTGATCGATTACGGGATGTATGCCCGGGTGACGCGCGACACGGTGACGAACATCCGGGTGATGAACGAGTATGCCACCCGGCAAGCCGCCAATACGTATGCAAATCCAACGAACTGGCTCGTGTTGCAAAAGCTGATTCTGGACGTCGACAACCCGCTTTTTCAGTACATGATCGGCCACCTCGATCAATTTATCAAACCCAACGGTGCGGAGCAGGTCAAAACGGTGGCGGAGAATATTCTGATGTCTTCGTTGTATAGCAGCCGGGGCAACCAGTATCCGGCCGCCAAAATCATCACCATCCGTAACCAGCTTCAGCAAGTTGGTATCGACGGACGCGTCGCCAGTAACCGCACGCTGCTGCCCGAAATCAACGCTTACTTTCGCGCGGGTCAGGCCACCAAAGCCGCTTCCCGAATGGACGATCACATTGCTAAGAACCAGTTCTCGACGCCGGAATACCTGTATGTGATTCGGTTATTCAACCGGAAAAGCCCGGATGCCAGCGATGCGCCGACGGTAGCCCGCTGGGCCAACAAAGCCATTCCGCAGGCAAAAAGCCCCGCCGAACAGGCTGATTTGTATTTTGAACTGGCTGAGGTCTATCGCCGGGGTGAAAAAACCGCCGAGGGGTTGAAAGCCGCGCAAAAGTCGCTGGAGATGGCGAAAGCCGCTAAAATCGATACGAAGCGGAATACGGAGCAGATTGGCCGATTAAAATGATCGTCAGGAATAAATGACGTTGGAGAACGGCGGTTGCTTCAAGAGATAGGCCGAATTTTCGTCACCCAGTTCAATGGCCCGGATCAGGTCTTTCTGGGCCGGACCGTACTGGTCGAGCTGCATCCGGGCCATTGCCCGCCAGCGGATGGCGTCGGGTTGCTGACCCCGGAAATACCAGACAGCTTTGTCAAACTCCTTGAAGGCTTCTCCGAACTGATTCAGTTGGTACAGAGCGATACCTTTATCAAGATACGAATCGGGAATGGTGTTGTCGAGACTCAGGGCAACCGTCAGATCGAAAAGGGCGGAATAGGCATTTTCATTCCGAAGGTGGCATTTTCCCCGGTAGGCAAACGCCAGGGAGGATTTGGGGTGTTGTTTAACGGCCTGATCGAAGTAGGCGAAGGCTTCATCGTAGCGGTGAAACTGGACGAGCGTAATGCCCTCGGCAAACCGAAGACGGTCTTTTTCCGCCTGCGTGTCGTGGTCGATCACGAAATACCGGACAACCAGGTAGAAAATAAAGAAGAATCCTATCAGCGCAACTTCCATATCCTGAAGCTTTCAGAAAACTACTGTAAACTAGCTGAAAAACCGGGTATTTGCAACCCGTATCCTATTTTTCCAGTCCGTGCCGAACCGCTTTAGGTAGACTGGCAACAATCAGTTCGTAGGAATGATCGATCCATTTTTTCAGATCACTTTCCCGAATCGTTCCGTCGATGATAACGGTATTCCAGTGTACTTTATTCATGTGATAACCGGGCCGAACCGCATCGTATTGCTCGCGCAACTCGACGGCCAGTTCGGGATTACATTTCAGATTGACCGACAGCGGGCGGGAATCCATCGACGTCAAGGCGAACACCTTGCCGCCAACCTTGAAAACCAGCGTATCTTCACCAAACGGAAACGATTCGTTGGCACCGGATTTGCTCAGGCAGTAATTCCGCAGCGTTTCAATGTTCATCGCATGATGGCTCTGACAATCATCACAATCAGACAGAACAGAAACATGATGATGGAAATCCGGTTGATTCCGTGCATCATGCGAAGGTTGGTGTTCGTCGGGCGACTAGGGTCCGGTTTCTGAAAAACCCGGTAGAAATACCGGAAGACATCACCCAACTTGAAATAATCTCCGATTTTGGACATAATGAGTTAAGAGTTAAGAGTTAAAAATTAAGCGTTAAATCGGTGAGAGAATGAAGAGTGGCTAACTCTTCACTTTTAACTCTTAATTCCTCACTCAGATTCCGGTTCATTCCAGCGACCGTCTTCTTTTATCAATTCAATCAGTTCATCGACGGCGTGTTCGGCGGTGACCGACTTTTTGATCACCTGCTGACCCCGGTACAACGAAATTTTGTCTTTGCCGATTCCAACGTAGCCATAATCGGCGTCGGCCATTTCGCCGGGTCCGTTGACGATGCAGCCCATGATGCCGATTTTGATGCCTTTCAGGTGGTCGGTGCGTTTGCGAATCGTTGCCGTGGTTTCCTGCAAATCGAACAACGTTCGTCCGCAGGAAGGGCAGGAGATGTATTCCGTTTTCGACATCCGGGTGCGGGCCGCCTGCAAAATGCCAAATGCCGTCGAATTGTACCGGTTTGCCGTCTCCAGGCGCTCATCGGGCGACAGGTCGGGAAGCTGATCGGTCGCTAGCCAGGCTCCGTCGCCCAGGCCATCGACCAGCAATCCGCCGATGTCCGTTGCCGCGTAGAGTTGCAGGGAATCGCCCTGACTGTCCGGAAAACTCCGCAGCGTTACGACCGGGCAGAAAATTTCGCGGTTGATCAACTCGACATACAATCGCCGAAGTTCGGCCATCGCGTGGGTATTTTCCGTTCGAACCACCAGCACCACATGTTGATCTTCACTGAGCGCACTAGCTAATTCATCCGAAAATTCGCCCAGTTGGGTTTCAACAAAATTGAGAAGCGGGTGTAAACCGCCCGGTTCTTGCCGACTGTTCAGGTAGGTATTCGTGTCAAGCAAGGGGAATTTATGAACCTGATCGGTGGCGGAAAGCCAGGCCGAATAATCCAGAATTTCTTTCAAGCCGTTGGGTAACATGAACGAAGCGGGCTGAGAACCAGTGTACAGGTAGTCGGCACCCAGGTCATTCATCCGCCATTTGTCGGGAACGGGCAGGTAAAAGTGGCCGATGGGCCGGAGTTGCTCGTGGTGGGTGACGGGTATTTCGGAATAATCGGCAATCACGCGCGGTACGTTGACCCCACCGAAATTGGCGACTTCGCGGGTTTTCCGCCGGGTATACTGATACGGATGAATGGGATAGTGCCGGATTTCCGGAATCTGGCTGTGGCCCGCCCGTTTTGCATACCGGTCGATGAGCGCCTGTGCAACCGGGGCTTCCAGTTCGGGATCTTCCGTTAGGGAAACCCGGACGGTATCGCCCAAACCGTCTTCCAGCAACGTGCCAATGCCAACGGCTGATTTGATCCGGCCATCTTCCGCTTCGCCCGCTTCGGTGACGCCCAAATGCAGCGGATACGGTTTCAAGCCTTCTGCATCCAGTCGCTGAACCAACAGGCGGTAGGCTTCCACCATGACCTGCGGATTGCTGGATTTCATCGAAAGAACAATACTGTGGTAGTTTTCATCGTCACAAATCCGCAGAAATTCTAAAGCCGATTCCACCATCCCGAGGGGTGTATCGCCGTATCGACTCAGAATCCGGTCCGACAGCGAACCGTGATTGGTACCGATCCGCATGGCCGTTCCGTATTCTTTACAAATCCGGATCAGGGGCAGAAATTTGGCCCGAATCCGTTCCAGTTCGGCGGCATAGGACGCGTCGGTGTATTCGATGACTTCAAACCGCTTCCGGTCGGCGTAATTGCCGGGGTTAATCCGGACTTTTTCGACGATGCGGGCGGCCAGTTCGGCGGCATTGGGTGTAAAATGAATATCGGCAACGAGGGGTGTGGTGTAGCCCCGGGCGCGTAATTCCTTGCGGATGTTTTCGAGATTTTGGGCTTCCTTGACACTGGGCGCCGTAATCCGGATGTATTCGCAGCCCGCTTCGATCATTTTGATCGACTGCTCGACCGAACCCAGGGTGTTCATGGTGTCGATGGTCGTCATCGACTGAACCCGGATGGGATAATCAGAGCCTAGCGGAATGTTGCCGATGGGAACCGTGATGGTTTTGCGACGGGAATATCCGGTTAAGGAGTTGCAATAGAGAGCCGGTTTTTCGGCGGATGGTATTAAAGACGGTGTTGCGAAGTCAAGCATGGCCTAAACAGCGAGTGCGGAAGAGGATACAAAGGTACAAAACCGGCGCGTTTTCCCCGCAAAAGCTAGTAATAGAACCCGCTTTTTCCCGAAATTGTTCATTTCGGAACGTTAGTAAAAGAGATGGATATACGTTGATAATCAGTCGGTTATTCTATTCTTCGACCTTGGTGCCTTCGTCTACCCGAATAATATAGGCCGCACCGCCCTGGCGTTCAATGGCTTCTGCGACGGCTCCGGCATGGCCGGGCGCGTAGACAAACATACAACCACCGCCCCCCGAACCGTTGATTTTACCGCCCAGCGCCCCGGCATTCAAAGCCGCTTCGAGCATCCGGTCGATTTTGGTTGTCGAAATACGTTGGGCATCCCGCAAATTGGCGTGGTGACGGTTGAGCAAGTCGCCAAGCCGGATGTGATTCAGATCGGCTGATTCCAGCACCTGTCGGGCTTCGCGGAGGAGATCGCGGTTCGAAACCGTGCCTTCCAGCAGCGTATTTTCTCCGCCCGATAAAAAAGGGCGGTAGTCGTCAAGTTCCAGAACATCCGTGGTATGGAGCGAGAATTCCGGGTTGACGGCTTTGATTTTATGAATAATTCCGTTGACGCCGTTCCGCAGCCGACCCAGAATATCCAGCGTATCTTTGGCTTCCAGTGAGTCGCCCAGCACGAAAGCACCGAGTTTGGGCCGTAATTCTTCAATTTCAATGTGCGGTTCCGACTCCAAATAGATCACATCGCCGATGGCGGTGGAATAATGATCCATCATGCCGCCCGGTTCGCCAAATTCAAGCACTTCGGCTTCATTGGCCAAGTTCCCGATTTCCTGTCGACTCAGCAGACGCGGACGGTCACTCAGGCGCATCAGAAAATGCAGCCAGGAAGCCACCAGGGCCGATGAACTCGATGTGCCGGAATTGATCGGGATATTTCCGTGGACTTCACATTCCACTCCTTTCGAAAACCGGTAACCGTGTCGTAACAAAACATTGTAACTGCTCCGAAAATAATCACGCGGTTTGGTATAAACCAGACTGGCGTCCGATAGCTCAAATTCTTCCCGCTCGTTCACATCCGGCAAATTAATCACCACTTTCCGATCCGCCCGGTGCGAACCGGTAATCCGGATTCGCCGGTTGATGGCTGCGGCAATGACGGGCAGCCCCAAATAATCCAGGTGTTCGCCGAACAAACAGATTCTGCCGGGGGTGGAAACGCTTAATTGGCTCATTACCAGGTGTGTTTTTTGCTTCCTGCCAGTGCGTAATACAAGATGTAGCTTAGCAGGGGTAGGATCATGGCGTACGCTAATTTCGGACTAACGGCGTCGGTCAGATAACCATGCAGCAGGGGCAGTAACGCACCACCGGAAATACCCATAATTAGCAAAGCTGAGCCTAATTTGGTGAATTTCCCCAGCCGGTCGAGCGACAGCGGCCAGAGGGCCGGCCAGATCGGTGCAATGGCAAAACCCAGGAGCGCGATGCACAGAACGGACGTAAACCCGTCGGTCAGCAAAGCACCCACGGTCAGAACCAAACCGAGACTCGTGCCAATGATGAGTGATTTTTGCTGCGATAGGAAACGCGGGATGAGGATGATGCCCAGGATGTAACCGCCGAGCATACCGTACAGTGTATAGGCCGTAAAGTATTTGGCTTCGTCATTGGAGAAGCCCAGCGCAACGCCGTAGTTAATGATGGTGTCGCCCGAAATGACTTCGACCCCTACATAGCAAAAAATGGCTAAAACGCCCAGTACAAGGTTGGCATGTTGCCAGACGCTGTTGGTAGTTAATGGCTTGGCTGTTATCGCTTTATCTTCATCCTGCTCTTCGGATACTTCAGGTAAAGTAGAGAAGCGGATTAGCATGGCGAGCACCACCAGAACGCCCGTCAGAATCAAATATGGCGTCACTACTTTGTTCAGCGATTCCTCGGCCGAAATGACATTGGCCCCCGTTAACAACAAACCGCCGAAAATAAACTGGCTGATGATGCCCGCTAATTTGTTGGCGACCCCCATGAAGCTAATCCGTTGTGCTGCACTTTCGCGGGGGCCAAGGATGGTCACGTAAGGATTGGAAGCCGTTTGCAGAACCGTTAAGCCAATTCCGATCAGGAACAAACCGACCAGGAATAGCGGATACGAAATCGCCTTGGCAGCCGGTATGAACGTGATGGTGCCGATGGCCATGATGATCAGGCCCAGCGACATCCCGTTTTTGAATCCTGTTTTCTTGAGCAGCCAGGACGACGGAATCGCCATGAGCGTGTAGGAAATGAAAAACGCCGACACCACCAGGTTCGAACCCACGGTGCTGAGCTGAAAAGCCTGTTTGAAAAAGGTAATGAGCACCCCATTGACCCAGGTGACAAATCCGAAAATGAAAAATAACATGCCGACAATGAGCAGTGGCCCAAGGTAGCTATTGGTTGAATTCCGGGTTGCAGTCGGAGTCATTTTTTGAGAAGTTTGGAGAAATTGAGAAAGAGCCTGCAATATAACACGCAGTCGTTCAATATATTTTAAATTTTTTTATTAATTAAGAATTTTATTCTGATTATCGGGCCGTTAGCGAATTAATAGTCATCTGTCAACGCAAAAATGGGTTTATTCGTCTTCCATTTGCCGCGCGTAAAGTCCGGAATTTCAATCGGTTTGCTGCCTTTGGCGATGGATTCTTCCGAAAGTGGACTGATGGCGCTCCAAACCGCTGCGTCATACACGTCGATTGGGGGCGGCACTTTCCGTTTGACGGACTCGATGAAAGCCCGGATCACGAAAAAGTCGATCCCGCCGTGGCCCGCATTTTCGGCGGTTTGGGCGTGGCGCTTCCAGATCGGGTGATCATATTGGTCCTGGTATTGTTTGAAAGGCTCCCACTGGTGCGGTTTGGCACTTTTTCCTTCAATATAAATGGTTTTTCCATCGTCCATCCAGATGCCCTGGGTTCCCTGCGCCCGAAAACCCAGCGAATAGGGGCGGGGTGAGTTCGTATCGTGCATAATCACGATGTTCTCGCCATTCGCACAGTTGATAACGGTCGTAACAATATCGCCCAGTTTGAAATTGACTTTGGCGTTCGGGTGATTGGCTCCGCCTTTATCCACCACAAATTTGTGCAGACTCCGGGCCTTGGTTGCAGTCGACGTCAAATACATAAACCGGTTGCCGCGATTGATGTCCAGCCAGTGGGCGACCGGCCCCAAACCGTGGGTAGGGTACAGATCTCCGTTGCGATCGACGGAGTGTTGGGTGCGCCAGCGGGCTTCGGAATAGCCTTTGGCTCCGAATTCGACCCCTTCTTTGCCCATACCACCGTTAAATTTGACGGTTCGCAGGTCGTGCTGGTACCCGCAGTGGGCATACAGCATTTCGCCGAAAAGACCCTGACGAATCATGTTCAAAACCGCCATGACATCGCGCCGGTAGCAGACGTTTTCCAGAATCATGCAGGGCATCCCGCTTTTTTCCGACGCTTCGATCAGATCCCAGGATTCTTTCAGGGTAACCGTCGCCGACACCTCTACCCCCGCGTATTTCCCGGCTTTCATCGTGGCTACCGACATCGGCACGTGCCATTCCCAGGGGGTGGCAATCACGACGCCGTCGATGTCGTCGCGTTTGAGCATGTTCAGAAAATCTTCGTCCGTTTTGCCAAAAACCGCCGGCTCGGGGCGCCCGGCCTTGCTAATCATGGCCTTGGTGCGGTTGATCGCATCGGGATCGATGTCGCAAATGGCCGTAATGGACACATCGTTCCGGTAAATGGCCTGATCGACGTGACTGCGGCCCCGGCCACCCAAACCGATAAAAGCCAGCCGGACTTTTTGGTCCTGGGCCGGTGCACCGGTTAGAATGGTCGGAAATAAATGGGCGGAGGAAACGGTTGCGGCCGCAGAACGCAAAAAATGACGTCGATTCGTTTTCAAGGAGGTTCGGTCTTTAAGGGTTTGTTAAGGACTAAGCCGTAAAAAAAGGCAAAATATCGGTAGAGCCAAAAAAATGACGGGATTACTTGTATTTTTATCCAGGGAGTTGCCTACAGTTGATTCCGAAAGGCTTAATAATTTCTTAAAATCGCCGGTATATACGTATGAACCAAATCAGAAACCGGGCTGTTATCCCTGCGAAACTGACTGAAATTGCTTCCTGAAGGCGGACTATCCCACCGCTTGACGGCTCAAATGTGTTGCAGACATCCTTTCTGACGACATTTTGGTCGAGAATTAGTATCAATCGAAAAATCCGGGCGACCGGCTCTGACAGAATGGACAAAAAACGGGTAGCGGTGTTCCGCAAAGAACACTTCAACGCGGCTCATCGTCTCCACAATCCGGAATGGTCGGATGAAGAGAACAAACGGGTTTTTGGCAAGTGCAATAATCCTCATTATCACGGCCACAATTATGAGCTGATTGTTCAGGTTATAGGCGAAGTTGACCCCGTTACGGGTTTCGTCATGGACATGAAATTGCTCAGTGATTTAATCAAAGACCGCGTTACGGACCGGTTTGATCACAAAAACCTCAATGTAGATACGGAAGAATTTAAAAACCTCAATCCCTCCGCCGAACATATTGCCATTGTTATTTACGATTCGCTGCGCAGCCAGCTAGATTCATCTCTGGATTTGAAAATCAGACTCTATGAAACCGAACGGAACTTCGTTGAATACCCGGTCTAACGGCCATCATCCTGCTTATGACCTGCTTCATGACGTAACAGTCGATGAAATGGGTGATGACCACGTGGCGTCTTCCATCGAAACTCCGTTGCGTGATGATGCCTTTGACTTGAGTGATGAGGCAAAAATGGACCTGATCGAAGGCCATTTTCGGCACATTATGAACATTTTGGGGCTGGATTTAACCGATGACAGCCTGAAAGGAACACCCCGGCGCGTTGCTAAAATGTACGTCAAGGAAATTTTCAGCGGTCTCGACCCGGCGAAAAAACCGCAGGCGGCTCTGTTTGAAAACAAATACCAGTACAACGAAATGCTGGTGGAAAAGGGCATCACCGTTCATTCGCACTGCGAGCACCATTTTGTGCCGATCATCGGCCGCGCCCACGTGGCCTATATTTCGAGTGGAAAAGTGATTGGCTTGTCCAAACTTAACCGCATTGTGCAGTATTTCGCCAAGCGCCCCCAGGTGCAGGAGCGGTTAACGGTGCAGATTGCCAATGAGTTGAAAACCGTGCTGGAGACCGAGGATGTGGCGGTGGTGATCGACGCCCGGCACCTGTGCGTTTCGATGCGCGGGGTTCAGGATGTCAACAGCTCGACGGTTACGGTGCATTACGGCGGCAAATTCAAGTCCGATGAAGCCACCCGGCAGGAATTTCTGCGCCACGTCAGCGAACCAACCGCAGCTTTGTAATTAAGAGTGATGAGTTAAGAATTAAGAGTTAATGGCACAAGGACGCATTTAACTTTTAATTCTTAACTCATCACTCTTAACTAAATTAGAGTCCCTACGCGCTCCAGAAGCGCTTTTGTTTTTTTGATGCCTTCGTATTCGCTCAGGGTTGAGCCTTCGTATTCGATCCCGGCGATGCCTTTGAAACCGCTGTCTTTCACGATTTTCATCATGCGCATGTAGTCGGTGTCCGTACAGTTGCCGCTGGCGTCGAAATCGTGGGTTTTGGCACTGACGCCCTTGGCGAACGGCATCATTTCACCCACGCCCTTGTAGCGGTCATATTCTTCCACACACTTGCCGCCCCATTCGGAATTGTCACTGCGTTTGATGCAGAAATTGCCGAAATCGGGCAGAATACCGACGTTTTTCATATTTACCTGCTTCATGACTCCGGTCAACCACTGGCCGTTGGACGAATAGCTGCCGTGATTTTCGACAATCACGTTGATGTTCATGGTTCTGGCAAATTCGCCCAGTTTTCCCAGTCCTTCCACGGCGGCTTTGGCCACTTCTTCTGCCGTCCCTTTCCCAAAAGCATTGACCCGAATGGTTTTACAGCCCAGCGTTTTGGCGCATTCGACCCAGGGCTTGTGTTTTTCAACGGCTTCGTTGCGTTTGGCCGCATCGGTTTCGCCCAGATAGCCCTCGCCATCGATCATAATCAGGTGATTCCGAACGCCATTGTCCTTGCAGCGCATCATCAATTCTTTCAGATACGTGGCATCCTGCGCTTTATCCTTGAAAAATTGGTTGACGTATTCGACGATATCGATGCCAAATTCATTTTTAGCGAGGGCCGGGAAGTCCAGGTTCGTAATTTTTTTCTCGTTGAACAACGCTTTGTGCAGCGACCATTCGGCCAGCGAAATCTCGAAGAACGGTTTTTTGGCAGCGGCTTCGGCCAGAGCAGGAAGAGCAGACGCCGTGGCGGTCAGAACGCTGAGTTGTTTTAAAAAGGAGCGACGCGAAGTCATAGGTTAATCGTTTTAAATGGGTTAATCTCGAAAATAGTACATGTATCAGGAGGAAAGATACTAAAAAGGTCCTTTTGATTTAACGACCAACTGAATGGATTTTGAAATCAGTTCCTAATGCAATATATTTACGGTGTACTATATATCTAATACACTAATACAGATAGAGGGCGACCTCACAATGACCATTAACGTACTATTGACTTCACCTTGTTAACCTTACTTTGTATGTTCAGAAGCTTTTTAATTACGGCATTTAGGAATTTAAAAAAGAACAGATTATACGCTGTTATTAATTTATTGGGCCTGTCTCTCGGCGTTGCTTGTTGTATGGTCATTTTCGTAATCGTCAGATATGAAACTTCCTTTGATAAATATCACAGCAAATCGAGTCGAATTTACCGGGTGAACTTATACCAACAAACTGAAAATGGAACCCAGTTTAATGGTTGTAATTATTCACCTTTGGCGGAGGCTGTCCGAAAGGATGTTTCTGGGCTCGAAGAAGTGACCGGTGTCTATTGTTTACAAGTTTACCAGTTTTCCAGAGGAACCGACCTATTTGAAGATCAATACGCTTTTTTTGCTGACCAGCACTATTTTGATGTCTTTGATGTGAAGTGGATAGCTGGTAATAAAGCGGACGCGCTAACCAATCCGAATTCTGTGGTTGTTACGGATGTTTTCGCCGAAAAATTTCTCGGCGGACCAGGTGAAGCCTTAGGGAAAACTTTTGTATTGGAAAATAAGCTAAACCTGACTGTGTCGGGAATTGTCGAAGCGCCCCCTACAAACACGGATCATCCGTATAGTATTCTGATATCTTATCCGTCACTGGCCATGTTTGTCCCAGACCAGGTCAATAACTGGGAAACCGTTGGTGCTGGAGCAACTTATGTGGTGTTTAACCACAACACGAAAAAGGATAAGATCGATAGTCAGTTCAAAAATGTTGTTAATAAATATCTGAGAGAGGACAGAGCGAAAAATACAACATTTTTTTTGCTGCCCCTGGAAGATAACCACGACAGGAATTACGATTACACCAGTTTTACCTACGACTTCCCCGTACCGGTTATGACAATTTTGGCTATCATTGCCGGAATGATTGCTTTTATTGCCTGTATTAATTTTGTGAATTTGGCAACAGCCCAATCATTGAGAAGGGCCAAGGAGGTAGGCGTTAGAAAAACCATGGGCAGCAGTCGTCTTCAGCTCATTGTACAGTATATAACTGAAGCTTTCATCATTTCGGTGTTAGCTGTTGTTATGGGATTGGTACTGTCAAAGGCAAGTTTAACGCAGCTTAATCAGGCATACGGGGTAAATTACCAATTAAATCTTTTAAACGATCCCTCTACATGGCTGTTTAGTGCCTGTGTGACTATTTTTGTAACCCTTCTGGCTGGTTTTTATCCTTCCTTTATCCTGTCAGGATACAAACCTGTTTTGGCCCTGCAATCCCAAACTTTTGTAGGAAAATCCAAAGGGCTCCCGATCCGAAGAGCACTTGTTATTTCACAATTTGCCGCTGCACAGCTATTGATCATTGTAACGACCATTATGATCAATCAGGTCAGTCATTTCAAGAATCGTCCAACCAGCTTCGATCCAAAGAAAATTGTTGTGATTCCCTCTCTTCGGGGGAATGAAAAGCAGCAACATCAGAAGCTGCGGTATGAATTACAAAAAGTCCCGGGTCTGGTCAACTATAGTTTTGGAAACGTGGGCAACGAAATGGGCGAAATCTATATCGATAAGCAAAAAAAGCACGCTGGAATGATCAGCTACGCTGACACCTCATACATTCACACCTTTCGTATGAAATTGTTGGCGGGAAGCAATTTGTCTTCCGATATGGACAAAACTTCTTCACAGGTCCTGGTCAACCAAGCTTTGATCAAGACGCTGGGCCTTGCAAATCCCGCATCCGCTATTGGGAAGACCTATGTATTGAGGGGAAAGACCGTTGTGATCAGAGGAGTCATCAGGGATTCTTATACACAGCCAATGAGCAATAAAATTGATCCCGTAAGCATTCTGTTTAACCCACAGAAATTTACAGGCGTAGCGATAAGTATCTCCGCCAATAACGCATCTGAAACCCTGGTCGGTATTGAGAGGGCGTGGAAAAGCGTTTACCCGGATTACCTTTGCAAATATCATTTTATGGATGATTCTTTGAACCGGGAGTACGGATCGTATAATGTAATGTTTTCCATTCTCGGAACAGCTTCTTTCCTGGCCATATTTATCGGATGCCTGGGTTTGTATGGATTAGTTTCCTTTATGGCGATACAGCGTACGAAAGAAATTGGGATTCGCAAAGTATTTGGGGCTACGATCTCAAATATTATGATGATGTTTACAAAAGAATCGGCAGTACTGATTATGATCTCTTTTGCACTTGCCGCTCCACTAGCACATTTTGCGGGTATCGGAATGTTGATGGAATTTCCTGAGCGCGTGGAGCCAGGAATAGGAATTTTCATAACTGGTTTTTTTGCTTCACTGCTTATCGCACTGTTTACGGTAGGCTACCGATCTTTTATTGCCGCCATTCAAAATCCTGCTGAAAGTCTCAAAAGTGATGGCTGAAAAATCCTGGGGATTGGAAGATCGGGAAAAGCCGAATAGTTCCCTCCCGGTTTAGAATGCCGCTTGATAAATATCTATTTTGGGGAGGTGTATAACTAAAGTATCACTCAAAAAGGAAAAAGGCCCTCAGCAGCGTGTGCGGGGGCCTTTTTAACCGAGATATGAATACAACCTGAATTAAGTATCTCATTTGAGCACTAAATTCTCACCGAAAATTACAAAAAAGTTGATAACGGCCAACTTTTTTAATCGGATTTTGTGAAATTTTTTTTAAAAAAGAACCGCATCAATTCGGCTCGGCTTCCGTGACAAAGTGTTTTTGGTTGGTGGAAATGTTGGCAATCGTCCATTCCACATCGCCGGAGAACGCATGGGCCCGAACCGGACAGTCGGCAATGCGGCAATAGTGGCAACACTCCGGCAGACACGGATCGACGTGAATGAAAATTTCTACTTCCGTGTCAATTTCCCCTTTCAGCACCTCTTCAAACTCGTGAACTTCCTGGTGAACCTGCGCCAGCGTCCAGTAGTAAGGCAGCGTCAGGTGGCAGTCGATGTGCAGATCGGCCCCGTACCGCTGTACGCGCGTATTGTGAATATCGATCCAGTTGCTGCGCTTGTGCTGATTCAGAATGTTGAGAATGCGTTGCAGCAGCGCCAGGTCGGTTTCGTCCATCAAACCCGCCACCGAGTGCCGGATCAGGCCAAGACCGTTGAAAATGATCACCCCCGACAGAATGAGCGATAACAGGCCGTCGAACCAGGTCAACCCGGTGAGCCAGATGAGGCCAATGCCCACTACCACGATCAAACTGCTCAGGCTGTCGACCAGCAGGTGACGGCCGTCGGCAATAAGGGTGATCGAATTCGTAGCGCGTCCGTTTCGGATCAGCAGCCAGCCCACCAGCGCGTTGGCCACCGTGGTCAGCGCGATCAGCGCCAGACCCCAGTCCAGGTTGGTGATGGATTGTGGATGTGAAAAGGATTGAATGGCCTGGAAAATGATGAAAAGCCCCGCCGAAAGAATTAACGCCCCTTCAAAACCGGAGGAGAAAAACTCAATTTTACCGTGACCATACGGGTGGTTTCGGTCGCGTGGCTGGCCGGAAAGGTAAATGCTGTACAAGGCAAACCCGCTGGCAATCACGTTGATAATAGATTCGAGGGCATCCGTCAAAACCGCCGTGGACGACGTCAGCCACCAGGCCGTGAATTTGAGAATCATCAACGTCACACTCAGTCCCAATGAGATCGACATCCACTTGTATTTGATTCGCTGACTGGGTTGCATGGAGCCGTTGGCTGGTTTATAGCCTGCAAAGGTAGCAAACTGTAAAGGATTTCTCTTTACATTTGCTGGTATGGAGTTTACGGAAAATCCCTGGAAAACGCTTACATCAACGGTTGTGTACGACAACAACTGGTTGAAAATCAGACATGAAGAGGTGGTTACGCCCGCCAACACCCCCGGCATCTACGGGGTGGTCAGTTTCAAGAATAAAGCCGTAGTCGTGGTGCCCATCGATCAGGATGGGTATACCTACCTGGTAGGCCAATACCGCTATCCGCTCGATGAGTATTCCTGGGAGGTGCCGGAAGGCGGGGCTCCCATTGGCACGGATCTGCTGGAATCGGCCCGGCGCGAACTGAAAGAAGAAACCGGTCTGGAAGCTGAAAAGTGGACGATGATTGGCCGCATTCACACCTCCAATTCGGCCACCGACGAGGAAGGCTTCCTGTACATCGCGGAAGAGCTGAGCCAGGGAGCGCACGAACCGGAAGAAACGGAACAATTGCAAATCCGGCGGGTTTCCTTAGCGGACGCCGTTGACATGGTGATGAATAGTGAAATTACCGATGCCCTCAGCGTCTGCGCCCTGCTGAAAGTAGCGCGGTTGAAACAGATCTGATCGCATGATGATTGAAGCTATTTTCTACGGTTTTATTGCGGGTATTCTGCTTTGCCTGACGTTCGGAACCGTATTTTTTTCCCTGATGCAGAATAGTGTCGACAATGGCTACCGCTCGGGCATCAAGATTGCTTTTGGCGTAGTGGTTTGCGACGCCATTTTTGTTGTTTGCGCGTTGTTCGGTACGGCTTTTCTCCCCCAGATCGATGGATTTGAGTTCTATTTAACGCTGTTTGGCGTGATTCTCCTGATGGCGATGGGCGTTGCCAACCTCTTTAAAGGAACGCCCCGGCTGGCGTATCCGAAAACCCGCTTCGGCAATTTTCTCTACTACTTTACGACGGGTTTTGTCCTGAATGCCATCAATCCGATCAACTTCATTACCTGGGTCACACTGGCGGCTTACCTGACCAATTCACTGCACTACAGCCACCAGGAACGCTACGGTTTTATGATCGCCAGTCTGGTCAGTATCTTCCTGACCGAATCGGCCCTGGCGGTTTTTGCCCATAAACTGAAGCGGTTTTTTACGCCCAAAGTCGTCCTGGTCTTTAACCGCGTCACCGGGGTCGTCTTCATTTTCATTTCCCTGCAACTGGCCTGGACCCGGCTTTACGATCCGCTGATTGCGATGTTGAAGCAATAACCGGTTCTGACCCCGTCAGCGCCGGGCCGTCGAAACGGTCGCTGACGGGGTTAGAATCGCTGGAGGGGTTATGTCCGCGCAGAACCCACTTCAATACCCTGCGTTTTCAGAAAACCTTCCCAGTCGGAGATCATATTTTTCTTCAAAACCCGGGGGAATTTGTTTTGACCGCCCATTTTCCCCTTGGCTTCCATCCACTTGTAGAAGGTAGTGGCGGGTAAAACAGTAACAAATACATCCTTGAGGGCGTGTCGGCGTTCCACCGCGTAATCATCGTTCAGTTCTTTCAATTTGGCGTCGATGAGGTTTTTCAGCACCGTTTCATCAACCGGGTCGTTGGTTCCAATGTACCAGTGGTGCGCGAAAAGGGTGTCGTGTGAAATACCGGCGACCGTAAATTCCCGCACATCGATGTTGAGTTCCTGCGACGCCAGTTCGACGGCTTTGTTCATGTTATCCACCGACAGGTGTTCCCCGCAAAGGCTCAGGAAGTGCTTGGTTCGTCCGGTAATGACGATCTCGCTGTGTTTTTTGGAAACGAACTTGATCGTATCACCGATCAGATACCGCCAGGCTCCCGAACAGGTCGAAATTAGCAGGGCGTATTCCTTGCCTTCCTCCACTTCGTCGATCATCAGCGCCTGCGGTTTGTCGATCACCTCGCCGTCGGCATTGAAATTTTCGTCGTTGAAGGGGATGAATTCAAAGAAAATGCCGTTGTCGAGCACCAACTGCATGCCTTCCGCGTTGGGGTGTGTCTGATAGGCAATGAAGCCTTCAGACGCCAGATACGTTTCGATGTAGGTGATCGGTCGGGCCAGCAGGTGCTCAAAACCGTGCCGATACGGCTCGAACGACACCCCGCCGTGGCAGAACACCATCAGATTCGGCCAGATGTCGTGAATGGTTTTGACCTTATAATGGGCAATGATTTTCTCCATCAGCAACTGAATCCAGGCCGGAACGCCCACCACAAAACCGATGTCCCACTGACTCGCCTGTTCCGTAATTTCGTCCAGTTTCAAGGCCCAGTCGCGTTCCTGTGCAATTTCTTTGCCCGGTTTATAAAACTGCTGGAACCAGAACGGTATCTGGCTGGCCGTGATTCCGCTCAAATCGCCTTCAAAATGGTTGTCGCGGTAGTTCAGTGTTGTGCTGCCGCCCAGCATCAGAAAGCCCTTTTCGTAGAGTTGCGAAGGCAGGTGCTGGTAGCGACCCAAGCTCAGAATTTGCCGGATGCTGGTTTTCTGAATCGCCTTCGACATGGTTTTGGTGACGGGAATGTATTTGGAAGCTGCTTCCGATGTGCCGGAACTCAGCGCGAAATACTTCACCCGACCCGGCCAGCAGACGTTTTTTTCGCCGTTGATCGACCGTTGCCACCAGTCCTTGTAAATCTTGTTGTAATCATAAATGGGAACTATCTCCCGAAACTTGTTATAAAACGCTTTTTCGTCTTCGAAAAAGGCGGCATTCTCAATATCTTCAAACTGAAAAGCCTGTCCAAATTGCGTGTAACGGGCTTTCCCGATCAGCTTGACAAAGGTTTTCTTCTGTAATTTGAGGGCATTCAATTTCTTCCGCCGAACCACGTTGGTCAGCGAAATACCCCGTTTCAATAAGCTTCCTAATAAGGCCATAGGGCAAAATCGTTAGGATTGTTGTTTACCGGTTTCGAGCAGTTCATTCGGTTCAGCGGGCGCCGGGATGGCCGAATTCCTTTCGTTGATATTCCAGGATTTCATCGTTTCAATGATCTTGTAATCCGTCAGATCCAGTTGGCAGGGAACCACCGACGTGCAGTTTTGCGACAGCGCGTATTCGTCGGTATCCTCGCCGGTATCGTCATTGACAAATTTTCCGGACATCCAGAAATAGCTCCGGCCGTAGGGATCTTTGCGTTGGTCGAATTCTTCCTGCCAGCGCGCATCCGCCTGCCGACAGATCCGGATTTCCTGCAAGGGCTGTTCAGATTTGGCCGGGAAATTGACGTTCAGCGTAACGCCTTTGGGAATACCGTGCTCAAGGGCGTGTCCGGCAATTTTCAGAATATGGTCGTGCGTATGCGAAAAATCGGGTTCGTGGGCGTAATCACAGAGCGAAAAACCGATCGCGGGAATGCCCTCGATGGCGGCTTCGATGGCCGCCGACATGGTTCCCGAATACAGCACACTGATGGACGTATTGCTGCCGTGGTTGATGCCGCTCACGACCAGGTCCGGGCTGCGGTCTTTCAACACAAAATGTTTCGCCAGCTTGACACAATCGGCGGGCGTTCCGGAGCATTCGTAAGCGGGTGTTCCCGGATAAAGATCGACTTCGTTTAAGCGCAGGGGGGAGGCTATCGTGATCGCGTGACCCATGCCCGATTGTGGGCTGTTGGGCGCAACCACCACAACGTCACCCAGTTGTTTCATCAAACCCACCAGCGTTCGAATGCCGTGGGCGGTAATGCCATCATCGTTTGTGACTAGAATCAGCGGTTTTTGTTCCGACATGGTACTTCGTTTTGCGTGTTTACTGGAAGCCAAAGGTAAGGGTTTCGGCTCTTTTCCCGCTTGTCTATCCTCTTTTCCGTTAATTTTGTGCGGCTAAACCGTAAACTACATGTCACTCGAGTTCAAAACCGCTACGCTTTCCGACATCGAATCCATCATTGCCCTACAGGAACAAATCTGGGAGCCGACCTACCGGGCCATTCTCGATCAGGAACAGATTACCTACATGTTTCAGGCCATTTATTCACAGGAGGCCCTCCGGGAGCAAATGACCATCGAAAAACAGGAGTTTATTCTGGCCTTTTCCAATCAGAAATTGACCGGTTTTGCCGCGTTCTCGCGGAATGAAGCCGACGACGAGCGGTTTAAGTTACACAAAATCTACGTATTACCGACCGAACAGGGCAAGGGAACCGGACGGCTTTTGCTGGAGGAAGTCATCCGCCGGTGCCTGGCGGCTGGCGGAAACCGCCTGTATCTGAACGTAAACCGGTATAACAAAGCCCGGCAGTTCTACGAACGGCTGGGCTTTGAAGTGGTCCGGGAAGAAGATATTCCGATTGGACCGTACTGGATGAATGATTTCGTTCTTGAAAAACCGTTAGTGAATCAGGGTTGATTGCTGACTCCGGTAGCCCAGCAGGGGCGAATAGCCCCGGGTTTCCTTCGCGTAATAGCCGGTGCCGTCGTAGGGGCGCAGGGCCGGATCGGTTTTACAAGCATCCGCGCAGGTTCCCTGGTGCTCGTCTCCACACGCTTCGCAGAGTGTGACGTGGTTGTTGCAGGCCGGGCTGGCGCAGTTGATCATCCGGTCCGTGTGGGTTCCGCAACGGTAGCAGGTTGAAATCACCACCGGATTCACCTGGTTGACATCGACCGCGACGCGGTTATCGAACACGTAACACTTGCCGTCGAAGTCTTCACCGCCTTCTTCAATGCCGTATTTGATAATACCGCCGTGGAGTTGGTAGACGTTCTCGAATCCCTGATCGAGCAGGTAGGCACTGGCTTTTTCGCACTTGATGCCGCCCGTGCAATACGTAATGATTTTTTTGTTTTTCAGGTGTTTGATTTCGTCCATGTGCTGCGGGAGTTCCCGCAGATTCTCCATATCGAACGTAATGGCCCCTTTGAATTTGCCGACGGAATGTTCGTAATTGGAACGCATGTCGATCAACACCACGTCTTCGTCGTCCTTCATCTGCCGGAATTCATCCGGTTCGAGGTGGATGCCGGTTTTGACGCGCGGGTCAACGGGCAGGTCGGAATTGACGATCTCGTCTTTCAATCGCACGTTCAGTTTCTGAAACGCGTGGCTGGCGTAATCATCGACCTTAAATTCCAGGCTTTCAAACCGCGGATCGGACTTCACAATCCGCATGTATTCGTCACAATCGGCGGGCAAACCCGACACCGTGCCGTTCAGTCCTTCGGGTGCAATGATGATGCGGCCCAGCAAATTGAGCCGGATGCACAGCCGGTGGTGTTCATCCCGAAACTGCTCCGGGTTTTCGATGGTTGTATAGCAGTAATATAATAAAACGCGATAGGGCTTCATAACACAAACAATTCCTGTCACTGGTTCACACACAAAGATACAAAAAGTATCCCTGACGTCCACGTTTGGGTAACTGATGACCGCTATGCACATCGCGATAACCGGAAATATCGGGGCCGGAAAAACGACACTGGCCCATCTACTCGGCACTCATTACGGCTGGGAAGTCCTGAAAGAAGCCGTCGAGGATAACCCGTATCTGGTGGATTTCTACGAGGATATGAGTCGCTGGTCGTTCAACCTCCAGATTTATTTTCTGAATAGCCGGTTTGAGCAGATGCTGAAGATCAATACCGGAAACCGGTCGGTGGTGCAGGACCGGACCATCTATGAAGATGCCTCTATTTTTGCCCGCAATCTGCACGAAAGCGGTTTGATGAGTCCCCGCGATTACCAGACGTATCGCCGGGTGTTCGAAAACATGCTGGAACTGGTTCGTCCGCCGGATCTGATGATTTACCTGCGCGCGGGTATTCCCAAGCTCCGGGAGCAGATCCGCAAGCGGGGCCGGGACTATGAGAGATCCATCAGCCCGGACTATCTGGCGAATTTAAACCGGTATTACGAAGCCTTTACGGCCAACTACACCGCCGGAAAGTTGCTGGTAATCGACGTAAATGAGCTGGATTATGTGAACCATCCGGACGATTTACGGGCGGTTATTAAGCGGATTGATCGGGTGTTGGGAGTAAATTGAAGCCATTAGGTCATCACCTTCGCTTTCGTTTGCCCGTCGTCAAACGGCTGCATCAGTGCTTTGATTTCGGCCTTGATCAGCTCCGGGTCAAGCCAGCGCCGTTCTTCTTCGCGGCTCAGACTGAGCGGCATGCGCTTTTTGGTGTTATGGATGTATTCGATTAGCGGGTTGGCATTGGTAGGCACGATCGAAAACGTCGGCCGGTTTTTCCGGACCGAATAAAGGCCGCCCAGCGCAAACGGTTTTTGATCCATCAACGTGATGTAATACGGAACTTTCTGTTTCTCTTCGTGACGCCATGCGTAAAAACCGTCGATCGGCAGCAGGCAGCGTTTCGAGCCGATGCTATCCCGAAAAGACGGTTTTTCGAAGATCTAAGTCTACCCGGGCATTGAGAGTCATGTTGGCCAGTTCGGCTGCTTGGTCTTCTTTGGCCCAGGCAGGTAATAATCCCCATTGAAAAAGCTGGATTTCCTGCGTAATAATGGGCAACTGCGGATGAGTAAAACCGGAAATTTTTCCGTCTTGAACGTACGAATCCGGATAATGAGAGATTTTATTCAATTTTGTCAATTCGACCAGTTCAGCCAGGGCATTGACGGAATAACAAATGGAAAAATCAGATGTCGGGCATTAGTAAGATACAAAATTTCTCGGCTACACGGATGAGAATGCCGGGCCATAGGATGGAATAATGGGTGAAAAAGTTTAAAAACCGTACCGTAAATGTAGCTAGTGGTCAATCCCGAAAATCAGGATCAATTTTTGATGTACATAGCAATTATCAGACAGCTATATAAAGTATCTAAGAATAAACCTATATTGCACTTTTAGAATCTCTGGGCCTTTTCATGAAAATCTTTATTCTCTCGCTGCTGGCCTTTTTCCTGGTTTTTTCCGCTTCCGTAGCCCAGACGGGGCCGGTACGGTTTAAGCACATTACCACCCTTGACGGGCTTTCCCAAAGCAATGTCACCTGTATTATTCAGGATCAGCAGGGGTTTATGTGGTTTGGAACGCAGGATGGACTCAATCTCTACGACGGTTATTCGTTTACGGTTTATCGCAATGATCCACACCGGCACAACAGCCTGAGTGATAATTACGTTCGCTCCCTCTATGAAGACCGGCAGGGCCGCCTGTGGGTCGGTACCGACGCCGGGGGGTTATGCCTGTTTGATAAAAAAACCGGGGGCTTTACATCGTACAAACGCATTGAGCGAGATTCTAAGAGTCTGAATAACAACCGGGTAACTGCTATTGCCGAAGACCGGAACGGTCATCTCTGGATCGGAACCGATCGCGGGCTTTCCCGGTTTAATCCCGCCGAAAAGACCTTTACATCCTACAGCCATCAGCCCGGTGTTCCCACCAGTTTGAGCAATGATTTGGTTCAGGATGTGGTGATCGACCGCGCGGGCCGGATCTGGGTATCGACTTTTGGCGGAGGGCTGAACCGGCTGGATACCACGACGCACAGGTTTCAGCATTATGAAAACCGCCCCGCCGATCCGTCGTCGCTGAGCCACAACAAACTTCGGCAACTGTTTGAGGATTCGAAGGGGCAACTCTGGATTGCAACGGAAGGGGGCGGGCTCAACCGGCTCAATCCCGATCAGGAAACTTTCACGCGGTATCTGCACAACCCGGCCGATCCGGGCACCATTAGTCACAATGACTTGAATTCGCTCGGAGAAGATCGCCACGGGAATTTGTGGATTGGAACCGAAAACGGCGGAATCAGTGTGCTCAATCAAAACCGCACCAGGTTTACCCGGTATCTGTACGACGAAAACCAGGAAGACGGCATCAATGATGCGTCGGTGTATGCCATTTGCCAGGATCGCAGCGGCAACATGTGGATTGGTACGTATAACCAGGGAATCAATTTTCTGGATCACCAACCGGCCAAATTTGTGCTCTACAGGCGGGATAAAAATAATCCGAATACGCTGAACAACACCAACATCATGTCGATGTTGGTGGATCCGCAGGGCAACTTGTGGATGGGAACGGATGGGGGAGGCTTGAATGTCCTGATGAAATCCACGCAGAAATACCAGTACTACAAACACCGTCCAACCGATCCGGGCAGTGTAGGCAGTAATTTTATCATGAGTGTCTATCAGGATTCCGACAGCGATATTTGGGTGGGAAATTACAAGGGGGGGCTCAGTTTGTTTAATCAGTCGACCGGCACGTTCACCAACTTCCGGCAAACCAACAATGCCAAAGGACTCAGCCACGAAACGGTTTGCACCCTCGTTGAGGGCAAAAAAGGAGAAATCTGGCTGGGAACGCTGGGTGCCGGTATCAGCCGGTATGACAAAAAAACCGGGCAGTTCACGCACTTCCGGCCTGATCCTTCCCGTCCCGGCAGCATCAGCGAGGGCTACATCAGTTCACTCTGCTACGACCACTCCGGCACCTTGTGGGTAGGGACGGAAGGCGGTGGTTTAAACCGGCTCAATCCCGAAACCGGCACCTTTACAGTGTACCGGCACAACCGGCAGGTGGCCGGCACGATCAGCCATAATTTGATCAACAGCCTATATGAAGACCCCACCGGCAAACTCTGGGTGGGCACCAACGGTGGTCTGAACCGTTTCGACCGGCGAAAACAGACTTTTGTGGCTTTCCGAAAAAAAAACGGGCTGACCAACGAAGTGATTCGGGCTATTACCAGCGACCGGCGTGGCAACATCTGGATCAGCACCAACAAAGGACTCGCCCGCTTCGATCAGAACAACCAGACGTTTCGCAATTATGACGCTGGCGATGGCCTGCAAAGGGGGTTTTTCAACCGCATGTCGGTTTTCAAGACCAAGCAGGGTGAACTGTATTTCGGGGGTATCGGGGGTATGAACGTGTTTTCACCCGATAGTTTGCGGGATAATCCCGACGTTCCGCCGGTTTACATCACGAGCCTGCACGTTTTCGACCAGCCCGTCTGGCTCCGGTCGAACAAAATCAGCCTGTCTGCCGAACAATCGACGCTTACCTTCGAATTTGCCGCTCTAAATTATTCCCTGCCCGAAAAAAACCAGTATGCCTACAAACTGGAAGGATTTGATCAGAACTGGAACTATAAAAATCACAAACGGGTGGTTACCTACACCAACCTCGACCCCGGTTTTTACACCTTTCGGGTCAAGGCTTCTAACAACGACGGCGTCTGGAATGAACGGGGCACCGCCTTCCGGGTCATCATCAAACCGCCGTTCTGGCAAACCTGGTGGTTCGGATCATTGATGGCCCTGGCATTTCTGGCCAGTCCCAACCTGATTATCCGCTGGCGAACCCGGGCGCTTAAAGCCCAAAAAGAGAAACTGGAAGAAATCGTGACCGAGCGGACGGCCCAGGTGCTTTACCAAAAAGAAGAACTCCAATCCCAGTCGGAACATTTGCAAGCCCTGGTTGAAGAAATTCACGAGCAGCAGATTCAGGAAAAAAAGGCCAGGGAAGAAGCGGAGCAAGCCAACCAGGCCAAGAGCGTTTTTCTGGCCACGATGAGCCACGAAATCCGGACGCCGATGAACGGCGTGCTGGGCATGACCTATTTGTTGCAGGAAACGGAACTGTCGGAAGAACAGCACGAATACGTTGACACCATTCACCAGTGCGGAACGAACCTGTTGGGCGTAATCAACGACATTCTTGACTTTTCCAAGATTGAATCCGGAAGTCTGGAACTGGAAGAGGGCGACATCGACCTGCTGCATTGTGTGGAGGACGTGCTGGATCTGTTTGCCGGAAAAGCCGCCGAAAACGGGCTGGATCTGGTCTATCAGTTTGAACACACGGTACCGCTCCATGTGATTGGAGACGGGTTGCGGTTGCGTCAGATTCTGATCAATCTGGTCGGGAATGCGGTCAAATTCACCCACAAAGGCGAGGTGTTTGTGCGGGCCGACGTTCGTCAGCGCATCAACGACAATGAGCTGGAACTGGCCTTTCAGGTGCGGGATACGGGCATCGGCATTCCTGAAGACAAACGCCAGCGGCTTTTCAAGGCGTTCTCCCAGGTCGATTCGTCCATGACCCGGCGCTATGGCGGAACGGGTCTGGGGCTGGCCATCAGCGAGCGGCTGGTCAAACTGATGGGTGGTGCAATCGACGTCGAAAGCGAGGAAGGCCGGGGCACTACCTTCACATTTACCGTTCGTTGCCGGGTCAGTCAACAGGCCAAGCGGCATTATATTTTGTTCAATACCACCGAAAACGAGGGCAAACGGGTGTTGGTGGTCGATGATAACCAGACTAACCTGACCATTCTGAAATCGCAGCTTGAGCAGTGGAAGCTGGTACCGGTTACGGCCTTGTCGGGCGTCCAGGCGCTGGCACTTCTGTCGGCCAATCCGTTGTTTCAACTGGTTGTTACCGACATGCAGATGCCGGGAATGAACGGGGTGGAACTGGCCCGGAATATCCGGATGCAGCATCCCCGGCTCCCGATCATTCTGCTGAGTTCGGTGGGTGAAGAAACCCGGAAATCATACCCGGATCTTTTTTCGGCGATTCTGACCAAACCCATCCGTCAGCAGCAGCTCTTCGATCTGGTTCAACGGCAACTGAAACAGCCCGACGAAAACCAGTCGACGGTTTTCCGCCCCGTGCAGCACAGTTTGTCTGAGGAGTTTGCCCGGCAAAACCCCCTCGATATTCTGGTTGCGGAGGATTATCTGGCCAATCAGAAACTCATTCTGAACATTCTGGCCAAGTTGGGATATCAACCTGACCTGGCTCAAAACGGGAGCGAAGTGCTGGCCATGTTGCAGGAAAAACCGTATGATGCCATTTTGATGGATGTTCAGATGCCGGAAATGAACGGTCTGGAAGCGACCCGGCGCATTCGCCGTCAGGCTGGCCCGCAGCCCATCATCATTGCGATGACGGCCAATGCCATGAAAGAAGATGAGCAGGAGTGTCTGGTAGCCGGCATGGACGATTACATTTCCAAACCACTCTTACTCGACGTGCTGAAAACCGCCCTGGAAAAAGCGTCGGTTCGGCGGCAGCAGCGGGTATAGGAGAGAAACCGGTTTTAAGTGAGCAGAAAAAATCCCCATTGCCTGTCCTTTAGGGGATTGAGGGGCAAAAAGCGAAAGTCCTAAATAGGTTTTAGTAAACTTTTTAAACTGTAAATTTTAAAAGATGAGAATAGTCATTAACCCTTTCAATGTGCCAGTCAGAATGAGTATATCTCAAAATTGTCAATGAGGTGTTGTTTAGCTGAATTTTATGAGTCATCGCAGGAGAAGAGTCCAGTATCTTACGCAGCAAGCACTTTATGGCCATACCATGCGTAACAATGCCAACTGTTACTTCAGAAGGTAACGTCAAAAGTGGACTTATAAAATCATACATTCTATTTTCCACCTCGAACTGGGATTCCCCGTTGTGGTCCTTAAAATGCCAATTGTCAGCACTCATGATCCGTACGGTTTCCTCCGTGTATATCTGAGCTCGTAGCTGACCTTCCCAATCTCCCATCCATTGCTCCTGTAGTTGGTCAGACAGCAGGGCTTGAGGTAGATTAGCAATACGTCCAATAATAGATGCAGTTTGCACGGTTCGTTCGGCAGGACTGGAAAACCAATGCTTAAACTGAATACATTCTTCTTTTAATCGTCGGCCAAGCTTTTCTGATTGCGCAATTCCCTCGTTGGATAACAGGTAGTGGTTAGAACGGCCACATATCAAATGCGGTCTTTGGTTTCCTTCACTCTCTGCATGACGAATGAGGTAGAATGTAGGCATAAGTTTAACGTTTATCCTGAATTAGTTTAGGCATTAAAGACACCAGTTTGAAATAGAAAAACCGCCAAATCAGCTTGATTTGGCGGTTTTATTTCCTTTCTGTGTCCACGGAGGGATTCGAACCCTCACACCATGACGGCACCACCCCCTCAAGATGGCGTGTCTACCAATTCCACCACATGGACAGAAAACCGTATTTTTTGTGGATGCAAAAGTAGGCACTTGCGCTCAAAAAACCAAGGCATCCTTACTTATTACTAAAAAATGATGCGACCATCAGTATGTGAAGCGATCTCCGTGCCTTTATGACCCAGAACGTATAGTGGGTCGTAGCCGGCGTGTAAAAACAAAGGCTGGTATCCCTGTTCAGGTCGGTGGTTCTACTACCGGGCTGGTTCGTTCATCATAGGTTAGCACTGAACCTGGCTCTTCTCCCGATAGAAGAGCCAGTGTTTTTTTAGAGAGGTGAGAGGATAGATAAGAGAGGATAGACAAAAAGAGTACGTTTGAAAACTCTATTCTCTCTTGTCTATTCTCTCACCTCTCTGTGATCTATTCTTCCCGCAACAGTACCACCAGTTCATCGATGGCGGCCCGGATGTTATCGCGGACGTCCAGGATGGACGCTTCCATCATGTAACAGGGTGCGGTAATGATCTTGTTTTCCCGATCGACTGAAATTTCCCGTACGGTTTTCATCTCGGCATGGTGTCCCAGCGAAGTGATTCCGGCGGCAATTCCGCTGATTTCATACGGGCTTTCTTCCCGATCCGACCCCACCGTGAGCGTGGCCGAAATTCCGCTGCCCTCCAGGGCTTTGGCCAGCGTGGTGGGACTCATGCACAGGGCGACAATCGGTTTCTTGAGCGAAATCAGGTCAAGGATGAATTGCTTCACCGGTTCCAGAATCGCTCCCTGCGGGCCTTCAAACGCCCATTTTGTAATATTTTTGGCCGTACCAAAACCGCCCGGCATCACCAGCCCATCCAGTTCGTCGGCGGTCAGTGTGGCCAGATTCCGGATGTTGCCCCGTGCAATCCGGGCCGATTCGACCAGCACGTTGCGGGTTTCCGGCATTTCTTCGCCCGTCAGGTGGTTAATCGCGTGGTATTGGTCAACATCCGGGGCGATGCAAACCGTCTCGGCGCCCACTTCCGCCAGGGCCAGCAAGGTCAGGACGGCTTCGTGAATTTCGGTGCCGTCGTAGACGCCGTTTCCGTGTAACAAGACTCCGATTTTCATAATTCAGGGGATCAAGGAGGTGGTTTTTTGGGGAAAATTAAGCCAAAAAGTTGTAACTTCAACGATTCATTTCAACCTTCGCCGGACGAAAAGAAATTCGGCTAGTAGTAAACAAAAAGAAATTAACAGAGAGCATATGGCAATGGAATTAGTAGGTAAACTGGTTAAAGTTTTACCTGAACAATCGGGTCAGGGGAAAAATGGAACCTGGACGAAGCAACAATTTGTACTCGAAACCATCGACCAGTTTCCCAAACAAGTCTGCCTGATGGCCTGGGGCGAAAAAGCCGCCGAACTGGCGCAGTATGCGCCGGGCGACACGATGAAATGTGCCATCAGCATCGAATCCCGCGAATACAACGACCGGTGGTATACCGACGTGCGGGCCTGGCGGATCGAGGCAGCAGAAGGCGGTGGAGGAGGATACGAACCGCAACCGGCACCAGCCGCGGCTCCCCGTCGCTCGGAACCCCGCTCGGCAGACCGCCCACTGACGACGTTTGAAGAAGAAGACAACGGACTCCCGTTCTAAAGTTAAACTGACCACCCGGGTGATTTTTGGTTCTTCCGAAAATCACCCGAATCAGAGTTTGGAAAACAACTTTTCCATCCCTTCATCGATTTGTTTCTGAAGCTTCTCCGGCTTCTTCGGGATAACCCCTTCCACAATTCCCTGCCAAACCAGCTCATTCCGCTTCGAATCGATCAGGTGTACGTCGATCGTTCCCTGCCGGTATTTTCCCACGGGGACTTCCTGACTCCGCCAACTGTAGCGACGTTGCCCGATGTAATAGGGCGGATCGGTGCGAAAATTCGTTTCCCGGGTCTGGGTCTTCTCGTCGACGGCAATCCCAATGTTCATCATCAGATCCGGCTTCGTGTCCACCCGACGGAGTCCCTTGTTCACCAACTGGTTTTCAATGGCGGTTTTCAACGCATCGACCTGTGACCGGTAAAAACCGCTCTGGGGAATATCGCCCGTCGATTCGATGTCTGAAAAGGCAAACGTACGGTAATTGGATAATGCAAAGTTGGGAGCCGGTTCGGTTTTAACGACGCGAATCGAGCTGCAGGCAGCGCCTGCCATCAAAAGAAAGAAAAGGCAGGCCGGTGTGAGGGCTTTCATGGATTGGATGGTTCATTCATTTGCTTTTAAAACGAATGACCGGTGAAAAAGTTGGCAGGAGCGTGAATTGCCGTGGAATGCAATAAAAATCCCGCCCCTGAAAAGGATGCAGGTTCGTGAAGAAAGCGTGTCTTCGCTGTATTTTTGGTGATCCGGCTGGGATTCGAACCCAGGACCCATACATTAAAAGTGTATTGCTCTACCAGCTGAGCTACCAGATCGTTAGCAATTGTCAGTGATCAGACATGAGGAACTCGATGCGACTGAAGAATTAACACTGAAAACTGTAGACTTCTTATTTTTTGGTGATCCGGCTGGGATTCGAACCCAGGACCCATACATTAAAAGTGTATTGCTCTACCAGCTGAGCTACCAGATCGTAAAAAGGAGCAGATGAAAAGAAATGATATAAACCGTAACCTTTCTACTTTTACCTTTTGTAATTTTGGGTCGCTTCCCAAAATTGCGATGCAAAAGTACCTTTTCTGACGTGAAAATGCAAGGTCACACTTTAAAATTGCTCTATTTTTTTTCATTTGTGCTGTTCCTCAGGGTCGGAAATGCGGTCGCAGCATCGACGTCCGTGACCCTCTATCAGGCTGATTCTCTGTTTGCTGCGGGGCTCTACCCGGCTGCCGTAGAGGCCTATGAATCCCACTTACGAAAAGGCTATAAACCGACCGATCCGATGCTGTTGAAGCTGGCCTACGTGTGGGAAAAGCAGGGCGATGTGGCCAAAATGCTCTATTACCTGCAAATTTATTTTGACCGCCGACCCGACGAAGCCATCCTGAAAAAAATGCACGATGTGGCGATTCAGAATAATCTTCGAGGCTATGAAACCGACGACCTGAACTATTTTTACCTGTTCTATAAACAGTACGGACTCTACATCACGCTGGGACTGGTGCTGCTGGGAACCTATGCTTTTGGTATTTTCTGGCTGAAATTCCGTAACCACGAACCGGCCCGTCGGCGGCATAAACTCATCGTCCTGACTTACCTCACGGGCTTGCTGCTGCTGGTCAACCTGCCCGAACGGTACCAGTCCGGGATCATCAATCGCGACCGCGTTCTGCTCCGGCGCGACCCCTCTTCGGCGGCTCCGGTTGCCGATGTCATCAACCGGGGCCACAAAGTCAACATCCTCGGCAGCCAGGACGTCTGGCTCCACGTCTTCTGGAACGATGGCCTGTACTACGTCCGAAAGGACAATGTGTGGTTAATTTGAAATTAGTTAAGAGTTAAGAGTTAAGAGTTAAAAATTAAAAGTTGACGCATTCTTATTGTTCTTGCGTCAGCCTACTTTTAATTTTTAACTCTTAACTCTTCACTAATTCGCTTTCCTCAACGGCGAGTCTTTCTCTTTCGCCAGGGTGTTGTAGACCATCCGATCCATGAGTCCGGGTATCCATTTGTTGAGGAAAACCGTCAGCTTGCCCTGGAAGGTCAGGATCAGGTCGCGTTTCCGGCGCTTGACGGCCTTTAGGATGTGATCGGCACATTCTTCCGCACTCATCATTTTACTCTCGTCACGCATCGTTTCTCCCGCCACCCGGCCTTCGTTGTTTAGGGAGGAAACGCGGATGTTGGAAGCCGTAAAACCCGGACAGGCTACCAGCACGTGAACGCCGGTGTCGAGCAGTTCGGTGCGGAGGGCTTCCAGAAAACCGTTCATGGCAAATTTGGAGGCCGAATAACCGCTGCGCACCGGCAGCCCCCGGTAGCCGGCAATCGACGAAATGCCGACGATGGAGCCTTGGGTTTTCAGAATGTGGGGGAGCGCGTAGCGGGTGGCATACACCGTTCCCATGAAATTGATGTCCATCACTTTCCGAATCACGTCCGGGTCCACGTCCTGCAACATCGAGCGCATGCTGATGCCGGCATTGTTGATCAGAATATCGAGTCGGCCATAGGTTTGGATGGTCGCATCGATCAACTTCCGGACGTCGGCTTCCTTGCTTACGTCGGCCTGAATCGCCAGCGTTTCGATGCCGCTCCGGCGCAATTCATCACGGACGGTTTCGAGCGATTCGGGCGAACGGGCGCAAATGACGATGGAAGCCTGCTCGCGGCCAAACGCAAAAGCGAGTGCTTTGCCAATTCCCGACGAAGCACCCGTTATCAAAACAACTTTATCTTTCATGAAACGGGGGAAATTCCGGATGAGAACCGAAAGGAGGGCGGATAAATAATTATCAGTTTTTGGTAGAAACTTCTCATTTTAATAAGTTATCTAGGTATTGCCCGCCTGAGGTTGCAGAGAATTAGTGCAAAGTTAGTATTATTGCGGAGCAATCTGGACCATTTACTATTTACGATTTATGAAAAGAACATTTGCGTATCTGATGACCGCCTTTGTGGCAGCAGCCCTGACGGTGACATCCTGCTCACCCATTAAAGACGCTCCCGACAAGAATGATACGGTCGAATTTGTAGCCACCCTGAACGGTGCGCAGGAGGTGCCCGGCAACGCTTCGGCAGCAACCGGCACAATGACAGGTACTTATAACAAAGCCGCCAAGGAACTGAGCTACACCATCAATTACACCGGCATAACACCGACGGCAGGCCACATCCACCTGGCACCCGGTGGCCCGGGAACGAATGGTGGCGTCATCATTCCATTTGCCTCCCTGACGAGTCCGATTAGCGGAAAAAGCACGCTGAACCAAGTGCAGGAAAACGCCTTGATGGAAGGTCGGCTGTATGCCAACTTACATACTGCTTTGTTTCCCGCTGGAGAAATTCGAGGAAACATCATGCGGAAAGAATTCTAAAACTGACGTGGTCAACACACAAAAAAAGCGATCCCGGAAAGGATCGCTTTTTTTGTGTGTTTTAACGGAGGAGCGTCACCGTACCTTTGTACGACCGGTTGGTGTACTGAATCAGATAAAAATACTGCCCCGGTGGATAGTCCTCCCCATCCCAGCGGAAGAGTCGGTTGGTGGATGAAAAAACCGCTTTCCCCCACCGATTCACGATGTCGACCCGGCGAAACTGATCGGAGCAATTGTCCAGCGGTAAGTTGGGAACGCTGAACACATCATTTTTGCCATCCTCATTGGGCGTAATGACGTTCGTAATGGTGATGTTGTAATCGACCGGGACGTCCTTCACCACAAAGGTGACGCGGGTCGTATCGTAGCGGTTCGGGCAACTGCTGTCCTGCGAAATAAAATCGAGTTCAAACGTGGCCTGTTCTTTTCCCTGTAGCACCGAGCAGTCAGGTTGCCAGACAAAGGGCGAGGTCAGTGGCCCCGGCCCGGTTTTGTTTTCAAACTGCATGCCCAGGCTTTTCCAGTCGAAATTTCGCCCCACCGCCGTCAGTTTCAGCACGTCGGGATCGGGGTCTTCGGCAATGGCATCGAAGCGTACCGCAGCCGGAACCGAGTCGCCGTGCGTAATGGTCAGCTCAACGACCGAATCGGTCAGCGTGGTTCGGACCGTGGGCGGTCGGCCGGTTGCGGGTGTGGCTTTCAGCCGGACGGTCACCGTGTCACGCAGATTTCGGTTGCAGCGGGTGTCGGTCACGATGAAATCAACGACATATTCCGTGTTTTTGACCTGATCACACTGCGGATTCCAGTTAAATTGCGAACTCACCGAGCCTTGCCCCGAAACCGCCGAGAAGCTCATGCCAACCTGAGCGAGCGTAAAACCCCGTCCGACGGCCGTCAACGTGATCATATCTTTATCGGCATCGGTTCCCAACACGTTGAACTGGAGATTTTTTCCCGCCTGTACGGTCGTCTGGTTGCCGGGCAGGGTCGTTTCCGCATCTGGTCGGCGGTTGAGTTCCGGTTCCAGCAGCAGGGTGACGAAAAGGGTGTCTTTCAACCCCTGAGGACAACCTTCGTCGGTCGCCAGCAGGGCCAGTTGCAGCGGTTTTCCATCTGCCAGGCATTTGTCGAAACAAATTCGGGTCCGAACCGAATCGCCGGAAGTGCGAATGGTCACTTCATCCGGTGAAAAGGTGATGCCCTGCGCCGGGCCGTTCAACACCGACAGCTTTACCTTCTGGTTGGCATCCAGGTCGGTGACGTAGACATCCACGCAATTGGCATCCTGGGTGCTTAATTTCAATACCGTGCCTTCTTTGTAAAAAGCCGACTGCCCGGTTTGCCGCATCGCCACGGCGGGTGGGTTATTCTTCTGGCAGTCGATGACTTTCAACTGGAAATCCCGCCGGACGAGGCCGATGCGCTGATAAACGCCCGACGCATTTTTCCGGTACTCTTCCACCTGAACGCAAAAAACAAACAGACCCACCTGCCCGGCAGTCACGGTGAGTTGTCCGGTTCGGGTATTGACCCGCAACGGCAGCGGCCCCGGAATGGCCCGGTCCTGGTTGAGTCCGCTGCTCCACCGGACTTCGGGATAAGACGAACTGGGCAATGCCACCTGCGGGCGTGGGTTTTGCGACGTGCTGAAACCGTTGTAGGGTGTCACGAGCCGGTAGGCCAGGCTGTCGCCGTCCGCGTCGGTAGCACCAAAATCGAACGCAAACGGCTGATTGATGCAGATGTAATCGCCCTGAACGGGGCGGAAGGTTGGGGATGAGTTGAAGACGTCCGTGCTGCCGGTACGCTGTGCCGGAAACTCCAGGTAAAACGTGGAACCGGCCTGAGCGGGATTCTGGATGTTGCTGATGGAATTGTTGCGGCAACAGCGTTCCCAGACCATGTAATAGCCGCGTGGATCGTTGAACGCATTCAGATTGAACACCACGTTTCCGCCATATTTCAGCAACCGTGTACGAAGCGAGGGCAACGCACACTCCGGTTTGGTGTAGTCGACGGGCTGCGAGCCGATTTGTGGCAGTTCGACCGAACCAATGAAGGCATTGTCGCCTTTGCGGTAAATAAAAATGACAACGGTGGGATCTTCGGCCTGCGGATTGCCGTTCAGATCGTCAAAATACAGGTTGAGGTTGATTTGGTGGGTAAACGGGTTTTGATTGGTCAGTCTTTTCAACTCCAGTTCACCCCCCACAATGTGTGTAGCCAAAGCCGGAAAAATCAGGCCGATCCAGCCCATCACAAACCAACACCACCAGGCTGTAATCCGATAAAACTGTTTCATTCAAATACGGATAGGGTTGTCGAAACCAAAATACGGTGCTTAATTTACAGAATTTATTACAGTTTATTATGTCAGGAAAGACCCAAAAGATGTCGCAACGGTTGCAAGCGATTCGGATTGATGATGTTGCGGCTGAAGGAAAATGTTTGATTCGGACGGATGAGGGAGTCATCTTTGTGGAAGGCCGTTCGGGCGGACCGGTGGCGGCACCGGGCGACGTGGTCGATATTCGGATTGTCAACCGGAAAAAACAATACCGGGAAGCGGTGGTTGAAAAAATCCATTCCTTTGGGCCGAGCCGGGCCGAACCGTTTTGTCCGCATTTTGGTACCTGTGGCGGGTGTAAATGGCAGCACATCCGGTACGACGAACAACTCCGTTTCAAAGGCCAGCAGGTGTTCGATCACCTGACCCGGATCGGGAAGGTGCAACTGCCGCCGGTTCGACCAACCCTGCCCTCCGTGCAGACCACCTATTACCGCAACAAACTGGAATTTACCTGCGCCGACGGCCGCTGGATCACCGAGGAGGAGATTCGCTCCGGGATGTCGGTGGACAAACGGGCGGTCGGTTTTCACATTCCGAAGCGGTTCGATAAAATTCTGCCCATTCAGCACTGTTACCTGCAACCCGATCCGTCGAATGCCATCCGGCTGGCGGTGGGTGCCTATGCGTTCGAGCACGGTTTTACGATGTATAACCTGAACACGCACGTCGGTTTTCTGCGAACGGTCATTATTCGGACCGCTTCTACGGGGCAGGTGATGGTGGTGGTGCAGGTCGCCGAAGACCGGCCGGAGGAGTTGGCCGGACTGATGGACATGCTGAAAACGACGTTTCCGCAGATTGCGTCGCTGAATTATATTCTGAATACCAAACTGAATGATTCATACCAGGATCAGACCGTGGTTCCGTATTGGGGAAAACCGTACATCGAGGAGCAGATGGAGGATGGCAGTGGCCAACCGTTAACCTTCCGGGTTGGCCCCAAATCCTTCTACCAGACCAATGCGGCTCAGGCCTTCGAACTCTACAAAATCACGCGTGACTGGGCGGGGCTGACGGGGTCGGAGCGGGTGTATGATCTCTATACCGGAACCGGAACCATCGGCCTTTTTGTGGCTCGAAAAGCGAAGCAAGTAATTGGTATTGAGTATATTGAAGCGGCTGTTCAGGATGCGCGGGTGAATGCCTCCATCAATGGAATTCACAACGCCGAGTTTCTGGCGGGCGACATGGGGACCTTGTTGACACCGTCTCTTTTCAATAAATATGGCAAACCGGATGTGGTCATCACCGACCCACCCCGGGCGGGAATGGACGAAGCCGTGACGCGAAATCTGTTGCTGGCTGCTCCCCAACGCATTGTCTACGTGAGTTGTAACACCGCCACCCAGGCCCGCGATCTGGCCATTCTGGACGAACTATACGAAGTGAAAGACGTTCAGCCCGTCGATATGTTCCCGCATACCCACCACGTCGAGAATGTCGTGAAGCTGGAGAAGAGGAGTTAAGAGTTAAAAGTTAAGAGTTAAAAATTAAAAGTAAGCTGACGCGTGCTAACCACCGAACCGCTAACTCTTAACTTTTAATTCTTAACTTTTAACTTAAAAGGGTGTTTCCTGCTGGTTGGGGTCGATGTGGCCGAAGTTGGTGAAGTTGCCGCCCGGCGTGTTCAACGTATTGGCTTTGCTTTTGACAATGCCGCCCTGGTTTTCGAAGTTCTGCGCGCCGGACGTTTTGGCGTCGAAACCGGCCGACGGACCACTGAATGGGGGAGGAGTCTGCGGCATGAAGAACGCATCCAGATCGGCAAACTTGGTGTATTTGCCCACGAAGCGCAGTTGAACGGTATCCAGCGAACCCGACCGGTTTTTGGCAATGATGACCTCACCAATTCCGGATACTGAATTACCGGCTTCGTCGGCGCTAATGCCATAGTATTCAGGCCGGTACAGGAAGATAACCATATCGGCATCCTGCTCGATGGAACCGGATTCCCGAAGGTCGGAGAGTTGCGGTTTTTTGTCGCCACCCCGGGTTTCAACGGCCCGGCTTAACTGCGACAGGGCAATGACCGGAACGTTCAGCTCTTTCGCAAGGTTTTTCATGGCCCGCGAAATCGAGGCAATTTCCTGTTCACGGTTACCGCCCATTTTGCCCGACGTATCGCCCTGCATCAACTGCAAATAGTCGATCACGACCAGTTGAATATCGTGCTGGGCTTTCAACCGGCGGCATTTGGCCCGTAATTCCAGAATGGAAAGCGCTGGCGTGTCGTCGATGAAGATTGGCGCTTCGGTCAGTCGCTGGATTTTATGGTGAAGCTGCGCCCATTCGTGCGGAGCCAGATTTCCTTTTTTGATTTTTTCACTATCAATTTCCGCTTCTGCCGAGATCAGCCGGTTGACCAACTGCACCGACGACATTTCGAGCGAGAAAATCGCCACCGCCTGCCCAAAATCGACGGCAGCATTGCGGAGGGCGCTCACGACGAAGGCGGTATTGTGCGTAACGGTCATGTCCTCCAGGAGGAAGAGCCGGTTGCCATCAATCTCAAAACCGTAGTAGTCGTCTACCTTATCGTATTCAATTTCGATACCGGTTACCCGCCAGTCGACCGGACTCGCCCAGTGCCGCGCTTTTTTGCGGAGGATTCGAACCGGGATTCGGTTAATATCCCCATAAATCCGAATGCGGTATACTTCACTTTCAAAACCGATGCTGCGAATCGACGCTTTCTTGGCGTGAAGTGACGTTCGAAAGCCCAGCGAATTGCTCAGATACTGAATCTGCTGCGCAAAATCGAGGTACTTCGAGGTGATTTCGTATCCATTCGATTGTTCCAGAAAATGCCCGTCACTATCGATCAAGCCAGCCAGCAAACTCAACCGGTTGGTGGTCGAGTTGATCAGGTAGTTCGCCGGAATGTGTTTATTCTGTAGCAGGTTGAGTTGGCGTAATTCATTTTGCAGGGAGAAAAAAGTTCTTCCGCCCCGGCTGCCTTTCGTAATGGCGTAGTTCGCACATTTCCCTTCCTGCGTATACTCACAAACCTCCAGTTCCAGTTCGGCGGCATACTCCTGAGGGTAATTCACGATTTCCGAATCCTGCGTCGTAATCCGCGAACTGTAGGAGTGCCCGTCGCCGAGCCACAAACCGATGAAATATGGATCGACCGGTACGGTTTTTTCCGGAAATTCGACGGCTACTTTATAGCCTTTGTAATTCGATTTGAACTTGGTCGATTTGGTGAGGTAATCCCGAACCGTAATATTCAGAACATCGCCCCGGTGATGTGACCCCTCATTGCGGCTACGTTTCAGTGATAAAATATGGCTTTCATTGACCCGGTAATCGATCCCGTGGTTTTGGCGAACCCAGTACATGCGCTCCTGACCACGGGCGATGGAAAGCACCTGTCGGGGTGTCGAATCGTCGCCCATCAACAAATCACCCGCTTGAACATCTTCGACTTTTTTAAGCGTTCCGTCAAACATGACCACCTTCGTGCCTTTGCCCAGGCATTTTCCCATCCCGGGCCTTGCCGCCAGAATGATCAATTCCGACCGTTGCCAGCCGGAGGTCAGCCGGTCGAGGGCACTGAATCCCGACGGAACGCCCGTCAGGCCGTCTTTCATGTTCTTTTTCTGCTCCAGTTCTTCCAGCGCCTGCCGCATGATGGTGCTCATGTCGGCGTAGTTCTTGCGGATGTTGGATTCGGAAATCTTGAACATCGACTGCTCGATGCGGTCGAGGAGGTTGAAAACGTCGGTGGTATCCTCGTAGGCGTCGCGCTGAATCTCGTTGGCAACCGTGATGAGGGCGCGTTTGATGGACGCTTCCGCAATGACGCGGGCGTGGTATTCGATGTTGGCGGCCGAGGTGACGCGGGTCGTGAGTTCCGTCACGTAGCCACCGCCCCCAACGACCTCAATTTCACCGGTTTTACGCAGTTGCTGCGTCACCGTCAGCATGTCGACCGGTTCGGCATTTCCGAACAGGGTGACAATCGCGTTATAAATCCGGTTATTGGCTTCCTTATAAAAACTTTCCGGCTTCAGAATGTCGATGACGGCCGAAAGCGCATCCTTTTCAATCATCAACGCACCCAGCACCGCTTCTTCCAGATCGATGGCCTGCGGGGGCAGTTTGCCCAGCCCCGTTGGGGTCAACATATGGTTTACACCGTCGGAAAGGCTACGCCGATTGCCCATGTAAGGGGTCTTCCGAAAGTTAGAATTGGTAGGGCGATCGTTCTCCATGGCATTGCAAGTATAGCCAATCGGCGTTAGAATGAAAAGCCGACAGGCCGGATGTCGATCGGTTCCGGAACGGTTGGCAGGACACTAAGTTGTTGTCTCTAAAGTACATATTCCCCGGCTGGCGGGGTGAAAAAAAAGTGAAAATGTTTTTTGTTTTTAGCTTACGGTTTAATTCGATTTTATAGCCTTGCTGACCCATAGAATTCGGGGTTGAGGCTGGAAAAGGCAACTGATTAATCGTGAAGGATTTGCACAAATTTGGCAGGATTTGGAGATAATAATTGATAACTTTTGTTGTTTACTACGTATGATCCTCTAAATTTAGAAGGAAAATAAGGATCGGTCACACTGAAAATATGAACGGAGATTTGGTAGAAAAAGTAATCACCCTTGACAATGTATCGCTCATCGACTTTTTGGGAGTTGAAAACAACAACATCAAAGAGGTAGCAGCCGCCTTCCCGATGAGCAAGATTATATCCCGCGGGAACGAAATCCGTATTAAAGGGACGACCCCGGAGATTACGCGTATTACCGACATTCTGGACTCGCTGATCGAGCATTACCAGAAATACGGCAAACTCACCCACGAGAATGTTCGCAGCTTTCTCAAAAACAACGAACGCGAGCCGGTTGCGCTGCCCCAAACCGATGACAACGTGCTGGTGTACGGCACCAAAGGCGTCATCGTCCGGGCCAAAACCGCCAACCAGCAGCGGCTGGTGGATGTGTCCGAGAAATACGATCTGGTTTTTGCAGTAGGCCCGGCCGGAACCGGAAAAACCTACACCGCCGTGGCCATTGCCGTGCGCGCCCTGAAAAACAAGGAAGTACGGAAAATCATCATCACCCGCCCGGCGGTGGAAGCGGGCGAGAACCTGGGCTTTTTGCCCGGCGATCTGAAAGAGAAAATCGATCCGTATCTCCGCCCGATCTACGACGCGCTGGACGATATGATTCCCGCCGAAAAACTGAAACTCTACATCGAAAGCCGCACCATTGAAATCGCTCCGCTGGCGTATATGCGGGGACGAACGCTCAACCACGCGTTCATTCTGCTGGATGAAGCGCAGAATACGACGCCGATGCAGATGAAGATGTTTCTGACGCGGATGGGGCCAAGTTCCAAAGCGATCATCACCGGCGACCGTTCCCAGATCGACTTGCCCAAAAACCAGCGCTCCGGGTTGATTGAAGCCGTTGAACTACTGAAAGATATCAAAGGAATCGGCTTTGTAGAACTGGATGGCAGCGATGTGGTTCGTCACCGGTTGGTCAAAGAAATCATCTCCGCGTATGAACGGGCTGACAAATAGGCATCTTTTTGCTACGCTGGGATTTCTACTCAGCATCGGTCTAACGGAGTTACGGGCGCAAACGCCCGTAACTCCACAACGCTGTGGCATCGATGTGCGCGAAGAAACCTTACAACGGCGGGATGCGCAGCGATTAACCAAACGCCTGAAGCTCAACGAAAAGATTGAAGACCTCATTCGGCAGCGAACCGAAGAACCCGGAAAAGCCCGGGTGGGAGAGGTTGTTTACCGGATTCCGGTGGTGGTGCATGTGGTGCATACCAACTCGTCCGGTTTTGTGGGCGGGGCCAACAACTCCAACATTTCCGACGAGCAGATTGCCTCCCAGATCCGGGTTTTGAACGAAGATTACCGCCGGATGGCCGACACCCGGGGCTTCAACAGCAACCCGATTGGGGCCGACACCGGCATTGAATTTTTTCTGGCCCGCACCGACCCCGACGGGCTTCAAACCACCGGCATTACCCGGCATTACACCCAAAAAACGAGCTTTAACATCTACGACGGTTCCAGTGGTGACGACGTTCAGTTGTCGCAGATTGCCTATTGGCCCAGTGATCAATACCTGAATATCTGGGTAACGACCCTGCGAAACGATTACCTGGGGTACGCCCAGTTTCCGGAAGCGGAAGGCATCGACGGTCTCTCGTCCCTGGAAAATGAATTGACAGACGGCGTCATTATCGATTACCGGTATTTTGGCAGCGACATCGGGGCCGTTACGAGCCCAACTTACCGGTATGGCCGAACTACCACGCACGAAGTGGGGCACTGGCTGGGACTGATTCATACCTGGGGTGATGCGGTTTGCGGAACGGATTACTGCAACGACACGCCCCCGACCGAAAGTGCCAACCAGACGACGGCCTGCGCCGAGCGGTTTTCTACCTGCAACGGCACCCGCACCCGCAACCAGATCGAAAACTACCTCGATTATACGCCCGATGCCTGCATGAATCTGTTCACCCAGGACCAGCGAACCCGGATGCGGGCGGTGATCGAAGCCAGCCCCCGGCGTCAGCGCGTGGTGCGGTCGGCAGACCCGCTGCCCCAAACCGAATCGCTGACGGTGAATGTATTTCCGAATCCTGCCCAGAAACTATCGACAATTGAAGTGCTGTTCACCGGTTTTCAATCGTTCCAGGTCGACATCACCGATCTGTCGGGGCGGATCGTCCGCACCCAGAATTATACCGATTATCCCAGTTCTTCCATCAGCCTGCCGCTGGATACGCTGGCTCGGGGTGTTTATTTTGTAAAAGTACATACCGATAAAGAAACGGCGTCCAAAAGGTTGCTGATTCGTTAAATAACGGTTTACGGTTTTCTGTTTACGGTTTTTCGGTGCGGTTCCCCGCTGGGACTGACGTTTGTCTCTTCGTGATTCAATATTCGGTATTTATGATTCGATATTGTAAGAATGCGTTAGCCCCGGCGGGGAACCGCACCGAAAACCGAGAACAGAAAACCGTCAACCGACTAACTTTCCTGCCGTATGATTGAAGTGATTCAGGTTGTCCGTCCGGCTGAAATGCAGCAAGTTTTTGCCATTCGAGAGGCTGTGTTCGTTCAAGAACAGCACGTTCGGGCGGAAGATGAGTATGATGAATTTGAAACGAGCAGCCGCCATTTTCTGGCTTTCTGCGACGGTACACCCTGCGGAGCCGCCCGCTGGCGTACAACATCTAACGGTGTTAAGCTGGAGCGGTTTGCCGTTTTGGCCCCTTTTCGGGGAAAGGGTGTCGGTCAGGCGTTGGTTCGGACGGTGCTCGACGATGTGTTGAGCCAGCAGCCGGAACCCATCGAGTCGGTTTATCTGAACGCCCAGCTAACGGCCATGCCGCTGTATGCGAAGTTTGGGTTTAAAGCCGTTGGTCCGATGTTCGAAGAATGCGGCATCCAGCATTATAAAATGGTGCTACCCGCTTCGTCCTTTCCGGCCTGATGCTGCGCTGGAACGCCTTCCCGTTTGTTCGCTACGTCGTGGCGCTGATGAGCGGAATAACTGCCTATCTGTATTTTTCGGACTATTTCCGGCTTGTCACCGGCTTGTTCCTGCTCGGCTTCCTGAGTTTGGTGATGTTGTTTTTCGTAAGAAACAAACCCCATGCCGTCCTCAAAGGCATCGCCGGCTGGCTGACCCTGGGTGCCATCGGCTGGCTGGTGACTTCGTTGCATACCCCGCTGAACGACCCTTCGAACCTGGTTCACCTCCGCCGACCCATTCGGGCGTATGAAGCCGTGGTGGGCTCACAGGCCGAAAACCGCACCAAAACCTTTCGGCTGGAACTGGACGTACGGAAGGTGTTGACCGACCGGACCTGGAAACCGGCGAGCGGACGTCTCATCGTCTACATCGATAAAACCGTGGCCCAAAAACCGCGCTACGGCGATGTGTGGCTGGTTCGTGGGGAACCCCGGACGATCGACCCGCCCCTGAATCCCGGCGAGTTTAACTACAAACGGCACCTGGCCCACCGGGGGATCTACCACCAGCAGTATTTACGACCGAATGATCGAGTCATTCTGGATTATCATCCTTTAAGTCAGTTGACTGCACAAGCATATAAAGTAAACGAATGGGCCGACAGCGTTTTCACCAGTCATCTGGGGAACGGCCTGGAATTTGCCATTGTGAAAGCGATGATTCTGGGTATTCGCGACGGCATCGACCCCGAGCTGCAGCAAGCGTATTCGGCGGCCGGAGCCGTGCATATCCTGTCAGTTTCGGGGCTACACGTGGGGGTATTGTTTGCCGCCGTCAGTTTTGTGCTGGGTTTTTTGAAGCGCCGAAAGGGCGGAAAATACGTCTTTGCGGTGATCATGCTGGGATTGCTCTGGTTCTACGCCTTGATGACCGGTTTTTCCGCCCCGGTTTTGCGGTCGGCCTTTATGTTTAGCCTGCTGCTCATCGGCCAAACCCTGGGCCGCGCCAACAGTCCCCTCAATACGCTGGCGGCATCGGCCTTCCTGATTTTACTGCTTGATCCCTATGCGTTGACGACAGCCGGTTTTCAGTTGTCGTACCTGGCCGTTGGTGGCTTGACCCTCTGGTACGAAAGCCTGTACCAGAGCCTGACTTTTCGGTTCTGGCTAATTGATAAGCTATGGAAAGTGACGGCCATGTCGCTGGTGGCGCAAGTGATTACCTTTCCGCTGGGCGTGTATTATTTCCACCAGTTTCCCACCTACTTCTGGTTAGCCAATCCGCTGGTGATTCCGGTTTCGTCTCTGGTGTTGATTCTGGCAATGGGGTTACTGGTCGTGGGCTGGATTCCGTATCTGGGTTTGTTGGTCGGAAAAGCATTGTTTGCATCGATGTGGCTCCTGAACCAGTGCATCCTCCGGACGGAGCGACTGCCGCATTCCATCCTGAAACCACTCATGGCCAGCAGTTTTGAACTGGGGCTGTTGTATGCGATTATTCTGTTCGGAGCGGCTTTCCTGTTGTTCCGGGAAAAACGATTCGGCTGGTGGCTGGCCATCGGTGCGGTTTTACTGACCGGGTCGGTTGGCATGACTACCCTGAATCGAAAAAACCAGCGGTTGCTGCTGGTTCATTTTGTACCACACCAGTCGGCGATCAGTTTTGTAGAGGGCAACAGGTCGGTTTTGCTGAGCCGGGATTCGCTGTCGGATAAAAGCCGGGAAGTGACGTTTTACATCCGAAATACCTGGGATAGTCTGGGCGTCGACCGAATCACATATGCGCAACCGGATCAAACGAACCCCGGATTGCCTCTGTTTCAGAACCGGGCCATCACGCTGGTGCACTGGCAGGGAAAAAGTGTGCTGATCATCAATCGGCTGCCTGCCCGGAAAGGCTGGCGATTACCTGCCGTGATCGATTATGTCATCATCAGCCGGAACGCGTTGCAATCCTGGAGCCAACTGAAAGGACGCGTAGCCGCCCGGCATTTGATTTTCGATGATTCCAACAAAACCCCGCTGACGGACCGGTTGCTGTCGGACGCCCGAAAACTGGGCATTCCGTGTCATTCAGTCCGTCAGCAGGGCGCGTATCTGGCGACCTTTTGAGGATTATTTCAACGAAAACCCTGAGATTATTGACTCCGGAGGGGGCAATTTGCTAGTAACATTACGTGCCGCTGGCACTTACAAGCTGTTCGAGTTACCCGAGGAGAGCCCTGGAAGGCCTCCGGCCTTCACTCAAACAACTTCTTAAACAATTGTTAGGCATCATCATCTCATAGTTCGCGTTATTTCAACACTTTCCTTATAAAATACCGGTTGCCCAGCCGGATGGTGACCAGATAGAATCCTTTGGGCAACGACTGCACCTGAAGCGTCTGGTTGTGGCTTTTTTCGGTTTTGTTCCCACTCTGGCTGAGCCATTGTTTCCCGCTCAGGTCGGCCACTTCGATGTCAACGATCCCGGTTTCGGCGGTTTCAAACCCGATGGTCAACTGATTGACCACGGGATTCGGGAACACCCGGACCGCGGTGGTTTGTTCCCCGAGGATGACGGACAGAATTTTCGAATACGCCACCGTTCCATCCGTATCGACTTGTTTCAGACGGTAATAATAGGTGTCGGACAAGGCGTCAAAATCGGTATACCGGTAAACTTTCCGGCCATTTTGTGTGCCAAACGGGTCGATGACCTCGCCACTGACGGGTGAAAAATCAAGGGCGTTGCTGGATCGTTCAACGATAAAAAACCGGTGATTCAACTCGTTGGTCGTTTGCCACTCCAGCCGAACCCCGGTTTCCAGTGGCTGGGCGCGGAAGTAGGCATAGGTGACGGGCATGGCGGTGGTGCAATCCGTGCAGTTGGTGGACACCGTGGCCGAACCCAGGTTGGCGGGCGTAAAGGTGCCGGGAAGACAGACCAGCACATCCGGGGAGGTGGTCAGGGGATTGTTCAGAAAGGTTTGCCCATTCTGGGGTTGAGCAATCGACAAACAGCCTTTGGTCGACTGGGCGGTGGTTTGATTGGAACTATTGTTCTGGAAATACTGGGTATGAATTTGACCCATGTTGGCCATACAAATACTTCCACTGCCGTTGACCCGCGTCAGATTCGTTACATTGACCGTACCGCCATCGACCACCAGACTGCTGTTGATGTCCAGCGAGTTCATGTTCAACACCCCGCCGTTTTCAACGATTACCCGGACGTTGTTAAAACTGGTATTCGAGGGATTGGAAAGCGTGCCCTGCACCCGGATATCCCCCGAATTGGAGTTGAGATTGGACAGGCTTCCGGAATTGTAAATCAAGATGCCACCGTTCAGGTTGGAATTGGTAAGCGAACCGCCACTCATGCAGACAACAGCCTCGCTTGGAATGGTCAGGTTCGAAATGGCGGTGGTGATGCAGTACGTGCCGCTGGCCAGTGTTTGATTACCGGTGGTTAAGGCTACACAGCCCGAGCAGGAGGGAGCTGGGGGCGCACATTGTGTAAAGCCGGATTTTGGTAAAAATGTAACCAATAGAACGAAAAAGTAAATGATTTTTTTCACGGGAAAGTCTTGATTAATAGATCGATCCCAAAAGTATATTAGCTTGCATAGACAAGCAAATAATAGTAACTTTTTCTTAAGTAATTCCTGCAAGATGCGCACTGGAGCACGGGCAACTCTGCCTCATCACTGTGCCGTCCAGCCGCCGTCGATGGGCAGAGCCGCCCCGGTTAAGGTAGCCGCACTTTCGGATGCCAGAAACAGGCAAAGTGCGGCAATGGATTCGGCGGGGATGAACTGTTTGAGAGCCTGTTTGGCCAGCAATACCTTTTCGATCACGTCTTTCTCCGAAAGCTGGTGCGTTCGGGCCTGATCGGCAATCTGCTTGTCTACGAGGGCGGTTTTGACGTAGCCGGGGCAGATGGCGTTGGCGGTAATGCCGCAGGGGGCACCTTCGAGGGCGATGGTTTTGGTAAAGCCAATCAACCCGTGTTTGGCCGCGACATAAGCACTTTTGTATTCGGACGCCACCAGACCGTGGGCCGACGCGATGTTGATGATCCGGCCGAATTGCTGATTTTTCATAAACGGCCAGACGGCTTTCGTCAGGTGAAAGGCCGAAGTCAGGTTCACACCGAGAATGGCATCCCAACGGTCTTCCGGAAACGCGTCAATCGGTGAGACGTACTGAATTCCGGCGTTGTTGACCAGCACGTCGATTCTTCCGAATTTTTCCCCGGCCCGGCTGACCATCGCCCGCAGGGCGGCCGGGTCCAGCATGTTGGCCGGATCAAATACCGCGTCGATGCTGAATTCTGCCGCCATCGTTTCGGCCAGTTGGGGGCCGTTGGCTTCCAACCCGTTCACAATCAGATTGTAGCCATGCTGGGCAAAGGCCGTGGCAATGGAAAGGCCAATACCGCTGGTGCTTCCGGTAATCAGGACGGTTCTTTTTTGTATCATTTCAGGATGAATTAGCACCCAAAGCTACAATAGGGCGTGAATAGTTTGGTCACCGAAAGGGGGTTTTCCGGGCCGAATGTGTGCTTCGGCCCGGAAAACCGCTTACTTTTGTAAAACCGTTCGTTTATGAATTCATAACCAACCCGATGTAGTATGGCCTCCTTCGATATTGTCAGTAAAGTTGATTTGCAAACGTTAGATAATGCTATCAATGTCGCTATCAAAGAGATAGCGAACCGGTATGACTTGCGGAACAGCAAAACCAGCGTGGAACTCAATAAGAAGGATTTCACGGTGAAGATCGATACCGACAACGACATGAGCCTGAAATCGGTGGAGGATATTTTGCTGACCCGCGTGATCAAACAAGGGGTCGATGGGCGGAGTCTGGACTTTACGGCCGAGCCCCACCAGTCGGGAAACCGCCTGCGGCATGAGCTCAAAGTCCGGCAGGGACTCGACAAAGACCAGCAACGCAAAATCCTGAAACTGATCAAGGAAAGCTTTCCGAAACTGACCGCGCAGGCTATGGATGATCAGGTGCGGGTGACCAGCAAAAAAATCGACGATCTGCAGGCCGTCATCGGCATGTTGCGTCGGGCAGAGCTGGAAATATCTTTGCAATTTGTGAACATGAAAAGCTAAACTTTTTTGCTGCACACTGCGTTCGTCAGGTATGGAAAAACTGGAAAAAATCCGTAAAGCCTATACCGACTTTGTGCTTGAAAACGGAACCCCACCACCGAGCGTTTTTCAATTTGCGAAGAAGCTGAAAATTTCAGAAGCGGACTTCTATGAGGAGTACACTTCGTTCGAGTCGATTGAAGCGGATGTCTGGCTGGCTTTTTTCAAACAGGCCCAGCAAACCGTCGAAGGCGACCCGATTTATCAGACGTATTCGGTCCGCGAAAAGCTCCTCGCGTTCTATTATACCTGGGTGGAGGTGTTGAAAGCCCAGCGCAGTTTTGTGGTGTTCAGCTACCACCAACTGCGCCCGTCTACCACCAATCTGTCGCCCATGGCCAAAGCCCGGATGGGAAAACCGTCGGCCCGCGTCCTGCAACGCTTTAAAGAAGCCTACTACGATTACGTCCGGGATCTGCTGGCGGAAGGCCGCGAAAGCAAGGAGGTCGAACCCCGGCCATTCCTGTCCGACCGCTACGCCGATGGGTTGTGGACCCAAACCCTGTTCATCCTGCATTTCTGGGTCAACGACGTCAGCAAGAATTTTGAAAAAACCGATACCGCCATCGAAAAATCGGTCAATACCGCCTTCGATCTGATCGGCCGCTCCCCGCTGGATTCGTTGTTCGACCTGGCGAAGTTCATCTATCAAAATAAATGATGAATGATGGATGATGAACGATGATTGAATATGGCAAACCATTCATCGTTCATCATTCATAATCCATCATTCCCAACATGAAAACGCAAAACCATATCCCGACCACCAAAGTTGCCCGGGCCAGCCAGTTTGTGAAAGCGGGTGTGAAAGTCGGCGGGAATTATTTGAAGCATTACGGGAAAAAGCTGCTCGACCCCAGCCTGACGAAGGAGGAACTGCATCAGGACAATGCGACGGATATTTACAATGCCCTGAGTGAACTGAAAGGCAGTGCGCTGAAAATGGCGCAGATGCTGAGCATGGACCGCAACATCCTGCCGCGGGCCTACGTCGATCAGTTTGCCATGTCGCAGTATTCGGCACCGCCCTTGTCGGGGCCGCTGGTGGTCAAGATGTTCCGGACCTATTTTGGGAAATCACCCCAGCAGATTTACGACCGGTTCGAGATGGAAGCGGTCAATGCGGCATCCATTGGTCAAGTGCATCTGGCCTGGAAAGACGGCAAGAAACTGGCGGTGAAGGTGCAGTATCCGGGCGTAGCCGACAGCGTCAGTTCCGATTTGCGGATTGCCAAACCGCTGGCGATCCGGCTGCTGAACCTGAACGAAAAGGACATCAACCGGTACATGGGCGAGGTAGAGTCCAAATTGCTGGAAGAAACCGACTACGAACTCGAACTGAAACGCTCGATGTACATTTCGGAGCAGTGTGCATCGATTCCGAACCTGGTTTTTCCGCGTTATTACCCCGATCTGTCGAGCAAGCGCATTCTGACGATGGACTGGCTGGACGGTTTTCACATGAAGGATTTTTTGAAAACGAATCCGTCGCAGGAAATCCGGGACCGCATCGGGCAGGCGTTGTGGGATTTTTACAATTTCCAGATTCATGACCTCAAGCAGGTCCACGCCGATCCGCACCCTGGTAACTTCCTGATGCGGGCCGACGGCACGATGGGCGTCATCGACTTCGGCTGTGTGAAAGTGATCTCCGAGTTCTTTTACGACAATTACTTCCGGCTGATCAACTTCGACATGCTCGACGACGAGGAAGCCACCCTGGAAACGTTCCGCAACCTGGAGTTTATCGTTCCCGAAGATTCGCCGAAAGAGCAGGCCTTTTTTGTCGATCTGTTCAAGAAAATGATCGTTTTACTCGGAAAACCGTTTGAGAAACAGACCTTCGATTTTGGGGATAATTCCTATTTCGACACCGTGTATGCTTTTGCTGAAGAACTGGCCCAGGTGGAAGAACTGAAAAACTCGAAAGTGGCCCGTGGTTCGCAACACGGTTTGTATATCAATCGAACGTATTTTGGGTTGTATTCGATGCTCAATGAGTTGAAAGCCAGAGTCATTACGCACAAGCCGGATTGGCTGGTTTCCAAAAAACTGCGACTGGAAATGGAAAATGCGGCTTGACAAGCGGGTAAATAGTTTTAAGTTTATGGCTGAAACCATTGGCAATGGTCAATTGACCATCGTCGATTGACCATTGACCATAACCTGAGATGGATGAGCAAGCCCCGGTTTGACGATATTTTCATGGAACTGGCCGTCAATCTTTCGAAGCGGTCGCACTGCATCAAAGCGCAGGTGGGCGCGGTGTTGACGAAAGAAACCCGGATTATTTCCATTGGTTACAACGGCCCACCGTCGGGAACGCACAATTGCGACGAAGAATTTCCGGACGTGGGCTGTCCGCGCGATTCGAAAGGAAGTTGCTCGCTGGCGCTTCACGCCGAGCAAAATGCAATTCTGTACGCGGCCAAAAACGGTGCGGTGATCGAAGGCGCAACCATCTACGTTACGTTGTCGCCCTGCATCTCCTGTGCGCGGATTATCTTCAGTATGAAAATTGCCAAGGTGGTTTTTCTGCATTCCTACGCGCAGTACAAAGGCATTCCGACCGACGAGGGTGTCGAGTTTTTGCGTAAATTCGGTGTAGAAACCGTCCAATACCAGCCCACGGCGGGGTTTGAAACTGTGCTTGCGCAGGGCGACCCGCATCTGTAGGCGGTCTGATCGATGAATATATTAGCACATGCGTACCTTTCGGGCGATGATGAGGGGCTGTTGATCGGCAATTTTATCGCAGATTTCATCAAAGGGAATCCCGGTCATCCCCGGCATGGGTTATCGGTGGCGGTGCAGCGCGGCATCTGGCTCCACCGCCAGATCGATCAGTTTACGGATCATCATCCCCTGGTGGAGGAAATGCGGATTCTGGTTCGGCCCCGCTGTCATAAATACGCCGGAGCGGCTATCGATGTGTATCTGGATCATTTTCTGGCGGTTCACTTCACGCAAATCTCCGGCCGCTCGTTAACCGAATTTGTCCCGGCCTTCTACCAGTTTCTGAAAAACCACCGGACTCAACTGCCCGATGCCGCCTGGCGCATGGCTGGTTACATGATGCAGCACGACTGGCTGACGAATTACCAGTTTTTGGAAGGCATCGACCGCAGTCTGAAAGGAATGGCCCGACGCACGGCTTTTCCGTCGAATCTGGACACCGCCATCGCGGATTTGAACGATAATTACGATAGTTTTGAGGAGTACTTCCACCGGTTTTTTCCTGAATTGCAGCAACATGTGCGTGATTTTCAGGGGATGAACCCGCCGGTTTTGTGATCGTTTCCTTTCTTGTTTTATTACGTATATAGTACACCGTTATGACCCCTGCTATTGACCAGATTCTGAAAGACGTTCGGAAGAAGAACTTTGCTCCCCTGTATTTGCTGCACGGTGACGAAACGTATTTCGTGGATCTGATTGCGGATGAAATTGAAAAAGTAGCGGTTCCCGAGCACGAAAAGGGCTTTAATCAGTTTACGGTTTTCGGCAAAGACACCCAGGTAGGAGCGGTGATTAACCTGGCCCGGCGCTATCCGTTCATGGCCGACCGGCAGTTGGTGCTGGTGAAAGAAGCCCAGCAGATGGGCGGTTTGAATGAAAAAGCCAGCCAGTCGTTGCTGGAAGACTACGCCAAATCACCGCTGGCTTCCACAATTCTGGTTTTTTGCCATACCGGCCCCTACGACGAACGCAAAGCCCTCGCCAAAGCCATCGGCCAAAAAGGCGTGTTGCTGAATTCCAAAAAACTATACGACAACAAAGTTCCGGACTGGATCGGGGACTATTGCCGCCAGCAGAACGTAAAAATCAGCCTAAAGGCCATCCAGATGCTGTTCGACTACATCGGCAACGACCTGAAACGGCTGGCCAGTGAGATCGATAAAATCATGATCAACCTGAAAGTCGGCGAAGAAATCAGCGCCGACACGGTGGAGCGGCTCGTCGGCATCAGCAAGGAATACAATGTGTTTGAACTGCAAAAAGCCCTTACGCTGCGGGATGTGTTGAAAGCCAACCGGATTGCCGATTATTTCGGCCGGAATCCGAAAGACAATCCGTTGCCGCCGATGCTGATCATTCTGTACCAGTTTTTTACAAAAGTGTTGATGGTACAGGCCTCCCGCGACCAATCCGAAAAAAACTTGTCGACCTTATTGGGTGTTCACACTTTTTTTGTGAAGGACTATCTGCAAACTGCCCGGGCCTACCCGCTGTGGAAAGTGGCCGGCATCATTCACTCCATTCGCCAGGCCGATGCCTTGTCGAAAGGCATCGATGCACCATCCCTGAACGAAGGCGCTATTTTGAAGCAATTGGTGTACGAGATTCTGCATTGACGTTTCGCCCCCACCCCCTGAAGGGGGCTTAAAAAAACGGATGCCTTAGCCCCCTTCAGGGGGTGGGGGGCAAAACCGAGAGAGCAAAAACGCAAAAAACCGCCTGAGGGGGCGGTTTTGCTTTTCGTAGCGGGGACGAGAGTTGAACTCGTGACCTCAGGGTTATGAATCCTGTGCTCTAACCAACTGAGCTACCCCGCCAGATTTTTCGTGCCACAAAAGTAAGAAAAAAAACATCTACTCCAACAAACCTTTTTAAGTCTCGTGTTAAAATTCTGCTAACTTTGCCACATTACCTATTAAAAATCACTGATATGGAAAACTATAAATTTATTGCGGAATACGAGCTGCGGGCATCTCCAAAGGTCCTTTTTCCCTATATCAGCACGGCTTCGGGCCTCTCTCAGTGGTTTGCATCGAAAGTAAATGTCCGGCCGGATCATCAGTTTGATTTTTACTGGGACAACGAGAGTCACCCCGCCAAACAGGTTTCCATGCGTCAGAATAAAAGCGTTCGGTTCGAGTTTTTGAATGGCAATGACACCCCAACCGGTGAACATACCTACATCGACTTCCGGGTGGATGTCAGTGAACTGACCCAGTCAACGTTTCTACGCATCACCGACTACTCTTCCAATACCGATCCCGACGAACTTAAATCGCTCTGGAACAGTTTAATCGATAAGTTAAAAGAAATCGTGGGAAGTTGATTGCCAATGAAAAAAATTGACAAGCTCATACTGAAGTCGTTTTGGGGGCCGTTCGTATTGACGCTTTGTGTAGTCGTGTTTATCTTTCTGATGCGTCTGATGATGTTTTACATCGACCAGTTTGTATCGAAAGACGTTGAATTGCAGGTTTTTGCCAAAATTCTCTTCTATTTCAGCCTCATCACCATTCCCATTGCCCTGCCGCTGGCGGTGCTGCTGTCGTCGCTGATGACCTACGGGAACCTCGGTGAATTCTTTGAACTGACGGCCCTGAAAAGCGCCGGGATTTCCCTGACCCGGGCCATGCGTCCCCTGCTGATCGTCGCCACCGGTATTGCCATTTTCTCCTTCTGGTTCAACAACAAAGTCGCGCCCTGGGCCAATCTCAAAGGCTACAGTCTGTTGTGGGATATTAAATCGTCGAAGGCCACATTGAGCATCAAAGAAGGGATTTTTTACAACGATCTGCCCGGTTACAGCATTAAAGCGGATAAGAAGGATGGCGAAACCCTGCGCGGCATGGTGATTTACAAGCATCAGGAAAACGGCATGGAAACCGGAAACCGCGAAATTATTCTGGCGGATTCGGGGCGCATGTTCACCACGCCCGACAAGCAATACCTGATTTTTGAGCTGTATAACGGCAACGATTACACTGAATACACCGATAATACGAGCAGCGTGTCTTACGCCAGCAACGGTTCGCCCAATCAACTGGCCAAGTTTCTGCGGAATGGGTTTCAGCATTATAAACTGCGAATCAGCCTGGATTCGTACGGTTTGAAACGGACGGACGAACAGCAGTTTGAATACCACGAGTACATGAAAAATCTGACGGAGCTGGCCACGCTGACTGATTCGTTGAAGAAAGAACTGAAGGCCAGTCTGGCCGGAACGGCAACGACTTCCCGGCAATACTACAGTTACCAGTTCAAACAGCCGCAGCCCGTCATCGTTACCAACCCCAACACGCCGGTGCCGCCCGTGGTGAAGGCCGGCAAGTGGATCGATTCGCTGCTGGCGCGACCCGTGGAGGCCCGAATCCAGGGCGAAACCAATGAAATGGCCTTGTCGCAGGCCCGCAACATGCTTTCCTACGCCGAATCCAACCAGACCTATCTGAAAGAGAAAGGCAAAACCGTCAACCGGTATGAACTTGAGAGCCACCATAAGTTCACCCAGGCCATTTCGTGTTTCATCATGTTTTTGATTGGCGCACCGCTGGGGGCAATTATCAAGAAAGGCGGGTTTGGGATTCCGGTGCTGGTGTCGATTATCTTCTTCATTCTGCTGTATGTGTTGACCCTGACGGGCGACAAATACGCCAAAGACGGGTTGATTTGGGTGCCGGCCGGGGCCTGGATGGCGAATGCGATTTTACTGCCGGTTGGGCTGTACCTCATGAAACAGGCCCGAAACGATTCCCGGCTGTTTGACAAGGATGTCTACGTCATCGCCTTCGAGCGGCTGAAAAAGCGGTATATCAACTGGCGCACGAGCCGCCGGGAAACCCGGGTGGCCTGAAATATTCTGCGCCGGTTTTTCAGCATATAAGAAATAAAATCGTACTTTTGCATTTCATTCATTTTTTCATTACTATTAGCTATCTGACGATGTATTTAAATACCGAGAAAAAGCAAGAAATCTTTGCTGCTCAGGGGTTCAACAGAACTGCGGAAGACTCTGGGTCGGCTGAATCTCAGATTGCACTGTTCACATTCCGGATTAACCACCTGACAGAGCATCTGAAAAAGCACAAACACGATTATGGCACCCGGCTTGGCCTGCTGAAACTGGTAGGAAAGCGCCGTCGGTTGCTGGATTATCTGATTAAAAAAGATATTAGTCGTTACCGGGCCATCATTGTCGAATTAGGTCTCCGGAAGTAATTCCTTCTTTGCATCAGGGAACCCCTCAAACCGGTTCCCTGATTTCATGTTTTACGTTTCCTATTTACGCTGTTTTTTAGATTTTTTTACGTTCGGATGGTCCGACGAAGCGGTCTGCGAGTAAGTTTAGTATAGTTGCGGTCTTTCAGTAGAAACAATCGGTTTATAAAGCGGCAGTCGTGTATTATTCTCTAAAGTATGTCACAAATCATCACGCAATCCATTAACCTTCCAGACGGACGTACCATCACCATCGAAACGGGCAAACTGGCCCGTCAGGCCGATGGTGCCGTAGTTGTTCGGTTGGGCGATACCATGTTGCTGGCAACAGTGGTCTCGAATAAAGAAGGAAAAGAAGGCGCAGATTTTCTGCCCCTTTCCGTTGATTATCAGGAAAAATTCGCGGCTTCCGGTCGCATTCCGGGTAGCTTTCAGCGCCGGGAAGGCCGGTTGGGCGATCACGAAGTATTGATCAGTCGCCTGGTTGACCGCGCCCTGCGCCCCATCTTCCCCGAAGATTATCATGCCGACACCCAGGTCATGATCACGTTGATTTCGGCGGATGCCGAAGTTCTGCCGGATGCCCTGGCGGCTTTGGCGGCATCGTCCGCCCTGGCGGTTTCGGACATTCCCTTCAACGGGCCGATTTCCGAAGTACGGGTTGCTAAAATCGACGGCGCTTATCAGATTAACCCCAAAACCTCCGATCTGGAACGGGCAACGCTCGACCTGATCGTGGCCGCTACGGCGAAAGACGTTTGTATGGTCGAAGGCCAGATGAACGAGTGTTCGGAAGAAGAAGTGGTCGAGGCCATTAAAGCCGCTCACGAAGTCATCAAATTGCAGTGTGCCGCTCAGAAAGAACTGGAAGCCGCCGTTGGCAAACAGGAGAAGCGGGTCTACAGCCACGAAACGCACGACGAAGAACTCCGTCAGTTGGTTCACCAGCAGTGTTACGACAAAGTTTACGCGGTGGCCCTGCAGGCGAATAAAAATAAGAAAGTTCGCAGCGAATCGTTCAAAGCGGTTTTCGACGAATTCAAGAATATTCTTTTCCCGGATGGCGACGTCGATGGCTTTAAATTGTCATTGGCGAAAACCTATTTTCACGATGTCCAGTGGGAAGCCTCCCGCCGATTGGTGCTCGATGAGCGCTATCGCCTGGACGGCCGGAAGCTGGACGAAATCCGCCAGATCACGACCGAAGTCGATTACCTGCCTTCGGCCCACGGTTCAGCGGTGTTCACTCGCGGTGAAACCCAGTCGCTGACCACGGTGACGCTCGGTACGAAAATGGATGAGCAGATCGTCGATCAGGCCATGCTGCAAGGTTATTCCAAATTCCTGCTGCATTACAACTTCCCGGGCTTTTCGACGGGTGAAGTGAAACCGAACCGGGGTGCCGGTCGCCGGGAAATCGGTCACGGAAACCTGGCGCACCGCGCGTTGAAGAAAGTACTGCCTCCCGAAGCCGACAATCCGTATACGATCCGGATCGTTTCTGACATTCTGGAATCCAACGGTTCGTCATCGATGGCCACGGTTTGCGCCGGAACACTGGCGCTGATGGATGCCGGGGTGAAAATCAAAGCACCGGTGGCCGGGATTGCGATGGGATTGATCACGGACAATGCCGGTAAATACGCCGTTCTGTCCGATATCCTGGGCGACGAAGACCACCTGGGCGATATGGACTTCAAGGTAACGGGTACCGAAGCCGGTATTACCGCCTGCCAGATGGACATTAAAGTCGATGGTTTGTCGTACGAGGTGCTGACTGAGGCTCTGCATCAGGCCAAAGCCGGTCGTTTGCACATTCTGGGCGAAATGAACAAGTCGTTGACGGCGCCCCGTCCGGAACTGAAACCGCATGCCCCGCGCGCGATTACCATCAAGATCGACCGCGAGTTTATTGGCGCCGTAATCGGGCCAGGCGGTAAAGTGGTCCAGGAAATTCAGAAAGAATCCGGTACGACAATTGTCATCGAAGAAAAAGACAATGCCGGGTATGTTAACATCTTCTCGACCAACCAGGTCGGCATGGACAAAGCGGTTTCCCGGATTCGGGGCATCGTCACCGTTCCGGAAGTGGGCGAGATTTACGATGGAAAAGTAAAAACCATCATGCCGTTCGGAGCGTTCGTTGAGTTCCTGCCGGGCAAAGATGGGTTATTGCACATTTCCGAGATCAAGTGGGATCGTCTGGAAACCATGGATGGCGTACTCGAAGTGGGTGAAGAGGTACGGGTGAAGTTGATTGAAGTCGACAAAAAAACCGGAAAATACCGTCTCTCGCGGAAAATACTACTGCCCAGGCCCGTGAACAAAAATCCAGCCTGATTTGTTACATTTCAGTGTACAGAATCAGTTTATGATTTCGTTACCAATTGGACTTGCGTAGGCGGTCAGCCGATGAAGTAGTATTAAAACCGGACTGCCGGAAGGCAGTATTCCGTACATGAGACAGCTAAAGATTTCAAAACAGATTACCAACCGCGAGAGCCAATCGCTTGATAAGTATTTGCAGGAGATTGGTAAAGTGGATTTATTAACGCCCGACGAAGAGGTTCAGTTGGCCCAGAAAATCCGGGAAGGCGACCAGTTGTCGCTGGAACGGCTGACCAAAGCCAACCTCCGGTTCGTTGTATCCGTAGCAAAACAGTATCAAAACCAGGGTTTGTCATTGGGTGACCTGATCAACGAGGGAAACCTCGGGTTGATCAAAGCCGCCCAGCGTTTTGACGAAACCCGGGGGTTCAAATTTATCTCGTACGCCGTTTGGTGGATTCGTCAGTCGATTCTGCAGGCATTGGCCGAACAGTCCCGGATTGTTCGTCTGCCGCTGAACCGGGTAGGTTCCCTGAACAAGATTTCCAAGACGTTCTCCGACCTGGAGCAGAAATTCGAACGCGAACCGTCACCGGAAGAACTGGCCGCCGTGCTGGAGATTTCGGCGGCTGAAGTGGTCGATACGCTGAAAATTTCGGGTCGGCATGTGTCTATGGATGCGCCGTTTGTGCAGGGCGAAGAAAACAGTTTGCTCGACGTTCTCGAAAACGATGGCGAAGACAAACCGGATTCGGGCCTGATCAACGACTCCTTGCGGAAAGAAGTACAACGCGCCCTGTCGACGCTGACCCAACGGGAAGCCGATGTCATCACGCTCTATTTCGGTCTGAATGGTGAACACGCCATGACGCTCGAAGAAATCGGGGAGAAATTTAACCTGACCCGGGAGCGCGTTCGGCAAATCAAGGAAAAAGCCATCCGCCGTCTGCGGCATACGTCCCGTTCCAAAGCGTTGAAAACGTATTTGGGGTAGACGAATTATAAGAATACGCCGAGATCGTAAAGAAAAAGCCGGGAATGCAGAGATACTTTGCGGACTCGGCTTTTTTTTGCGATTTCGTTTTTATCAACCCCCGATTGTTGTGGCTATTCATCAGCATGTACTGAATCTCGTTGAATTGTGTGTCCGCAAGGGCATCCGGCAGGCCATCATTTCGCCCGGTTCCCGCAGCGCACCCATCACCCTGGCCCTGGCGCGTCATCCGGAAATGACCACCCGCGCCGTGGCCGACGAACGTTCCGCCGGTTTTATTGCCCTGGGCCTGGCGCAGCAACTTCGTCAGCCGGTGATTCTGGTCTGTACATCCGGCAGTGCGGTCTATAACCTGGCCCCCGCCGTGGCCGAAGCCTACTTTCAGGAAATACCGCTGTTGATCCTGACCGCCGACCGGCCCAAAGAATGGACGCACCAACAGGACGGTCAAACAATTTACCAGACCGACATTTTTGGGAAACACGTCAAACAGGCCTTCGAACTGCCCGCCGATTTTGTCCACCCCGATGCCCGCTGGTTTGCCGAACGGGCGACGAACGAAGCCGTCGATCTGGCGTGGGCGGAACCGCGCGGTCCGGTACACATCAACATTCCGTTGCGCGAACCGCTGTATCCGGTTGGGGACGAAATTTTCCAGTATGAACCGGTTCGGGTGATTGAACAATTGACGGCGGTTCCGGCTTTGCCAGCAGAAACCTGGCACCGGCTGCAGGAGGAGTGGGAAACCGCCGAGCGGAAACTGATTGCCATTGGACAGGGGCCGCACGATCCGGCCTTGCTGGCGATTCTGAAAAAGATCAGCGAAGAATGGCGGATTCCGGTGTTGGGCGATGTGATTTCGAATCTGCCTCGCAATGGAGGGTTCATTACGCAGCAGGATATTTTTCTGAGTTCTGCCAATGAAGAATTGAAAAACAACCTCGTACCGGATTTGCTCATTACCTGTGGACAGTCGTTCATTTCGAAACAGCTCAAAGTATTCCTGCGGAATCATCAGCCCAGGGCACACTGGCAGATTCAGCCGCACCACCGCCTGGCCGATCCGTTTCAGTCCCTGACGCGCCTGATCCCGTATGAACCGACGGCTTTTTTTGAAAAACTGTTTTCGGATATTGATTACCAGCGGTTTGTGAGCAATGACGATGAGGATTCGGACGACAATTTTCAGGAACAGTGGCAAACCCTGGATCGGAAAGCGACGCGACTGCTGAGTCAATTTCTGAATGACGAGACGGTTTTTCACGAGTGGGCGGTTATTCAGCGGATTCTGGACGCGATGCCGGTGGAGAGTCAGCTTCATGTGGCCAACAGCATGCCGGTGCGCTACGTCAATTTCTGCGGACTGCCTGAAAATCAGCGGGTGGAGGTATTTGCCAATCGCGGAACCAGCGGCATCGACGGTTGTTTGAGTACGGCAGTGGGCGCGGCTTTGACGACGGATCAACTCGTGACGGCCTTGATTGGCGATGTCGCCTTCTTTTATGACCGGAATGGCCTGTGGAACAACCTGATTCCGGCCAATTTGCGCGTCATTGTGCTCAACAACCACGGCGGCAACATTTTCCGGATCATCGACGGGCCGTCCAAACAGCCGGAACTCAGTGCGTATTTTGAAACGAGCCAACCGCTCTCGGCCGAAAATACGGCAAAAGATGCCGGTCTGTCATATACGAAAGTGGCCTCGTATGGCGATTTAAAAACCGTCCTGGCGGATTTTTTTTCAAAGGGTGATCGGGGTAAATTGCTGGAAATTGAAACGGACCGGCGTGTAAATGCTGAACAATTTCAGCGGTATAAACAACTGGTTCAGGAAACCTTTTTAGATCGACAAAACCGTTAAAACGGTTTCTTAAATCTATATTCCGATTTTCTCTAAACCCACGGTTGGAAACCGTGGGCTGTTAAAAAAACGATTAGAGTCCCCGTTTTCAGGTTCGAAATAAACTAATGGCAAAACCGGGTGATTTGCTCTTTCGCCAGTTCATCGCCCGCATTGACGCCAATTTTCCAGGTTTGACACGCCTGTGTCACATCACCCGCCTGCTGATACGCCTGACCGAGATAGGCATATACATTTTCCACCGAGGCATCGAGCCGCTCGGCTTCTTTCAGGGCTGTAATGGCCTGAGCGGGCTGACTTTTGGCCATATAATAAAGACCCAGATTCCGGTGTGCCCAGCCGTTCTGGTCATCCAGTTTGATGGATTGCTGAATGAGTTTCAGCGCATCATCCGGACGATTGGTTTGGAGCAGCAGATAGCCTTTGTTGTTGAGGTAATAAGGCTGGGTGGGTTGCAGCGCTAACGCCTTGTCGGTCAGTTGCAGGGCTTCGGCGTATTTCGTTTCCCGGCTTAAAATCTGCCCCAGGTTGTTGAACGCAAAATGTTGTTTCGGATCGACCTGAGTTGCCTGCTGAAAGTCGGTTTTGGCGAGGTCGTATTGTTTCTGGTTGAAATATAACACGCCCCGGTTGGTCAGGGCTTCGGCGTTTTTGGGGTTCAGCGCCAGGGCTTTTTCGTAGGCAGACTGAGCCGCTGAAAGGCGGTTTTGTTTGACCTGCAGATTGCCCAGCCGTACGTAATAATAGGTCGAATCCCGGTAAACCGGCTGAATTTTGGTCAAATCGTCGCTACTTCCTTGGAGATCGTTCAGATCCGACCGAACTTCGGCGCGGTTGAAATAGGCCTGCCAGAATTCGGCGTCTTTGTCAACCGCCCGGTCGTAGTCGGCCAGAGCCGCCTGGAGATCGCCGAGCCGGTACTGCGCCAACCCGCGATTGTTGTAGGCATCGGCAAAATCAGGATTTTTTTCGATCGCTTCGTTGTAAAACCGGATGGCCTGCCGGTATTCGCCAGTTTTAAACGAAACGTTTCCCCGTTGAAAAAAAAGCGCGGATTCGTCCTTATCCGAGTTCGAACAGGCGAATAATAAAGAACAATGAATAATAAATAGCGAATATTGAATAACGAATGTTGAATTACGAAAGGGTGTATGGGAAGTGATGGGAGCCATGATTTGGTAATTTGGCATTAAATAAGTAACCTAACACTGTTAAATGGTAACAAAATGCGGTATATTAAAGAAATTTCGCATCCGGCGTTTCGGATTGGTCTCTACTTCTGGAACAACAAATACCTGATCAAGATCGAAGCCGGGCTGTATGAGCAAACCTACAAGATCAGTGAAATGGACGTCAGTTCCGATGAAGAAGTGATCCAGTTACTGGATGAACCGTTCATGCAACGGGTGAACGAACGATTCGGCCAGATGCACGCGGATTTTATGGAAACCATTCAACGGCACGAATACTAGACTAACTGCTCGTCACCGAGAGCCATTTTTTATACAACGCCCTTTGCCCGTCCGTCGGATTCGCAACCGGCTCGATTCGAAAAGCGGCCAGCGGATTTCCCGTCAGTTTGGCGGATACGGTTTTTAGTTCACCACCCCGATTCACGAGCACCTGAATGGTTTGGTCGGGGTGATGGGTGTCCAGTATTTTGTCCAGATCGTTATTCACCCGCCGGTTGTCGATCGACAGAATTTCGTCGTTGACATTCAATCCGCTGATCCAGGCGGGGGAATCGCGCCGAACGGCGGAAACCGTGAGTTTGCCATCGGCGTATTTCGTCATCGCCCCCAGGTAGGCGTCCTGTTTGCTGGCGCTGGCGTCCACCAGATTCAGTCCGACCGGATTCAGAAACGCATTGTAATCAATTTTGTCGGTTCCGAACACGTATTTCTGAAAGAAATCATCCAGGTTCCGGCCCGCAACCTGTTCCACGGCCTGCTGGAATTCGTCATCCGTAAACCCGCGTTTCAGCTTTTTATAATACGTCGTGTAGAGGAGCCGCATCACATCATCGAGGTTTTTCTGGCCATTGGTGTTCGACAGAATCGCCAGATTCAGCAAACCGCCGAGGACACTGCCTTTGCTGTAATACGAAATCGTGCTGTTTATCGAATTCTCATTGGGCCGATACAGCTTGATCCACGCGTCAAGACTGGCTTCGGTCACCGATTGCACCTCGTTTCCGGGTAAATTCTCGATGCCGGAGATTTCATTGCCCACGGAACGCAGGTAGGCTTCTGACGTCAGAAAACCGCTCCGTTTCAGAATCATGGACTGGTAAAAGGTCGTGATGCCTTCTGAAACCCACAGCAGATGGGTGTAATTTTCATTTTCGTAATCAAACGGGCCGAGGGCTTTGGGCCGAATACGCTTGACGTTCCAGAGGTGAAAGTATTCGTGGGCGACCAGACTCAACAGATTCTGATAAAGCTGACCGTTCAAAAACGCGTTTCGGGTAATTTGCAGGGTCGTGGAGTTGGCGTGTTCCAAACCGCCCCCGCCGGTGGGCGTCTGGTGGATGATAAAGGTATAATCTTTACAGGGATGCTCACCAATGACCTTGAAGGCTTCCTCACAAACCCGTTTCATGTCGTCGGCCAGCCGGGTTTCGTCGTACAGTTTCTCGCCGTATACCGCCACCGTGTGCGGAACACCGGCTGCCGTGAAGGTAAATGTATGCTGGTTTCCAATTTCAATGGGGCTGTCGACCAGCACGTCATAATCGGCGGCTTCGTACGTATTGGGTTGTCCGGCGACAGCCGCCAGACCGGTGTTGATTTTTTTCCAGTCTTTGTACGGCTGAATCCGGAGCTGGTGGGGCTGGTTTCGCAGGTGATCAATGTACAGAAAAATGCTCGCACCGTTCAGATACCCGTGGGATTCGTCGATAAAACTGGTCCGTACGCTAAGTTCATAGGCGTAGACTTTGTAGCGAATCGTCAGCGGGCTGGCCGTGGAATAAACCCGCCAGGTGTTTTTCCGGATTTTCTCGGAACGCACCGGTTTGTCGCCCGCCGAGGCCCGAAACCCTTCCACATTTTTAGCATACTCCCGAATCAGGTACGAGCCCGGTGTCCAAACCGGCATTTTAACGTCGATATAATCATTAGAGCCCGTTTTGGAATCGGTAGAGGCTCCGCTCACCCGCATTTCCACTTCGAAATAATGGGTTTGGGGTTCGGGCATCGACAGGGTATAGATAATGGAGGGAGTCGTTGCGAAAGGGGGGACCAAAGTGGATTCCGGTGCCGGAAAAGCCGCGCGGACGAAAGCCGGCAGGCAGAGTAAAAAGAAAAGCCAATGATTTTTTTTCATACGGAAATGCGTGTACTTTCGTTTTCAGATGGTAGAAACCCGTTCTTACGACTGACAAAAGTAATAACGTAACTACGATAAAGAAAATCTGTTTAACCCCAACGTATGCGTCCGACCCAGTTTGGAAAGGCATTCCACTTATCGGTTTTATTAACCTGCTCGGTGCTGGCAATGCCGGCAACCGCCCAACGAACCCTCAGTTACACCGAACCCGACGTCCTGTTCAGGAACGGGCTGGAGTGGTTTGAAAAAAATAACTATGCGGCAGCGCGCCAGGAATTCCTGCAATACCTGGACCGCAAAAAGCCCATTACCAACATCAGTGATCAGAATGCGGTTTCGGCGGAATACTACATTGCGCTGACGGGTCTGTATCTCGACATTCCGGAAGCGGAGGTTCAGGTGGACCGGTTTGTGAAAACCCACCGCGAACACCCGAAAGCCGGGCTTTTGTATGGCGATCTGGGAAAATACTACTTCGACAAAGGCGACTACGACCGGGCGATCACGTTTCTGGAAAAAGCCATCAAGCAAAGCCAGAACGCAAACGGCCAGGCCGAAAGCAAGTATCTCCTGGCGATGGCCTACTATTCGAAGCAGGATTTGCGGGCGGCTTTGCCCTTGCTGAACCAGATCAAACAGGATCCTGGTCTGGCACAGGCAGCATCGGCCTCGTATTATGCCGGTGTCATCAATTTCCGGCAGGGCAATTATACCGCAGCCATTGCCGATTTCAAGCGGATTGAAAAGGACCCGACCTATCAGAACGAAATTCCAAACTGGATTGTGCAGTCGATGTACAAAGCCGGTCGGTATGACGACTTGCTGGCCTATTCCCAGCCGTTGCTGCAACGGAACCGGGGCAATGCGGCCCAACTGGCCGAGGTGGCGCTGTTTACCGCTGAGGTTCTCTACAAAAAAGGCGATTTTGCCAAAGCCATTCCGTATTACAAACAATATAGTAACATCAAGGGTCGAAGCGTTCCCCCGGCGGTTCAGTTCCGGTACGGCGACGCGTTGTTCAAAACCGGGGATTATACCGGGGCCATCGCGGCTTTGAAAAATGTCTCGGCGGGAAAAGATACGATTGCCCAGTATTCGGCCTACCGATTGGGGATCAGTTACCTGCAAACCGCCAACCCGACGTTTGCGCTGAACGCCTTCGATCAGTCGGCCCGGCTGAATTTCAACAAGCCCATTCAGGAGGAATCGGCCTTTAATCACGCCAAACTCCAGCTCGATCTGAACAATGGCGGTGATGCTGTAAAAGAATTTACGGATTTCCTGAAACGCTATCCCGACAGCAAGTTCGAAAACGAGTCGAACGAACTGCTTAGCGAAGCGTATTTCTCGTCTAATAACAATGCGGCCGCCATTTCGTACATCGAAGGACTGAAACGGCGGACTCCGCGGATCAACGCGTCATACCAACGCATCACCTACAACCAGGCCGTGACGGATTTCAACGCGGAACGCTACGACCAGGCGATTGCCAATTTCGATAAATCTCTGAAATATCCGGTCGATTCCGATCTTCGCAACAACGCCCTGTTCTGGAAAGCGGAAACCTTCTCGGCTATGCGGAAATACGATGAGGCCATTCCGTTGTACCAGCAGGCCATGCGTTCCGGGAATGTCTCGGGTGATTTGCAGGGCAAGAGTTTGTACGCCCTCGGTTATGCTTCCTACAATAAAAAGAACTATCCGCAGGCTATTACGTATTTCCGGGATTTCATTTCCAAATCCGGGAGTTCCGACAAACAGGCGCTGGAAGATGCGACGGTTCGGGTGGCGGACAGCTATTTTGCGACCAAGAATTACAACGAAGCGATGCGGTTTTACGACAATGCCATCGCGCAGGGTCGCATCGACCGCGATTATGCCACCTTTCAGAAGGGTTTGATTCTGGCCTTCATGGAGCGCGACGTGGAAGCCAAAGCCCAGTTTGAAAAAGTACTGACCCAATTCCCCAATTCGCGGTATGCGGATGATGCGTTGTTTCAAATGGCGAATGTGGACTTTGAGAAAGGCGCTTACCAGCAGTCTATCCGCGGGTTTAGCCGGCTGATCAATGACAAACCGAAAAGCTACCTGATTCCGGCGGCCTTGTTGAAACGGGCGACGGCGAACACCAACCTCCAGGTCTACGAACCGGCGATTCAGGATTATAAACGGATTCTGGATCAGTTTGGCGGAAGCCCATCGGCACCGGGTGCGTTGCTCGGTTTGCAGAACGCCCTGAGTGATGCCGGTAGATCGGAAGAATTCAGCAGTACCCTGTCCAGTTACAAGAAGAATAATCCCGGCAGCACGGATGTACAAAAGGTTGAGTATGAAAATGCTAAGAGTCTATATTTCAATGAGAAATATGCACAGGCGGTGACGACTTTGCTCGGCTTTATCGACGACAATCCGGGAAGTCCGCTGGTGTATGAAGCCCGGTATTACCTGGCTGATTCCTACTTCCGGTCCGGCGATTTACCGAATGCCCTGCGGTATTATTACCTGGTCATTAGCGACAACAAATCGGATTTTGTGACCCGCGCGGCTGCCCGGGCGGCTGAAGTCGAACGCCAGCAGAAGAATTACCCGCGCGCCATTCGGAACTACCGCACGGTGCTGGCGCAGTCGAAAAGCAAGAACGAACAGTCGCAGGCGGTTTTGGGTTTGATGGATACCTATTACGAAACGGGCAATTATGACTCGACGCAGGTATCGGCCCGAGAAGTGTTGTCGATGGGGAACGTGGTGCCGGGTGCCCAAAACCGGGCGCAGTTGATGCTCGGGAAAGTGGCCTACGCCAAAGGGGATTTCAAACAGGCGACCACCGAGTTCGACAAAACCATCGCCCTGGCCAAAGATGAACAGGGAGCCGAAGCCAATTATTGGATCGCCGATATTCTGTACCGGACCAAAAAGCACAAGGAATCCATCGACGCTTTGCTGCGGTTCAACTCCGATTTTGCGCAGTACGACTACTGGAAGGGCAAAGGATTCATTCTGGTTGCCGACAACAACGTGGCGCAAAACGAGATCGCTCAGGCCAAAGCCGTGCTGAATTCCATTATCGAAAATGCTGAAAATCAGGAGATTGTTGCGGAGGCTAAGCAAAAACTGGCCGCCATCGATAGCAAAAACTGATCGGCTTTCGAAACCGGACCGGCTTTATTCATTCAACTAACAGACATCCGAATCACAGCGATTCAAACAGCATACCTGCATGTTCTTACCAAAATCATCCATCGACCATCTTAGATTGCTTTTGATCGTTACGGGCAGTTTGCTGCTCACTTCGGTCGATGCATTGGCGCAACAGACCCCGCGCCCCACCACGCCACCCGCCCGGGAAGGCGAGGTGGATGATCAGGAGATTACCATTGAGAAAAACCGCAAGATTGAAATGCCGGCGGCAAACCGCCTTTTCAATAAAATACCGTCCATTAAACCGTCCACCGAGCAGCGCAAACTGACCTACGAATTCAACGACCGGTCGCTGTCGGTGGGAGATCCGAAACTCTCGCCTTCGGCCTTGCCCATTCCGGCGGCCCAATCCGAGCAGCAGGAACTCTTCAACAATTACGTGAAACTGGGTGCGGGGAACTACAGCTCGTTTTACGGTGAAGCGTTCGGCAGCGGTCAGGTGATGGAAAACATCGCCGTCGATGGGTCGTTCAAGCATTTATCGTCGGGCATTGGCCCGGTGGACGGCAAAAACTCGGCTACCTCGGAAAACCGCCTGAAGCTGAACGGAAACTACCAGACGGATGCGTTCAAGATTTCGGCCAACCTGGGCTATGACCGGGAAGCGTTTTATTTCTACGGGTACCGTCGCCCGCAGGAAATCGACCGGCAAACCATTCGGCAGAAATTGACCACAACGCAGTTCAGGATTGGCATCGAAAACGTTGACCCGGATCGGAACATCGACTACTCGCTGAAAACCGGGATCGTAAACCTGGCCGATAATTATGAAGCGACCGAGCTCGACTGGGGAACCAATCTCAAAGGCTCGGTGGGGATCTCGGATAATTTCGTGGCCCTCTTTGCGGCCGATGCCTACGTCACCCAACGGAGCGACGGGCCGGTCGATAACCGGAATTTGTTCCGGGTGAAGCCTACCTTCAAATATTCTAATTCGTTGTTGACGGTTACGTTCGGGGTTAACGCTGTTAACGAATCGGATAAACGCCAGAGTATCAACCGAACGCGGGCTTTTCCGGTTTTAGACCTCGATGTGGTTCCGGCTGGGAATATTCACTTTTTTGCGGGCGTCGACGGCGATATTAACCGGAATACCCTGCGGACTTTCCTGAACGAAAACCGCTGGCTGGCTCCGCAGACGGTGTTGGCAAACACGGAGAAAACCTGGGATCTGTATGGTGGAAGCAAGGGTGAACTGGGAAGCGGTATTTCCTATGAAGGAAAAGTATCGTATGCCCGCTACAAGAATTTCTACGGTTTCAACAACACCTGGCCTGACACCTCACAGTTTTTTGTCGTGTATGACGGCGACCGGTCCCACGTCCTGACGGTTTCGGGTCAGGTGGGGTATACCTACAAAGAAATATTCCGGTCCACGCTGCGGGCCGACTTCTATGACTACAGCCTGAGCCGGATGGAAGCCGCCTGGCACCGGCCGACGATTTCGGGGTCGTGGTCTAATTCGTTTATCGTGAATAAAAAATTGTTTATCACGACCGATTTGTACCATTATCAGGGAATGAAGGGCAAAAACTTCGTTACCAATCAGATTGTTACCCTTAAACCGATCTGGGATTTAAACCTGAAAATTGACTATTTCCTGGGAAAACAGGTTTCAGCGTTTGTTTCGTTAAATAACATTATAGGTTCTAATTATCAGCGGTATTTGTATTATCCGCAACAAGGCCTTAACTTTCTCGGAGGATTGTCGTATAGCTTCTGACACCGCCTTAACCGAAAAGCGTATGGTACCTGTATCGGAGTATCTCAAAAAACTGTTGTTTCAGTACGATTGCCTCGTTGTTCCCGAACTGGGCGGTTTTATTCTGCACTATATTCCGGCCACGTTTGTGGAAAATACCGGAACGTATTTGCCTCCCCGGAAGAAAATCGCGTTCAACGAAGCCTTGAAGCTGGATGATGGCCTGTTGATCAACTACATGATGCTTCATGAGGGATTAACCCGCGATGAAGTGTTTCAGGCGATCCGGCAGTTTGTGGATGAACTGAAGCAGGAAGTGCGTCAACGCATTTTTACGATAGAGGGGCTGGGTTTGTTCTCGGAAAATGAGGAGGGTAAACTACAGTTCGATCCCGAAATCCGGCATAATTTTCAAGGCGAATCCTACGGTTTTCAGCCCATTGCTGCCCGTATGGTAACAGCTATTGAAGAAGAAGAAAAACCGCTTGCGCTGGTTAAATTTGCTCCGGAAGCTCCGATTTCGGTAGAAGCAGAAGAAGTTCAGGCCGAAACGAAAGAGCTGGAAATGCCTGTAGCGAGAAACCGCAGACAATACTTGGCGTGGGCTGCTGCGGTTTTGTTGATCTGTTCGCTCGGTATTGTGACCGTGAAAAAATCATCCTCTCAGGTGCTGAGTAGTCTGAACCCCTTCGAGTTGTTTGTGAGCGATGAGGATGACGCTCTGGTAACAGTAGCGGAAACACCAACGGCACCTGTTGAAACGAAGAAAGCTGAACCCGTTGTTATCCCGGTTTCGAGTCCGGTGGTGGTTCCGACTCCGGTAGTTGAACCTGTCAAACCAGCCGGGGTTGCCGAATCGATTGCTCCTGTTGTGCTGGAACCGAAGAAATCCGAAACCTATTACCTCGCCATCGCCGGCAGTTTTGCCAGCGTCCAGAATGCGAAACGGCTGATGCGTCGCCTGCGTCGGGAGGGTTTTGAAACGGCGTATATTCTGCCGCATTCGAAAAAGAAAGAACTGATCAAAGTAGCGGCCATTGGGTCGAATGATAAAACCGAAGTGCTGGCTTCGCTCGACAAAGTGAGCCGTTTATCCGGTGCGAGCGCCTGGGTTTGCAAAATTGAGTGAACAGAATTGGGTTCAAAGTTTGTGGGTTATAAATTTAGGACTTACGTCTGATAATTCAATCATACTTACGCTTTCTGCCCCTAAATCCCCTAAAGGGGACTTTTAACATCCGGATTAAGCCGCGTCCAAGTCCCCTTTAGGGGATCTAGGGGCAGAAAGCGTAAGTCCTAAAACTATAGACTCGAAACTTTAATTCAATCAATATACTAGCAAAAAGGCAGCCCACGGCTGCCTTTTTGCTTCAGGTGAACCGAACAATTCACGAAATCGTTTTAATTTTGCCGGTGTTGAACAATAGAGTCTACCGGTAGTTCCGTTAATTGGCTAAACACCTGCATCCATGAGTCGCGTCGTACTGGAAAATGAGAATGAATACCGGGTAACGGCTTTGGCCGGATCATTCGCTGTTTGTGCCCTGTTGTTTTTTCTGATGCTCTACATCCGGTTGTGGCAGTCGGTTCCGGATCCTCCGCCGATCGAATATGTGGAGGTGAACTTCGGGACCGATCTGGTGGGCAGTGGCAACATCCAGACGTACAACAAAGCCAACGATTCTAAAAATACGGAGGACGTTAAAAAGGAAGAGGACAAACCGAATCCGAAAGTGACGACCACCTCGCGGGTGGAGAAAACACCGGTTTCGCCCGTTCCCAAGATTGTAGACGCCAAACCGAGCAAAGTCGTTACGGAAAAACCGGATATCGCCAGCAAGATTGAAAGCCCGGTGACGGTTCCGGAAAAAGCTGAACCCAAGAAAGTAGAAGCCACCACGCCCAAACCGACGCCCGCACCGCCCAAAGCTGAGCCGGTTGCCGAGCCGAAAAAGGTGGATGCGAATGCGTTGTATAAAAAAGGTTCTTCCGGCGGGTCGAATGGAACGGTGGGTAAAGCATCCGGGACAGGAGGAAACAACAACGGTGACGATGCGTCGGGTGTGGGAGATAAAGGCAATCCGGATGGCAATATCAACGCCAAGCAGTTCTATGGTACACCGGGTGGGACGGGGTCCGGCGTTTCGCTGAACATTGCGGGCTGGCGTTTGGCCAGTAACCGCATCGCCCAGGATAACTCCGGAGAAAGTGGAAAAATCGTTTTTGAAATCAAGGTGGATGACAAAGGTGATGTTACTTTTGTGCGGGTTAAGGAAACCCGTCTAAGTCCAACCGTAACGGAGTTTTACAAACAACAGGTGTATAAATTGCAACTGGTGCAGAAAGCGTCGGCTGCTCCGCCGATCTCTACGGGTACTTACACCATTAACATCCGTTCAAACTAGTACCGAATGACGTATTCGGAAGCAATTGATTATTTGTATGCGCAGTTGCCGGTTTTTCACCGGATCGGAGCGAAGGCCCTCAAACCGGGTCTGGACAACATTCTTAAACTCTGCGAATACCTGGGAAACCCTCAGGAAAAATTCAGAACCATTCACGTTGGCGGCACGAACGGTAAAGGCAGTTCGTCGCATTTGCTGGCCGCTGTGCTGCAATCGGCGGGCTACAAAACCGGTTTATACACTTCTCCCCATCTGAAATCCTTTACCGAGCGGATTCGCATCGATGGTTTTCCCATGCCCGATGCGGAGGTGGCAGACTTCGTGGAAACCCACAAGGCGTTTATCGAGGATTTAAAGCCTTCTTTCTTTGAAGTGACTGTTGGTATGGCTTTCGACTACTTCGCGCGTCAGAACGTCGATTTGGCCGTTGTAGAGGTAGGGTTGGGGGGACGTCTGGATTCTACCAACATCATTACCCCGCTGGTGTCGCTCATTACCAACATTGGCTGGGATCACAGCGATATTTTGGGCGAGACACTTCAAAAGATTGCCTCCGAAAAAGCCGGTATCATCAAACCCGGTATTCCGGTGGTCATCAGCGAACGCGATCCTGAAACCCAGGCTGTCTTTGCTGACCGGGCGAAGGCGTGTCAAAGTCCCCTCGTATTCGCTTCTGACGTTTATGCGGTAACTGATTTTGGGGTCCGGGAAAAGGGACGGCTGTTATCGGTAACGGATCAGAAGGGGTTTATCGCTGGACTGACGGTGGGTTTACTGGGGACCTACCAACTGAAAAATACCGCGGGTGTCCTGGCGACCCTTGACGTGTTGCAAAACGAGTTCGAACTTTCTCAATCGTCGGTTCAGAATGGTTTTGCGAAAGTTGTTGAGCTGACCGGTTTGAAAGGCCGTTGGCAGGTTTTACAACAAAATCCCACCGTGATTTGTGATACGGCTCATAATGAACCCGGTATTTTGAACGTGCTGGAGTCTTTGCAAACGGTTTCGTACCAGCAACTGCATCTGGTGGTTGGTTTCGTAAGAGACAAGGATTTGTCGAAGGTGATTCGGTTGTTCCCGAAAGGAGCGAGGTACTATTTTTGTCAGCCCCACATTCCCCGGGCGCTGGATGTTGAGTTTCTGGCGGAAGCGTTTCGCGCGGAGGGATTTGCGGGTGATGTATTCCCGGATGTGAATCAGGCGCTGGAAGCCGCTAAAAGTTGTGCTCAACCGGCGGATTGTATTCTGGTGACCGGAAGCACGTATGTTGTTGCAGAATTAAACCAATTGGACGCGTGAGTAGAAAGAAGCTTTCCCGTTTTGAGCACAATCGAGTCAGTGTGAATGTTCTGGAGCCGGGAAAAGAGTTATTTGACACCATCAAGGGGCATTGGCGGGAACGGTATTTTCGGAATGCCAATCCGATCGTAATTGAAATCGGCTGTGGGAGAGGAGAATACACGATTGGGCTGGCCCGTCATTATCCCCATCTGAATTTCATTGGCATTGATCGGAAAGGCGACCGGATCGCGCAGGGGAGTCTGGTGGCACTGGAAACCGGATTAACCAACGTCGCTTTTTTGCGGACGGATATTTACCGGATTCAGGACTTTTTTGCAAAAGATGAGGTAAACGAGATCTGGATTACGTTTCCGGATCCACAACCCCGGGTGAGCCAATTGAAAAACCGCTCGACGGATGCCCGGTTTCTAAAGCTGTACCGGGAGATTCTGATCGACGGCGGTCTGCTTCACTTGAAAACCGACCATGATGATTTTTTCGATTTCAGTATCGAGAGCTTGAATCAGAACGGTTTTGATGATTTGGTCTCGACCCGCGACTTGTATGCCTCCGAAATGAACAACCTGCACCTCGGGATCAAGACGAAATACGAAGAGATTTTTACCCGAAAGGGATTTTCGATAAAATACTTAAAATGCAAAAAGGCGGGCTATTAACCCGCCTTTTTTGGTGCCAAATCCTTTTATATTACAATTTAGCAATCAGGTCAGCAACCCGGCTTGAGTAGCCAAATTCGTTGTCGTACCAGCCGACGATCTTCACCAGCGTTCCGTTAGCGGAAGTTAGTTTCGAATCGAAGATACATGAGCTTGGATTTCCAACGATATCGGTTGAAACGATTTCATCTTCGCAATATTCCAGAATTCCTTTCAGCGGACCTTCGGCTGCGGCTTTCATGGCTGCGTTGATTTCTTCTTTTGTGGCTTCGCGTTTCAAAATGGCGGTTAAGTCTGTTACTGAACCGTCGGGGATGGGTACCCGGAGTGCATAACCGTCCAGTTTTCCTTTCAATTGGGGCAATACCAGACCAACGGCTTTGGCAGCACCTGTCGAGGTCGGAACGATCGACAAAGCGGCCGCCCGGGCCCGGCGCAGGTCGGAGTGGGGAGCATCTTGAAGATTCTGATCGGCGGTGTACGCGTGAATCGTCGTCATGTAGCCTTTTTCAATGCCAAAAACGTCGTCCAGAACCTTGGCCATCGGAGCCAGGCAGTTCGTCGTGCAGGAAGCATTGGAAAGGATGGTTTCTGTACCCGTCAGTGTATCTTCGTTCACACCCAGAACAACCGTTGGAATATTTCCTTTGGCAGGAGCGGAGATGACCACTTTTTTAGCACCAGCCGTCAAATGTTGACCGGCACCGGCTTCGTCGACAAAACGACCAGTTGATTCCAGAACGACGTCAACGCCCAATGTACCCCAGGGCAATGCTTTGGGATCACGTTCTGCGTACGCATGAATTTTTACGCCATTAATGGTCAGGCTTTCGCTATCGGAGGTAACGGTGCCCTGAAATTTACCGTGAATGGAATCGTATTTTAGTAAATGCGCCAGGGTTGCATTATCAGTTAAGTCATTGATCGCAACAATTTCAACATTTTCTTTTTCGAGGAGTCTTCTGAAAGACAGGCGGCCGATGCGGCCGAACCCATTGATGGCGACTTTGATTTTGCCCATTGTGTGTTTTAATTAGTTAGCAAGAACGGTACAAAGATAGTATTACAAATCGAAACGTAAAGGTAAGTTTAAAGGGGGAAGTCATAAAATCGCTTGAGGACCGGCATATTTGAGGGAGGTAAAACGAATTGTTTAGCAAATTAGAGAGCTACAGGGTTTAGTATCGTAATATGCATTTACTAATATCAATTACATGTATTAATAGTATATTTAGTAATTTACTAACGATTTATTGGTATTTTACTAATTTTAATAGTATATCATTCTTACTTTTACTAATGGAATGTCATTGCCATACACCTTTCTTATTAATTTATTGTATATCTAGAAAGCGTTATTTCCTTGCTAAAATGAACTCTGAATATTCGGTAAAATTATTCATTACCTGCTTAAAAATGGTTATTTTTATAGTCTGTTTCTAGCAGGCTATCATCCATTCAATGGCTTAAAATAGGAGTGGCACCATTCTTTTTATTCGATTTTAGCTTACTTGACAACCCTAAAAAACGATACGTCTCAGCATGCTGACCGCCCCAATATAGCGGACTTTTACACCAGCCTGTCTGACTGTAGACCGATCGATTGCGGTTTATTAAGACCTCGCAGCTTGCATTGGACAAACTCAATCCGGAAAATGGATTCGTCTGATCCCTACGGGATCAAACCGCCAATCAATCAGATCACCCACCTTAGCCTGCACACGATTGAGGTAATCTCAGCCAGTACCAATAATCATTTGTTGCGGTTAAGTCAATTCTTCATCAACGTATTTCTGAAGCACAACGGTCAAAAATCGATTCATTGTGGCCTTTTCATCATCCTTTCAAATAACCAACGACACCCTTTTTTTACAACGTGTTTGTATAATATAATTGTATTATATTTATTCAGTAACATACAGATCCAGCTTGGTACATTCACAACAATTATCATTTTTAACCCCCCTTTCTTGCTGGTCAAAAACACGACTTCTATCAGTTATTGCACTACGACACTTCATATATAAAAATAGTAAAAAACCGATAAGAACGATTTTAGAAAAATATCTATAAGTATGCTCAAAATCAAGTAGTTATAGTAATCAAAATGAATAATTTCTATAAACAAATTTTTGAATTATGGAGTACACAAAAGTAATTGAAGATTGTTGGTCTGACCGTTCTTTACTGACCGATTCAGTAACCCTTGAAACCATCAGAAAGGTGATAGCCGAACTCGACGGGGGTCGTTTGCGCGTAGCCGAACCAGGTGGCGAAGGAGGGAAGTGGATCGTGAACGAATGGATCAAAAAAGCGATCTTACTGTATTTTGTTTCCCAAACGATGAAAACGGATGAAGTCGGAATTTTTGAATTTCACGATAAAATTCCGCTGAAGACCGACTACAAAAGTCGCGGTGTGCGGGTCGTTCCACCAGCCGTCGCCCGCTATGGTTCCTACATTGCTCCAGGTGCAATTCTAATGCCGTCCTATGTAAATGTCGGTGCGTACGTGGATGAGCGAACCATGGTCGATACCTGGGCTACCGTGGGCAGTTGTGCGCAGATCGGAAAAGACGTTCACCTGAGTGGGGGAGTAGGCATCGGCGGGGTATTGGAACCGCCCCAGGCGTCACCCGTTATCGTGGAAGACGGCGCCTTCATTGGCTCCCGCTGCATCGTCGTAGAGGGCGCACACATTGGCAAAAGAGCCGTTCTCGGAGCCGGTGTCACCATCACCGGAAGCTCCAAAATTATCGACGTCACCGGCTCGTCACCAGTCGAACACCGGGGCTATGTACCCGACAATTCCGTCGTCATTCCGGGTACCATTGCTAAAGAATTTGCAGCCGGTGTGTACCAGGTTCCCTGTGCGCTCATCATCGGTCTGCGTAAGGAATCGACGGATCTGAAAACGTCGCTCAACGACGCGTTGCGCACGAACAATGTAACGGTTTAACACACCATACATTTGTAAACGGACAACATTCTCTATTTGCAATTCACAAAAGCCAATTTTACATTAGTAACGTTGGCTTTTTCTATTTGTAAACAATTAACATTTGTACTATTTACATTATTAACAAACACTGATTTACATTTGACTTGCTTTAGATTGTAAATTATTTACTTTTGTAAAAAACATGCCGCTATGAATGTAAATGACAAAATTAAACAGGTATTGAAGGACAAGAACTTAACCCCTTCTTATTTCGCCGATGAAATCGGGGTTCAACGGTCGAGCATCTCCCACATCCTCTCGGGACGCAACCGCCCCAGCTTCGATATCATTCAAAAGATCATTCGCCGATTTCCTGAGTTGGGTTACGATTGGATATTGGAAGAAGATCAACCCGTAACAAATGTAAATCCTCGTCCGGTTGAAATTCAAGCCATTCCGCGCAAGCCCAGCCCGCAACCCGAAATTGTAGACGAAAAACCGCCTTATGTAGCCCCGTCACAATCGCCTGTAGCGAAAAATAAAGACGAAAAAATCATAGAACGAATTCTGGTTTTCTACACCGACGGCACCTTTCGGGAGTACGCGCCGTCATAAATAATTGGAGAATCCTCCGTAACCTGCTACCTTTGTCGCATTAGGTGCCACCTGCCGGTTTGGACAGGGTTGGCTTAATAGGGAAGTCGGTGCAAAACCGACGCTGTCCCCGCAACTGTAAACCCGTACGAACTGATTTCCTCTTCTTGCCACTGTCCGGTTTTGTTCGGATGGGAAGGCCGAAATCAGTGGGTGAGCCAGGAGACCTGCCTAAAACAACGATACTCTGTTTCTTTCGGGTGAAAAGGAAACCGGGTTTTTACGGCTCCCAACCCTTTTTAGGAGGGAATTGACGGCCACTTTTTTACTTAATTTAACTATGATGCGGTATAGAGACGGGATTTTCCTGTCCTTACTGGTGGGGTCGTTTTCGGTTGTGAACGGACAAACCAACGGTACTGACCAAACGTTACCCGCCGTAACGATTCGGGGAACCACGCCCGAGCGGTTTTCGGCCGGTCAGAAAACCCAGCGGATCGACTCCGTGACACTCGAACAATTCCGGTTTCAAACGCTCACGGACCTCCTGACCTACACCACACCCATTGCGTTTAAGGTATATGGTGCGGGGCAATTATCGACCGCTTCGTTTCGGGGTACCTCGGCCAATCACACCGCCGTACTCTGGAACGGGATCAACATTAATCAGCCAACGCTCGGGCTAAGCGATTTATCGACGCTGCCGGTCACCGGTTTCGATCAGCTCGCGGTTCAATACGGCTCCTCCGCCAGTTGCGTGGGGTCGGATGCCGTGGGAGGTAGCATTCTGCTTATGAACAATCCAAAGTGGCAACAACCCGGTTTTCAGGCTTCCGTCGGGCAGCAGCTCGGCAGTTTTCGAAATTACGGAACGCAGCTTGGAATCCGGTTTGTGCGTGTTGCCGGAAAACGCTGGCAGATTGCCGGGAAATCATTCTTCTACACCACCAACGCCAACAACGATTTCCCGTATCGCGAACGGGGGAATTACTTCGTGGAGCACTCGATCACCCAACAGAAAGGCTTCATTCAGGATTTGTATTTCCGAAACCAGAAAAACCAGCAGCTTTCGGTGAACCTCTGGCTGACGGATAACAATTTGACCGTTACGCCCTACGATACCACCGTTCGGGAACGAACCCGCTCACAATCATACCGGTTTTTAACAACCTACGAAACGAATAAACTCACGCTGCGACTGGGCTGGATTCGCGACATCATCGATTACGCACGCGGAAATTTCAATACTCCCAGCCATTCCGAAACCGATCGACTAATCAGTCGAATTGAGAAGGAGTTTACGCATTCCTATAAATCAGCCGAAGTTTCCCTGCGACTGGGGGGCGAGTGGTCGCATTACCGCACGCAGGTCGACGGCTACGGCGATCAACCGATTCAGGAAAACCGTGCCGATCTGTATGCGCTGCTCCGGATGCAGTGGACGCGGTGGCTAATTTCGGCCAATCTCCGGCAGGCATTCGTCACCCGGTTTGATCCGCCGATTACACCTTCACTGGGTGTTGAGTATGCTGTCGTAAAAACGGGCCAAAGCACGCTAACCGCCAAAGCATCCGCCGGACGCAGTTACCGGGTTCCCACGCTGAACGAACGGTATTGGAAAGTACTTGGGAATCCGGACATTCGGCCCGAAAACGGGTTTAATCTGGAAGCGGGTTTAGCAAGCCGATGGATTCCCACCGAACACTTAACCGTGACATCCGAAGCCACGGTTTTCCGAAACCGCATCGACGACTGGTCGTACTGGAATCCAGAGTCCGGCTACCGGGTCGAAAATCTGCAACTCGTCGTAGCCCGTGGATTGGAGTGGTCGGGAACGCTGAATTATACGACAGCAAACTGGCAATCGGGCTTAACCTTGACTTACGCCCTGACGCGGTCGAGCCAGGAGCGGGTCTACAACGTCTATGCCCAGGACATCATCGGCAAACAACTGGTGTATGTTCCCAAACACAGCGGCCGGTTTTCGGCCTTTGTGGCAAAAGGTAAAAACCGCCTGACCCTCCAGAACCAGGTGAATTCCCGTCAGTACATCACCTTCGACAACATTCAATTTCTACGCGGCTACGTGCTGACGAACGTGTTGCTCGAAACCCAGATCAAGCTCGGCCCCGTCGCAACCCGGATTCAGGGACAGATCAACAATGTGTTTGATACCGTCTACCTCAACGTCAAGCGAAACGCGATGCCGGGCCGCAACTTTACCATTCAATTAATCTGTAATCTGAATACCCCAAAACAATGAGAAAAGTAACTACCGCACCGTCGGTCCGATTGAAACTGGCACTTGGTCTGCTGGTCGCCCTGAACTGGTCCTGTAACAATGACAATGACGATCCGCAAGCCCTGCCGTTTGGTTCGGGCGTGCTGGTTGTCAACCAGGGTAATTTCACCGACAACAATGGGACGATCTCGTATTTTCCACCGACGGGCTCAACAGCTTCTTACGATATTTTCAATCAGGTCAATCAGCGTTCTCTGACCGGGAGTGTGCAGGCCTACGAAGAAGCCGATGGCAAGGGATTGATTCTGGTCGACAACACCACGGCGGGTCAGGACAAAGTTGAAATTGTGGATGCCAACACCTTCAAGTCACTGGCGACGCTGAAATCCCCGGAAATTGAAAACCCCCGCTCAGCGGTTCGGGTGAGTGCCAACAAAGTATACGTGAGTTGCTGGGATCTTTCGGGTGATTTTTCAAACGGCACGTTCTACAAAGATCCGGGATACATTGCCGTCGTGGATTTAACGACCAATACCGTAATCAAAAAAATACCGGTGGTGAAAGGAGTGGAGACGCTTCTGCTGGTGGGTAGCGAGGTGTTTGCCGGTTCGACCGGTGGTTCTACCAAACTTACGGTTATCGACATCACCACCGATCAGCTTAAAACCGGTATCGAAATTGGCGCAAATCCCAATCCGGTGGCCGTCGACGGCAACGGCAAACTCTGGGTGTACAGTGGCGGTGAAATGATTCGGGTCAACCCGCAGAGCAAGGCGATTGAAAACCGCCTGAAGATTGGAACCGACAAAACCCGCTCGCTTTCAAAATTCCGGTTGAGTTCAGACAAACAATACTTTTACTTCGTGAACAGTTACTACGGTGATGCTTCCGAAAACTACAAGGAAAAAGGCGAGACCTATCGTTTTTCGATCAACGACACCAGTGTTCCGGCTACCACACCCTTTATCAAACGGTTATTCAGCGGCCTGGCCGTCGAACCGCAATCCGGCATCATTTACGGCGGGTTTACGCCATCCTACAAACAGGCCGGTTACGTCTTCCGCTACCAGGCCAGCGGAACCCTGATCGATTCCGTGAAAGCAGAGATTGCGCCAGCCGGTTTTTATTTTAAATAGATGATAGAAATGAGACAAGAGAATAAAGACTTTTTCAAGTAAGTAGAACCGTTCTTTACGCTCTTGTCTTTCTTCTTTACTCTCCAAAAAATGAACAAAGCAATCATCAGTTGGAGCGGGGGCAAGGATTCGGCTCTCGCTCTCTTTTTTTGTCAGCAATCCGGACACTATGATGTGGTTGGGTTGCTCACGAATATCAACGCACCTTTCGGACGGGTCAGCATGCACGGCGTCCGCACCGGGCTGATTGAAACGCAGGCGCAGGCTGTTGGGCTGCCTTTGCACACCGTTCAATTTCCCGGCGACGTATCGATGGAAAGCTACAATATGCTGGTTAAACAAAAATTGACAGAGCTGAAAGAACGAGGAATTACACACGTCATTTTTGGTGACATTTTTCTGGAAGACCTCCGGCAGTACCGGGAGCAACAACTCAGCGAGGTGGGTTTGCTGGGCGTGTTTCCGTTGTGGAATCAGAACACGACGGTGTTGCTGGCCAAGTTTGTCCAGGCCGGTTTTAAAGCCGTGCTGGTTTGTGTAAACGAAAATCAATTGCCGGCAAGCTGGGTCGGTCGCGAACTGAACGCTACGATTTTGAATGATCTGCCACCAGTGGTCGATCCATGCGGAGAAAACGGCGAGTACCATACCTTTGTCTACGACGGACCGATTTTCAAAGCACCGATACGATTTCAAAAGGGTGAAGTAGTCCGACGCTCGTATGCTGCGTCAGCGGAACCTGATCAATGGGATACACAGTTCATCTTTCAGGACATTCTCCCTGATAAACCCTGATTAAAAAATTTTATTACACAGAGTTTATCAGAGAACATCAGAGATATTGTTCCACGTGAATCTATAAATCATTGATCTATACTACCTTCTGTAATCCATTATCTTCCAGATTCTTACGGAGTTATTTACAGGCTGAATTTAGCACAAAATATTTGTTGTATAATTTATATTATGTTAACTAACGTTTTCAATTCTCTACGTATTCTGTTCCACCTCCTCCGTTTCTTGCTTCTCCTCATCCGGTAATCGCTTCAACCGTTTCTCAAGATGCGTGTACCAAAACGCCAATGCACTGTTGAGTAAAATACCGATGGCTACGGATGTTAGCCGACCGCGTAAACTTGCCGTCATAACCGCCATAAAAGCCAGCCAGCCCCAAACACCAATCATGGCCACGGTGATGAGTACCTTTGTAATCTTTACCATACTACCTCATTAAAAAGCTCCGACCTCGCTTTCACAAGATCGGAGCTTTTCGGGGAAATTAAAAGGCAGCCGTTGCGAGCTGCCTTTTTTATTATTTGCTTTCGACGCAGGGAATTTTCTTCTCTTCAAACTGCTTCAAAATATTCTGAAGGTTTGTCAGGTTGTCGTTCAAATCCTGATCGGTATCTTTTACCGATTTCGCTTTTTCGAAATACGGCAGCGCCTGTTTGAATTTTCCGCAAACCTGGCCTTCAATTTCCTTGCCCTTGGTCTGGTAGTCTTTCATGTCCATCATCTCCAGTTGTTTCCGGATCTGAACGGCTTCATTAAAGTAAGCAGCCCCCAGGTTGAAGTTGGCATCGAAGTTATTTGGATCTGCCGCCAGCGCTTTGGTGTAATACTCTTTGGAAGCGACCCGGCTTTCCTCAACCTGCTTGGTCAGCTCCGCTATTTTCTGCTCCTGGTTGCCGGCCGCTGCACTGGCCTGTGCCTGCTCCGCAACTTCTTTTTCCAAACCGGTAATTTTCGATTTGGAATCCGCAATCATCTGGTTCACCCGCGCAATCTGGTTTTTCACATCGGCGTTCTTCGGCTCTTTCTTGGCCCGGGCCGTCAAACGGGTAAGCTCATTCTGGGATTCTTTCAGAACCACTTTTTCTTCGCTCAACTGCTTGGTCGCGTTCGGCCCTTTCTTGGCACTGCTCATCAGCTTCGACAATTCTTCCGTGCCTTTGTTATTTTTGTCACCGTAAAGGCTGGCAAGCGTCAACAAATGGTTTACGTTGTTGGGGTCTTTGGCAAGCTGCCCTTTCAGTTCAGTAATCGCATCATCCATTTTACCCGACGTAACCAGGATGCTGGTTTTCTGGGTAGCCAGGTCTTTGCTGTTCGGCAAGGTGGCAATTCCCTTGTCGATGGTAGCCAGGGCTTTTTCGATTTCCTTGTCCTGATAGTACAGACTCACCAGCGTGGTATAGACCGACTGATCTTTTCCGCCGTTCTCGATATACCGCTCGAAATGCGCTTTGGCATCACTCGGTTTTTCGGTGTTCTGGGTAAAGATACCGGCATACAAAGCCGCCGTGGTGTCTTTCGGATTGATCTCCCCTGCTCTGGACATCAGAGCAGCCGCATCTTTGAAGTTCTTCGCCTGGTACTTGTAAATACCGGAGTTCATAAACGCCTGGAACAGCGTCTGCCCTTTCATGGCTTCCTCTGCTTCTTTGGCCATTTTACCCGGACCGCCAGTTTTTTTATCTTTATCCAGTTCGACTACTTTCTTATAGGCATCGTAGGCAACAGTTGCCGCATTCGAATCCAGTTTAATAGCCTGCGTAGCAATGTTCTCGTACGTTTTAGCGCGATCCATCCACGTTTTGGGCTTGACTGAGGCTTTCTCATCCGTGATTGCCTTGTCGCTTTTTTCTTTCTCACTCTGGAAAGCTTTTTCGGTTAGAGCATCGAGCCCTTGAGCATACGATGCTCCTACTGATAAAAATCCCGCCAGTAGGAAGAACGAGAATCGTTTCATATGACTAAATTTTGTGGTTGAACGTTGTTTTTGATTTTATTCTGGAAAGTACTGAATAATTTATGGGAATATCAAGCCATTTGATCAGAGGGTGCTTCCTCCGAACCATCGACCGGCGCTTCCGGCACGATGCCATTCCCTTCAATTTCAACATCTTCCTCCCGGGCGATGCGGGTTACCGACGCAATTTCGTCGCCGTCGCGCAGGTTGATCAGGCGCACCCCCTGGGTGTTCCGACCAATTACCCGCACCTCATCGACGTGCATCCGGATGGCCGTTCCTGACTTCGTAATGATCATCATATCATCCGAATCGGTTACTTCCAGAATGCCCACCAGATTACCGACTTTATCCGTAACCTTCAGCGTACCAACGCCCTTCGCTCCCCGGTTTGTCACCCGGTATTCATCGATCGGCGACCGTTTCCCGAATCCTTTTTCCGAAACCACCAGCAACTGGGCGTCGTCGCGACCGATGCAAACCATACCAACGGCCTTCACCCCCGGCTCCAGATCGATGCCGCGAACCCCGGCGGCCGTACGGCCCATCGGACGAACCCGACTTTCGTTGAACCGGACGGCTTTGCCCAGGCTCGACGAAATCACAATATCGTTCTGCCCATTGGTCATACAGACGTTCAGTAGGCGGTCTCCCTCCTCTTCGTTGATCGTAATGGCAATGATTCCGTTCTGGCGCGGACGCGAGTAAGCTTCCAGCAGGGTTTTCTTGATCGTTCCCTGCTCCGTACACATCACCAGGTAATTGTTGTTGATGTAATCGGCGTTTTTCAAATCCTTCACATTGATCACCGCCCGCACCTGGTCGTCGGACTCAATGTTGATAAAATTGGCCAGTGGCCGCCCCTTGGAATCCCGCGCTCCTTCCGGCAGTTCATATACCGGCAACCAGTACAACCGCCCTTTCTGTGTAAAAATCAGCAGGGTGTTGTGCATCGTCGCCATGAACAGATGCTCCGTGAAGTCGTCTTCCTTGGTTTTGGCCGCGCGCGAACCGACACCGCCCCGGCTTTGGGTCCGGTATTCGGTCAATGGAGTCCGTTTGATGTAGCCTTCGTGCGAAATCGTAATCAGCATTTCATCGTCGGCAATCAGCGACAGATCGCTGATGTTCCCGTCGCCCAGAATACTGATTTCGGTCCGGCGGGCATCGCCGTAACGGGCTTTGAGTTCGAGCAGTTCCTCGCGAATGATTTGCAGTTTCCGTTCTTCGCTCGCCAGAATGCTCCGCAAATCGGCAATCAGCCGGGCCAGTTCTTCGTATTCCGCCACAATCTTGTCGCGTTCGAGACCAGTCAGGCGTTGGAGACGGAGTTCCAGAATGGCTTTGGCCTGAATTTCCGATAACTTGAACCGGTCGATCAAGCCATTTTTGGCCACTTCCGGATCCCGCGAACTCCGGATGATTTCGATGACCGCATCCAGGTTATCCAGCGCAATCAGCAAACCTTCCAAAATGTGCGCCCGCTTCTCGGCTTCCCGCAGTTCATACTGCGTCCGGCGCGTGATCACCTCCTGGCGGTGCTCCACGTAATACCGGATCATGTCTTTCAGATTCAGCAAAGCCGGGCGGCCTTTCACCAGCGCGACGTTGTTGATATTGAAAGCCGACTGCAACTGCGTGTGTTTATACAGGTTGTTGAGAACGACGTTCGGAACCGCATCCCGCTTCAGGTCATACACCACGCGCAAGCCATCGCGGTCCGACTCATCCCGGAAAGCCGAAATCCCTTCAATCTTTTTATCATTGATCAATTCCGCCGTTTTTTCCAGCATCATGGCTTTATTGACCATGTAGGGGACGTCGGATACGATAATCTGGGTCTTGCCCTTGTTTTCTTCGATGGTGGCATGGGCCCGCAGCACAACCCGGCCCTGACCGGTCCGGAATGCGTTCCGCACCCCCTCGATACCATAAATGGTAGCCCCCGTCGGAAAATCCGGCGCGGTGATGTGTTCCATCAACTCATCGATGGTAATCTCGTGGTTATCGATGTAGGCCACGATCCCGTTCACTACTTCCGTCAGGTTGTGGGGAGCCATGTTGGTGGCCATCCCGACGGCAATGCCCGACGAACCGTTCAGCAAGAGGTTCGGCAGTTTGGCCGGCATAACGGTCGGCTCTTCCAGCGAGTCATCGAAGTTCGACTGAAAGTCGACCGTCTCCTTATAAATATCGGTGAGCAATTCCTCGGCAATCCGCTTCAGCCGCGCTTCGGTATACCGCATGGCCGCCGGAAAATCACCATCGATGGAACCAAAGTTCCCCTGACCGTCTACGAGTGGATACCGCAATGACCAGTCCTGGGCCATCCGCACCATCGTACCATACACGGAAGAATCGCCGTGCGGGTGATATTTACCCAAAACCTCCCCAACGATCCGGGCCGATTTTTTGTGAGGTTTGTTATAATTGACTCCCAGTTCAGCCATTCCGAAAAGCACCCGGCGGTGTACCGGCTTCAGGCCGTCACGGACATCGGGCAAGGCGCGGGAGATAATGACCGACATCGAATAATCGATGTAGGCACCGCGCATTTCGTCTTCAATGTTGATGGGAATAATGTTGGTGGAGTTGTTCTGTTCTTCTGTCTCTTCTGCCATAAGAAGTCAATTCTCTGTCCGATAATACGAACGAAGCGATGATTAAAAAAGTGGAACCGCCGGCTTGGAAATTGTCAGACGGTTTGAGGCTTGTTTTACGATACACCTATCATACAAATATGCAAAAAAATCGCCACAAATAAAAGTATTTGCCGCGTGAAGTGCAATTTCTGACCCTGGGGACCGATCCGGTTTTTCGCGCCATTCCGATCGTATTCGTTCCGGGCGCCCCCAATGGCTTTTCCGGTGAAGGGTACCGGCCGGGGCCGGATACCGGAATAAATCATAAACCCGGCATCCCACCCGGCGGACACCATCCAATCGCCATTTCAACCCGATCAACTCAAATCTTACCAAAACGTATGTTTATAACAAAAAAAAGGGCATACTGCGATTTCAAAAGTTTGTCGGGGGTTAAAATTGTATTTGACATCTATTATCTATCTTTGACAAAACTACGGCATTCCTATTCCGTTCACCATTCGATGACCCGCAAATACCGCATTATCATTACAGACGACGACGACGATGACCGGCTCCTGTTCAAATCGGTGTTTGATTCCAGTTGGCTGGATTGTGAGGTTGCCTTCGCGGGTGATGGTGTCGAACTGCTCGACCACCTCAATGCCTCCCGTCAACTGCCGTCATTGATCTTCCTGGACCTGAACATGCCCCGGATGGACGGATTTACGACCCTGACCGAACTGCGCTCCAATCCAGCTTTCCGCTCCATTCCGGTAATTATTTTTACAACCTCTTCGCTGCCTGAACACATTACCCGCTGCTATCAGTTGGGAGCCAATACGTACTTAACAAAACCGCCTGGCTACCAGCAGCTTACAAAACTAATCAGCCAGATCCGGGCGTTCTGGTTCGACACCGCCCGGATTCCGGCCGGCACCTGACCCCGGGCCGTAACCCGTTGTCTTTTCGATGATTCCGGTCAGGTTACGCCCGGCATAGCAGACCCGACCGCCCCCCGGTTTTGATAACCAAAACACGATTTCCATCCGCAATTCCGGTTTCAACCATTTTTGGACTAAAATTTGAGGGTGTTTTTGTACCTGGACAAATCGGATATTTTGTCTGGTAACAGGTAAGTACATTCACTCAACGGGAAGTTAGTCCAACACATGAAAAGCCGGTTTTTTTCGGGCAAAACCAGTATTCCTATTTTTTATTACCTCTGCGGTTTTTTGTCTTTTTTGGTACTGTACTGCTCACCCCTCCATGCCCAGCCGACCGACTCCCCTCTTCCGGCCGCAAAACAGGGGCTTCTGGATCTTCGGCGCGTAAACCTCGATCAAAAAATCGTTTCGTTGAACGGAACCTGGAAGTGGTACTGGCACGCATTGCGAAACCCCGGCGATCCCGAAATCCCGTTTGAATACAGCCCGTTTCCTGAAATCTGGAATTCCCAAACCTGGAAAGGACAGCCCCTCCCCTCCTACGGCTACGCTACCTACGCTCTAACCGTTGTGCTGCCGCCCCAACATCTGCCACTGGCTCTCAAACTCCCCGATGCCTACACCGCATACCGCCTGCTCCTGAATGGCCGGGAACTGGCCCGGAGCGGCACCCCCGGCACAACGCGGGAAACCACAACACCCTACTGGTCGACGCAGCTAAAAAACATTCCTGAAAAGGCCGATACGCTCCACCTGCTGCTGCAAATTGCCAATTTTCACCATTCCAAAGGAGGCCCCTATAAGGCCATCCTGCTGGGCCGGTCCGACACGCTGACGGTAAAAGCAAACCGGGAACTGGCCCTCAATTTTCTACTGACAGGCTGCCTTTTCATGGGTGGACTGTTTTTTTTAGGGCTCTTTCTCTTTGGGCGACACGAAACTTCTATCCTCTATTTCTCCCTGTTTTGCCTGCTCTACAGCTACCGCATCATCGGTACGGATCAGTATGCCCTCCATTCCATCTTTCACCAGGCCGACTGGTCGCTGACACTCCACCTCGAATACCTCACGCTTTTTTTAAGCATTGCGGCTTTTATTCTTTATACCCGATCTCTCTACCCCGCCGACGTCAACGAACGCTTTTTGACGGCACTGGCGTGGGTTTGTCTGGCATTCGCCGGCATTACGGTCCTGTGTCCGCCCATCATTTTTACCCAATTGATCAAACCGTTCCTCAGCCTGATGCCGATCTACATCGCATACGCTTTTTACGTCTATTGGGTAGCCGCCCAACGAAAACGCCCCGGTGCTGAGTATTCCCTGATGAGTACCGCCGTGCTGCTGGGGGTGTTTGTCATCATCATTTTTAAATATTTCCAGATCGCCTTTCCCGAAAATCTGGTGCTGTTCATGGGTTACATCGGTTTTTTCTTTCTGCAATCGCTGGTGCTCTCGTTCCGGTTTGCGTTCACGCTCAAACAAGCCAAAGAACAAGCTGAAGATGGCCTGCGGGCCAAAAGCGAATTCCTGAGTACGATGAGTCACGAAATCCGGACGCCCCTGAACGCCGTGATCGGCATGACGCATTTGCTGCTGCAGGACAAACCCCGGCCGGATCAGAAGCAACACCTCGACGTGATGCTGTTTTCGGCCAAAAATTTGCTGCACATCGTCAATGACATTCTGGACTTCAACCGGATTGAAGCCGGCAAAACCACCCTGGAAGAAATACCGATGGATCCGTCCACCATCCTGCACAAGGTCATTACCAGTTACCAGTCGGCTGCAAACGAAAAATCACTGACCCTTTCGCTGACGATCGATCCCACCTGGAAAGGCAAGGTCATCGGCGATCCCACCCGATTGGCCCAGGTCATTTCAAATCTGGTTCACAACGCCATCAAATTTACCATTCACGGACAGGTTCAGGTGAGCCTGTCCGTGGTGGAACAAACGGAGCAGGAGGTGACCCTCACAATGGCCGTCGAAGATACCGGCATCGGCATTGCCCCCGAAAAACAGGAACTCGTCTTCAACCGGTTTACCCAGGCCGATTCGTCGATGTCGCGCAGTTATGGCGGAACGGGGCTGGGCCTGACCATTTGCCGACGGATTCTGGCATTGCAAAACGTGGCGCTTCATCTGCAGAGCGAACCGGGGAAAGGATCCCGGTTTTACTTCACGCAGTCTTTCCGGAAAATGACGACCCCGCCCGAAAGGCAAACCGAACACCAACCCCTGTCGAACGACAAACCCCTGAAAGGTGTCTGCATCCTGCTCGTAGAAGACAATGCGATGAATGTGCTTCTGGCTAAAAGCGTGCTGGAGCGGCTCGGTGCATCGGTCGACGTGGCCGGCAACGGGCAGGAAGCAGTCGATAAACTGGATTCGGCCAAACACCGGCTGGTGTTGATGGATTTGCAAATGCCGGTCATGGATGGGTATGAAGCGACCCGCATCATCCGGGAACGAAACGAAACGCTGCCCATCATTGCCGTTACGGCCAGTTTGGCACAGGAAGTCGGCAACCGCGCCCAGGTAGCCGGTCTGAACGAAATTCTGGTCAAACCCTATAACCCCACCAGCCTGATGCAAGTCATCCTGCGGCACCTCAACCTGCCGGGTTGACAGACGCTCCCTGCCGTTAAATAATAACCCTGCCCTGGCTGCTCAGGTTTTAAGTATCTTACTTTCCAAAGTCGGTGTCACGCCGTCTACCGGATTTGGAAGGTCTATGAGCAAGCCCGTTATTTTTATCGCCAGCGCCAACCCGTCTACTCTGAACGATCTTCAGTATTTAAATGCGGTTGACGACGAAATCAAATACATCGACGAACTGCTGTATGATCTGGAAATAAACCAGGACATTGTCTATCCGACGCCCTCCACCAAAACCGATGCGGACAGTATTCATCGGGCCCTGGTAAAAATCGGTCAGGAACTAACCATTTTTCATTATTGTGGTCACGCCAGTCAAACCCACTTTGTGCTGTCCGATGGCATTTACAACCAGAACCAGCTCGTTAAATTATTGAGTGGAAAGAAACCGAAATTGATTTTTTTGAACGGCTGCTCCACCTACGGGTACGTCGATACGCTCCTCGCCCACGGCGTGGAAGCCATCATCGCCACATCGACCGCCGTGCCCGACGGTCAGGCCAGCGAACTGGCTAAAAACTTTTATTATTCCTTTACCCGCCCGCACAAAACCCTCCAGCAGGCATTTGACGAAGCCGTTTCAAAATCCCCCCTGCTGTCCGAAAAAAAATCTACCTTATTTACGCGGGGCGGTTTCCCGACCGAAAACCCCGAGGTGCCCTGTGCCTGGGGGCTGTATTACAACCAGCCCGAGGTGTTGAAATGGACGCTGGTATCCAAACAAAAACCGTCTGAAAAAGTCCCCCTGATCGACCGGCAGAAGGCGTTTTTGTGTGACCGGGATCAATACCGCAACGTGTTCGATCCCAGCTTCAACCTCAGCCAGGGACTCGACGTGTTGTACCGACCGGTGCAGCATTACCTGATCGTGGGCGAAGATTACCAGTCTCCGCTGGGCCTGGCGCGAAAGCTGGTCTACGAGAAAATCACGAAAAACCCCAACCGGATTTATAATTACCCGTTCGATCCCAACGACCGCCGACGCGACGCCGACGACATGCTCGTCAAACTCAACCGGGCCTACGACACGCCCCTCAAGATCCGGCGCGAACTTTATAAAATCGTCAAAGGCCAGGACGACAGCACCAGCCTGTCGTTTGATGAGTTTCTGGGCATTCCGGCGATCAAAAACAGCCAGTATACGATTGTCGCCCTCCAGATCAATGCCGACGATCTGAATGAAAAAGTGCTGGCGTCGATCCGGCAGTTCATGACGGAATTTCGCCCACCCGAAACCGGGGCGAATTCGCCCGCCCATCCGTATCTGCTCTTTTTCTGGAACATTATTTTTACGCCGAAACAAAGCTGGTTTTCAGCTTTTATGCCGGGTCATTCCATCAAAAAAATCCTGAAACCGTTCCGAAACTCCGGCCTGGTCGATCCCGACGACCCCGCCCGGAGTCCGCTCATTATTCTGAATCAGGATGACGAACTGCTGGCTGTTCCCGATCAGCGGAAATACCTCGAAGAATGGTTCCGGAACTACCTCCGGCACGCGCCGGATGCGGACAAAGAACGCGTGATTACCAGTATTTTTCAGCCGGATCATCCCGGAAAAATAGACGTCCCGGCGCTGGAAGACAAACTCCTGACGCTGATCGAACGCTTCAATACCCCTCAAACTCCCTGAAAGATGGCCCTGGTCGAAAAATTTGAATTTGACGAGCAAACGGAACTGAATGTTCCACGGATGGCGAAAAACCCTTCGGATTACATCCTCGACTCGGCCCTCTACAACGCCGTTCGGGTGGCGATTCTGCTCAAGCAACCATTGCTACTGACCGGGGAACCGGGAACCGGAAAAACCCGGCTGGCCGAAAAACTAGCCGCCGATCTGCACGCCCGATACCCGAACGAGTACCTGAGCAAACCGCTGGTTTTCAACACCAAAACCGTATCGACATCCACAGATTTGTTTTACCTGTACGACGCCCTTGGCCATTTCCACGCGACCCATTTTGAACCGGAAAAACCGGAGGTTTCCGCCAACGGAGCCGCTGCCGGAACGGTTTTGTCGATTCCTGAAAAACCGCCCGTTCCCGAGGTGGCCCGGCACATCCGGCTCCAGGCGCTCGGGCAGGCCATTGTGCTGAGCAATCCGGTGATGCTCGATAAATGCCCGTATCTGCCCATGAACGACGTAGATGCTTCCAAACCCCGCAGCTCGGTGGTGCTGATCGACGAAGTAGACAAAGCCCCCCGCGATTTTACGAACGACCTGCTGAATGAACTGGATCGTTTCCGGTTTCAGGTTCGGGAAGACGGCAACGCAGAATACGAAATCGGGTCTAAAAACATCTTCGTGATTCTGACCAGCAATTCGGAAAAAAACCTGCCCGATGCCTTTCTGCGCCGGTGCATCTTTTACCACATTGAGTTTCCGAAGGAAGATCAGCTCATGGAGATCGTTCTGAATCAAATCTTTAACAAAGAATTGGATCGAACCGAAACCGCATCGAAACGGCACGCTGTTGAACAGACGATTGCAGACTACATTGCCTATTTCGTGACCGTAAAAAATGCCAATCTGAAGAAAAAACCGGCCACTGCCGAGCTCATTAGCTGGATGTATTTCCTGCGTGACGACATTCTCCACCCCCGCCCGCTGCAGGAGGTGGATGAACCCAAACGGCTGGCGAGCTACAGCATTCTGGCCAAACACGCCGACGATTTTGCACTCCTCAAAACCCTGTAACGGTTTTTCCCGACGGCCATGACGCCCGTTTCTTCCCATCGACCGCTTCCCCTGGGTGAGTTACTCGAGCAACTTCGGCTGGAAGGCTTTGTGGTGACGCCGGAGGTCTACGACCGCTGTTTTCGAATTGCCGACACCTGGTTTCCGGACGGACTGACCACCGCCGGGCAACGCCGGGAATTGAAGGAATTGCTCGGCCCGGTGGTGGTGCGGTCGGACCTTGAGCAGGAAAAGTTCGGAGCGATCTTTGATCAGGTCGTCCGGTTCTCCGATCAGGCAGTGAAAGAGGCCGAAACTGCCGAGAAACCAGCGGATTCGCGAAAACCGCCGAAGCCCAACCGACTGATCTGGGTGGCATTCCTGTCCGTTATTATCCTGATTCTCATCGGCCTGGCGGTTTATCACTCCCAGCAAATTGTCATCCCTGAAAAAGACCCTTCACATTCACCACCCGACTCGACCCAGCCGCTGGTTGCCGACACCACCAGAAGCATCGAGCCAAGTCCCATTGTCAGGCCGTCTTCGTACCCCTCTTTTCCGCTCATTCAGGCGAATCCCACACGAATCACCATGTACACGCGACAGACCGGGTATCTCCTGCTGGCGGTTTTGCTGGCCACGGGCGCAGTAGCCGCGGTCCTCTTTCGGTATTTTTTTCCGAACCGAAAACGCATTCCGGGCGACGGCCCGCCCTACTTCCTGACCTTTCCGGATCAGGAGAAAACGATCACAGTCGCCGAGTCGATGGACGTCTGGGCGCGTCAATTGAACCAGCGAGATGAAGGCCAAAGGCGGATGATGGATGTTTCGCGCACCATACGGGCCACGGCCAGTCGGGGCGGTTATCCCTCGATTTATTACCAGCAAATCAAACTGCGCCCCCGGTATCTGGTGCTGATCGATCAGCGCTCGACGTTCCACCAGCAGGCCCGGCTGTATGCTTATCTGGGGTCGGTGCTGACCGAAAGCGAGGTTGAGCTGGAAACGTTTTTTTTCAACAGTGACCCGCGGATCTGCCGGAGCGAAAAATACCCAAAGGGGATTGCCCTTAGCGATCTTTACCGGCTTCACCGCCATTCGTACCTGGTGCTGATAACGGAAGGCATTCGCCTGATCGACTACGACCGGGGAACCGTGACACCCTGGGTTACGAACGGGTTCGATGGCTGGGAAAAACGGGCCATTCTGACGCCGGTGTATCCCGAAAACTGGACGTCCATCGAAGCCATTCTCGCCCGGTTTTTCATCGTACTACCGGCCACGCCCGACGGGCAGTTGCTGCTCCGGACGTATTTTCAGGCGGGGGAGCATCCGACGTTTCAGGAACTGCGTCGCCAGTTGCAGGTCAACACCGCTGCGGCCGCTGACCGGGGCTTTTTCGGGAAACCGGCCAGCAAACTGACCATCGTTGAAATCGACCAGTTTCTCGAAAATCCGTTTGACACCGAAAAACCGACCGAGGAAGAAACCAGCCGACTGAAACAGTGGGCCTACGCCACCGCCGTTTACCCGACGCCAACCTGGGAAATGACGCTGGCAATCGGCAAAACCATTGAACACTACGCCGGAACCGATGCCTTTGTCACCACTACGAATCTCCTGAAAATAACCGCCTTGCCGTGGTTGCAGCAAAGCAGCATCCCGGAACCGCTGCGGCAGGAGCTGCTCGCCCGCTTTGACGAACTGCCAATTGCCTTGAAAACGGCCATTCACCAGGATGTCCTGCAGTTGCTCAAATCAGTCAGGACCAGTCCGGGTAGCCTGGCCGAAGAAGAACGGGAACGGCACACCTACGAGGTGATGCTCACCGATGAGAAACACCGAGCGGAAGCCTTGCGAAAACTGGCTCCGTTTCAGAAAGCCGGACTCATCACCAGCCCGGCCGTCGACCGACAGGTGACCGCTCACGAACGCCGGAAAGTCGTGGCCTATGGCCTGACGCTGGCGATCCTGGCGGTTTTCGGATTAGCCGCCGGGTATTTCATTTTCCCCAAAACCAGCGGCACACCCCAGGCGGGTTTGAAACAGTTTTTCTACACCGCGTCCGATTCGCTTCGGGCCGATAGTGCCGTGATGTATAACAATCTGGCAGTTTTGGTTTCTCAGGATAAGTTTCGCGATCAAGCCATCTTATCCGACTTACGTGATGTATGCGAACTTTTTGGATTAGTTGTAGTTACGCCCACCAATCGCAGTATTCCGATCATGGACTACATTTTAAATCTGGAAAAAGAGATAAATGAACATAGGGGTAGCGTCGCAAAATTTTACAGTTCCGCAGGAATTCGACCTAATTTATATAATCAAAGCGAAATCAGGAATCGAGATAATTTACTTGAAAAACGTGATGAACTAGCGTATCAGCTTAATACTAAATTGTACCGCTTACAGCTTACTTTATTAATACATTCACTCCGTCAACGAAACACATTCGAGGCTACCTATAATTTACACGCTTTGCGGTATGATCGCGCGATAGCCGTCGATTCCTTATCCTGGCTCAAGTCCACACCAAATACGTCTCTTTGGCTCAGCCCCTTAGGAGAAGTGAATGAAATTTTGTCTCCAGTGTCCTGGTATTCAACCAGCGGTTTTATACCACAGTATACCCATATAATTCAATACATCAAACTATTAAATCGAGATATCCCGATTGATTCAGTCCGAAAACAAGTGGAAATACTTGAAAAACACGAAGCTAATCTGATTAAAACAGCAACGGATTACGAGAAAATAAAAGACCAGTTCGAACGAGAAATCACTCGGGCCAGAAAGGCTGCTCAATTCAATTGGATCAATTTATATTTGCCAAACACTGGCAAAGAAAATGTCCTTAGGGTACGGCTACCCCGACTGAATCTTTCGGAACAAAAACTAGACTCACTGGCCCGAATTGATGCCTCCCGGATTAACTTGTATTTTAGAAATTATCCAAGTGACATCCCTGAGGCTACACGAACGTCACCTGTTTCAACAATTACGAACCCGCGGAAGAAATCCGTTCCGAAAAAGAAAGCCCCGCCGGTTCGCACCAAAAGTCCATCGAAATCCACACCCTATCCCACGCAAACCAAACCGGCCACGGACGAACGGCCCGCAACCTCATCGCCTGATCCCGAACCGGCGGCTGTCTCGCCCATCGACAACACCGCCAATGCCGACGTGAAACAGGAACCCCAGCCGACGGTCGTCCAGCGCGGAATTCCGGGCGATTACGGGGTGCTGGTGGGCGAGGTTCGGGAAACCCGGATGGTCAGTAACAACCTGTTTTTGCTCATCGCTGCCAATGGAGACTATTATCAGGTACGCATTGGCAATCAGCCGAATACGTCGTACGGCAAGTCGTCGGATACGCCTGTTTTAGCAATGGCGGAGAACGAACGGGTTCGGAAAATTCCGGGCTTCCAGCGGTTTAGCTCGGCAAAAGAGGGTTTTTATAAACTGGATAAAACCAGCTTCTCTGGAGCACTTGATTATCTGCGCACGGGCGATTCGTACGCGGATTTCAAGGTCGATCGAAAGGCTTACCTGGGCGGTCTGGTCAGCGTTTCCAAAAAATCACCCACCCGGATTTACGTCTGGGGTGCCCACTGGCAACCTGGCTCGTCTACGAACCCCTTCAAACTGCCGAACGGCTTCTATGAAATCCACTACGTCCACCAGAATCAGGGTTTTTATTCGCCGAACGATGTCCTGAACGCGCCCTGGCAGGATGGCGGGATTATTCTCGATTCGGGAAGTTTGAAAGCCATTGCCATCCGGTTTTCGTCCCAGTCGACCACGACGGATGCCAAGGGCGATCCGGTCAAAGCGACGGCGAAGTAAAATTCTGCATTCATTCCCGGCCATTCTGCTTTACCTTTGCGCGCGAATTCACCGAATCCCCGTAAAACCAAACCGGATGCGTACCGCTCTTTTCTCCCTCGTATTCTGCCTTGTTCTGTTCCAGACCGCCACGGCCCAAACCGCCAAACCCGTTTCCGATCCGGTAGAACTGGTCAATGTGTTGATGGGAACGGATTCCAAACCGAGCCTGTCGAACGGCAATACGTACCCCGCCATCGCGCTGCCCTGGGGCATGAATTTCTGGATGCCGCAAACCGGCCGAATGGGCGACGGCTGGGCGTATACCTACGCAGCCGACCGAATCCGGGGTTTCAAACAGACGCACCAGCCCTCGCCCTGGATGAACGACTACGGCCAGTTTACCATCATGCCGGTGACGGGAAAAGTCCGCTTTGACGAAAACGAACGGGCGAGCTGGTATTCGCACAAATCCGAGGTGGCCAAACCGTATTATTACCGGGTGTACCTCGCCGATCACAACATTACGACCGAAATCGCGCCCACTGAACGGGCCGCCCGGTTTCGGTTTACCTTCCCGCAAACCGACAGTGCTTCCGTCGTGATCGACGCGCTGGACAAAGGCTCGTTCATCAAAATCATTCCCGGAGAGAATAAAATTATCGGTTATACAACCAAAAACAGCGGGGGTGTTCCGGCCAATTTCAAGAACTATTTCGTCCTGATTTTCGACAAACCCTTCACCTTTCGGACGGTTTTTCACGACAAAAAAGCCGACCAGCAGGCCCTCGAATTTCAGGCCGACCACGTCGGAGCCGTCGTTGGTTTCAAAACCCGGAAGGGCGAAACGGTCAACGTGCGCGTCGCGTCGTCGTTCATCAGCCCCGAACAGGCGGAACTGAACCTGAAAGAAATCGGCTCAGACGGTTTTGAAACTGTCAAGCAGAAAGCCAAAGCTGCCTGGAACAAAGAGCTGGGCCGGATTGCCGTGGAAGGTGGTTCGGTCGACCAAACCCGCACGTTTTATTCCTGCCTGTACCGCTCGCTGCTGTTTCCCCGGAAGTTTTACGAAATCGACGCCAGTAAAAAAGTGGTGCATTACAGCCCCTACAACGGCCAGGTTTTGCCGGGTTATCTGTTTACGGATACCGGTTTCTGGGACACGTTCCGGTCGATGTTTCCGTTTCTGAACCTGATGTATCCGTCGCTCAACGCACAGATGCAGGAAGGGCTGGCGAATGCGTACAAGGAAGGCGGCTGGCTTCCCGAGTGGGCCAGTCCCGGTTTGCGGAACACGATGATCGGATCGAACTCAGCATCGATTGTGGCCGATGCCTATTTGAAAGGCTTGCGCGGGTACGACATCAATGCCCTCTACGAAGCGGTTTTGAAAAATTCCGAAAACGAAGGCCCGCTGGATGCCGTCGGTCGCCGGGGTGTTTCGTATTACAACAAACTGGGGTATGTGCCGTATGATGTTAAAATCAACGAAAATGCCGCCCGAACGCTGGAATACGCCTATGCCGATTTTACGATCTATCAACTGGCGAAGGCTCTGAAACGCCCGCAGGCCGAAATCGACCGGTTTGCCAAACGCAGCCAGCATTACCGCAATCTCTTCGATCCGGCGACGGGTTTGATGCGGGGCAAAAACGAGGACGGGTCGTTTCAGAAACCGTTCAATCCGTTCAAATGGGGCGATGCGTTTACGGAAGGCAATAGCTGGCACTACACCTGGTCGGTTTTCCACGACGTGCAGGGACTGGTTGGATTGATGGGCGGCCCCCAAAAGTTCGTCGCCAAACTGGATTCGGTGTTTACCCTGCCCCCGGTTTACGACGAAAGCTACTACGGCAGCGTGATCCACGAAATCCGGGAAATGCAGATCGCCGACATGGGTCAGTACGCCCACGGCAACCAGCCGATTCAGCACATGATTTATCTGTATAATTACGCGGGGGCGCCCTGGAAAACGCAATATTGGGTGCGCGAAGTCATGAACCGACTGTATCTGCCCACGCCCGACGGCTATTGCGGGGACGAAGACAACGGCCAGACCTCGGCCTGGTACGTTTTCTCCGCGCTCGGTTTTTACCCGGTTTGCCCCGCCACGGATCAGTATGTTCTGGGCGCTCCGCTGTTTAAAAAAGCCACACTGCACCTGGAAAACGGCAAAAAACTGGTCATCAACGCCCCCACCAACAGCGGCCCAAACCGCTACGTCGACGCCGTGACGCTGAACGGAAAACCGCATCCGGCCAACTGGCTGAGCCACCGGGTGCTGATGCAGGGCGGAACCGTCGGTTTTACGATGAAAGCTACGCCGAACCAGCAACGCGGCACGAAACCAGATGCATTTCCTTATTCGTTTTCGACCGAAAACCAGTAGATTTTCCCATTAAACCGGGTCCAGCCTGCGCAACTGGGTTTGCAAACCGAGGCTGCGAATGTCCAGTTCCTGCTCGATCCGGCGGATGGACTCTTCGCTGAAGGTCCCTTGCTTGTGCCATTGAATGATCAGATCCCGCTGGTGGTTGATGACGGCGAGTTCACTCTCGACAAACTCCCGAAAGAAATTCGCAGCCGTGGGTGGTGCTCCTTTTTTGGGTTTTTCGTCCATTCGCAACACCCCGTTCAGGTAGTTGGTCTGTTGCTCAAACCGGGTTTTTAATTCACTCAGCACCTCGTCGTGCAGGTTCATGGACAGTTCGCCTTCGATGTAGGTGATCGAACTGGTGGTGATGGCCAGGCGGATTTTCTTTTCTTCCTGCACGGCCTTTCCCGGCGGTTCCTGCACGTTGAGCCAGCGGATAAAAAACGGCAGCGTTAGCCCCTGGAGCACCAGCGTAACAAAAATGACCATGAACGAGATGAACAGAATCTCATTCCGCATCGGAAAAGCCTTTCCATTGCTCAGGGTCAACGGCAAGGCCAGCGCCGTGGCCAGCGACACCACCCCGCGCATCCCGGCCCAGGAGGTGATGAACAGCTCGTTCGGTCTGAACAGGATACGCTTTTTCTTCCCCCGATCCAGCAAAGAATTGATGTAGGCCAGTGGAAAAATCCAGACAATCCGGGTGACGATGGCCACAAAACTAATCAGCAGACCAAAACCGATGAGCCGTCCCACGGAATGGTCTTCAATGTTTTTCAGGATCACCGGCATCTGCGACCCGATCAGAATGAAAACAAAACCGTTCAGCAGAAAAATCAGAATATTCCAAAAACCGTTGATCTGCATCCGGGTTTGAAACGAATAAATTTCGTAGGAATTCCAGGCCAGATACAGGCCCGTCGACACCACCGCCAACACCCCCGAAACGCCCAGGTGTTCGGCCAGCAAATACGCTACAAACGGCAAAAGCAAGGTAATGGTCGTGGCCACCGTCGGGTTTTCGAGCTTGTTGTGAATATGCCGAAAGAGGTAGCCGATGGCGAGTCCGATGGCGACGCCCCCGGCGGCCACCACAAGAAATTGCAAACCAGCCTGCCAGAAAATGAAACTCCCGCTGGTGACAGCCGCCACCGCATACCGGTAGGCAATCAGCGCCGACGCATCGTTCACCAGACTTTCACCTTCCAGAATGGTAATGAGCCGGTTGGGAAGTCCCAGCCCCCGGGTGGCACTCGTGGCCGCCACCGCATCCGGCGGGGAGGTGATGGCCCCCAGCACAAACGCCAGCGGCCAGCTAAAACCGGGGATAAAATAATGGGCGACCACGGCGACGGTCACGGTGGTGAAGAAAACCAGCCAGACCGCCAGCAAACCGATGGGCCGACGGTAGGCTTTGAATTCGTGCCAGGAGATGTTGCCGGCGGCTTCGTATAACAACGGCGGCAGAAAAATCAGAAAAACCACCTCCGACTCCAGGTGAATGTCCGGCACAATGGGCAAAAAGCCCAGCACCAGACCGGCAATCACCAGCAGGATGGGATACGGAATTTTCAGTTTTTGGGTAACGGATGCCAGGGCGGCCAGGATGGCCATTAACACTAAAACGATTTCAAGATTGGTCATCGAGACGGTTTCTGTTACAGAAAATGCTTACTTTAGAACGCTAAATCATCCAGCTACTACAACCGAATTAAGGTATGGGTTTTCAATTCGACATGGCGATTCGCCGGGTTATTTCTTTTTTCTTTTTTTCACTCATCTCCCTTTTCTCATTCGGGCAATCGAAACCTACGCTGGAACAATTCCGGCAGCAAATTGAAACCCAGTTGGCTAAAGAGCCGGGCCGATACGCCGTCGCGTTCAAGGATTTAACCACCGGACAAGAGCTTTTGATTCACGAACGGGAAGAATTTCATGCCGCCAGCACCATGAAAACGCCGGTGATGATCGAGGTCTACAAACAAGCCGCCCAAAAGCGGTTTTCTCTGTCCGACTCCATTCTGATCAAAAACGAATTCAAAAGCATCGTCGATGGCAGTCCGTACAGCCTGAAAGCGACCGACGACAGCGACACGCTGATTTATACCAAAGTCGGCACGAAGCTCCCCCTTTCGGCGGTCATGTACGACATGATTATCCTGAGCAGCAACCTGGCCACCAACCTGATCATCGACCTGGTCGACGCCAAAAAAGTCACGCAAACTATGCGCGACATGGGTATCCGGGACATGCAGGTTCGGCGGGGCGTGGAAGACACCAAAGCGTTCCAGAAAGGGCTGAACAATACGACTACGGCTTACGATTTAATGCTCCTGTTCGAAAAAATTGCCACCGGAAAAGCCGTGAGCCCGGAAGCCTCGCAAGACATGATCCGGATTCTGCTCGATCAGCGGTTTAACTCCGTCATCCCCGCAAAATTACCAAAAACCGTCAAAGTGGCGCATAAAACCGGCTCCTTTGCCACCGTTCGGCATGATTCAGGCATCGTTTTTCTACCCGATGGCCGACAGTACGTTCTGGTGCTGTTCTCCAAAGAAATCAAAAGTGATGCCGCCGTGGTCGAGTCCCTGGCGACGGTTTCCGGTATGATTTATCAATATTTCTACCAATAAGAACCCAACTCCGGCGTTTTAACGCTGGTTTGGACTAATATTTGCTTGTAAAATCAATAAAGTATCATGAAAAAAATCTTCCTCCTCTTTCTCTTCATCGCCCGCTTTTTACCAGACGGGTTCTCGCAGGATATGTATCAGGGACCCAGGCCCGAAACCGTCTTTTCCGCAAGCTCCGAACTGGGTTTTCTGAAAGAATTTAATGAGAAATTCAAAACCGACTTCGATGCCCCGACGCAATATACCAAAGCGCAGACAACTGGTGTCGACGGCTGGGAAATGGCGCTGTTTTCGGCCCGAAAAGCACAACTGGTGTTCTATCAATCGCATCCGCAGATGAGCCAGTTTTCCGAACCATTCAAAAAATACATCGAGAACTGCATCCGCTGGAATTACTGGCATCTGCTCATGGCCTGGCCCATCGTCCGGACCAACGCGCAGGCTACGCAGCAAACTGTGCCATCGCTGCCCGCCGTCATGCTGGAAGGTTTTGATGAGTCGAAAACGAACGATGAAACAGCAATGATTGCCGAACCCTATCGAAATTTTCTGTTTTATTACGTGACGTATTTCAATTCAAAGTCCCGGAATTTTGCCAAATATACGCCGGATGATATGCACAAAATGCTTCCGGAAAAAGCCGGTTATGCCCGCCAGCACCTGACCGGAAAACCGTACCAATATTCCCTGGCCCGGCTGTTGCTTGATAATTGTGAAAAAGCAACACCTTCTTCGGTGCGCGAAGTGTTTGCGGCCCTCACAGCCACTCCAAACGCAACGGCCTATACGGAACTGGTAAAAACACGCTGTGGAGACGTGATGAGCCGGAAAGACGAACCCAAACCGGCCGCAGCCGCTGCGAAGAAAAAACCGGTCGATCCGAATGTATTTTCGTTTCTGAACCAGAACGGCGAACCCGTCACGCTGGACGATTTTAAGGGCAAGGTGGTGTATCTGGACATCTGGGCGAGTTGGTGCGGACCGTGCATCGGCGAGGTGCCGCACTCCAAAAAACTCTATGAGCGCCTGACAAAGAAGCAGTTGGAAAAAGTCGCGTTCCTCTACATCTCCATTGACGATTCGGAATCGAATTGGAAGACGGCCTTACAAAAACACCAGCTACCCGGCGACCAAGGCTGGTCGAGGGGCGGCTGGCGCTCGCGAATTGTACAATACTTTGGGGTTCAGAGCATTCCGCGTTACATCCTGATCGACAAAAAAGGCCAGATGGCCGACCTGAATGCCAAACGCCCCAGCACAGCCGATGCCATTTATGAGGACATTGTGAAACTGCTGGAGAACTGACCGGTTTTAATTATCCCGGATCGGCGTGTCCCGCGAATCGGCATAGGCTTTACCGAAATCGATTTTCTTCACCTGACTGGCTACGTACTGAATGCCCTGAAAAATGTGTTTCATGAACAGCGGTTCCGAATAATCCTTTTTGTCGTGGCCGAGTGTCGTACACCAGGTGTAACCGCCGTCGAAATGGTAGTACCAGGCAGCCGGATACAGGTTCGTAAAAGAACCGCCGAACATCTTTACTTTTTCGGGTTCCTCGCCGTTGAGGGAGGTCAGGTCGTGGGCCATCACCACGGTGGGTCCCGGTGACATTTCCTTGGTAAAATAGAATTCATCTTCCTTCTCCCAGACTTTCGGAATGCCCTGCATCGACGGATGTTTGGTGTCGATCACGACGGTTTTGAACTTCTGAAATTTGGGATGCCAGGCGAAGGTGCCGCCAATCATGCGCTTGAACCAGGTCCAGTTCCGCTCGGTCCCCGTCACCGAATGCACACCCACAAAACCGCCCCCGGCTTCGATGTACCGCCGGAACGAAAGCCGCTGGGCGTCGGTGTCGAAGACATCGTTGTTGGTGCTGGGAAAAACCAGGAGCGTGTATTGTTTCAGGTTGTCTTCCGTAAAAACCGACGGCTGATCCGTGACGTCCACCTTAAAACCGTGTTCTTCGCCCAGCTTCTGAATACTCTTTGCGGCAAACGGAATGTTGTCGTGGACGTATCCTTTCCCGTTTTTGGTATACACCAACACCTTGACTTTCTTCCAGTTCACCTTGTCGTTTTGACTCCAGCCAATGGACGAAGTCAGCAGCAGCAAAAACAAACCAAAGCGCATTCCCGTAGCCAATCGATTCATGAATAGTTCGATAAAAAATTAAACTTTTAGTTTGACCTGCTGGGCCTGTTTCTGGGCTTTCAACGCCAGTTCCGTCGCCAGGAAACAATGCGCCTGGGTCATGGCGGTTTCGGTCCGGTTCAGAATATCGTCGATAAGCTGGGTGCCGTAAGGCGTCGTTTCCTTGCTGCAGTCGATGTACTTCGTTTCCTTATTATCGACCAGAATCAGGTGGTTGCCGCCGTCGCGTCCGGCAATGTCGACGTTCTTCCGCAGTTCGATAAAACCGTCGGTGCCGAGAATGGTCAGCCGCCCGTCTCCCCAGGATTTCAGGCCGTCGGGCGTGAACCAGTCGACGCGGATGTAGCCGGTTCCGCCGTTGCCGCGCACCATCGCATCACCAAAATCTTCAAATTTCGGGTATTGCGGATGGTTCGTATTGCCAACCTGTGACGCAACGACTTCAGCCTGGGTGGAACCCGTGAAAAACAGAAACTGGTCGAACTGGTGAGAGGCAATGTCGCAAATGATCCCACCAAACCGCTGCTTGTCGAAAAACCACTCGGGGCGCGTTTTGGCATTCATGCGGTGGGGACCCAAACCGATGGTCTGAATGACTTTGCCGATCGCTCCGGCTTTCACCAGTTCCCCCGCCTTCACCGTCGCCTTGTTCTCAAACCGCTCGCTGTACATGATCGAGTAAATCCGTTTGGTGGCCTGCTGAACCTTGCGAACCTCGGCCAGTTGTTCGAGCGTCGTGATGCCGGGTTTGTCGGCCATGTAATCCTTGCCCGCCTTCATCACCCGAATGCCGAGCGGGGCGCGTTCGTCGGGAATGCCGGCACTCACCACCAGTTGAATCGAGCTGTCGTCCAGAATTTCCTTTTCGCTTTTGGCGAGTTTGGCATCAGGGTAGCGCTTCGTGAAGGCAGCCGCCAGATCCGGTTCTTTGGCGTAAAACGAAACAAGCTGCCCGCCCCCGCGAATGACGGCTTCGACCTGCCCGTAAATATGGCCGTGATTCAGACCAATGGCCGAAAACCGGATGCGGGCCGCGCCTTTCGGACGGCTGCTGCCCACCACGGGAACCGAATACGGGATTCCGGGAGCGGCCAGAAGTTCTTTGGGAAGGGCCGTCAGACCGGCGAGCCCGGCCGCGGTGGTAACGGATTCTTTGATAAACCGTCGCCGGTTGGCTTGTGATTTGTTCATGGTCGTTTCACTTTGTCGCGAGTTCACTTTTGGATTTCTTGGCCAGTTCAAGTGCCTGCGTGGTCGTGTAGTACTTCGAAATCATGTTCGGCACTTCCCAGGCGGGCAAGGCACCAGCTTTCAGGTAATCGAGGTATTTCTGTGCCACGCGGCCAAAGTGGGCTTCGTGTCCTTCCTTGTATTTTTCCGGGATGACCACTTCATAGCCTTTGGCAATTTTCTTCACCTCGACGCCCGGGAATTCTTTCTGGATATTCGGCAAAACCGTTTTCAGCGCAGCTTCCAGATCCGTGTTTTTGTCAACCGCTTCGATGTAGAGCGTCGGTTTGTATTGCTGCTCGGCCCCCTGACGAATGATCAGATTGGCTTTCGTTCCCCGCATGATCGAATAGTGGGTATCGCCCGTGCCTTCCGGTGCTTTGTATTTCCAGATCACCGATACCTTGGCGTGAACCCCGCGAAGCTGGTAGTTGATTTCGCCATTGCTATACACCTTCAACACGCTGTCTTTCACTACATCTTTCTTGAGATAGTCCGGAAAAGCGTCCTGCTTGGTGATGGCTTTGAACTGACTCAGCGTCATGTCGGTCGTCCAGCGACGGGCCGACGTCAGGCTGATATCCTTTTGGTAATCAATCGTTTGTTCCGGGAAACATTCCCACTGCACCAGATCGACGAGGTGGGTGGTTACGTCCACGATGCCTTCGCCCTGCTGGGCCACATCCATAAACCAGGACGGCCGGGTCAGGATGCTGCCGGAGACGTTTTTGTAAAAATGGTGAACACTTTCCTTGGTAACCGCCGGATTTTCGGGTGTTCCTTTTTCCAGCGTTCCGAACAAATCGGCCTGCTGTGAGAAGGCCCGTTGCAGCATCGTGCTGATCTCGTAGCGTTCGGTCATGATGTCATACAACAGCACCTTGTTCTTTTCGGCGGTCGCAAATGCCTCTTTCAACTGGTCGAAGTTGGCCGCGCTGATCACCATCGGTTTGTCGGCCAGAACGTTGAATCCGGCCCCCACAGTTTTCTGGATGTAGTCGGTTTTCAGGCGGTTATTGCCCGCCATGACCACCACATTTCCGGCTTTGTCGGTTAGCATTTTATCGAGAAAATCCGTACCCAGGTAGACGTCTTCATGCCAGTTCGTGGGGTCTTCCGGACGGGCGTTGTAACCCTTTATTTTATCCAGATGAAGCTGCACATCCGGGCCATCCGGGGCATAGACATGCACCGTCGAATCGACGCCATCAAACATGGTTTTCTGCACCAGGGCCGCATGAAAATGACCGGGATCGAGGGTAATGAGATGAATCATGTCATCCTTTTTTTGATCAGACTGACAAGCGGTGAGTAAGGCAGCCATCAACAGACTGCCGGCAACGGGGGCTACTTTCATTCGAAGTATTTCGGTTAAACGCACTGATTATTTTGATTTGGTGGAGGCAACAACCTGAATGGCATAGGGCGACCGCTGCGTACGGGACAAGAGTTTATTGGCCTCCGCATCGTTCTTAAACTGCTCTTTTTTCGGGTCCCAATACAGTTTCCGATCCAGTTTCATGGCCGCGTGGTGAAGCAGACAGGCCGAACACGACCGGTGACCCACCTCGGCGGGGGCAATGGGCTCCTTGCGGCTGACGATACTTTCCAGCCAGTTGCCGTGGTGTTCTTTGCTAACCGGCAAATGAATCTCATTCGGGCCGATCACCGACTCCAGAATCTTCGGATCGCTGGCATCCAGGGCTTTGGCGGCTTTCTGTTTGGCAATGGGATCGCTGGCGGTAACGGAGGAGTCGCCCCGTGACACAAAAATCCAGCCGTCGGTGCCTTCAAACTTGATTCCGTTGGGCAACTCGTTGCTGACCACCATCCGGACGCCGTTTTCGTACAAGGCTTCGGTGCGGAAAATACCGTGTACATCCCACAGCCCTTTCTTCGGAAAATCGGCTTTCCCCCAGATTTCTACCGGCCCGGTATATTCAGTATTCATCGCCCAGTGGGAACAGTCGATGTGGTGCGAGCCCCAGCCGGTGATCATACCCGCGCCGAACTGTTCGCAGCGCAACCAGCCCGGACGGTCGTAATCTTTCTGCGGATGCACCCGTTTTTCGGTATAATACACCTCGGGCGTTGTGCCGAGCCACATGTCGTAATTGAGGTTTTTCGGGATCGGCATTTCCGGTTCTTCATCGCCGGAAGGGTCGCCGGGCAAGCCGACGGAGACGGTTTTCAGTTGACCAATCCGCCCGTTGCGAACGAGTTCGGCCGCAAACCGGAACTGGTGCGACGACCGCTGCTGGCTTCCCACCTGCATAATCCGCCCCGTCCGTTTGACCGCATCGGCCATCAACCGGCCTTCCGAAATGGTCAGCGACGCCGGTTTTTGCATGTAGACATCTTTCCCGGCATTAACGGCGTGAACCACCATCGGCGCGTGCCAGTGATCGGGCGTACTGATCAAAACCGCATCGATGTCCTTATTGGCCAGCAACTCGCGGTAGTCGCCATAACCCCGCACACCATCGTACGATTTACCGGTTTTCTTGGCATAGACGCCATTGACGAGTTGTTTCCCTTCTTCGACCCGCTTGCTGTCTACGTCGCAAACGGCCATGATCAGGGCGTTGTCATATTGCCAGACACCCGGCATGTCGTGCGTCCGCGAAATGCGGCCAACGCCAATCGCGCCGACGTTGATGCGGTTGCTGGGGGCATTTTTACCAAATACCGAGGCCGGTACGATGGTTGGAAAACCGCTGACGAGCGCGGTTGTTGCGAGGGCTCCTTTGGTGGTCAGGTCGAGAAATTTTCTCCGGGAGACCACTGATTTTTTTTCCGGTGCCATAGTTAGCAAGGTTTGAAGAGGCTTTTTTAGTAGAAACCTACAGCCCCCAACCCCCTAAAGGGGGCCAAATGTTCGTCATTTTGCAGCCCCCTTTAGGGGGTTGGGGGTATATCTGTAACCATAAGCGACGACGCACCGATTTTTACTATTCATTTTACGACGAAGGTGCCGGTATTGTCAGTACCAGTTCGCGTTTCCGGAAAAGAATCCTCCACTCAAGGCACCGTTTTTTCCACTTAACCAAATTATTTTCCACCGTAGGCGGGTTCCGTTTTACCTTGCGGCAGTAAACGTAACAACACACCTGATGAATCTGAATGTAAACTTAGTCCCCTCCGCGTTGGGGCTCGTGATTGGCCTGGCCATTCTGGCTGCCGGTGGACCCGACTACGGGGTCGTTCGAACCAAAAAACCGGGTAATGTGGTACCGGCGGTTCAAAAAGCGAATGGGAAGACGATGTCTCAAAAAAAACCGGGTCGCCCGGCGGTAGACTGCCGTACGGCGTATGTTGGAAAACAGACCCAGGGAGGGCATCTGGAGTGGCCCATTGAAAGCTACAAATAAAGCGGATGTCGACCTGATTATCAATTTCATACCGCCGAATCCGATCCGGTTTTTAACCGTTATTCTGCAAAGAGCGAAACCGGTTGATGCCTTTGGACGGATTAAATAAGCGGTCTCCCGGATTGGCTTTGTGTTGCTGCTTGTGCACCAGCGACCGGCTTAAAAAGCCTTCGCTCGCGGGTGTATGTTCCAGCAATACGGTAACTTTTTTGTTCAGGTGTTCAATTTGAAGCTGTAAATCAGCCAGTTGTTTTTCTATGTTTTTCATGGTGTAAATGCGTAGGGTGTGTGAATCAACAATTAATTTAGTACAATTACAAGACTTTAACGATACATTTTCAGTTCACTACTAATCTTCTACACAATACTACAATATTCTGATCAAAAGAGTTTTACAGAATTTATTTCTTAACAAAGGTTTATTCTATCGTCACGCTACATCACCGAATAATACAACAATTGGTAAAATTTTCAAATTTATACTTTCAATAGTCATACGGCAAGATTTGGCGGTTTCGGTCGTCGTCTTTGCGACTCATTCAGTATCTTTCGGAGCCTTACACGCCCAACATGAAGAAACTGTACACCGTAGCCGTTGCCTTGCTGGCTTCTATCCTTTCATTTGCCCAAAAACCCAAAGACACCTGGGACGTTGCCACACCCAGAGGACCCGCCAAAGAAGTCAGCCTAACGACCACCGAAGGCACTTGGATGAACCTCGACGTGAGTCCGGACGGCCGCGAAATCGTGTTCGATCTTCTGGGCGATCTTTACACGCTACCCATCACCGGCGGCACCGCGAAGCTTCTGTCCGGCGGTTTGCCCCTGGAAGTTCAACCCCGCTACAGCCCCGACGGCCAACGGATTTCGTTCACCAGCGACCGCGCCGGGGGCGATAACATCTGGACGATGAACCGCGACGGCTCCGGGTTGCGCCAGATCACGAACGAAGACTTTCGATTGCTGAACAACGCCGTCTGGACGCCCGACGGCCAGTATCTCGTGGCCCGCAAGCACTTTACGAGTCGCCGTTCATTGGGGGCGGGTGAACTCTGGCTCTATCATGCCGGGGGCGCAACCGCCGGTTTGCAGTTGACCAAACGGAAAAATGACCAGCAGGATGCCGGAGAACCCTGCGTTTCGCCCGACGGGCGGTACGTCTATTTCAGTGAAGACGTGAGTCCGGGGCCGATTTTTCAGTACAACAAAGATCCCAACGGCCAGATTTACACCATCAAACGGTTTGACCGGCAGACGGGCGACATCAAGAATATTGTGACCGGCCCCGGTGGTGCGACCCGCCCGCAGGTTTCGCCCGACGGACAGCAACTGGCGTTTGTCCGGCGGGTTCGGACGAAAACTGTGCTGTATATCCACGACCTGAAAACCGGGGAGGAATTTCCGGTCTTCGATCAGCTCAACAAAGACCAGCAGGAAGCCTGGGCGATTATGGGCCTTTATCCCAACTATGACTGGCTGCCCGACGGAAAGGAACTCGTGATCTGGGCCAAAGGCAAGCTGTTTCGGGTGACTATTCAATCGGCCAAAGCCGTTGAAATCCCGTTCACGGTGAACGCCAAACTGACGGTTCAGGATGCGGTGCGCTTTCCGCAGACGGTTTTTTCGCCCACGTTCGATTCCAAAATGATCCGCCACGCCCGGACCTCGCCCGACGAAAAAACGCTGGTTTTTCACGCAGCGGGTTATCTCTACCTGAAAAAACTGCCCAACGGCCAGCCCGAACGGTTGACCAAAGAAACCGCCAGTTTTGAATACGAACCCAGTTTTAGCCCCGACGGCAAATTCCTGCTCTACACCACCTGGAACGATTCGTTGACGGGCAGCATCCGCAAACTGAACCTCCATTCCCGCAAAACCGAGACGCTGACCCGCGAAAAAGGCTTTTACAACACGCCGGTTTTCTCGCCCGATGGCTCCCAAATTGTGTATCGCAAAGGAACCGGAAACGGTTTTATGGGCTTTGCATACGGCAAAGAACCGGGTTTGTACGTCATGCCGGGCAACGGCGGTGCGGCCCGATTCATTCGGGAAAACGGCGATGAACCGCTGTTCAACCCCACCGGCGACCGGATTTTCTTCGTAGAAGATGGGGCGACGAAAGCCTTCAAAAGCGTTACGCTCAACAATGCCGACGAGCAAACGCATTTTACCTCGCAGTATGCCACCCGGTTTGTGCCGAGCCCCGACAACCGCTGGATTGCGTTTCAGGAGCTTTTTCAGCTCTACATCGCGCCCTTCCCGATGAGCGGAAAAGCCGCCGATCTCTCGGGTGGAACGAAAGCTTTCCCCATTTATAAAGTAACCCGCGACGCCGGTGATTACCTGCACTGGTCGAACGACAGCCAGAAACTGCACTGGACCATTGGGCCGGACTATTTCACCCGATCCATTCAGAACAGTTTTGCCTTTGTGGAAGGTGCCCCCGAAAAACTGCCCGCCATCGACAGCACCGGAATACCGATCGGCCTGAAGCTGACGACCGACGTCCCAAAAGGCATCGTGGCATTTAAAGGAGCTACTATTCTGACGATGAAAGACGATGCGGTGATTGAAAATGGCGTGCTGGTGGTGCAGGACAACAAGATTCTGGCGGTCGGCCCGGCCAGCTCGGTCACGATTCCAGCGGGTGCCAAAATCATCGACGCCACGGGCAAAACCATCATGCCCGGTTTAATCGACTCCCACGCCCACATCGGCACCGGCGACGGCAAATCGCCCCAGCAACAGTGGTCGTATTTTACAAACCTGGCCTATGGCGTGACGACGGTTCATGATCCGTCGTCGAATACCGAGATGGTTTTCAGCCAGTCGGAAATGGTAAAAACCGGCCGGATGCTCGGACCCCGGGTGTATTCGACCGGAACGATTATTTACGGTGCCGACGGCGATTTCAAAGCCGTGGTCAACAGCCTGGACGACGCCCGTTCGCACCTGCGCCGGATGAAAGCCGTCGGTGCATTTTCCGTTAAAAGTTACAACCAGCCCCGCCGGAACCAACGCCAGCAGATCATTCAGGCCGCCCGCGAACTGGGCATGATGGTGGTGCCCGAGGGCGGTTCGTTCTTTAACCACAACCTGACGATGGTCATGGACGGCCACACGACGGTGGAGCACAATCTGCCGGTCGATCCGATTTACAAGGATGTTGTGTCGTTGTGGAGTAACAGCAAAACCGGTTATACACCGACCTTGATCGTGAGTTTTGGGAGTGTTTCCGGCGAATATTACTGGTACCAGAAAATGAATGTCTGGGAACAGGAACGCTTGCTGCGGTTTACGCCCCGCGCCGTGATCGACAGCCGGTCGCGTCGGCGGACGATGTTGCCCGATGAAGAATTCGGTCACATTGGTAACTCGCAAACCGCCAAACAACTCACGGATGCGGGGGTGAGCGTTCACCTCGGTGCCCACGGGCAGTTGCAGGGACTGGGTGCGCACTGGGAACTCTGGATGCTCGGCCAGGGCGGCATTTCGAATTTGCAGGCGCTGAAACAGGCCACGATTGGCCCGGCCAGAAACCTGGGATTAGACAAAGAAATTGGTTCGCTGGAAGCTGGAAAACTGGCGGATTTGCTGGTGCTCGATAAAAACCCATTGCAGGACCTGCGCAACAGCCAGTTCATTCAGTATGTGATGATCAACGGACGGCTATTCGATGCCGCCACAATGAATGAAACCGGGAATTACACCCGGACGCGCGGCAAGTTTTTCTGGGAAAACAACCGATCCAACGACGCCTTCGACTGGCACGCCGAAACGCAGAGCTTCGGACACATTCACTGCGTGTGTCAGGGGTTGCATTGACCCATGTATTTTTGCCGTATAATATATTAGTCTGGCAATCCGTTTCTTATTCGGCGGTGAAAACCACCGAACTAAAAATATTTCAATAAATTGCAGCCACAAAATAAGCCTGAAAAATCGATCTGTATGAAAAAAGCCCTCCTGCTCCTGTTGATGGGAACTACGCTGTTCGTAAGTTGTAGCAAAGATGACGACGACACCCCGGCGGTTAAAACCAAATCTGAAATGTTGGTCCGCACCTGGGAAGTGCAAACTGGTTCTATCGGTTTAGGCACTGCAACGCCAATAACGGGATACACCAAAGGTGGTGGTGCAGCCAATCTTGTTGATATGAGCAAGTTCAAGCTTGAATTTAAAACGGGTGGAGACTTCGTACAAACCAGTCTGGACGGAACGTCTTCATCGGGCAAATGGGCTTTGACGGACAATGACACTAAATTATCACTCACGACGACCCAAATTCCAACACCGGATGTCTGGAACATAACGACCCTTACCGAGACGAATTTTGACATTGCCCGTCAAATCGCCGGAAACTCAACCGCTCCGGGTGATTTGTACTGGAAAAACCTGATTGACACCTTTGGAAAACCGCTGGGAATTACCTCAGCCGCCGGGGCATCCATTGCGGTAAAAACCATTCCGGTGAAATAATAGAGTTTAAAATACTACCATTAGACAGCCCCGGAATTTTCATTCCGGGGCTGTCTCGGTTTAAAAACCATTCCATTATTAGCCTTAACTTGGAAACTTACTCTTAACGCAAAATCACCACGGTTCCCCGCAGCAAAGGCGCATCCGGCTTGTAACGGATTGTATATACGTAAGCCCCTGGTGGCACCAGATCACCTTTCAGCTTGCCGTCGAAGGGATGCGCATAGCCGTCGGCCGATTGGTAAATCACCTCACCCCAGCGGTTGAAAACCGCTACTTCTACGGCCGGGAACGCTTCCACACCTTTTAATTCCCAGACATCATTCTGGCCGTCGGCGTTGGGTGTGAACGCGCCCGGCACCCAGATTCGCTCATAGACCGTCACCACCGCCGTTCCTTCGGCCTGACAGCCTGTCGCGTTTTCAACCTTTAACGTATAAACAATATCGTCTTCGATGGCGACCACCCGCGCATTGGCTTCAGTCGGATCAACCAGGTAGGTGGGTGGTGACCACTCAAATTTCACCGGATCACCGGTCAGAACCGGGCTGATGGTCAGCGAAGTACCCAGCGATGTGATCATTTCTTCCGGTAACAGAATCGTCGGAATGGGAGCTACCACGGCAGTTTGCTGCGCCACGGCCGCCGGACATTCCGGCGCAAAGTTGACCGAATATGTCAGCACGTGGTTGCCGATCCCGGCGGCTTTCGCATCGTATTGCGTTCCCGACACGCCCGGCCCGGCGAAAGTCCCTCCTGCCGGTGTTCCCGTCAGAGAATAAACCGGGCCTTCGGTACCGCAAACCGGCGGAACGGCGTCCATCGTAACGGTGATAGCGGGAATCTGCGCAACTGCGAAGGGATCTGATGTCGCTTTGCAACCATTATCCGCTGTTACTTCTACGACATACGTTCCGGCAGTTTGCACCGGTAAAACCGGATCGGTGACCGTTGCCACCGGCTGACCATCCCGTTGCCAGGCAAAGCTGACTCCACCGACGCCTTCCAGCGGTAACGTAGCACCTGGGCAAATCCGGTTTTGCGATGAACGGATAACCGCCTGCACGGCGGGTGCGCGGGTAATCGAAAGGGCACCGGTATTGTAGATACAGCCGTACTGCGTCTGGGTTAACACAGCCCGGTATTCTCCCGGCTGATTGACAGTCAGGGCATTATCGGCGGAAGGCGTTGTTAGCAATTTCCCGTCCCGAAACCATTGGTAAGCCATGTCGTCCCCTCCCAAAACCCGCAGGACGACGGAACCGTCCGTGGCGCACAACTGCCCGGTTACATTGAGATCCGAGGTGAGATCCACCACCTTGAGTGTTACATTCTGGGAACCGCTGGCCTTGCCGCACTGGGTTTTCATGGAAACAAAAACCGAATAGGCACCCGGTTCGCTAACCTGAAGTTTAGTGCCGGTGGCATCGGGCAGATTCAGTCCGTCGCGTCGCCACTGGTAATTCCAGTCCGGGTTGACGGTCGTCTGGAGTTCCAGCGTTTTTCCTTTGCAGATCGTAAATTCGGTGTTGGCCGGCAAACCGGTGGCCCATACCGTTGGGTTAGGGGCTGTAACCGGGGGACAGTCGATCACCAGAAACTGGAAGTCGCGCCGAACCTCCCCTATTTTTACGCCGTTGCGGTATTCTTCTACTTTAACCGCAAAAACGAACAAACCCAGTTGATTGGGCGTCACCGACAATTGCCCGCTCCGGGGATCGACCGCCAGCGTCGGACTGCCGGGAATGGCACTGTTGGCGCTAAAACCGCTCAGCCATTGGACATCCGGATACGGCCCGGCGGTGGCTTCCTGGTTGCGGCCCGTTCCAATTCTGTTGAGGGGCGTCACCATCGAATACCGCAGTTCATCGCCGTCGGGGTCGGTGCCGCCAAAGGCAAACGAAAAAGACTCGTTGATACAGAGGTACTCTCCGTTGATGGGATTGAAGCGGGGGGACGAGTTGTTGAAATACTGACCGCTTTTTTGCACGGCCGGAAATTCGAGGTAAAAGGTAAAACCCGTTTGCACGGGGTTGTTGATGTTGTTGATCCCGGCGTTGCGGTTTTGGGTCTGGAACGACATGTAATAGCCGCCGGCGTCACTGTAAAGGGCTGGATCGAGCTGAATGTCAGCCCCGAACGTGGCGGCAATTACCCGCTGGTTTTGGGAAGTAGCACAGGCCTCATTCGTAAAGACCACGCGTTCCCGTTGAGCGGTTTCCGATACGGTGAATACCAGCATCCGGGCGTTGTCGCGCAGTCGGAAAATCCCGATCTGCCCCCCGGTGGTTTGGGCCGCCCGGTTATTGTCTTCGAGGTAATTGATTACCGTGATTTGAAAGTGTCCCGGCACATCGCCAATGGCCCGCATTTCGATCTGCCCTCCGACCTGGTGGGTAGCCAAAACCGGAAAGGCAAAGCCCAGCAGCAGAAGCCAGAGCAAAGCTCGGTTAAAAACGGGAAGCATGGGTCAGACAGTAGAAATGGGCGATACGAACGTATTTTTTAAAAAACCATTCAGACTACTAAAGTTACTCTTTTTTAAATATCGTAACTTAAAATAAATACCGCAAAATCAAGGCATGAAGGGAGGTGGACCGCCCGGCAGTCGTTCAATACGGTTCTTTACCTGTAGATACGCGGGAATGCTTCTGCTCGTTGCAGGTGTTACCAAATTTTGTTAAAGGGTTGATTTTCCCCGAAGCCTGGGTCTATTTCCGCAAATCCCGGTATCCAATCAACTGAATGCCTTTGGCCTTGATGAGCGCTTTGACTTTAGGGCTGGTCCAGGCGTCGGTGACACCCTGACGGTCGACGGCCACCTGCTCGTATCCAATGTGGTGAATGGCCCGGAGTTCCGGCGTGTCGAGACCGGGATGGTCGACAAACAGGTAGGTTTTGCCGGGTTCCAGGCTTTCGAGCATTTTGGAAAAGCTCTCAATTTTCTCTTCCGAGGTCGCGTGGGCGCCCAGGTAACCGACGCCTGTCACGCCCCAATCCTGCATGTTCCGATCCAGGATCAGGAGGTTGTATTCTTTCGCCAGCTTCAGAATCAGGGCTTTCACGTCGTCGCCCATGCCGGTGCAACCCATGTGACCCGAAACGTGGCTGATGCGGGGAATCTTTTTCAGGCCCATTTCAATCTGCGCCCGAAACTCTTTTTCAACGTCCTCCAGTTTCCAGTCGTTCTCGACCAGTGCGCGTTTGGGGTAGTTTTTGTTCGGATAAATCATCGGATAGAAATACCCGTCGGCATCGCGCAGACTGGGGCAGGCCGAAACCGGTCGCCACTTTACATTGTCCCACTCGCTGGTCAGGGCCAGGTGAATGCCCACGTCGATGTCCGGTATTTCTTTCAGCATCTCGACGGCTTCGGGAAACCAGGGCGAGGGTACAATCACTTCGATGGACGACTCGATGCCTTCTTTATAGCATTTCACCAACGCTTCGTTGCCCGAATGCGAATACCCCATGTCGTCTCCCCGAACAATCAGCCGGGGCGGTTGGGGTTGGGCAAACACCAGCTGAATACTGAGTAGTAAAAATCCGGGCAGGAACAGGCGGTTTATTTTCATCGGTCTGGGGCTGAACTCTATAAAGCCGGATTGCCGTCGTATTTACTGCTCAACCCCTTTGTCATTCTCTACGAGACAATACACCCGGTATACTTTGAAAATTTATATAAAATAAAGAATATAAAAAATATATTTTAAGCTAAAAATATTTATATGGACAAAAATCAAATACACAACTTTATAATACCAATAAATTCAATTTTTACAATAATAATTTTAATTATTTATTAAACTTTAGAATATTATTTGGCAATTACTCAATCATTCAGTTACATTAGATTTTTAAAATAATTCTTATTAATCTAAATTTTACCATTATTATTTAACTATGTTTTTCCTAAAACTAGTTTTTTTTCCTTGCTCATCCCTCGATTTCAATACTTACCGATTTTCTAATTTTTAAGCCTTAAAATAAAAATAGTTCTATTTCACTTCATTAATTTCCCATTCTCTATGAAAAGAGTATCTACCTCATGTTATGTGCTGTTTGCTATGCTGCTCAGTTTGGCCAGCTATGCACAGGACCTTACCCTGAAAGGACGGGTGACCTCCAAAAAGGATGGCGGGGGCCTTCCGGGCGCCAACGTATTGATCAAAGGCACCGACCGCGGAAGTACCACGAATGCGAATGGTGAGTTTACGCTGAACGCCCCCGCCAATGCAACGGTCATTGTCTCTTTTATCGGTTTTAAACCCATCGAAGTGGCCATCGGCAGCAAAACCTCCATTGATGTGGCACTGGAAGAAGACGCGGCACTGCTCGGCGAAATTGTCGTAACGGCCCTTGGTATCACCCGCGAAAAGAAAGCTCTGGGCTATTCAGTTCAGGAGGTAAGCGGCAAACAACTCACCCAGGCGCGGGAGACGAACCTCGTCAACGCCCTGTCCGGCAAAGTAGCCGGGGTGCAGGTGACCAACTCCAACGGCGCACCCGGTGCCTCCTCGCGGATGGTGATCCGGGGAGCCAGTTCCATCGGCAGCAACAACCAGCCTTTGTTCGTGGTCGACGGTGTTCCCATCGACAACGGCAACTACGGTTCTTCGACGGCGGTGGACTACGGCAACGGTGCCGGTTCGCTCAACCCGGATGATATTGAGTCGGTTAGCGTCCTGAAAGGTCCCAGCGCGGCCGCCTTGTACGGTTCTCGCGGAGCCAACGGCGTGGTGCTGATCACGCTGAAAAGCGGTAAAGGAGGCCGGGGCATCGGCGTTTCGGTCAACTCCAATACGGCTTTCGACAGCCCGTTCCGACTGCCGGAATGGCAAAATGAATACGGACAGGGTGGTAAAGGCCTGTTCTCGTACGTCGATGGGCGGGGTGGTGGCGTCAACGACGGCGTCGATGAAAGCTGGGGACCCAAACTGGACGGCCGGTTGTTGCCGCAGTTCGACTCGCCCATCGGTGCCGATGGCAAACGGACGCCCACGCCCTGGGTAGCACACCCGGACAATGTCAACCAGTTTTTTGAAACCGGCCGGACGCTGACCAACAACGTTTCCGTGACGGGCGCCAGTGAAAAAGGCGATTTCCGGCTCTCGTTCACCGACCTGAATCAAACCGGCATTCTGCCCAATACCGACTACAAACGGCGGACGGTTTCGCTGAATGCGGGCTGGAATCTAACCAAAAAACTGAGCATTCGCGCCACCGGAAACTACGTGAAAGACGGCAGCGACAACCGCACCAACTGGGGCCTGTATTTCATCTGGTTCGGGCGGCAGGTCGATATGGAAAAACTGAAACAGTATCAGGCTCCGGGCAGTATTTACCAGAACAACTGGAACTACAATTACTGGACCAACCCCTATTACCAGCTCAACGTCAGCGCCCGCGAAAACGAGCGCGACCGCCTGTTTGGCAACCTGGCCGCTACCTACAAATTCACGCCCTGGCTGACCCTGACGGCCCGCACGGGAACGGATTTCTACGAGGACCGCCGGAAAACGAAGAATGCTGCCCGGACCTCCAACCTGTTCGACAGCTACAATGAAGAGCAGATTTACGTGCAGGAATCGAACTCCGACTTCCTGCTGAACGCCACGCATAAATTCGGCGAATTCGATGTAACGGCCAACATCGGCGGAAACCACCGCAAAAATTTCTACCAGCGCAACTACATGGGTGCTACGGAGTTAGCTATCCCGCGTGTCTGGAACATGGGGAACTCCCGCCAGCGGCCGGTAACGGAAAATTCCTACAACCAACGCGTCATCAACAGTGCCTACGCGTCGGCCAACGTTGGTTTCCGGAATTACCTGTTCGTGGATTTGACCGCCCGAAACGACTGGTCGAGCACGTTGCCATCGAATAACCGCTCGTATTTCTACCCCTCGGCCGCCGTCAGTGCGGTTTTGACCGATATGTTCAATGTGAACTCGCCGGTGCTGTCGTTTGCCAAAATCCGGGGCGGTATTGCCCGCGTCGGGAACGATACCGAGCCGTTTAACCTGCTGCAAACCTACGCCTACGCCAACGCCTGGGGCAGCACGCCTTCACTGGCCGAAAGCAACGCCATGCTGAACGCCAATCTGAAACCGGAAATCACGAATTCGTACGAAATTGGGGCGGAAGTGAAACTCTGGAACAACCGCGTGGGCGTCGATGTGACGTATTACAACAAACAGTCGTTCAACCAGATTTTGAACGTCAACATCTCCAACGCAACCGGTTTCTCCTCCAAGCTGCTGAACGCAGGACGGTTGGAAAACAAAGGGATCGAACTGCAACTGTCGGCCACGCCGGTCAAAACCGGTGCTTTTCAGTGGGATGTTGTCCTGAACTGGGCCCGCAACCGCAACAAGGTACTGGAACTGGCGGAAGGGCTGACGACGTATACGCTGAACCCGACGACCAACATCCGCGGCATGGGCGTTGAAGCACGCATCGGTCAGCCGTACGGCACATTTTTCGGACAAGGCTTCCTGCGCGACCCGAACGGCAACATCGTTTACAGTGGCGGAGTGCCCCAAATCGACCCGGTTCGCCGGATTCTGGGCAACTTTACCCCGAAATGGATTGGCGGCATCCAGAACACCTTTACCTATAAAGCGCTTTCGCTGAGCACACTGATCGACATCAAGCAGGGTGGCGACATCTTCTCGCAATCGATCAACATTGGTCGCTACACCGGGGTGCTGAAAGAAACGACTTTCGGTCGGGAAGACGGCATCATCGGCGAGGGCGTTAAAAACATCGGAACTGCGGCCGAACCCAACTACGTGCCGAACGATGTGCGGGTTTCGTCGGAAGAGTGGCACCACAAATACTACTCGCTGACCAACAACGAAGGCACCATTTTCGACGGCAGTTTCGTCAAACTGCGGGAAGTCCGGTTGAGCTACGTCCTCGCCGGTCAGGTGTTCAAGCGGCTGCCTTTCCGGGACATCTCGTTCTCGATCGTGGGCCGGAACCTGGCGTTGCTGCACAGCAAAGTACCGCACATCGATCCGGAAACCAGCTTTTACAACGACGGAAACCTGCAGGGCATCGAAAACGGTCAGATTCCCACCACCCGCTCCGTTGGCTTCAACATCGGCTTCAACCTGTAATCAGTTTACGGGTTTCAGTATACGGGATACGGTTGGCTGACGCGTCCTTATTCGTGCGGCAGCCTACCGAAAACTGAAAACTGAAAACCCCAAACCAACATATCATGAAACGCAACACTTTTTCATTCCGCTATAAAGCCGCTGTGGCCGCGCTCTTTTTGAGCATGTCGTCCTGCACGGAGAATTTTGATGAACTCAACACCAATCCCAACAACCCGACGGTAGCCTCCGCCGACCTCTTTATGCCCCATGGTATTCAGAGCGCGGTCGATGTATATTGGGGTGGTTCGCTGGGGCAGGACATTGGCTCCGGCATTTCGCAGCACTGGGCCCGGATTCAGTATACCGACGTCGATCAATACACGATTTCGAACGACATCATTAGCAATAGCTGGCGGGATTTTTACATCGAATCCCTGGCTGATTACCAGCGTATTTATAAGATAGGGGCCGAAACCGGCAACACGAATTACCAGGCCGTGGCCGTTATTCTGCGCTCCTGGGTGTTCTCGTTGCTGACGGATATTTACGGCGACATTCCCTACAAAGAAGCGATCATGGGATTGGAAGGCTCGCTTCAACCGAAATACGACGCCCAGAAAGACGTCTACGCCGGTTTGGTGGCCGAACTGAAAGCAGCCAGTGACCTGATCGACGTGACCGACAAAAGCAAGGCCATTGCGGGTGACATTCTGCTCGCCGGTGACCTGACCAAGTGGAAGAAGTTTGCCAACTCGCTCAGCCTGCGCCTGCTCAACCGGATGTTGAGCAAAACCGACGCGCCCATCGACGTGAAAGCCGAAATCACCCGGATTCTGAGCGATCCCGCCAAATACCCGGTCTTGGCTTCCAACGCCGATAATATTCAGTTGAACTACCTGGCGGCTGTTCCCAACAACAATCCAATCAACGAAAACCGCAAAACCCGCGATGACCACCGCATCAGCGCAACCATCGTCAACAAAATGCTGGCATTGAGCGATGCACGGTTGGCGGTGTATGCCGACCGACCCGCCGACGGGGGCGAATACAAAGGAGTTCCGAACGGCTTATCGGCTTCGGATGCCAATGCCCTGGGTTTGTCGAAAACCTCGAAAGTCGGGACGTATTTCACCAGCGCAACGGCACCGGGTGTCATCCTGAGCTACGCCGAACTGCTGTTTATCAAAGCGGAATTTGCCTACAAAGGCATCACCGCAGCCGGTACGGCGGCCACGCTCTACAACAGCGCCATCACGGCATCGCACGATCAGTATAAACTCACAGTTTCACCGGCTTACCTGACGGCCAATGCCCTGAAAGACGGCGCTGTGGGCTACACCCAGTTGATGGAACAGAAGTGGATCGCGCTCTACGGTCAGGGCCTGGAAGCCTGGTCGGAATACCGCCGGACGGGCATCCCGACGCTGACGGCACCCGCATTGAACACCAACAACGGGGTGGTTCCCACCCGCTTACCCTATCCCGGCTCGGAGGAATCGCTGAACTTCACCAATTTCAATGCCGCGCTGAAAAGTCAGGGAGGACAAAACGACAAGAAACTTAAACTCTGGTTTGCGAAATGAAAAACTGGCTCTTCCCAACCCTCCTCGCCTGTCTGGCAACCGGCGTGCTGCCCGCATCGGCCACCGACGATGACAAAGCCCTGCTGAAAAAAGCGAAGAAAATCCACGAAAAAGCGTTTACCGTGGACACACACGCCGACACGCCCATGCTGCTGTCACGCGGGGGATTCGATGTCACGAAGGAAAACGACGCCCGCACAACCAACAGCAAAGTGGATTATCCGCGCATGAAAAAAGGCGGTTTGGATGCTATTTTCTGGGCGGTTTATCTCGGACAGGGACCGCGCACGCCGGAAGGCCACGAAGCGGCCAAACAGAAAGCCCTCGGCATCTTCGATGCGGTTCATGCGACGCTCAAAAGCACGGCTTCGGAAGCGGAACTGGCGACGACACCCCAGGATGCCCTCCGAATCGGAAAAACCGGGAAGCGCGTCATTTTTATCGGCGTGGAAAACGGCTATCCGATGGGGCATGATGTGTCGATGCTGAAGAAGTTTTATGACCTCGGCGCTCGCTACATGACGCTTTGCCATTCGAGCAACAATGACATCTGCGACTCCTCAACCGATCCGAAAGGAGCCGAATACCAGGGCCTTAGCCCGTTGGGTGAGCAGGTTGTTGCGGAGATGAACCGACTCGGCATGATGATCGACGTTTCGCACGTTTCCGACTCCACGTTTTACGATGTCGTCCGGCTGTCGAAAGTCCCCATCATTGCCTCCCACTCGGGTGCCAAAGCCGTTTGCGATCATCCCCGCAACCTGACCGACGACATGCTGAAAGCCCTGGCGAAAAACGGGGGCGTGGTGCAGTTGAACCTCTTGAGCGATTACGTAAAAACCATTCCGCCCAGTCCCGAGCGGGAAGCAGCCCAGAAAGCCATGCTGGAAAAATGGGGCGTCAAAGACCGCCGGTCGATGATGGGTGCCATGAGCAAGCTATCGGAGGAGGATCAGAAGAAAATTCGCGCTGATTTCATGGAACTCAACCAAAAATACCCGGTGCAACTCGCCACGGTGAAAGATGCCGTCGATCACATCGACCACATTGTGAAGCTGATCGGCATCGACCACGTGGGCATGGGAGCTGACTTCGACGGCGGTGGCGCCCTGGCCGACTGTTTCGATGTCAGCCAGTACGAAAACTTCACGGTCGAGTTTGTGCGTCGCGGGTATTCCAAAAAAGACATCGAGAAAATCTGGAGCGGCAATTTCTTCCGGGTCATGAAAGCCGTTGAGAAAAGTGCCCCGACCGAAATGATCGGGAAATAAAGCCGTCTTCTCTTTGGAACAAACCGTCTTTCTTAACCTAAACATCCGAAATGCCCCGCTGCAAAGTGGGGCATTTTTTATGGCGCATTCGCCCGAAATGTCCGCAATTTTGGTTAAGCTTGCCGAACCACAACGTCCTTTCGGCATGAAAAAACTCCTTAGCCTTCTACCCGCTCTTCTGTTGCACGCCACCGTTTGGGCGCAGCAGGGAACTGTCGAATACAAAATGACCATGTCGCAGGGCGCTCAGTCCCGAACGACTACCAGCACGATGTATTTTTCCAACGGCAACGTCCGGACCGACATCAACATTCCGTTGCCGGGCGCAGCGAAACCGATGAAACAGACGATTCTGATGTTGGCGAAAACGCCCAACGTGACCTACATGCTGAACGAGTCGAGCAAGACGTACACGGAAAACCGCCCCAGTCCGTCGAAAAACACCCCGGCAATGAAGGCCACGGTCAAGGTGGTCGGAAAAGAGAAAATTCAGAATCTGAACTGCACCCACGCGCTGGTCACATTTGAAAAAGGGTCAATGGAAATCTGGACCAGCAAAGATATTCCGGGGTACGAAAAACTGCTGTCGTACTGGCGTTCCAACCAGGACTTTGGTGGAGAGAATCTCTATACCGAACTGAAAAAGAGCGGTGCCGACGGTTTTTTCGTACGCATGAAAAACGCGGGGATGACCATGGATCTGATTCAGTATGACACCAAACCGGTGGCGGCTTCGCTGTTCGACATTCCGAAAGACTACAAAAAAGGGGCGGCATTCGACCCGGCAGGCTTCCAGAACATGACCCCGGCCCAACGGCAAAAAATGATCGAAGCGTTCAAAAAACAACCAAAGCCATGATGACCCCGGAAAAACCAGGACGACGCGAATTTGTCGACACGCTCGCCAAAGCATCACTACTATTGACCCTTCCGGGCAGTATGCCCACAGCCGCCTTTTGGCAACCCGCCGAACCCGTTACTGTGGGTCAGGTCATGGAGTTGATTCTGAAAACCATTCCGAACGCCCCGTTTCCGAAAACCGTCGACACGCTGAAATCCGGCACCGCCGATCAGAAGGTGACCGGTATCGTTTCCACAATGTTTGCCACCATGGACGTCATCGAGCAAACCGCCCGGCTGGGAGCCAATTTCATCATCGTTCACGAGCCGACCTTCTACAACCACGCCGACGAAACCGACTGGCTGGACAAAGACGAGGTGTTCAAACGGAAACACGATCTGCTGGCAAAACACGGCATTGCCGTCTGGCGATTTCACGACTACTGGCATTCGCACCGCCCCGACGGCATCCGGATGGGTGTGGTGACAGCCCTCGGCTGGGAGAAGTATATGGATGCCGGCAACCCGCGGATGATCACGCTCCCCGCCCCCCTGCCGTTGAAACAGATTATAGCCCATGCCAAAGAGAAACTGGGCATCGCGATGATGCGGGTGGTGGGCGATCCGGCGCAGTCGTGTCGGCGGATTTTGCTCATGCCGGGTGCTTCGGGTGGCCGAAGCCACATCCTGGCGATTCAGCAGGACAAACCGGATGTGATTCTGTGCGGGGAAATCAGCGAGTGGGAAACCGCCGAATACGTCCGGGATGCGCGCCAGCAGGGCCAGAAAATTTCCCTCGGTATTTTGGGGCACATCATGAGCGAAGCGCCGGGAATGCAGTGGCTGGTGCCGTGGCTGCAACCGAAACTACCCGGAATGAAGATCACGTACATCGATTCCAAAAATCCGTTTACGTATTTATGAACGGAATGTAAAATAATAACGGTTCATTTTGCCAGACCAGGTGAAAGATCCGGCGCAACGCCTATGGTATATTGAGCAATCGTTACACGGAAGGTGGGGTCGAAATGTGCTGCGCCATATAGATGCTTTCTTTTTCAGGTCTACAAAACCGAACTAGTTTTTATAAATAAAATGCGTTAAAATTGCACGAATTTAGCAGATCTATGCATCGAAAGACAAACAGCGAAAAACGGACGGAAGAGGATTTGCTTCTCTGGACGGCTTTGCGCGCCAGTGACCGCAACGCACTGGGAAAACTGTTCGATGCCTATGTGCGCGAATTGCTGACGTATGGCTACCGTTTTTGCCAGGATATGGCCTTGACGAAAGACGCCGTTCAGGATGTGTTTGTCGATCTTTGGGCTTACCGCGAAACGATTTCTCCAACCGTCGAAGTCCGGTTTTATCTGTATAGCTGCCTGCGAAGAACCCTGCTCAAACAGTTGAAAGACCGACGGCATTTGTCCTCCGATTGGGCCGAAGTCGAAATGTCCGGTCAGGCTGAGTCCTCCGCCGAAACCCAGTGGATGGAGTCGGAAACGGGAGACCTGCAACAGGCCCGGATTTCCAACGGGCTACAGACCTTATCGAATCGGGAATACGAGGTCGTTTCGCTGAAATACTACACCGGCCTGAAGATCCGCCAGATCGCCACGCTGCTTGACCTAAAGGAACAAACCGTTGCCAATACCCTGCAAAATGCCCTGCTCAAGCTGCGCAAGCACCTCGTCCATCTTCTCTTTTTGTACCTGCTGGTTTAATTTATTTTCGAAAATTATGACTTCTGCTTTGGTAGTAAACTGAAAATAGGCTCTCTGTACTTAAAATAGGATAACTATTTCCTGACTAAGTATCAATGAGCGACTATTTGCAGTATACATCGGAGGAATTTGCAACGGACGACTTTTTCATCCATTGGGTTCTGTCGACCGACCTGGAAGCCGAAACTTTCTGGCAAAACTGGCTGGAGGTTTATCCCTTCAAGCGCAACGATGTCGAAATCGCCCGCCAACTGGTTTTGGTTGCCAACCACCTACCGGTACCCGCCGTTCCCGAATCAGAAATCGCGGTGTTAAAACAGTCGGTCTTTGACCGCATCGAGGCCGATGAACCTACCCAAACCGTTATTCGTCCCCTGTTTTTCAAATGGTATTGGGCAGCCGCCCTTGTGGCCGGTTTAGTCAGCTTGGGAGGCTGGTACTTTATGACGCAGGAACGCGAAAGTAAAGCCGGATACACCCAACTGGTGAAGCAGGCTACCGAAAAATACGATCTGGTCGAAGTGGATAACCAGACCAAACCAACCCGCTTGATTGTTCTGCCAGATGGAAGTTCCGTCTTACTGAAAAAAGGCAGCAAACTCTCCTATCCGGCGTATTTCAGCCGGAACGTCCGGGAAATTTACCTGTCGGGCGAAGCGTTCTTCGAAATTGCCAAAGATCCCAATCGTCCTCTCTACGTATTTGCCAACGAAATCGTTACGAAGGTACTGGGGACAAGCTTTAACGTAATAGCATTTCCCAACGACAAACGTATACAGGTTACCGTTAAAACCGGAAAAGTGTCCGTGTATGAAGCCAAAAGCCCGGAAGCCGCCCAACAGGCCCAAACCCCTCAACTGGAAGGGCTAATTCTGAACCCCGGACAAGAGGTGGTTTTTTCCAAAGACGCCAATCCGATGGAAACCCGGCTGGTGAAGCATACCGTGACTCCGGTTGCTTCTCCGCAGTCCGGAACCATTCAGGAAATGGTTTTTGAATACGATGAAACACCGGTCAGCCAGATTTTTAGCCAACTGGAAAAGACGTATAACATCCGGATTGCTTACGACCATGCCCTTCTTGGAAATTGCCCGGTGACGGCCTCCCTCACGGATGAACCGCTGTACGAAAAACTGAAACTGACGTGCCGGGCCATTCGGGCACAATATGAGATCGTGAACGGCGAAGTCGTTGTAACCGGAAAAGGCTGCAACTAACCCAGCCATCCTAAACCCTTATTCCTAAACCCTTATTCTTAAATCTTTATGAAGTAGCGTGCCGCATCGAAGAAGGGCGTTGAAAGTGCCGTTTCAACGCCCTGATAAATCCCAACTCATCGTGCCGGATGAGCCGGATTTGTATTGTCAAAATGTCTAGATTTTAACAATCAAAAGTATGAAGAAGAAACTACAACTTCAGCATTGGTGTACCAAAATGCTCAAACTAACCCTGTACCAACTCCTCCTGCTGGGACTGTTCATCAACCTCGCTTCGGCCCATATCACCCGGGCGCAGAACGTGCTGGATCAGGTCGTGAGCCTGAAAATTGTTGACCGGAAGTTTAAGGACGTTCTGCAACTGCTGGAAAAACAAACGACGGTGAAATTCGTCTACAGTTCCCGGGTGATCGATATCAACCAGCCTGTGACGCTGATCGTGACGAACAGCACCATGCAGGAAACGTTGGAAAAACTGTTCCGGCCGCTGCGGATTAAATACGAGTTATCGGGCCGACAGATTATTTTGGACCGCATTGAAACCGGTTCTTCGCCTGAAAATACGGCTCCCCTTGAGAAAAAACAGACGGATAATACCGTTACCGGAAAGGTAACTGATGAAAAGGGCGATGGCCTGCCTGGCGTCAGCGTGCTGGTGAAAAACACCACCCAGGGCACGGTGACCGACGCCAGTGGGCAGTTCCGAATCCAGGTTCCCAACCCATCGGCCACGCTGGTTTTCTCGTTTCTGGGTTACGAAACCAGGGAGGTTATCGCGGGCAATCAAACCACAGTGACAGTTCAGCTCGTGCCCGGCTCCCGGTCGTTGAATGAAGTGGTGGTAGTCGGTTACGGTACCCAGACGAAGCGGGAAGTAACAAGTGCCATTTCCAAAGTCAATACCAAAGAATTGAACGAGTTGCCGGTGGCTGAAGTCGGGCAGGCCTTGCAGGGCCGCGTGCCGGGGCTGACCGTCACCAACGTCAGTTCGCCGGGAACCTCCCCCAATATCCGCATTCGGGGGGTTAGTTCGGTGAGTTTTTCGACCGATCCGCTGTATGTGGTTGACGGTTTTCCAACGACGAATCTGGCGAGTTTCGATAACAAGGATGTAGAATCGGTGGAAGTCCTGAAAGACGCCAGTGCTGCGGCTATTTACGGGTCACGGGCCACCAACGGCGTGATTCTGCTGACCACCAAAAAAGGCCAGAAAGACAGCAAACTTCGGGTCAGCCTCGATTCGTACGCGGGCGTCGAATCGGCCTGGCGGCTGCTCGACCCGATGAATACCGGCCAACGTAACCGATTCATGGACAGCATGTATTCGGGCGATAACCTCGAAAATGCTCCGGCCCGACCAAGTCGGTATACGCCCACCGAAATGAACAAATACCCGTATCCAGGCGTGACGCAAACCTACGGCCAGACCAACACTAACTGGCAGGATTTGTACTTCAAAACCGGATTTCTGACGAACAACAATGTGTCGGTTTCAGGCGGGAGCAAAACATCGACGTTTTACAGCTCGGCAGGGTACATGAAACAGGACGGTATTCTCAAAGGCGTCGGTTTTGAGCGGTATAACTTTCGGGTCAATTCGACGCACGACTTAGGTTCCCGGTTTACGTTCGGGCAGAATCTGTTGGTGGCCTACACCTCGCAACTTTACAACAACGCCGACGGCCAGACCGGCGATCAGGGCACGCCCCTTTCGTTGCTGCAATTTGCGCTACCGCACTTGCCGGTTAAAGACCCGAACACCGGTATCTGGATCAAAGCCGGGGGCGACGCGATCGACGGGCACCCGTTTCCGAACCTGATTGCCGACATTGAAAACATTGTCTTCAAGCGGAAAACCGTCAAGATTTTAGGCAGCGCCTTTCTGGATGTGAAACTGCTGGAATCGCTGAAATTCCGGAGCACCTTCGGGGTAGACTACGCCAACGGGCTGGAAGACGGTATCGATCAGAGTTATATGGTCAACGACGGACAGAATATCTTCAAAACCAACGATGGGCTTTCCAGCATCACCAACAACCGGAACGCCTATTCGTCCCTCCTGTTTTCAGAACAACTGACCTACGACAAGACGTTTGCGTCGGCTCACCATCTGAACGCGGTCGTCGTTTTTGAAGGTCAAAAAACCAATATTCGCACCGAACTGATGACCGGAAAGCAATCGAACCCGGCCATTAAAACGCTCAATGGTGCTACGAATGTCAGCGCACTCAACACCATCGAGGAGAACATGCTGCTGTCGTATGTCGCCCGGGTCGGGTACGCGTACAAGGGGAAATACATCCTGAATGCCAGCATCCGGCGCGACGGTTCGTCGGTCTGGGCACCGCGCAACAAATACGCCAACTTCCCGGCGGCTTCCATCGGCTGGAACGTGGGTGACGAGCCTTTCTTCCGGAAAGCAGCGGTTTTCTCAGACCTGAAACTGCGGGCCAGTTACGGCGTCACGGGCCTGAATCCGTCGGCACTGAGCAACTATCCGTGGCAATCCCTGATTTACAATTCGTCGTATCCGTTCAACAACAACCCTGTTGTCAATACGGCTTTTTACAACAAACTGGCCAACCAGAACCTGGAGTGGGAAAAAACAAACCAGTTCAACGTCGGGATGGATGCCAGTTTATTCAACAACACGGTTTCGCTCACCGTCGAGTATTTCGACCGGGTGACCGACAACCTGATTCTGAAAGCGCCCACCCCGCCCTCGTTCGGCTACGTGCAGTTTACGGACGTCAACATCGGGAAAATGCAGAACAAAGGCTGGGAATTGCAATTGGGTTACCGCGCACCCCGCAAACGGGAATTTAGCTGGGGCATCAGCGGGAACATCAGCCGGGTACGCAACAAAGTCCTGCGGCTCGATTCGCCGAGCGGGGCCATATTCGGGGGCGATGGCAATTACTTCTCAAGCTGGGGCGTTCCCGTGACCCGAACCGTCGCGGGCGATCCGATTCAGTCGTTCTACGGCTGGGATTTGGACCGGATTTATCAGACTCAGGCTGAGGTCGATGCCGACAATGCGGCCGCCCGTTCGAAAACCGGCAATGCAACGGCCTATTACCAAAACCAGGCCACGGCCCCCGGCGATGTGCGGTTTCGCGACCTGAACGGTGACGGTTTTGTGGACGACAAAGATCGCAAAGTGATCGGTTCCTTCCTGCCCAACTTTACGTATGGAATGAACCTGACGACTTCCTACAAGCATTTCGACTTGTCGATTCTGTTTCAGGGGGTGCATGGGGGGGAAATCTACAGTGGGATTGGGGTGTATGCCGGGGCCTTCCGCTGGCCGTTGGGTGGGAGTCTTTCGGCCTACGAAAATGCGTGGACGAAAGAGAATCCGAGCACGACCAATCCGCGCATCAAGTGGAGCGACCCGAACGACAATTCCCGGGTATCGACTCGCTGGTTGCAGGATGCGTCGTACCTGCGGTTGAAAAACATCAACATCGGTTACGAATTACCGGCGGATATCCTCGCGGCCAAAACGAACGGAGCGATTTCGAAATTTCGGATCTACGTGGCCTCGCAGAATTTGCTCACGTTTACCGGCTACGACCTGGGCTACGACCCGGAAATCGGGATGAAGATCGGCAGTAACCGGGGTGCGGGTAACCTGACCAACGGCATTGACTACGGACAGTATCCGGCCGCTCGTTCCTTCTCCCTGGGGTTGCAAATCGGTTTTTAACTTCCAACGATAGACATCACTTCCATGAAAAAACAGACACTACTCATCGGACTGATCGGCTGGTTTATCGGGCTGAGCAGTTGTGAAAATAGCCTGGACAAGGTCAATCCGAACGCGGTCACGGCGGAAACGTATTTTAAAACCAGCGCTGAATTGCTGAAGGGCGTCAACGCGGCCTACACCACTCTGAACGGCAGTTATTTAGTCGGCAACGCCTACATCTGGCTGCACGACCTGCGGTCGGATGATTTTGTGGGCACGACCCTGGCCGACGATCGGGGCGAGATTCTGCGCGGGACGCTGGGCGTCAACAACGCCTACACCGAACGGGTTTGGAAAGGCTTTTACATTGTGATTCACCGCTGCAACGTGGTGATTAACAATACCGTTACCAGCGACCCGGATGATCCGTCGGGTCAGCTCAAAAACCGGGTAGTGGCCGAAGCCAGGTTTCTGCGGGGATTGGCGTATTTTGAACTCGCCAGCCTGTGGGGCGGGGTTCCTTTGATAACGAAACCCGTGACCGATTTTGGCGGTTTTGTGCCCCGTTCGACGCAGAAAGCCGTTTATGAAGCGGCCATTCAGGATTTGAAAGACGCGGCAGCCGCCCTGCCCCCAACCTTCGAAGCGGCCGATAACGGCCGAGCCACCAGCGGAGCGGCCAACACCCTGCTGGGCCGGGCGTATATGCAGATGAACGATTACGCCAACGCCAAAACCGTGCTCGAAAAGGTTCGGAGTTCGGGTTTGTACGCGCTTTCTCCGACCAGCACGGAGAATTTTCAGGAAGAAACCGAATTCAACAAAGAGTCGGTTTTCGAGTACGTTTTTGCGCCTTCGCCCTCGGCGGCTGAAGACGAAGGCGACGACTACGCCCAGGGCCAATACCGCGAATCGACCAACGGAACCCGGCAGTACGATATGAACACCGGCAACGGGATCGTTCTTCCTTCGCCGGGACTCAAAAGCGAATTTGAACCCGGCGATCCGCGCAAAAAAACGACGATTTATGAAGTCGGCGATCAGTGGGCCGGGGGCGTGATGACCCAGGAATCCTGGAAAAAATACACCCTGAGTTACAAGAATCCAACGCCCGGTAACGTCACCAGCGCCATGAACCGCCGGATTCGCTACGCCGAAGTGCTGCTGATGCTGGCCGAGTGCGAGAACGAAACCGGTACGGCCCCGGCCGCCATCGCCCGACTGAACGACATCCGAAACCGTGCCGAGCTAAAAACCGCCGGTCTGCCGACGTATCCGAATACGAAGTTTCCGTGCAACACGAAGGATGAAATCCTGAAGGCCGTCATGCACGAGAAGCGGGTGGAACTGGCGGGTGAACAGGTACGGAACCGCGACCTGCTGCGCTGGCGGGCGGCTGGCAAACTGGCGTTGCCGGGCGGAGAACCTATTCCCTATTTTCAGGCCAATAAACACGAGTTATTGCCGATTCCCCAATCCGAAATCGACCGCAACACCGCCCTGGGTTCGGGTGGTGTTGCGGCACAAAATCCGGGCTATTAATCTGATCCACACCATTTGGAAAACCCCTTTGAGCAGGCCGAAACCTTTCGGCGGCTGGCTTGTTCAAAGGGGGCTTTTCTCTTATCCCATGAAACGTACGCTAGTAAGTTTTTTTCTGGTTGGCTTTTTCTATTGCTGGTTTTTCGAAGCCTGCTTCGCCCAAAATGCGATTATCCGCGAAATTAACTCCCCCGACCGATCGCTGAAAGTGGTTCTCAACCTGGCATCCACGATCACATACCAGGTTTACTACCAGAACCGGCTGATCATCGCTCCGTCTGAAATCGATCTGGTTTTGCAGGATGGCAAAAAGCTGTCAGCCCGCTCCGGAAATCCGAGGTTTACAAACAGACAGAACCGAGGGACGATCGTTTCGCCCATTCCGGAAAAAAGGAGAATCATCCCGGATGTTTATCAGGAACTGACGGTTGACCTCCGCAATTCGTTTGGCTTGGTTTTTCGGGCCTACAACGACGGAATTGCCTACCGAATCACATCGACGTTGAAAGACAGTATTATCGTAAAAAGCGAAACGGCCCGGTTTCAGTTTCCCGAAAACCACCGCCTGTATTTTCCGGAAGTTGTCAAACGGCCAGACCAGGACCGTTACCACACCAGTTTTGAAGAAACGTATACCGTCAAACCGCTGGATAGTCTGACCAGCCGGAACCTGTTTTTTACGCCGGTTTTGGTGGTGCCGACGACCACGCCCAAAATCGCCATTACCGAATCCGATCTGGAAGATTATCCGGGGATGTTTTTGACCGGCACCGGTTCCCAGGCTTTGCAGGGCGATTTTGCACCTTATCCGTTGGACGAAGCCGTAACGGGTGGTGAATATTCCCAAAAGTGCGTGACCAAACGGGCCGACTTCATCGCCAAAACCGCCGGAACACGAAGGTTTCCCTGGCGCGTGCTGATCGTGGCCCCAAGTGATAAGGATTTACCCGGCAATGATCTGGTGTACCGGCTGGCGTCACCTTCGCGTGTGGCCGACGTTTCGTGGGTAAAACCGGGAAAATCGACCGACGAATGGATTATTTCCTCAAATTTGTTCAATGTGCCCTTCAAAAGCGGCATCAACACCGAGACCTATAAGTTTTACATCGACTTCGCCAAACGATTTGGTTTCGAGCGGATTATGATGGACGCGGGCTGGAGTGATACGCAGGATTTGTTCAAAATCCGGCCAGAAATTAACATGAACGACATCATGTCCCATGCCAAAAAGCAAGGCATCGGCGTCAGCATGTGGACCCTGGCGATGACCCTGGAGCGTCAATTAGAACCCGCCCTGGAGCAATTCAATCGCTGGGGGATTGATTTCATCATGACGGATTTCTTCGATCGCGACGACCAGAAAACCGTCCGCTTGATCCAGAAAATTGCCGAAGCCTGCGCGCGGCATAAGCTTATGATTATGTTTCACGGGGCTTACAAACCCGCCGGTTTCAATCGCACCTACCCGCACGCCATAGCCCGCGAAGCGGTATTGGGTTCGGAGTTCAACATCTGGAGCGACAAACCCTCGCCCGACCACAATCTGTTGCTGCCGTTCATCCGGATGCTCAGCGGTCCGATGGATTACGAACCGGGTTTGCTCGCGAATGCGACGCCCAGGACCTTCCGGCCCATTGGCGAAAACGTGATGTCGATGACCACGCGTTGCCAGCAATTAGCAATGTTTATCGTCTACGAAAGTCCGATTCAGTTTTTCTCCGGCAATCCATCGCAGGGCCTGACCGAACCGGCTTTTATGGAATTGATGGGCAGCATTCCGACAACCTGGGATACGACCCGGGTGCTGGACGCCCGCCTGGGCGACTATCTCGTGACGGCTCGTAAAAAAAATCAGGATTGGTTCGTGGGCGCAATGACGGATTCAACGGCTCGGGATCTGACGTTCCCCCTAGATTTTCTGGATATGGGAACCTACGAAGCCACCATTTGCGAAGACGGTCTGAATGCTGACCGTTACGCTTCCGATTATAAATTATCGACAAAAACCGTCACCAAAAATACCGTGCTACCAGTCCACCTGGCACCGGGGGGCGGTTACGTAGTCCGATTGCGAAAGAAATAATTCCGTTCGAAACCCTATTTCCAATGACCCGCCTGATCCGCTGCCTGCTTGCCTTTTTTACGTTCACCTCCGTTTACGCCCAGACCGACCAACCCGTTTATCCCGGAGCCGACGAAAAAACACCTTCGATGGCCATGTATTTCGACTGGATCAACCGGAATTGGAATGGCTCCAACGAGCATAAAACCCTGCGAAACCTTGACTTCTTCGGCTGGATGAAGCGGCAGTATGGGATGCAACTCGACGTGTTTCTGCTCGACGCGGGCGTGTTCGACAACGGGCCAAACTGCTCGTCGACGCCGAAAGAAATGGCGTATGGCAACCTGAACTCGCCCTGGTTCCGAAAAGCGTTTCCCAACGGCTTCAGGACCATTGCCCAACGCGCCGACAGCATCGGAACGCGCCTGGGATTGTGGATTGGTCCCGACGGATACGGCAACACGCCCCAGGAGGCTCAACAGCGCGTGGATCTGCTGGGCAATCTTTGCCGGGACTACCGGTTCAAAATTTTCAAAATGGACGCCTGTTGCAGCGATTTACGTCCTGAAAAAGAACCGTACTTCATTCAGGCGATGCAAAAAGCCCGGCAGTATTCGCCCGATCTGATCGTACTGAACCACCGCATTTCACTGAGTGAAGCGGCTAAAAAATATACCACGACCTTTTTGTGGGAAGGCAAGGAAACCTACATCGATGTCAATAATTTCAACGATGCGACGGCCATTCATCACCGGCAGGGGAACATGAAACGGGGGTACCCGCCCAACCTGCTGCGCCTGACCGAAGACCACGGTATTTGCCTTTCCTCCGCGCTTGATTTCTGGGAAGACGACCTCATTCTGCAGGCTTTTAACCGCAGCCTGATCATGGCGCCGGAGATTTATGGCAATCCGTGGCTGTTGCGCGACGACGAATTTCCAACGCTGGCCCGCATCTACAACCTGCACCGGCAATACCGGTCAATTCTTACCCAAGCCATGCCGTTACCCGAAACGGATTACGGTTACAAGGCGGTTTCCCGCGGAAATGCCACCACGCGGTTTATTACGTTGCGAAACCTGGGCTGGACCAGCGAAACTCGTGCCATCCGGTGTGACCGTTCCATCGGCCTGGAACCAGCACCACGTTACACCGTCAAACAGATTCATCCCACCGAAAAAGTCATTGGCGTTTTCGAATACGGGAAACAGGTACCGGTGGAAGTTCAACCGTTTCGGTCGGCTTTGTTTACGATAACCGCCGAGGATACCGACTTTTCGGTCACCGGAATCGATTATAAAATCATCAATGACCAGCCCGGCAAACCGCTGGTAATGCAGCTACTGGGGAAAGCGGGGATAACCCATACCGTCCGGATCAAGACCGGAAACCGTGCGTTCACCCGAGCGACGCTGGATGGAATAACCACCAACGCTGTTGGTTCTGAAATGAAGGTGTCATTTCCCGGAAAGGTGCAAAAGGCGGCTTCCCATCGCTTCGTTGGCACGCTTTCGCCAATCAAGCTACCGTCCACGCATCCGTCGATGTACGAAACAATGTGTTTTGCCAACGACAACAATGCGCTGGAAGTACGCAGTCTGGCGCGTGCGGGAAAAACGCAACACCCGGAAGTCCAGGCCGCCCGCGACGCTTTTTTCAACGATCCGACCTTTGTTCAAACCGGTTCGTGGGATCGTTACGCCTTTGATGGCGATACTGGTACGGCCTTTAACGCCTACGCCAGTACCTACACAAAAGGTGTCATTCAGCCCGGTGCGCTGCGGATCGATTTGCAAAATCCGACGCGAATCGATCAACTTGTTCTCCGCCGGATTCCCGCTGACTACCAACCCGGTTCCGTTGCTTTTTCCAATGATCTGGTTCACTGGCAGTCGGCAACCATGAAACGAACCGGGGACGATTTGCACCTGACAGTTCCGGGGGATGGATCCTATCGGTATGTAAAAATTGCCAATGCTCCGCTGTCGGTTCGGGAAATCGAAGGGTTTTATCAGGGCCGGAAACTTCCAGCCCGCTCGTGGAAAGCCAGCAATTTATTCGAAAAAGAGAAAGAAGCGAAGCTGGCCTGGGCGCATTCTTTTTCAATCGCGGAGGCCGATTCAGGCAGCTATCTGGCCCTGGCCGTACCAGGAAATTACAAAACCGAGGGGTTGTTTGCAGCCATTCATTTCGGAAATGAGGTGATCGCTCCCAACGATCGGAGCCCGTCGTTTCCGTACAACAACTGGGAGCACATCGATACGGTCGATGGCAATGTGACCTTTTACTTCCCGCTTAAAAACCACCTGCTGAACCAGGCATTAACGATTTCGTTATTTTCAACGGATGGTACATTGACAACACTTCAACCTGCCCTTTGGCTAACGACGCACTCAAACTCGTTTCTGAAAAAAGAGTTAATTCTTGAATAAACGTCTGCGCAATGGAGTAATCCATGCGTTGGTAATCTTGGTTTCTTACCAATTCACAAACCCAAAGGGCGTCCCTGTTAAAATTTTACATTCACCTATTCTCTTTCAGATAAAGCTATCATCAAACTCGTCAACAACGGTCAGGTCATTCACGTCGAACCATTCTTCTGAATCGTCATCCAGTCGGCAGAGTACCTGCGTTTCTTCTTCGTTCAGGCTCGAAACCGTCAGTGTATGACCGTTGTTGACGCTCGCATCCGCATGTTTTACCGTGTCTCCGTAGTGCATAGGTCGTGATCGATTATTACTAACTGGTTTTGTTTGCTTAATTTACAAACAACCAAGTCGATACATTTGTTGAAAATCCCGAAATCCCCATTCTTATGGCTTCGGGGCAGAAATTAATCCCAAATCCCACGCATCCGTGCGAAACGGAATCACCGGCAGTCCTTCCTTGCTAAAGAGATTCGGCACCGGGGCATCGCGGAACGCAAACCGCACTGCCACCGGATTTTTGATGTTCTCGGCCCAAACCTCCAGCGTGTTTCCTTTGATGCGGGCCTGCGCTTTGGAAAATACTTTGTCGGCTTCCGCAATTTCCAGCTCGGCAATGTCTGTCCCTTTGGCGATCAAGCCGTTGGGCGCGTTGTCGAACGTAATCCGGATTTTATTGCCGTCCACCTGCATCGAACGGTATTGCGGGCTTTTATACAGCCCCACATTCTGCCCGTAGGTTTCCGCCAAGGCCCAGTTAGCCAGCCGGTTACCCACTTCTTTTTTATAAGCCGGGTGAATATCCTTCAGGTTGTCCACCAGATCCGTTGTCACGATCATTCCTGATTTCCGAATGTCCATCGCTTTCGTCTGACTTTCCCGCGTGGCTGCGGTCTGGTATTTATCGCCGTAGGTATAGGGGGCAATCTGGACGTAATAAAACGGAAAATCCGTCTGCCATACGCCCCGCCAGGAGTCGACCAGCGCGTGCGTCAGTTTGTGGTAGGCCGGTGCATCGTGGCGGTTGGCTTCACCCTGGTACCAGATTACGCCGGCAATCGGAAACGATGTGATCGGTGCGGCCATGCCGTTGTAAAGCACGCCCGGTTTATTGGGGGCCCAGGGCGCTTTCGGCATCGTTTGGGCCGACCGGCGGGTTTCCGGGTAGAGCATTGCGATGGGTTCCGGCACCCAGGAGTCCATGAACGAACCGCCCCACGACATATCGATCAAACCGATGGGAACGTTGAGGGTGTTCTGCAATTTTTTCCCGAAAAAATAACCGACCGCGCTGAAATACTTCATCGTCAGCGAATCGCAAACCGCCCAGTTGCCCCGAACATCGACCTGGGGCGAATCCGCGGCCCGTTTCGGAATCTTGAAGAACCGGATGTTGGCATTGAACGCCGTTGGCAGTTCGGCGCGGGCATCTTTGGCGCCCCCACTCGCCGTCATTTCCATGTTCGACTGCCCGGAACACAGCCACACCTCGCCAATCAGGATGTTGGTCAATTCGACTTTATTATACCCATTGATCGTGATCGTGTAAGGTCCGCCCGCCTTGGGTGTTCGCAGACTCACCTTCCAGATGGCATTGTCGGCGCAGGTGGTGCTCACCGGCTGGCTTTCCCAACTGGCCGAAACCGTCACTTTTTCCGTCGGATCAGCCCAGCCCCAGATCATGATTTCGGTCTGCTGTTGCAGCACCATGTTGGAATTTAACACAGACGGCAAGGTGACATTAGCCCAGGAGGTCGTAGCCAGCAATACCAGCGCGAGTATCTTTTTCATACAGTTCATCGAAACGGTTCAGGATGTTCCTTCCAGAATCGCAAAGTAAGCGGTATTCCGTCATAAAACCGTCTATTTCTCCACAATGGCATCCAGCAAGGGCGCTACCGGCACCACCCCCGCCCGGTGTTTTTCAAACTCCTTTTTCAGCTCCTCCAGAATTTCCGGGTGTTTGCGGCCCACCTCATACCGCTCGCCGGGATCAACTTCCAGGTTATACAACCAGGCCGGGTCGTGCGGCACCGGAGCTTCCGGCGAATAGGACGGATGCGTCGTGAAATGCGCTTTCCAGGGGCCTTTCCGAATGGCGTACAAACGGTCGGAATCGTAATAATACACCAGATCGGTCACCTTGTCCTTTTGGCCGGTCAACAGGTCTTTGATGTTCTGCCCATCCAGCACCTGATCTTTCGGCAGTGGCACCTTCGCCAGATTCAGAATGGTTGGAAACAAATCCATCGACGTCGCCACGGCGGACGACACGGTGTTGGCTTTCACCAGGCCGGGGCCCCAGACGATGGCCGGGACGCGCATCCCGCCCTCGTAGGTTGACCCTTTCGCTTCAAACAATGGCCCAGCCGAACCGCCGTTTTCTTCCAGCCGGTTTTTGATCAGCCACGGGCCATTATCGCTCAGAAAAACGACGAATGTGTTTTTATCCAGCTTCAGATCCTTCAGCTTTTTCAGAATCTGACCCACGCTCCAGTCCAGTTCCTCCACCACATCGCCGTACAAACCGCGTTTGCTCTTGCCGGCAAAATCGTCCGAAGCATACAGCGGCACGTGCGGAAATGGGCTGGCGTAGTACATAAAGAACGATTTTCCCTGGTTCTTCGAAATGAAGTTCAGCACCTCGTCGGTATACCGTTTGGTTAGTAATCGCTGATCCGGTTCGGTTTCGATCACGGTATTATCCCGGTACAAGGGCAAGAGCGGATTGTTGTTCGGGGGAGCGGGCTGCGTTGGAAAGGAGCCTACCTTTCCCATGTCGTTCGAATACGGAAGTCCGAAATACGAATCAAAACCGTACTGCAAAGGTAGAAACTCCGGTTTCGAACCCAAATGCCATTTTCCGACGATGCCCGTTCGATACCCCTTGCTTTTCAGGGCTTTCGCAATCGTCATTTCGCTGTGCGGTAACCCGTTGGCCGAGTTGGGAAAAAAGACCGCCCGCTTGCCGAAAATGCCGTTCCGAATCGGCAACCGCCCCGTTAGCAGAGCCGCCCGACTGGGTGTGCAGACGTTGGCGGCCACGTAAAACTGGGTAAAGCGGGTTCCTTCGGCGGCCATTTGATCCAGGTGGGGCGTTCGAATGGTGGGGTGACCGTAGCAACTCAAATCACCGTAGCCCAAATCATCCGCCAGAATGATGATAAAGTTGGGTTGTTTGGCCGACTGCGCCCTTACATCATACAAAGTCCATAGTACCAGTATAGAAATTAACCATGCGGTTTTGTGAAAATGATTCATGGGAGTTCCGGTTTTGATTGGAACCGTAAATAAACGGTATAAATCGCGATTAGTCCACGGGAAACTGCATCTTATTTTGTCTCCATTCCAAAAACATTTACTTTAGCATAACCCTAAATTCAACCTGAAATGCGATCTTCGTTTGCCGCTCTTTCATTGCTCTCCCTCCTTTCCCTGCGCGTGGTTGCCCAACCGAATCCCGACCGGCCCGAGTTGCGGCAGGGGGCCTACTATAGCGAACCCGACGGTGCAAAAGCCCTCCAGAATTGCGCCATTGCGTATAATGACCGGGCTTCCTGGGAAAAGCGGGCCGTCCAGATCCGGCAAGGCATCCGCGAGGGGCTGAAACTGCCGGAAAAACCGGCCTTTGCTCCGCTCAATCCTATCCGGCACAGTCTTCGAAAAATGGACGGCTATACGGTCGAGAACGTTGCGTTTGAAAGTTTACCCGGTTTTTACGTAACCGGAAATCTGTACAAACCGGCCAGTATTTCCGGGAAAACAGCCGCCGTTCTTTGCCCGCACGGCCATGTAGCTAATTCGGATGCCCGGTTTGTGGAACAGACCCAGCAACGCTGCATCACGATGGCAAAAATGGGTGCGGTTGTGTTTGTCTACGATATGCTGGGCTATGGCGATTCGAAACAGTGTAGCCACAAGCTACCGGAAGCCGCCAAATTGCAGACGCTGAACAGCATCCGGGCGCTGGATTTTCTGACCGGTTTGCCGGAAGTCGATCCCGAACGCGTGGCGGTTTCGGGCGAATCCGGCGGAGGAACGCAGACCTTTCTGCTCACGGCGCTGGATTCACGCGTGAAAGTTTCGGTGCCAGTTGTCATGGTTTCGGCGCACTTCTTCGGCGGTTGCGTTTGCGAAAGTGGCATGCCGATTCACAAACGCCCGACCCACGAAACCAACAACGTTGAGATTGCCGCCCTGGCCGCTCCCCGGCCCATGATCATGATTTCGGACGGTGGTGACTGGACCAAAAACACGCCGAATGTCGAATTCCCGCACGTCCAGCGGATCTACGGTTTTTACAACGCCAAAAACCGGGTCGAGAATGTTCACCTGCCGAACGAAAAGCACGACTTCGGCCCTTCCAAACGAACGGCTGCCTACCGCTTTCTGGCCCTGCATCTCAAGCTTGATCTAAACAAAGTAATGAAAGACGGCCACATCGATGAAAGCCCGAACGTGCTGTTAAAACCGGCTGATTTGCAGGTTTTTACGAACGCTAATCCGCGACCGGCCAACGCGGTGGTCGGTGATGATGCCGTGATGGCGTTGTTGAAGTAATGTCACTTACAAACCAGAAGGTCTATGCGTAAGATTTCCAAAGCTCGTTCGCGAGAGGACATACCAAGCTACGACAAAATGTATTGGTGGTCAAAAACACCAGAGGAACGATTGCAAGCTGCCCTAAAATTGATCCAGCATGCTAAGGAAATCTACCGTTCCAATCCGGCTAATCCTCCCCTTGCCAATGGAAACCGAATACATAAATCTAATACGCCTATTGAACGAGGAAAGCGTTAAGTATGTCGTTTTGGGCGGACTTAGGAGTCACATTTGAAGAATGTTACCAAAACCGCGTCGTCCTGACCATTCAGGATACTCCTGTCAATTTTATCAGCCTACCAGACTTAATAAAGAACAAAAAAGCAGTCGGCCGACCACAGGATTTGCGTGATCTGGAGAACTTACCCAATCTCTAAAACCGGTTCACTACTTTTACAACAACTGACTCTATCTACTACTCGACAATCCGGAAACCAGCCGGGATTCGTCGCATTTGAACCCTATAAAATCGTTGAAGGTCGATCCTTCAATCAACCAGTCTTTGCCGGTAATTGGGCATTTACGGGCTAAATCCTTTTTCCGTCCCCAATCCCGGTAATTCAGCAAGTAGTAGAATGTAGGCACTCCGGTTGCTTCTTCAATGCGTTGACAGATTTCCCTTCCCCGCTTTGACAAGTTCGAGTTGACATCTTCCATTTCCTTGCGGGCTCGTTTTTCGTACCCATCGATACTGTACCACAGATCATAAAAAGTCTCGTATTCCCACTGCCACCCGCTGATGTCCTTGTAATTTTTAAGGGCCGTGTACGTGTAGGGGATTCTATAAAGCGGGATTTCCTGATGCGTATCTCCGCATACCAAGGGCGAAAACCCTCTGTAATACAGGATATAAAAGCTGGAATTTTCGGGAACTTCATACCCTTCGTAAGCCGCTTCCACGCCCGTGTGCACATACTCGATGGACGCGCCAAGCTGGCTCTCCAACGCAGAACGCCACTTTTTCGCGTAATCCGTTGCGTTTCGGTCGTCCAGCGAGTCCTTTTCCGGACAGGTCACCGGAATTCTGATCTGATTTCCATTCCGAATGAACTGGTAACTATTCGTACAAATCTGTCGCGAGTCGTATAAACCCTCGAGAAATAAGGAACGATTGTAGGCCGATTCATCAAACCCGGTTTTTGACATATCAAGCACAATATCAACGGAATACATGGTTCAAAATCTGAATAGTATGGTTTTCAACTTTGTAAAACAGCTTTAAAATAGGTGAATTTTCCCACAAGATTACGGCATGAGTATACCTTCGCTGCAACACCCACCATTCCAACCCGGCTCCGGCTTTAAAGCATTCCGCAAAATAGTCCAACAAGAACCTTTATCGCCTAATAGTCCAATTCGAAAAACAAATAGGACATATCCCCTATAATACCAAAAGTATATTTTGATATTTCGAAATATATAGTAGATTTATTCCGGCCGCGTAATTCTCTTTTCAGATAGCCTGATCTGGTTATTTTTCCGTTTCATCACCCAATCAAACCATCAACCGGGCGATTCGTCCGGCCTGCGACTATGAACCGTCGACATTTTCTTCACACGGCCAGTCTGAGTTCGCTCGCCCTGGCTTCCGGCGTCTCATCCTGCGCTCCCCGCCTGAGCGCCATGTCCGGCCAGCCCCTGCACCGCGTTCCGAAACTGAAACTCTCGCTGGACCGCATTGTGAAAGAAACCGTGGGACTACGACCCTTCCGGGCGTCCGGCCCACGCATCGCCAGGGAAACACTGGGCAGCAAAACCCTGGTTCACAACTACGGCCACGGCGGCAGCGGCTGGTCGCTCTCGTGGGGAACCGGCAATCTCGCCCGCGAGCTCGTCCTGTCGACCGGCGAGAAAAAAGTGGCGGTTTTGGGATCGGGAACGGTGGGACTAGCTACGGCCCGCTTGCTGCAGGAAAAGGGCTGTGAAGTAACCATTTACACCAAAGACCTGCCGCCCAATGTGACGAGCAACCTGGCAACCGGCACCTGGTCGCCCGCTTCCCGCGTGTGTGACCCCAAAGTGGCCACGCCCGAATTTCACGCTTTGTGGGAAAACGCCACACGGTTTTCGTTCCGGCGGTTTCAATTTATGCTCGGATTAGACGATATTGTGTCGTGGGTCGACGAATATGGGGTCAGCAACGAACCGTTCCGGCAACAAACGGACCCGGCCATCGGGGGTGAAGTCTACCATCTGGCCGGGTTGATTCCCGAGCGGAAAGAGCTGACGCCGAAAGAGCATTCGTTTGGGGCCAAATACGTTTCCTGGCGGTCGAGCATGATGTTCAATATTCCGAGTTACCTCCACCACCAACTGAGTACGTTTATCATGCTGGGGGGAAAACTCAAGGTGCAGGAGATCAAGAAACTGGAAGATATCGACGCCCTGCCCGAAATGTGCGTCGTCAACTGCATGGGGCTGGGTGCCAAGGAAATCTTCAATGACGAAGAACTGACGCCGATTTCCGGGCAACTCGCCTGCCTGATTCCGCAGAACGAGGTGACCTACAAGCTCAACGCCCGGGGTGCCAGCATCATTTCGCGGAAAGACGGGATTTACCTGGGGGGCAACGGATTGGTCGGCAACTGGGATACGACACCCAAACGGGAAGTAACCGAAAAGTTTGTCGATACCATTCAGCAGGTCATGAAGGAAATGAGAAGTTAGTAAATACCTTATTATTAATTGATTACCCATTTTCAATTCACCATAAACGTTACCCTTTGTGAGAAAAATCTGTACGGTTCTTGTTATCGGTCTATCCATTGTTTCGGGTGCGGCATTCAGTCAATCGGTCGAAGCCAAATTAAAAGAGCAGGGCATCGAACTGGCTAAACCAACCGCTTCACTGGCGAATTACGTCAAAGCCGTCCGCACCGGCAATCTGGTTTTCCTGTCGGGCCACGTCTCCAACCGGGCCGATGGAACCGGTATTAAAGGTAAACTAGGCAAAGACCTCACGGTTGAGCAGGGCTACGAAGCGGCCAAATTATCGGCCATCGGCTTACTATCATCCCTGAAAGCCGAAATTGGCGACCTCAACAAGGTAAAACGCATCGTCAAGGTGTTGGGGATGGTCAACTCCGCTCCCGAATTCGCCGATCACCCCAAAGTGGTCAATGGCTGCTCTGATTTACTGGTAAACGTGTTCGGCGACAAAGGCAAACACGCCCGCTCGGCCGTCGGGGTGGCCGCACTGCCATCAGATTACGCGGTTGAGGTAGAGATGATCGTTGAAGTGGAGTAAACGTTTTAAAAAAAGCAAAATCCGCTCCCGGCTGCCAATCTGGTGCTGAGGAGGGAATTTGGGCTTACCGAGAAAGTACCGGGTTACGGCAAGCTTTTACGAAATCGCGCAGAAGAGAGCTGTTGAGCGCAAAATAGCCCAGTAAAAGGACGACGACCAGCGACTTGAAATAAAATTTCCAGGTGTAGGTACCTACAATGAAATTCTCCCAGAAGGTCCTCAGATCGTACCGGGGAAACTCGACCAACAAGTACCGAACGGATTGCGTGATGGGGTTAAATACAAAAAAAGCCAGCAACATGACAGGCAAAAAATACAGATTATAGCGTAGCAACGACCACCAAGACAGATTAAATTCTTTGATTCTCAATACTTTATGCATCCCATCGATCAAGGCTACTACGATTGAAAGGGTAACAAGCTCAGGCAGAATACCCCCTCGAATGGCAATGTAGAGGTAACCCAATATACCACCATAGCTCTCTACCATTTCAAGTTTTCTTTCGGGAAGAAGCATCCAGTTTGCGATTTCAAACAAAAGGGCTGCGAACAACAGGGAGTAAATGGCATACGTTGGCCTTTTCAAATAACTTCTCGAAAGCTGAATTTTGTCCATAACGACAGCCTCTGGTAAACTAACGTTCTATTTTCTAACAAGATAGCAGGAAATGGGAATGGATGGGCAAGAATTTGTCAGATTTTTAAATCGTAGCATAACAGCGATGGGGATTGACGATTTTCCGTTTAGTGACCATACGAACCGGGCTGTCCGTTAAATTTTGCCGGTTTTTGGGGCCTGTACGGTTTTGATTGAGTCCCTGTACAGTTACTTTTGTTAGCTTTGCGGCCTATACTTCGTGCTATCATGAGAAACTTTTGCATTTTCCTAACCTTCCTTTGCCTGAACGCTGTTGCCTACCCGAAAGCCCCCGGCGACACCCAAATTGCCATCGAAACCCGGCGAACGGCGCTGGTCATCCGGATCGATAAAGCGGGCGATCCCACAATTATTCACCTCGGAAAACGGTTGCAAAACACCACCGAATACGGCCTTTTATCAGACAATGGAAAGCGCGGAGAAGATTATACGCAACTTTACAATTCGGCCTACACCCCAGCGGGGGCGCGCAATCTGCTCGAACCGGCGCTTCAGGTTGCCCACGCCGACGGCAATCCTTCCTCCGACCTTAAATATGTCCGGCACGAAACACAGACGGTTTCCGACGGCGTTGTTCTGACCACGGTTTTCCTGAAAGATCCCCAGTATCCGTTTGAAGTAAAGCTGTTTTACAAAGCCTATCAGCAGGAAGATGTGATTGAACAATGGTCTAGTATTCGCCATACGGAGAAAAAAAACGTTCGTTTGCAGAAATACGCGTCGGCCAATCTCTACATTCCCGCAAAAAACTACTACCTGACGCACTTCCACGGTGACTGGGCGAAGGAGATGAATCCCGAAGAAATTCCATTGACGGCGGGCTTGAAAGTGCTCGATTCCAAGCTCGGAACCCGCGCTCATTTGTTCCAGCCGCCCTCCTTTCTGCTGTCGCTGAACAAACCGGCAGAAGAAGAAACCGGTGAAGTAATCGCCGGAACGCTGGCCTGGTCGGGGAATTACCAGATTCAGTTTGAGGTCGATCCGCTGCGGAATCTGCGACTGATTGCGGGCATCAATCCCTACGCTTCGGAGTATCTGCTGGCCCCGGACAAGGAGTTTGTCACCCCGGCTTTTCTGTATACGTATTCGGATTCGGGCAAAGGACAGGCCAGCCGGAATATGCATCGCTGGGCGCGGAAACACCGCATTCCACAGGGCGAGGGCAATCGGTTAACTCTGTTAAACAACTGGGAAGCGACGTATTTCGACTTCAACGAAGAAAAGCTGACAACTCTATTCAAAGACGGCAAGAAACTGGGCGTCGACCTATTCCTCCTGGATGACGGCTGGTTTGCCAACAAATACCCCCGCAACGACGACCATACCGGTCTCGGCGACTGGCAGGAAAACAAGCAGAAACTCCCGCACGGACTGGGTTATCTGGTGAAAGAGGCCGAAAGCGCGGGCATCAAATTCGGGATCTGGCTGGAACCGGAAATGGTGAGCCCGAAGAGCGAACTCTACGAAAAACATCCCGACTGGGTGATCAAACTGCCCAACCGCCCGGAATACTATTTCCGGAATCAGTTGGTCCTGGATTTGTCTAATCCAAAGGTACAGGATTTTGTCTACGGCGTCGTTGACGGGATTCTGACCAAAAATCCGACGCTGGGCTACATCAAATGGGACTGTAATGCGGTGATTTACAACGCCTATTCAGCCACCAACCCCAACCCGTCGCACCTGTATGTGGAGTACGTACAAGGGCTTTACAAGGTGCTGGAAAAACTGCGGGTCAAATACCCGACTCTGCCGCTGATGCTGTGCTCGGGCGGAGGTGGCCGGGTCGATTATGGGGCCTTGAAATACTTTACGGAATTCTGGCCGAGCGACAACACCGACGGTCTGGAGCGCATTTTCATCCAGTGGAATTACTCCTATTTCTTCCCCGCCATCGCAATGTGTAACCATATTACGGACTGGGGCAAACAACCGATCAAATTCCGCACCGACGTCGCGATGATGGGTAAAATGGGGTACGATATTGTGGTCAGCAAACTGGACGAAAAAGAGCTGGCCTTCAGTCAGGAAGCCTTGAAAACCTACAGCCGGGTGAAGGATGTGATCTGGAAAGGCGACCTGTTCCGGCTGGTATCCCCGCAGACTTCCGACATGGCGTCGTTGCTGTATGTCAGCGAAAAACAGGACAAAGCCATGTGGTTTAACTACCTGGTCGGAAACCGCTATCGGGAAGGTAGCCAGGGAGCCATTCGGCTGAGCGGTTTGCATCCGGCGAAGAAGTACCGGATTCAGGAAGTGAATGTGTATCCGGGCACCAATTCACCGATTAACAGTAATCAGACGGTTTATTCGGGCGATTATTTGATGACGGTCGGCTTTAACCCCGCGGTCGATGCGCGCCGGGCCAGCGTGGTGCTGGAGATTACGGAAGCGAATTGAGCTCGGCTGTCGTTTCACCGGTTCGAACTTCCATTTCACCACCGGTTTTTGTCAGTTAATACCGGATTCGGATGAATTCGGGAAGGTTTGCCTACACATTTGAGAAAGTAAACAACCGACTTTCTCATGAAACCAACCCTTCTCGCGCTGCTGACCGTTGCAGCGCTCAGCCTTTCCTCGTGTTCCAAAACCAAAGATCCCGTTGAGCCGGGAGACGCTCAGGCCGGTTTCGTGTCCGGCAAAGTGGTCGATTCGCAGGGCAAACCGATCGCCAAAGCTGACATTGTGGCCGATGATACCCGGTATTACAACAGCAACGTGCTGGGGCAAACCGATGCCAAAGGCAACTACAAACTGGAGGTCGGCAATGGTTCTTTTTATGTTCGCGGAACCGTCAAAATGAAGTATGAAGGCCAGAATTACGTGCTGGATCTGTTCGTGGAAGACGACGGTGCTTTTGCCGGTTCCGACGGTGCCGTTAAAAACATGACCTTGAAACTGACCGGTGAGCGAACCGGGAATTTCGGCGACGACGGTGTTTACGGCGGCAAAATCGAGGTGTTTACGCCCATCGGTTTCTACGACACCGAGAATGTGGAACTTACGCTGGAACCCGTCGCCCCGCTCATCGACGGCACCACCGGGAAGAAGATCGTTCAGAAACCGGACTACCTGTACATTGATGATGTTCCCCTTGGAAAGTACAAGATTACGGCCCGGTATGTCCCCGAAAACAAACCCATGAAAGTCCGCGTCCGCAATGTCGGGAGTTTCCAGAATTCCCTCACGACGCTGTTCGTACCGGCCTATGCCGGGGCCACCGGCCGGTATAAAATGGACATTGAAGTTTCCGAGCCAGAATAGAACTCCGGCCTATCGTTCAATTTTCACATCGAACGTAAACGAAGCCGTTCCGCCCGCTTTGTTGACCTGTCCCTGCGTGAACCGGATCAGGCCTTTTTTGCCCTGCTGGGTGCGAAACGACCACAAATACGGCGTGAGTGGAGCCGACGTGCTGAGATCCGTCAGTCCTTTGACGAGTTCCGTTTTCTCGTCGGCTCCCGCATCGAACGTCCAGGCTTTGCGCAGGGCCGCGGCATCGCTGAACGTCTCCCACTGGTTGGCCGGAATGGTGGTATAACGCAGGAACGTGTTCGCGAAAAACGGCCACTGCTGCTGGTCGATCAGCGGCCAGATGGTGTAGGCTCCGCAGGAAACCCCGCAGTTTTGGACCGCCCGCGGCCCGGCAAACCAGGGACCGGAATAGTAATCAAACACCACATCGATTTCGTAAGCGACTTTTGCGCCATCGGCAAACCGGTAGAACGTGCCGTTGTCGAGATCCAGTACATTGCGGGTTTGCGGGTCGTTCGACTGCCCTTCTTTCAGGTCCAGTTTCAGGTTGGTGAACACGCGGACGTCGGGGCTGGCCGGAAACTCCTGCTGACCCAAAACCGCCGACCGCGCCAGCCGTTCGTCGCCCGTCATGGCCACGTCAAAAATGCAATGGCCGAGTTCAGGCTGGCGGCTAACGCCCGCAGCCTGACACACGCCCTCCGCCCATTTGTATTTTTCAGGGTCAATGACCGGAAACGTTTTGGGAAAGGCGCGGTCGGTGTACGAATCGGTATTTTTTCCATTTTCGTACACAAAAAGCGAGTTGGGGCCGGTAATCCGCCAGCTATCAGCAAAGGAGGTGTGGATCGTCGGAAAGCTTCGTTCGATGGCAGTTCCATTGGCCAGTTTAAAATCATTCTTATCGTCTCCGTCGAAATTGCCCATCAGACCGGTCACATTTCCTTTGCGGCTATCGCCGAGCAGAACGGCATAGTCGAGGTAGGGCGTATTCCAACGAATCGTGACGCCCTCGCCCTGTGCATTCGTAAACACCAGCTTTTCTTTTGCGGCTACCCGCAGTTGGTTTCCATTGGCGAGCGTCAATAGGGTAAAGGAGGACAGCGCGGTTTCTTTCTTGTTGACAAAAAGCCGGGGCGCTTCCAGCGAAGCGGGGTTTACCAAAAAACAGATTTCATCGGTGCCGATGCGGGCCGCAACGCCCGTCGTAACGGTTGCGCGGTTGGTCTTGTAGGCATCTTCCTGCCGGGCCTGAATTTCAATCAACGCGCCTTTGGTGGCGACAAACTCCCCTACGGCCTGAAAACCGTAATCCAGTCCGTCGTGCGTAATGACATGCGGGTCACCCATGGCCCGGCCTGCCGCAGCAGCCGCATTGCCCAAAGCATCCCCCAGTCGATCAAAAATGCCGTTGAAGGCATCGCTGACACTCCTCGGACCGCGGTTGGTGCGCCCGGCCTGGGCGGCTGCGCGGGCGGCTTCTTCGCGGGCCGCTTGCTCGGCGGGCGTTTCTCCCCGCGAGTTTCGTTGCACCGGGGTGGCATCGGAAGGCATTTTTGCCTGCGGAACCGGATTGACAAACCGGTATTCGGGCAAGGGCGAACCGGGCTGGGGTGGTGGCGAGTAGAAATATCCACTGTGGTAGTTGACACCCTGATTTCGTCCCAGCGTCTGTGCCCGGGCGGGTGTTGCCAATAGTGCAACCAGAAATTCCTCCAGATCGAACAGGCTGGACTTCCGGTGCAGATTGGCCAGTACCGTTCCTTCGTTTGCCAAAATACCCCAGATGGTGTTTTCGCTCAAATTGGATCGGGTGGCACTGTAATCAGCGACTTTCGTGAGTCGGCTGACCATGAAATCAGTCATGGTTTCGAAACTTTTGACTTCGGCAGTTTTGGCGGCAATGTCCGCCTGCGCGGTTTGAATGGCCGCATCGATGGCGGTAAAGCGGGTGGTTTTGTAGGCCAGGTATTGCGCCGACATGAACCCGGCTACTTCCTGATTCGCATATACATCAAACCGAAAATCCAGGATGGCCACGCCCTTGTTTTGGGTAGCGGCTTCCGTACACTCGATGAGGAGCTGGTGATACCGGGTTTCTTTTGGCCCGTCGGAAGTGGCCGTCAGATCGTTTTCTTTCTGCTTACAGGATTGCGGGAGCAACAACAGGAAGACCAAGGCTGCGCTGAATCCGGGTCGAAAACCCATTCGCCCGGTATTTTTCTGGAAAGTAAGATCCATGTCTTTTGTGATTCTATGTAGGACTTACGTCTGATCGTTCTGTTACTCTTTTGCTTACTCAATCGTTGAAACCGCCAGGAAAAGTCTCAAAGCCGAAAGTTTTTTCATGATTTCACGCGGGAAAAATGGACAGTCACTTTTTTATCAAACCGTGGGTCGGCACTGCTCGAATAGCCTGAACCGGTGGCCGTCGTGTACGTAAAAGCGAGCGTGAGCGTCAGGCTGTCGTTCTGCCACTGCCCGCCATCGACCGCCGACAGGACATTGAAATTTTTGCGCAGTTGCTGCTTTTCATCCAATGCCCGAAAATGAACCGTGTTGAGCCGGCTTCCGGTTTTGTCTCTAACGGCACCGTAGCATTCGTATTCCTCAATACCCCGTTGGCTGGTGACGGTCGCAAAACCGTCGAACCGCTGTTGGTCGGATCGGGAACCCAAACCACTCCGGCGCCGGGTTCGGCGGCTGGCTTTTTTGGCCCGGTCGTCTTCCGTCATCGGCACCAGAATCTCGAGCCGCATGGTTTTCCGCACGCCGTCGGGGTCCTGAAAGTTGCCCTGCCATTCGCCCACCAGCAAATGGGCAGCTTTGTCTTCGCTGTAAGCCCACGGACGATCTGCCAGGTCGTTCCGGTAGCTGAAGTAATACTTCCACTCGTAAATGCCCCAACTGATGACCGCCAAACCGAATAAAAAAAAGAGAATCGTTTTTCCTTTTGCCATGGTTTCCATGCGGTTTACAATAAGCCGGTGTGGGGTACGACGCGAACCGCATCAGCCCCGGAGACCATATTTTTCCACGAGAGCCTGCCGCTTTTCAGGAAACCCTTTCATTCCGAACTGTTCGGCCAATGCCCGGTGCCTGGCCCGGATTTCCGGAGCATCCATCGATAATCCCTTCGCCTGCGCTTCCCGGGGAAGGGTGTAAAAAACGGCTTCCAGATAGTCTTCAAACGGCTGCTGGAAGTACATATCGATGGCGCGGACGGTCTGGTCGGTCGCATTCCAGAACGTATGGACGATCCCCCGCGGACGCAGGTGCCACCCCCCCGCCTGAACCTGAAAAACCTCCTGACCGACCAGCACACTGACGGTTCCTTCCAGTACATACATCAATTCATCGAGGGCTTCGTGGAGATGCGGAGCCGGACCCATTATTTTCGGACCGACCACAAACTCAACACTGGAATATTGCCCATTGGTCTGCCGTTGGCGAACCCGGGTTCGAATGCCGATCCCCTGTGGACCCGGCAACAGCGGTTCGGTTGCGGGCGGAAGGTAAAAAGGCAGCAGGTGCTCACCGGGTTCGGACTGATCAGCCAAAGTCGCCGAAGGGAACCCTGCTAAGAAACCAGATGCGACCGTTGCCGCAAGAAAATCACGACGTTCCATAAAAAGGTCATTTAGTATTTCCGGAACCTGCTGGCCTCAACAGGCTGTCAAATTCATTTTCACTACGCGGGCAGTTGGGTCAATCTGACCCCAAGGTGGGCGCGGACTTGCTTAAAATCCAATGCGTTGAGGGAACGGATGCAGCGATTGAGGAAACGGCACCGCCGGGCGTTGACAACGTAGAAATCCGGGCGTACCTTGTGGGCGAAAGCCTTTCCGGATATGAAGCGCGTTGCCCGGCTGTTGATGGGGTTGATGTTGAGCCTGTTGCCCTTCCTTTCGCAGGGACAGACGGAGTCGTTTGTGATCGAAACCATCGGGTTGCGTCAGGGTTTGCCGACTTCCGATATTCACGCCTTGTTCCGGGATACTAACGGTTACCTCTGGCTGGGCACCGACATCGGGCTGGTTCGCTACGACGGCTACGGTTTTGAAACCATCAGCGTGGCGCAGGAAGGGCGGTGGCTGGGCCTGGTCAATGCCATCACCGAAGACCGCAACGGGCAGTTGTGGGTTGGAACGGAAGACGGTTTGTTTGTGGTTCAACACGGCATCGCTCACGCGGTTCGGAGCCTGCAAACCGGTCGTTTCGTGCGCATGAACCACCTGCTCTTCGATCACCGGCAGAACCTCTGGTGTGCCACCAGCAGCGGGGCTTACCGGATCGATCAGGCGGATTTGCAAACCCTCACCGCCAATCCTGCCGCGACCGTTCAACCCAGGGCTTTGCCCGATTATGAAAAATGGGTTCCGAAATTGGCGGATCGGCGGGTGTTTTCGCTGGCTTTCGACGAGCAAAACCGGCTCTACATCGGCGGAAAATTCGATTTATTCCGCTACCAACCGGGAAAACCGCTGGAACGAATCTGGCAAAGTCCGGGGCCCAAAGTGGAGATTCAGTCGCTGGCCGTACGGTCTTCCAGCGACCTGATGTTCACCACCCTCGGCCTGCCGTGTGTGATTCGGCTCCGGAACGGCCAGGAAGAGCGGCTGTTGACCGACCGGATTTCCAGCGATGTCATCTGGCAAAATAACCAGTTCTGGCACCTCTCCTACGGACTTTACCGCCAGGGCGCCGACGATGCGCGGCCCATTCAGGAAATCAATTTATACCGAAAAACCAGCGGCAGCTTCACCAAACTGCTGCTCGATCAGGAAGGTATTTTCTGGATTGCCACCAACGAAGGGCTGCTCAAACTCCGACGTTCGGTCTTTGAGCGGTTTCCGCTGCCGACTTCGGTGGCTGGCAACGAAATCAGCGGTTTGGGCCGGTTCAGGGGTCAACTGCTGGTCGGTGCGCCCCATGGTCGGCTGTTTGTCCGAAAAGGCCATCAGCTTCAAAAAATAGGCCGGGATCTGACAACGATTTCCGGTATCAGCGCCATTCGGGAGGATGCGCAGGGGACGCTTTGGCTGGCCACTACCTACCAGGGGCTGTTTTCGTTCGACGGCCAAACCGCCAGAAAGTACACTTCCGCCGACGGGCTGGGCGACGAAGGATTCAACGACATTTTTCCCGACCGGACAGGCAACCTGTGGACCGTGGGCGACGTCGGCATCACCCAAATTTTGGCTGACAGCGTAGCAGATCGACGGTATCGGCTGCGGTTTTACGAACCGGTCACCAACCGGTACAAGTTCACCATTTTTTATTCGGGACTGGCCGCACCGGACGGCACGCTCTGGCTCGCCAGCGACTACGGTCTGGTCTCTTTTCGACACGGTAAATTTACGCACCACCGCCTGACCATCGGGCCGGTGACAGTCCGCTCCATCCGCAAAATTGCCCTCGACAAACGGGACAGGGTTTGGCTGGCGACCGAAGGACAGGGGCTGCTACAGGGTCAGTTTGTGGGCGGCCTTTTTCGACCCATCCGTCAATACACCACCCGCGACGGCTTGCCTTCCAATACGTTCAACGATGTGTTGGTGGACAGCAAAGGGCGAATCTGGGCGGGTGGTTCAACGGCCCTAACCTGCCTGATTCCCGACGCAGCCGCCACCCAGATTCGTAATTTTGACTACAAGGACGGTTTTTTCGGCGAGTCGTTTCAAAACCCGCATCTGTTTGATTATCCGAACGATACACTTTGGATCAGCAGTTCAGAAGGACTCCTGCGCTTCCCGCTCCGGCAACTCGACCCAATCCGGAAAGCGCCGTCCAGTCTGATTACACTGGTTCGGTTGCGCGATGGGAAAGACGCCATTTTTCAGTATGCTGAAAGCCGGGACGCCCGCAGCGGTTTGCCCGTTCGTTGCCAGTTACCGGCTTCCCTGAACGCCCTGACGTTCGGTTTTGCCTTGCCGAGTCTGGTCAATCCGTCGTTCAACCGCTACCGGTTTCGGCTCGACGGCAGTGGCGAAAGCTGGCGGCAGGCATCGGGCAGCGATCGGTCGGTGACCTACGCGGGTCTGAAACCGGGTTCGTACACCTTTCGGATGGTGGGGGCTTCGGCCAATGGAATCTGGAGTTCCGTCGTTTCGTTTCCGTTCGAGATTTTACCTCCCATCTGGCAACGAACGTGGTTTATCGCGCTGGTGCTCGCCGGGCTGAGTCTCGGGATTTGGGGATTGATCCGGTACCGGGAACAGCAAATCAAGCGTCGGGAAGTGGAGAAAAACCGCCTGGCCCAGTTGATTGCCGACCTGGAAACCCGGGCCATTCGGGCACAAATGAACCCGCACTTCATATTTAATTGCCTCAATTCGATTCAGGAATGCATTCTGGCCGACCATACCGATGCGGCTTACCGGTATCTATCGAAGTTTTCGCGGCTCTTGCGCATGGTTCTGGAAGAATCGGCCCGGAATTTTCACGCCATCCAACACGAACTGGAGTTGATCCAGCTTTATCTGGAACTGGAATCCATGCGCTTCGACCAGCCGATGCACTACAGCATCGACGTCGATCCTGCCATCGATACGCAAAACTGGCAAATTCCCTCGCTCCTCCTGCAACCGCTGGTCGAGAATGCCATCTGGCACGGCCTCATCCACCAGTCGGAATCGCGCCAGCTTCGGCTGGAAATCCGGCAAAATGACGACCAGACGTTGACGTGCATTCTCGAAGACAACGGCGTCGGTCGCCAGCGCGCGGCTGCGCTTTCGGCCCAAAAACTGGTGACCCGCACCACCCGCGGACTGGCGCTGGTCACGGAACGTTTGCAATTGCTCGAACCGGCGGGTCACGGGCGCGGAACCTTGCAGATTGAAGACTTGGTCGACGCTGAAGGACACCCCGCCGGAACCTGCGTCCGGGTTCACTTTTCGATCATCACCCAGATTGCCGTCCGCGCCAGCCCCCTCTATCCCACTGCCTATGTATCGCGCCCTGGTCATTGACGACGAACCCCGAGCCTGCCACGTCCTCCAAATTTTGGCAGGGAAATACCTGCCCGAAATCACGGCCTTCAAAACCGCGCTAAGTCCGCAGGAAGGCATTTCCCTCATTCGTTCCTTCAAGCCCCACTTGGTTTTCCTGGACGTCGAAATGCCGGTTCTGAACGGTTTTGACGTATTGAATGCCATCGACACCTGGGGCACCAGCCGCTGGGATTTCGAGGTTATTTTTACCACGGCCTACCACCAGTTTGCCTTGCAGGCCATCAAAGTAAGTGCGCTGGATTATTTGCTGAAACCGATCGATATCGATGAATTGCGGATTGCCTTCGACAAATTTCTGCGCCGACAACCGCAACCGATCCCTCCCGGTGTTCTGATCAAAAACCTGGTTCATAACCTCAAAACACCCAACCCAAGCCAGCACAAACTGCCCATTCAGACCACTGAAGGCATGCACCTCCTGACCATTGCCGACATCATCCGCTGCGAAGCCGACAACAATTATACGTTCTTTTACCTGACCGGAAACCGCCGGTTTTGTGCTTCCAAAACCCTGAAAGAGTTCGAAACCATGTTGCGAGAACACGATTTCGTGCGAGTTCATAAATCCCACCTCGTCAACTTGCAGTTTGTCGAACAGATCGACCGGGATGGAACGGTTAAGCTTACGAACGGTACGGCAATCATGATGTCCCGGCGCGTCCGGCAATCTTTTTTCTCCAAACCGGGCTAACCATTCGGCTCCCGACCGACGCTTATTCGAATTTAACCCTTTCAGGGTTGGATTGGAACGACGCCAATTTTGTCCCACGGATTTCATCCGGGGCTAGTGATGGGCGACCCGTTGGGCTTTTCGGGTGGTGTGGTGAAGTTCGTCCATTGCCCAAAACATTTTACATACATTTCATGAATTAATAAATCTATTTTACATACATTTGGTGAATTAATAAAAACCGCTTAACGAACGAACCCATGAAGGGGACGAATCTGGGAGAATTTGAGGAACTGGTGCTGCTGACCATTGCCGCCCTCATCAGCGATGCCTACAGCGTAGCCATTTGCGACGAATTGGAAAAATACACCGGAAGAGCCGCCAAGCTGGGCGTGGTTCATGCCGTCCTGAACCGCCTGGAAGAAAAAGGCCTGGTCAAAAGCCGGATGGGCGAAGCGACCAACGCCCGAGGTGGAAAACGCAAACGGTATTACGAAGTTACCCACGCCGGAAAAGTCGCCCTAACGCGTTCCAAGGAGGTTCGTGAAGCCCTTTGGCGCATCATTCCCGGTTTTAATCTGGAGGGTTCCGTATGAAAACGACAGCTCAAAAACCGCCTGAACCACCGCGCTGGGCCCTTAATCTGCTCCGCTGGTACTGCCGGCCCGACTTGCTCGAAGATCTGGAAGGCGACATGAACGAATATTTTGAGCGAAATCTGAAAACGAAAGGGGCCAAATGCGCCCGCTGGATCTTCATCCTCGACGCGTTGAAATTTTTCAGACCGTATACCATTCGCAAACCCGAATTCCTCAACCTTTTCATCCATTGGCTTATGCTTGGCAGTTACCTCAAAACCTCCCGGCGCAGTCTGGTGCGCAACAAACTATTCTCCTTCATCAACATCATCGGGCTGGCCGTCAGCCTGTCCGTCGGTTTGCTGGTGATCGCGTTTCTGACCGACCTGTTTTCCTACGACCAGTTTCAGGAAAAAAGGCATCGGACGTACCGAGTTCTGACCCGAAACGAATCGGCGGACAAATCTGTCATGGATCTGGCGTCCACTTCCCTAAAAGCGGGTTTCAAAATCCGGGAAACGATTCCGGGCGTTGAAGACGTAACGCTGATCCGTCGCGGGTTTTACAGCGATGCGAAAGTCAGCGACGAAACCATTATCCCGCTGGAGGCTACGTGGGCAGATCCGTCGTTCTTGAAGATTTTTACGTTCCCGTTGCTCAAAGGAAATCCGGCTACCGCGCTGAAGGAACCGTACTCGCTGGTCATTACCGAAAAAACTGCCCGGAAACTGTTTGGCGAAGCGGAAGCGATGGGGAAAACCGTCCGATTCGACACCTTGAATTACACGGTTACGGGGGTTCTCAAAAACATTCCAAAACTGTCGCACATGCGGTTTGAAGCCCTGATTTCATTGTCGTCGATGCTCGGACAAAAAGCCGATTCGGACGGTGGTATCATGGACTGGAATAACATCTATCAAAACTACATCTACCTGACGCTCCCCGAAAACGCGAATCTGTCCGCCATTCAGGCCGGACTTGATCGGCTTTGTGCCGCCGAAAATGCGCTGCTTGATCGTCAGAAAATCAATCTTTCGCTCCAGCCGATGGACACCATTGTTCTCGGCGGGCGATTGTCCAATGAGATTGGTGTCAATATTCCAAAAACGGTGGTCTGGGTGCTGATCGGTCTGGCGTTCGTTGTTATCCTATCGGCCTGTTTCAATTACACCAACCTCTCCATTGCCCGGTCGATGCGTCGGTCGCGCGAGGTGGGCATTCGCAAAATCGTTGGGGCGCTGAGAGGCCACGTGCTGGGTCAGTTTCTGGCCGAGTCGGTTATTATTTCCGTGATGGCGCTGGTCTTTTCATTTCTTCTGTTTTTAGTGCTGCGAACCCAGTTCCTTTCGCTGGCCCCCCAACTGGCCGATGTGGTTTCGCTTGATCTTTCTCCCCAACTCATTCTGTATTTTCTCGCGATGGCTGTGGTGGTTGGTCTGGCTGCCGGATTCATTCCCGCGCTGTTTTTCGCCCGAATCCAGGCGGTTCAGGTTCTGAAAGATGCCTCTTCGCTGAAAGTATTTCGGCACGTCAACCTGCGCAAGGCATTGATTGTCATCCAGTATACCTTTTCACTGATCTTTATTACGGCAACCCTGATCGGCTACAGACAATACCGGGGATTTCTGTCGTTCGATCTGGGCTTTACCACCGAAAACATCCTGAACATCCGGATGCAGGGGAATAAATCTTCGCTCTTGAAAAAGGAACTGGCCGAAATTCCGGCGGTGAACCAGATCGCCACCTCAAGCATGATCACGAGCCTCGGGAGCCTGTACGGAACCCAGTTGAAATACCAGGACAAAGGGGGAAAGGATTCGGCGAATGTGTGGCAAAACTTTGTCGATGAAAATTACATTCCGCTTCACCGACATCAGTTTGTTGCCGGTGCTAATTTCAAAAACCGTCCGACCAGCGGCAACGAAACGGAAGTCGTTGTAAACGAGCAGGTTTTGAAACGGTTTCGGATGGCCGACCGAAACCCGGCCGAAGCAATCGGCAAGCAGGTGACGATCGACAACAAGACGATGACGATTGTGGGAGTTTTAAAAGACTTTCACTACGGCACGATGGATCAGAAAATTGAGCCAACCGTTTTCCGGTATTCTGCCGACCAACCCGGTGGTTATCTGAACGTTGGTATCAAATCCGAAGACTACCCGGCGGCTCTGTCCAGTATCGAAGAGGCCTGGCGCAAAATCGACAAAGTGCATCCGCTGAAAGCCGTCTTCTACGATGAGCAGCTTGAAGAAGCCTACAAGCAATTCGAGGTGATGGTGAAAGTGATCGGTTTCATCACCTTCCTGGCCATCTGCATCGCGTCGATGGGATTGTTTGGGATGGTGGTGTTCACGACGGAAACCCGGCTGAAAGAGATCAGCATCCGCAAGGTGCTGGGTGCCAGCGAAGGCGGACTGATTTTTCACCTGAGTAAAGGCTTTTTGGTGCTGCTGCTCATTGCCACCCTAATCGCATTGCCGGTGACGTACCTCTTCTTCGACCAGTTCATCCTGACGAAATTCGTTTACCACCAGCCGATCGGGCTGAGTGAATTACTCATGAGTGTGCTGGTGGTCATGGTGCTGGCTTTCCTGCTGATCGGATCGCAGACCTTGAAAGCGGCAAGGAGCAACCCGGCGAAGGTGTTGAAGAGTGAGTAAAAAGAGTTGTATCGCGGAGTTGAGCGGAGTAAAAAAGAGTTAAGCAGAGTTATTTATTTTCTCTGCTTAACTCCCTTTTACTCCGCTCAACTCTGCGATACAACTCTTTTTACTCACTTCTTATACGTACACTTGGAATTATCCGCCACCCGGTAATACGACTTGTAGTTAAGCGCCTTCTTCACCATGCAACCCTTCAGATTCAACACTTCGATGTTCCGGAAGTCGATGGCGTGGCTTTCACTTTGCAGGGCGATGTAGCCGCCCGTCAACAACGTATTGTCTTTTTTGAGCCAGTAGTCCGGGTTTCCCACGTGACCGGAGGCAAAGTCATTCTGTTTGCTGATGTACCCACCGCCAATTTTCGGTTTTTCATAGGTCAACACCGTGTCGCCTTCGATGATGTGGTGAATGATTTCTCCGCCCAGCACCACCGCCGTCACCGTGACCCACTGATCGCCATCGTACGTTTTCGACTGCGAGTCGATGCAGTGATCGGGAATTACTTTGCCACCCATCTCGACGATGGTCCCCGGCGTGCAGAGGTTGGCCGTGTGCCGGACGCCCTTGCCCAAACCGCCCAACGTCTGAATCTCCAGCGAAATCGGAAAATCCTGGTCTTTGGTCAGGCTTTTCGCCGACTGCGAGTGGATCATCACTCCGCTGTTGCGCACATTCCAGTTGGCACCACCCGGCACCTGTTCACCCAGAAACCGGTAGTCAAACTTGAGGATGTAATAAGAAAAGGGCTCTTTGTAGTAAATGTGTCCGTATTTGTTGTCGAAGGTCTTGTATTGATCATACATGATCCGCATCATGCCGTTTTCGGCCCGAAACGTATTCTTATAGTTAACGTTCAAGTCTTCCCCGGCAATTTTTATGTCCCAGCCGCTCAGGTCTTTGCCATTGAACAGTTGAATCCATTCTTCTTTTTTCGGGTCGTTTTTCTGGGCGAAAGCGGGTTGGAAGAAAAGAAGAAAAAGGCTGTATCGCAGAGTTAAGCAGAGAATATCAGCGTTAATCAGCGTTTCCCTGATAAGCTCTGCTATCCTCTGATTAACCCTGTGTAATAATTTCTCAGTATAGAATATCATCAGTTTGAAGCTTTATGTTGATTGCTGCCATAAGAAAAAACCGGATTGAGTCTACTCACGGCTACGCAGCCGAGGTTCTTTCTTCATCAGTTTTGTTGGCCCCAACTCCTCGATGGCGGGCAGACCGGTTTTATACGAGCGATGGAACGTATTTTCGACCAGTTTGGGATACGGTTCAAACGTGATCCAGCGCAGTGGTCCTTTCCGAAGCCAGAACGAACCCTCCAGCAACCCGCAGAACCAGGCCGGCGGTTTTTGGTAGCCAAATGCTTCCCGCAGTTTGTCGTTGATGAGGGCAGCAAAAACCGGCTTCACGACCGGGCGCAACGGTTTGGGAACCCAGCCCTGCACAATTCGGACGGTGGAATCGGCGACCTGGCGGTTGCTGTCGGCATACCGGAAATGTTCCGCTTCGTAGGCTTCGGTGAAGATTTTCAGATCGTCGATGGTTTCAGGAATATCTGTTAAATTCATCCGCTGCCCGACTTCCCGGAAAAATAGAAAGAAAGCCTGCTCCTCCGCCGGAATGAGCTTCCGCCAGCCAAAGCGGTTAATCCAGTTGATGGGATAAAAAATGAAGGTGGCCAGCACCATCAGGAAATCTTCGTTCGGAATGCTGTAAAAACCGTGGATGCGGTTCATGTGCGTGATGGCGCGCAACCCGGTTTCGGTGTTCAAACCGTATTGCATAAACCAGGCAATCAGGATGCTGGTGTCATCGTAACGCTTCTGCCCGTGTTTCTCAAACTCGCCCGTGCGCATCAGCAAGGCCGAGGTACGGGGACTGGCGTAGGTGTGAAAAAGAGCCAGCTCAAGGGCCCGCGTGATGTCGAACGGAAATTCATAACCCACCAGCAATTGCACCATGCGCTGGTAGTCCTGCCGTGGGTCGAGCTGTTGCAGTTCGCGACGAACCGCCGGATTGCGAAATACGCCCGCTACTTTTGAATAAACCGGTGCCGTCATAGCCGCATTTTTCAATGAATTGTGGATGGGAACGCGGATGGGACGGATCAAAACAGATTTAAACAGATAAAATCCGTTTTAATCCGTCCCATCCGTTCAATCAGCGTTCCCATCCAATTCAATCAGCTTTTAAAATTAACAGACAATAGACCTCAAACCGTATAAATTCGGGCAAATCTTCCGGATTCGTGCGCTAAATTTGTAATTTAGCTCCGATTCCAAACTCACTCCTTCACTATGGCCTTGTTCAAACTGCAAATCAACGGCAAAAGCTACCAGACCGAAGCCGAAGCCGACACCCCGTTGTTGTGGGTATTGCGCGATAATCTGGGGCTGTTCGGCACCAAATACGGTTGCGGAATTGCCCAATGCGGTGCCTGCACCGTCCACCTTAACGGCGAAGCCACCCGTTCCTGCACGTTACCCGTTTCGGCCATCGGCACGTCCAAAGTTACCACGATTGAAGGATTGTCCAAAAATGGCGACCACCCGGTTCAGAAAGCCTGGGATGAGGTGGACGTAGCCCAGTGTGGCTACTGCCAGGCCGGACAAATCATGACGGCGGCTGCGTTGCTGAAACGCAAACCCCAACCCACCGATGCGGAGATTGAAGCCACCATGTCCGGAAATATTTGCCGCTGCGGAACCTACCACCGCATCAAAGAAGCCGTGAAAGTAGCCGCAAAAACAAAATAAGTTTACGGTTTACGGTTTTCAGTTTACGGTGGCTGACGCACGCTAAATGAATGCGTCAGCCACCGTAAACCGTAAACCGAATACCCCAAACCCCAAACCAACATGTCTTCACAACTCAATCATAACCGCCGGAATTTTCTAAAAATTGCCGCAGCAACCGGAGGAGGCCTCCTGCTGGGCTTCAACTGGACGGATTCCGAAGCCGCAGTTGCTGGCGCGCCCCTCAAAGGCGTGGCCGCTCCGGCCATCGATTTCAATAGTTACCTGTCCATCAATCCACAGGGCGTCATCACCATTTTGTCGCCCAATCCGGAAGTAGGCCAGGGGATCAAAACCGCCTTCCCGATCATCGTGGCGGAAGAATTGGATGCCGACTGGAAAAACGTGGTGGTCGAACAGGCCCCGCTCGATACCCAGAAATTTGAACGGCAGGTCGCCGGGGGAAGCGGCTCTATTCCGCACTCCTGGAAACGGCTGCGCGTGGCCGGTGCTACGGCCCGGCACATGCTGCTGGAGGCTGCCGCCAAACGCTGGAACGTGTCGGCGTCGGACTGCACCACCAGCAAAGGATTCGTGCTCCATGCTGCCAGCAAACGCAAACTGAGCTACGGCGAGTTAGCTAATGAGGCTTCAAAAATGCCGGTTCCGGCGGATGTCAAGCTGAAAGAAATCAAAGATTTCAAGCTGATCGGGCAAACGATCAAAAATGTTGACAATCCCGGCATTCTGACCGGAAAACCGCTGTTCGGGCTTGATTTCCACCGCGAAGGCATGCTAATCGGCATGTTGCAACGCCCGGCTTTTGGCTATAAACTGAAATCCGTCGATTCGGCAGCGGCCAAAGCCATGCCCGGCATCGTCAACGTCGTGACGATCAACAACAGCGTGGCCGTCGTCGGCAAATCGACCTGGCAGGTTAAGAAGGCCAAAGATGCCCTCAAGATCGAGTGGGAAAAAGACGGTAATCTGGAAAGCACCTCGGATCACAACCGCCTATTTAAAGAAATGCTGGATAGCCCGAATACGACCGTTCGGCGGAAAGATGGTGATGTTGAAACCGCTTTCAAAAATGCCGCCAAAGTCGTGAAAGCCGAATACCAATGTCCGTTTCTGCCGCACAGTCCACTGGAACCGATGAACTTCTTCGCCCACGTCAAACCCGACAGCGCGGAGCTGGTGGGACCAAGCCAGACGCCGGAAGCAGCCCGTAATCAGACAGCAAAACTGCTGGGTTTGCCGCCCGAAAAAGTAAGCGTGCAACTGACCCGCATGGGGGGCGGTTTTGGTCGGCGACTTAATACCGACTACGCCATTGAAGCCGTTCAGGTTTCCAAAGCCGTCAATGCGCCGGTGAAAGTGATGTGGACGCGCGAAGACGACATGACCGGTGGGATTTATCGCCCGGCCGTTCGCTACCGCTTCGAAGCGGCCCTGGATGCGCAGAACAACCTGATTGGCTATAAATTGCGGGGTGCCAGCATCAATGCCGGGAATGCTACCCGCGAAGACAACTTCCCGTCGGGTGCCGTCGACAACCTCCTGATCGACAGCATCGACCACAAATCGCCCATTACGACCGGCCCCTGGCGCGCGCCGATCACCAACTTCCTGGCGTTTGCCGAACAGGCGTTTCTGGACGAAGTAGCCCAGGCCGCGGGCAAAGATCCGGTGCAGTTCCGGCTCGAATTACTGGACAAAGCCAAGCAAAAACCGACGGGCAAAATCACCTACGACATCGACCGGATGAAGGGCGTGATTCAACTGGCGGTTGAGAAATCGGGCTGGGGGAAAAAGACCGGCGTTTCGCAGGGATTTAGTGTTTATTTCTCCCACCGCTCCTATGTGGCCCAGATTGGCGAAGTGGTGGTTGAAAAAGGCAAACCGGTTTTGAAAAAAGTATACTCAGCCGCCGACTGTGGCATCGTAATCAACCAGAGCGGGGCGCAGCAGCAGGTTCGCGGGTGTGTGGTCGATGGCATCGGTCACGCCATGTACGGCAATATCACGTTCAAAGACGGCATTCCCGATCAGAAAAACTTCAACGATTACAAGCTGATTCGGATGAATGAAGTACCGGAGGTCGATGTCCATTTTGTTCAGAATGAGATCGAGCCAACCGGTTTGGGCGAACCCTCACTCCCACCCGCGGGCGCAGCCGTGGCCAACGCCATTTTCAAAGCCACCGGCAAACGGTTGTATAACCAGCCTTTTGTTGAAACGGAAGTTTTCAAAGGCGTTTCGTAAGTGACATTTGCTGATTGTGCTGATCAGGATTTGCTATCCCGATCAGCACAATTAGCAAATACCGTTTTCGTTCTCCCCTCATATGCCTTACTCAACGACCTGAATGGAAATTAAAAATGGAATAAAACGTGCCTTTTTCTATTCAATTGTCAGTTTAATTTTCCTAACCGGACAGTCCTGTACGACCAAAGAAGACGCCCCGTCCGCTACCAGTTCCACCACGGATTTCCTCTACCAGTACTCCATCATCAATGCGCTGCTGGCGGGCGTTTTCGACGGCAACCTGACATTCGGCGAGTTGAAAAAACACGGCGATTTTGGCGTCGGTACCTTCAACCGGGTGGATGGCGAACTGGTGATCAACGAAGGCAAACGGTACCGGATTCGCTCCAATGGCAGCGTTTCCGAGGTGGCCGACCGCGACAGCACGTCGCTGGCGTTCGTGAAGTTTTTCAAAGCCGACTCCAGTTTTACCGTCCAAACCGCCGGGATGACCCTGGACCAGCTTCAAAAAAGGATCGCGGCAGCGCTGCCCGTCAACGAAATTTACGCCATCCGCATCAAAGGCACTTTTGCGAAACTGACCACGCGCGCCCCCGCCCCTGCCCAAAAACCGTATCCGACGTTAAACGATCACCTGGCCAAATCACAGGTCATTTTCAACCTGACGAATACCACCGGCGTTGCCGTCGGCTTTCTGGTGCCGACGTATATGGAAAAGGTGAACGTTCCCGGTTTTCACTTTCATTATCTGGCGGACGACCTTAAATCAGGCGGGCACGTTTACGATTTTACGGCCACCCAAGTTACCGTCGAGATCGACCGCACCAAAGGCTATTACGTAGAACTGAACACCCATTTCGACTTCGGGAAGGTAACGTTATAGGCTAATCTAAACAATTGGTTATCCCGGTGGTTTCAATTCTTTGGACCCAACCATTTTGCCTCCAGCAAACTACCGGAATGAGCAGTGCCTTCTTAAAAAACGAAACCGCCGATGCGCCGGTGGTGATCCCCGCCCGCGCGCCCTTGCCACCCGGCGTAACGAATTATGTAACACCACGAGGACTGGCGCGGCTGCGTGAGGAACTGATTGAACTGGAAACGGAACATGCTCACTTACAAGCCAGTGAGGTACTCGATGAAAATGAACGCAGCCGACAAATGGCGCTGCTGAACGGGCGAATCGCCAACCTCAACCAACGGATTTCGAGTGCAAAAGTGGTGGATTCTCACCCGCAGGACGAAGTTCGCTTTGGAGCCACCGTCGTTCTGAAAACCAAAACCGGAAAATCACCGGGGACTGAACGCCGGTTTACGATTGTTGGCGTCGATGAGGCTGATGCTTCGCAGGGACTTATCGCTTTTACGGCGCCCATTGCCCGCGCCATTCAGGGCAAGCGGGTAGGCGATGTGGTTTCCCTGCGGACCGTACAGGGAGAAGAAATTTTGGAAATAACGGCGATTGGATATGAAATGGAATAGAAAAGAACCGGCAGAAATTACGGTTCGGCGCAAACAACCACAAAAGAACCATAGTTTGTAAGGTTAAGGTTCTCCGCTTACGGCCTTCCCTCTTGAATGACAATACGGTTTTTATTTCGCCTGACCCTTGGCCTGGCCCTCCTTCTTACGTTGACGCGGTGCCAGGAAACCGCCCCTCAACCACCTAAAGCCGAAGGCTTCGATCCCGCCATTCCCGGCGACACGTCTTATCTGGCCGGCCCAATCACATTTACACTGAAGGAATTACAGGAAAAAATTAACCAGGAGCTTGATCCCGTGCTGGTTGGCAAAGGCTCATCGAGTGGAAAGTCGGGCGGTATTTTCCCGTTCAAGGTCGTGCGTTCCGGGCCGGTTCGCATCCAGTATGTCAACAATCAGGTGAAATTTTCGGCCCCTTTGGGACTGTATATCAACTCGCCATTCAGCGCCGGCAAAACCGCCGAACAGCGGCCCTTCTGTTCGCTTCACGTCAACTTTCAAAGTCCGCTGACGGTGACGCCGAACTGGCGGCTGGCCAGCAAGGTGCAATTCACGAACTATGAATGGATTGTCGAACCTGAGATCCGGTTTCTGGGCAAAGACATTTCGCTGACCAATTTTGCCAAAAAACTTCTTGACAAACACCAGTCGGACATTGAGTCTGCCATTGATACAGCGGTTTACAAGGAACTCCGGCTCGACCAGATGGTAATGCCGATCTGGCAGAATATCCAGAAACCGCTGTTGATCGACCGCCAGTTCGGTCTCTGGCTTCTGCCCATACCACTCGGCGTCGAGGCCAGTCCCATCGACGGGGATTCGGTCAACATCACGACGCACTTACGGATTGCTTTCGCCACCAAAACCGTGTTGCAACCCACAAAACCGGGCCACTCGGAAGTTAAATTGCCACTTCTACAAAAACGGGAAAAGGTTTCTCAGGTCTCGGACCTTCGTCTGTTGAGTGTGATTCCGTATGCCGACATCAACCGAATGCTAACCCGAACACTGGCCAAAGAGAAAAAGAAGATTCTGCTGGGTGCGCTGACCATCCGGAAAGCCTCGGTGTACGGCGGTCAACGTTCGTTGATTGTCAAAACCGAGGTCAGCGGGCTGCTCAACGGCACACTTTACTTGAAAGGTCGCCCCACGTTTGATACGCTGTCCAACACGCTCCGCATCAAAAACCTGGACTTCGACGCCGGAACCGTCCGTGAACTCTCCAAATTTTCAAACTCTCTCGTCCACAACGGCCTCATCAAAGTGTTGGAAAGTTTTCTGACGATTTCGCTGGGCGGTGAAATCGAAAAGCTCCCGCAAACCATCAGCGAGTCGTTCAAAAAAGGAGAAACCGGCAAAAAAACCGATCTCGGCATCCAGTCGTTCCGGTTTACCCCGCAGAAAATCGCGATCCGGCCCGACGGGATTCAGGCACTGATCCATGTGCAATCGAAGGTAGCGGTGCGGGTAAAACAGTTGTAACCAATCTACTGAAAACTCTGGTTGATAAAGTTCAATGCATCCGGCAAACCCGTACGCCAGTATTCCCAGGTATGACCACCATTCCGGACCCGATATTCGTGCGGAATGTTCACATCCCGCATCAGGTCATGCAACTCGGAATTGCCCCGGTAGAGCAGTAAATCATCGTCTCCGCAATCGAGGTAAAACCGGACAGCTTTCTTTTGCGCTTCCGGCATTTTCTGAACCAGATACAGAATGCTGTTCTGATTCCAGAAATCGGTGATGCGGTTTTCGCCTTCCTTCAACTCGCCCATTGTGGAACGGTACCGGCGCAAATATTCCTGATGCGGCATTTCCTTAATCTGCTGATCGGTCCGAACGCCCGAGCTCAGGGCCGCACAGGAACCGAACAAATCGGGATGATGCATCGCATACAGGAGCGAACCAAAACCGCCCATCGACAAACCCGCCACCGCCCGGAACCGTTTCTCCGTCCGACAACGGTACGTTTTTTCGATAAACGGGATCAATTCTTTCATAAAAAAGTCTTCATACTGGTATTTCCCGGCCACGTTGTTCATGTAGAACGTCATCTCGGCATCCGGCATCACCACAATCACCGGCGAGATTCGACCTTCTTTAATCTCCTTATCGACAATGGCTTGCATATTCCCCGACTGGAGCCAGGCCGTCTGGTCGTCGCCCCCGCCGTGGAGCAGATACAAAACCGGGTAGGCCCGCTGGGAAGTTTCGTAACCGGGTGGCAGGTAGAGCGCAAACTTCTTGTCTTTTTTCAGGAGAGAGCTTTTGATCGTCAGATCATCGAAAACCCGGCTCTCCTGCGCAAAACCGGGCAGGGAAACCAACAGGCAAATCAGCCAGAGAAACTGCATGAAAATCGAAACGTTTGAGAGTGGAAAGGCCCACCATTTTAATTGAAAGCAAGGTAACGGTTTTCTGAGTTTCTTCCTTATCTTACTTCCCGTTCATCGCTCAATCAATCGAATACAACCATGAAACGTTTTTACTGGATTCTGCTGGCCTTGCTGCCAGTGCTCGCTCACGCCCAAACCCCCGATTCCACCTGGTTCCGTAACCACTACACCAAACAGGAAATCTACATTCCGATGCGGGACGGAACAAAGCTCTTCACCTCTATTTACGCCCCCACCGATCAGTCCGAAAAACACCCGATTTTGATGTCCCGAACGCCCTATTCCTGCGCACCGTACGGCGACAAGGCATACCGGAATTTCTACTCCAATCACTACAAAGAATACCTGAAAGAAGGCTATATCATGGTGGTGCAGGACGTGCGCGGGCGCTGGATGAGCGAGGGGGTTTTTGAAGATATTCGTCCGTATAATCCGACCAAAACCGCCAAAACGGATGTCGATGAAGCCAGCGACACGTACGACACCATCGACTGGCTTGTGAAAAATCTGGCGGATAACAACGGCAAAGTCGGTGTATTCGGCATTTCGTACCCCGGTTTTTATTCGACCATGGCGGCCCTGAGCAAACACCCGGCCCTGAAAGCGGTAAGCCCGCAAGCCCCGGTGACCGAGTGGTTTAAGGGAGACGATTTCCACCACAACGGCGCTTTGATGCTCATGGATGCGTTCAATTTCTACATCCGGCGCGGTTTCGGAGCGCCCCGACCCAAGCCCACCACCGTGGGTCCCAAAGGCTTCTCGCCCCCGACCAAAGACAGCTACGATTTTTTCCTGCGCACCGGAGCCATTCCGAACTTCACGAAGTATGCCGGTGACAGCATCCGGTTCTGGAAAGACCTCATGCAACATCCGAATTACGACGCCTTCTGGAAGAGTCGCAATGTCGGCAACTTCGTCGGTGACATTGCCCCCGGTATTGCCACGCTGATCGTCGGCGGTTTGTTCGACGCAGAAGACTGCTACGGTGCCTGGGCCACGTATACCGACATTGAAAAAAAGGCCAAAAATAACAACAAAATCATCATGGGCCCCTGGTTTCACGGGCAGTGGGCCGGGCGCGGCAGCGATGGTTCTTCGCTGGGCAACGTGCAGTTTGGCAGCCCCACCAGCGAATGGTATGCCAGCAAAATGGAAGTTCCGTTTTTCAATTTTCACCTGAAAGGCAAAGGGAATATCGACCAGATCAAGGAAGCCAACATTTTTTTTACCGGCGAAAACCAGTGGCATCAGTTCGACCAATGGCCCCCGGTCAGCACCACCGAAACCGCCCTTTACCTGCAACCCAACGGCGCGTTGAACTTTACCAAACCGACCACCGCCACGCCCTCGTTTACGGCTTACGTGAGTGATCCGGCCAAACCCGTTCCGTACACCGACGGCGTCATCGTGAACCGCACCCGCGAATACATGACGGACGACCAGCGGTTTGCGGCTGCCCGCCCGGACGTGCTGGTTTTCGAAACCGATGTTCTGAAAGAAGATCTGACGCTGGCCGGGCCGCTCACCGCCGATTTGCAGGTAAGCATCAGCGGCACCGACGCCGATTTTGTGGTGAAGCTGATCGACGTTTTCCCGGACGATTTCGAGTACAGCAAAACCGATCAATACCTGATGAACGGCTACCAGATGATGGTGCGGGGCGAAGTGATGCGGGGGCGTTTCCGCAACAGTTTTGAAAAACCGGTCGCTTTTGTGCCGGATCAGGTCACGACCGTCAAATATACTTTGCCGGACGTTGCGCATACGTTCAAAAAAGGTCACCGGCTGATGGTGCAAATTCAAAGTAGCTGGTTCCCGCTGGTAGACCGGAATCCGCAGAAATTCGTGGACATCTACCACGCCAAAGACGCTGATTTCCAGAAAGCAACGATCAAAATTCACCATAGCGGAAAAGCCGCCAGCCGCATCGTACTGCCGGTTTCGAAGTTGTAAATTCTTTTTTGCATGGCCTATTTGATTTTTGGTCTTGCTGTCCTGCTGCTCGGCGGGCTAATCTGGCACTACCGGCGACGGAGCCGCCCGATTAGCCCACCCGCAACGACGGATTACCGCCCGTTGTTGCAGGAACACGTCGCGTATTACCGCGCCTTGAGCGACGACAATAAAAAGAAATTTGAAGAGCGCGTCAACCAGTTTTTAAGTCAAACCCGCATCGAGGGCGTCGGCACGACGGTCGATGAACTGGATAAAGTGCTGGTGGCCAGCAGCGCGGTGATCATCCTTTTTGGATTTAAGGACTGGTCGTTTTACCGGCTGACGACGGTCTTGCTGTACGAGGACCGCTTCAATACGGCTTTTGAAACCGACGGAAAAGGGCGCAATATCCTGGGCATGGTGGGTGAAGGTGGCGCATTGCAAAGCACGATGGCGTTGTCGAAACCGGCGCTCCACGAAGGCTTTGCGGACGAAGCCAGCACCGAGAATACCGGCATTCACGAGTTTGTCCACCTCCTCGACAAAGCCGACGGCGCCACCGACGGAACCCCACGGTTTTTCCTTGACCGCAACCACGTCAAACCCTGGCTGCAACTGATCCACGCCACCCTGGCTGACATCCAGGCCAACCGCTCCGACATCGACCCCTACGCCCTGACCAACGAAGCCGAATTCTTCGCCGTGGTGTCGGAATATTTCTTTAAACGCCCGGATTTGCTGAAGGAACAACACCCGGAGTTGTTTGCGCGGTTGGAGGAGATTTTTCAGCAGCGGCCGGGGGTTTAGGTTGGTGGGTTGTTTTTAATGGATTCGAGGATTTGGTTGAAGCGATCTTTTCCTATTTTTTGAATAAAATGATTGCTCAAATTTTGGGTAAGATAGATTTGGGGAGATTTTATACTTTTTAATTGAAGATAGCTGTTAAATAACAAGCGAATTGCTTTTACATAATCTTCATAATATTGAAAATAAATCTCTGCCATATTGCACAGAATAACACCTATAAACTCTTTATCTCCAACAAAATCTTGGATTTTCAGGCTTTCACCTAGGAAATCTAATGCCTTTTTATAAGCACCTTTTCGAATGCAAATTTGGCTAATATTATTGAGACATCTACTTTCTTCTCCTAAATTTCCAGTTTGACGATGAATATCTAAGCTTTGCTCAAAGTATTCTAAAGACAACTTATATTCTCCAAGATAAAAATAAGCATTTCCAAGACAATTATATGTAATTCCAATACCATCTTTATCTCCTATTTTTTGGCGAATTGTTCGACTTTTCTCAAAAAACTCAATGGCTAACTCATATTCTCCCTTGTTTAAATAAATCTGTCCGATATCATTAAATGAAGAACCTTGTCCACGAACATCTTGAATATCATTATAAATCCTTAAGCTGTCTTCTAAATATTTTAGTGCTGTAGGATACTCCTCTAGTCCTATATAAACAAGACCAATATTATTTAACACAGCACCTTCTCCTCTTTTATATTTCAGCTGTTGATAAATTTTCAAACTATCTTGTAAATTCTTTAGTGCTATTGAAAAACTGCCTTGTAGGTAATATAGTCGTCCAATACTTTCTAAAGCGTGTCCTTCCCCCTTCTTATACCCATCTTTACGATATATTTCCAAATTATTTTTCGAATATTCAAAAGCTTTTCTGTAGTCACCCCAAGCTTTAAATATATGACTTATATTCCCAAGTACTTCGTATTCTCCACTTCTATCTCCTACTTGGCGCAATATTACCAAACTCTGTTCAAAATACTCTAGAGCCTCCTTATAATCGCCCAAAGCAAGTTTAATAGTACCTAAATTATTCAATGCTTGAGCATTATTTTTAGGTAAAATATTATTTTTTAATATTAATATATTTAATTCGATTTCAGCAGGGTAATATCCTATCAAATTAAAATAATTTTCCAACCGAAATATAGTTTCCGTATACTTACTCCAAACTTTAGCATTCTCAAAATATCCAATCGCATTTAATAAAGCCTCTACAGATGCAAGTTTTCTAAAGTAATCTCCTGCGTTTTCTGACAGTCCTTCAAATTGTTGTTGATCCGGTTTTCCCTTACTCCTCATCCAAGCCCTTGTCAACGCATGCACCTCAAACGTCTGCGCCATTTCATCCCAAAAACAAAGCGACCAGTCACGTAGAGAAGCCAAAACCGGCATTAACTCCTCATTTTCTTTTTCCATGACGGCACTCAAAGCCGCTAAAGGCGAACGGCTGAAAAATACAGAAGCTACTGTAAAGACTTCCTGTTCAGCTGCATTTAACCGGCTCAGGATGCGTTCCAGCAGCACTTTCTCTGAAAAGTCGACATCTACTTTATCCAGATATGCCAGATCGAAGGTCTGGTCTTTTGTGAATAAGCCTTCCAGAAACTCCAGCGCGCGAGGATGTCCATCAATCCGGCGGTGAATAATATCTCGTTCTTTTTCGGGCAGTCTACGGAGCGTTTCAGAGAAATTTAGAAACCGATATTGTTCAGCATAACTCATTTTATTGATAGCCCGATGTGTCACCAGATTATCGAAATCGGGAATGAGATATCGAGTCGTGAAGAGAACGTGACAGGTCCGTGGCGCTTTCTGGAGCAAATTGCGTAAGAAAAGTCGTAGACTTTCCGAAACAATCGTTTGCTGCAATTCCCCGTCTTCGTCGGTCTGCACATCCTCAAAATTGTCGAAAATTAGAATGGTGCGGTGTCCATTCAAACAGTTGTTGATCAGGGCTTGTATTTTCTGCTCAATTTCAACATTTGGATCATCCAACCGAGCTTTCAATTGCTGTGCTACTGTTGCTTTGGGCTTCGTAATCTCGTTCCATTCGGTAAAAACCCTTTCCAGTATAACGGCTTCATTAATTTCAGCACCATTTCGAAAAATAATAGTATTACACCTTGGCTGATAATGATTAGCGAAGGCTTCGGCTGTTGTGGTTTTCCCCAAACCGCCTAAACCATGCAGACAAACATGTTTACCCTGCTTAAACAATTGCCGCAATTGGATCAATAACCGTTTGCGACCAATAAATCCCTCACCAATCAGTCGGGTGTGGTTTTCTTTTACAAAGGCTACTTTGGGATAAATGCGGTTTAGAATCTCGAAGTTGTATTGCTCAGGTCGTTCCAGTTTGACAAGAGAGCTTATCGGCTGATTTTGATACAAAACGGGTGTATACCACTCGGCCCGTTTATTCACTGAAGCATTCCTTTGCCGACCCATTTCATCCTCCCATAAACGTATCCGGGCTTCATGAACGGCCTTAGTCAGAGTATCCCCATCAGCAAGTCGTTCATAGAGCTTTTCGCTAAACCGGATTGCTCCTTCATCCGATACCGAAAACCGCATCGCCAACACAGCGGGCAAGCCTACGGCAGCTATTTGTTCGGCGGTGCTGCCTTCTGCCCCTCCAACTGCGGTTTCACAGGCACTCAATACCACCAACTTGATCGAAGAGAATTCCTTCAAGACCTTTCCTAACTCATGACCGGTGGTTTTTTGCTCATCTCCATCCTCATTCTCCAGATGGAGAATACCAGCTTTTATTTCTTCCGCATAGGCCCCATGTCCGCTGATATGGACAATATCATGGCTATTGGATCGTAAAGATTTCTTAATTTCTTCCAGATCAGCGCAGTCCAGAATTTCCATGACCAATTTTGGACGCAGGTCACCCGTAACTTCCAGAGCGCGCACGGCATCAATGATCTTACGTTGCTCTTTCTCAATTTCAAGCGTCTTACTCGTTTCTGGCAAGTTTTCTGGCAATGCTGGAATGAAGAGCAACTTTAGAGGAGCGTATTCCACAGTTGAACCTCGCAGATCGAATTGATTCCAGGTCTCCTCCCTGCTACGGATTAGTCCAAAATTGTTTTTCGGCAAACCGTAATCACCGTCGGGGTTCAGCCTGGGTAAAACCATCTCCCAAGGCAGGTTTTGAATGCGCTCGTCTACCGTCGAAATGACAAGAAGAAGCTCCTGAATTTTATTCCTTTGTAGTTTATCGAGAAAATCGTGGCAAATGATCCCGATTTCTCCCGAAAAAAAGGTCTGATAAATGGCTTCTGAAAGCGTTGCTTCCCAATTCTCGGTTAGGTTTGTTTCAAAACCGCTTCGCAAAATACTAACAGCTACTCCCCGCCGAAGACTCTGAAAGCTGTTAACCTGTAGAAAAAGATCTTCAGAAATGTTCAATTGAACAGTTTCGAGAATCTGATTAATTGACGTGCTACCTTCGGATTTTAACGAAAGTATGGCTTCGTAGGTTGAATTTTCCTTTTTGTTGATTCGTAAAAAAAGAGTGCTTTTCTGCGGATATAAACGTTCCTCAAAGTCGTTATCATCGATATTTTTCTGCATGGGATAGGAAGAGTACCAGTCAAAACCCAAGATACCGAATTATCAATCAGCAAATGATCTAATAGGATGATTTACACAAACCAATAGCTCATAAAACAAAATTCCCCAAACCGGAATTTGCCATTCCGGTTTGGGGAATCGATCCTGAAAAAGCCAGGTTACAGTTTCTGTATTTTCAGCGTAACCTGGCTCCCGCCCTGTAGTACCCGAAGAAAGAACAGGCCCGCTGGTTGTTGCCCGACGGATAGCGACTGACGCTCAACCGCTTTCGCCTGATCGATCCGGTGGTGACTCACCAGCCGACCATTCACATCCGTCAATTGCAGGTCAACCGCCTGGCCCCCGGCACCCCGGATTTCTACCGCCACCTGATCTCCAGAAACCGGGTTTCCCAGAATCGTGACCTGAAGTTCCGGTTTCAATTCGGCCGACAACCGGGCCGGGGCGCACTGGAACACTTTGGGTGAACCTTTCAGCACAAAGTTCGACCCCAACACCCGCGCCAGCACCAGCGTCCCGGTGGTGACACTGCCCGGTGGCGTAAACTGATAGGCATGTGCGCCGTTGCCTTTGCCCGCGTCCTTCAGATCCTGGCGGGAAATATTGGCCAGGGTGCTGCCCAACACCGTGATGTTGCCCGGACTGGGTTCGAGGTAAAACTCGACCGTCAGTGGTGTGTTGGGTTTGTTGCGGTCCCAAACCCAGCCCCGGATGCCTCCGCAATCCAGTTTGTCCAGATAGCCTTCGAAGCTGCCCGTCACCGTCGTGGTCGATGTCGGCTGAACCGTCAACGGGAAACTCACCGAGTTGGTGAGGTGGCCATCCGTGGCCGAGTAGGCCAGCACAAAGGTGCCCGCTTCGGTAGGCGTTCCGCTGATGACCCGCGTGGTGGGGTCGATCGACAAGCCCTCCGGCAGTCCGCTCAGGGCATACATCAGCGCATCACCATCCGGATCGGTGAAGGCCACCAGCGTTCCCGAGAAAGGAACGCCGACCTGAGCCACCACGGGCGTAATCAAAACCGTCGGCGTGGGCGGTTGCGGAGCCCTGTTGCCCCCCGGTCCGGCGTTTCCCTGACAGATCAGGGCTTTTGGCGAATCTCTCAGCACAAAGCTGCTGCCCGTCACCCGCGCCGAGAGACTATGGGGCAAACCGTCTTTAAGATTTTCGGGAATCGACCAGATAAAGGCGTGTTTTCCGTTCCCCTTCCCTGCGTTCAGCAAATCCTGCCGAAACTGGTCGGCCATGAGGGTGGCAATCACGTTCGCGCCGTCGAGAATGTCAATCGAAAGGACGGTATTGGGTTTGTTGCGATCCCAGGCCCAACCCCGGAACGTGGCGCAATCGGCCCCGTAAATGAACCCATCGAAGGAACCAGTGATGGTTGGAGGGTTGACCACCACGGTTACACTGGCGGGATCGCTGGTACAGGCATTGGCCGTACAAACGACCTGATAGACAAAGGCTCCGGGCGTGCTGGTGACAACGGTGATGGCCCCGGTCCCCGAAGAACCGCCCGGCCCGGTCCAATGGATCGTCCCCGAACAATTACTGGCCGTTAAATTGACCGCTGCCCCCCCCTGCGTGACGGTGGTGCTGGTGAGGTTGGGAACGGACGGTATTGCAGCAACGACCAGCTCACTCATGGCCGAGGTTGACTGCTCATCCGCACGAATCGTCAGGGTGAAACGTTGGGTACCCGAGCCACTGGCTACCAGCGTCTGGCTGAACGGGTTGCTGCTGCTCGTGCCTGTTACCGGTGTATTGCCGTTGGTGAGCGTGTAGGCATAACTGCCCGTGACATTCCCGACAGTGGCGGTGAAGGTGACCGGACTCCCTACGCAAACGGAAGCCGAATTGGCCGTAAAACCCGTCAGGCTGGGAACGGCAGCCGCTCCCTGATAAACAAGTTTGACATCGTTGGCGGTATACAAAACCGTCCAGCCAGACGGAACGGTAACGGAGCTGAACGTTCCATTGAGCCCCCAGGGTGCCTTTAATAGGGTCACTTCATCGCCATTGGTCGGGGTATAGGCAACTGAAACGGTTAACGTACCGCTGATGGTGGCGGTGTAGTTCACGGAAATCTGATCGTAGTCGACACCCGCCGTGCCGGTTCCTTTCACATCGATTTCCAGGGTGCTGTTGCCAAAATCCCGGCTCCCGTTAAAACTGATCCAGCCAGGCGAATACCCCGGCGACAGCGTGCCGCCCGCGTGGAGGAAGTTGGCGCCATCAATGGCACCGGTTCCTTGGAATACCCCGCCGGTTTTATTGGTGAAGGTACTACCGAATGACTCATTAAAATGCGCCAGTAGTTTGTTATCCGCTGGCGTTAATGCGCCAATGGTAACGGTTCCGGCATTCGCGAAGTCGTCCTTTTCGATATCCAAACCGCCCAGAAAGAAATGGTCGATGTTGATTTGCCCCCCCGTTTGGTTGGCAAAACCCGCCCGGTTGATGATGCCATACTGCATCACAACGTCAAGGCTCCCAATAATGAGGGTTCCGGCATTGGTAAAGGAAGCGGGCGCTGTCAGGGTGATGTTGTGAAGCCCGACGTACGAGGAACGGTCGATTTTGAGGTCTCCTCCCGCTTGGTTGGCAAAGGTGGCCTGGTTCTCCAGACCCGTCGAACCCACACCCGCTACCCCGCCGATGGTGATGGCGGCTGCATTCGTGAACGTTCCCAAACGGTTGTAAAGCCCAATTTCGCTGGAACGGTCAATCCGGACATGGCCGCCCGTTCCGGTATTTGTAAAGGAATTCTCATTTACAATACCATACTTCCCTGTACTTTCAGATGCTCCAATGGTGATGGCGGCCTCATTGGTCACCGTACCTTTACCCTGATCATTCGAAATTTTCGTATTGATAATACCGGCTTCAGTAAAGCGATCGATGCTGATGGTTCCTCCGGAATTGTTGAGGGGACCAACGTTGTAAATCCCGTACTCGCCGACACCCGCTACGCCACCGATGGTAATGGTCGCCGAATTGGTGAACGAACCCGAAAGGCCGAGATTCGAAGCATTGTAAATTCCATATTTGGTCGAGCGGTCAACCCGGATGTGGCCGCCTGCATTCGAAAATACGCCGTAATTATAAATACCGTACTGCCCGATAGTTTCTGATCCGCCGATGGTGAGGGTCGCCGAATTGGTAAAACTTCCTTCGGCAATGTACACTCCGATCGTCGTGGAGCGATCGATGCGGATGTTTCCCCCGGCATTATTCTTGAAATTACCGGCTTCCTGAACGCGAATGCCCACATATCCCACACCGGCAATGCCACCGATGGTGATGGCGGCTGCATTGGTGATTGTGCCGGCGATGAGATTAACCCCGTAGTTATCGGAACGATCAATAGCAATCGTTCCGCCCGAATTGTTGTTAAAAGTGCCCCGGTTTTCAATACCCGAGTGTCCCACTGCAGCGATAGATCCGATGGAAATGGTCGTCGAATTGGTAAAGATTCCATTGATCGACTCGAGTTCGTCGGCATGGTTCACCAGCGCCCGCAGCGAGGAGCGATCAATTTGGGTGGTTCCACCCGTGTTGTTGAAGGTGGCACTATTCCAGAGGCCGTGATACCCCACCGTGGCATTTGCACCGATGGTAAGGTCGGCTGCGTTGGTGAAGGTACCGCTGGCGTGATAAAGCCCGGTGTCGGTCGAGCGGTCGATTCGGATATGACCTCCCGGATTGTTGTTGAACGTAGCCTTGTTCCAGACGCCATAAGCCCCCACGTTGGTGTTTGCTCCGATGGTGAGGTCGGCCGAATTGGTGAAGGTCGCATGGATCGACTGGGCGACGTCCCCATTGTTCATCACCGCCCATTCGGAGGTACGATCGATGTGGATGCTCCCGCCGATGGTGTTGTTGAACGTCGCATCGTTCCTGATTCCCTGAAGCCCGACGCTGGCCTGCGCCCCGATGGTGATGGTGGCCGCATTGGTGAAGGTATCGGACCGGTGAAACAGCGCGGTGGTGCCGTACCGATCAATGCGGATTTGGCCGCTCCCCTGGTTGGTAAAAGCCGCCCGGCTGATCAGACCGTACGTCCCCACAATCTCCGAGGCCCCGATGGTGACGGTCCCGGAATTGGTAAAGGTGCTGGCGGCCTGATGAAGGCCGACGTACGAGGAACGATCGATGTGGAGGTCGGCCCCCGCTTTGTTGATAAAAGTCGCCTGGTTTTCTACTCCCGTAGCTCCGACACCGGCGTTCGCGCCGATGGTGATGGACGCCGAATTGGTGAACGACCCCGACGCGTTGAGCAGCCCGATTTCGTTGACGCGGTCGATCCGGATCTGGCCGCCCGTGTGGTTGAACGTTCCCCAGCTCGACAACCCATAATTTCCCGCCGGTTCTGTGGCCCCGATGGTGATGGCCGCAGCATTGGTGAAGGTGCCGTCGGCGTGATAAAGCCCCGTTCCGCTGGTGCGATCGATGGTGATGGCGCCCTCTGCATTATTGTTGAACGTTCCCCGTGTTTCAATGCCCGCACTGCCAGCCGTCGTCGAGGTCCCGGCCGAAACGGTCGTGGCATTGGTAATGGTGATGGTGGCAGAATTGGTAAAGGTAGCGTCGATCGATTTTGCGGCTTCGGCATAGTTCACCAGCCCCCGAAACGTCGCGCGATCAATGCGGATGGTCCCTGCGGTATTGTTGAAGGTGGCATCGTTCCAGATACCGTGCAGCCCAATATCAGCCAGCAGTCCGATGGAAATGTCTGCTTCGTTCGTAAAAGTACCGCTGGCCTGAAAAATTCCGGTATCGGTCGAACGGTCCATGTGGATTTCACCACCGGTTTTGTTGGTAAAACTTCCCTGGTTGATCATTCCGTATTTTCCGACGCTGGCGACCGAACCCAGGGTCAGGTTGCCGCTGTTGTCGACTGTCCCCAGGTTGTTCAAACCCGCCGTGAACTCAGACGGGGTGCTGTACGTGGCAAAACCGTTGATGGTCAGGCTTCCGGTCGCGTTGATGGTCAGCAAGCCACTGGCCTGAATGAGCACCGATTGGGCCAAAGCCGCCGTACCTCCGGCAATGACGGGGTCGTTCGTTACGTCGGGAATAACGACATCGTCGGCTGCATCCGGCACCCCCGCCGACCAGTTGCCCGGTTTGTCCCAGGCGGTATCGATACCCCCGGTCCAGGTGGTCTGCGCAAACACGCTGCTGGTTACCCAAATGAACATCGGAAGTAAAAGCCAAAACCGCCGGGCAGCAACTCTCCGGCGGGCGGAGTTATTCATTGTAAGGTTTAGTAAGGGTTCTCTCATGGAATATTCTGTTTTATTGACCATTGCCGATTGACCATCGGCGGTTGCTAATGGTCAATCGGCAATGGTCAATGGTCGTTCTCAATCGTCAATCGGCGGTATACAGCATAACATCTTCCACCCGGAATTTAACCAGCTCGATGACCTGCGCATTGGGCCTTAACAGGGGCGGTATGGCCCGAAGAACACTTTCTTTGTCCTCAAAATCGTAGATAAACCACATTTTATGAACGCCGTCTTTACAACCCCAGTGCGCGTGGGAGATGATGTGCGAACCGGAGTTCAAAAAAACGTTGATCACTTTTTTACATTCCGACACCGTCTCCGAGTGCGGAATTTCAACGAGGTAGGTTGGCATTTTCTGCGTGTTCAGGGGTGAGTAATGATTCTATGTTAACGGGTCGGAATTCCGAACCAGCGGGCTTTCCGGCTGGAGCCAAAATGGTCCTTGTCGACGACCAGCATTTCGGAGGGTTCGTGGTGAATCCCGTGGGGTTTGGGTCCCGAGAAAAAATCGACATCCACCCGGCCAACCCGGCCTTCGCCAAATTCGATGTAACAGGAACCTGCACCCGTATAAACGGACGCGTTGTTGTTCCCCCGAAACGAGGCAATGATGGAAGCGGCCGCAATTTTGGCCGCCCCTTCCGCAAAAACCCCGGCTTTGGGGGTTCCGACGCTGGTGACATCGCCGATGGCATACACGCCGGGAAACCGGGTGAGCAGATCCGTTTTAGTGACCGGAATCCACCCGTTTTCGGCCAGACCGCTTTCCAGTACCACCTCCGGAGCCACGTGTTTGGGAATACCAAGGAATAAATTGTAAGGCATTTCGGTGCCGTCATCCAGAGTAGCGACCTGACGCGATGCGTCGAGCGAACGGACTTTCCGCTGGGGAATGAACTGGATGTGCCGTTCTTCAAACGCCCGGAGCAAGGCTTTCGACGTATCGGGCGACGGCGGAATGGGTGAGCCAAACGGCATGACGATGCTGATGGAGCAAGCGTCCCGCACCCCGCGTTTGAGCAGGTAATCATGCAGCATCAAAGCCGCTTCGCTCGGGGCGGGCGGACACTTGAACGGTGCCCCACATACGCCGACGATGGCATGACCACGGGTAAACTGCGGAATCACGTTCCGCAACGTTTCGGCTCCGGCAAAAGAATAATATTCATTCCCGCCTTCTGCCAGTCCCGGCGTGGCCGCCAGGTCATAATTGGCACCCAACGCAACCACCAGCACATCCGCTTCGTACGTGGCATTTTGGGTGGTAACTTTTTTGGCAACCGGATCAATCGCCGTGATGGTTTCCTGCCGGAACCGGACGCCCGGCTTGACCAGATGACGGTACGGAACCCTGACCGCATCCGCCGGTTTTCGCCCAAACATCACATCCAGTTTGGAAAAACCGAAGAAAAAGGAATCATGTTGATCGATCAATGTCAGATCCAGCTCCGTTCCGAGGGATTCCGAAAGAATGGTGCTGAGTTCCAGGCCTCCAAAGCCTGCTCCGAGTACCAGTACACGTAATTTCATAGCACGGCTTTTAGGGGGCTGTTTGATTGGAAATTGCCTTGATGCGAACCTTAGTTTTGGCCTGGTTGAGCCACGATGCGCAGGTACGGTTTGACGGTTTTCCAACCATTGGGGTATTTTTCTTTGGCCTCCGCATCCGAAACAGCCGGCACAATGATCACATCGTCGCCATTCTGCCAGTTGACCGGCGTCGCTACTTTATGAGCCGCCGTCAGTTGCATGGAATCCAGCACACGCAGGATTTCGTGGAAGTTGCGACCGGTGGTCATCGGGTAGGTCAGGTGCAGTTTGATTTTCTTGTCGGGACCCACGATAAAAACCGTCCGGACGGTGTGGTTGGTAGCCGCCGTCCGGCCTTCCGACGTTCCGGGCTCATCGGCCGGCAGCATGTCGTACAGCTTGGCAATGGCCAGGTCGGTATCCCCAATCATCGGGTAGTTGACCGGATAGTGTTGCGTTTCTTCAATGTCGGCTTTCCATTTCAGGTGGTTCTCGACCGGATCGACGCTGAGGCCAAGCACTTTGCAGTTGCGTTGTTCAAAATCGGAAGCCAGTTTGGCCATGTACCCCAACTCAGTGGTGCAAACCGGGGTAAAATCTTTCGGGTGGGAAAAGAGAATGGCCCAGCCGTCGCCGATCCAATCATGAAAATTCAGGGTTCCTTGGGTTGTTTCCGCCTGGAAATCAGGAGCAATGTCACCTAATCTGAGACTCATGGTGTTTGATTTTTGGAAGGTTTGTAAAATGGTTAGAGCAGCATGTATCGTTTTTGGCACTGTTCGCATTCGTAATTTTTGGGCGTTAGGGTGCCCAGGGATACCAGCTTGATAAACCGCCCGGCGATGGATCGTTGGGGAGAAAGCACCAGATTACCGCCACAATGGCTGCAGCGAATCCCCAGAATATTTCGTTTGATGATGATTTTGTCCAGATCGAGCAATCCCATAACGGAACCAAAACTGTTACCGTTTGGGCAAATGGCCAACTAAAAGGGACGAATGTGGCTTTTCAGGGATGAACGCAGGGAACTTGGGGAGGAAGTCTGTGACGATAGGAACACGGATTAGACGGATTGAACAGATCAACACCGATCGTAATCTGCGCAAATCCGTTCCATCTGTTTAATCCGTGTTCCTGGTCAATGTATACAATCAGGATTCAGGTAGGCCCAACGCTTTGAAAAGCTCTTCCCGGTAGGATTTCCCGATGGGTATTTTAGTGCCTTGCAAGTCAATTTCCGTCGGAAAAATATCCTCGATGTGGTTGATGTTTACGGCGTAACTCCGGTGGATGCGGATGAACAGGCCGGGCTCCAACTGTTCCAAAAAATCATGAATGGTGGAACGAACCATGACTTTCTTTTGGGAGGCCAGGTGCAGAGTTACATAATTGGCGTCGCTCTCCAGGTAAAGAAGTTCTTCAAAAAACACCTTTCTGAACACATACCCGTCCTTCACAAACATGAAATTTCGGGTGGAGGACGTGGCTAGCGAAGCGGGCTTTCCACCCGCCTGTTTCCCGGTAAAGTTGCTGAAGGCGATTTCAATGGCCGCAAACAGTTCTTCTTTCGTAAACGGTTTTACAATGTACGCATGCGGTTTTACCTTTTTGGCCCGGTCAATCGTATCGGCATCGCTGTTGGCCGTTAAAAAAATGAACGGAACCGGATCAGCTTCATTCAGCTTCTGCGCCACATCGATCCCGTCTTTCCGACCGGCCAACTGGATGTCGAGCAAAACCAGATCCGGCTTGTCGTGTTCAAGCATTTCCAGGGCTTCGGTGTAGGTGATGGCCGGTCCGCAGTGCGAATACCCCAGCTCATCGAGGGTATTCAGAATTGTCCGGGCAATCACCAGTTCATCCTCCACAACGCCTATTTTTAAAACAGCCATGACCTTTAGTCTTCGTTTTTCCGCTGATCGCGGTTGGTAAAGTAAATGGTAAAAGCAGCTCCGTTTTTCATTGCATACTGCACGCTTCCACCAATTTGCCGGCTCAGGTCATTGACCAGTTGCAGACCCAGCGTCGACGCCCGGGCCAGATCGAAACCGGGCGGCAGACCGGGGCCATCATCGGCGTACCGCAACTGGTACCTGCCCTCGGTGAGCGAACGGATCTCCAGTTGAATTTCACCGGCGGCTCCTTCCGAAAAAGCATATTTAAACGAATTGGACAACAGCTCATTCAGAATTAACCCCAGCGGAACGGCGGAATCGATATCCAGGTGCAAATCCGGCACGGCAATCCGGATGGTAACCGGTTTTTGTTTTTGAAAAACACTCTGAACCTGCCTACAAAGGTCATTGATAAATCGTTTCAGATCAATGGTACTGAGGTTTTCGAACTGGTACAGGTTCTGGTGAATCAGCGCAATGCTGCGGACCCGGTTTTGTCCATCCCGCAAAGCATCTTTTGCGGTTTCATCCGTCAAGCTCTTGCTCTGTAGTTCCAGCAAGCCCGAAATAACCTGTAAGTTATTCTTGACCCGGTGGTGAATTTCCTTCATCAGCACATCCTTTTCCAGCAACAAATCCGACTGTTCGGACAGGGAGCGCTTCAACTGGACAGTCCGTTCGTTTACCATTTGCTCCAGCTTCTTTTTGTCGGCCGCCAGTTGTTTTATTCTGAAACGAATGAAGACGGAAACAGCCAGGAGAAACAGCAGGATGGCTCCGGAAATAAACCACCATTGCCAATAAAACGGCTTTAAAACGGTCAGGGGAAGGATCAATTCACTTTTACTCCAGGCTCCCTCCCCGTTTTGGCCCTTGATGTGCAGGGTAAAATCGCCGTAGGGCAACCCACTGATGCGGATGGAATTCTCCGTAATGTAATTCCAATCCTTGTCAATGCCTTCGATTTTATACGCATACCGGTGCGCTTCCTCTTTGGTAAAATCCAGCAACTGAAATTCCAGGGTAAAAAACCGGTCATTGGGTTTCAGCGTGATGTGTGCCGTATTCAGCAGCTCGGTTGTTTTGTTGACCAGCTCGTTTCGTGAACTAACAAACTGGTTAAACGCAATGATTCGCAACGGCACCTGAAGCGTCGTGGTATCAGCTCTGAAATCCCGGGGGTGAAACGCATTGACCCCGTCGATGCCCCCAAAAAAGAGCCGACCGTCGCTGGCTCTAAACGAAGAGGTTCGGTTGAACTCATTGTGCGTAATGCCGTCAACGGTGGTGTAGGTATTGACGGAGAACGACTTCCGGTGAAAGCGGACCAGGCCGTAGTCTGAACTGATCCAGAGATGATCAAATTCGTCGGGTTCAATCCGGTACAACACATCGGACGGAAAACCGGCTGTGATGTTGAACTGCCGGAATGTGTTGGCTTTGGGGTCCCAGCGGTATAACCCTTCGCCGTTGGTGGCCAGCCAGAAAATCCCGTTGGCATCCCGGTAGGCATCCAGTAAACTCAGGCCATTGAGAAAAGCGGATTGGATTTTGACGAATGACAATGGACGATTGACCACCGACGATTGGCCATCGTCAATCGTCAGTTTATACAACCCGTTCTCGGCAACGGCCCAGACGGTACCGGTTTTGTCTTTGAAAAACCGGTACACAAATTTGGCTTCGGGCGTGTTGGGAGTCGCCACGGAAAGCGAATCAAACTGGCGGGTACGGGAATTGAACACCGACAAACCGGTGGTTCGTCCCAGAAGCAACAGGCTGTCGTTCAACGAAAACATCGACCAGATTTCCGACCCCTGCCCGCCCGGAGAGGCCCTGATCGTATTTTTCGCTGCATCGTACCGAAACAGGTTATAACCGCCGACGTAGAGTGCCGAATCGTGTTTAACAATCGCGTATTTAATTTCCTCATCGGAAACCGCCTGTAGTTTACCACCCTGCTGACTGAAGGTGTGCGTCCAGATATTGGCAACGATCGGGCCGGTATCATCCGCATAGATTCCCCGGGCCTGGCTGTTGGGCTGGAGGGATTGCTGACTGATGGAAAAATACGGCTCGAACCGGTTCTTTTCGATCGCCAGTTGCAGAACCCCGAGGGAAGTACAGAGCCAGAGGTTGCCCAGATTGTCCGGAAAAAGCCCGTAGATAAACAGATTCTCAAATCCCTTCCAGTCAGATTTAGAAATCACTTTCAAAAAAGCATCTTCCCTCCACAGGTAAAGCGCATCCGTACTGATGTACAAAATGGAAGAAAGGGCATTGGTTGCGACCACAATCTGATACCAATATCGGTCTTTTACCGCATTCAGGTGGTATTTATGCAGATCACCGACGGATTCAAACCGGCCTTTCTGGGTTATCCTGCCAACGGCAAAACGATCCACCTCGGTTTTGGTGTTGTAAGTAACAAGCAGTTCATTTTGACGCGTAAATCCCAGGGGTAATGATCGCAACACATCCTTTTGCGTAAAGGCCATTACCGTATCGTTCGTGATCAGATACTGGGGGTCCTGGTTGGTTAATTTCAGCAGGGCACTCCCGTTTCCGAAAACGCAAAAAGGCCCGGTGACGCGGGGATTAACGGCTGACTGGGTTTGATTCCAGCTTTTCAGTTCGTAACGGAGCCGAAACCCCCGTTTGGAAGAGTATTTCCAATACCGGAACGGAAAGGCTGTTAAAAAACTAACTTCATCAGTGCCGTCATTGGCGATCCAGTAGACATCCTTCTCTTGAAACGGCAGGTTGGGAAAAACCGCCTTCAGTGTTTTAACTTCCTGCGTCGTGGCATCCATCACATCCACTTTCCCATTGGTGGTGAGCTGAAAACCCGTACTGCTGTAGGCAATGAACAGGTGATTAGCATCATCTTTTGCTAGTTGCACCACTTTATTATCCTGCAGTTTATTCCGTTGCCGGGTAAAGAGCAGACAGTCTTTCCCATCGTAGCGGTTCAAGCCGTTGCGGGTGCCAAACCACAGAAAACCGGCGGCATCCTGTAGCCCGCAAAACACCTCGTGAGAAGCCAGGCCATTTTCAATGGAAAGCAACCGCTTGGTAATGGTGTAGTCCGAAGGCGCTGGTGTAAATTTGCCTTGCGCCAGTACGAAATGACCGGTGATCCCGAAAGCCAGCATCAGGAGGCCGCGAAAACAACAGGAAAAGAGGTTTCGCTTGAGGAGCCGAACGAACCGGGTCATTTTAAAGGGTCTTAAAACCGCAGGCTAGATACGATAGATGTTCATAAAGCGCAACAATTATTTCGCTAATGTTACCTTAGAACCATCACTGGTTGCTCCTCAACCGCATTTGCCCCCAGCCTTGCCCCCCGCCCCTCAAGGGGGAGTTGAGTTACCCGCGCTCCAAGCTCCCCCTTGAGGGTCAGGGGTCAACCAGCAAAATAACCGCCGGATTCAAATTGGGCTTATCAGCCCACTGCTTTAGCGGTGGGTATAGCGAGAAGTACCCCCTTCTAACAAAACCGTTGTAACGGTTTGCGGGACGATGAATCCGTTAAAACGGTTCCGTCATGCTTCGGGTTTATTTCCATCTACCCACAGCTAAAGCGGTGGGCTGATAAACATTCAATCAGGCAATTATTTTGTATGAATCAATAAAACGTCACCGGCTCAGACCCAACTCTCCTTTTTAGAACCGCCCGAATTCTTTGTAGACGTCGAAGGGATCTCGTCCGGTTGCCATGGCTTCCCGGCTGCGGGATTCGCTGGCAAACCACGCTTCGGCCAGTTCCAGAACCGGAATCGTCAGGTCGGACGGCACCACCACCACACCGTCGTTGTCGCCGAAAATGTAGTCGCCGGGGTTCACTTTCAGCAACCCATCCATTCCCTTCACAAAAATGGGAATCTGGTAATCCACCACCATAAACCGCCCGAAGGCTTCGACCGGGTTCCGAAACCGGCAGAACGTCGGGAAGTCCATGTCGATCAGGTAGTTGGAATCCCGCGTGGAACCGTCGATGACCGCCCCGACGCAGCCGTGGGCAGCCGCAGCCGTGGCCGAAATTTCACCAAAATGCCCGCAGGAAGTGTCGCCCTGCGTGTCGCGGATCTGGACAATCCCCGGTTTCATGCTTTTGAACATGCCGAGTCGGATGTCGTGGACTTTCGTGTCCCGGCTGGGCGTCGCCACCCCGTGGGCCGTAAACGCCGGGCCGGCCACTTTCATGGTGTGGGTCAGTGGATAAACCCCGCTGGCCATGCATTGTTTGTGATACCCGAGGTGTTCAAGGGCGTCCGAAACCAGGCCCGTATACAGCGTGAGGTACCGACTCTGGATTTCCTGCCAGTCATAGTTAACTTCCACTTGCCGAACAGGATACGAATTCGTCATTACTTCCATTATGCTACGTAGTTAGTGAGTTGATACTCGGTTTATTGTTGTTAACCGCCGTTCCCGACCGGGTTCGGCAGCGGATGATTGTGATGAATCTGCTGAATTTCTCCGGCGGACAACGCCCGGTCGAAAACCGCCAAACCGCCCAGTTGTCCGACAAAATCGTTGCCGATGGCCCCCAACCGGTGGACGGCCCCTACCGTGAAGTCGGAGCCGGATTCGCCCCCGTCGAAAATACCTTCGGCATACGGATACGGATTCCGGTCGGGCCGCGCGTCGAACTGGCCGTTGCGGTACGACCGGATTTCCCGTCCGTCGTACGTCATGGCCACAAACGTCCACGCATCAAACGCCACGGGCGTCTGGCCGATGGACACATCGACGCACCATTTTTCGCCGGGCGTTGGTCCGCCCACACCCGAAATGTGGCCGCACACCTGGTCTGCACTCTGGTGCAGCCGGATGTTCAGAAACAGGCAGTACTGCCGCATTTTCCGGGTTTCATTCCATAGACCGGCAATGGCTTCACATTCGGCGTTGTGGTTGCTTTTGGGTTGGCGTTTCACCCAGGCCAGCACCGTCACCTGGGCATTTTTGCCGTGAATGTTCAGGCCGGGACAATCGGCTCGGAGAATCGTCAGGTATTCATGCTCCCTGATATGGAGAGAATACTCCGACAAAACACCACCTTTCACCCTGGGCACCGGCCCGGTTGGCTCCTGCAACCGGTAGGCATATTTCCCTTTGGAGAGCAAAGGCTGTTTCTCCGAAAAATCCCACAGGCACAGCAAATTCGGAACCGACACAAGGGATTGATCCGAGGGTGTGGCTTTACTGGACGGATTCATGATCATACCGCTGAGCAGGGTGGTTTGCGTTAAAAAAGTTCGTCGGTTCATTCGGTTGGTTCGCGGTCTTTGTCAAAAAACCAGATCGCTCCGCTGCCGATAAACAGGCTTCCCAGCACGTACACCCCCGAAAGACTGGCAAGACCCAGCGTCAGACCCAGCGTGGGTTTCAGAACACCAAGCAGGTAGGGTGCCGAAGCGCCAATCAGGAAAGCACAGGCCAGCATCAACCCGTAAGCCGATGATCGGATTTTGGGAGACACCACCTCATACAGCGAAGCGACAATGTTGGAATCGTACCAGCCCCGAAAAATACCAAACAGAAACAGGGCGACGTAAGTCATGGTTTGCGTCTGGCTCATGCTGATCCAGTAGATAAACGGCGCCCCCAGCAACAAGCCCAGCGCCTGAACGACCAGCCGGCTGCGGGGGTTGGTTTTCGCGAAATGATCGGAAATTCTGGCGCCCGACAACACGCCCAGAAAAGCTCCGAGGTGGTGGTAGAACAGGGCTGAAAAACCGGCATCGGTCAGGCTCATCCCGAACTTGTCGACCAGAAAGGAAGGCATCCAGGTCAGGTAGCCGACGTTGACAAAAACCATGCAGCCAAAGCCCAGCGTCAGCAGAATCACCGTCGGTTTTCGAATCACAATGCGGGCGGTTTCGCCGATTTCGGCAAGCAGCGGTTTTTGCGGGTCGGTTTTCAGAACGGGCGTGTCTTTCGGAATCCGGACAAAAAACACCACCGCCAGTAAAATCCCCAACCCGCCGAAGAGGTAAAAAGCTTTCTGCCAGCCGTATTGCTCCCCAATGTACCCGGCAATGATGCCACTCAGGATAATCCCGAAATACACCGCCGTCTGGTGAATCGACAGGGCGAACGACCGGCTTTCCCGGTAGTTTTCGCCGAGAAGTGCGTTGGCCGAGGGCGCATAAAACGCTTCGCCCCCGCCCGTCGCAATGCCCCGGAGCAGAATAAATTGCAAAACCGTCGCACAGAAACCCGTCAACAGGGTTGCGCACGACCAGAACAGCAGGCAAAATCCAAGAATGTTCCGGCGCGAAAACCGGTCGCCGACAAAACCGGCGATGGGAACCAGCAGCCCGTAGGTCCAGACCAGCGCAGAAGCAATCAGGCCCAGCTCGGCATCGGTCAGGCCGAGGTCCTGGCGGATGAGGGGCAGCACGACGCTGAAAATCTGCCGGTCGGCCTGGTTCAGAAAAAACGCCAGCCAGAGCAGCGTCAGCAACTCCCAGCGAAAACCGACCGGTTTTTGCGTTACAACGGGGGCGGGTTCGGTCATCATCAGGGAAGTTTAGCGGTGATCGTTGGGGCATTCCAGGCACTGACCGACAGGGTGGCATTCTTGCGGGTTTCGGGTTCCCGCCAGAGGACATCGAGCGTCAGTTCCTGCGTTTCGCCGGGGGCCAGCCAGTTGTAATTGTCCGACGCGACGATAGCCCGTTTGGTGCCGGCAATGTCGACTTTAGTCATGAAAGCCGGGACGTTTCCGGCATTGCGGATTCGGACCCGAAGGCGGCTCTGGTCTTTCCCGAGCGGTTCGGCGGACACCACCGCCGAGGTCAGCGACGTAGCAGTTTTGGCAACGGTAGCCTTCAGAAACGGCCCTTTTTCCAGCGTCGGCCACGGAATGGGGGTGCTGACGTATTTCTGATAAAAACCGTCCTCTTCCAGTATCGAAAGGCTGCGGGGAAAATAAAACGAACGGGACAGCAGCTTTCCACCAGCATCGCGCAGTTCAATGAGAATCAACAGAAACCGGTCGCGGTAGTCGGCAGGAATCGGGTAATCCCCGGCGTTCACCTTGCTCACCGAAGTGCCTGCGCCGACGTTCACCGACTTCTCCTGTTGCCAGAGGGTTTTGAACGTGTCGTCGAACACCCGAACGCTTACTTTCGCACCGGCGATTCCCGTTGGTACTGAATTCGTTATCTTCACAGGAAGCGCCAGGCGTTCCCCCGGTTTCCAGAGCAGACGCGGCAGGTCGATGGCCACGTGGGTGGGTTCGTAGGTTCGTTTCAGGAAGTAATACGGCGCTCCGGCATTCCCGAACCAGTCCAGCATCTGAATGGCAATCACGGGCCAGTGGCGTTTGAAAACCCACGGCATCAGCCCCGCCGTGACGGGGTAATTGCCCTGCATTTTTTCCGACAGAATCTGGTAAAACTCCCCTGCCCCGATTTGGGATGCCTCCGCAATGGTTTCAATGGTGGGGTCGGCCATGTCGGCAACGTGCGACGCCCGGCTTAACATCCGGGGAACACGACCGGGGCCGTATTCCGTAAAATGGTGGATAAATTCCGGGTGAGCAGCCCCAAAACTTTTGTCCCACATGTTGCCCAGGCCCGTAAACTCCTTGTTATCAACCGTTTCGTAGAACAAACTCGCTTCGGGAATGCTGTGCATCCCGGTTTCCGACACCCAGGGTTCGAACTGGTAACTGCGGTTATACCAGGTTGGGTCCATGTCGGGATAGGCGTGCATGGAGCCGTCGTCGGGTGTGGTGCGTACAAACAGCCGCGATTTGTCAAAAATATCCAGGTTGCGTTCCAGAATCCCGATGGACTTCGCATTGCCGGACGAATACGGATTGAATTCGTTGCCCCCGCACCAGATCACCAGCGACGGGTGATTGCGCAAACGGGTGATGTTTTGAACGACCTGCGCTTCCCAGATGTCCTGCGGAAAATCGGGCGTGTCCTGGTTGCCGATCGGAAAATCCTGCCAGACCATGATGCCCAGTTCGTTGCAGATGTCGTAGAAGGCGTCGGTTTCGAGCAGGCCACCGCCCCAGATGCGGATCAGTTGCACGCCCATTTTTTTCGCTGCTTCGAGCGTCCAGCGGTAGCGTTCTTTCGGCAAATCGAGCAGAATGTCCTGGGGGGTAAAATTCATCCCTTTGACAAAAATCTTCCGGCCGTTGACCACAAATTGCCAGTTTTCCCAGCGGTCGGCAATGCGTGGTCCGGCGGTGGCGACCCGGTCGATGGTGCGAATCCCGTAGTCGAATTGCAGGACATCGGCGGTTTTCCCGGCCCGTTTCAGGGTTACTTTCACCGTGTACCGGTTCGGCTCTCCCAGCCCGTTCGGCTGCCAGAGTTTGGGGTTGGGCAGGGTCAGGTCGTGTTCAAACCAGTTGCGCCCTTCATACACGCTGAGCGGGAATTCTTTGGACAAAACCGTGCTTTGGGCCGAGATCAGTTCGACCAGCAGGCTCAGTTTCTCGTTGATCGGGCTAAAAACCGTCCCTTTTTCGTTGGGATGGTTCAACTGCGTATTGTTCCAAGGGTGCAGTTGCTGTTGCAGCGAATGGCGGTTGGCAAACACTTCGCCCGAAAGGTGTAACTCGGCTTTCCCGTTCGTCACGGTTTTGGTGGTCAGATAGGGTCGCTCCAGGTGAATCGGCGGCACAATTTCCAGACGTGCCCCCTGCCACATGCCCACGCTGAAGAACGCTTCCCCCCCCGAACCACCCGAGATTACCCAGGGTTTGATGATCCGGCCACTGGCCCGCGGGTTGAAGCCGGTTCGTTTGGAAAAATCGTAGTCGCCGGTCGAGGTTCGGGGCAGATTTTCGTAATCCGTGGCCTTGTTGCCCCAGTTTCCGGCGCGCACTTCCACCGTAATCTCATTCGCCTGACCCCACCTGACCAGACGGCTGATTTCAACCGAAGGTCCGCCAAACATGCCCTCGTGAACCCCCACCAGGCTGTCGTTTACCCAGACTTTCGAGAAATAATCGACGCCATCGAAGCACAGAAAGAGTAACGACCCCTGCGCAGAGGCCGGGAGATTTACGGTTTTCCTGTAATACCAGACCTTTTCTTCCAGCCAGCGGTATTGCGTCGAGTTCTTGTGGTAATAGGGATGTGGTAATTTTCCGGCTTTGAAATACGCCCAGTGAACCGAATTAGGGACGGTAGTCGGGAACGGGTCTTTCCGGGGCGTCTTCAAATCCGCTACGGGGGCATCGGTGTGCGACAATTCCCAGCCGCTCCCCGACAACGCGATGTGCTGCGCTCCGGTGCGGGGGCTGATGCGGTACGGGCTCCAGAGTTTCGGGCTTTTGTCATCCGACGGCGCCAATCCCGGCTGGGCCGAAACCGAACCGACCGTCAGCAGTGTTGTGAGTAGGAAGAACAAATAAATCGGATTATCTTTCATTGTTAAAAAGCTAAGGTCATGGAAGCACTCAAATTTGTACAAAGAGTTACCGACGATACGCTGGTGTTGCCGATGCCCCCATCGTATCGGGAGCAGGAGGTCGAGGTGATTGTTTTGAAGAAAGAATCGATTCCAAAACCGGAACTTACGAAAGAAGAAAAGCTGGAAATTCTTCGCAAATACAGAGGTACCTTACCAAAATGGGAGCCCGGCCCTGATTTTGAAGACGAAATGTATACGCAGGAATGAAAATATTTGTCGATTCTTCGATTTTGATAGAATACATCAAAGATCAAAAGACCGTACTGCTGGAAGAGATGTTCATTCAAAGTCTTCCACTTTATTACAATAGCATTGTTCTTACGGAATACATCTACTACTTTCTGGGGCATCACGGTACAAAATCTCCACGCACCTTGAAAGAAAATAAACGGATTCCTGAAATTGTGATTCAGAACGAACCGCTTGGACTGCTTAGCTTGTTTGAACAAGTTTATAATCCCGAGCCTTCTTCTTCGACTGTGATCCGCTTGATGAAAACATACAATTTGCTTCCGAATGATGCCATTATTTTGGCACATTGCCTGACTGCGGGTATCCATTACTTAGCTTCTTACGATTCTGATTTTCAAATTCCCTGCGCAAGCGAAGGCGTTACATTAATCGACACCGTCGAGGTGTTTCACGCTCATTTTCCGGCTTCATAAGGCCCCGGTTTTCCGTATCCGCGCATCAGCAGCAAACCGCCGTCAAGCGTGATCGTTGAACCGGTCATGTAACTGCCCGACGCCACCAGATCGACCAGCACTGCCGCCACCTCATCGGCCTGCCCCAGTCGCCCGGCCGGAATCCCCTGACTGACTTCCTGAAGCAGGGCCGGATTTTCCCAGACCGCCCGGTTGATGCCGGTCTGAATGGCCCCGATGGCGAGCGTGTTCACCCGAATCTGGTGCGGAGCCAGTTCCATCGCAACGCCTTTCATCAGGGTTTCTAGCGCGCCCTTGGTTGCGCCGTACAGGCTCAACCCCAAACCGGGTCGAATCCCGTTGACTGATGTAATCGTCCAGATGCTTCCCGCAACACCCAGCTTCACCATGTTTTGGGCCACCGTTTGGGTCAGGAAGGTGGTGCTTTTGAAATTGACCGTATTAAACTGCTCAAAATCAGCCTCCGTTACGTCCAGAAAGTGTTTTTTGTACGAAACCCCCGCGTTGTTGACCAGCACATCCAGCGACCCCGCCAGTTCCCACGCCTGTTCGCCCAGGCGGATGGCCTGAGCGGTTTGCTGCAAATCGGCCTGCAGCACATGAGCAACACTGCCCTTCTGCCGGATCGCGTCGGCAACGGTTTCGGCGTCGGCCCGGTTTTCGTGAAAGTGAATCACCACCTCACACCCTTCCTCCGCCAGCCGCAGCGCAATGGCCTTTCCAATACCGCCCGACGCCCCCGTAACCAGGGCTTTTTTACCCGTCAATCTCCTCATTCAGCATTTCTATTAATGTTGTTCGCTAGTCGTTATTATTTTTGACACCATCGCATTCTGCCCCTAAATCCCCTAAAGGGGACTTTTGGCACCTGAGGTTTCTGCGTCCAAGTCCCCTTCAGGGGATTTAGGGGCAGAATGCGCTATTCGATGTTCAATATTTACTATCCCCACTTCCTTTCACATCCCTCCCACCGTCGGAAACCAATCCGGACGATACGGATCCTGGTGAAAACGGGCGTAGTAATCGCCTTTCTCTTCGTAGTATTTTTCGTAATGTTTCATCTTGTCCTCATCGAGCGAGACACCCAGCCCCGGCCCGGTCGGCACCTTGATGCAACCGTTTTCGTATTTCATCAAACCGCCTTCGATGATGTCGTCAGTGAGGTAATGGTAGTGGGCATCACCGGCAAAATTCATGGTCGGAATGGTCGAAGCGGTATGTATCATGGCCGCCAGTTCAACACCGAACTCCGCCCCGGAATGCATGGCAACGCCCAGATTGAAGGTGTTGCAAACCGCAGCCAGGTCTTTCACCCCGCGCGGCCCCTCCCAATAGTGCAGGTCGGTCAGCACAATGTCCACCGAACCCATCCGGATTGCCGGGGCGAGGTCGTCGAATCTGGCGGGATACATGTTCGTTGCCACCGGAATGCGAATCTGTTTGCGGACGGCGGCATTGCCTTCCAGTCCCCACGACGGATCTTCAAAATATTCGAGGTTCAGGTCTTCCATCCGGCGGCCCATCTGCACGGCGGTTTGCACCGACCACAAGCCGTTCGGATCGATTCGCAAGCCGAAATCGTCGCCCAATTGCCTGCGGCAGAGTTCCAAAACCCGAGCCTCCTCTTTGGGAGCCATCACCCCCGCCTTGAGCTTCATCGCCTTGACGCCCAGCGTTTCGTGCAGCTCCTGGCAATAGTCGGCCAGATCCTCGGCGGTTTCGTCGTGCTTGCCATCGCCCGGCCGGTCATACCGCCAGAACAGATACGCAATAAACGGCACTTCGTCGCGGATGCGTCCGCCCAGCAAATCGCTCATCGGGCGACCCAGCACTTTGCCCTGAATGTCGAGACAGGCCATTTCGAGGGCGGCATACAGGCGGGCATTGGACAGGTAATAAATACTCCGCAGTACTTTCAACTTCATAATTTCCAGTTGAAACGGATCGAGCCCGATGATGCGCGGTTTCAGCTTTTGCAAAGCGCCCCGCTGGTCTCCCCCGCCCACTTCACCCAGTCCGACAATGCCTTCGTCAGTGATAACTTCGACAATAGTCCGGAGAAAATAACCGGGATGCACGCCGGTATTGTGGCGAAGCTGGGCATTGAGCGGAATGGCCACGCAGCGGGTTCGCAGGTCAATGATTTTCATGCTTGTTTTTTTGAGTGCCGTAAAAGAGCCTTATTCTACGATTTTAATACGAATCGACCATGCGCCTTTTTAGTCCAGCACCACGACCTGCGTGCGGGCGCCACTTTTCGGAAACTGAACTTCTTTCTCGTATTTCTTCCCGTTCCGTTGCGTGACCACTTTATACGTACCGTAAAACCCCTTGTAACTTACCGCGTTATTTTTGGGCGAAGTCGTTACATTCGTACGCCATTCCTGATTGATAAGCCGGTCTAATACGTCGTAAGCGGGCTTTTTGGTAAAGTCCCGGTTCAACAGGCCGCCTTTCCACTTGTCTTCGCCGGGCACTACCGTACCATCCGGTTTAATCCGGGCGGGAGCGGCTGTTCCATCGACCAGATTCCACCAGATAATACCTTCTACTTTGGGGTGGCTAAACCATAGTTTGTAGTAATTCTCCGTCATGGTGGCCTGGTATTCCGGGCCTTTTTCGGACAAAGCCGATACCGTGATTTCGGTAATGTGAATGGGCAAATTGAAGTCGGCGTACAAATCGAGGGTGTGGAACAAGGTAGAAGGCGTCATGGCTTTCCCTTTCAGAATCTGCTCATATTCAGGCTCGCTGAAGTTATGAAACTGCATACCGATCGCATTGATTTTGGCATTCCGCAACAGCAGATTTTCGGTGAGCAGGTAATCGGCATTGTATTCACGCTTGTTGCTACGTCCCCAGATTCCGGTAGTGAAGTTGAGCGTAAACACATTGCTGTTTGGGAAATGGCGCTCGCTTTCTTTGAATGCCTTGAACGCGAAATCTTTAGGCATCAGCACGTCGGGGTGGCGGTCGGTTACTTCATTGACAACGTCCCAAATCTGAATGTCGTGGCCATACCGCTCGCCGATTTCCTGGATCCGTTTGCTGAGTTTCTGCTCCATGATTTTTTCATCCTTCGGTAGCCAGGTTGGCAGCGACCAGCGTGGATTGTCCCACACGAGCGTATGGCCTTTGGGCGTCAGATTGTATTTCCGGACAAACTCCATCACGACGTCGGGTGCAGGACGGCGGTAACTATAGGGGCTATCTTTTCCAAAACGGAGTTTGCCCGGCTCAGGCTCCAGTTCGGGCCAGTAGAACGGAATGGTCACGAAATTGAACAGTTTGGCAAAATGCTCCTCATACAGTGCATCTTCTTTCGGATTCCGGAACCCCTTCACCATGAAGCCGTTGGCTCCGAAGTAAAAATCGTGGCGGGTTAGTGTTAACGAAACCTCCCCGCTTGATATGGGATTCCCTTCTTTATCCGTAAACTGAATGGTGAAGGCCCCCATCCGGTTTTCGCGGATGCCATCGGCAATGCGTTGTTGGATGGCGGGGTCGTTCCACTGATTTTTATACTCGTCGGAAAGCTGGGCCGAAGCCTGAAGGGCCGATAAGGTTAGGAATGCTGCCGTGGCAATGTGTTTCATTTTGAAAGGTTAACCGGTTGGAAATTGGCGGGCTAGTTGTTTTTTTTGAAAGCTTAATTGCCCGATTGCGCCCGTTTTTATAATCCATCATATCGGATACCGAAACCCGCTGATCAATACCCCGGATTCTGGTCAGTTGCGGAAAGGGCGGTGTTGTAATTCAGCTCCGAAACCGGAATGGGCCAGAACAGGTGTTTATCGGCCACGTCTTTTCCGGTAGCGGTTTTGATCACCTCTTTCAATTTGGCCGTTCCGAGCCGTTTCAGGTCGAGCCAGCGTTTGGCTTCATACTGCGTTTCGTAGCCCCGCTCTTTCAGCACCAGGTCATGAAAGGTCGTCGCGGTATAGTCCGCCAGTTTGAAATCCACGTCCGAAGCCATCGTTGGCACCTTTCCGTAGGCCCGGCGGTGCACCTGATTCAATGCTTCCATCGCAGCAGCCGTTGGCCCGGTTCCGGCCCGGCTGGCGGCTTCGGCATACAGCAGCAAAATATCGGCGTAGCGGTAGATTGGGAAATCATTCCCCGCACCGTCGCTGGTAGCCGCAATCGGGTCCGAAAACTTCTTGCACAAAATGCTGTTTTTCCCCAGGCCAATGTCCCAGCTATACCAGAAGGCGGTTTTCCGTAAATCTTTTTCGTCCCAGGCTTTTTGCACCGGATTGTTCTGGGTGTCGCTGTAATGCGCATAAAAACCGCCCGCGCCGTGGAGTTTCGAACCCGGATGGTGCGAAAACATCGCCAGATACATGCCCTGCCCGCCCTGACGGGTTGCTTTCAGATACCAGATTTCTTCCGTCGAAGTAACGACCGTCGGCCCGAACACCTTGCTGTCAAAATCGGCGGCAACTGCCACCGGCACCAGCGAAAACTTCCCGGATTTGATGATTTCATCGGCTTTGTCACGGGCTTCGGCGTACTGGCTCCGGGTAAAATATACTTCGGCCAGAGCCGCCTTGGCCGCCCATTTGGTGGCCCTGCCCACCTGCGTGCCTTTGTCGGGCAGATTGGCTTCGGCTTCTTTTAAATCACTCAGAATCAAGGCGTACACTTCTTCGGCGGTGTTGCGCTTGACATTGGGTTCGTTGAGCGTCGCTTCGGTGCGGATCGGCACCCCGCCCCAGTTGCGAACCAGCCAGAAATACGCGAAAGCGCGCAGGTATTTGGCTTCAGCCACAAATTTCGTAACGTCGGCCGGACTGATGCTGCTGCCTTTCGGGGCATTCTGAATCACCAGATTGGCATTTCGGATGCTGAGGTAGAACAACCGCCAGCCGTCGTCGGTCCGTGGAATGTTCGTGCTGTTCAGTCCCTGAAAATCGCTCAGCACCTGGTAGCTACCCCGCCCGTAACTGTAGTCCGTATACGCTTCGAGCTGCGCGCCCAACTGCCCCGTGATGCCATTGGTGGCCCGGAGCTGGGCGTATGCCGCATTCACGGCCGCTTCTACTTCACTGGCGGTATTGTAAAACGTCTCCACCGCGACGGCTTTGGGCTTCTCAACCAACACATCCTCGCAAGCCAGCAGACTGAGGAATAAGGGAAGGAATAGGATCTTTTTCATAGCTATTTGTGATTGAGCGAATGAGTGATTGAGTGAATTATCCATGCGACAGCCACTCAATCGCTCATTCACTAATTCGCTCAATAAAATTAAAAACCGACCCGCAGGCCAAAGGTGACGGACTTCGAAGTGGGATAGCTGTAATGGTCGATACCCTGACCGATGGAATTGGCGCCCCCCTGCGAGTTGGTTTCGGGGTCCCACCACGAGTATTTCGTGAGCGTCAGCAGGTTCTGGCCACTGGCGTAGACCTGCGCCGTCCGCATCCAGGTGACGCCCATTTTCTGCAACGGCAGGTTGTAGGCCAGTTGAATGTTACGCAGGCGTAAATACGACCCGTCTTCGACAAAGCGGTTGGAGTAATTGTAGCTGTTGGCGCGGGAAATAACCGGGTATTTCGCCGTGGTGTTGGTCGGTGTCCAGTGATTATACAGCACTTCACGCGGCATGTTCAGCCCAAAACCGTAGTCGAGCGTGTTGTTGATCGAACTGACGTTGACCAGGTTGTTACCCTGCGTACCCTGCACGAAGAACGTCAGGTCGAAGCCCCGGAACGACATGGCCGAATTAAAACCGTAAATAAAGTCGGGGTTCGGATTACCGATAATGGTTTTGTCGAGCTGGTTGATCACGTTGTCGCCGTTCTGATCCACATACTTCACCTTGCCCTGTTCGGTGTAGCCTTTTTCCACGTAGCCGTAAAAAATACTCATCGGCTGGCCTTCACGCAACAGGTTGGCGGCATCGCTGATGAGCGTCACACCCACACTGCCGCCCAGAATGTCCTGCCCGCCGTTCAGCTTGACCACCTTGCTGCGGTTGAACGAAATATTGCCGTTGACATCCCATTTAAAGGCCTTGTCAAAAATGCGGGCTTCCAGCCCAATTTCAAGCCCTTTGTTCTGAATTTCGCCAACGTTCCGAATCGTGCTCGTAAACCCAAAACCGCTCGGTAACTGCACCGTATTGAGCAGGTCGCGGGTGTTTTTGATGTAATAATCGAGGGTCAGGCGGAAGCGGTTGCTGAGAAAACCCGCGTCGATCCCGAAGTCGGTTTGCTCCGTAGTTTCCCACTTCAGGTTGCCGGGCAACTGCGTTCCGGGGGCGAAGGTGTTGAAGAGCGCATCGTCAAACACGGTTTTTCCCGCCGACAGGTTGTTGAGGGTCGCATACGCCCCAATCGCCTGGCTACCCGTCAGGCCCCAGCTTGCCCGCGCCTTCAGGTCGGTAATGAACGGCACATTTTTCATGAACTCTTCTTCCGATACCCGCCAGGCCAGAGCGCCGGAGGGGAAGTAGCCCCATTTGTTGCCTTCGCTGTATTTGGAAGACCCGTCGGCCCGGAAACTGATCGTAGCCAGATACTTATTGTTGTAGCTGTAATTCACACGCCCCAGATACGACAGCAACGTACTGAGCGAATAGCCCGTCCCCGGAATACCCGGTGTTGCCGCCGAACCCAGATTGGCGGTTTCGGTGATGTCGCTCAGAAAGCCCACACCCGACGCGTTCAACGATTTGCTCAGAAAATCCTGGTAGGTAAAACCAGCCACTGCCGAAATGCTGTGTTTGACGGCCACGGTTTTGATGTAGCTGATCGTGTTTTCACTCAACAGGCTCATTCCCCGGCTCGTCGACACGCTGGCACTGCCCTGGGAGTTGACAAATTTGGTCGTTGTGTAGGAGTCTGTGCGGTCATCGCTGTTTTCAATACCGCCGGAAATCTTGATGGCCAGGCCGTCGAACGGTTTGAACGTCAGGGCCGCGTTGGCCAGCACCCGGTTGGCATCGACATCGTCGGAAGACTGGTAGATGTAATTCAGCGGATTAGTCAATACATTGGAAATGAAGGGATAAGCCGTTGCCAGCACGCGGTACGAACCGTCTTCGTTGTACGGCGTCAGGGTTGGCGGGGCCGAAATGGCTGCCGAGATGAGCGATCCGCCCCGGTTGCCGCCCCCCGAATTCTGGCGGCTCGTTGTGATTTTGGTCAGCGTGGCACCGTACGACAGGTTGAGCTTCCGGCTGACATCCGACGAGATGTTGGCCCGGAGCGAATACCGCTTGTAGTCACTGCCGATCACGATGCCCTGCTGGTTAAAAATACTGCCGCCCACCGAATACCGCGTTTTCTCATTGCCTCCGCTGATGGTCAGGTTGTGCGTCTGCATGGGTGCTTTCCGGAAAATCAAATCCTGCCAGTCGAACCCTTCGCCAAAACCATCGATCTGTGCCTGCGTGAAATACGGGGTCACTTTATCGGTCGTGGCCTGTTCGTTATAGAACGTCGCATACTCCCGGGCATTCATCAAATCCAGCTTTTTGCGCAGGGTCTGGATGCTGTAGCTGCCTTCGTAATCCACCTGCATTTTGCCGGATTTGCCCTGCTTGGTCGTAATCAAAACCACCCCGTTGGCGCCCCGCGACCCGTAAATGGCCGTCGCCGAGGCATCTTTCAGAATTTCAATGCTTTCAATATCCGTGTTGTTGATGATGGTCGGATTGCTGCCCGAAGTCGGAAAACCGTCCACGACGTAGAGCGGTTCGTTGCTGCCCTGAATCGAATTGGTTCCCCGAATCCGGACGCTGATACCGGCCCCTGGCGCCCCCGTGTTCTGCGTCACCTGCACGCCCGGCGCCCGGCCCGACAATGCCTGGAGGACATTCGTTGCCGGAAAAGCGTTCAACTCTTTGGCCTTCACCTGCGCCAGGGAGCCGGTCAAATCCGACTTCCGAACGGTTCCGTAGCCTACCACGACGACCTCATCCAGTTGCCGGGAATCGACCACCAGCGCTGCATTGACCACCGACTGGTTTCCGACGGCGATTTCCTGCGCCACATAGCCCACCGACGAAATGACCAGCGTTGCGTTAGCCTGGTTTGCCAACGTTAGCCGGTAATTTCCTTCCGCATCCGTTGTGGTTCCCGTTGTGGTTCCTTTGAGCGAAACCGATGTACCCGGCAAGGGCGCATTGTCGGCCGCTCCGGTCACCCGGCCCGTTATCACCACCGATTGCGTCCATCCGGTCGACGGGATCAGCAGAACCGCCAGACAGACACGAAGCCATCTATAAAGGTTTTTTTTCATAGGGTTCAGTATTTAATTTTTATATTATAAAATCTAATTTTATTTCATTGCAATTCTAATCACAAATTTGGGTTCACTCCAAATTATTTTCAGTTTTTTTATAAAAAATAGTGCTTTCGGTCGATCGCTGAATTTCTCCGGACACAAAAAAAGGGCCGAAGCCCTGTTACAATTCAATATAATTACCTTTAAATCAATCGCTTATTAATCTTTTCGGCCGAATCACGAAGTGAGGCAATCAGTTGTCTTTTGTCCAATGCCATGTAGCGGTATTCGGGCAGGTAGATGCTGAGGCTGGCCACCACCAGGCCATTCTTGTAAATGGGCACTGCCAATCCCATGACGTGCCGGTTGGCAATCGTTTGCAAGGCCAGTTCTTCCCGGCGAATAAGCGCCAGGGTCTCCAGCAGATTCGATTCGGACTGAATTTCGGGCCAGGAGTCGCCGGATGGAAGACCATATTTTGCGATAAACCGTTGCTTCTTTTCGTCGGGAAGCATCGCTATCAAAAGCCGCCCGGATGCCGAATCGTACACCGGTTTGATGTCGGTCGTCCGCACCTGCAAATCCTGCTCGGCGAAGGTTCGATACAACGCAATCCGCTGATTATCTTTAAGAACGGCCAGCAAACAGTTTTCATTGATGAGCAGTGTCAGGGCATCCATTTCTTCGCGGGCCGCTTCCAAAAGGTCTTTTTGATACGACTTATTCCCCGTTAAGTAATACGATTTGGCCCCCAGAATATACCCTTTTTTGGTTCCGATCTGCTCGACATACCCCCGGGTTACCAGCGTCTTGAGAATGTTGGCGCAGGTGCCGTGGTTCAGACTTAAGCCATCGGCCAGTTCCGTCAGAGATTTGGGCTTCTCCGGTTCGTTCGCAATTTGCTCGAGCAGGTCAAGAGCGCGGTTAATTACCTGAATCATTTTACATCAATTTTATAATGCAAAATAAATGTAAATTATAACAAACCAAAAATCATCCCGCCAAATCCTTAGCAACAGGCTCCTAAAACAAAACTGGCCGGGATCAGAACTGCGTTTTGCAGCTCCAATCCCGGCCAGCGGAATCAATCAGTTTCGACCCCGGTTAGGGCATTGACGTCGAATACAACTGGTTAAACAGCAGCTTGAATGTGCCCTGTGCCTGGGCGCGGAAGGTAATTTCCGGACCGAAGGCGTAGAGTTTGCCGGAACCGACGGGTGCCATGAAAGCCGCTACGCCGTCCTGCAAATAGGCCTGACCCCAGGCCCAGCCACTCCGCAGCGGTTTGTCGGTGGAGAACCACGCCAGCGGTTTTACGGTCCCTTTCGCCACGGCATCCGGCGAGATTTTGAAAACCGGGCTGGCGTCGAAATACACATCCGTTTGCTTGGCCATGCCCCAGGTCGCCTGCTGGGTCGAATCCAGATCGATCCGCAGAATGCTGCCCGGAATGTAGTATTTTTCGTTCGACAAGGGCCGTTCCTGACCCGCGTTGGTCATTTCGACCAGCGCGTTTTTAACCGGCAAACCCAGGTGATAGGCGAGGTTGGTACTGCTGCCGATGGTAACAACATTGCCACCCGCTTCCAGAAATTTCCGGAGTTCCGGGATCGACTTTTCGGCGGTAATCTTGCCCAACCACGGCCGGAATTCGGCGGGCAACTCTTCCGCTTTGGGTTCCCGGCTGGCATAACCGCCACCGCCCTGAGAGGCACCGCCCGGGCCTGTGGCCGGAATGGCCCGGGTCACGAACACGATCACATCATATTTCTTTTTCAGATCACCCGCGTCGATGTCCTGCGAATAAACCACCTGCATCGGAAAATGGTATTGTTCCATGATCCAGCGCACCCAGCCCGATGGCATCGATCCGCCGTAAGCATCCCACAGGGCAATCCGCATCGGTGCTACTTTGACCATCGCGCCCGTCGGCCGTTTGGCCACACCCGCTACTTCCAGACCCATTTCTTTGGCGGATTTGTCCAGTATTGCCTTCGCTTTGGCAGAAGCCGGAACAAAAAAAGCGCCCGCACCAAGCGACGATTTGCCGCTAACACCGGTCGGTAACCGGAACACCTCTACGCCCGATTTCAGCAAATCATTGACCGCAATGAAGGTGTTATTGGCCTGCGCGCTCAGGGCATAGCCAGCCGCAGCCGTCGCATCGATTTTTCCTTTTGGCGACTGCAATTCGCCATACGGCAGCTTTTTGAACGGCCCGTCGAACCCTTCCAGAATCCGGTCTACTTTCACACCCATCTGGAACGCCAAAGTCCATCCGGCGGCATCATACGGACGAACCGGCGGGCCACCGGGATACTGAAAATCGTTCGGGTGATCCTGCGGTTCGAACATATCCAGCACGTGAGGCCGGAACGCCTGATCGGTTTTCACGACGTACGAACCCGCCGGGTATTTCTTGCCTGCCACCGTAAAATCAGCCGTGGCTTCCTGAATCTGGATGCCGGTTTTGATGAGGGCATTGACAAACTTGACCGCCGTGGCAAAATCCGGTTGGTCAGCCGAAATGATAAAGCCGCGCGGGTCCCGCAGGGCCGGATCTTTCAAAACCGCATCGAAATATTTCACCGGAATTCCACCGCCACGGGGCAGCAAACCGTATTGATCGGGTGTCGTAGCCCCGGCGGCTCCCGGCGCGGCTTTTTTCAAATCCGCCTGGTGCAACTGGTTGATCGCATCGACGCGTTTCGGCGAAAGCGTCCAGTAATCGGTGCTACCGTGTTCGATGGCATTTTTGCCCATCTTATAAATGTTGTATAGCAACTGATCGCCGTGACGGGCTGCGTAATCCAGCGTGGCGTAATTGAGCGAAATTGAATAATCGATCGATTGCTTGAAATGCCATTTCTGGGGTGTCACCGGAAACGGCGTATTACCGTTAGGTATCAGCCGATTGGGAACGAGCGGCACATCTTCCGGCGTCGGATTTCCGATGATTTCCGTCAGCAAACCGATCATGTTGTGGAAGTGCGTCGTGGTGCGCAACCCGCCGTTGTACCAGGTCGAGAAAACCGAACCGCCCAATCTCGTAAAACCGGGCTTGTTTTCGGAATTCAGCCGGTTGATCATGGCCGCGCCGAGGGCATCGATTCCGGTGATCATCAGCGGCTCAAACACGTAATTGAATGGATCGCGATACGGCGGTCCCGCCAGCACCGAACCCGCCGGGCCACGCTGGTGGTGGTTGTACATAATTTGCGGCAACCATTCGATAAACAACTGACGGCCAATATTTTGCGACTCTTTCATGTTCATGATGAAGAAGTCGCGGTTGTTGTCGTGTCCCGCGTATTTCTGATACAGACGCGGCACATTTTCCAGCAAACGCTTTTCCGGTTTGGGTTCGCGCATGTACCAGCTACTGACCAATTCCTGCCCGTCGGGATTGGCGTGGGTGAGCAGAATTACCACATTATCCAAAATCCGCAGCGTTTCGGGGTCTTTGCGGCTCACCAGTTGCCAGGCGGTTTCGATCAGTTGCATGGTGCCGACGGTTTCGGTTGCATGCAGGCCACCGTCGATCCAGACCACGGCTTTTCCTTCGGCCGCCATCGCGCGGGCCTGCTCATCGCTGATGCCTTCGGCGCGGGCCAGTTTCGTGGAAATTTCCTTGTACCGGTCGAGCTTTTTGAGGTTTTCGGGCGACGACACGATGATCATATACTGGTGACGGCCCTCTTCCGTCATGCCAATATCGACCAGTTTGGTGCGGTCCGAAGCTGCGAGTTTTTTGAAATACGCTTCGGTTTGGGTGTAGGTGGCGAGTTGGTAGTCGTCACCGATGTTGAAACCGAAATGTTCTTTGGGTGAAGGAATTGTCTGAGCCTGAGCAGCCGTCAGATTCAAAACCAGCAAGAAGAATAAACCGTGTAAAAAATGTCTTCTCATAGGAAATCGGATTAGTTCGTTGGTAAGACGAAATAAGCTAATTTTCTGATTCGATAAATCAGTTACAAAATATAATTTTATCATTTATAATGATTGCCATATATTTTATGGAGAATTACAGAAAACAAAGCTATTGCGTAGCTCTAAACGCCAAATCAGCTACTCAATCTTCTTTAGTTCCTCCTGCCGGTCTTTGTCCAGACTGACTTTGTCGAAGTCGGCGTTGGTGTTCAGTTCCACGCTGTATCCCTGAATCTTGTCAATCTCGACGGTGAGGTTGTTCGTCGTAAAATCGAAGATATGTCCACCGGCTTTGTGGTCGTCGGTCAGGTAATGAAAGTGAAAGCCGGGGACGTTGACCTTCGCCAGATAGCCCGGCAACAGAAACCCGATCACGACACCCCGCGTGTTGGTCAGATTGAATAAATACTGTTCTTTGGCGAGGTGGTCTTTCAGCGTCGGATACGGTTTTTTGGCAGCTCCGGGGGCGCGGGCCGTCAGTTTCGGGAAATCGCCTTTCATCCGGATGGCATACATTTCGTTGGCGGGCAATGCCGCCAGCAGGTCCTTTTCAAGCTGGTCAAGCGTGGTTGTCCCGTTGATGGTAAACGTGGAATCAGCCTTGAAAAACTTCACAAACGCAATCGACGTGCTGTCGGTGTCCGGCATCTCGTGAATGCTGCCGTCGGAACTCACTTTGTACACCCTACCTTGATCCACAATCAGTTCGCCGTCCACCCGGTTGAAGGTTCCGATGCCAAAATCACCTTTGGTTTTTAGCTGCCCCAGCGTCAGATTGCCATCGAAGACCCCGGCGAGCAAGGCATCAATGATGGAATACTGGTACATAAAGTCAGTTGCCGGGTTTGTATTGGCGGTTTCGACCGGTTGTTTTGGGGTGCAGCCCTGCATTAAAAGAAAACCACCCAGCAGAATGGTCAGAACGGTGTTTTTAGCCGCAGCGGTTGAGTAAATAGTCATTTGAGGGAGAATGGGTTATGTTTTTTTACCCCGCAGGGGTTCAACAGCGTAGCGTCGGTAGTAGCCAAAATCATGATCAATTCACTCAGCGTGCCTTTGGGTACGCAACCACCACCGTTAGTTAGGTACCCAAAGGCACGCCGGGGGCTTGAAACAAACACCTCCACAACTACCGACGCGTTGCTGTGATGTCCCGATGGGACAACCGTTCGTAAAAATCAATCCGGAACTTGACTTCTTTGAACCTTGACAGGGTTCTTACCGCTTCGGGCCGACGGAATCATAGACGATTACTTTTTCCCACAGGGCCGAATACTCCTCCACGAATTTCAGGTGGATGGGATGCGTCTGGTAAATCTCTTCATCCATCAGGTTATCAAAAAAGCACAGCCACGACACCGCATACGATCGTTCGATGACGGAACGGGTGGTCGGTGCCGGTGTGCCGATGTGTACCAGCTTGATCGTCGGTACTTTAGCCAGTTTATTCAGCCCTTCGATCAATTTGGCTTTATCGGCCTCGCTGCCCGGATTTTTCAGGTAAAAATAAACGTGATGGACAAACAGTTCTTTCGGTGCGCTGCCTGATATACCCAGGCCAAGTCCGGCCCCGACACTGCTTTTGACAAATGCTCTGCGTGATTGTTCTTTCATAAAAATGCCGTCCGCTTATAGCGGTTTCTGAAGAAATGGAATGGGTTGAACCACAAAAATGAACAAGATTCTCCGAATTGCTGCCGGGGATTGTCGATTTCTGAAAAATACTTTCCTGAAGCGAAAACCGTTCCGAACACCAGGTTATTCCCGACAAACCATCGGGGTCGGTTAAAATCCCTTACTTTTGCAGGATGGAAACCAACCAAGACCTTGCTCCCCTGCTTTCGAACCTGGGAATTGAAGCCTTCAACCCCATGCAGCGGGAAGCCCGGGAAGCCGTAGTGGCCGAGAAAGCGGTTTTGTTGCTGGCTCCGACCGGTTCCGGCAAAACCCTCGCCTTTTTGTTACCCATTCTGCAACTTCTTAAACCCGAGCAAAAAACAGTCCAATGTCTGATTCTGGCACCTTCGCGCGAACTGGCGTTGCAGATTGAGCAGGTCTGGAAAAAAATGGGGACGGGTTTTAAGGTCAACGTCTGCTACGGCGGGCACCCGATGGCGACCGAAATCCAAAATCTGAGTACGCCACCCGCCGTATTGATTGGAACGCCGGGGCGCATCGCCGACCACATCGACCGCAAAACGGTCGACCTCGACGGCATTCATACGCTGGTGCTGGATGAGTTCGACAAATCGCTGGAACTCGGTTTTCACGACCAGATGTCCTACATCATCGGCGGTCTGCGAAATCTTCAAAAACGTGTGCTGGTCTCGGCCACGTCCGGTATTTCCATTCCGGAGTTTACGGGCGTGCGTTCTCCGGTCAAACTTGATTTTATTCCCGACGATGACCGCGACAAAAGCCTGACGACCAAAATTGTCATTTCAGAAGAAAAAGACAAAGTCGAGACGCTGTTTCGGCTGCTCTGCGCCCTGGATTCGGAAGCGGCTTTGATCTTTTGTAACCACCGTGATGCCGCCGAACGAACCAGCGCCATCCTGAATGAAATGGGCATTTTTTCGACCTTCTACCACGGCGGCATGGAGCAGGACGACCGCGAACGGGCCCTGATTCAGTTCCGAAACGGCAGTGTCAGTTACCTCATTACGACCGACTTGGCCGCCCGGGGACTAGACATTCCCGAGATGAAATACGTCATTCATTACCACCTGCCGCTGCACGAACACGAGTTTCTGCACCGCAACGGCCGGACGGCCCGGATGCACGCTTCCGGAACCGCCTACATCCTGCTGCACCGCAACGAAGAGCGCCCCCGCTATCTGCCCGAATCGCTCGACGAGTTTGTCATTCCGGCCAATCAGCCGCTGCCCCATCCACCCCAGTTCCAGACGATTTACGTCAGTGGCGGCAAGAAAAACAAACTCAACAAAATTGACATTGTCGGTTTTTTCTCCCAAAAAGGCGGCCTTGAAAAAGGCGATCTGGGCCTGATCGAAGTCAAGGATTTTATCTCCTTCGCGGCCGTCCGAAAGTCCAAAGTCAAGGAGCTGCTGGCGAAGATCAAGGACGAAAAGATGAAAGGTAAAAAGTATAAGATTGAAGTGGCGCGATAGCATTGACTGAGACAAGAGAGGTGAGACAAGAGAGTAAAGACAGTCTCTATTCTCTGGTCTCAACTCTCTTGTCTCTACTTCTTTTTCGTAAAATCCAGGTCGTGGAAGTCGTAGCTAAAATCCGTTAGGGGTGAAATGGCCTTCATTTTCATCGAAACCGGTTTCCCTTCATAATCCAGCCCAAACATCACAAACGCATCCGCTTCCAGACTCCGGTCGTTCCATTTGACCACGAAGGTGTTGCCTTTGTAATGAAACAGCTCGCCAGTTAATCGGGGTGACCGCTTCGAAACAAACAGGAGTCTCAGGTTATCCGGCACAATGGAAACGTCACCCAGCCACTTATCGTGGTAGGTGCCGGTGTAAAAATGAATCGGCGGTTTTGACGCGGTGCTCTCCTTTTCAGCCGCAACGGTTTTCCAAACCTCATCGGTTACTTTGTCGGCACTGGCGGTATTTTCGCGCAGCCGGTCGCTGTATTCTTTCACCCGGTCGGTGCCAGTGATCCCGAAATAACTGTCGAGAATCTGGTTGGTAATGGCCGTAAAAGCCGCTCCGGATTGTTGGTTGGTCAGCACGATGATGCCCAGTTTTAGCTCCGGCACCAGCATCACCTGCGTCACCATACCGGGCAAGCCGCCGGTGTGCGAAATCTGCTTGTAGCCCTTCGCATCGTTCAGTCGCCAGCCCAAACCGTAGGAACTGAAATGGGTGTTATAGGGTCCGGGCGCGCGCACGGGAATGATCGTTTGGGGCGACCACATGTCATCCTGCACTTTCGTACTGAACAGGGTTTTGCTCAACCCGTCGCCGTATTTTCCCCCATTGAGTTGCATGATCACCCATTTGCTCAGGTCGTTGATGCTGCTGTTGATGCCACCCGCCGAATTTCCGACGTCCAGCCGACCGCGCCTGACCGTCCGCAATTTGCCCTCAATGACAGCGTGGGCATCGATGACGTTCGATTTATTTTTGAGCCGGGAAAACGACGCTGCGCTGTTCTCCATCTGGAGCGGTTTCATAATCCGGGTTTCCACGAACTCTTCCCAACTCTGGCCCGATGCCCGTTTCACCACCTCACCCGCGACCATATACAGCAGATTATCGTAATCGTATTTGGTGCGAAAACCGGACGTCTGTTTCAGATACCGCAGGTTATGAATGACGTCTTTCAACTGAAAATCGCTGGAATCGGGAAAGAACATCAAATCTCCGGCGCCGAGACCGAGGCCACTGCGGTGGGTCAGCAAATCGCGAATCGTAAAATCCTCGGTGACGTACGCATTGTACAGCCGAAACTCCGGAATGTAGTCGATCACCTTATCGTCCCAGCTCAGTTTGCCCTCATCGACCAGAATGCCGAGCGTGGCCGCCGTGAATGCCTTGCTGTTGGAGGCAATGCCGAACAACGTATTGGCATCGACCTTCCGCGTGGAATGCATGGACCGGACACCGTACCCTTTCGAATGAATCACGTTCCCATCTTTCACAAGGGCGACGGCAATTCCCGGCACCTCGAACGTTTTCAGGGTTTTTTCAACCAGTTGATCGATTTGGGGTGACGTGATAACCTGCGCAAAAGCCGGTTTCAAACTCAGGAAACTGACCAGCATAAGGCCGATGAAGTGTATGGATGCTCGCATGAGGGGGATTTTGATGGGTTTTTAAAGATACACAGTTCGCGCCGATTAATTATTCATCCATCCAGCAAACCATTCATCGATCCGTTTAACCGCCGAAGTACTATGCATAGCAAGGTAGCACATTTCGCCGTTGTTTTGACCCATCGAAACGGCGAATCACAAGCTGCCGCAGAAAACAACAGATACGAAACACAACACAAAAACAACAAATACCATGAAATCACTCATCGCTTCCGCTTTCCTCGCTTTAACCATTGCCACTTCTTCATCCAGCTTTGCGGCTGATCACAAAGAAACCGCCGGAACCCAATCTACGTACCAATCGGTTGTCTACCCGGTAATCAACACGTCGAAAATTCGGGTGAATGTCAACAAGGACAAAAATGCCAAAATCAATGTCACGCTGAAAAACGAATCCGGCGAGATCCTGGCTTCGGAAAAATTGGGAAAAGGCCACGAGTCCTCGGCCATTCGATTTGACCTGAACCAACTGCAGGACGGTATTTATCAGGTTGAAATTTCGGACGGCAACACCAAACAGGTGAAAGAAGTAAAGTTACATACCTCTGCGCCAACGGCGACCACGGAACGTCACATTGCCATGAACTAAGACCCGAAAACATCGTAGTATACGAAAGAAGCCGGCTTTTCAGTCGGCTTCTTTCGTTTTTTAAAGTCATTCTCTCATTTGCCACCGGGCCGGGAAGGACGCACCTCGATTTTGCTGGGGAGCGTCCGGGCGGGCATCCGGATCAGGTCGGCAACGATCTGGCCGATGTCTTCGGGCTGGATTTTCCAGGCGTCTTTTTCACTTGGCTCGTGGTTGTTGAAATACGAAGCCACCGAACCGGGCATGATGGTTGTCACCTTGATGCCTTCGCTGCGAAGGTCGAGCATCAGCGCCTGGGAAAAACCGACCAGCCCGAACTTGCTGGCGTTATAGGCCGTGCCGTTTTCGAAAAAGTTGGTGCCGGCCAGGCTCGAAATCGTGATAAAGTAGCCTTCCGATTTTTTCAACTCGTCCAGGGTTGCCTTGATGGAATTGAAAACGCCGGTCAGGTTGATGTCGATGGTTTCCTGCCATTGGTCGGAGGTCAGTTCCTGAATCGGCGCAAAGTGACCTACCCCCGCGTTGGCGATCACGTAATCCAGCCGCCCCCACTGCTGGGTGATGGCATCGACGGCGCGTTGCTGCGACACCAGATCACGGACGTCGGCGGCAATGCCCAGTGCAAAACCGTCTTTGATTTTGTTGAGCGAAGCGGCCGCTTCCCCGGCTGCTTCCTGCGAGCGGCTGGTGATGGCCACCCGGATTCCTTCGTTGATCAACACTTCGGCAATGCCGTATCCAATGCCTTTCGATCCGCCGGTAACGAGGGCGGTTTTGATGATTTCTGCCATACTGTTAACAATAAAATGGAGTCGTTGAAGCTTCGTGAAGCTGAAGAGATAACCGCAGGTTTTACTGGAAAGTTTACACGTTTCCATCAAGAAACCTTCACAATACAGTATTGCTACCCGTAGAAAGAGAGTCGCGAACCGGGTAGCAAGAGACATCAAAATTAAAAAAGAGGCAAATACTGATTTTTCAAGAATAATGACCCCCAAACTACTTGTCTTGCAAGTGTTTATACTATAGATTGCTGTATTACCAATAGATTCTATTGAAGATTAAAATCTTCTTAAATAAGATCAATAAATCAACAGAATAAAGCAAAAAGTCCCGGTAAATAACTCATTTAAAACAACATATGAAACAAACGCTACATTTTTTCCTGATCCTTTTTTTCTTTTTTTCAGGCGCGAATGCCCAGCGGGTTCGTATCGATACCGAAGCGGGTTCACTGGTTTTAGAACTATATGCCGACAAAGCACCCGCCACGGTAGCTAATTTTCTGCGGTATGTCGACGGGAATCGCTACGACGGGGCCGCGTTCTACCGGGTTGTCCGGCTGGATAACCAGGCTACCAGCCCCGTCAAGATCGAGGTGATCCAGGGTGGACTCAGTACTGATTCGACCCGAATGTTTCCGCCTATTGCGCAGGAAACTACCCAAAAAACCGGGCTAAAACACCTCGACGGTACATTATCGATGGCGCGTGGTTTGCCCAACAGCGGAGCTTCGGAATTTTTCATCTGTATCAATGCCCAGCCCGAACTGGATTTTGGTGGCAAACGCAACCCCGACGGCCAGGGCTTTGCCGCGTTTGGCCGCGTGGTCGAAGGCATGGAGATCGTGCGCCGGATTCAGCAGGGTGAAACCGGGCAGCCAGGCCCCACCAATGCGTACTCGAATCCCTTGCAACTGCTCAAAAAACCCGTTCGCATCCTTCGCATCAACCGGATTTAGTAAACGGTATGTCAATCTCTCCGCTGGCTCAGTAGCCGGGAAAGCGGGATCCTTTTTTTTGTTCCACCTTTTCAACAAGTACACCTATGAAAAAAACGCTACTGGCGTTCCTGCTGCTCTGTGGATGGATGACACATGCCCAAACCCGAGTTGTGTCAGGAAAAGTTACCTCGCCCGAAAATGAGGGCATTCCCGGGGTGAACATCTTACTGAAAGATGCCACGACCGGTACGGTTACCAATGCCGAAGGGACGTATCAGATTACGGTTCCTGCCAACGCAAAAACGCTCGTTTTCTCGTTCATTGGCTACAAAACCGCCGAAATAGCCCTCGACGGACGCAATACGCTGGACGTAAAATTGGTGGCCGATCTGGTCAATCTCAACGAGGTTGTGGTGACGGCCAATGCCATTGTTCGGGAGAAAAAAGAGCTGGGCTACGCCGTTTCGACGGTGGGCGGGGCGGAATTGGTGAAAGCCCGCGATCCCAACCTGTTGAACTCGCTGGCAGGGCGCGTGGCCGGGGTACGCATTTCGCAGCAATCGGGGTCGGTGGGCGGCTCAACCAGAGTCATGATTCGCGGAGCGAACTCCCTGTCGAGTTCCAGCGAACCGTTGTTCGTTGTCGATGGCGTACCGATCTCCAACTCTTCTTTCAACGGCTCCGAAACCGATATTGTAACGGGGGGCGTCGATGTCGGCAACCGGGCGGGTGACCTCAATCCCGACGATATTGAGTCGATGAACGTATTGAAAGGGGCAGCAGCGTCGGCCCTGTACGGGTCCCGGGCGCGAAACGGGGTTATCGTCATTACGACCAAGCGGGGCAAGGTGGGGTCGAAAAAGATGAACCTGTCGTTCAACTCGTCGTACCGGACTGACAATGTCCTGCGCGTACCCGATACGCAGAACCTGTATGCCCAGGGCAACCAGGGCGTCTACAACCCACGTCAGGGCAATGGCTGGGGACCGGCTCTATCGAGCCTAACCGGGCCGGTTCAGGATTATACGGGCGCAACCGTTCAGGGATTAAGCGCCCATCCGGACAACTGGAAGAACTTTTTCGTCACGGGGCATACACTCATTAACAGCGTGTCAATGGATGGGGCCAGTGAGCAGGGCGACTACCGGATCGGATTTACCAACCTCCGGCAAACGGGTACCGTACCGGGTTCCGAGCTGGGCCGGAATACGTTCGCCATCAACGCAGGGCGCAAAATCACCGACAAACTTACCTCACGGGCCTGGCTCAACTACGTTCGGACAACCAGCGACGGCCGACCGCAGCAGGGTTCCAACACGACCAACATTCTTACCACCATATTGACCGGCATAAACACGACTATCGATATCAATGATCTGAAAAACAACCTTTTCGCTCCCCCGACGCAGGCCGTACCGGCGGGTTGGACGGGCGATCTGGCGCGGGCGATCGACCTCGACGGCATTCAGAACAATCCGTATTTCATTACGGCGTTCAACAAGTTCTCCAACTCGGTGGACCGGGTCTATGGGGGTACCAGCCTGGGCTATGAGGTAACGCCCTGGTTCAATGTAACCGGACGCGTCGGTACGGACTTCTTCACTGAAAACCGACGGTCGACCACCCGCCGGGGTACCCGCGGACGTCTGAACGGACAATTCGACACCAACGAAATCTACGAGCGGGAGCTCCAGTCGGACCTGATCGGTACCCTAACGCGTCGATTGTCGAGTGACTGGACGTTTAAGGGTATTGTCGGACATCAGTTCAATCAACGGACCGTTCGCCGGTCGCGGGTGTTGTCCGACGGGCTGAACATCGACCAACTCTACACATTTGCCAACGCTCAATCGAACGTAGCGTCAAACTTCTACAGCCGCCGGGAGATTTTTGGGGTATATGGGGATTTCAGCTTCGACTTCCGCAACTTCCTCTTCCTGAACGTCACAGGCCGGAATGACTGGTCGAGCACCTTGCCGGTTAGCAACAATTCCTACTTCTACCCGTCGGTCAGTGCGTCGTTTATTCTGACGGAAGCTTTCCCGAACCTCGGCCTTGTCAAACGCGACATCCTGAGTTACGCCAAGTTTCGGGCCAACTACGCCAATGTGGGCTCCGACGAAGATCCGTACCAACTGGCCTTCACCTACAACCCGCTCACCCAGGCCAGCGACATTTATACGTTCAATATCCTGTATCCGATTGGGGGCGCATCGGCCTTCGGCGCCACGAATGTGCTGCCTCCCACCAACCTGCGTCCGCAGCAGCAAACGTCGTATGAATTTGGTACCGAACTCAAATTTTTTGGCGGTCGCCTGGGTCTGGACCTGACCTACTACCGGAACCTGAACTACGACCAGATAATTTCGATTGCCATACCGCAATCAACCGGCTATTCGGCCCGGCGGCTCAACGTGGGTGAGATCTCGAATACGGGCGTTGAAGCCATGCTGACCGCGACGCCCCTAAAAACCCGGTCGGGCTTCCGCTGGGATGCCGCATTGAACTTTAACCGCAACCGCAACCGGGTAGAGTCACTGGCCGATGGGCTCACCGAATTCGTGACCACCTCGGGCGACGGTTTTGGCATTTTCGTCGTAGCCCGCCCCGGCGAAACCTTCAATATTCAGGGGGTTGGCTGGTTGCGCGATCCGCAGGGAAATATCGTCATCAACCCGACCACCGGCCTGCGCACACCGGGACCACGGAAGCTCCTCGGCAACATTTACCCCGACTGGACGATGGGGATCAACAACAGCTTTTCGTTCAAAGGGATTGATTTTAGCTTCCTGATCGACATGCGCAAAGGGGGAGTCATCAATTCGCAAACGGTCGGTATTGTACGGAGCGGTGGCCAGGCGGCCGAAACCGCCGTCAATAACCGGACACCGTTCATCGATCCCGGGGTAATTCGCAATGCCGACGGAACGTACCGACCGAACGATGTGCCGGTGGCCAGTGTGCAGCAATACTGGAGCCAGCAAGACAACTCGGTGAGTCCCGAAACGAATACATTCGACGGTTCATACACCAAACTGCGGGAAGTACGGATTGCCTACAACCTGCCCCGGACCCTGGTGAACCGGACCCCATTTGGCAGCATTGCTCTTGGTCTGGAAGGTCGCAACCTCTGGATTATTCACTCGAACGTACCCCACATTGATCCCGAAGCGAACGTGCTCGGCACGGGTCTGATTGGCGAAGGGCTGGAACGGGGTAGCATTCCCAGCAACCGCAGCATTGGCGCCAACCTCCGTTTCACCTTTTGATCAACCATTCGCTCACGTATAAAGGCTTCCTTCACCATGAAAAAGATACTGTATGCCGGCCTGCTGGCACTGACGTCCACCGGCTGTTTCAGGAACAGCGACCTCAACATTGACCCCAATCGTTCGACTACCGTCGCCCCGGCGCTGCTTTTTTCCGGAGCAAGCACCCAGTTTTCGCTCCTGCGCGTCGGCGAACTAACCTGGCCCGTAGCCCTGATGAGCCAAATGTGGGCTTCGGGTGGGCGCTGGGGATTGGCCCAGGCCCAATACGACCAGACCCGTATCCGCTCGGTTTGGGGACGCACCTACACGGATGTGCTCAAAAACCTGGAGGTAGCGATTACTCTCGCCCAGAGCACCCAGCCCGTCAATACCAATGCCGTGGCGCAGTGCAAAATCATGAAAGCATTCGCTTATTCCCAGACCTCCTTGCTCTGGGGTGACATTCCATTTTCGGAAGCCGCTACCGGCACTGTCGATCTCCCCAAATTTGATAAGCAGGCCGACGTACTGAATGGGTGTATTGCTTTACTTGACGAGGCCATCACGCAAATCGATCCGGCCGGCAAGGGCATCATTGCCCCGAATGACCTGTATTATGGCGGGGACATGACGAAATGGCGCAAGTTTGCCAATTCGCTCAAATTGCGCCTTCTGTTTTCCATGGTCGATGCTGACCCCACGAAAGCAGCGGCCATCGGTCAACTCCTGGCGGCTGGTAACCTGATTTCCGCCCCCTCCGATGCCATGCAGTTTCAGTATTACAACCAACCCGGCCGACAAAATCCGCGCTTTTCGTTCACGGCCATTTTCCGGGGAGGTGTTCAGTCGGACTGGTACGCTTCCAAAGTCGTTTATAATTTGCTTGCATCCCTAAACGACCCGCGTATTCCGTACTTCTTCCAGGCAGGACCGGGTGCCTCCGCCAATGAGTTTGTAGCCCTTAACACCACCGAAGAATACTCACCCAAGTCGTCTCTGGTGAACATGAACCTGCTCAAGCCCGACTTGCCTGAAGTTTCTTTTTCCTACTCCGAACAACTGCTTTTGGAAGCCGAAGCCATCGCCCGCGGTTTTGCACCGGGAGGATTCGATCTGGCGACGCAACGGATGCGGGCGGGCGTTAGGGCATCTCTGGTGTCGTTTGGTGTACCAGCCGCCCAGTCTGATGCCTATGCCAACCAACTCCCCGCGCTGACAGCGGCAAACCACCGGACGGTATTGGCCCAGCAACAATACCTCGATCTGTTCATGAGGCCCGTTGAGGGGTGGGTACAACTCCGTCGGTCGGGGCCCGTGGGTCAGGAAATTCCGGCCATGACCACACCGGCTGGCGCTCCCGTTGCGGGGCTGGTTCGGCGGTTACTTTACCGCAGTGAGGAAATTAACTCCAACCCGAAGACACCGACGGGTTTAGCGGTAGATACCCCCCAGTGGTTCGATAAATAGGATTACAGCCTGAAAAAAAGCGGCCCCTTCTTTTTCAGGGGCCGCTTTTTTAATACCCCGGCAAGCCTTGCCTGCTTAAATTCGTGGCACTTTTTGCACTACCTTTGAATGGAATCCCACGAATCGCTTTACCCATGAAACCGTTTTTGCTTTTCCTGCTGTTCGTCTTCGCCACTTGTCCAGTCTTCGCCCAGACCATTCCTTCCAAAGTCTATTCCTGGGATAACGCGCCGGTGGTCAAAAAAGACGGCATGATCGATCGAACGATTTTAGAAGGCACCACGCGGGATTTCAACGATTTCTCCGTCCACGGCATCACGATTCCTCCCAACCGAGCCCCGCAACCCGCCCAAACGCTGGATGATGAGATTCTGATTATCGTCAAAACCGGGGAACTGACGGTTTCGCTCGGGAGCCGGATCAAAACCGTAGGCCCCGGCAGCGTGGTGCTGATCATGCCCGGCGATGCCCACCGGATTGAAAACAAAAGTGCCGCACCCGTCACGTATCACCTCATGCGGTATACCTCGAAAGAAGTGCCGGATCTGGATTTAGAACAAATGAAAGGGCAATCGTTCTGGGTCGACTGGAAGGATGTGGCCTACCAACCCAACGCCAAAGGCGGTCGGCGCAACATCTTTGACCGGGCGACGGTCATGTGTAAACGGTTTGAAATGCACGTTACGACGCTCAATGAAGGCTTGTGGAGTCATCCGCCCCACACACACCGGGCCGCCGAAATCCTGCTCCTGATTGAAAACACCGCCCAGGAAAGCATCAATGGCGTGATGCAACCGGCGAAAGTCGGCGATATCATTTTCCTGGAATCCAACGTTCCCCACGGTATTCTGAATACCACCAACGGTTCGTGTACCTATTTCGCGTTTCAGTTTGAGTAGTGGTCAAATTGACGTTTACTATCAAAAATCCCTTCACGATTTTCAATATGCCCCATGAGGGGCAAAACAGCGCAGCGTCGGTAGAAAAAAAGGGTGATTCGCTCCTCCCGTTGCCATGAGGTACGCAACTGTCAGATTTCTGTGAATGGTTGCGTGCCTGACGGTACGCTGGAAAAACAAATCATCCTTTTGCTACCGACGCTGCGCTGTTTAATCCCTGCGGGATAGAGGGATAGATTGGTTGCCATTTGCCAACAATCCGGCGAAACTGAGCTGTTACTCCACTGAAGGACAATTATTTACCCAGTTGAACAAACACCTTTCCCTTTGACCAATTTCCGCAAAATCGATACACTTTGTTCCAACTCGGTTTCGGTGCTGGACGCAAACCCCAACCGGGTGCTGTTCAGCACTTTTCCGGGCGGGTTGTGCGCAACACCATCCGAAAAGGTAAGCCCTTCCGCCTTGGCTTTTTGAGCAAGTTGGGCGAGATCGATGGTTGGATCGAAGGTCGCCCAAACCGCCAGACCGCCCTCCGGCTTGACATATTGCACCTGATCCGGTAACGCACTGGTTAGCAGCGAACAAAATTGATTGCAGCGTGACAGATAAGTCTGGTGCGCCTTCTTTAAATGCCGTCGCATGTCACCGTTTCGGAACAATTGCCCAATCGCAAATTCCAGCATCGCGTCGCCCTGCCGGTCGATGATGCGTCGCAAACGGGCCAGTTCATCGATGACGGTTTCGGACGCGACCACGTAGCCCATCCGAAAAGCCGGGGCCACCGATTTCGATAGTGAACCAATGTACACCACCATGCCATTTGGATCGGCACTGGCAAGCGGCAAAACCGGTCGGCGGAGGTAGTGGAACTCATAATCGTAATCATCTTCCAAAATGACAAAACCGTGTTGCTGACTCAGTTGCAACAGCCGGAGCCGCCGATCGGGCGGCAGAGTGACCGTGGTCGGATAATGGTGGTGGGGCGTCACATAGACCAGCCGAACCGGGCGATGCTGACAAAGCTCCGCCAGCGCTTCCACATCCAGACCGTGCTGGTCGACGGGAACAGTCAGTAATTCGGCCCCGGCCTGCTGAAAATTCATGTTGGCCCCCGACCAGTTGGTTTCGCCCACCACCGCCGTCTGACCCGGTTTCAGCAGCAGCGTACTGGCCAGGTGAATGCCCATCATGCTGCCACGCGAAATCAGGATGTTGTCGGCGGTTGTTCGCAACGCCCGGGTTTCGTTCAGGAAAACCGATAATTCTTCGCGCAAAAGCCGGTTGCCCTTCGGATCGCCGTAACCAAAATGCTGCTGCGGATTTCCCCAGCGAAAATAGCTCCGGTAGGCGCGGGCCAGTTCCTCCATCGGGGCCAGCCGGATGTCCGGAAAACCGTCGTCCAGCCGCAGGCCCTCTCCCATCAACAGCAACGAACGAACCAGATGCGATCTGGATTCGAATTGAAAACCGGGTTCGCGATTAGTCCGTTGTCCATCAACCTCACTGACAAGGGATTGTGGCCGAACCAGCGGCAACGTATCGGCCACGAACGTGCCGCTGCCCGCCCGCGATTCAAGCCAGCCTTCCGCCAGCAATTCGTCATAGGCAGCAACGATCGTTTTGCGGTGAAACAGAAGCAGTTCGGCCAACTGTCGCGTTCCCGGCAACTTCTGGCCGGTTTTTAAAACGCCGTCGCCGATCAGCCGCCGGAGTTGTTCGGCCAATTGGAGGTAGACCGAGGCTTCGGTGGATTTGTCAATCGTGATTAGTGTTTTGAAAGGCAACATACCGGACTACTTATTTTTGAAAAACCGGACGACATAGATAGTCCGGTAAAGGTGCAAATTTGCAGGACAACTCACAATTTTAAATCGTTTACGGTTTTCAGTATTTGGTTTACGGTGGCTGGCGCATGATAAGAGCGCGCCAGCCACCGTAAACCAAATACTGAAAACCGTAAACCAACTTAACACATGCAAACCCCACGTACCACGCCCAGCCGCTCAGCGAAACGGGCTCATTATGAAGCCGAAACGATTTATGCCATTCTCGATGAAGCCCTCTATTGTACCATCAGTTATGCCATCGACGGACAACCGGGATCGATTCCAACGGCTTACGCCCGGGTCGGTGACCGTCTGCTGATTCACGGATCGGTGGGCAGTCATTTTATTCGGGAAGTCGAAAAAGGTATTCCGGTTTGCATTTCGGTGACGCTGCTCGACGGCCTGGTGCTGGCGAAATCGGGGTTCAGCCACTCGGTCAACTACCGCTCCGTCATCATTTTTGCCACCGCCGAAAAAGTGGAAGACTTTGCCCAAAAAGTGGAAGCGTTGACCCTGATTACCAATAAATTGATTCCAGACCGGTGGGATGATTTACGCAAAGAAACGGAAAGTGAAATCCGGAAAACAACGGTTTTGTCGTTTTCGCTGGATGAAGCCTCCGCCAAAATCCGGACGGGAGGGCCCAATGATGAACCGGAACATCGGGAGCTACCGATCTGGTCGGGCGTCATTCCGCTGGAAACCGTTCGTCGGGCGGCTATTCCCGATGAATCGAGCGTGGCTTTACCCCTGCCTCCCTATCTTCAGTAAGAACAGCGTATAACGACATTACGAATGAACATTGTTTTTTTAAGAGTAGGAATTTTACATTCTCACGTTTAACAGGAGTCCGGAAGCTATCGTCCGGGCTCCTGTTGTATGAAGACCAGTGGAAATGCGTCGGCCGGAATGGACTTGCTGTTTTGGGAGCAGCTCAAGACCGGGAACGAAACCGGTTTGCGGAAATTGATCGAGAAGTATTTCAACGCTTTGCAGAACTACGGCTACAAATTTCTGCGGGATGAAGACTTCGTCAAGGACTGTGTTCAGGAGGTGTTCATCGAAATCTGGAACCGGCGTGAACGCGTGGCGGTCCCCGACAGCGTCCGGGCCTACCTGCTCAGTTCCGTCCGCAAGCGGGTGTTGCGCGAGGGCTACCGGCAGCGCATCAACCGGGACGATGAGCCGACGGACCTCGAAAATGACCTGAATTTCGTGGAATTTTCGCCGGAATGGTCGGTGATCGAACAGGAAAGTCTGGCGGAAACCACCAAACGGATTGCCGATTCGCTGAATCAGTTGCCCAAACGGCAGCGCGAAGTGATTTACCTCCGCTATTACCAAAACCTCGAACGCGACGAAATTGCCGAAATCATGGGCGTCAACCCCCAGTCGGTATCGAACCTGTTGCAGGCTGCCTTCAAAACCTTCCGCGACAACTGGGTCGGTTTTATCATCTTCATTGACTTCATCAAAACCAGCACTTTTTAAATAAACGGACATGGGCGGGTATCAAAACGAATCATCCGCCATCTGTTCATAGCATGAACGCTTACCACCATGAGGACGCCCGATTATCGAAACTACAGCGTTGACGATTTGACGCGGGACGAGTACTTCCGGCATTGGGTCATCGACCGCAACGCCCAGAGTGGCGCGTTCTGGTCGGAATGGCTGGCCGAAAATCCGGATTGCACCGACAAAGTGCAGGTAGCCCGGGCTTTTTTGCAGGCGCTGGAGGAGAAAAATACCGCCTTACAACCGGCAGAACTGGATCAAATTTTTAATAATATCGTTCAATCCAATCAGCAGAACGTCGTTCCGTTGTGGCAAACTACCGTTTTTCGGGTGGCGGCTTCCCTCCTGCTTTTTATTGGTTTGGGTTATCTGGCGTTCACGTATGCCGTCAAATCCGATGCGCGCCGACAGGCCGATACCCGTCTTTCGGCCCTTGAAAAACTTAGTCCTGCCCTGGCGAGCGATTACACCGAAACCGTCAACGAAAGTTCCGAACCCCGGACGTTTGTGCTCCACGACAGCAGCACGGTGGTTCTGTATCCCAATGGAACGCTGCGGTATCCGAATCGTTTTTCGGCCACCAAACGGGAAGTTTACCTGAGCGGGCGGGCGTTTTTTTCGGTTAAGAAAAATCCAAAAATGCCGTTTTGGGTGTATACCGACCAGATTTCGACGCAGGTATTGGGGACCAGCTTTCTGATTACGACGGGTGAAACCAACGCCAAAGTAGAGGTTCGGTCGGGCCGGGTGTCGGTGTATATGCGGAAAGATGTGGAAAAAGAACAGCCCGCCCGCAAGAACGAGTCGGTCGGCATGGTACTGACGCCCAACCAGCAGGTGGTGTTCTCGACGACCGAAAAACGCCTGGTGAAATCCGTCGTCGAACAACCGATTACGCTTCAGAAGGTCACCAAAGAGGCTTACATTTTTGAAGAAGCACCGGTTTCGGAGGTGTTTTCGTTGCTGGAAAAAACGTACGGACTGACGTTCATTTACGATGCGGCCAACCTGAAAGACTGCTATCTGACGGCCAATCTCGCCGGTGAATCGCTGTTTGAAAAACTGAATCTGATCTGCAAAATTACCCGCTCGTCCTACGAAATGGTGGACGGGCAGATCGTAATTCACAGCGAAGGGTGTGAAAATAAGTAGTTATAATTGAACCGATTAGGCAATTCCAGTAAATTTTTTCTAAAAAAATTACTGGAAACCAGTATGCAACCACCGCTGTCGCTATCCAAGAGCAAACCCCTTTTCTCATGGATAGACTTTATAAAAAGCCCCTTTCCTTCCGGACCCTCATGAAACTATCGGTTATTCAGCTTCTGATGACGATCCTGTTTGTGGGTGCGACGTATGCCCACGATGCCAACGGCCAGGAAGTGCTGGATCAACGCATCGCGGTGAAAGCCGAAACCACTAACCTGAAAAAAGCATTGGCGTTTCTGGAGCGTAATGCCAATGTTCTATTTATCTACAATCCTCGCGAAATTCAGGTCAACCAGAAGGTGACACTGGAAAACCGGTTTGTGACCCTCAAGGAAACGCTCAACGATTTGCTGACTCCGCTTCATATTCGCTACGAAGTGAGCGGGAAGCAAATCGCGCTTTTCAAAATGAACAACACCGGCAGCACACTCCCGCCGACCACCCTAACTACCAGCGACGTTCTGGCCGATCTGGCCGTATCCGGTACGGTTTCGGACGAAAAAGGCGAAGGCTTACCGGGCGTCAGCGTGCTGGTGAAAGGCACAACGCGCGGCACAACGACCAACGGCGACGGGAAATACCAGATTGTGGTTCCCAATGAATCGGCCGTCCTGGTTTTTAGCTTTGTCGGGTTTGTTTCGCAGGAAATGGCCGTGGAGAAACGCACCACCCTCAACATTTCCTTGAAAACCGATAACAAAAGCCTGGAGGAAGTCGTCGTGGTGGGCTACGGAACCGTCAAGAAATCGGATCTGACGGGTTCGGTTGCCAAGGTTGGCGAAGCCAACATCAAGGCCACGCCCATTCCGTCGCTCGACCGGGCCATGCAGGGCCGCGCTGCGGGGGTTCAGGTGGTGTCTAATTCGGCCCGGCCCGGCGGAAACTCCACCATCCGGATTCGAGGATCGGGTTCGGTCAATGCCGGCAATGATCCGCTCTACGTCATCGACGGTTTTCCGACCACCGGTCTGAACTCCATCAATACCGACGACATTGAGTCCATCGAAATCCTGAAAGATGCTTCGGCAACCGCCATTTACGGTTCCCGGGGTTCCAACGGGGTCGTTCTGGTTACGACCAAACGCGGCAAGGCCGGCAAGGCGGTAATTAGCTATGAAGGCTATTACGGCAACCAGTCCGTGCGCCGGAAGCTCCCGATGCTCAACGCCCGCCAGTTTGCCGAACTGGTCAACGACGCCCAGATCAACAACGGCGGCAAGGCCTATTTTGACGGCAGCACGGCGGATCGTCCGCTGGTTTCAACCCTGGGCGAAGGCACCGACTGGCAGAGCATCGTCATGCGCGATGCGCCCATCCAGAACCACCAGCTTTCGGTTTCGGGGGGTGCCGAAAAATCCCGGTATGCGGTATCCTTCGGCTATTACGGCCAGGATGGTATTCTGCTGAAATCAGATTTCAAACGCTACACGCTGCGGGCCAACCTCGACAACGATCTGACGTCGCGCCTGAAAGTGGGTGTCACCATGCAGGGCGCCTATACGCTGACCAACAACCCGCGCACCGAGACCGATGGCAACCTGGCCGTGAGTGGCATCATCAGCTCGGCCCTGAATTATTCCCCCACGTTTCCGGTGCGGAATGCCGACGGAAGTTATTACAAAAACCAGGGGGCGCTGAACGGTCTGGGTGCGGATAATCCGCTGGCCGTTGCCAATGAGTTTACGGACAAAACCGCCCTCATCCGCATCCTGGCCAATGCCTACGTCGACTACAAAATCATCGAAGGACTAACCTTCCGGACCAGCTTCGGAACGGATTTGCAAAGCTCGAAAAACAATTATTACGTCACTCGGCAGGCGGTTCTGGGCGCGAGTGTGGGCGGTAGTGCGTCCGTTTCCAATTCCCAAAGCGTCAACTGGCTGAACGAAAACATCCTGAATTACACCCGCCAACTGGCTCCCAAACACAGCCTGAATGCGGTTTTGGGGTATACGATTCAGGGGCTGGCCGTCGAAACCGTGGCGGCAAATGCCAATACCTTTTCCGACGACTTTGCGACGTATAATAACCTGGCTGCGGGTTCGACGCTGGTGGCACCCAGTTCACGCAGCAGCGACTGGCGGCTGATTTCGTACCTGGCGCGGGTCAATTACGGCTTCGACGATCGCTTTCTGCTGACGCTGACCGGTCGCCGGGATGGGTCATCGCGGTTTGGTCCGAACAACAAATTCGGCTTCTTTCCGTCGGGTGCCATCGCCTGGAAACTCGCCAACGAACCCTGGCTAAAAGACCTCACGTTTATTTCCGATGCCAAACTGCGGGCCAGCTACGGTCTGTCGGGGAATCAGGAAATCGGGAACTACCAGTACCTGGCCAACATCAGCTCGGCCCCTTACGTCATCGGCGGGGCGCTAAACGTCGGATCGGCCACGGCGGGCATTGGCAACCCCGATTTACGCTGGGAAAAAAACGCCCAATTTGACGTCGGTTTTGACGTCGGATTGCTCAATAACCGCATCCAGGTATCGGCCGATTATTACATCAAAAAGACCTCTGATCTGCTCTTTAACGTGGGTGTCCCTACTTCCTCCGGTTTTTCCACCACACTGAAAAACCTGGGCAGTGTTCGCAACAAAGGGTTCGAATTTTCGATGAACACGATCAATGTGGACCAGGGCGGTTTTCGCTGGACGTCGGAATTCAATATCTCCTTCAACCGGAATAAAATCCTGTTCCTGGATGGCCGGAAAGAATTCAGAACGGGTTCGGATGCCACCATTTCCAACACCACCCAAAACCCGATTTTGCTGCGGGTCGATAGTCCGCTGGGCAATTTCTTCGGGCTGGTTACCAACGGCATTTTCCAGAACCAGGCGGAAGTCGACGGGTCGGCTCAGAAAACGGCCAAACCGGGTGATCTCCGGTATGTGGACCGGAACGGCGATGGCGTGATCAACGATGCCGACCGCGATATTATCGGCAACAGCAACCCGGATTTCTTCGGCGGGCTGAACAACACGTTTTCCTACAAAGGTTTCGACCTGAACATTTTTGTGCAAGGCTCGTACGGAAACGAAATCCTGAATTTTGCCACCTTCGACCAGTTGAACCTGACAGGGGGCAACAACCAGTCGGCCCGGGCGTTGGACCGCTGGACGCCCACCAATCCGAGCAACACCATTCCCCGCGCCAACGCCGGGGGCGGCTCCCGGCTGCTGTCATCGCTGCACGTCGAAGACGGTTCGTACCTGCGTTTCAAAAACATTTCGCTGGGCTATAACCTGCCCAAAAGCCTGTTGAACCGCCTGTCGGTTGGCTCGGCCAAAGTATATGTAACCGCCCAGAATTTCATCACCCTAACCTCCTATTCAGGCTATGATCCGGAAGTAAATCGCTACGGAAGTTCGTCACTGAGCCAGGGGATCGACTACGGCGGATACCCGTCCGCAAAAACCGTATTAGTAGGACTGAACCTGAAATTTTAATGCATAGATCTCTATGAAAACCAACACCTTACTCCTTTTTGTGGCCCTGCTGGCAACCGCCTGCGAGAGCCAGCTCGACCTGTCTCCCGTAACGAACCTGACCAATGCCACTTATTACAAAACCGCCGACGATGCCAAAGCGGCACTGGGAGCGTGTTACAATGCCATTGGGAATCTGGACCCGAACCTGGACATCACCACCACCGACGACGCCATTCCCTTTCTGACGGGTGACGCCAACCGGCCGTTGCTTTGGCGGTATGACATCACGCCCGCCAATTCCTTCGTCAGCCTGTATTCACCGGCCTACCGAGGCATCAACCGCTCCAATACCGTCATCGACCGCTTGCCCGGTATTGCGATGGATGAAACACTGAAAAAACGGTATATCGCCGAAGCGAAATTCCTGCGGGCGTTGCATTATTTCAATCTCGTGCGGCTCTACGGCGATGTGCCGCTGGTAACGAAAGAAACCACCTCACTGGAAGGCCTGGAACTCCCCCGGTCACCGGCCAACGACATCTACGCCCTGATTGAAGCTGATCTGAAAGAAGCCGAGAGCGTTTTGCCGGTTACCTTTCCGGCCAGCGAGTCGGGCCGGGCTACGCAGGGAGCGGCCAAAGGGATGCTGGCGAAACTCTACCTCTGGCGGGCCGGAACGACCGCGGGCTCGCCTTTCTGGACGCAGGCGGCAGCCAAAGCGAAGGAAGTAATCGACCAGGGCGTTTATGCACTGTATGACAATTATGCTGATGCGTTTGCGCTCACGGCGCGGGGTGGCAAGGAGAATATCTTTGAAGTGCAATACCTGACCGATGTGCGTGGCCACAACATTGGGCGCGGTTTTGGCGTCCGGGCGGCCCTTATTTACCCCAGTGGCGGAGCGGGCATTGCGCGGGTCAGTGCCAGTTTATTCAATGCCTATTCCGCTAACGACAAACGGAAGCCGGTTACGTTCATCACGTCGTATGTCTACAACGGGGTGACGACCACGCTTTCCATTACCGACCCTGATCCCACGAAGGCAGTTTCTTTCCAGAAACTGTGGGACAAAACTGCCAGAACCAACGGCGGTGAAGGCACCAGCATTCCGATCCTGCGGTTTTCCGATGTATTGCTGATGCAGGCCGAAGCGCTGAATGAAGTGAACAATGGACCGACCACGGAAGCGTATGCGGCCATCAACAAAGTGCGAATCCGGGCCGGACTGACGGCGTTGACGGGCCTGAATTACCAGCAATTTAAGGATGCGGTCATGCTGGAACGCCGACTGGAACTGACGTTCGAGAACAACCGCCGGTTCGATCTCATCCGGACGGGCAAGCTGGTCGAGGCCGTGAAAGCTGACAATACGTTCAACCGGAATCCGGTCATCAAGCCTTTCCACGTTTTGCTGCCCATTCCGCAGGTGGATATGGATGCCAATCCGAGTCTGGTTCAAAATCCCGGCTATTGACATCGTGTGGGTTTACCAATCACCAAATCGTATGACAACTGATCCCATACATTCTAACCGACGCATTTTCCTGAAAAGTGCGGCCCTGGCAACGGCGTCACTCCTGGCGTCGATAAAAGGCATTTCCGGCAAAAAAGCCCCCGCCATTGTGCTGCGGTCGTCGTGGCAAACGGTCAACATCGGCGACATTGGACACACCCCCGGCGTCCTCTCGCTGCTGGAAAAATACCTGCCCGACGCCAGCATCCGGCTCTGGCCAAGCAGCGTCGGAAATGGCGTTGAGGAGTTGCTCAAACGCCGGTTTCCCAAGGTCGCCATCGTCCAGACACCGGAGGAGATTGCGGCCACCCTGAAAGAATGCGACTTTTTGCTGCACGGCTCCGGGCCGTCGCTCGTCGCCCGCAAGGATGTGGAACGCTGGTACAAGGAAACCGGCAAACCGTACGGGATTTATGGCATCACCTTTCCCGGTGTCTATGCGCCCGGCCCGGCTGCCAGCAAAGTCAATCCGCTGGACGTCGAGTTGTTGAACAATGCCCGATTTGCGTTTTTCCGGGATTCGGTTTCGCTGGGAATAGCGAAAGAAATCGGGATAAAAAGCCCAACGATGGCGTTTTGCCCGGATGGGGCTTTCGCGGTAGACTTCCGGAACGACCAGGCCGCCAACGCCTTTCTGTCGAAACACGGATTGGAAGCGGGTAAATTTCTGTGCGTGATTCCACGCACCCGGTTTACGCCTTACTGGGAAATTCCTGCCAAGAAAACACCCTTCGACGCGGAAAGAAACGCGATCAATCAAAAGATGAAGGAGCACGACAACGCCCCCCTGCGGGAAGCGATCATTGCCGTGGTGCGCCAGACCGGGATGAAAATCCTGATCGTTCCGGAAGACGAGACCCAGGTCAAACTGGGCAAGGAAATTCTGCTCGATAAACTGCCGGAGGATGTGAAGAAAAACGTGGTGTGGCGCGACCGGTACTGGCTCACCGACGAAGCACTCAGCACCTATCTGTTGTCGGCGGGCTTGTTCGGACTCGAAATGCACTCGCCCATCATGTGCATCGGCCACGGCATTCCGGCCATTGTCTGCCGCTTTGCCGAACAAACCAGCAAAGGCATCATGTGGCGCGATATTGGTCTGGGCGACTGGCTGTTCGACATGGACAAGCCCGAAGAAGTGGCCAGGATTGTTCCGGCGGTTCTGGCCATGGCCAAAGACCCGAAAGCCGCGAAGGCCAAAGCCGCTAAAGCCCGAAGCTTTGTTGAAAAACGCCAGCGCGAAACGATGGCCGTTTTGAGCAAAACGCTGGCGGTCTAGCCATTGGCTCCAACCACTTGAATGACATTCTAACTCATTGCTCTCATGCAAAACCGCCGATCTTTTCTCCAACAAACGCCCGCCCTCATCGGCCTGCTGATGAGCATTCCGTCTCTTGCCAACGCAGCTGGAGCCGCAAAAAAAACCATTCTGCTGCGTTCGGCCTGGCAAACTGTCAACATCGGCGACATTGGACACACGCCGGGCATCCTCACCCTGCTGGAACGGTACCTGCCCGACGTCACGATTCAACTCTGGCCGTCAGACATTGGCAACGGTGTGGAAGAACTCATTCAGAAACGCTTTCCAAAAGTGATCATCCTGAAAGGCCCGGAAAAGATTTCGGCAGCCTTCAACGACTGCGACTTTTTGCTGCACAGTTCCGGGTCTTCGCTGGTGGCCCGCAAAGACGTGGATCGCTGGCACCGGGAAACCGGCAAACCGTTCGGCATCTACGGCATTTCGCTGCACGGCGTTTTCCCGACACCACTGGCCTCCAACGCCACCTCGGCGGCTGAGGTAGAACTGATCAGTAAAGCGCAGTTTATCTTTTTCCGGGATTCGGCCTCGCTCAAGTTTGCGAAGGAAAAAGGAATCACCTGCCCCATCATGGAATATGGTCCGGATGCCGCTTTTGCGGTCGATCTGCGGGATGATGCGTCGGCGAAGGCTTTTCTCGAAGCGCATCAACTGGAAACCGGCCAATTCATGTGCGTCATTCCCCGGCTGCGGTATACGCCCTACTGGAAAATTCCCGCCAAAAAAGCCGCTTTTGACGAGTTTAAGCACACCCGGAATGAGGAAATGAAAGAACACGATCACGCCGTGCTCCGCGAAGCCATCAGCACCGTGGTCCGGCAAACGCCGATGAAAATCCTGATTTGTCCGGAAGACGAAACGCAGGTGGCGATTGGCAAAGAAATGCTGTACGATCCACTCCCCGCCGATGTCAAAGCAAAAGTTGTCTGGCGGGATCGCTACTGGCTCACTGGTGAGGCCATCAGTACTTACATGCGTTCGGCGGGTTTGTTTGGGCTGGAAATGCACTCGCCCATCATGTGCGTCGGCAACGGCGTTCCGGCCATCGTCTGCCGGTTCGACGAACAAACCAGCAAAGGCATCATGTGGCGCGATATTGGTCTGGGCGACTGGCTGTTCGATATGGACAAACCCGCCGAAGTAGCCCGCATCGTTCCGACGGTTCTGGCGATGGCCAAAGACCCAAAAACCGCAAAGGTCAAAGCCGCGAAGGCCCGAAGTTTTGTTGAAAAACGCCAGCGCGAAACCATGGCAACCGTGGGCAAAACGCTGGCAGTCTAGCCAACCCACCAAGCCCACCGGGCTTTTCTATGGATAATCCCGGGTGTAATCCGGAACTCCTCACCCTAACGTCCAACCGAGTACTCATGCCAAACCGCAGAGAATTCCTGAAGCAAACACCGTCACTGATCGGGTTGCTACTCAGTATGCCGTCCCTCGCCAACGCGACATTTCCTGCCAAAAAATCCATCATTCTTCGCTCCTCGTGGCAGACGGAAAACATCGGCGACATTGCCCATACGCCCGGCGTTCTGACGTTGCTGGAAAAGTACCTGCCCGATGTCGAGGTGCGTTTGTGGCCATCCAATGTGGGCAACGGCGTTGAGGAAATGCTGATGAAGCGGTTTCCCAAACTGATTATCCTGAAATCAGCAGAAGAAAAGAAGGCGGCCATTTCCGAATGCGGTTTTCTGCTGCACGGCTCCGGGCCGTCGCTGGTGGGTCGGAAAGAAATTGAACTATGGCGGGAAACCGGAAAACCGTACGGCATTTACGGCATCACCTGGCCCGGCGTATACGGTTTTCCCGAAGACCGCTTGAAGTTCAATCCGGCAGATGTTGAGCTACTCACCAAAGCCCGGTTTGCCTATTTCCGGGATTCAGTTTCGATGGAATTTGCCAAGTCGAAGGGCGTTGCCTGTCCGATTATGGCGTTCTGCCCCGACGGTGCGTTTGCGGTGGACATCCGGAACGACAAAGCCGCCGACACTTTTTTGAAGAAACACGGGCTGGAAACCGGTAAGTTTCTGTGTGTAATTCCGCAACTGCGGTTTTCGCCCTGGTGGGAACTGCCGCAGAAAAAACTGTCGGTCAATCCGGAAAAACATGCCCGGAATGAAGCCATGAAAGAACAGGATAACAAGCCGATTCGGGAAGCCATCATTGCCGTCGTTCGGCAGACGGCGATGAAAATCCTGATCGTACCCGAAAACGAAACCCAGGTCCGGATTGGCAAGGAAATGCTGTATGATCCGCTGCCGGACGATGTGAAAGCGAAAGTCGTCTGGCGCGATCACTACTGGCTCACCGACGAAGCCGTCAGCACATACATTCGCTCGGCGGGATTGTTCGGCATCGAAATGCATTCGCCCATCATGTGCATCGCGCTGGGCATTCCGGCCATCGTTTGCCGGTTTGAAGAACAGACCAGCAAAGGGGCCATGTGGCGCGATATTGGTCTGGGCGACTGGCTTTTTGATCTGGATACGCCCAAAGACGTTGCGGGGATTGTCCCGGCGGTTCTGGCGATGGCCAAAGATCCCAAAGCTGCCAAAGCGAAGGCCCTGAAAGGCAAGCAGTTTGTCAATCAGCGACAAAAAGAAACGATGGCGGTGGTGAAGAAAAACGTCGGAGCCTAGGGGCGGCTTTCGCGTTTTGCCTACGGTTTTGCGCCGACAAACGTTCGTAACTCCCGGTAAATGAGGTTATTTTGCCAGTAGAGCTGCGTCACCATCCCGACGTGTTTTTTGCCCGGCAGAACTTTGTAATCATGCTTTACACCGAGTTCCCGGAGCCGCTCGTGGAATTTTTGAGTACTGCTGGCAATGCTCGGATACGTGCGGCTTCCGGCGTAGATCAGCATCGGCGGACTGGCGGACGTAACCTGGTAGTGAGCCGACATCGCCCGCCAAACCGTGGAATCTTTCCCGAACGGAACGAGGTATTGTTCATCATTGGGATACTCCATTTTCTGCAGATAGTCGAACATATTCAACCCGGCCGGATCATCGAGAATGGCGCCCTTAATGGGATTTTGGGCCAGTCCGAACTTCTGAAACAACCGGTCGTCCGTCGTTAACAAAGCCGCCAGCCCGCCCCCCGCCGAGTGGCCCATGACGAAAATCCGGTTGGGATCTCCGCCAAATTCGGCGATGTGCTGCGAAGTCCAAAGCACGGCGCGAACACAATCGTCGGCCATGCCGGGCACCAAAACCGCCGGGGAAAGGCGGTAATTGATGATGACGGCCACCATCTCCTGTTTGGCCAAGCGACGGCCGATGAACGAATAGAGATTTTTACTACCGCTGTCCCAGTTTCCGCCGTGAATGAAAACCACAACGGGAAAAGGCCGCGCGGCTTTTTGTTTGGGCGCATACACATCGAGTACCTGACGTTCTGCATCGAAATCCGGAGCGTCGGCTTTTACGTACGGAATGTCTTTGGTCCGTACGCTGGGTCGCGCCGTGGCGTATTCATGGATGAAAAGACTGAGCAGGCTCACGGCAAAAAAGGCAACGGGAATTTGCCAGAGCAGTCGGAGAAAGGACATCAGACGAGTAGTTTTGAAAGAGCCATCCGTACATTCTTTTAAATGTAAACAACTGGATGTCAGAACATATTCGGTTGTTATTAAAAAGAATTATAAATGTAAAATGATGAACGCTAAATGTAAAAGTAGTTACCCATCCGGCACTTTTACATTTAGCGTTCATCATTTTACATTTATAATTCTTATCTAATTTTCTAAACCGACAGCACCGATGCCGCCGGTTCATCCAGAAACCAGTGCACCTCGCCCTCAGCGGACCGAATCAGTTGGGCGGGGTGGTTTTCGATATCCTCGGCCCCATTCAGAACCGCATCAACGGCTTCGGCTTTCCCTTTTCCGTAGACCAGAAAGGCCAGATGATGCGCCAGATTGATCAGGGGAGCAGTCATCGTAATGCGGTACACATTCTGATCGTCCAGAAAAACCGCCTTCACCGAAACCGAGGTATCGTGCAAAACCGGCGTGTGCGGAAACAACGACGCGGTGTGCGAATTGTCGCCCAGACCCAGCAACACCAGATCAAAGCGGACCTGTTCGGCCTGATACCGATGCTGAATGGCTTGGGTATACTTCAGCGCGGCTTCTTCCGGCGACAGGCTCGTATCGACCGTAAAAATGTTCTTTGCCGGAATCCGCAGCGGCTCGAATAACGCTTTTTTGACCATCAGCGCATTGCTGTCCGGATCGTCGGAGGGAACGTAGCGCTCGTCGCCGAAGAAAAAATCGACTTTGTCCCAATCCAGTTGGCTGCTGAATTCGGGCGAAGCGAGCAGTTCATACAGTTTTTTGGGCGAACTGCCGCCCGAGAGCGCGACCGAAAACCGTCCCGTCGTGGCAATGGTTTCCTTTGCCGTTCGGATGAAAAATTCGGCCAGTTCCAAAACCGCCAGATCGGCGGTTTTGGAGACGTGTAGAATCGGCTGGCTCATCAATGTTTTCCGTTAAGTGGTAAGGTAAACCAGTGAAAACCGTCCTGCGCAATGAGGGCTTCGGCGTTTTCAGGGCCCCACGAACCGGCGGAATAATTCGGAAAACTCAGGCTCTTCTTACTTTCCCAGGCGTGCAGAATCGGCATGATCAGCTCCCAGGCGGCTTCCACCTGATCGCTCCGCATGAACAGCGTCTGGTCGCCCAGCATCGTGTCGAGCAGCAGCGTTTCGTAGGCTTCGGGCGGTTTTCCGGCATAGGTGCCGCTGTAATCGAACACCAGATCGACCGGATTCAGCGTCATGTCCAGACCGGGCCGTTTGGCCTGCATCTGCAAGCGGATGCTCATTTCGGGCTGAATGCTGAAAACCAGCCGGTTTTGCTGCCAGTTTTCGGCCGATTCGGGTGGAAAAATCGAATGCGGAATGTTCTTGAACTGAATCGAAATGATGGACGCCGACTGCGCCAGGTGCTTGCCGGTCCGGAGGTAAAACGGTACGTCCTGCCAGCGCCAGTTGTCGACAAAAAATTTGAATGCCGCAAACGTTTCTGTATTGGACTCCGGGTTCACTTCCGGCTCTTCCCGATAACCAGCCACTTCTTTCCCTTCAATCCAGCCGTGGCCATACTGCCCGCGAACGGCCGAAAACCGGATCGCGTCGGCATCGAACCGGCGCATGGATTTCAGGACATCCACCCGGCGGTTCCGGATTTCGTCGGCGTCCAGGTTGATCGGCGGTTCCATCGCAATCAGACACAGCAACTGCAAAATGTGGTTCTGCACCATGTCGCGGGTCGCCCCGGCACCGTCGTAATAACCGCCCCGATCTTCCACGCCCAGTTGTTCGGTCACCGAAATCTGGACGTGGTCGATGTAGTTGCGGTTCCAGATCGGTTCCAGCAGGGCGTTGGCAAACCGGAAGGCCATGATGTTCTGAACGGTTTCCTTGCCCAGATAATGGTCAATGCGGTAGATCTGCTTCTCGTCAAAAATATCCTGCAATTGTTTATTCAGGGCTTTGGCCGATTCCAGATCATGCCCGAACGGTTTTTCAATCACAATGCGGGTGCGCTCCATACCGTCTTTCGGACATTTTTTGGCAATGTTGTCCGCAATGATCGGGAAGAAATTCGGAGCCACCGCCAGGTAATAAATCAGGTCGGCTTTCTCGTTCCATTCGGCTTCGTACGACTCGATCCGGCTCCCCAATTCCTGGTAGGTCTTCGTGTCTTTCAGGTCCGAAACCTGATAATAGATGTTCTTGCTGAAGGTATTCCACTGCTCGGCTTTGGCTTTGCCACTGCGTGAAAACAGGTTGATGCCCTCCAGCAGTTTTTCCCGGAACTGATCATCACTGAGTTGGGTCCGACCGGTTCCGATGATTGAAAAATGAGACGGCATCCAGCCGTCTAAATACAGGTTGTATAATGCCGGCGCAAGTTTACGCCAGGCTAAGTCGCCGGTTCCGCCGAAAATGATAAATACGGTGGGTTGCGGTGTGAGCGTTGATTTCATGGTTTACCGGGTAATGGCGTCCAGTGGGTGTGGAAAACGCCTTCTTTACCAATTAGTTCATAGGTGTGAGCACCAAAATAATCGCGTTGCGCCTGAATCAGATTAGAGGGCATGTTTTCGCTGCGAAACGCATCAAAATAGGTCAGGGAAGCCGCAAAAGCCGGCAAGGCAATGCCCGCTGTCAGGGCCGAAGCCACCACCGACCGCATGCCCGGAACGGTTTCGTTCACCAGCGTTTGCACCGACTCGTCAAGCAGCAAATGTTCCAGGCTCGGTGCGTTTTCGTAGGCATTGAAAATCTCATTGAGCAAGGTCGCCCGAATGATGCATCCACCCCGCCAGATTTTGGCAATTTCGGCCAGATTGAGGGTATACCCGTACGAAATCGAGGAACGATACAGGAGATCGAGCCCCTGCGCGTAGGTCATCACCGTACTGAAATACAAGGCCTGCTCCAGGCTTTCCAGCAAGGTATCTTTGTCGATTTCCAGAAGCGACGGTTCATCGCCATACACCGTTGCCGCTTTGACCCGCAACACTTTGTATTTGGACAAATTGCGCATCGACACCGCCATATCGATCGTCGGAATCGGCACTTCCAGATCCATCGCCACCTGCGAGGTCCATTTGCCGGTTCCCTTCGATTTGGCCTGGTCTTTAATCAGATCAATCAGATACTGATCGGAGTCCGGCTCCTTGAATCCGAAAATATCCCGGGTCACTTCAATCAGAAACGATTGCAACCGACCCTCATTCCAGGTTTTGAAAAGTTCGTAAATCTCCTCATTGTCCAGTTTCAACCCTTTGCGCAGCACTTCGTAAGTTTCGGAAATGAGCTGCATCAGACCGTACTCGATCCCGTTGTGCACCATTTTCACAAAGTGCCCCGACGCCCCCGGCCCGATGTAGGTCACGCAGGGAACGCCATCGACTTTGGCGGCAATGGCGTCAAAAATCGGTTTCAGGGTCAGGTAAGCGGCTTTGTCACCGCCCGGCATCATGCTCGGCCCTTTCCGCGCACCTTCTTCGCCCCCGGAAATGCCCATTCCGAAGAAATGAAGCCCCTTGGAATCAAGCGCTTTGTCGCGGATGTCGGTGTCCGTAAAGTGCGAGTTGCCGCCGTCGATGATGATGTCGCCCGGTTCGAGTAGCGGCACCAGTTTGTCGATCACGTTGTCCACCGGTTTGCCGGCGGGCACCAGCATCATGATGGCGCGGGGCTTGGTCAGGCTCTGGGTCATGGCCGTCAGATCCGTAAAGCCTTTGACCGGTTTGCCTTCGCCTTCTTTTTCAAAACCGGCCACCTGGTCGGGATTGATGTCGTAACCGGCTACCGGAAAGCCGTGGTCTGCCATGTTCAGCAGCAAGTTGCGGCCCATCGTACCGAGGCCGATCATTCCAAAATTATACTTCGTTTCTGCCATTGAACTCGTGCAAGTTTAGAGGTGGTATTCGGTAGTACGGTTTTCGGTTTTCAGTATTCGGTTTATGGCAGCTGAAGCGTTCCTAATTTGTGCGTTAGCCAGTATGCGTCAGCCACCGTAAACCGAATACTGAAAACCGAAAACCGTAAACCCTCAAGCGGTTTCGAGCGACTTTTTCTGCGTTTCGATGGCCGCCAGCAGTTTTTCGTAGGGCTTGTTGAATTTATCGATGCCTTCGTCTTCCAGTTTCTGGGTGATTTCGTCGATGTCAATCCCCGCCGTTTTGAGTTTTTCCAGAATTTCGGTCGCCTTGTCCAGATCGTTTTCCAGGCGGCTTTGCGCATCGCCGTGGTCGCGGAAGGCCAACAGTGTTTCCATCGGAATGGTGTCCACAGTGTCGGGGCCAATCAGTTCTTCCACGTATTTGGTATCGGGAATCGCCGGATTTTTGCTGCTCGTGCTGGCCCACAACAACCGCTGCGGTTTCGCACCGAGTTCCTTCAGTTTCGCAAACCGTTCGCTGCTGAACACCCGTTTGTAGATTTCGTAGGCTTTGCGGGCCGAGGCAATGGCTACCTGCGCTTTCAGTTCGGGCAGTCCTTTTTCGTCCAGAATCGGATCAACCATCACATCGATCCGGCTCAGGAAGAAACTCGCCACCGAGGCAATTCCGTCGACCGGCTGACCGGTGGCCGCGCGGGCTTCCAGTCCAGAGATGTACGCATCCGTTACCGCTTCGTAGCGATCCAGTCCAAACAACAACGTTACGTTGATATTGATACCTTCGCTGATGGCGGTTTGAATAGCCGACAAACCGGGCGCCGTTCCGGGAATTTTGATCATCACATTGTCACGATCCACGGCTTTCCAGAGTTCACGCGCCTGCTTGATGGTGCCTTCTGTATCCAGCGCCAGAAACGGCGACACTTCCAGGCTCACGTATCCATCGGCTCCGCGAACTTCTTCTTCATACACCGGCTTAAACAAATCAGCCGCCCGCTGGATGTCGCTGACGGCCAAACCGTAAAATATATCTTCGTTGCTTTTGTCTTCTTTTGCCAGCGCTTTGATGTCTTCATCATAGTCAGAGCTGCTGCTGATGGCCTTCTCGAAAATCGCCGGATTCGACGTAATACCGCGGACGCCATCTTCGTCGATCAGCTTTTGCAGTTCGCCGGAATCCATAATTTTTCGGTCAATAAAATCCAGCCAGATGCTCTGACCAAACTCGTGAATTTGTTTTACGCGATTTGCCATGTATTGAGGGATTTGTAGTTTATGGTTGTTTTGGGACTTTAGTTTACGGTTTTCAGTATTCGGTTTACGGTGGCTGACGCGTTAGTAAGTGTGCGTCAGCCACCGTAAACCGAATACTGAAAACCGTAAACCTACTTCTTTTCCAGTTCAATCACTTTCTTCAGTCTCCGCAGGTGCCGTTCGGCACCGCTGAATTTTGCTTCCAGAAACGCCTGGACAAATTCTTCGGCGACCCGGTTTCCCGTAATACGTCCGCCGAGGCAAATTAAGTTCATATCATCGTCTTCCACACCCTGGTGCGCCGAAAAATGGTCGTTGATCAATGCGGCCCGCACACCCGGAATCTTGTTGGCGACGATGGCCGCTCCTACGCCACTCCCGCAGACCGCCACGCCCCGCTCTACATCGCGGCTGGAAACCGCCTGCGCCAACGGAATGATCAGATCGGGATAATCGTCCAGAGAATCCAGCCGGTACGCACCAAAATCAACGACTTCGTAGCCCAGATTGGTCAGAAATGCTTTCAGCGTTTCCTTCAGTTCGAAACCGCCATGATCAGCGGCAATGCCTATTTTCATGTGTTTTTAGTTTACGGTTTACGGTTTTTAGTTTACGGTGGCTGACGCATACTGGCTAACGCACAAATTAGGAACGCTTCAGCTGCCATAAACCGAATACTGAAAACCGTAAACTTTTCATCCGTAATACCTAATTTAACTGAGCAGCGCCTTCGCCCGCTTCACCACATTCTCCGCCGTGAAGCCAAACTTCTTGAACAAATCCTCCGCCGGAGCGGATTCGCCATACGAGGTCATGCCCAGAATATCGCCTTCGTCGGTGACGTATTTATACCAGCCCATTTCGGCACCGGCTTCCACCGCCAGCCGCTTTTTCAGGGCTTTCGGGAATACTTTTTCCTTGTAAGCCGCGCTCTGCCGGTCGAACAGTTCGAAGGACGGCATGCTGACGACCCGGGCCGAAATATCGTCTTTCTTCAATTGTTCCTGTGCCTGGATCAACAAAGAAACTTCCGAACCGGTGCCCATCAGAATCACATCCGGCTCTTTTTCAGAATCCGACAGAATATACGCGCCTTTTTCCAGTTCCGTCGCCGGGGTGTATTTTTCCTGATCGATGACCGGCAATCCCTGCCGGGTCAGCACAATCACAACGGGTCCGCCGGGATGCTGAATGGCTACGCGCCAGGCCTGGGCGGTTTCGTTGGCATCCGCCGGGCGAATCACCACCACATTGGGCATGGCCCGGAGTGCCATCAACTGCTCGATGGGCTGGTGTGTCGTTCCGTCTTCGCCCAAACCGATGCTGTCGTGCGTAAAGATAAAAATCGGGCGGATTTTCATGATGGCCGCCAACCGAATCGGGGGGCGCATGTAATCCGAAAATACCAGAAACGTCGCCCCGTACGGAATAACCCCTTTCGTTACCGCCAGACCGTTCAGGATCGCGCCCATTGCGTGTTCCCGGATTCCAAAATGGAAAATGCGGCCCTCCCGGTTTTCTACCGAAAAGGAATGGTAATTTTTCAGATCTGTATCCGTCGACGGCGACAGATCGGCCGAACCGCCAATGAGGTGCGGCAATGCGTCGGCAATGGCATTCAGCACTTTTCCGGAGGCTTTCCGGGTCGCAATTTTCTCATCACCGGCAGCAAAAACCGGGATCTTTTTCTCCCAGCCTTTCGGCAATTGGCCGTTGCTCACCAGCTCATACTCCTCCGCCAGTTCGGGGTATTTTGCTTTGTAGGCCTTGTAAAGATCGTTCCATTTGTCCTCTTTCTTCGCGCGCTCTTTCCCGATTCCCCGGTAATACTGCAGCACATCTTCCGGCACGACAAACGATTTTTCGGGATCGAATCCGAATTTTTCCTTCACCAGCTTGATTTCATCGGCACCCAACGGTGAACCATGCGCTTCTGCGGTGTCTTCTTTGTTGGGACTTCCGTAGCCAATATGCGTCCGCACCTTGATCAGCGAAGGCCGTTTGGTTTCCTCCTGAGCGGCTTTCACAGCCTGGTACAAGGCTTCCAGATCGTTGCCGTCGGGGACGACCTGCACGTGCCATCCGTACGACAGAAACCGCTGGGCCACGTCTTCCGTAAACGTCAGATCGGTGCTACCTTCGATGGAAATGTGGTTGTCGTCGTAAAAATAAATCAGGTTGCCCAGTTGCAGATGCCCCGCCAGCGAAGCCGCTTCGGCCGTAATGCCTTCCATCATGTCGCCATCGCTGCAAATGGCATAGATTTTATAGTCAAAAAGCGGAAAGTCCGGTTTGTTGTAGCGGGCGGCCAAGTGATATTGCCCGATGGCAAACCCGACACCGTTAGCAAACCCTTGTCCCAGCGGCCCGGTCGTTATTTCGATGCCCTTCGACAAACCGTATTCCGGGTGGCCGGGCGTCTGGCTGTCCAACTGGCGAAACTGCTTCAGATCGTTCATACTCAGCTCATAACCGGTCAGGTACAGGTAGCAGTACTGCAACATACAGCCATGCCCCGCCGACAGAATAAACCGGTCGCGGTTGGGCCAATCCGGATTTTTCGGATTGTAGTTCATGGCTTCTGTCCAGAGAATATGGCCCATCGGGGCGGCTCCCATTGGCAAACCAGGGTGACCGGAATTGGCTTTCTGCACGGCATCGGCGGCCAGAATGCGGACGGTATTGATGCCTAACTGTTCAATGGACTGGGTTGGGGTTTTCATCGAAAGGGGGGATAATGCTATACGTAGGTTGACTTAGTTAACCCCCCGCCAAAAGGGTTTGTTCGCTTTGGCTGTGTTATTTCGCAGAGTTGAGCGGAGAAAAAAGGAGTTAAGCGGAGTTTTTTTCTCTGATAAACTCCCTTTTTCTCCGCTCAACTCTGCGAAATAACGCTTTTCATTGTATTTTCGAGCATATGAAAACAGCCTTCTTCCGCCTTATTGCCAGCCTTCTTCTGTTAAATCCTATTTTCACGCAGGCGCAATCGTACTCTTTAGAAACCGTCAGAAGTTATCCTTTCCCCTCCGACCTCACCAGTTCGGCCCAGGGATCGCGGCTGGCCTGGGTGTTCAATGAACAGGGCCGCCGGAACGTCTATGTGGCCGAAGGCCCGGATTTTACGCCCCGAAAACTGACCAGCTACACCGAAGACGACGGACAGGAAATCACCAGTCTATCGATTTCGGCCGACGGAAAATGGGTCGTTTACGTACGCGGTGGCGACCACGGTTCTAACTGGGACGAAGCGTTGCCGGTAAACCCATCATCCTCACCCAACCCCATCAAGGTTCAGATCTGGAGCCTTCCCTTTGCGGGTGGCGAACCGAAGTCGTTATCAGAAGGGGATGAACCCCTGATTTCGCCCAAAAATGATCAAATCGCTTTTATCAAAGGCAATCAGATCTGGACGGCCCCCATTGACGGATCATCGCCAGCCAAGAACCTCTTCACGGCCCGGGGCGACAACGGCTCCATTCAATGGTCGCCCGATGGATTGCGGCTGGCCTTCGTCTGCAACCGGGGTGATCATGCTTTCGTCGGGGTTTTCACCAATTCCGAAACACCCATTCAATGGCTTGCTCCCTCCTTTTCGCGGGATCGTTCCCCCCGCTGGTCGCCCGACGGCACCAAAATTGCCTTCGTCCGGACAGCCGGTGCGGGTGGCGCACCCGATTCCCTGCTGGCCCGCAAACACCAGCCCTGGGGAATCTGGACGGCAGATGTCGCCACTGGAAAAGCTCAACCGCTCTGGCAGGCTCCCAAAACGCTGGCGGGGTCGTTGCCCCCCACCCACGGCGGCACCAACCTGCACTGGGCCGCCAACGACCGAATCGTTTTTCTTTCGTACCAGGACGGCTGGCCCCACCTGTATTCGATGCCCTCCACCGGAGGTTCCCCCCTGCTGCTGACGCCGGGCGGTTTCATGGCCGAACACATTCAACTAAGCCCCGACCGCAAGTGGCTCGTTTTCAGTGGTAACACCGGCCCCGACAAACAGGACATCGACCGGCGGCACGTGGTTCGGGTTCCGGTCGACAAAGCCGCCGTGGAAGTGCTGACGCCCGGAGCCGGACTGGAGTGGACACCGGTGGTAACGGGCGACGGGGCAACAATCGCGTTGATCAGTGCCACCGCCCAGCGTCCTCCGCTGCCCGCCGTGATGCCTTTTACGAAAGGAACGCCCCGGCTGCTCGCCCAAAATCTGATTCCTGCCAATTTCCCAACCAGCCAGTTGGTGACGCCTAAACAGGTCATTTTCAAAGCCGCCGACGGCGTAACGGTTCACGCCCAGCTTTTCGAACCGGCGGGCGGACCTTCCAAAAAACCCGCGATTATTTATATTCACGGCGGCCCCATGCGCCAGATGCAACTGGGCTGGAACTATTCCGATTATTATTCCAATGCCTATGCCTGGAACCAGTATCTGACGAGCCTCGGTTTTGCGGTTTTGTCGGTCAATTACCGGCTCGGCATTGGCTACGGTTACGCGTTTCACCAACCCGCCAAGGGCGGCAAAAATGGAGCGGCCGAGTATCAGGACATCCGGGCGGCCGGCGAATGGCTGGCGAAGCAACCCCAGATCGACGCCAGCCGGATTGGGGTATACGGCGGTTCCTACGGCGGTTATTTGACGGCCCTGGCGCTGGGTCACGACTCCAAACTGTTTGCCGCCGGGGTCGATATTCACGGCGTCCACGACATGACCAACGACCGAACCGAACAGGTTTCCCACCAGATCGAACAGATACCGGATGCAAAACTGGCCGCAAAAGTAGCATTTGAATCATCGCCGATTTCGGTGGTCAACACCTGGACTTCGCCCGTGTTGATCATCCACGGCGACGACGACCGCAACGTCCGGGTCAGCCAGAGTACCGATCTGGTCCGTCGGCTGGAAGCAAAGGGCGTCCCGATGGAGACGATGATCATTGTGGACGATACGCACCACTGGATGCGGCACGCCAATGCCCTGAAAGTCGGCAACGCCACGGCGGATTTTTTCAAGCGGAAACTGCTCAAAACCGGCAAGTAAATTCTTTCCGGAGGGCTTCCAACGCATTGCGGTTCAAACTGGTCACTACAGCATGTCCTTATCAACCAAATGCCTGTTTCCCATGAATCGCTTCTTTTTATTGTTTCTGATTGTTCTGTTTTCCAGTTGTGATAAAAGTGACCTCAAACCCGATCTGATTACGATGGAGGTGGCCGACCATTACCAGGATTGCACGGGCGTTGGCCCCATGAAATGCCTGTTGGTCAAAATAGACGGCGCCCCCAACTGGACGTTTCATTACGCGGGTATTGAAGGTTTTGCCTATGAAGAAGGGTTCGAGTATAAACTGACCGTGAAGCGGGAGAAAATCAAAAATCCACCGGCCGACGGCTCCAGTATCCGGTATACGTTGGTCAACGTGATTGAAAAAATCAAACCCTAACCAGGCAAAACCGCTTCGCCCATGAAAACCTTTACCCTTGCCTGTTTATTCCTTTTTTGCTTCTTTACCACCCAGGCGCAACGCTGGCAGGGGCAGATAGGCACCAATGTAGCCACATTACCGGGTCGGTCGCTGGAACTTACGTCGGCCTGGAGTCCGAATCTGAACCAGTGGGCACTGACGTTCCATACCGGATACACCTACCACAATCCGTTCGGCGGTTTTCGTTCCGGGTATGCCTGTGATTGCGGAGTCAATAACCTGAAAACATCGGGGGCGTTTTTCAAGGTGGGTTCCCGCTTTGATGTGGTGCGTCGAACCGGTCGTTCCACCAAAGTGGGCCTACCGATCGGTGTCAATCTGATTGGTTCGCAATACCGGCAGGAAGGAACCATCGAGTCGTTTCCCGAAGGCACATCCATTTATCGCCCCCAAACCGCCAGCGGTTTTGTGTTGGGAATGGGCTTGACGGCGTCTATGAATATCCGGTTTTCGTCCCGCTGGAATCTGGATATTGGCGTTCAGAAGTTCATCGCTTTGCAAAAGCGAACAGACTATTTCCTGTTCGACACTTTCATGTCGCACCAGCCGGGAATCGGCCTTACCGACTGGAAAAACTCCTTTCCCGGTTTGCAGGGGATTGTCGGTTTGAATTACCGGCTGGGGCGGTTGTAGAGCATTTGACCTGGTCATTATTTCAAGGATAGAAGTATTAGTGCGTGATAATTGTACCTTTGCCAAACAAATATAATGTCGTATTTTTTTTGTTAATTTGATATAGGTACATGCCAGAAATTTTCCGCGCCTTTGGGTTTCGATTTCTTTTTTATAGCAATGACCATTTACCAATACATGTGCATGTCCGGAATAGTGATGGTGAAGCACGTTTTTCAGTAAGACCTGTTCGATTGTTGGAAAACAGAGGCATTAAGCCAAAAGATCTAAAAATTGCTGAAGGATTAATCGAAGAAAATGAAGATATTATAGAATTCCGCTGGAATGAGTTTTTTAAATAGCCAACGAAATGAACAACGACGATTTACTAGTCAAACGAGTTTGGTTTGATAAAGAACGGATTTTCGTAGAGTTAAGTGATGGCCGTATTGTTGGAAGTCCACTGGAATGGTTTCCACGCCTGCAACGAGCCACTATTGAGCAGCGCAATCAGTATGAATTAGTCAGTGGCGGATACGGTATTCATTGGGAGCAACTCGACGAAGATCTGTTAGCTACCGGTTTTTTAATGTATTCAAAGAAACTGGCTAAGGTTAACGGCTAAATAAGGCAACTGCTTTTTTTATTCCCAAACCTGTCCCAACTTGCTGCCCTTAATTCAATTATTCCATGTCAACTCCAAATTCCCCCGTGCGGGTTCTCGTTGTCGGCTGCGGCAACATGGGTTCCTCGCACGCCATAGCGTATTCAACGAACGACGGTTTTGAAATCTGCGGCATCGTTTCCACCGGCAAAAGCAAGGAAGTTCTGAACGAGCGTCTCGGCGGTGGCTACGCTTTATTCACCGATCTGGCCACGGCCCTCGCCGAAACCAAACCCGATGCCGTTTGTATTTCGACCTATCCCGACACCCACGAAGCGTTTGCCATTCTGGCGCTCGAACACGGTTGCCACGTATTCATCGAAAAACCGCTCGCAGACACCGTCGAAGGTTCCGAGCGCGTGGTGGCAGCCGCCGAAAAAGCCGGCAAAAAAGTCGTTGTCGGCTACATCCTGCGCCAGCACCCCTCCTGGGAGAAGTTCATCGAAATTGCGCACGAAATGGGCAAACCGCTCGTGATGCGGATGAACCTAAACCAGCAAAGCCACGGCGGCATGTGGACCGTTCACCGGAATCTGATGAAAAGCCTCAGCCCGATTGTCGATTGTGGCGTCCATTACATCGACGTGATGTGCCAGATGACGCGCTCAAAACCGACGCAGGTAAACGCCATCGGTGCGCGGCTGACGGAAGAAATCCCGGCGGGCAACTACAACTACGGCCAGTTGCAAATCCGGTTCGAAGATGGGTCGGTGGGCTGGTATGAGGCCGGTTGGGGACCAATGATGAGCGAAACCGCCTTTTTCGTCAAAGATGTGATTGGACCGAAAGGCTGCGTTTCCATTGTGGCGAAAAATGCCGGAGCCGCCGGTAAATCGGATAACGTGGATTCGCACACCAAAACCGAATCACTCCGGGTTCACCACGCGCCCCTCGACCAAAACGACCAGTTTGTGCAGGAAGACACCTGGATCGACATGCAGGACGAGCCTGACCACCAGGAACTTTGCAACCGCGAGCAACGGTATTTCCTGAAAGCCATTCGGGAAAACATCGACCTGACAGATCATCTACAGGACGCCGTCAACAGCCTGCGCATTGCCTTTGCCTGTGATGAGTCGGTGCGGACCGGCCAGCCGGTAATGTTGTAAATGCTGGTCAAGTGGGGTCGCCCGGCGATTGCAAATCCTGACCAGCAACGTTCGGGCGATCCACTTCCGTAATTTGATACGCGACGGCATGGGCGCCGGGTTCGGCTTCCAGATGAATCCATTGGGCAAAGTGACGGGTGAAACTCGCGCCGTAATAAAAAATCAGCGAGGAGTAAAAAACGAACAGGAGAATCAGCATAATCGACCCTGAAGCACCAAACAGGGAACGAACCGAACTGGTAATTAAAAACCGGTCCAGCACCTGTTCTCCGGCTTCGACCAGAATGCCCGTCACCAAAGCGCCCACCCAAACCGCCCGCCAACGAACGCGGATGTCGGGCAAATACTTGAAAATAACGGCAAACCAGACGGTCAGCATCAGAATCGACAGAAGATGCTGACCGACATCCGTCGACCAGTCATACATCGCGCGCTGTTCCAGGCTATCTTTCAAGGGTAGAAACGTCCGGCGAATGGCCAGCGAAACCGTGAATAAAAAACCAGAAAACAGGATGATGCCCAGCGCAATGACCCGATCGACCAGCAGGTGCCAAACCTGTCTTTTAGCGACGGTCTTCACCCTCCAAAGCTGATTCAATGAATTCTTGATGATGGCGAACAAGGTGGTGGAAGCACCCAGCAAAAGCACAATACTCAATCCGGTTAAGAACGGGTTGGCCCGCTCCTGTTGCAGATGTCGGGAAATATCCTGCAATTGACGGGCACTCTGATAACCAACCAGTTCAGCCAGTTTACGAATCAGCAGGTAGTTCACGCGCTGGCCGTGTTCATCAAACAACTCTTCATACAACTGACTCAGGATAATGACGATGGGCGGTAACGCAAACAGACTGAAAAAAGCCGTTGCTGACGCCATGCGAATGGGGTCATTCGTTTTCAGATCCGAAAAAGCCCGAAATGCTAATTGAAAAACAGGAATGGCTTTTTTCACGGTTGGTCAGGTAACAATACCCTTCACTAACCCTGCGTTCAGGCACATAGTTTAGACGTTTCTCTACTCTTTTGATACCCCACGCTACCTGAAAAGCGTTTATCTTTGCTTTTTCGATCAACTAGCTGATCTGATGAAAACCCTGCTACTCGCCTTTGCTCTGTTTTTTGGAGCATGTACTGCCGTTTATTCACAGTCGACCACCAAAGCCGACGCGCCAAAAATTTATGATCCGAATGCCAATGCGCAGCAGGACATCCAACAGGCGGTGGCCCAGGCGCAAAAAGAAGGCAAACACGTGCTGCTGCAACTCGGTGGCAACTGGTGTGTGTGGTGTCTCCGGTTCCATACCCTGACGACTACCGACACGACCCTCAACCGCTTATTGACCGACAATTATGTTGTGTTGCGCGTAAACTATAGCCCGGAGAACAAGAACGAGGAAACCCTGGCGCGACTGGGCTACCCGCAACGGTTTGGCTTTCCGGTTTTTGTGGTGCTGGATGAAAACGGGAACCGGCTACACACCCAGAATTCGGCCTATCTGGAAGAGGGAAAAGGCCACAGTCCGAAACTGGTAGCGGATTTTTTGCAGAGCTGGTCGCCGAAAGCCCTGGATCCGAAATCGTATCTCCCGAAAAAAAGTAAGTAAAAAAACGGAGCGTACCGGGTTTCCATCGGTGTCACTATTCCTGCCATCTGTAAATACATTTTGCTTCCATGCGGTTTTTAGCCCTCCTGCTGGTGCCCTTTTTTTTCAACACCACCCCGGTTTTTGCCCAGAAAGCCCACGAAATCCAGCGGTTTCAGTTGAAGGAAGTAAAACAGGGCGTTGCCGTCGATGCGGCTCACTTTTACGTCATCAACAACACCTCCCTCACCAAACATACGAAAACGGACGGCAAACAGGTGGCCGCCTGGCGGGATACGACGGGTTTATTGAAACACCTGAACAGCGGTGTTGTCCTCAACCGCAAACTCTACTGCGTTCATTCCAATTACCCGGACGTGCCGATGGTAAGTTCCATCGAAATTTTCGATACCGAAACGCTCCGGCACACGGGTAGCCACAGCTTCGGATTGCTCCCCGGCTCGGCCACCTGGGCCGACTTTTACCAGGGCTATTGGTGGGTCGCCTTCGCCAATTACTCCGACAAAGCCTCGGCGGAAGGGCGCGACAACCGCTGGACGATGCTGGTGAAGTTCAACGCCAACTGGGAACGGCTGGAATCCTGGCAGTTTCCGGCGACGGTTTTGCAGGCTTTCGCCCCCAAAAGTACGTCCGGCGGCACCTGGGGAAAAGACGGTTTGATTTACTGTACTGGTCACGACAAACCGGAACTGTATGTCCTGAAACTCCCTGACCGTGGCTCTACGCTGCAACACGTAAAAACCATTCCTACCATCAGTGAAGGGCAAGCCTTTGCCATCGACCGCAGCGTGAAGTCCAAACTGATTCTCTATGGCATTACCCGAAACGATAATTTTGTGGTGGTTTCGGAGGTAAGATAATAAGCTAAATGAGGTGCCAATAATGATCTAAATATCGAATAATGAATGTTGAATAACGAATATCGAAAAAAGAGTCCGGATGGCCTTCGATATTCATTATTCAACATTCTTTATTCGATATTAAAAACCGATTCAAAGCTTAAAAATCCCCGTCACATATTTGGCGTTTACCCGGGCGCCGGGTTTGGCGGTGGCGGTGGCAATGTCGATTTCCCAGATGTAGGTCCCCTCGGTGTAGCTCGTAACCGGCAGGTAAGTTTTTCCGTTTTCAACCGGCAACGACATCGTGATGCCTCCCTGTCCGGCATGGGCTGGTATGCCGCCCGACACTTCTTTCACGGTTTTGGCATTCAGGTCGATGATGACCACGCTCAGGTTGACGTCTTCGTAGGCCCATTGCCCGTTGACAGTCGGAAAACGACCCATTTCGGCCAGCACCAGTCCGTTGCCCAGATACTGGCAATAGTAGATTTTTCGGTTATTGGAAATCTCATCCAGGTTAAAAAAATACGTGGGATCAAAAACCGTCTCTCCGTTTTTAATCCGCAGAAAACCAGCCGGTTTCGTCCGTTGTGAAAATGTGTACGCCGACGAAGCCACGGTGTAAATATCGCCGTTTTCGGTTTTGATCAAGCCATTGCTGCTGTTGGACGACCCCGCCGGTCCCGTACGAACATCCTTGATGACTTTCTCCAGCGTAAAAGCCGGATAGCTGTAGATGGCGACATACGCCGTGTCGGTAAAGGCCGTCTGTAAGGTAGTCCGGTTCTGGAGGTAATACGACACATACGCTTTTCCGTCGCGTACCCGCATACCCGACGGCCACACCAGATCATCCTTAAACAGGGGAGCCAGCGAGTTTTTCACCTGACCCGATAGGGCTGGGGTAGCAACGGTCGCCGTGTAGAATGTGGCACTCCGGTTATCGGCTGCCGTTCGGGGAATCTGAATACCGCCGAGCGTATTGTCATCAATGACCGTCGGCACGTCGAAGTATTTTTCGAAGGTAAAACTCCCTTTCTGAACCAGTTTGTTCGCGGCATCCAGCACATAACCTACTGCCGAGGGCGTTCCCTGGTTGGCTCCGCTCCCCCCGATGCTGAAGATCGTTTTACCGGCCTGCACGTACGTCCGGTTTCCCGTTTGCGCAATTCCCTGTCCGGCCACCGACAGCGTGCCGCTGGTGATCGACGTGGTTTGCAACAGATAATCAGTTGATTTACTGGCTCCTACATCCCGGATAGCGACGACATACCCGCCAGTAACCGCTGGCGGATCAACCGGGTCCGGGTCTTTGCTACACGAATTCAGCGACAGCCAGCAGCCTACAGCTACCAGCATCAGGATGGTTTTGTTGTACATAACGATGCATGATAATGGCTACAATTTACTGATAATTATGGGCAAAATCCAGGATTTCACTCCTGCAACAGCGCCTATGTTCTATCAGCCCTTGGTTCAACCGGTTTCCCTTTTTACAAATCAGGTGTTCGATTGTACAATTCAATCGGAGGTTGTAGCCATCCATACCGGAACGGGTTGAAACGGGCGGGCGGGATCAGTTAGTTTTGTTGATCGAAAAACAAACAACAACACGACAATGAACACACCACAAATTCTGCGCGGATGGACCCGCGCAGCCCTTCTTCTGGTCGGAAGTCTCACGTTTCTGACGGCCTGCAAAACCGATTCCACCGAACCAGAACCCGGCTCACCCAGCGAAACCGGTGGAAAAGCGGGTTACGTTATCGGAAAGGTGACCGATCCGGAGGGTAAACCGTTACCCCGCGCCACGGTTTACATCGACAATACGGTTATCAAAGGGCGCGGTGCCGAAGTCGCCAGCAACAGCGATGGAACATACCAAATTCAACTGGTAAAAGACCTGGGGCAGTGGGTGGCAAAAGGCTTTATCTTAAAGCAGTACAATAACCGGCTCTACAAAATCCTGCTCGATCCCGAAAACCCGGACAGCTTTTCGGAAAACGAAAAACCGGTTCGTAATTTTCAATGGAAACTAACCGGCCATGTTCCCGACCTGAGTCTCGATCTGTATTATGGCGGAACGGCAGAATTGTTTCGCGACCCCAATGTTACCGACCTGCCGGATACCGAAAATATTGAGTTTACCTTCAAACCCGTCGGCACACTCATCGACGGATCGGCCGGTAAAACGCTCAAACTCCGGGTCGCCAAACGCACCAACGATTTTCTGAAGGATATTCCGATGGGCCGCTACGAGGTCTCGGCGGTGTATAAACCATCGGGAGCAACCTTGCTGGTGACCGATGCCTGGGGCGATGATCTGGTCTACAAACCGGCGGTTACGCTCGATTTTTTAGGCACCGATTCGGCCACCCGCTCCAATACACTGGGAATTGGCTACACGAATCGGCGGTAATGGATCGCCTTTGGGACGTGTCGCCGAATCGATCAGGCCGTCAGCGACACGTCCCAAAGGCGATGCGGGCGGTCTTACTTCTGTTTCCGGCGCTCTTTGAGTTCGGCTCTCATCTCTTCTTTGATGGCCTGATACTGTTGGTATTGATCGGAATTCAGGACTTTTTTCAGTTCCTCGTCCTTCTTTTTCATCACAGCCTGAGCCTGCCGCGCCGTGCGGAGGTTTCGACCACCGGTTTCGATCAACGCCTGGTTTTGTTTGGCATATTTCAGGTTGATAGCGGCTACCGGGGTTTCCTGTTCAGCGGACAGATTCAGCTTTTCTTTCATCCGCGCCGTCATTCGGGTGGCGCGTTCTTCGGGTGTTCCCAGTTCGCCCCGCTGAGCAAATGATGAGGCTGAAAGCAAGAGGAAAGCAATGAAACAGACGGCTTTTGACAGGTTGGTTTTCATAGTTTTCGATACGCGTTTCATTTTATTGGGTTGGCTTTTGGTTGAATGGTCTGCGCGACCGCGAAGACGATACAAACGTAGCCTGTGGATAGACCGAATTCCTGAAAAACGCTGTGAAGCCGACCAATTCGACCGTCAAAGCGCCCAGGCTCCGGGTGAAAGTTCAGAACTCCTCCATCCACTTTTTGAATTGGGGTGCGCGGTCTTTGCTGATCACCACCGACCCGCCCGGCAGAGGCTGGAGCTGCAATTGCAACCGGCCATTGAAATACAACTCTGCTTCCTGAATGCTTTTTCGGGATACGATAAACTGGCGATTGGCACGAAAAAACTGCTGCGGGTCCAACTGGATTTCCAGATCGTCCAGCTTCTGATCGATGGGATAACGGATTTTGGTAAACAGCGTCGCGGAAACCACGCCCCCTTCAATGTCAAAATAGGCGATGTCGCTCACCTTGACCGGCAACAGTTTATCTCGAAACTGAATCAGAAAGCTGTTTCGGTAGGTTTTGGGCAGAAAGACCCGGCCGCGGAGCATTTCCTGCATCTGTCGCACCAGATCGTCGGTGGCCGGGCGGGTCAGCGAACGGTATTTCAGCAGGCTGGCTTCCACTGCTTCCCGTTCAATGGGTTTCAGCAGGTAATCGATGCTATTGAGCTTGAAAGCCCGGATAGCATATTCGTCGAAAGCCGTCGTAAAAATGATCGGACACGGCACCCGAACCTGCTCCAGCAGCGAAAACGACAGCCCATCGGCCAGTTGAATGTCCGAGAAAATGAGGTCGGGCGTTGGCAGACTCTCCCACCGCTCCCGGCCCTCAGCCACGCTGTCGATGACCGCCAGAACCGTCAGGGAAGGTTCGATCTCCCGCAGCAAGGCGGCCAGGTGCGTTGCCGCCAGCACTTCATCTTCGATCAGTATAACGCGCATCAGACGGCTGGAATTAAAGGTAAATCAACACTGAACTCGTACTCAGTTCGAACGATCTGGATGGTTTTGCCGGTCAGCAGCCGGTAGCGGTTTTCCAGATTGGGCAGGCCGGTTCCGGTTCCATCGGCGGGTTCGGGTTTGGGCTGGTAGCCGTTGCTGACCCGAATGAAGGCACCCGACGGGTCGATGGCAAGCCGAATTGTCAGCGGTTTGACGTTAGAAATAACGTTGTGTTTAACGCTGTTTTCAATGAGAAGCTGCAACGACATCGGCGGAATCAGCCAGGGCGCTTCGGCTGGTAACTCGTTGTATATTTGCAGATTAGCACCAAACCGCATGGTTAATAGAAACGAATAGGCCATCGTAAACTGCATCTCTTCGGCAAACGGAACCAACGACCGGTTTTGAACCTGAAGTGAATACCGCAACACCTGCGATAATTTGGACAAATACGGCTGCGTGTTGGCACTCCCCTCCCGAATCAGCGAACTGAGGGCATTCAGGGAATTGAACAGAAAATGAGGATTGAGCTGGGCGCGCAAGCCGTCGAGCTGGGCTTGCAGACTCTCCCGTTTCAGCCGCTCGTTTTCGGTTTGCATGCTGCGGTTTTGTTGCAGAACCGTCAGAAAATTCGCCACCAGCAGGGCTGTTCCCCACACGAAAAAACCGCGAAAATAGGTGGTAACCAACACGAGAACCGGTCGCTCGGGGTACCAGGGCAAAACCAGCGCGACGAAGAGCGCGTTGATTGCCAGAAACAGCAGAAAGTTGATACCGTACCAGCCCGCGAGGTTGAGCCAGGGTTCGTAGCGTTTCCGAATCAGCACATACCGGTTTAGTTCAATGAAGAAAAAGGTGAACGCGATGTGGAACAGCACCCGAACAACGAGAAAAACCGTGTCCGGCAAACCGGGAATAACCGCCAGTTGGGTTTGGTTCGCCAGCCGGATCAGCGGCAGGTTCACCAGAACCGCCACGATCACCGATGCGATCCCGGAAATTTGCCGAAAAGAAAAGCGCGCATTCATGCTGCAAAGATGACGCCTTCAGGGACGAATCGGGAACGAATCGAACTGAAACCGGAAAATTCGACGGCCAATCCTCCAAAAACCGCCCTAAATTTCTTATTCCGTGGCCTTGTCGATGATTTCAGCCGCTTCTTTCAAATCGTCTTTTTCGGGCGTCGGCACTTCTTTCGGCACCGCGTCGGGGACGTAGGTCAGCGAAATCAGAATCGGAAAATGGTCGGAACCGCAGTTCGGCAGTCGGCGGATCAACCGCAGTTTAAAATGGTGGGACACGAAAATATGATCGAGCGGCCACCGCAAAAAGAAATAATTGGCGTGAAAGGTATTGTAGAGTCCACGGCCGATGCGCGGGTCGAGCAGGCCACTGACGCGCTGAAAAAGCCGCGTTGAGTGCGACCAGGCCACGTCGTTCAGATCACCGGCAACGATGATCGGCTCCTCCCGCCCCCGCACCTCTTTGCCCACCACCAGCAATTCGGCATCCCGCTCCGTCGAGCGGTAGTGTTCCGTGGGGCTGGGCGGCATCGGGTGAATCCCGTAAAAATGAATCACCTGCCCCGAATCCAGTTCAAGCTGGGCGTAAATCGACGGAATATCGTCCTGAATCAGAAACCGCACTTCGTGGTGTTGAATGGCAAACCGGGAGTAAAACAGCAGTCCGTAGGTATTTTCGAGCGGATGCAGAATCCGGTGTGGAAACTTCACTTCCAGCGGTTCCAGTTCCTTTTTCCACCGCTCGTTGGCTTCCAGAATCATCACCACATCCGGGTTGTGTTTGTCCACCAGTTTCAAAACGTCGGGGCAGTGAGTGTTGTCCATGAACACGTTGGCATTCAGGATTCGGATGGTGTTGCGGTCTTCGGAACGGTCTGTGGTCGGTTTTCCGAAATACTTCACCTGCTTCCGGTGCAATTGCGTAAAGGGGTAGATCAGCCAGCCTTCGTAGACCAAAGCCGCCAGTAAACCCGTCACGCCCAGTAACATCGGCCATTCTGTGTTCCGGCTCAGGGCTACCCACCCCAGCAGGCCAATGGCTGCCAGCACCGTGAGTTGCAGGTGGGGAAAATCCCAGATCCGAATCCACCAGGCATCGACCCGAATCAGGTGTATGAACGAAATGGTGGTTATGACAAATGCGTATCCAATCAGAAAAGTGTCTATCGTGCTCATCTCAGGTTCAGTGGGCCATTCGTATCATAAAACCGGAAAGCAAGTTAGAGGTTTAATCCTGAAATTTATTTTTAAGAACCGGCAAGATCGGCTGTAAGCTATTTTCTGGCTCTCAGGCTTGTAAAAAAAACGCTTTTGCGATAGTTTTGCAGCATGAGAATGGCACCAACGCTTTAATCTTCCCTTCTGCGGTCGCTCCGACCATTGGCCTTTTTTAGGCCTGTTTTCCTATTGTCTTCACAAAAAACCTGGCTGGCTCCGGCCCAGCTCTCTACCTATGTCTGCCCTTTTCAATCAGACTATGTCTGTCCTTTTCAATCAGAACGAAATCGAGCAATTCCTTCAAAATGGATTTATTAGCATCGACCAGGCCTTCTCCTCCGAAACCGCCCGACAGGCCCGAAATATTCTCTGGAAAGACCTGAACCTGGACCCGAACAATCCGGCAACCTGGACCCAACCGGTTGTTCGGCTGGGCATGTATTCCCAGGAACCGTTCGTTCAAGCGGCTAACTCGCCCATTCTACACCAGGCCTTCGATCAACTCGTCGGGCCGGGCCGTTGGCTTCCCTGCCGAAGCATGGGTACGTTTCCGGTTCGTTTCCCATCGGATACCGACCCCGGCGATACCGGCTGGCACGTCGACGCCAGTTTTCCGGGCGACGATCCAACTGACTACTGGACGTGGCGGGTGAATGTCCGGTCAAAAGGCCGGGGGCTGCTGATGCTCTTTCTTTTTTCGGATGTCAGCGAACGCGATGCGCCGACCCGCATCCGCGTCGGCTCCCACCAGGATGTTGCCCGCCTGCTCAAACCGTCGGGCGAAGCCGGGCTATCGTTTCCGGAACTGGCCGGAAAGCTGGCGGAATTACCGCAACGAAACGAAGTGTTGGCCACTGGAAAAGCCGGGACGGTGTATCTCTGTCACCCTTTTCTGGCCCATGCCGCCCAGCCCCACCACGGCCGGGAACCCCGTTTTTTAGCCCAACCTCCACTTCTGCTCCGGCAGGAACTGCAGATTGAAGGATTGAAAGGGGCATATTATCCGGTGGAAGAAGCCATTCGGCTGGCTTTGATTTTGTAATTTCAAATGAAAAATGATGAATGTCGAATGTAAAAATGTATGGCGTGTCCATCTACTTTTACATTTAACATTCATCATTTTTCATTTATCATTCCTTTTATTTTCGCCTTGAAAATAATCACAATGCGTTTTCAGCACACACTGCGGGCATTTGGGGTAACTCCATGTGCAGACCCGTTGTCCGTGCCAGTAAAAGTGTCGGTGGAAATTGAATAAAACCGTCGCATCCTGCGGCAAATAGGCCAGCAAAATCGCGTGGGCTTTCTCGGCGCTGACTTTCGGCCCCAGAATTCCCAGTCGCTGCGTTACCCGATGAACATGCGTATCGACGGGCAAAACCGGCTTCTGAAAATTGAAAAGCAACAGCAGAGTCGAGGTTTTTGGTCCGACTCCGGGCAAAGCGTTCAGCCAGGTCATGGCTTCTTCGGTGGTCATGTCCCGCAAAAAATCGATGTTGGCTTCCCCGCGTTCGGCAATGATCCGGCTCAGAATCTGTTTGATATACGGTGCTTTCACCTCCGGATAATTGGCGGTTTGGATTGCCGCCGTCAGTTCCTCCACCGGCGCATCCCGAATGGCTTCCCACGAACCAAACCGCTCCATCATGGTGCGAAACGCCGTGACCTCATTGGCATGGGTAGTTCGGTGCGACAAAACCGTCGCAATCAACTCGTGCAGGGGTTCAAGCCGTCCGCGAATAGCCTGAATTCCGTACTGTTGATTGAGGAGTTCGTGTACCAGTCGCGTTTTCTCGCTTTGATCCAGGGTTATCATCGAAAAAAATGATTTTTGTCAGAACAACCGAATGTTTATCAACTTGGTTAATTGTCGTTGTACTTTTGCGGTTCCTTACCGCCCATTCTGTGAACCCCAATGACGACAACTTTCCTTCGTGAATCCCTTTTTCTGTGTCTGCTGACACTACTAGCCCTCACCGGTTTTGCCCAAACTCCTACCCAGACCATTCGCGGAACCGTCTACGACGCCAGCCAAAGTCGGCCGCTGGTCGGGGCTTCCGTGCTGGTACAAAACTCAAAATCGGGTGCAATCACGGACGAACAGGGCCATTTTCGGCTGACCAACCTTCCCATTGGCCGTCATCAGCTCAGTGTTTCGTTCATCGGGTACGAACCATCGGTTATCAATGAAGTGCTGGTGGAATCCGGCAAGGAGCAGGTGCTGGAAATTTACCTGCAACCCGGTGTGACCCAACTGGGCGAAGCCACGGCCATCGGCACCCGCACCGACCGCACGATCAGTGCCGAACACATCACCATCGAACAGGTGCTGCGGTTTCCGGCCAGTTACCTCGACCCGGCCCGGCTGGCGACGGCCTATGCGGGGGTAGTAACGACCAACGACGGCACCAACAACATTTCCGTCCGCGGCAACTCGCCCAACAGCCTGATCTGGCGGCTGGAAGGCGTTGAGATCGTAAACCCCAACCACCAGAGCAACGCCGGTACCATCGGCGACCGTCCCACGGCAAACGGCGGTGGCGTCAATATGCTGAGCGCCCAGTTGCTCGGCACAACCCGCTTTCTGACGGGGGCTTTCTCGCCCGAATACGGCAATTCGGTCGGTGGCGTCATGGACATGAGCCTGCGTCCGGGCAACAACGAACGCCATGAATTCATCGCCCAGGCGGGGTTAATCGGCCTCGATCTGGCGGCTGAAGGACCCATTTCGAAGCAGAAAGGGTCGTCGTATCTGGTCAATTACCGGTATTCCTTTACGGGTCTGCTCGGCGCAATGGGTGTCACGTTCGGGGGCGAAGACATCCGGTTTCAGGATCTGTCGTTCAACCTGACCTTTCCGACCCGCAAAGGCGGACGGTTTACGGCGTTTGGCGTTTTGGGCAATAGCAGCAACGATTTTACGGCCCTGGCCGCCGACGAACAGACGCAGGACAAAGACCGCAACACCATCTCGTTCACGACGAAAATGGCCGCCGGGGGCCTAACCCTCTCCCAGCCCATCGGCACACGCTGGTTGTGGAAAACCGCCCTGGTGTTGTCGGCCAACAACAACGCCCGGAATCTGGAATCGCCGGGCGATGCGCGCTTCCGGTCAAACTACGAAATGGACGATCAATCCGGCTCGCGGTATTCGCTAACCAGTTCACTGAACTACCGGATCAACGCCCGGAACAGTTTTAAAGCCGGTTTATATCTGACCCGAGCCTATAATTCGGTGGGTGCCTGGAAAGATGTGAATCCTTTTTTCATCGGCAGTTCGGCGAACAACTCCCTGTTCGCGGGATCAATGGAGGGCTGGATGATTCAGCCATATGTGAATTACCAGTGGTTGCCGGCAGATAACGTGACAGTGAATGCGGGTTTGTTTTACAACACCTTCACGTTCAACCAAAGCCGCTCGCTCGAACCCCGGGCGTCGGTTCGCTGGGAAGTACGGCCGGGGAAAGCGTTGACAGTCGCTTACGGTTTACACAGCCAGCCGCAACTGCCGCAGGTGTATCTGGCGAAACGGAATCCGGACAACAAAATGCTTTTTAACAACGAAGACCTGGGCTTTACCAAAGCGCACCACATCGTCGCGGGGTACACGCATCAACTCAGTCCGGATAGTTACTGGAAAATCGAAGGCTATTCGCAAATGCTGTTCGATGTACCAATCAGCACCATTGCGAACAGCAAGTTTTCGGCGATAAACCTCATCGAAGCATATGTATATGAGCCACTTGTCAATGCAGGGAAAGCCCAAAACCGGGGCGTTGAACTGACGTACCAGAAGTATTTATCGAAAAATTATTACGTGCTGGCGTCCGGTTCGGTCTACGATTCGCGTTACCAGGCCGCCGATGGCGTCTGGCGCAGCACCCGGTTCGACGGCGGTTTTACATCGGGCCTGACCGCGGGCAAAGAGTGGACGAAAAGCCGCGGAACCCGAAGCCGGATCTGGGGCGTCAACGGTCGGATTTCGTACCTGGGTGGCTTGCGCGACCGACCCATCGATGCGGCTTTGTCGCAGCAAGCCGGCACGACGGTCTACAGCAGTGAGGAGTTTAGCGTGCATTTCCCGGCGTATTTCCGCACCGATCTGCGGATTTACTGGAAAAAAAGCAAAGCCCGCTACAGCCGTACCCTTTCCCTGGATTTGCAGAACCTGACCAACGCACAAAATGCTTTTTACAGCTACTTCGATGCTTTTCAGGGAAAAGTTGTCCAGAAATACCAGTTGGGGTTGATTCCGATTCTGAATTACCGCTGGGAATTTTAACGGATTACGTCGTTCTGGTTTTTCGAAAACGGGCGGTATTTCACGAAGATATTAATCCAGACACGACGCGCTAAACGGAAGAAAAACGGCGTCAGGATAATCAGTGACGGTATGAGTCCCCACAGATAAGCAATTACATCAACTTCCAACAAAACGCCAACCAACACGAAGGTGGTGATGATCCAGGCCACGTAAAACGAATAACTGATATAGAGCGAGCCGGTATAAAAACCGGGTTCAGGCTCGAAACTCTGGCCACATACAGAGCAGTTCTTGTGCATCTGATCGAATTTCTTCAGATTAAACGCACTTTTGGTTACAAAGAAGTCTCCTTCGTGACAGTACGGACACTTGTTGAATACTATGCTGTAGAGTTTCGTACCTTTTCGCATGACAATCAGAAGGGAAGCTATTTTCCAGACCCGGAAAGCCTAAAATTAGTTGATTTTTGCCGGCAATTTCATGAACCGTATCCTTCCATCAAATTTGCATCCAAAAAGATGATACGAGTATGGTTTCAAAAAAAGATGATTTTACTCACAAAATCCATCCGATTCAGGCGGTAGGTTTGTAAAAAAATAATCCGATCACTCGTCATTTCGTTTCCATACCATGCATAATCTGGTTCCCATTGTTAGCCCGGAGCAGGCCGTCGAAGTTATTCAATCCGGCAATCGGGTGTTTGTTCACAGCGTTGCCCAAACGCCCCACCGCCTGATTGCGGCCATGGTCGGGCGGGCTTCTGCTGCCGGGCTGCGTGACATTGAAGTGTGTCACATGCACACGGAAGGTCATCTGCCGTATTGCGAAGAGCAGTACGCCGGGATTTTCAGGCCAAACTCGTTTTTCATCGGGGCCAACATGCGCAAGCAGGTCAATGCCGGGATTGCCGATTACGTTCCGATTTTTCTGAGTGAAATTCCGTTGCTGTTCCAACGCCATATTCTGCCCCTCGATGTCGCCCTGATTCAGGTTTCGCCCCCCGATCAACACGGTTTTTGTTCGCTCGGCCCTTCGGTAGACATTTCATTAAGCGCCGTTAAATCAGCCAAATACGTGATCGCCCAGATCAATCCGAACGTTCCGCGGACCCACGGCGACGGCATTATCCACGTCAAAACGATCCACGCGGCCGTCGAATGCGACGATCCCTTGTACGAAATGCCGCTGAAACCGGCATCGGAAACCGAGCAGAAAATTGGCCGGTTTGTGGCTGAGCTGGTGGAAGACGGTGCCACGCTGCAAATGGGCATCGGCGGGATTCCGAACGCGGTGCTGGCCGAGTTGATTTACCACCAGAAACTGGGAATCCATACCGAAATGTTCTCCGACGGCGTCATTGATCTGGTCGAGCGGGGCGTCATTACCAACGAACTCAAGAAAGCCATTCCGTATAAGCTGGTCTCCTGTTTCGCGATGGGAACGCGCCGGTTATACGATTTCATCGACGACAACCCCGCCGTGGTGATGAAAGAAGTGACCTACACCAACGATACGGCCATCATTCGCCGGAATCCGAAAGTGACCGCCATCAACAGCGCCATTGAGGTGGATTTGACGGGTCAGGTGTGTGCCGATACGATTGGGACCTACCAGTATTCCGGGGTCGGCGGGCAGATGGATTTTGTGCGGGGAGCTTCCCTCTCGGAAGGAGGAAAACCGATCATTGCCCTGCCCTCCGTAACGAAATATGGTGAAAGCAAGATTGTGCCGTTCCTGAAAGAAGGCGCTGGCGTGACGACCACCCGCGCCCACGTTCACTACATAGTGACCGAATACGGGGTGGCGTATCTGTACGGCAAAAACCTCCGCCAACGCGCCCGGGCGCTCATCAACATCGCCCACCCCGACCACCGCGAATCGCTGGAACGGCAGGCCCATGAGCGGTTTAAAGTGTTTGAGTAAGCGTTTTTTCCAATTCAGCCATCCCAAACAAAACCGTCAGCATCCGCTCAAATTCGGTTTGTAGCGGGGCCGAAATGATACTTTCTTCGTTCGAAACCGGGTGTTGAAACCGGATTTCCAGCGCGTGTAACAGCATGGTTTCCATCCCGAAATGCTCCTTAAACAGTTTGTTCTGTTTGTTGCAGCCGTGGGGCCGGTCGCCAATGATCGGGTGGAAAATGTGCGCCAGGTGCTTTCGGAGCTGGTGAAACCGGCCGGTTGTGGGTTTCAGTTCGACCAATGAATAGCGTGAGGTGGCGTGTTTCCCAAACGGCAGTGCCACTTCGGTCCGTTGAAGCGTTTTTAGTCTGGTAAAAGCCTCTTGAACGATTCCGTCGTCGCGCCGGAGCGGATAGTCGATTTCCAGTTTGTCGTCGGTATATCCCCGCACAATGGCCCGGTAGGTTTTGTGTACCTTCCCTTCGGCAAACTGCTGCTGCATGGCGGAATTCAGGGCTTCATTCAGCGCAAAGAGCAGAACGCCCCCGGTTTTACGATCCAGCCGATGAACCGGATAGACCCGCTGCCCCAATTGATCGCGCAGGAGTTGAACGGCAAATTCGCTGGCGTCACTGGCGATCATCGACCGGTGTACCAGCAGTCCGTGCGGTTTGTTAATCGCCACCAGATCAGGAGACTGATACAAAATTTCGAGCGGTTTTCGCTCATTGGGCACTTCCAAAACCGGTTGTTCCTCGCTCATCAATACTTCGCCAGCAGGTTCAATAATTTCCGGTCCAGTTTATGACCGTGCCAGTCTTCATATGCCACGTCGGCCCGTTTGGAATCCAGTACCCCAAAATCTCCGCTGAATTCCCAGAGCGCAAAACCGATGCCGTTGCTCGTCAGAATGTCGAGCACATCGCCAAACCAGGCCAGAAAAACGTCGTGCGGGGTTTTGTTCCAGGCACCACATTCGCCACAATGCACGCCGACACCCTTGTTAACCAGTTCTATCCACGGTTTGTAAAACGTTTCCAGCATCGCCCGGCTCAGGTATTTATCGCCCACCTGTCCCGGCCACTTCGGCAGCGGCAGATTCTCGGGATCTTTGTTGGCCCAAGGGGCTTTGTAGTGCGAAATAATGCCCGGATTGTAGCCCCGGCAACTCTGCGCAATGTCCAGATCGGTGATTTCGGGAATCACCGACGAGCCCACGTCGTTGCCATCGGCAATCACCAGGTGTTTCGGGTTTTCTTTGCGAATGGCTTCCAGAGCCGCCAGCGCCACTTTCCGGTATACGGCACCCGGCACCGAACTGCGTTTGGAAAGCTGGTCGTTCATGTCTTCCCGCATACTCGGCTCGTTCAGCAAATCGAAGCTGATTTTTTGAGAAGAGACGTTTTTGTACCGTTTCGCCCAGAAGTTCCAGTGGAAATTAAACGCATCCTGCGCGGGCTGATCGGTCCAGAGGTTGTAGGGTTCGTGAAAACCGGCGTTGACACAGTAGCCCGGTGCGCGGTGCAGGTTCAGGCTGACGTGAAGGTTGTGTTTGTGGGCCATCGCCACCAGCTTGTCGATCCGATCCACGGCCGACTCGTCGATCTGGTAGACCTCGTCGGGCGTAATGTTGCGGCTCCGGTCGAATTTCAGATAGGCCGGATAGGCCATCGGCAGCCGGACAAAATCGAAACCCCAGTCGCGCATCCATTTGAAGTGCTCTTCGGCGGTCGGCTTCCGGCCCTGCGCCGGATTGGGTGAAAAGAAATCCAGCAGGTTAAAGCCTTTCCATTTCGGCAGTTTATTTTTGGCCACCGGAGCGGACGACGCGGCTAAAACCGCCGGGCCGGAAGTGGTCACGGCTGCGGCCAAAAGCCCGGTATTTTGAAGAAACGTTCGGCGTTGCATGAAGGATTGTGGAATATATGCAGTACAAACTTACTCAAAAACCAACCTGATCACCCCGTATCCTGGCGACATTCGTCAGTTGTGAATCTTTTCTACTTCACTTTGTAGTTTCAAAACCGTCTGTTTGTCCTCCTGTTCGATCACCAGCGCCGGATTGTCTTCGGAGCCGTTTCGCTTGATCTTTGATCCTTTGATGGTCTTTTCAATTTCCTCTTGGTGGACTTCCACCACCTTGCCTTTGGCATGACCGCTGGCGTATTTCCAGCGCACCCGATCTCCTTTTCTAATCATGATTACTGCCTGTTCGTTGAAAAAAGTAGTAACCGGGTGTGCCAAAAAAGGTTTGTTTTTTTTGAAACCGTCGAACGCGCGCTAAACCGGATCCCGGGATCGAAAAAGCCCCACTCAAACGCGATCGGTAAATATGGAAAAGTTATCATACTGTTAAATAGAGCGGCTTTTTATCATTTCGGAGCGAAAAAAAAGTATCTTTACTAACCTACAACTTTCAACCCGAAATGACGGACAGCAGAAGAGAATTTCTCAAAAAAGCCGCTTTGCTAGCCGGTGGCACGAGCCTGTTTCAGGTTCTCCCCGACTCGATCCAGAAAGCCCTCGCCATCGACCCCCAGCCGGGCAGTACCTTTCAGGATGCCGAACACATTGTTATTTTGATGCAGGAAAACCGCTCCTTCGACCATTGCTACGGGTCGCTGCGGGGCGTTCGGGGCTTCAACGATCCGCGGGCGATTACGCTCCCCAACAAAAACCCGGTTTGGCTCCAGACCAATGCCGCCGGTGAAACCTACGCTCCCTTCCGGCTGAATCTGAAAGACACCAAAGCCACCTGGATGAGTTCGCTCCCCCACTCCTGGACCAATCAGGTGGATGCCCGCAACGACGGAAAATACGACAAGTGGCTGGATTCCAAACAGTCGGGCCGGAAAGAATATGCCAAAATGCCCTTGACAATGGGCTATTACAACCGGCAGGACATTCCGTTTTACTACGCCCTGGCCGACGCCTTTACGGTTTGCGATCAGAATTTTTGTTCGTCCCTGACCGGCACCACGCCCAACCGGCTTTACCTCTGGACCGGCACCATCCGGGAAAAACCTGACCGGAATGTGAAAGCCAACGTCCGGAATGAGGACGTCGATTACGACGATCCGGCCCACTGGAAAACCTTCCCCGAGCGGCTGGAAGAAAACGGCATCTCGTGGCGAATTTACCAGAACGAACTGAGTTTACCCGTCGGCTTTGAAGGTGAAGAAGAAGGCTGGCTGGCCAATTTTACCGACAATCCCATCGAGTGGTTCGAACAGTACAACGTTGGTTTCTCGGAAGCCTATCAGCGTTATTTGACCAAAAAACTGCCTGAACTGCCCGGCGAAATCCAGGCCTTGACCGCCAAAATCAATGCGTTGCCCGAAACCGCCAGCGAACTCCCCAAATTGAAGCGGGAACTGAGCCGGAAAGAACAGGAATTGAAAATGGGCCGGGAACACCAGGTTAAATACAGTCGGGAAAACTACGCCAAGTTGTCGCAGCGGGAGAAAAACCTGCACGAGAAAGCCTTTACGACCAATAAAAATGATCCGCATTACCACGAACTGACGAAGCTGAAATACCACGACGGCAGCACGGAACGGGAAGTTGAAATTCCGAAAGGCGATGTGTTGCACCAGTTTCGGACGGATGTAAAAAACCGCACGCTGCCGACGGTTTCGTGGGTGGTGGCCCCCGAAAACTACTCCGATCACCCGGGCGCGGCCTGGTACGGAGCGTGGTACATTTCCGAAATGCTCGACATCTTGACCCAAAATCCGGATGTCTGGAAAAAGACGGTTTTCATTTTGTGCTACGACGAAAACGACGGTTATTTCGACCACGTTCCACCGTTTGTAGCTCCCCATCCCGACAAGCCCGAAACCGGCAAAGTCTCCAAAGGCATCGACACCAGCGTCGAGCACGTCTATATGGAGCAGGAGTTGCAACGCAAAAGTCCGAACGCCCGGAAAGAAGCCCGGGCTGGTGCCATCGGGTTGGGGTACCGCGTGCCGCTCGTGATTGCGTCGCCCTGGAGCCGGGGCGGCAAGGTGTCGTCGGAGGTCTTCGATCACACGTCCATTCTCCAGTTTCTGGAAGTGTTTCTGAGCAAGAAAACCGGTAAGAAAATCGAAGAGTCGAACATCAGTGCCTGGCGTCGGACGGTTTGCGGGGATTTGACCTCGGTGTTCCGGCCCTACAAAGGCGAGAAAATACCGATGCCGGCTTTTGTGGAGAAAAACGAGTTTGTCGAAAGCATTCACAAAGCCCAGTTTAAGGAGTTGCCGTCTGATTTCAAGGTGCTGACGACCGACGAAATCAACAAAATCAAAAAGGCTCCCTACACGTCTCCGCTCATGCCAAAGCAGGAGAAAGGCCTGCGGTCGTCCCTGGCGATTCCGTACGAATTATACGCCGATGGACAGTTCGATCCGGACCAAAAAGCGTTTGACATCATGCTGAAAGCTGGAAATGACGTTTTTGGCGCGAAGTCGGCGGGTTCGCCCTTCACGGTGTATGCGCTGAATAACTTCGTGTCGGAAAACGAAAATGCCGAGCGCGATGTGCAGGTTCGGAATTATGCCGTAGCCGCCGGAGACCGCCTGAACGACCGCTGGGACATCCGGGAATTCGGGAACGAGACCTACCAGTTCCGGGTCAATGGCCCCAACGGTTTTTTCCGCGAGTTCATCGGCACCGGCAACGATCCACGGGTTGCGGTTCAGTGCGACTACCAGCGTACGGCCCCGCAGGCCAACACGCTCACCGGTTCGGTTGAACTCAACATCACCAACCTCGATCCGGCCCGGGCCTACACCATCGACGTGAAAGACAACGCCTACCAAACCGGCAGCCAGACCAAAAACCTGGCCGCAGCCGGTTCGAAAGGAAGCCGGATCAGCCTGATTCTGGATCTGAGCCGTAGCTTCGGCTGGTACGATTTCAGCGTAAACGTTGAGGGTTATCCGGTTTTCGAGAAGCGGTATGCCGGTCGGGTTGAAACCGGAAAGGAAGGATTTTCGGATCCGGTAATGGGTGAGGAGTTGGTTTGAGGAGAATCGAAAGCGAGGATTCTTTGAGCAACCGAATCAAAACCAATGCAGGCTCCATCCAATAAACCCTGATCTGCAAAGGCCAGGGTTTATTTATTTTAGCAGTAAATAGACATTGAGGCAGCACGATAGGATTGGATTAAGAAGTCGTTTGTAAAACCGGCCCCAATCTCGTTACTTGCCAATCCGTATGAAACCGTCGATCTGGAATCTCCTTCTGCTGCTGTACTGTAGCACGGCTTTGGCCCAACCGCTTTCCACACCCGCGAACCTTGCTGCGATCCAACAGGCTGAGAAACAGGTGGTCGTGCTCAACAACCCATCGGGACTGGTGCCGGTCACTGACCTTCTGAACGTGAAAACCGCCATTGTGAATGGTCGCTACGCCCAGCAGGCGGTTTTTGATAGTCTGGCGGCCAAATACAGCCCGGTTACCAGTTTTTCACTCGGTGCGGCTCCGACCGATTCCGTTTTGTTTGACCTCCATGACCGGCTAAAACTGTACAACCTGGTCGTCATCACCTTATCCGATTCGTCGCCCTTTGGCCCGAAACTGCTGAATTTCATTGCCGATCAGCAGGCCATCAACAAGGTCGTAGTGGTGCTGACCGGAAGCGGAAAAAACCTCGCCGGGCTGGAATCCCTGCGCTGTCCCATCCTCTGGTATCCGGCCAATACCGCCGAGGGTGCGTCAGCCGCAGCCCAGGTCCTTTTTGGCGGTATGGCTTCTGCCAATCGCCTTGAAACCACGTTTAGCACCCTTTTCAAAGCAGGCAGCGGGTATTCGACGCCCAAAATCCGGCTGGGATATTCGGTCCCGGAGGCTGTAACGGTGAGCAGTAAACGTCTGAAGGCGATTGACTCGCTGATGGCCGTAGCCATTGCCGACCACGTGACCCCCGGCGCGGTGGTTTTGCTGGCCAAAGACGGCAAAGTCATCTTTCACAAGGCGTATGGACATCATACCTACGCGCGGGATGCCGTAACGAAACCCGATGATCTGTTCGACCTCGCTTCGGTCACGAAGGTCAGCGCGACCACCCCGGCGGTTATGCGGCTGCTGGATCAAAAGGCGCTGGATCTGAAAACGCCCATCAGTACCTACGTGGCCCGAACCCGGACGATCCCGGATAAAGCGACGGTCACCGTCCGGGAGGCCCTGCTCCATGAAGCGGGGTATACGCCGTACATCAAATTCTACGAACAACTCAAACCGCTGGATCTCAGCTTCGACTCCTCGGCGGCCTATCCGACCAAAGTAGCCGACCGGTTTTTCCTCCGGGCCAATTATTTCGAAGAGGTCATGTGGCCCGTCACCTTGCAGTCCAAAGGCGGGACGCGGGGGAAATTCGTGTACAGTGATGTCAGCATGTACATGATGAAGGAAGTCATCGAAACGGTTTCTCACCAAAAGCTCGACGAGTTTGTGCAGGATGCGTTTTACCGGCCGCTGGGCATGACGTCGACGGGCTATTTGCCCCGAAACCGCTTTCCCCGCTCCCGCATTGTTCCGACCACCGAAAACGACAACTGGTTTCGCAACATGCGCGTGCAGGGCTACGTCAACGATCCGGGTGCGGCCATGGCGGGAGGTGTCGAAGGCCATGCCGGGCTGTTTGCCAACGCCAACGATCTGGCCATTCTTTACCAGATGTATCTGAATAAGGGTTCTTACGGCGGTCGCACCTACATCCAGCCCGCTACGGTGGATCTCTTCACGGCGGAACAATCGAAAACCAGCGCCCGTGGATACGGTTTTGCCAAAGCACCGAATCCCAAACAAGGCCCCAAGGCGTATCCGTCTCCGCTGGCCTACGGACACAGCGGTTATACCGGCACCTACGTCTGGGTTGATCCGAAGTATAACCTGGTCTACATTTGCCTGACCAACCGGGTGTATCCCGACGATTCCAAAACCTACGGCAAGCCCAGTCTGAACGTCCGGGCGCTGATTCTGGACCGGTTTTACGAAGCCGTAGTGCAGGGACAGTAAAACCGACCTCAAACTACCGGAATTTTTGCTCCTTTGTCGATCCCAAAAGTAGCAGGGATTGACTCATTTGTGACAGCCTTTTCAGGCGTTGAAGCGGACCTTTGATTCATTCAAACGGACCAAAACAAAAACTTCATACGCCATGAAAACGCTCTCCAAATCCCTGCTCGTTGCCTTTCTGATGACCTTGACCAGTATCTCGTTTGCAAAGGCTGATGTCTACATGTCCTTCGTTCATCCCAAAAAACCGGTCGCTTTTCAGAGTGGCATGTATACCACCACCGAAGGCAAACTCCGGATTGCGTTGAATAAACAAACCGGCGGGGCCGTCGAGGTTCGGATCGTCAATCGGGCGGGGGCCGAGGTATTCAGCAAGCAAATTGGGAAAAACCGCCAAAACGCCCGGCTGCAACTGGACGTCCGCAACCTGCCCGACGGCGTCTATCAGGTCTCCATCACCAACGGCGTAGAAACCACCACGCAGGAATTAACACTGGCCACTACGCCACCGGTGACGGCCACGCCCCGACTGATTGCCTTTCAGTAAAACCGCATCGACAATTCAATGCGGTAACACCCCAGACTGATTATATCCACCCCGAAAGGCTGGCCCCGCAAGCGGTCAGCCTTTTGATTTATCCGGACGAAGCTCTTCCAATCACCAATCCTTTCGTACCTTGTTCCCCTAACCCCAATTTACCGACCATGAAACCACTTGCCTTCCCGCGCCCTCAATCGCTACGCCCACTACCAAACCAATTGACCGGTTTTTTCTTTCTGGCGCTCTGGCTGCTGGTTTCGGTGAACCTGTCGGCGCAGGATCAAAAGAAAGTAACCGCTAAAACCGCAAACCGGGCTCCTAAATCCGCTGCGGGATATGCCGGACCCAAAAACTGGAAACTGGGCGTTGCTCTCTATACGTTCAATCCGTTTCCGTTTCCCGTACAACTCGCCAAAGCAGACAGCGCGGGTCTGAAATTTGTGGAAGGCTACACTTTTGGTCGGGCCGGAGCCGATCTCCGGGATTCGCTCCTCATGAATCTGTCGTGGTCGGGCATTGCCAAACTCAAGCAGCAGGTCACCGACAAAGGGCTGTTGATGGAATCCATTTATTTGACCGGCGGCAAAACCATCGATAAATGGACGCACGAATTTGAATTAGCCAAAAAATTGAATGTGAAGTACGTCACGGCAGAACCGCCGGTGGATCTGTGGGATAGCGTGGACAGTCTGGCGGGTGTATACGGCCTGAAAGTCGCTCTCCACAACCACTGGAAGGGTGTGAGTGCCTACTGGCATCCGGATTCGGTGTTAGCGGCTCTCAAAAACCATCCCAATTTCAAAGTTTGCGCGGACATTGGCCACTGGCCCAAAAGCGGCATCAACCCGGTCGAGGGGCTGAAAAAGCTGGAAGGTCACCTGATTGCCCTGCATTTGAAAGACATTGCCGCCTACAACGACCCGAAACTGAAGGATGTGCCGGTTGGTACGGGCGTCATCAATTTCCCGGAAGTTTTTAAGGAATTACAGCGGCAGCACTTTACGGGCCATATTATTATTGAGCGGGACACGCAGGATAAGCCCAGCAACTTACCTTCGGTAATTCAAACGGTCCGCTATTACAACGAGCAGTTGGGCCTGACACCGGGCCGGGGAAAATAAATGTTTTTATCGAAGGTAATCAGTATTGTGACGCCACTCATGCTGATGGCGCTGATCGGGGTGGTCATGATCGTCTACGGGATTGTGAACACCGGTCAGGAAAACAACATTCTCCAGTTTTTTTTCGGCATTCCCATTGCCCTGGGTTTCGCCGGAATGCATTTTTTAATTCGTCGGGTGCTGGAAAGAAACAACCTCCGGATCTGGATCCTGGAGACGCTGATCGTTGCCGCTCTGTGGCTTATTTACCCTCATCTTTAGGTGTTTACGGACTATGCTATTGAAGTTAATAGAAAACCGCCAGCCAGATGGTTTCTTCGTCTTCTTTCGTCCAGTCGACCCGGTGTTTGACGTGCGCGGGCAGGTTGATGTAGGTTCCGGCGGTTAGTTCAATGGGTTCGTCAACGCCCTCGATCCGCAGCCGGGCCGCTCCCCGCACGACTAACACCCATTCGTTCTCCGGCTGATCGTACCAGAAACCGTCCGGTGAAGCATGCCCTTTGGAGACAATGCGTTCGATTTTGATGCCTTTCTCCGCCATCAGCTCCTCAAAATGTTCGTCAGGCAGCGAGTCCGGAATGGCCGCAAACAGATTACCCATATTCATCGATCCAAGGTTCGGTTAGCGGAGCGTTTTTAACGTGAATTCAGGATTATTTTCAGCGCAAAATAAGATTATTTAACCCGTTTTTTTGACCCGTTAGGGTCACCACAGCGCAGCATCGGTAGAAAAAACCGGTCCTAGCGTGCCCATGTGCCGTCAGGTACACAATGGTTATGTACCTGACGGCACACGTAGCCGCATATGGGAAACAATTTCGACCGACGCTGCGCTGTGGTGACCCTAACGGGTCAAAAATGTATGGATCAGCTACTGAAAATCGTAAAAGGTTACGATTTCTTCGCGACGGTCACGGCTTTTTTTGCCGGGCTAACGGGTTTCTTTCCCGTCGACGGTTTCTTGCTTTTCGCCCCATCGGGGTATTTCTGCGTCATCGTCACCGGGTCCCAATGCACGACTTTGTTCTCGAAATAACTCTCGTTGCAGGCCAGCACCGGAGCGGCCGCGCGGAACCCGAAAACCGGGTCCTCGATGGTTCCCTGACTACCCGCCCGCATGTTCGTAAAGAAATCTGCGAAGTGTTTGGCGTGGGCGTCGTCGTCTTTCGGCGCTTCGAATTTAATTTCTTTTACCGGTTCGGCGGTGCGGGTTTCGGGCGGGTATTTGGCGTCGTATTGCTCCACAAATTTCTTCTGCACATCCTCCGTGAATGTAAAGAAGCTGTCGTAATTCCCGTAGCCCGGCGCAATCGGCAGTTTTTTCCTGGTCAGAATCAGGTTGTTCTCCGAAAACTCGACCGTGCCTTCGTTGCCAATGATCCGGGTCACGTTGCTGATTTTGCCGGCATTGGCAAAGTTGACGCGCAAAACCATCTGAAACGCTTCGTGTTGCTCCGTTTTCGGGTAGTCCATGATGCTCGTCATGATATCCGGCACATCCCGGTTTTCCTTCCAGTAGGCCAGGTTGCCCGACGAATACACCCGCGTCGGCCCCAGCGTGTTGGTCACGTAATGAACGCCCGTAATCAGGTGAATGAACAGGTCGCCGGCCACACCGGTGCCGTAATCCTTGAAGTTCCGCCAGCGGAAAAACCGGATCGGGTCGAACGGACGTTTCGGCGCATCGCCCAGAAACCGGTCCCAGTCGACGGTCTGCGGTGAGGCATCGGGCGGTACGGAGTAGTTCCAGGCACCGATGGCGTTGAAGCGGTCGCTGTTGGATTCGATGTAGTTGATCTGCCCGATTTCACCGGCCTCGATCAGTCGCTTGGCTTCCTTAAACGACGCACTGCTGATGCGCTGGCTACCGACCTGCATGGTTTTTCCCGATTTTTTCCAGGCATCGATTACGGCTTTGCCTTCGTTGAGGTGCTGGACCATCGGTTTTTCGCAATAGACGTGTTTCCCGGCTTTCAGGGCGGCAATCGTAATGTGGTCGTGCCAATGGTCGGGCGTGACCACCAGAACGGCATCCACGTCTTTGCGGGCCAGAATCTCACGGTAATCCCGCGTCGTATAGACCTGTTGCCCGAAAGCCGTCCGTGCGTGTTCGAGCCGCCCGGAGTAGAGATCAGCTACGGCCACCAGTTCCACATCCGGGTTGCGCAAAGCCGCCTGGGTGTCGAAATTCCCCTGAATCCCCATGCCGATGGTGGCAATCCGGATCTTGTCGTTGGGGCTGACCTTTTTCAGATCCCGTATGATATTGAAAGGCTTGGCGACACTCTGGGTAGCCACCAGCGCCGAAGCGGCTGACAATCCCTTGATAAAGTCGCGACGATTGGAATGCATGGGGTTTATTGGGTTTTGGCAGTTCAAAAAAAAGCACATTTGCGTTTGAATATACGCAAATGTGCCGAAACAGGACTATTAAACACACTATTTAACCACAAACAGCGCTTACCGGGTATACAACGCGCCTTTGGCAATGGTCGATTCGTATTCGCCACTGATGGTCTCCAGGAACTTGCCGGTCACCCAGCCAATGTCCGAGTTTCGGATGAACACAAACCGCTTCGGAGCCGAGGGCGTCGAATAGGTTTTCATGATCGATTCGAGCCACAACGCCCCGGCAATGAGCTGCTTTTCACTCAGTTGATCCCGAACCGTGCTGATTTCCTGCTCGGCTTTGGTGCGAAGAGCTGTGTCGGTGATGTCTTTCACATTGGGGTGAGTCAAGGCCTGGTAATCGTCCATCACCCCTTTTTTGAACCGCTCCACGTCATCCAGTGAAATGGCAACTGCCGTGGTACCGGTTTTTTCGGGGTGCAGGTACGTCACCAGTGCCCAGGCCACATCGCCCCCCAGCCCCACCGTCCGGCGTTGTTGCAGTCCTGCACCACTGGTTTTGAAACGGGGTGCCAGGGCCGTATCCGCCACGGTTTTGATGACCCGTTGCGCTTCCTTTTTAAACGCGTCCGTGTTCAGCGAACGCTTGCTTTCAATCTGGCTCACCAGTGTGTTCATTCCCACCGGCATTTCAATCGGGTGAAACGTTTTGTCGGCATCGAAATAACCGCCCACGGTCACGTCATTTCCAATGTTGAGCGATGAGGTCGTCGGCCAGACTTTTCGGGGAATGGACCCGACAGTGAAGAGTTCGGCTTCGCGGTCGATGGAAAGTGTGGTGTCGATGCGCAGATTGCCCGTCGGCAACGCCCGCGACAACTGGTCGTAGAGCATCTTTTTCGTCGCCGGGGTCTTGGCCAGCCCCTCCTTCATTTCGTTGCTGAACACAATGAAAATCCGTTCATTCGGAATGTTGTAGCGGCTGATGGTATCGAGACAGACTTTCAACGCATTCTGCCCGGCTTCCAGCGACTTCGAGGCATCGGCCACAAAACTAACGTTGGGAACCTCAAACCGGGTTTTGATATCTTTTTCGTAAAAATCGCTTTCGTACTGCGTTTTGAAAATCGCCAGCTTCACATCCGAAGCGCCAAACTGAATACCGGCATACAGGTTTTTGCCGGAAATATCCCGAATCAGTTCATTGACGCCCCAGGCACTGGCGACATACCGCAGCTTCTCGTAGCGGCTCCGGGCGATTTTCAGGTAATAGTCGGCGTTTTCGCTGTTGTTATTTTCGTAATGGGCCAGTCCCAGCAGCTCGCAGGCAAAAGCTTCCCAATAGGGATTGGTGCCCCGAACGGCCGGTAACGCCCTCTCCAGCAGGCTGATGGCGTCCTGCGGTTTGTCCAGCGCCCGAAGCGTGTTGGCGAGTTTGATGTAGCGAATGGCCTGAACGGTGCTGGTGGCTTTTTGGGCAAAACCGGCGTGAATCAGCAGAAAAAATAGGATAGACAGAGAAAAAAGGCGTTTCATACGTCGCTTGGGTTAACAGCAACATATATACGCAGAAACGACCAAAAGCGATTTCGGGTCGCCCAAAACCGGGTGACCGGTTCGGGCGGTTTCCGTCAGTGCCAGTTCCTACAAATTCCGCCAGCTACCGGCATCGTGCAGATTTTCAATGCCTTTACCCCGCAGGATGGCTTTGGCGCGGGCGCTGCGCATCCCGGATGCACAACACAGAATCAGGGGTTTCTGGTAGCCTTTGATTGTGCTGAGTTTGGATTCGAGCTGGTCGAGGGGAATGTTGACCGCCCCCGCCACATGACCACCGGCAAACTCGCCCGGCGAGCGAACGTCGATGATCAGGGCACCCTGCGAGCGGATTTCGTCAAACTGGCTGGTGTCGGACGTGCCGAACAGACTTTTTATGAGATTCATCATGAAAATGCGTTTTTTAAGTTGATGGGTCAAAACTACGGGTTAAAAAAAACCGGTTCCGTGACAAATATCACCTACGCTCCTTTTCGTGACTCGCCGGGTCACATCGCAAAAAAACCGCTTCAAATACCGTTCCCGTCTTTTCGTATAAACTGCCATGGCCAACTGGCGCGGCCCCGATAGGTTTGTGACAATTACTGTCATTCACACCAGCCTTTCTCGTTTTTCATGAAAACCGTATTGAACACCCTGCTGCTGGGCTTCACCCTGCTGAGTTTAACCCACTGCAAAAAATCGGAGGTCGACGCACCGGCCGAAACGCGTTGCAAACTGACCGCCATCGACCGTGGCAACGGCAACAAACACCAGTACACCTACAACGCGGCTGGCTACATCAGCCAGTTGACTGTCAACTTCAAGGGGCCGACCGGCGGCAGTACCGAGCATGTATACGTCTATTCCTTCGCTTACAACAGCGCAAATCAGATAACCGGCGCAACGATTACCGTTGACGGAAAAACACCCGACCAACTCACCGACTGGGGCATTGGCAGTGGCCTGAAATGCCGCTGGACCGACGGTAAACTCACGGAAATCCAAGACCTCGTTGGCACCCAAACCATCCTGACCACCACCATCCAGTACGATGCCGAGGGGCGCATCCTGCGCTTCAAGGGCGTTCCGACGAGTCAGGACGAGCCTACGTTTGAAAAAGTCTTTTCGTACGACGCGAACGGAAACAGCACCTACCAGTATCTGGAAGACGGAACCAAATACTATGCGGAAGCCCACGTCTACGATTCCTCTACCCAAAGTCCCGAAGCGCTGCTGGCCAAACGGGGTTTACCGTTTGATGTTTTTAATCTCTACCCCTGGAAGAAAACCATCCTGAAGGGATTTGAAAGCGACGAGTTTGACGAATCGGGAAAAATAACCGCTCACAAGACGTTCCAGATCACCAACGTGGTGAAAAACAACCACAACTATGCGGTTTCGCAGACGGTTGAAGAAGGCAACACGAAGCGGGTGAATACGTTTGGATTGGCGGATTGCGATTGACAGTTCGTTACGCTACCGAATAATGCGGACCTCCTTTGGCCCGCTCACCTCCGTCTGAATTTTGCCGCCCGCCAGTTTGGTGTGCTTCACCTTCACAATCCCGTACGGCGTGGGGAAGGTTCCTTCGGCGAAGGTTAAATCCTCCAGATGCGGTTCGATTTTGATGGCTTTGCAACCTGGCTCCACCACCTTGATACCCAATACGTGTTCTGTCAGCCAGGGCGTGGGGCCGGACGCCCAGCCGTGGGCCAGACTGTGCCGGAACCCGACGTAGCAATAGGCCCCACAGTCGCCGTGAATGTCTTTTTGACCTTCCTTCACCAGTTCGTCGATGCGCCCGGCATTTTTCACCCAATCCAGGTTGAAATCTTCCCAGAACGTCGTCGCCCCGAGCTTGAGCATCCCGCCCCAGAATTCGCGGATGTTGGCGAGGGCGGTTTTGTAATCACCCGCTTTGGCCTGCGCCTGAAGCATGTAATAGCCGTAAAATGTCGAGAAGTTGCGCGCACCGTTTACTGCCAGTACGTCCTTATTGGCTTTTTCGGCGGGCATCAACCCGGAGAGCGCGAGCAAAGCCGCCCCCTGTTTGGAGTCGTTGGGATCGGGAACGTACTGCTTCAGCCGGGCGACCGCATCAGCACATTTCCTGGCCGTGGCTCCGTCGTTCAGAATGCGGCTCAAATCCCCGGCGGCATTCAGCGACAGCACGAGCATCGACTGCAAGCCGGCGTGAATACCTTTCGGATTTTCGCTCGACGGCCAGTCCAGAAACCGGGTTCCGTCCAGCGTTTCGCTGTTCTTGTCGTCAATTTTCTGGATCAGTAAATCCACCAGTTTTACCAGATACTCCTTCTGCTGTTTCAGATAGTCGAGGTTGCCGTTTTGCAAATACCAGTCTTTCTGAATCAGAATCCACCACATCGAATAGGTGCTGATGCCGTTCATCCACCCGGGCAGGGGCGTAATGTCCCGCGCCAGATCGAGACTTTTCGGCACCACCTCGTTGTAGCCAAAGACGGCGTTGATGGTCGCCACTTCGGGGTGCATATCCCCCACCCACACCAGCCGGTCGCGCTTGATGCCGTCCCAGAGGTAATCCTGCATGTTCAGGTGAACGGTGTACGCGCCGGTCGCCCAGATTTTATTCAGCAGTTCATCGCTGCTCCGGAACGAGCCGAGGTACGGAATATCCCGAAACACAAAAATGGCCCGCAACTCCTTCAGCAGCAGCTCCGTATTGTCATCGACCAGATCGATCCGAACGAAGCGAAAACCGGTATTGCCGATTTCCAGTTTGCCCAGCCAAGGCACCTGCACCGTCAGATCCCGAATGGCGTGGTCATTGGTGGCATTCTGTTTGGGTTCGATGTCGGCCATCGCTTCGCTGGCCGACTCACCAAACCGAATCCGGACGGTGATGGGCTTGCTTTCCTTCCACTGCCCCGTCACGATCTGCAAACCGCCGTGCAATTCCCGCCCAAAGTCGAGCAGCAGACTTGCTTTGCCGTTGGCGTCACTCTTGAGCGAACACATATCTTTCCCCGACAAATCCGCCTGCCCGTTTCCCACTTTCAACAGCCGCTCGGCATTGCGAATGGTGCCGGTTTGCCACAGAATGTTGACGGGCGACAAAAACCGCCGGACGGTGGCTTCAGTTTGGGCTTCTTTGGCGCGGCTGGTTTCAAAAACGGGCGGAAGCTGGGCCTGCGCGAAGTCGATCAATATAAGGCAAAAGAAAAGAGTCGGAAGAGCAGCTTCTTTCATCGGGTGTACTCGATTCACCCGGATTTGGACCAACGAAGATAGCAGCGTCAGAAAATCGACGATGTACTTTTTCATAATTGAACAGGAAGGGTTTAGGAAACCAAAGGCCGATTGTTAAACCGGCACGTTGAACGCGAGTAAGGTGGCTTTCAATTGTTCCGGATTTATAAAGTGAATGGCGTGAATCCCCAGTTCTTCCGCAGCTTTTACATTCCGCAGGTTATCATCGATGAAAAGGGCTTCAGATGGCTCGATAGCATACCGGTTCAATAATGTTTTGTAAAAAGAAGGGAACGGTTTGCGGTCTTTTTCATCCCCGGACACCACAATACCATCAAACCAGGACAGAAATTCGAAGCGTTCGAGGGCAATCGGAAACGTCTCCGACGACCAATTGGTCAGCGCATAGAGCTTGTAATTCCCACTCTCCCTGATCGTTTTCAGCAGTGCCACCGTCCCCGGTATTTCGCCCCGCAGCATTTCGGGCCAGCGATCATAGAAAAACCGGATGTTCTCCTCGTGCTCTGGAAACTGCGCAATCAATACCTGCGTGGCTTCGGCCAGCGACCGTCCCCCATCCTGTTCTTCGTTCCACGCGGGGGTGCAAACCGTCGCCAGAAAATGATGCATTTCGTCTTCCTTAAAAATTTTCTCGTACAGGTAATGCGGGTTCCAGTCGATCAAAACCGCCCCCAAATCAAACACAATGGTGTTAATCATGTCGTTGAATGCTATAAGACAAATCGTTTTTCAATTTTTGCCCAATAACTTAAAAATTATCGGTTTTATATACCGCTTACCCTCTCCTTTCCCATTTCCGACTTCAGGATTTCTTAGCTCCCGCCGGTTTCTTACGGACTATCCCAATAAAATCTCTATCAATTCATTTTTGCAACATTGTTGCATTTACAGAAAATACCGTACTTTTGTGCCGTTCATTTCCAACCACAAGCCAACATCAATTTATGGCCACTTTCTCTTCAAAAGCCGATTACATCGGCATTACCGGTTCAGTGCTTTGCATTATTCACTGCCTGATCACACCCATCCTGCTCATTTCCTCCAGCCTGCTGGCGGATCGAACGTTGCGGATTGGCTTTTTAAGCCTGGATTATGTTTTCATCGGAGTCAATATTGTCGCCGTTTATTTTGCCACGCGCCGGGCCAGCCAGCGGATGGTCAAAGTCGGCTTATGGTTTTTTCTAGGTCTTTTCGCCGGAGCCCTGTTGCTGGAAGACGTTCACGAAGCGTTTGAATACCTGGCCTACACGGCTTCAGCCGGTTTAATTGGCTTTCACCTGCTCAACCTGCGCGCTCACGCACACCACCACGCGCACTGACGATCACCTCCATTCTTCAATTCAATCATTCACCATGAAACGACTTCCCGTTACGGTTTTAAGCGGTTTTTTAGGGGCCGGTAAAACCACCTTACTCAACCACGTTCTGCACAACAAAGCCGGTTTGAAAGTAGCCGTGATCGTCAACGACATGAGCGAAGTGAACATCGATGCACAACTGGTTCGGAATGAAAACACCCTGTCGCGGACGGAAGAAAAACTGGTGGAGATGTCCAACGGCTGCATCTGCTGCACCCTGCGGGAAGATCTGGTGCTGGAAGTAGAACGGCTGGCTTCCGAAAACCGGTTCGATTACCTCCTCATCGAGTCGTCCGGAATTTCGGAACCGCTGCCGGTGGCGCAAACGTTTACGTTCCAGTCCGACGATTCGGTCGATGTCCGAAACCGCGTTGACCTGTCCCGGTTTTCGCGTCTGGATACATTGGTGACGGTGGTCGATGCCAGCCAGTTCGGGCGCGATTTTGGGAGTGTCGAAACGGTTTTCGACCGCAACCTGAATGAGGACCAGGCAGACACCCGCACCATCGTCAACCTGCTCACCGACCAGATCGAGTTTGCCAATGTGCTGATTCTCAACAAAACCGATCAGTTAAAACCGCATCAGGTGGGCGAACTGAAAGCTATCCTGAAAAAACTGAACCCCAAAGCCCACCTCATCGAGAGCCAGTTTGGCCGCATCGACCCGGCCCGGATTCTGAACACCGGCCTGTTCGATTTTGAGGAAGCGTCGCAATCGGCAGGCTGGATTCAGGAACTGCAAAACCACCAATCCGGCAAAGGCCACCGGCCCGAAACGGAAGAATATGGCATTGGCTCCTTCGTTTTTCGCGACCGGCGACCGTTCCACCCCGCCCGGTTTTGGGCGTATCTAAGCGAGAATTTTCCGGCGGGCATTTTCCGCAGCAAGGGGTTGTTCTGGCTGGCGTCCCGGCCCGATGAAGCGCTGAATTTTAGCCAGGCCGGCGGCAGTCTGCGGGCCGAACGGGCGGGCGTCTGGTGGGCGTCAATGCCGTTCAGCCAGCGAATCCGCTATGCCAGTTTCATCGAAAACCAGAAAGCGATTGAAGCCCGTTGGGACAAACAATTTGGCGACCGGCAAAACGAACTGGTGATCATCGGTCAGGATCTGGATGCCGAACAGGTGACACAGGAATTGCGGGCGTGTTTGTGTAGCGAACCCGAGCTGATGCATCTGGCAGCCGGGGGCCGGTTCAATGATCCGTTTCCGGTTTGGGAATAGAGCGGGAATCTGTTGATCCGTTGCTATAAATGGCAACAATCTTGCAACCTTGTTGCAATTTATGTAGATTTCGGTCCACTTCTCCTCTGAAACAACCTGCACCATGAAATGCACCCTTTCTCTGATCATTCCGCTTGCCTTCAGCCTGGGAGCCTGTTCCCGTTCGGACCAAAAAGATCCTTTGCTCGAAGAAGCCGCGAAATTTCACAACGAAGCCACTCAGATTCAGGCGGTTATTGAACCCAAAATCGAGCAAATTGATTCGCTCAAAATCCTGCTGGCAAACCGTTCGGAACCCGTTGCGCTGGCGACCGTTACGACGCTCGACAGTCTGAAAAAGGCATTTGAACAATGGGAAGAAAACCTGGTCGAAGTGCCGGGAATGCCGCACGAACACCACCACGAACACGGCAAACACGAACATCACCACCATGCGGACGCCACGTTGAAAGATTTACCCGCCGATAAAATGCGCGAGTTACAACTGGGCATGCTCGACAACATCCGGCAGATTCAGGAACGAACCGAATCAACTTTCTCACAAGTAACATCGATTCTGCGCTAGTTACCGTTCAGTCCATTCCGCTTTTTCCAGAACAACGCCATCCTGACCAATGAAAGGATTACTACCAGTTGTTTAAGTGCCAGCGGCACGTAATGTGAATAGCAAATGAGTATGCTGAGCACTCCAGGCGTGCCGGAGGTACGCGATACAGGCTTAGTTGCGTACCTCCGGCACG